>NZ_CAXUPE020000004.1:0-436901 GCF_964252735.1 Mesorhizobium sp. LjNodule214
CTCATTCGCCGTCCCCAAAGGCTTCTCCCATGGGACTCAACGCGTCCCAGACGCGATGCTCTCTTTCTTGGACCGCCCTGGCCCCTTGCCGGATGCTGGCCAAGCGCGGCAAGCGGGTTTTGAGCAGCACGTGGCCGAGCCGCGCCGAGCCGAACCTGTCGCGAGTGGCGCCCGTGCCACCGGCTATCGCCATTTGTCCGACGAACACCGCGACCTTATCGATAAGGCGATCGCCCACGCTGCGGCTCAGCAAAAATATAGCGAGAGCACGGTCCTAAAATACAGGTATGCACTTCGCCGATTGGCAAATGATCTCGGCGCTCGTGGCCAAGCGACTGATCTAAGAGATCACAAATCCCTGGTCGATCACCTCGATGCTTTCTTTCCGAAAAACGATGATATGAAGAGGGCGTTGAACGTCCTGCGTGCCTATCATGAGCCGGGCTATTCAGCGACTGTTGGTGCCCCGGCTAACCGCTATCCCCACTTGTCCGACGAACACCGGGACGTGATTGATAAGGCGATCGCCCATGCTGAGGCTCAGCAACACCATAGCGCGCCGACGCTGCGAATATACTCGAATGCGCTTCGCCGATTGGCGAATGATCTCGGTGCTCGTGGCCAAGCGACTGATCTAAAAAATCACCAATCCCTGGTCGATCACCTCAATACCTTCTTTCCGAAAGACACTGACATAAGGGATATAAGGCCGGCGTTGAACGTCCTGCGTGCGTATCATGAGCCGGGCTATTCAGCGACTGGCCGGTGGCCAGTGACGGTGCCTTCAAAGGCAGATGCGCATGTCTTGGAACAAGTGACCAGTGACAGCAGCTTGGCCCCAAGCACCCGTGTTGCCTATGGTCGTAGTCTTCGCAGATTTTCTGAGGCGCTTGAGAGGCGGGGCCAGACGATCTCTGGGCTGGATCATGATTCGCGGATCGAATTCGCCGAGGTGTTGTTTCCAGGCAACGATTTTCTCCGCTTGGCGCTTGAACGGGTTCGCGATGCGAAGCCTGCGTCAGACAGGATCGTGGCGGACGCTTTGGCAGCGGCCGGCTCTGGGCACGCCGGAGTTGAGGCCGCCGCCCCGCCAGCGTTAGCTGTCAGCCAACACCGGCCCTGGCCGGATGCGCTTGACCAGGGCAACCTCCTGCCACCCGAGCGGTTCATCATCAACAATGAACATTCGACGGCGCCGTTGCGGCCGGCGGAGAGGCAGGGGACTGATAATCCGCAAAGCATCGCCATTCAGCAGCCGCCGAGCGAAGGCGGCCGCGTGCCGATGCACCCCCCCATCCGGCAGTTGGGTGAATTGCCATTGGAAGGGGTACCGGTTCAAGGGACAGGGGCCGAACACATCGGAAGGCTGCATGCGGAGGCGCCCTCCGCAAGGTCTGAGGCACCCCCCGCTGCGATCGAGGACTTTATAAACGTCTCATCCGCCGCCCCCAAAGGCTTCTCCCATGGGACTCAACGCGTCCCAGACGCGATGCTCCCTTTCTTGAACCGCCATGGCCTCTTGCCGGATGCGGAAAAGCCGGAATGGCACTTCGATATTAATGGTCACGGCTACACCGCCCGGAGGCCGGAGGGGGGCAACGACGTTTGGCTCCTCCATCGCGGTGCGATGAGGGAAGCTGGAGCGGCAGCAGTATCGGTAAGGGCTCCGGGACCCGCCTTGCCAGCGACCGCCAGGCTCTCAGACACCCATCTCGGCGTTCCGTTGGTCGATCTGACCACCTCCTCCGATGCACACATCGGAGCCCTTCCGTCAGGCTCGTCCAACCTCCCCCGGGGGGCGGTGCTCGAGGCCACCCAACTGCTGGGCGACGAACATATCCAGAGGGATTACGAATTCCTCGAGCAGCAGCTGCAGCAGGCTGATCCAGCGCTCGCCGCCCGGACGCGGCTGGTCGATCCGTCGGTCTCCCATCTGCTGCGCCACATGGAGCAGCAAGACGCGCGAGGCACATTGCAGTCGATTTATGATCGAAACGCCGGCCCATCCGACTTCCTGTTCGTGCCAGTGAACGATGGGGTGGGTATTGACCGCGGCACCCATTGGTCGCTGCTCCTCGTAGATCGCCGCGATCCGGAAAGAGCGGTCGCCTATCACTACGACTCCATCCAGCAAAATGAACAGCGATACAACGACGCGCCTGCACGAAAGCTCGCTACAAGACTGGACGCGACCCTGGTAACACCCGACATGGCGCAGCAGAAAAACGCTGTTGACTGCGGCGTCTTCGTGGTGGACGGCACGCGCGAGCTGGTTCGTCGATTGGCGAACGAAGAGCGGCCAGACCAGCAGCTGCCGCTGCACCTCAACTACCTCGTCGCCGATCGGCAGGCGCTGCAAAACCGACTGAGAGAGGGGCGCTTGCCGCACGAGCTTGCCGCAAGCCCCGCCGAAGCTTTGGCAGCAGCCGGGTCGCAGGTGCAACACGCCGCCTTGCAAGAGCAGCAAGCCAGACAGGTCCCGCCAGCGCCGTTGGAACGGCACTTGGGCCAGACGCGCGAGGCCGAGGACAAGCTGACGAGTACACTGCACAGGAGCAACCGCGTGAACAGCGGGGGCGTCATCATCAACACTGAACGTTACACAGCGCCGTTGAGACCGGCGAAAAGGCAGAGGACTGACAATTCGCAAAGCCTCGCCATCGGGCGGCAGCCGAGCGACGCAAACACAACGTCTATCGGCCAAGCCTCCGATCAAGCCCGAGCGGACCTCATGGCTTCCTTCAGGAGCAGAGAGCGCTCCGACGCTGGGCGTTGAGCTCGACGGCTAAGCAGAACAGCTCTTTTGGCGACGGAGAGGCTGATGCGATCTCCGGACCGGTAGCTCTCGCCGTAATTGATCAGACTGGCACTGTTGGAAGGCGATGTAGGCCTGGAACTCGCCGATCGCCAGCGAGGCGCTGAGACGATCGCCCGCCTCAATAAGATCGAGGACGATATCCGCGGCCGATCGGCCGATGAACGCCGTGCGACGCGTCGGGAAAATAGCCGCGCTATTGTCGCCATCTTGAACCTTGGCTGCGTGAAAGCTCGGCCTGATCGGTCAGAAGACCAAGGTCGCCGAGGCAATCCGCTACACGCTCTCACGCTGCGAAGGCCTCTCGCGCTTCGTTGACGACAGTCGCACCGAGATCGACAACAACACCGTCGAGCGCTCAATCCGTCCGCAAGAACGCGCTCTTCGCCGGCTCGAACGGCGGTGACTGGGCAGTCATTGCGTCGCTGATCGAAAGCTGCAGGCTCAATGGTGTCGAGTCACTCGGTTATCTCGCCGACGTCCTCACCACCAGGATCGTCAACAGCCTATCCAGCCAGATCGACGAGATGCTGCCTTGGGTCCGACATCCAGGCGCCGAGCTAAGGGCCGCCAGAAAACACCGCCACGCTTCATCAGCCTCGTCAGCCAATCTCCAGAATAGCTCCTGTCACGCGGCCAAGGTTCCTCCGTAGCTAACGTCTACGTCAGCGTCGAAGAAATACCCTGCACCACGGCATGTCTTGACTAGCCTTGGATTGGCCGCATCAGCCTCCAGCTTTCGGCGCAAGCGCAAGATTAGGACATCGATACTTCGATCGTAGACCTCTTCTCCACGCACACGGCTCGCGAGCAAAAGCCGTTCTCTGGATAGGACATTGCGGGGGTTCTCCAGGAACGCGATCAGCAGGTTGAACTCACATGCGGTAAGCTTGACTTCGCCACGCTCCGCACAGATCAGTCGCCGCTGCTTGACGCTGAGCTTCCAGGCTCCGAACCGAAATGAGCGATGATCTTTCGTCCGCGGACTGGAAATGCGCTGGCGTAGCCCTACTCGAATGCGGGCCAAGAACTCGCGCAGCCCGAAAGGCTTGGGGATGAAATCGGTTGCGCCGAGCTCAAGCGCAACGACTTTTTCCGCCTCATCAAGCCGGTCGCCGCTGATCACTATGATGGGTAAATCCGATTTTGTCGCCAGGTTGCGGACGATGGCAAGCCCATCCTCCCGGCCTAGGTTGAGGTCAACAACCACGAGATCAACTGGCTCATGCGATAGAACGTAGTTAAACTGCTTGCTATCGTTGACTGCGGTCACCTTCAAGGCATGCATCATGAGATACTGGGAGATGAGGCGTCGCATTGCGGCATCATCGTCAATGACAAGAACATGTTTCAACGGCTCACCTTCAATCTTGAATCCCCTTGTCTAAAGCTGTTGCCGAGCAACCCTTGGGGCACCAACGCAGGACAGCTGCCCCTTGCTACCACTCGCCGGTGCGTGCGGCCAATGTGAGGCCGTTGCTCGGCCTGGTCTTTTCATCCACAGCGAATTGATCGCATCCAGGCAGCCGGTGGCCACCACACAGCTGCAAGCGCCGGTATGACCCTGCCGAGTGGTCCTTCGCTAATTGGCGAGCTCCGCCGTTGGTGTAGGCCTGCCAACACCACTTGATTACGACGGCACGGACGCCCGGTCGCTTGCCATGTCCTTGCATCTTCTTCCCGTTTCTGGCGCTTGCGGACCTGGATCACCTCGAAATCCTCCCGCTCGTGCGTGCGGCTCGGACGCGGGGAGCAGCGCGGCGGTTGACTGATCGCAGAGGCGGTTGGACGAAGAACGGCCGTGATTCGCTATAGTGGCCTTGTGCCAACGGTATGTCTCCTGCCCAAGGCAGGTCATTGGGAGGTGGCCGGCGGCGCCAATCCTGTTCCCGGCGATCGGCAGGTCCGGTTACGGTTACGGCTACCTTGCGAGCTAACATTTCTCGGTTGATGCAATACCTTCCTTTTGAGCCTGTCACTGTACTTGTCGAGAGCGCTGTCGGACTGCGTCAATCCGCCTGCGGTTTCTGCCGATGGGATTGTGCGTGACCACCAGTTCGCGGCGCGGCCGAACAACTGAACCAGGTCTCGCACCAGGCCGGCTGCGCCGCCACGTCTTCCCAGTTGACCCTCGTCCCGCGTATTTGCGCCTCCGACGAGCTTCGCGGACGAACTCGCGGTTTCAACCAATGCCTGAGTATGCAGGGCGCATGGCTGTCTCTTGCAACAACGGCAGCATGCCGCAACATTGGGCAGCTCGGCGCCCTAGTCGGTTCTCGCGTTCGATCGACCCAAGCTTCCGCAGCCTGAGATGAACCCGCCAAGCTCGCCATTTTGTCCTTCGGCCAGGCGCTGACACAAGGTTCCATCACCGCCCATGCCAAGTCGCGGTTGACGCTGCAGGAGCAACGGACGGCCGGGACGGGCAATCCCGCGCTGGAATGATCCACCACGATGGTCGAGATGTGCCGGCTGATCGCGCCCGCGCAACCCGCGCATGCGCAAGGTGCCCATGCACCCGGACACGAACAAGCTCTTTGCTTCAGTTGAAACCGAAAAAGCTGAACTTGAACATCACGCAGTAACAAACCTGCCCGATAAGCGCGTGCCGGACAGGGCCAGAACCGGTCCTGACGCTTCGAAAGGTAGGGGATAGGAATGTTTATTGCAGCTTGGCCGCTGGCCATCGCCCTGTTGACATCCATGTCATTCCCAGCCGAGCCCGCGCCACTTTCGCCCCGTGAATTCCACCGCCTGTCGCGCAAATGCGCTCCCTGGGTTGCGCCGTCCACGCTCGCCGCGATTGCCAAAATTGAAAGTGGCTTTGAAACGCTGGTGGCTCATGACAACACCACAGGTGAGCAGCTTCGCTGGATAGACCGCCTGGAAGCGACGCGGGGCATCAAGAACCGCCTCGAAGCACAACATTCTGTCGATGTCGGATTGATGCAGATAAACAGCAAGAACTTTTCCTTCCTCAATCTCACGCCGGAAAAGGCTTTCGAGCCCTGCGCCTCGCTATCGGCCGCCGCCCACTTGCTTGAAAGCCGGTATGCCGGCGGCACGACTGCTCCGGCGCAGCAACTGGCGCTTCGCCGTGCCATCTCGGCCTACAACACGGGCGACGTCACGCGTGGCTTCACCAACGGTTATGTACGCAAGGTCGAGTCGGCTGCAAAGGACATCGCGAGTCATCTCGAGCGAACGCTGGAGCCGACCGCTCCAGATGCGCCACACCTTGAGGCATCCGGTAGGAAAGCCGTGCCGCCTCTGCTCCAACAGAGCCAACAGGCCAATGGAAAGCAGCCCAACCAAAATTCTTGGGACATCTGGGGCTCGTATGAGTCAAACCGCTCCGGGGCCGATCCCTCCGGCCCGACAGGCAGCCAGGCTGCGGAAGAGCGGGAACCCTCGAACCCGAACAAACTCGTATTCGATTGAACCATGGAGATACAATGATGAAGCCATTCAAAATACTTCGTGCGCTTAAAACGCGTGTTCCTTCGCCTTTTTCCATGCTGCGCACGACGGCTGAATATGTACCGGCCGCTGCTGCAGGCGCCGCGTGGACGGTCTTCTCCATCGGGCCAGCCTCGGCTCAGGTGACCGGAGGGACGGATCCCGCCAAGATGGTCCAGAATATCTGCACCTTCATACTTGGCCCCTTCGGACAATCACTGGCGGTGCTCGGACTCGTGGCCATCGGCATCTCTTGGATGTTCGGTCGTGCTTCACTTGGCTTGGTTGCGGGTGTCGTTGGAGGGATCGTCATCATGTTCGGCGCAAGCTTCCTGGGCAAGGCGCTCATAGGCGGTGGCTGATGAGCGACCGGTTGGAAGTGAGCACCCTCTATGTGGCGGCGACACGTCCCGCACTGTTTCTGGGGGTGCCGCTGACGCTGGCCGGATTGCTGATGATGTTGGCTGGTCTCGTCATCATTGTCCTTCAAAACCCACTTTATGAAATCGTGCTCGTGCCACTCTGGTTCGGGGCACGGCTGGTGGTTGAGCGTGACTATAACGCCGCAAGCGTAGCGCTCCTCTATTTGCAGACGGCCGGCAGAAGCGTGGACGGGCCGGTCTGGGGTGGCGCGAGCGTCAGCGTCAATCCGATCAGAGTGCCGAAACGCGGAAGAGGAATGGTGTAATGTTTGGCGCCAGTGGCCGGACCGAGAGATCTGGCGAGATCTATCTTCCGTATGTCGGTCATCTCAGCGATCAGGTTGTCCTGCTGGAAGACGGATCGATCATGGCCATGGCACACGTGAACGGCCTGCCCTTTGATTTGGAAGACGCAGAGATGCGCAATTCGCGCTGCCGCGCGTTCAACACTCTCTTGCGCAACATCGCGGATGACAATGTCACGCTATACGCTCATCTTGTGCGCAACAACGATGTGCCGGAGCCGGCATCGCGCCAGTTTCAAAGTGCATTTGCTGGCAGTCTGAGCGAGGCCTATGAGCGCCATGTGCTGTCGGGCAAGCTCTTTCGCAACGATCACTTCCTCACTATCGTCGTGTCCCCCCGCACCGCAATCGGTAAGATCGGCTGGCGCATTGCCAAATCCCCCAGACGGAATGACAACGATCTGGCCACACAACTGCGAAGCCTGGAGGACCTCTGGCAGATCATTGCTGGCTCACTCGGCGGTTACGGTCTGCGCCGGTTGGGTATTCGCGAGAAAGGCAACGTGCTCTTCACGGAAATTGGTGAGGCGCTTCGGCTGATAATGACTTGCCGGTTTCTTCCGGTTCCGATGGTTACCGGCTCGCTTGGCGCCTCGATCTACACTGATCGGGTCATCTGCGGGAAGCGGGCGCTTGAGATTCGAAGACCCGGGGATAGCTCCGTGGGATCATTGTTTTCGTTCCGTGAATATCCGGCGACGACGCGGCCAGGCATGCTAAATCCCTTACTGTCCGCCAACTTCCCGCTTGTCCTGAGCCAGAGCTTTTCCTTCCTCACTCGGCCACAAGCTCATGCGAAGCTTAGCCTTAAATCCAGCCAGATGACGAGCGCCGGCGACAAGGCTCTCACCCAGATCAATGAACTTGCCGAGGCAGAGGACGCACTGGCAAGCAACGAGTTCGTCATGGGTTCGCATCATCTGAGCCTGTGCGTCTATGGCGACAGCCTCAATAGCCTTGCAGATCGCGCAGCAAATGCGCGCGCAAGGCTGGCCGACACAGGCGCCGTTATCGTCCAAGAGGGTATCGGCATGGAGGCCGCGTACTGGTCCCAACTCCCGGGGAACAACAGGTGGCGCACGCGCCCCGGGGCGATCACCTCGTACAATTTTGCCGGGCTTGTCTCATTTGAGAACTTCCCCAGCGGTTCCAGCTCCGGCCACTGGGGCAAAGCTGTTGCGCGCTTTCGCACAAACGGTGGAACGTCTTTCGACTACATCCCCCATGAGAATGACGTCGGCATGACGGCGATATTCGGACCCGTCGGCAAAGGCAAGACGACGCTGATGACCTTTATCCTCGCGATGCTTGAGCAAAGCGTGGTCGATCGCAATGGCGCCATCGTCTTTTTCGATAAAGACCGGGGTGGTGAACTGCTGGTGCGAGCCACGGGAGGGACATACCTTGCGTTGCGCAGAGGCGCTCCGAGCGGCTTGGCCCCTCTGCGCGGACTGGACAACACCTCCGCCTCGTTGGATTTTCTGCGCGAATGGCTGATGGCCCTCATCGAGAGTGATGGCCGTGGTCCGATCTCGCCGGAGGAAAGCCGTCGACTGGAACGTGGAATTCTTCGTCAACTTTCGTTCGAACCCGCCATGCGCTCACTTGCGGGCCTGCGCGAATTCCTGCTGCACAGCCCCTCGGAGGGCGCGGGAGCACGGCTGCAGCGGTGGTGTAGAGGGAATGCGCTTGGATGGGCCTTTGACGGCGATGAGGACGAAGTCAGGCTGGATGCCTCCATTACCGGCTTCGACATGACGCAGCTCCTGGAATTTGAGGAGGTCTGTGCGCCGGCCGCCGCATATCTTCTGCACCGCGTGGGCGCTGTTGTCGATGGCCGTCGGTTCGTCATGAGCTGCGACGAATTTCGCTTCTATCTGCTCAACCCGCAGTTCTCGGCTGTTATCGACAAGTTCCTGCTCACCGTCCGCAAGAACAACGGCATGTTGATACTCGCAACGCAGCAGCCTGAACACGTGCTTGAATCGCCCCTCGGGGCCAGTCTCGTTGCACAATGCATGACCAAGATCTTCTACCCATCACCGACGGCCGACCGGGCCGCGTATGTCGATGGCTTGAAGTGCACCACGCAGGAGTTCGAGGCAATCCGCCAGGGAATGGCAATTGGCAGCCGCAAGTTTTTGCTCAAGCGCGAGAGCGGGAGTGTTGTTTGCGAATTCGATCTTGGCCAGATGCGCGAGTATGTAGCCGTACTCTCGGGGCGGGCCAACACCGTGCGCTTTGTCGACCAGCTTCGTGACCAGCACGGAGATGCCCCAAGTGCGTGGCTCGACAAGTTCATGGCTCGTTACAACGAAATTCAAGACTGACGGAGGAATATTCATGAGATTTCCCACGCTTGCAGCAACGACGCTTGCCGCTTCCTTTCTGTTTAGCGGACAGGCCCGGTCGCAATTTGTCGTCATCGACCCGGCGGTAGTAACACAAGCGGGCTTAACAGCGGTTTCCACTGCGCAGATCCTGATAAAGTCAGCCCAGACGCTCGCTTCCACGATGGAAATGGTGGAGATACTAAAGTCGTCATTCGGTGTCACGGGGCTGCTAAGTTCACTGAACCAAGGAAATCACTACCCGTCGGGCAATCAGCTTGAGAGGCAGATGTTTGAGGGTCAGGCGCCAACTTCGATTAAAGCGCGTGCAATTGCGGACAACCCAAACCGGAAAGTCGACGGCACGGATTCAGAAGCGAAACTGTTACAGGGACAAATCGCTGGTGCCATCAATGCCGCAGCTCTTGCGGCCGACACTCTGGGCGTAATGGACAAGCGCCTTAAGGCCAACGACAACACGCTTGGTCAGCTTTCCCGCTCGGGAAATATTGTGCAGGCCACCGTCACCAACGGTCTGGTCCTCAAGCAGATTCATGATGCGATTATCCAAAATGTCCAGGCCACGAGTCTGCTGACGATGGCCACTGCACAAGCGAGCCTTCACGCCGCAGAGGAGGCCGCGATGCAGCGTCGCGAACGCCAGGACACCGCCAGAATGTTTGAGTAGCGACGCTTAGTTCATCCGGCTCATCTGCGCTGATCAGGGGCAAAATAAGGTTCACGCAATGGTTTTCAGAATTCCTGCGCCATTCACGGCCATACACGCGATCTTTCATGGGGCCTTTACGGTGGGGCTGCACAAAGTGATTGGAAACGTCCAAGAGGCGGTCAGTGCGCCTCTGGTTGCGTGCGTCACGCTCTGGATCATAATCCAAGGCTTTCTGGTCATGCGCGGTCAAGTCGACGCGCGCGGAGGTATCTCGCGCGTAGTCACGGTATCGATTGTCGTCGCCCTCATCTTAGGGCAGGCCAACTATCAGCTGTACATTGAATCGGTCTTCGACGACACGATTCCAAAGCTTGCCCACCAGATCAGCGGAAGCGCCTTGCCCTTCATCGGTATCCCCCAGAAGCTCGACGTAATGTTCGCTGCAAGTCAGAGTGCCTTTCAGCGGATTGCTTCCGAAATTGGGCCAATGAATCAGCAGGACATACTTGCCTTCCAGGGAGCGCAATGGATTTTGTACGGCTCGCTCTGGACAGCGTTCGAGATCTATGATGCCGTTGGAATTCTGACGAAGGTGCTCCTGGCGATCGGCCCCCTCGTTCTTGTAGGCTATCTTTTTGATCACACTCGAGACATGGCTACCAGATGGATCGGCCAACTGCTCTCATACGGGCTGCTGCTTGTCCTCCTCAACATCGTTGCAACGATAGTTATCGCGGCCGAATCAGTCGCGCTGGGAGTCATGCTTGCGGTGATCAAATACAAGGGTACGACAGCAGCCAAGATCATCGGGCTTTACGAGCTCGATATGCTTTTCCTAGCTGGTGACGCTTTGATCGTCGCGCTTCCGACGATCGCCAGCAGCATAGCCGGCGGTTCTTGGGCAGGTGCGAACCAATCTCTTAGCAGCCTCAATCGCCGCATTGCCAAAACGGCAGGTGGTTAATCAATCGACAAGGGCGGTACCTCAACATGAAATACTATCTACTTTTGTCAATACTGGCTTTGGCGGCCTGCAAGACAACCGATAAGCTTGCGACTTGC
Source organism: Mesorhizobium sp. LjNodule214 (assembly GCF_964252735.1). NCBI lineage: Bacteria > Pseudomonadati > Pseudomonadota > Alphaproteobacteria > Hyphomicrobiales > Phyllobacteriaceae > Mesorhizobium > Mesorhizobium sp. LjNodule214. The sequence goes on from NZ_CAXUPE020000004.1 coordinate 11,064, forward strand.
ACGGGTTCGCCATTCCAACTGAACGTGGGACAATGGGAAACCTCCCCTGAAGATCTTCAAGTCGAATGTGCGAAAGAGCCCAAGTGAAATTTCCTGAACATGCCCTTCTGGTGGAGAGAGAAACGCTAGCCGCCCACTATAAGAAGGTGGAAGCGTTTCAAACTTCACGAGCGAAGTCTGCGCGGCGCCTGTCAAAGGCCCTCATAGCCTTTGCGGCAGCGGCGGTCCTAGGAAATGTTGCGCAGGCATTTACCATCGCTGCCATGGTCCCGTTGGCCAAGCTCGTACCTGTGTTCCTCTGGGTACGCCCGGATGGAACAGTTGACAGCGAAGTGTCAGTCTCTCGACTGCCGGCAACCCAAGAGCGAGCCGTCATAAATGCTTCGCTGTGGGAATATGTACGCCTGCGCGAGAGCTACACAGCCGATTCCGCCCAATACGGCTATGACCTCGTATCCAGTTTCAGCGCACCGGCTGTGCGGCAGCAATATCAAGATTTCTTCAATTATCCGAATCCCACCTCGCCGCAAGTCACAGTCGGCAAGCTCGGCAAGCTCGAAGTCGGGCATATTTCCTCAAACGACATCAGTCCGGACGTTCAACAGATCCGATACAAACGCACCCTTTCCATCGATGGGCAGATGCCGTTGGTGACCACCTGGACAGCAACCATCCGCTACGAGCGCCTGACAGATCTGCCTGCCCAATCAAGGCTCACCAATCCGGGAGGTCTACTCGTCACTTCCTATCAAACCTCGGAAGATAGCGTGTCGAACCTGGGTGACGTGCAGCCATGACAAAAAGAGCGTTTCTGGCACTGGCCTGTTCACTACTCTTAACGCTGGAGGCTTCCGCGGAAGACACCCCGCTTGCCGGCAAGCATGATGCGCGGATGCGCTACTTGGCTTACCGTCCCGACGAAGTGGTGCGCCTGTCGACCGCGGTGGGGGCAACGCTGGTCGTCACATTCGCGGCCAACGAGACCGTCGCAGCCGTGGCCGTTTCCAATAGCAAAGACTTGGCTGCGCTCCCACGCGCCAACTACCTGTTCTTTAAGGCCAGCCGGATCCTGCCGCCGCAGCCGGTCGTCGTTCTGGCCGACAGTGAGTCCGGTACCCGCAGATATGTCTTCAGCATTTCAACGAGAGCGATGCCAAAACTAGATGAGCAGCAACCTGACTTATACTACAGTGTGCAGTTCACCTATCCCGGTGATGAGGCCGCTGCTTTGAGACAGGCAGCAGAAAAGCGCTCGATTCTTGGTCAGGCCCGGGCAAAGGTGCTGCAGGAACAGAGGGTTCAGGATTTGTTGAATCGGCCCGGTACAACTGCCAGTTCCGACGAAAGCAATTTTCACTACGTCGCAAAGGGCGATCGATCGCTAGCGCCGCTGCAGGTTTTCGACAATGGCTTTACCACCGTATTTGGCTTCGCAAGCAATTCCCGTATACCCTCCCTCTACATTATCAATCCCGACGGCAAGGAAGCCGCTGCCAACTTCACAGTCAAAGGCGACTTTGTTGAAGTAGCCGCAGTCGCCCGGGAATGGCGTCTGAGAGATGGCAATACGGTATTGTCGATTTTCAACAGGGCATATGATCCTGTTGGACGAGCGCCGGGCACCGGTACAGTGAGACCCGACGTGTGGCGCGTTTTGAAAGGCTCGGGCCGATGAATGAAACCGGCCCACAGTCGGGACACGATGTAAATGCATCCGCATCGTTGGTCTCGGAGCCGGCCCGCCGGCATGTTTCGGGACCACAGAAATTGGCCGTCGCCGGTCTTGTTCTCATCTCATCTCTGTCGCTCATCTGGCTCGGAAGTCGTCCCAGCACACAAGACGAACCCTCTCAGCCAAACCCGCCAATTTCCCCCAACGCCGAGCCGTTCCGCCCCGTGCCTATTGAGCTTGCTCCCGAACCTCCAGCACCTGCAAAGGCGGCGCAGGCGGCAGATCCTGCGCCATCCACACCGCAACCCGCGGCAGCTGAACCGCCGCCCGAGGAATCACCAATTTTCGCCTACAGCAGCGGCAGTCAAAAGCCCGACGTGGCTCAGCGGAGCGAAGACGACCACAAGGATGCTCCCGCGACCGCGGATGAGATCTCGATCGGTGGCGATCTGTCAGGCCGATTGAAGCCAGATATACAGGAGCCGAGCCGGGCCACACTTTTGCCGCACCCTGATCTCGTGATTACTCAGGGAACGATCATTCCTTGCCTTTTGCAAACGGCGGTCGACACAAATTTACCCGGCTATGTGAAGTGCGTCTTACCTAAAGACGTCCGCGGCGCCACCAACAATGTCGTGCTCTTGGATCGTGGGACGACCGTGATTGGCGAGATCCAGCACGGTCTCGAACAGGGGGATGCGCGTGTCTTCGTGCTGTGGACGCGCATCGAAACACCTGACCATGCCCTCGTTTCGATAGCATCGCCGGGTGCTGACGAGCTCGGCCGCTCCGGAGTGCCTGGCACGGTGGATAATCACTTCCGGGAACGCTTTGGCGGAGCAATGCTGATGAGCGTCCTTCAAGGCGCGTTCCAGGCGGCCGGTCAATACGCGGCGAGCTCTGGCGGAGGAAGCGGCATCAACAGCTTCCAGAGCAATGGCGGACAAGCCGTCGAGACGACACTGAGAGCGACGGTCAACATTCCGCCAACCCTGAAGAAAAACCAGGGAGATGCTGTATCCATCTTTGTGGCTCGCGACCTCGATTTCTCGGATGTATACGGTCTCACGGCAACTGTCGTGGCGCCAGCCCCCCAACATCGCCAACGCCGGAGAGACAACAATGCGATCGGAGGCTGACCCTCAATTGCGTTTGCTTCTCGACCCCGTTCTGAAATGGCTTGAGGAGCCGAGGACCGAAGAGGTCGCTATCAACCGGCCTGGGGAAGCGTTTGTGCGACAAGCCGGCGTCTTCACGAAACATCCGCTACCGCTAGGTTATAACGATCTGGAGGACATCGCGATTCTCGCTGGAGCGCTGCGCAAGCAAGATGTCGGACCGCAAAGCCCCCTCTGTGCGACTGAGCTGCCGAACGGAGAGCGGCTGCAGATCTGTTTGCCGCCCGCTGTTCCCTCAGGAACAGTAAGCCTGACGATACGGCGTCCTTCAAGTCGTGTGACCGAACTGAAGGAAGTTTCTTCTCGCTACGAATACTCACGTTGGAATCAATGGCGGTCACGAAAACAGCGCCAAGAGCGGCAGGACGAAACTATTCTTCAGCAATACGACGATGGTGACTTGGAGAAGTTTTTGCAAGCGTGTGTTTCGGGACGGCTCACGATGCTGCTTTGCGGACCTACTGGAAGCGGCAAAACGACAATGAGCAAGACTTTGATCAACGCTATACCCCCGCAAGAGAGACTGATAAGTATCGAGGACACGCTGGAGCTTGTAATCCCGCACGAGAACCATGTCCGGTTACTCTATCCAAAGGACCGAGCCGGCGTAGGTGCGGTGACAGCCGAGCAACTGCTGCAAGCGAGCTTGCGCATGCGCCCTGATCGAATATTGCTCGGCGAGATGCGCGATGATGCTGCATGGGCCTACCTTAGCGAAGTCGTCTCCGGCCATGCGGGATCAATATCAACGATCCATGGGGCTGATCCGGTCCAGGGCTTCAAAAAGCTCTTTTCCCTCGTCAAGAGCAGCCCGCAAGGAGCCGCTGTGGAAGATCGAACGCTTCTTGACATGCTGTCGGCTGCCGTTGACGTCATTGTGCCGTTCCACACCCAAGGTGACCTGTACGAGGTGGGAGAGGTATGGCTTGCCGCCGATGCCCGGCGACGGGGAGAGACAGTAACCGACCTCCTTAACAAGCACTAAGGCTAGAACAACGTCTCTGCATCGATAAGTCCATTGTGATGCGACGCGTCGTTTTGTTCTGCTTCGATGTCTTTTGCCAGGCCTTCTCACATTACTTGCATAGAATGAGCGCGTCGGCGGCATCACGCCATCATCATTATACGAATCGCATGCTCTATTGTCCTGGACGAGACCGGTCTCGCTAGCCGAAGGACGAAGGCCTGATTGTCAGATGTGACCGGCATGGGGTCGATGTCACCGATGACTATGAAAGGCACCGCCATGATGGTGGGGCATACGGGCTCGGCCCGTCCTCGCTCGAGGAAAGGCGTCTTCGCCAAAATCAGCAGGTCAGCTGCCTTCCCGCTCTCGATCCAGCCGCAAAGACTTTCGAAGGTCGCGAAGCCGATCGGCTCATAACCCAGCGCGGCGATATTGTCCTTGTGAATCTCCAACTCTGCTGGATCGGGCTCCACGACTGCAATGATTCCGCCGTTGGCCGGTGATCCGTTGTATGGGCCGAAAGTGACGTCAGCGCTGACTGGCTCCTCCTCGGAGGCTGGCAAGTAAATATCAAAGCGCGTACCTCGGCCAACAACCGAGTTGACGTCTAGGCATCCTGCGAGCGCGCACACCTGCCTGTCCACTGCAGCAAGACCCAGCCCGGTCCCGCCGACGCGAGAGCGTGTGGTAAAAAAAGGCTCAAAGACATGCGGAAGTACCGAACCTGCGATTCCTGGGCCATCGTCGCTGATGGAGAGCAGAACGTAATCTCCAGGTCTCAAGGTGCCCTGAGCCAACCGCTTTGTTTCGCAGATGCGGGTCCGAGAAACGCCAACCTCGACACGGCCGTCGTTCAAGACAGCCTCCGATGCGTTCTTGCACAGATTCATAAGGATCTGCTGTATCTCAGTTGGGCTGCCCTCGACAACCGTTTGCCCGTTGATCTTGAAATGCAACTGAACATCTGCACGAACTGTAATGCGCAGCAGTGGCGCAAGGTCCATTACAATTTCGGAGATATTGAAAGGCACTGCCACGCGCTTGCGTTTTTGGCTGAGTGCCAAAATCTGGTCAACGATCAGCTTGGCTCGGTGTCCAGCTAAGATGATTTGGTTGATGGAGTTTTGAATTCTCGAGGGCCGACGCACAAGACCTAGTGCGATCTCTGAAAATCCAATTATTGATCCTAAAATATTATTGAATTCATGTGTAGCGCCGCTTGCGATTGTGCCGACAGTCCTCAGCCTTTCCACATGCTCCCATCGATTCACCAGAAGGTCGCGTTCCGCATTTATACGCTGCATTTCAAGATGGTTGCTTAGACGCGCAATAGAACTGGCAAGAACCCGGAGGTCGTCGGCTGAAGGGAGTGAGCGATCTCCTTCAAAGACGAGGATGCAAACGGCAACCTGCTGACCGGAGGCGCTGCAACCAACAATTTGACAAACACCGGAAGAGCCTCTGGCGGTCCGAACCATTTCCGCCGCCGGGATGACGCGAAACACTGGCCGTCCGGCGCGGACAAGTGAAACGAGTTCATCAATAAGCGCGACGTTCCAGACGCGCATGCACGTGTTCGCCACAAAGTACTCGGTATGCCTGATGAGACTCGGATCCACCAGAGTAAGCGCGCATTGGTCCGCATCGAAAACGCGTTGAATGAGTCTAAGGGCTGCTTCGGTGGAACAGCGCGCCGAGGCATTCTTTGCTATACTATCGTTGAAGCGAGCTTCGATCGCGCTCAATTCCTCTTCAAGCTCCAACCTTTTTTCTAACCGGTTGGTCCGCAGATGCTGCCTGAACGCCCTAATGATCGCTGCCAAGCAAAGGCATATGGACACAGAGCCAAAGAAAAGCCACGTACGCTGCGCCTGCGCGCCGGCCAAACTGTAGCCTTTCAGATGCTCTCGCTCCAGTTCGGCAGCCTTGGAGAACGTGTCGAGGGATGCGATCTGATCGGCAGCTTGCTCCAACCTCCATAAAGAAGACAGGACAGGGCGGAACCTGGCCACGACATCCGCGACAGCTCGGGCCTGGCCCGGAGTAAATCTTTCGAGAAGCTCCATCTGTGAGGCGAGGGTAAGCCCCGGTTCGACTGAAAACACGATCAGTTCGGAGAGTTCAAGCTTGCCGCCCTCAAGGCGGTCAATTGAACGAGCAAGATCTGCGAGAGAGCTTTGCATACGCTGATTATGCTTGACCAAGGCTGAGATGGCAGCCTGCGTGTTTTCGATCGAGTTTACGAGCTGCGCGAGCAATCTGGATTGCCCGGAGGCCTCATCGGGCGAAATCTCGAAATCGCGCTGCAAGTCTTCAAGATTCCTTTGCAATGCCTGTCCGGTAGAAGCAACCGAGTGGTCCACTTCCATGTCGGTCCGAGCACGGGCGACGTCGCGCTGGAGCAATGCATCGTTGATCTGAATCGTTCGCAGCTCGCTTATGACCGCGTCGTTGATCTTGGGGGCCTGCCTCTGCGTCCCGACCAAGAGCGCAATCGAGGCGGCTAAGGCGAGGACAAATGCTTTGTCGCCACTGAGCCATGTTTCCCAAGGAAACGGCGTTCGACCCGCAGCGCATGGGTTGCGAAAGTCTGACCTGAATTCTAGCTCCGCATCGGTTCGGTATGCGGCCGGATGCTGCTGGAACAGGAAAGCCATGTGTACCTCTCCCCTCATAAAGACGGCTTAGACACCGTCGCACTTTGCCCCCTTGGCCCCGCTGACCCTCCGTTGAATTTCGCGGCGATTAGACTTCGACCGTTCTGTTCCGAACTCTGGCCACTCGCGAGCTCGACGCGAACGTGGAAACTGAAGGCACGGCGTTACGGCACGTGAGAACGATAACTGGGCTATCGTGAATGCTGATTTGATAGTTGTTGAGAAGGGAAGGCACCAATGCCAGGCTGACACCGCGTGACGGATTCAATCGAGATTTGCCTGTTTTCGCGCGGCGAGTCGAACCACGCCGATGTTGAAGGTACCGTTGGGTCTCGTCATAATGACCGCAGGAACCGAATACTCGTGAGCCTTCGTTGCGTCAGTCCGCTCAAGCCATCACGCACGCGGCAAAGCTAACTTCCGGCAAGAGTTTCATAGCTGGGCCAACAAATTGCGCCCTATGCCTGACCAGAGTAAGCAGGACGTACGTACGATCGGCATGATCCCCGAGAGCGTTCGCACTTCATCTCTTATCCGGCGAAGGATAGCCCATTGAGCAGCTCACCATCGGTTATGAGATCGAGGCGACACACAAGGCGGGCAACCGGTCGCAGTATTCGGAACTGTCTTCCGAGAGATCATGGAGGGACAGACAAGCCGCACGCTGCAGCAGCCTGGGGATGACACCGGTCGGCCAGCCATTATGCCGCTAACCCGCTTGCGATCTCTGTGCATTGTATCTCCTGCGTGCAGCCCCTGCATTAAGCCAGCGTCGACGACCAGAGCCCATGTTCCACCAAACAAGGGTTAGCTTTCAAGAAGCTGATTGAACAAATTGATTGTTTGGATCGCACGCATCCGAACAATGGATGCAGCTAAATGCAGCGGCGGTTTTCGTTAGATGCGAGCGAGCGTCTCTTGGCAAGAACCACCGCGGGGCGCGGGCGAGGTGAGGGGCTGCACGCCAAGCGCGTCGGGACGGTCATCGAGGATCTGCGTGCGGGTTTGCAGCAGAAGATGTGCGCCGATCCTGCTCCACTGCATCTGCCATTTGTTGGCGACCCGCTTGGAACGGCGTTGACGGTGGCCTTGACGAGGGCCGAAGAGATGCGATCTCCGGACCGCTAACGTCGCCGTAATTAATCAGGCTGGCACTGTTGGAGGCGATGTAGGCCTGGTGAACTCGCCGATGGCGGTCAGGAACTTGCGCATGTTCGGCTAGCCTGTTTCGAGACCTTCCGCGTCGAATTGCAGGTCGGCGATTTCGTGACGGGCCCGATAGACGTCAACATGCCAGAGATGCCATTTGATCCTGCGCAGAGTTTCGAGCAGGTCCTGTCCGGTCTGCTCGTCCTGGTTTTCGAGCCCTTGCACGAACTGCCTGATGCGCACGGTGATATGGAACCAGTCGGCGATTCTTCCCCACCGTCGGTGATGAAGGTGAGATCCTGATTGGCTTGGACGGGCTGCTTCTTGAGATGGTCGAGAATGCGCCGTTGCGGCTCGCGATCATAGCCATAGACGAAACCGATGTAGCGCGGAGCACCCTCTTCAGGCAGCGAGCGGCCTACGATCAGCTCGAAATTCTACTTCCGGTCGTTTGGTCGCGGATGAAAGTTCGATGCGGCTGCAGAACGCGTTTGCGATGGCCGCCCATCTTCCCGGCGCTACCGGAGCACGATAACGTTGCGACCATTTCACCACCGAAGAGACCGCAAAGCCAAAGCGCGACCAACCCGATCCAATTCTGCGCCGCCCAACTTCCATCTCGAACGGTGCGCGGAACGCCTGCGCGCCGGGTGCCTAACTAACAGTTGCACTGGGCATGCCATTGCTCGGCTATTCGAGCTTCTCCAATGCCTGCCTAATGTCATCTCCGGCGTCCTCCGGCAACGGCAAAATAGGGCGCGGTGGCTGGACGTGCGCCAGACCGAGGTAGTCGGCGATGACGAACATAACGCGGAAGCTGCCGTAGTGTTTGAACAAGGTCCAGAGCGGCCCGAAAGCGCGGTTCAACCGAGTGGACTCCGCCGCGTCGCCGGACTGCGCTGCACGCGTCAGCGCAAGCGCCGGGACCGCCAGCAGACCTGCCGCAACGCTGTACCAGGTGTCACATCCGGCAAGCAGGGCATCCGCCGCGCCCCAATCGCCGCTGTATCCGATTGTGAACGTGTCAGGCGTCATCGACCGCAAACGTGCCAGTTCCCCCGCGTAATCGTCATTCGCTGCCAGAGGCATTTTCACCGCGACGATGTTGGACACCTCTGACAGCCGGGCGATCAATGCGTCGCTGAATGTGAAGCGCGTGGTGCTTGGATTGTTATATATGCACAAAGGCAATTCCCCCGCCTCGGCCACCGCGACGAAGTGCTGGAAGACTTCGTCCTCGTTCAGGGGAACGTAGGACATCGGTGCCAGGAGCAGGCCGTCAGCGCCAGCGGATTTGGCATCGCGCGCCAGAGCCTGAGCTTCATCGGTACGCAATGCACCCACACCCACGACAAGAGGCGTTTTGCCGCCGATGCATTCCACGGCAGCCTGAACGGCACGCTTGCGTTCTTCCCTGGTGAGGTAAGCATAACCGCCCGTGCTCCCCAGAAGGCCGATGGAGTCCGCTCCGGCGCGTTGAATACGCTCGAGAAAACGAGCCAGACCCTCGGTGTCGACATGCCCTTCCGCATCGGTTGGCGTAAGGGGGAACGCCGACAGGCCGCGAAACAAAGTCATCATCCATTCCTTTCGAAACTATATACGGGAAAGCAGCATACGCAGCCCGGCGAACGCGAAGAACATCGCCAACAGACTTTCGATCCAGCGGCGGCAGCGGCGATACAGAGCCACCATAGGCGGTGTGGAGAAGACAATGGCGTAGCCGCAGAATATCGTGACACTTAGGATGGCGCAGCCACCCAATATCGCCGCGATGCTCTGCCACGATGAATTCGGGCCGATCCCCAGCGTGACGAGCGCGATCCATGCTAGCACGGATTTTGGGTTCGCCAAATGCATCAAGAGGCCCTTCCTATAGAGCTCACCCCGCGAAAGAGCGACTTGGTCGGTCGATGCGCGCACCGCCAGCTTCTCGTTCGACGTAAGCGCCGACCGTCCCGCCCTGAAGGCGAGGAATAGCAGGTAAAGCCCCCCGAAAACCTGCAGAACGAGCAGTGCCTGGGCGTACCTGGCCAACAGGGCGGAGATGCCGGTGGAGGCCATAAAACCCCAAAAGATCGAGCCGCTGACGACGCCGGAGGCGAGCATGAGCGCAGCACCTCTGCCGCGCGCCATCGCAACCCCCATAATGCGCATGTTGCTCGGGCCGGGGCTCCCCGCGGCAATGACATATGCAGCAAAGACGATGAGCAACTGATGGAGATCGACATTCATTCTCTCAGCCCTTGATAATCTCGATCGGATCGATCGCGCCGGATGCCCCGGGCGGCCATGGATCCGCTCGCTCGACCGGAAACCTCATCCGGCGATGGCAATTTCTTGGCTCGCGATTTTGCAGCCAGGCATCAAGGCATTCAGCCCTCCGACCATGGCATCCGTCGCCTCTGCCAATGCATCGTCCGGCATGGTCTCCAACGCCTCCAATACGAACCACATCCGGCCTGTTAGGGTCTTCAGGCGGGTTCGAGTGCCCTGTCGCCAGTTCCAGCGTCGGCAGGTGACGCCAATGTCGTCGCGCCAGATGACCTCACCGGGCAAGGGAGCATCGTTGACCGCCTCTCCATTCACCATGGTGTCGAACGTCTCACTCCCGTCAGCGATCGTCAGGTGGGGTCTTCCGACATAGGCGTCAAAATTCTCTCCACCCACCGGGACTGCGTATTTCAGGCTGATGGCGTTGTAGAGATCGACGATCGGGTTGATCGTCGAAAGAGTGCCGTCTTTCAGAACCCGCTTTCTGAGGGCCTGGGCTGAGCACGGCGTACGGTTAGGCTTCGCGCCAAAGACGACGTCGGCGTCGGACCAACTCGCCAGATGAGCTTCTGCCCAAGCCGGGCCATCCGCCAACGCGCAATCGCAGGCTTCACCAAGCAATCGGGGATCGAAACGTCCTTCTCCAGCTGAAGTGGCATCGACGTAGACGCTCACGGCTCTAAATCCCGATGCAATATTCTTAATTCGACCGTCGATGATGGGACCCTCAAACATCCAGGCAACTCCATCAGTTCGCGCGCAAGCAATCCATGACCGGCGCGACCAGTCACGATCGCTTCCCTGACTGCAAGCCAATATTGCAGTTTACTGGTCCAAACTAAACTGCCACTTTTGGAGATTTTAATTGGTCCAGTATAAGGAAGGTTCTCGCAGCACGGGAGCGACCCGTCGAATTTATCAATCCCTGATCAAGCAGATCCAGGCCGGAGTGTACGGGTGTCGGTGACGCCACCCAGTTCTCCGCAAGCAAGCGGCCCACAAGTTCCCCATGATCCGGTCATGCTGTTGTGAACCCTAGGGCATTATGGTCGATGCCAGCGCCACCAGGGTGGCGTCGTACTGTTCGAAACCCCCCGATTGTTACCGCGGTTTTGCTTGACGCGCGCGATGACCTTAGCTGAGGCCTAGGATGAAGCGCCGATTGGAGGGACGGATCGACCGCGCGTTAGATGCGTAAAGCGTCGTAAACCGCTTGATGTCTGCGGTGTCGACCTCGACCGGTTCCATTGCAACCATCCACTCCACGTTTTCGGTGCAGGGCGGAGTCGTTAATGATCCCTCATAGGTCCAGTAGCCGAGCGAGGCCGGCAAAAGCCCGTTGGGATCGAACTCGTCAACTGCCATCTCCTCGCCGGGCCGGGCCGGAAAGACCTTGGCGAGACCGGCAAAGCTGATATTTGTCGCGCCAGGCGTAAGAAGGGCGCTCAGCACACCCAGAGTATCGCTCTTTTTGTCTTTATGGACAAAATGCGCTTCCATCGGGAAGCTCATGCCCGCCACGTGATGCTCGCTCGGCGCATGGAAATGCAACTGTGCCAGTTGGTAGACGCGATCCCCGCGAGTCAAGGTGCTGCCTTCCGGCATGTTGATTTGAATGGTGTGGCCGTTGTTCACCATCCTGCCGCCGCCCTTGAGCCAACTGATGTCGATGCGCGGTATATCCGCCTTTACCGTGCCGGCGATGTCGATGGGTGACTGCTGCCTGCCCGCCGAACAGGCGAAATTTCTCGTGTCCAGATCGGCCCAATGCTCCGGCCCGACCGAGCCGCCATATCCCCAATGGGCGCTGGCCGCACGCGCGGTCTGGGCGCAGATCGGGCACACGCCCAGCGCGATGAATCCTCTAATCAGGTTACGACGATGCATATTGCCTCGCTCCTTGATGCGACCTTATGTCCTTGCTTCCAATTGGTGCAGTCAAGGCACAGCCGCAAGGGCGGGCGTAGGTTGAGCCGCGCCACCAGCGTACACGCCAGCCAGTCCTCGTCGAACTGGTAAACTGGAAGAAGCGTCGCCGCCGGCGATCGTTGGAGGCTACGCTCGCCGGTCCGTGGAAATGGCTGGCGACGTGGCTCAGATTCACCGTGCTGCCGCTGATCAGGCCAACAACCAGCACAGCCGGCGTCGCCGGTCCGGCTGTTACTCGGCGGTATGTGGCGCGTAACGTTGAAGCGGCAGTGTCGGGCAGGCAGTGCATTGCAAAGGATCCCCTCTTTGGCGAGACGAATTCCTCCATTCCAACTGATTCCCGACCTCTCGGCCACCCACTGTGTAGCCTGCCCGCCACGCTCTCCAAGACCATAAAGGCATGGATAAAACTCGCGAATACGCCTTGGAAAGCAGGTCTCAAAGGCCAAGGGGACCTTCCATCTGGAAAATGCCAAGCAAAGCTCGCGTTCGGACGATCCATGCGGTTGCCAGGCTGGCTGCCTCCGGTCAGGCGAGATCCGGATCCGTCCGCGAGGATAGCTGTAAACGTCTCCAGGCTGCATCGCTGTGCGCTTTGCGATTGGGAAGTTCAGACCGGAAGCGAAATGGAAACAGACACCTTTGACGACTTGAAGCCTGTCTATCTGCTGCTCAAGGGATCCGATTGGCGAATTCGTGGCTGCGTGCGCCTCTTGCCAACCACTGGGCCGACCATGTTGCGCGACACATTCCCGGCGCTGCTGGGTGAGGCTGTGGCGCCCGCGAGTCCTGACATATGGGAAAGCAGCCGTTTCGCGCTCGATTTGCCCCCATCAACGCCCAAGGCGGCAGGCGGCCTTGCCCAAGCAACCTACGAGCTCTTCGCCGGCATGATCGAATTCGGCTTGGCCAACAATCTCACCCGGATCGTGACGGTGACCGATACGCGTATGGAACGGATCCTTCGCCTCGCAACGTGGCCATTGTCGCGCATCGGAAAGCCGCAGCCCGTCGGCAAAACGGAGGCGGTGGCCGGGTTTCTCGAGATCTCTCACGCCAGCCTGTTGCGCATCCGCTGGAGGGGACGTCTGAATGGGCCGGTACCGTGGCAACCGATTCTCGGCCTGCCGCACGGCCCATGCGGATAGCCAAGACGTGGTGCGTGGCCCCAGGGATCGGAAGAGGGTTTGCTTCTCGTCGCCGAAAGGAGTCATTGCGTCCGGCCTGGAGAAGCAAACCGAGGAATGATGCATGAAGCAGCGTCCGCACAATTGAACGGCGAGATCAAAGAGTGCGGGGCTACCCATTCGCACTCGGCCCAAGTATTCCCCGTCTCCTCCGGCCGGCTTGCATGCTATTAACGCAGGTGAGGGCGCCGGCCATGATATGCGCAGCCCGTTGAAGGCGGAAGCGTACGCCCCCGGTTCACATCACCCGCATTGGACTGAGGTTTAGTTCATCCATGGCGTGGATGATGGCTATCCCAACAATCAATTTTACCGAACTTACCGGATTCCATTAGAAGACTCTAACTGAGCGCATGCCGGGCGGCGTCCCTCGTCTGCGTCGGCTAAGGCTGCCGGGAAGAATTCGGAGAAGAACATGTGCGGAATTGTTGGCATCGTTGGGCAACAGCCGGTGTCGGAACGCCTGGTCGACGCATTGAAGCGTCTGGAATACCGCGGCTATGATTCGGCCGGCATTGCGACGATCACCGAGGGCACCTTGCACCGCCGGCGCGCGGAGGGCAAGCTCGTCAATCTCGAGAGGAGACTCAAGGAAGAGCCGCTGGGTGGTACCATCGGCATCGCCCACACCCGCTGGGCAACCCATGGGCCACCGACGGAACGCAATGCACACCCGCACTTCACGGATGGTGTGGCCGTCGTCCATAACGGCATCATCGAGAATTTCGCCGAACTGAAAGACGAATTGGCGGCGACGGGAGCCGAGTTCCAGACCGACACCGACACTGAGGTCCTTGCGCATCTCTTGGCAAGGCACCGCCGGGAGGGCATGAGGCGTGGTGAGGCGGTGCATGCCATGCTGAAAAGCGTCAGGGGTGCCTACGCGCTTGCCATCCTCTTTGAGGATGATCCGTCGACCATCATTGCGGCGCGCAATGGACCACCGCTGGCGATCGGTCACGGCGACGGCGAAATGTTCCTGGGCTCCGACGCGATCGCGCTTGCTCCATTCACGAATGAAATCACCTATCTCATCGACGGTGACTGGGCCGTTGTCGGCAGGACGGGCGCTGATATCTTTGATTACGACGGCCACCCCGTCGCGCGTCCGCGCCAGACCTCCGTGGCCGTGGCCACTCTGGCCAACAAGGGCAACCATCGCCACTTCATGGAGAAGGAAATCCTCGAGCAGCCCGAGGTCATCGCCGATGCGCTCGGTCATTATATCAATTTCATCGAAAATGGTGCCGATGCGGTTTTTGGCATCGACTTCGCCAAGATCCCGAGCTTGGCGATCTCTGCCTGCGGCACCGCATATCTCGCCGGGCTGATCGGAAAATACTGGTTCGAGCGCTATGCGCGCCTGCCGGTCGAAATAGATGTTGCATCCGAATTCCGCTATCGCGAGATTCCGTTGTCGCCGCAGTCTGCGGCTCTGTTCATTTCACAGTCGGGCGAAACCGCCGATACGCTGGCATCGCTGAGGTACTGCAAGCAGCTTGGGCTGAAAATTGGCGCTGTCGTCAATGCGCGCGAATCGACCATCGCTCGGGAGGCCGATGTGGTCTTCCCGATCCTTGCCGGCCCAGAGATCGGCGTCGCCTCCACCAAGGCCTTCACCTGCCAGCTAGCCGCTCTTGCCGCACTCGCCATCCACGCAGCCAAGGCCCGCGGAACCGTGACCGAAGATGAGGTGCAGGCGCTCGTCGAGAGCCTCACCGAATTGCCGCGCCTCATGAGGCAGGTACTGGACAGCATCCAGCCGGAGATTGAGCTTCTGTCGCGCGAACTGTCAAAGTGTCATCATGTCCTTTATCTCGGCCGTGGCACAAATTTCCCGCTGGCGATGGAGGGTGCGCTGAAGCTCAAGGAGATTTCCTACATCCACGCTGAAGGCTATGCGGCGGGTGAATTGAAGCACGGTCCTATCGCATTGATAGACGAGAACATGCCAGTGATCGTCATCGCGCCACATGATCGCTTTTTCGACAAGACCCTCTCCAACATGCAGGAAGTGGCCGCCCGCGGAGGGCGCATTATCCTCATCACCGATGGAAAAGGGGCAGCCGCATCGAAACTCGATACGATGCACACGATCGTGCTGCCGGCCACCGACGAGATTATCGCGCCGATGATCTTCTCGCTGCCGATACAGCTTCTTGCGTACCACACGGCGCTCTTCATGGGCACAGATCTCGACCAGCCACGCAACCTGGCAAAATCAGTCACCGTCGAATGATGTGACGCCTTCATTAGTCGCAACGCTCGCCCATTCGGAAAAACTCCAAGCACTTCAACCGGCGCTCAAGCGCGCCGCTACCGCCTTGCCGTTATTTGCTGGAGCATGCCGTTTAGCGACGATTGGTTATCCCTTTGGCCTCCCCTCACGCTGCTTGGCTGTGCCTACGGGCAAACCCGGTCGAGAAAAGCATCGAATACGCAGCAATAGCGCTAACCACAAAGCGATCCTCCTGCCGCATGCGGATAAAACCCTTCGCTGTCCACTATTTCGTCCTCGCTCGATGATTGCGGCTCGCCGCGGTCTTCGTCGGTGAGACGGTTGCCCCGTGACTTTGCCAGGCGGCCAGCTGCGATGTGCGGGCTGTAGGAATCCCGTGTAACCTCGTTCTGGATCTAACGCTCACCGATAGGCCCGGCCAGTCGCAAGAGGACCGGGCGATGATCGGACACTTCCAGGAACCGCTCGATGGTTCGGTCGAGCGCGAGGATCATGAAATCGTGGCCGCACGGCACGAGATTGGGCGAGACAAAGACATGGTCGATCAGCGACTTGAAGGGCGCCTTGACGCAGGTGATTTGCTTGTCCGAAGCATCCTGCGCGGCGAGCGCGGTCAGGCCGGCGGCGGTCAGCGCGGTCTCCGGAAGCCAAGGTTGCATTGGGTCGCCGCCGATTCAGTCGTTATCGAAGCTGGGATCCTGGGCGAGTTCGGCGATTGCTTCGGCGATCACGCGCCCACCCATCTGCCGGCGGCCTCCACCGTGTCGCCGGACTGCGCCGCACGCGTCAGCGCAAGCGCCGGGACCGCCAGCAAACCTGCCGCAACGCTTTACCAGCTGTCACATCCCGGCAAGCGGGGCATCGGCCGCGCCCTAATCGCAGCTGTATCCGATTGCAAACGTGTCAGGGCTTATCTGCCGCAGGCGTGGCAGGTCCCCCGCATAATCGTCATTCGCCGCTCGAGATGAAGCTCTTCCTCCCGTTAGAATGAACGTTCGAAACGGAGGATGCCGCCGACACTGCTCTTTTTGTTGGCATTAGCCCAGCTAATGGAAGGGTCGACCTTGCCGACGGCGAAGTCGCCGTAGCGGTCATAGTCGAGTTCGGCTGTAATTGTGAAATCTGCAAGAAACGCATAGGCAACGTTTGCAGCGACACCATAGTTCCTGAGCTGATCACCCGAGAGCTGAAGATTCAACGAAGTTGTCTCATTGAGCTTGTAAGTGGCGCCGGCCCAGAAAGCCCAGTTACCGCCCCAACTTTTGTAGAACCCGCGACCATGAGCGTCGATTGCGTTAGTGACGTCATCGTTGAGCTTGCCGCTGGAGCCGTAGCCGAACATTCCGAATAGCGAGAGTTGGTCGGTAACATCGACGTCGATGCGGACCTTGCCGGCGACCGATTCGTAGTTGCTATCATAAGCGACAACGCCGGTGATCGCGCCCCAGTGTTGTGTGTATTTCACTCCACCGACTAGGTGCG
Organism: Mesorhizobium sp. LjNodule214; assembly: GCF_964252735.1. Lineage (NCBI taxonomy): Bacteria > Pseudomonadati > Pseudomonadota > Alphaproteobacteria > Hyphomicrobiales > Phyllobacteriaceae > Mesorhizobium > Mesorhizobium sp. LjNodule214. The sequence goes on from NZ_CAXUPE020000004.1 coordinate 27,798, forward strand.
GAACGTAGCTGTCGATGGTGCCGACCAGGCCCGAGCCTTCTTCGAGTGAAACCACAGCCGAAAAGCCGTTACCGGCGTCAAAGTAGTACTGAACCACATTAGTATCGAAGGCGCCGTACGGGATAAGCATCTGATTGAGCACGTGGCCCGCGTAGCCAATAAACATGTCGAAGGCGGACCAGTCCTTGCCAACTCGGAGGCCACCAAGCTGAACCCAGGCGAAAGTCAACGTGATGCCTTGGCTGAAGGCATAGTATCGAGGACTGTCCGAACCGGAATAGGTGGTGTGCTTGCCGTAGTTCATGCGGGTCTGGATGTAGGTCTGCAATGTACCGAGTTCGGTCTCTTGCCCGGTCCAAGTTTTGAATGTGAAGCGCGTGTGGTTTTGCCATATGGCCTGGGCCTCGCCAGTCTTCACATCCGTGGTTCTAGCTTGGTCATACGATACGACATCGCCGAGGCCGATGTCGTAACGGACATAGCCGCCGATGCGCAGGCAGGTCTCGGTGCCGGGGATGTAGTAGTAACCAGCGCCGTAAACGTCGCAGATCTTGACATATTCAACGGGCTCAGGCTCGGCCAGGACGATGGCGTCGGCGGCTCGGGCAGAGGAAACGGCGATCAGGGCCGCAGCTGAGCCGAGCAGGAGGCTCCTGATGTTCATTCTTGATCTCCGTTCAAATATTGAAGAAGGGGACGTCAACGAACGAGCCAGCCCTTCCTGTCCCCACAATCGAAAACGATGCACATCGCGCTGCGCCTATCGCAGTGTGACACGCGGATCATAATAATTATTCAACAACAGGGGCGATGAAGCTGAATCATACTTTCACACGATAAGTTGTTGTTTTCATATCACCTGCTTGAAATGCCCGGAGAGGAATCAAACACTTCCGAGTTGATCGCCATGATTATCTCCGATAGCTGCGGGCGTACCGTCACAACGGCTTCGAAAATCACCCCGCAAGTGACGTGCCAACCTCACGACCAAGCTACGATTGACACTCAAGTTTGCCGTCGGACCTTGGAATGCGTTTCCTTTTTTGCTCTGAGGGTCAAGCTGAGCACGAAAAGCAAATGTTTCGGACATGGTTCGTCTGTTCGCTTCGCGACAGTATCGTTCAATGGCGATAGCTTTTGTTTGTTTTGAGCCTCGACATTGTTGACATCATGCGAGTGCACCGCTCGGTACGTCAGCCGAGATGCCCCACTGATGCCGACATGCCTAGGCGTAAGCGTCCTCGTTAGGGCGAAGGGCCACACCTCGGCGGTGGCGAGGTGCACCAGCTTTCCAGCTAGTCCGGACAAAGTGGTTCCAAAAGGCGGGAAGGTCGAGACGAGCCGTTGTAAGCCCCTCTCTGAATCGGAAGCCGTGCATGGGCCATTTTTGTTTTTACGGAAGCACATGCGAATTCGCTCGATTGTCAGCTGCGAGCGATGCTTGAGTTGCGCTTCACTCCGGCGCTTTGCCGGGCCACAGGAGCGCGATTTGTCGGTGATCATGCGCCTGGCGTAGCGCTACTTTCTAAATTGGTTCATCCGGCTTGCAGCCTTGGCAGGGGCGGACCTGGACGGCCTCCTCGAGCACAATTCCCGCTCTGACAGACGGTGCGCCACAGCCAAAGCCTCGTGCCGGCAATTAATACGACGAACTCATCGAGATGCCAGGTATCGCTACGTGAGGCCGTCTTACGCACCAGCCGGCGAGCAAAAGTCTGGTCCCAACGCCGAATCGACTGGTCGGATGGGGCATGCTGCGATCCATCGGACGCTGAAGGGAGGGGATAGGATAGGATAGTAGCACCAAACGGTGTGCGGGAAAGTCTCGACGGGAAACCCAGGGCGCTTGTCGCTGACCAGCGCGTGCTCATACCATCGCTGTCCAGCCAAGGCTGAATGGGGCTATCGCTGCGAAATAATCGGGCCCAAAGCGGACCGGACTGATATAGCGCAAAGACACAGGAGAGCGCAGTGGTAAGGATGGAAGGCAACAACATGGGACGGTAACTGTTGCAGACCACAAAACATCGCGAAGCCCGCCTGCCTTGGTACACCATCTATCCGACTGTCGCGGAGTTCTCTGGGGCGGTCGGCGCCGACGCTTATGAGGAATGGCTCAGGAACCTACCGGCTAACGATCCGGCGTCACTCTACTTGCACGTTCCGTTCTGCCGATCAAAGTGCTGGTATTGCGGCTTCCCCACCACCATCACCCGCCATGATGCGCCGATCGTTAATTATCTGGCGGCGCTGCGTGACGAGATACGTTTGGTCTCGGAGCACGCGCCGCAGGCGCTGCCCGTGAGCGATGTGCATTTCGGCGGCGGAACGCCAACTCTCATGGGGCCAGTTGAGTTCCTCGCCCTGACGGAATTCCTGCGCCGCCACTTTGCGCTTGCGGAAACAGCTACGATCGCCGTCGAGATCGATCCACGCAGGTTCACGGCCGATATGGCCGAAGCCTTGCAAGCAGCCGGCGTGAACCGCGCGAGCCTCGGCGTGCAGAGCTTCGATCCCATTGTTCAAAATGCGATCAACCGGGTCCAGAGTGAGGCGCAGACGGCGGCTGCCGTCGAAATGCTGCGTCGGCATGGAGTGACAAGCATCAACTTCGACCTCATCTTTGGTCTCCCGCATCAAACGGTGCAGTCTTGCGTCGAGACCACGAGGGCGGCGGTCGCCATGCGCCCCAACCGGCTTGCGGTGTTCGGCTACTCGCACATTCCGTCCTTTATTAAGAATCAGCGCCTCATCGAGGAGGCATCGCTTCCGGGCAGCGCTGCCCGCGCCGAACAGGATGCGGCCATTGCCGTGACGCTGATTGCCGCCGGCTACCGAGAGATCGGGCTCGACCATTTCGCCTTGCCGGACGACGATCTCGCGCTGGCACAGAAAACCGGTCGCCTGCGGCGCAACTCGCTGGGCTACTCGGCCGACACCTGCAAAACCCTGATCGGTTTCGGCGCGTCGGCTATCGGGCGTGTCGGCGAGGGCTACGTCCAGAACGAGGTTACACGGGATTCCTACTGCCGGCACATCGCAGCTGGCCGTCTGGCGACGTCAAAGGGCTACCGTCTCACCGACGAAGACCGCGCGCGAGCCGCAATCATCGAGCGACTAATGTGCGATCTCGAGGCCGATGTGCCGGCAATCTGTGCCGCCCACGGATCTGATCCGATCCATTTTCTCGATTCAGCTGAACGCTTGGCGATGCTTGCCAAGGACGGGATTGTGGACATCGAAAAGGGTTTTGTCCGCGTACGGCGGCAGCATCGCTTTGCGATGCGCGTTGTCGCTGCCGCATTCGACGCTTTTCTCGACCGGGTTGCCCGCTGAGTCAGCCAACCAAGTGTGAGGAGGCCAAGGCGACGCCGAAGCGAAATTTGACGCCCATGCGGTTTCCTTTCTTCGAGGTCAGGATTTCACAGCCGTCGCCGGCGTAGCAGGCCTCAAGCGGCTTCCCGCCCTCGAAGAAAGCCACGGTGTCGCCATCGATCGTGATCCGCTCGAATTGGTGCGATAGCCGATCTCGTAGTAGGCGCGTACTCATCTGCGCTCTGGTCGCCGCTCTCCGCCTTATAAGCCATGACTGGATCGAGCGTTCCATCGTCAGGAAGGGATAGACCAACTGCCAATCCCGGACCCAAATTCGACAGGGCGCGCTGCTTGATCTGGTCGTCCTCAAATGTAGATCGGCTGGACCGCGGGATCGTGGCTATATGCGTGATCTTTCTCAGCTGCTTGATCGTGGATCTTGCCGCTCCCGCCGACGGCCACGATGTGGAAGGGCTTGCCCTCCACGGCGATCTCGCCGTTCCTGGTGAACGATCCCGCCGACACGATATAGGGCTTGAGGGTCGGTCACGACGATGTTGTCCCCTGCCGCGGCGATGCACGGCCGTGCCCGTCCATCGAATAGAGGTCGTGAGCTTGAGCAAGTTGGCGATCTTGCCAGCCACGAAGCTTGGCGTTCTGGTGACGCTCAACAAGGCGACCGCAGCAATGGAACGTGCTGCCAGAGAAGCCGAATCCGTTGAGGCGGGCGGCAAGCTGCGGCCGCGCGTGCAAATCTGTAGGGTCAGGGAACTATTGAAGGGCAGAAAGCCCACGCTTCCACCTGTCTATGACATTATCTCTGCCGCTGCCGCCCGGCAGGTGGCCGCCGCGGTTGCCAAGGCGACAGGAAATACGGGACCCGCCGTCCTTCAAATATTTCATCGCCGGCAGCGGACAGAAAGCCACGAACGATCAGTCGCCGACACCTGTGAACAAGCCGTGTGCGACATTGCAATCATCCATTTATTGGCTCAACTGCCCACATGGCCGTGAATGAACTGGATTTGTTGGTTTTCCAGATGGCAGTGGAAAGCGTCCGCTCACTCTGCTTGAGCTTCAATGACAAAGCGGCGGAGATAGCCGCGAGGAGCCGCGGAAACCTGCTTTTCGATGTGCGGATCGATGATGACGCCGAGGTCCAACGGCTCGCAGCCATCCGATATCGAGGCGGGCAGATTGGTGTGCTGGCGTTGGACAGACAAGGCCTTATTAGCCGCTACTGCGTCGTCGACGGTACCTTCTCCCGCTTCGTTGCACCGTTGGAGAATTGGACCAGCATGCCGGTGTCAATGCAGGCTAAAATCGATGTCACTCACCATGCCGGCCTCTTCCTAGGCGCGTTGCGAACTGCCGGTCATATGCTTGGCAACTAGCGCTGGCGGAACGCATCTATGGATCTTTGCATCCGCCTGGGCGTTTGAGCCGGCGGCTCATCGAAGTTCTGCAGCGCGCGGATGTGCCACGGCCGGGGTGATAGCCGCCTCTGCCCAACAGATCGCCGGCGAGAGCTTGTCGGACAATGAATGTCGTCAATTCACCGTCCGAGAAATGGTGTCTGGCTCACAAGAAGCACAGCGAATTGAGACTGAAACGCAGTCCAGCTGGGAAACCCAGCGCGAAGGCCGGAAGCTAACTTATCTGCGATAGAGGCAACGGGAAGGCGCCTTCCACTTATAAGGCAGCGCCCAATATGTCGGTACTCGCCTGAGGAATTCCCATGGCGGGCAGGGCTACCTCGCGATCCGATCTCGATAGGCTTGTTGTACCTCAGACCGTCTGCCGCAGGAGGCTTCGGGCGCAGCGTTGATGCCGGGCGCGAAGCTGCCTGGACCGCGACCGGTGGTGCGCCGACCGCATCCATGACCGGAAGCCATACTGGTCCGGTCGCTGATGCCGCGCCCGGCTGGGCCAGGCGCCTGCGTTCCGAACAGACAGCCCGTGCCCACAGTCACGCCGCCATGCAGGCCGTCCGTGAAGGCGACAGGCCGGGAGGCAGCGCCAATCCCTCTCTCAACGACAAGGACGACTAAATGCTATTCAAGCGACCCATTCAAGGTTATGGCAAGACGCCCGAGCCGGTCACGCCGTATGAGAAGGCCGCGCAGCTCTGGGACGAGCGCATAGGCTCATCTCGAGTGCAGGCCCGCAACTGGCGGTTCATGGCTCTTGGCTGTCTGACCTTGGCGGCCGGGTTCGCCACCGACCGCGCGGCGCTCTTTCTCAACGAGTACGCCAAGGCGAACGATCCTTTCGGTCAGATCGGCACACGCAGCGTGTCGGTGCAAGTGACCAGCGTGGTCAGGGCTTCCGACAGCTCGTTCCAGGTCAAATGGGCAGGTTTTTGAGCGCTGCAGCCTTGCCAGCACGACGCGCTGGACCGCGATCCTCACCATCGTGATCCGCCCGCCAAGCAATACTGACCAACTGCGCAACAACCCGCTCGGCGTCTTCATCAACGCCATCGATTGGTCGCGCGAGCTCGACAGTGCTGCGCCGACGTCCGTTTCCCCAAAAGGAGTCCACCAATGAAGAATAGAATGTCGTCGGTCCGTGCCGTGCTGATCCTGTCGGCCTCTACAACTCTCCGCCTGCGCGTCGAAGCCGGTACCGCCGCCTGAGATTTCCTATGATGCTGCCGATTTCAAACCAGCCGCAATCGAGAAGCCGCCGGAGAAGCCGGTCAAGATAGTCGAGGTGCCAAAGCCGCTGCCGCTACCCGGTCAGTTACAGCCCAATCCGGGCAGGGTGGCCGAAGACAAGCGCTCTCCTGAAGAACGGGTCTCCGATGCCAATAAAGCAGCGACGCAGCAACCTACCAGGTATGGGTACATGAATGCGGTTCAGGTTTATCCATTCGCCGATGGCGCGCTCTATCAGCTCTACGCCGCACCGGAGCGCGTCACCGATATCGCACTCCAGCCGGGCGAGAAGCTAACAGCCTGTCGGCCGGCGACACGGTGCGTTGGGTGATCGGCGATACCGTCAGCGGCACCGGTGACAATCAGCGCACCATGTGCTGGTAAAACCCTTCGCGCCGGGGCTTACCACCAATCTGGTGATCACCACAGATCGACGCACCTACCATTTGCAGCTTCAAAGCACCGAGAAAACCTCAATGGCGGCGATCTCTTGGACCTATAGCGAGGACCAGATCATCGCGCTACGCCAGCGCAACGCTCAAGCCGAGGGTGCCATGCCGGTAGCTTCGAATGTGGCGCTCGAGAATATCCGCTTCCGGTATTCAATCACCGGCGACACACCACCCTGGAGGCCGATGCGCGCTTTCGACGATGGCAGCAAGGTCTATATCGAATTCCCCCGTCGCATTGATCAGGGTGAAGCGCCTCCTCTCTTCATCGTCGGCGCTGATGACAATGACCAGCTCGTCAACTTCCGTATGCGCGGCAACTATTACATCGTCGATCGCCTCTTTGCTGCCGCCGAACTGCGCCTCGGCGCTAAACAGCAGCAAGTGGTGCGCATCACCAGGACTGACGGCCGGCAACCGCCGCGGCGGATTCCGCTCTTTGCGCGGACCAGCAGGTGAGGGGAGCGCTCATGACCGATACTTCCCGATCCGATGCGCCGCCGAAACTCGATCCCGAGCAGCTGCAATTGCGAGCCTCGCCCCGCCGCGCTGTCCGATTCAGGCGCGGTGTGATCGTCGCCATCGCTGCAGTCGGATCGGGTGCCATTCTGGGCGTCACGATGATGGCGCTTCAAGGACCGGCATGGCGTATCAAGCACCAGGCAGAGGACCGCTATAACACCGAGCGCAAGCCACCCGCCGAGGGACTAGAAGCGCTTCCCAAGGACTATACCGGGATCATGCCGAAGGTCCCTGTGCTCGGACCGCCACTGCCCGGCGACCTCGGTCGCCCCATCCTTGAACGCCAACGTCAGCTCGGCATCGCGCCAGGGCAGGATATCTCCGCCGAGGAGCAGCGCCTTGCCCAGCAAGCAATTGAGGCGCGCGAGTCGCAAGTCTTATTCCGGATCGACAATCGACCCAGACAGACAGATGTCGCCGGCGGCGGGCCGAGTGCGCAGCAGCCGTCTGAGGCGCTTCCGCAATCCGGAGCGACGCGCGCGTCAGCTTCCGTTGCCCCAGCCGAGGGTGACCAGAACAACCAACAGCGCAAGCTCGATTTTATCAGTCAGCGGAACACAAGCGGGACCTACAATCAGCACGCGCTGCCGACGCCGGCCTCACCCTACCAACATGGCCGGCAGCATGATTGCGGCCAGTCTCGTCACCGGCATAAATTCCGACTTGCCTGGCCTTGTCGTCGCACAGGTCACCGAGAATGTGCACGTTCCGCAAGGCTCACGCCTCATCGGCACTTATGACAGCGTCGTGGCTTTTGGGCAGAGGCGCGCATTGCTGGTCTGGCAGCGAATAATCCTGCCCGACGGTTCCTCGATCGAAATCGACAATCTGCCAGCGCTGCCGGGCTTGAGGACAAGGTCGATTTTCACACTTGGCAGCTGATCAAGGGAGTTGCTCTAGCGACGCTACTGGGCGGTGGTACCGAGTTGAGCTTTGGGGAAAACGAAAGCGACCTAGTTAAGGCGAGCTGGGAATCCACTCAGCAAAACATCAGTCAAGCCGGCCAGCGCATCACCGAAAAGAACCTGAATATTCAACCCACCATTATCGTCCGCCCCGGTTGGCCCCTACGCGTGATTGTACACAAGGATCTTGTGCTGCGCCCATACCCGACTTGAACAGGAGTAATCATGGCAGATCTGAAACTTGGAATTCCAGACCGGACACCTTCGAAGATGACCATCACCGTTAGCGCGGACCTGAACCAAACACTCAAGGACTATGCGGCGCTTTACCGCCAGACCTATGGCGAGTCTGAAACGGTAGCGGAACTCATACCTTTCATGCTGGCAGGGTTTCTGGAAGGTGACAGAGCGTTTGCCAAGGCCAGAAAGGAAAGCTTGCCTGCCGCCGGCATGTCAGAGAAATCGCGACGCGTGTCAGGTTCAGAGTCCGAGTAATCGAAGCATAAAGTTGGTCAATTGGCGCAGCCGCCCGGGTGCCTAATTTCCCGGCGGTCGCGGCCTACCGATCCGTCATGTAAGGCCTATGCGCGAACTTCGAGCAGCTGGAGGTCAAGTAAGTGCCTGGGCGGCCCGGAAACCGCGAACAGGCGCAGGGCGTGCTAGCCGCACTGATGCATGGTTTCAGACACGTGGGAACGCCGTGCGGTTGTTACTCAGAATGAGCTCATCTCAAAGGGGCATTCAAGAGCCGCAGCGCTGAGTAGCGGAAGCCGCAATGGGGTGCGTCGCTGACATTCAGTGAAAGACTGGGCCGAACAATCCAACCTGCTTGGGCGGATACGAAGTGGAGCCCTGCCTGCAGGGTTCCAGCGGGTCCCAGCCCTCTGCCATGCGACCCCCTTTGGGAAATACCCGCGTCGTCACAGCATCGTAAAGTGGCGCCATATGCACTATCGAATTGTTAGCTGCTGGTTTCGGCGATTTTGAGGAGGTTCGCGATCGACTGAAGACGGTGACGTTCGTCTGTGGCACTCAGACTGCCACTGAGTGCCTGGCCGTTCCACTTTCGAAATATTTGTCGAACTTCGCTGCAATGCTCCTTACAAAGGGACGACTTTCCGCCGATACGACGTAACTGTCACCTTGGAGTTCAAGCGGTCGAGCAGGGTCGCCAATGGCGATGGAGCTTGCTTGGAAAAGAAGCTTTTGTCCGGCTTCCCCGAAGCGTTCCACCAGTTCGGCTGCTGAAAAGCCGAAATCGCACATCAAGCGCTCGATGATCCAGCCGCGAACACGGTCATCTTCGGAAAACGCGATGCCGCGGACCGTGGCCAGATGTCCCCCCTCGACCATGCGTCCATATTCGGCTGTCGACGGCATGTTCTGCGAATAGCCCTGTCGAAACCGGCTGATCGATGACGGCCCGAGCCCGATCAGTGTTTCGCAGCGATCCTCGGTGTAGCCCTGGAAATTGCGGCGGATTGTTCCCGCGCGAGCCGAGACTGCAAGCGCATCATCCGGCTTGGCGAAATGGTCTATTCCAATCGCCTCGTATCCGGCGCCCATGATCAGACGGGCGGCAATTTGCCACTGAGCGAACCGTTCGGCCGGACCCGGCAACCATGCCTCGTCGATCATAGTCTGATGCTTCTTGAACCAGGGCACATGCGCGTAGCCGAACAGCGCCATCCGGTCCGGCTCCAGAGTCAGCGCCTGCGCCACGGTGGAACAGACGCTCTCCCTGGTCTGATGCGGCAGGCCGTAAAGCAAATCGAGGTTCACGGACCCTACGCCGCGAGAGCGAATGCCGTCGACAACCGCCTTGGTCTGCAAAAAGCTCTGCTCGCGGTTGATCGCCTTCTGCACCTTCGGATCGAAATCCTGAACGCCGAGGCTTGCCCGCGCCATGCCGATCTCGGCAAGTGTATCAAGGCGGGCTTCGTCCATGTCGTTGGGTTCGATTTCGACGCTGATCTTCGCATCGGCAAGAAAATCGAAGCTATCCCGCAGGACAGTTCCCAAGGCTATCATATCCTCGGGCTTCAGCATGGTCGGCGAGCCGCCGCCGAAATGCACGGCGCGGACATGGGCCTTGCCGCCGACAAGACCGGCGACAGTCGCGATCTCCGCGTGAAGCGAGCGGAGATACGAAGCCACCGGCTCGTAGCGGCGGGTCTGCTTTGTATGGCACGCACAGAACCAGCACAGCCGGTCGCAATAAGGGATGTGCAGGTAGAGCGAGACCTCGTCACCGCTTTCGAGCGCCTTCAACCAGCTTCGATAGACATCAGCGTCGACGCCAGGATGGAAATGCGGCGCGGTCGGGTAACTGGTATAACGCGGGACGTTCTCGCCAAGCCTGGCAGCTAATTCCGGTCTCATTTGGTGGTCCGCCGTTTTTGCCTCGCCGGAAGTCTGGACGCGTCGAAGAGCCAAAGCCCTGATTTCGGTCAGCCTCCAGCACGGACAAACTGCCGCAAGGATTTCTCTGCCATCGCTTGCTATCCTGCCGAAACTTGGGATCGGTAGCGCGAGCGTAATGACAGTACGGCAAGACATTCACAGTTCCGGCATTCCCGTTCTTTGCCTGTCTTGCGCAGCACGACATCGCGGCGTCTGCGGTGCGCTCGATCCAAACCATTTGGTTGGGCTCGCCAAAACTTCGTCGCGGCACAAGCTCGAGCCGGGGGTCGAACTGATCGCCGACGCCGAGGCCGTCGACAGCTATTCAAACTTGCTTTCAGGCGTTGTGAAGCTGACGAAGTGCCTTTCGGACGGCCGCCAGCAGATTGTCGGTCTTCGGTTCGCACCGGATTTTCTGGGACGGCCCTTCAAGGTGAAAAGCACGATCAATGTGGAAGCGGCAACCTCCGTCTCGCTGTGCTCGTTTCCGAAGGCGGCCGTTGAACGGATAATGAAGGAATCACCGGGACTCGAGCATCGCCTGCTCAAGCAGACGCTGGACGAACTCGACGAGGCACTTGAATGGATGGTGACTCTCGGGCGCAAGACCGCACCGGAGAAGGTGGCGAGCTTTCTCCTCATGATCGCCCGGAATATGGATTCCAGTATCGACCCGGCGGCTGGGTCGGCATGCTTCGATCTGCCGCTGACACGTGCCGACATCTCTGATTTCCTTGGACTGACGAACGAGACCGTGAGCCGCCAGCTTACGCGATTGCGGGCTGACGGCGTGATCCGGATCGAGAACAAACGCCATGTAACGGTCGACAGCATGAGCCGGCTGGAGCAGCGCTGCGGCGGCCGAGGCGCGCGGCAACCGGCCTTTGAATGAGACCTAAGCGTCGGGGCCTTCGTCGCTTATTACGATCCGCGGCAGGACATGCTCGCGTTCGAAAGCGATGTGTCGCCGCAAGCCTTCGAAGAAGCCGCGTAGCATGAATCCGACAGCTTCCGCGCTCTCTATCGGATCACCATGACCGATCGCTAGGAGCGTTTCGGCCACCTCGCCAGCGAAGCATTGATCCTCAAGGTGCTCGATGCGCAACCGGCTGGTAGAGGCAAGTTTGGCCTCGGCCGGAGTCAAGTGCGCCTCATACGCAGGGAAAATCACCCTCTCCTCAAACCCATGAATGTCACGGAGCAGCGGAACGATCTTCTTGGCCGTTCCAAGACATTTGAGGCGGTCGACGTTCGGCAGTGCATCGGCAATGCTTTCCAGCGAGAAGCAGAGCTCCAGCTTTTCCCGATGGGCAAGCTTCATGACCTCGCCCGGAATCGCCTCTGTGCCGGCCTGGCGCGAGAAAGCCGCACTTGTCCATGAGCGGGTTGGCCCGTGCTGCGTTTCCTTGTTCAAATCGCCACCTTCTGATTGCCCCGAACTCGATGCTGCCCGAAGCAAAATCGTGCGGCTCTGACATGGATCAGGGCGAGCAGGCGGCAACTACGGAATTAATGCACCGCGGATTTGGCGTCCGCGCATTGGAATCCTGGTCGGGGACATGTCATGAAATTCGGCACGGAGATCGTCGTTCTAAGCCTGTTTGCTTTTGCGGCCCTGGTGGCTGCCGGCTTCGGCGTAGAAGGACCTTTTCGCCAGCATATGGGGGTTTTGTTCTTCGCCGTGGCTGGCTTTACCGCGATCCTGCTGCGCAACACAGATTTCAAGCCGGCGGCTCCGATCGACACCTCCGCCTACATGGATGGCCCGATCCGCTACGGAGCCATTGCAACGGTATTCTGGGGCGTCGTCGGCATGCTCGTCGGTGTGATCATTGCCCTGCAGCTGGCATACCCTCACCTCAATATCCAACCCTGGTTCAATTTCGGCCGTTTGCGGCCGCTGCACACATCCGGCGTCGTCTTCGCCTTCGGCGGCAACGCTTTGCTTTGCACGTCTCTCTATGTCGTGCAGCGCACGTGCCGCGCCCGGCTGTTTGGCGGCAAACTGGCCTGGTTTGTGTTCTGGGGTTACCAGCTGTTCATCGTCATGGCCGCGACCGGCTACCTGCTCGGCATCACCGAAGCCCGCGAATACGCCGAACCCGAATGGTATGTGGATCTCTGGCTGACCATCGTCTGGGTCGCCTATCTCATCCTGTTCCTCGGCACGATCCTGAAGCGCAAGGAACCGCATATCTACGTCGCCAACTGGTTCTACCTGTCCTTCATCGTGACAATCGCGATGCTGCATGTGGTCAACAATCTGTCGATGCCGGCCTCCTTCCTCGGCTCGAAGAGCTACTCCGCCTTCTCCGGCGTCCAGGACGCCTTGACGCAATGGTGGTATGGCCACAACGCCGTCGGTTTCTTCCTCACCGCCGGGTTCCTCGGCATGATGTATTATTTCGTGCCAAAGCAGGCGAACCGGCCGGTCTATTCCTACCGCCTGTCGATCGTCCACTTCTGGGCGATCATCTTTCTCTACATCTGGGCCGGCCCGCATCACCTGCATTACACCGCCTTACCCGACTGGGCGCAGACGCTCGGCATGGCGTTCTCGATCATGCTGTGGATGCCGTCATGGGGCGGTATGATCAATGGCCTGATGACGCTGTCTGGCGCCTGGGACAAGCTGCGCACCGATCCGATCATCCGCATGATGGTGATGGCAGTCGCCTTCTACGGCATGTCGACCTTCGAAGGTCCGATTATGTCGATCAGAACGGTCAATTCGCTGTCGCACTACACGGACTGGACCATCGGCCATGTCCATTCCGGCGCGCTCGGCTGGGTTGGCATGATCTCGTTCGGCGCAATCTACTACATGGTGCCGAAACTGTGGAACCGTGAACGTCTCTATTCGCTGCGGCTCGTCACCTGGCACTTCTGGCTGGCGACGCTCGGAATCGTCGTCTACGCCGCGGTGATGTGGGTTTCCGGCATCATGCAGGGCCTGATGTGGCGCGAGTACGACGAGCAGGGTTTCCTCGTCTACTCCTTCGCCGAAACCGTCGCCGCCATGCATCCCTTCTACGTCATGCGTGCCATCGGCGGTGCGATGTACCTCACCGGCGCCCTGCTCATGGCCTGGAACGTGACCATGACCATTCTTGGCCACCAGCGCGAAGAGCAACCAATGCCAGGTTCCGAGCCCGCCCTCCGGCCTGCCGAATAGGGAGCCAGACAATGGGCTTGATGGACAAACACGCGATCATCGAGAAGAACGCCACGCTTCTTCTCGTTGGCTCTCTTCTTGTCGTGACCGTCGGCGGCATCGTCGAGATTGCGCCGCTTTTCTATCTCGACAACACGATCGAGAAAGTCGAAGGCATGCGGCCCTACTCGCCACTGGAACTCGCCGGACGCAACATCTATGTGCGCGAGGGCTGCTACCTCTGCCACAGCCAGATGATCAGGCCTTTCCGGGACGAGGTCGAGCGCTACGGCCACTACAGCCTGGCCGCCGAGTCCATGTACGACCACCCCTTCCAGTGGGGCTCGAAGCGCACCGGCCCTGACCTTGCTCGAGTCGGCAACCGCTATTCCAACGAATGGCACGTTCAGCACCTTATGGATCCACGTTCGGTGGTGCCGGAATCTATCATGCCTCGCTATGCCTTCCTGAAGGACGCGCCGATCGAGGTGAAGGACTTCTCGACGCATCTGGTTGCGAACGCGCGTGTTGGCGTCCCGTACTCCGATGAGATGATCGCGCACGCCAATGCCGATCTGATGGTCCAGGCCGACCCGAATGCCGATGCCTCCGGCGTCGAGAAACGCTATCCGAAAGCCAAAGTCGGTGATCTGGACGGCAATCCGCAGCAGGTGACCGAGATGGATGCCCTCGTCGCCTATCTGCAAATGCTGGGAACACTGGTCGATTTCAAGACCTATGACGATGCAGCCGGCTACCGCTGAGGGGGACGCAATGAGCTATAATTTGATGCGGGAATTCGCGGACAGCTGGGGTCTGCTTGCCATGGCGCTCTTCTTCGTCGGCTGCATTGCCTTTGCCTTGCGTCCCGGCGGCAAAACACAGGCCGATCAAGCCGCCCAGATTCCACTCAAGGACGACTGATCATGAGCAGCGAGCATATCGACGAAGTCTCGGGCATCTCAACGACCGGTCATGAATGGGACGGGATAAGGGAGCTCAACAACCCATTGCCCCGATGGTGGGTGATAACCTTCTACATCACCGTCGCTTGGGCGGTGGCTTATACAATTGCGTATCCGGCTTGGCCGATGCTGTCTTCCGCGACCAAGGGTGTGCTTGGCTATTCCAGCCGCAACGCTGTCAAGATTGAGCTGGCGGCTGCCGAAGCCGCCAAGGGCAAATATGTCGCGGCCATCCAGCAGAAGACCGTATCCGAGATTGCAGCCGACGACGCGCTGCGTGAATTCGCGGTAGCGGCCGGCGGAGCTACCTTCAAGGTCAATTGCGTGCAATGCCACGGCTCGGGCGCCCAAGGGTCGAAGGGCTTTCCAAACCTGAACGACGATGACTGGCTGTGGGGCGGCACGACCGAGCAGATCCAGCAAACGATCGCGCACGGCATCCGTTTCGCATCCGACCCGGATACTCGGCAGTCGGAAATGCCCCCCTTCGGTGACATCATCACGCCCGAACAGATCGCACAGGTCGGCGCCTATGTCGCCAGCCTCTCGGGCAAGGTCCAGGATGCAAGTCTTATCGAGCCCGGCGCCAAGGTATTCGCGGAAAACTGCGTCGCCTGTCATGGCGATAATGCGAAAGGCAACAAAGAGCTCGGCGCGCCCAATCTGACCGATGCGATCTGGCTCTACGCACCCGGCGAGACAGCCATCGCCGTCCAAGTCCGCGCGCCGAAGCACGGTGTCATGCCGGCCTGGATCGGGCGTCTCGGCGAGACCAAGGTTAAGGAACTTGCGGTTTATGTCCATTCGCTTGGCGGCGGAGAATAGGAACGGAAGCCTATTCTCGGCCCTCCCCGCCAAGCGACGGGGCCCGGCACGAGTCGGGCCCCGACACCATTCCGGCATGCGGCGATTGACCTGCAGCAAGGCGGCGCGGCCCACACGGCGAAGCGGGCTCACTGCAGACCGGACGTCTGTCGAAGCAGACAAGTCCGTCGCACAACGATGTCATAGGCCGCGCGCGAGTGGAGATGCACGTGCTGGATAAAACGCAGATGGAGCGGCTCGAGGCAAAAGCGGTCAACTCCGCCAAGACACGACAGCCGCTCTATGCTCCGCGCAAGAAAATCTTCCCTAAACGCGCCTCGGGCAGCTTTCGCCGCTTCAAATGGCTGGTGATGGCGATCACGCTGGGCATCTATTATCTGATGCCCTGGTTGCGCTGGGATCGAGGTCCGTTTGCTCCTGATCAGGCCGTGCTGATCGATCTTGCCAACCGCCGTTTCTACGTCTTCTTCATCGAGATATGGCCGCAGGAATTCTACTATGTCGCCGGCCTTCTGATGATGGCCGGCATCGGCCTCTTCCTGATCACGTCCACCGTCGGCCGCGCCTGGTGCGGCTATACCTGCCCGCAGACGGTATGGGTCGATCTTTTCCTAGTTGTCGAGCGGGCGATCGAAGGCGATCGCAACGCTCGCATGAAGCTCGACGCCGGCCGATGGACCGCGCGCAAACTGGTGCTGCGTGTGTCGAAACACGCCATCTGGCTGGTCATAGCGGCAGCTACCGGCGGCGCCTGGATCCTCTATTTCGCCGATGCGCCGACGCTGATCGGCGACGTATTCAACGGCACCGCCGCTTCGGTCGCCTACGTCACCATCGCGGTGCTGACGGCGACCACCTACACGTTCGGCGGGCTGATGCGCGAGCAAGTCTGCACCTACATGTGCCCGTGGCCGCGCATCCAGGCTGCCATGCTCGACGAGAATTCGCTCACTGTGACCTACAATGACTGGCGTGGCGAACCTCGTTCGCGGCACGCCAAGAAGGTCCAGGCTGCGGGGCAGCCGGTCGGTGACTGCGTCGACTGCAATGCCTGTGTCGCAGTCTGCCCGATGGGGATCGACATTCGCGACGGCCAGCAACTCGAATGCATCACTTGCGCGCTGTGCCTTGATGCCTGCGACGGCGTCATGAACAAGCTCGGCAAGGAGCGCGGGCTGATCTCCTATGCGACGCTGTCCGACTACAACGCCAACATGGCGGTGGCGACCGCAGGCGGCTCCGGTCCCGTGAAACCTTCACTCGTCAGAACGGCCGACAGCACATTCTCCGCCAGGTTGGCGCATTTCCATATTCGCAAGATCTTCCGGCCGAGGACCTTCTTCTACATGGGCGCGTGGACGGCGGTCGGGCTTGCCTTGATCTATTCGCTGCTGACGCGCGACCGACTCGAGATCAACGTCCTGCACGACCGCAATCCGCAATTCGTGACCCTGTCCGACGGCTCGATCCGCAACGGTTACACCGTCAAGCTGCTTAACATGATCCCCGAGCCAAGGACGATCGTCGTCACGATGCAGGGCTTGCAGGGAGCCGAAATGAGCGTCGTCGGCAGTGATCTGCCGGCAGCTCGCTTCTTCGCCATCGCGGTCGAACCCGACCGGCTGAACATGCTGAAGGTCTTCGTGCGCCAGCCAGCGGGTGAGGTTCGGCACGCTGCACAAACCTTCAAGTTCCGCGTCGAGGACAGAGCGAGCTTCGAATCGGACGAATACACCGCCACCTTCAACGCCCCGGAGATCGCCAGATGAGCACCAATACGCAAAAGACGCGTGAGTTCACCGGCAGGCACATGCTGCTCACCATTCTCGGCTTTTTCGGCGTGATCATCGCGGTCAATCTCACGATGGCGACACTCGCCAGCACGAGCTGGACCGGCCTTGTCGTCGAGAACACCTATGTGGCCAGCCAGCAATTCAACAAAAAGGCCGAGGAAGGGCGCGCGCAGGCGGCACTCGGCTGGACCGGCAAACTGACGATCGCTCGGGGTGAGGTCCGCTACAGCTTGAGCGATACCACCGGCAAGCCGGTCCCCTTGCATGGCGTCAAGGTGCTGTTTCGCCATCCCGCATACGAGAAAGAGGACAAGTCCGTTACGCTCGCCCTCGCCTCCGGCGAGGAATTCGCGGCGCGGCACATGCCGAAGGACGGCGTCTGGATCGTCGAAGTCGACGCCGATGCCGGCCTGGCGCAACCCTATCGCGACGTCCGCAGGATCATGATTTCGCAAGGAGCGCTGCAATGAGCTGCTGTGCACCCGGCGCGGAACAGGCAATGGATCTGACCGGTACCACATCGGTCCTGCCATCTGGCCAGGAGATCAGGTTGGCGAGCCGCTTGGTTGGCGATGGTCTTCGCCAGACCGACCTTTCAGTACCGACGGTTCATTGCGCAGCCTGCATCCAGGCGATCGAGACGGCGCTGGCAAAGCTCGACAATGTCGAAGACGCGCGTGTCAACTTGTCGACGAAACGGGTGTCGGTCCGGTGGCGCGGCGAGGAGGTTCCATCATTCGTCGCCGCGCTTGGACGGCTGGGCTATGACGCGCACCTGTTCGATCCAGAGGCTGCCGGCAAGGACAAGACGCTCTCGGAACTGATCCGCGCCGTCGCCGTTGCCGGCTTTGCCGCGGGCAACATCATGCTGCTTTCGGTCTCGGTCTGGTCCGGCGCCGAAGGTGCTACCCGCGGCCTGTTTCACTGGGTCTCTGCATTGATCGCCATCCCGGCGCTCACCTTTGCCGGCGGCATCTTCTTCCGCTCGGCCTGGAATGCACTGCGCCACGGCCGCATGAACATGGACGTGCCGATCGCGGTTGGGGTGTCGCTCGCTTATGCCATGAGCCTCTACGAGACGATCAATCATGGCGATCACGCCTATTTCGACGCCTCGGTTTCGTTGCTGTTTTTCCTGTTGATCGGCCGCACCCTGGATCACGTCATGCGCGAACGGGCACGGACCGCCGTGAAAGGCCTGTCCCAGTTGGCCGCACGTGGCGCCATGGTGCTGCGCGGCGATGGCGCGCGCGACTACCTGCCGGTTGGCGAGATCGAACCGGGCATGCACCTTCTGGTCGCCGCAGGCGAAAGGGTCCCTGTCGACGGCCGGATCATTCGGGGCGCGTCGGATCTCGACTGCTCGCTGGTTTCTGGCGAGAGCACACCAAAAACCGTGACGTCCGGGCAACAGGTTCAGGCCGGCACGCTCAACCTTACCGGCCCCCTGACCATCGAAGCGACCGCTGCGGCAAAGGACTCCTTCCTGGCGGAAATGGTCCGGCTGATGGAAGCCGCCGAAGGTGGTCGTGCGCACTATCGGCGGATCGCCGACCGTGTCTCGGCGCTCTATGCGCCGGTGGTCCATCTCACCGCCTTCGTGACGTTCCTTGGCTGGATGGCGGTAACCGGCGACTGGCACCGGGCAGTGACGATCGCGATCGCCGTTCTCATCATCACATGCCCGTGCGCGCTCGGCCTCGCCGTGCCGATCGTGCAGGTGGTGGCGGCGCGGCGCCTGTTCGAAAACGGCATCATGGTCAAGGACGGTTCGGCCATGGAACGCCTGGCCGCGATTGATACGGCGGTGTTCGACAAGACCGGCACACTGACGCTCGGACAGCCCAGGCTGGTCAACGCGTCGACCATCGATCCGGCGATGCTGGCGATGCTGGCGATCGCAGCCGACATGGCGGCGCACTCCCGTCACCCGTTCTCGAAGGCCATCGCCGCATTCGCGGGTTTTGCCGGCCAGCCGAAGCTGGAAGCCGTCAGCGAGCACCCGGGTCTCGGCATCGAAGCCACGACCGCGGACAGCACCTGGCGTCTTGGCCGGCGCGGCTGGGCCGGATGGAAAGCCCGGACCGGTGGCGAAGGCAAGTATGGCGGCTATGGCGGGACGGTGCTTTCGAAGAATGGGAGGATCGTCGCCTCCTTCACGTTCGAGGACGCTACGCGCGCCGACGCCAAGGCGGCGGTCGGACAATTGAAGGATGCCGGCGTGTCGGTCGAAATGCTGTCGGGCGATACCCCGGACGCTTGTGGCGATGTCGCAAGAATATTGGGCATCGGCCGTTTTGTTTCGGCGCTGCTGCCGTCCGAGAAGGCTGAGCGGATCGAAGTGCTGACCAAGGCCGGCCACAAGGTCCTGATGGTGGGCGACGGGCTCAACGACACGCCAGCGCTGGGCGCGGCGCACGTCTCGATCGCTCCAGCCACCGCCGCCGATATCGGCCGCAACGCCGCCGATTTCGTGTTCCTGCGTGAAAGCCTTTCGGCAGTACCCCTTGCGCTGGACGTCTCGCGGAAGGCAGGGCGGCTGATCCGCCAGAACATAGCCATCGCGATCATCTACAACGCTGTTGCCGTGCCGATCGCCATTCTGGGGCATGTCACGCCGTTGATCGCCGCGATCGCGATGTCGGCCTCATCACTGCTTGTCATTGGCAATGCATCGAGGCTGCAAAGTTTTGTGCCAGACGAGCCAAGGAGAACTGCTCCGCCAGACAGGCGCCCCCACACTGGCACATTGGCGCAACCCTCATGACAATCCTGGTTTATCTCATACCTGTTGCTCTGTTGGCGGGCGGGCTTGGACTGTCTGGCTTCCTGTGGGCCTTGAGGTCTGGTCAATACGAGGATCTCGACGGAGCGGCCGAGCGTATCCTCATTGACCGGAACGAGCGGCCGGAACGCTGATTCAAGCCGCGTGCAGACGGTTACGTCGGGCACTGCCAACTGTGAAGCTGATCGCGTCGGGCGGGATCCGCGACGGCGTCGATGTGGCCAAGGCCATCCGCCTGGGCGCGGACATCGCCGGGCAGGCGGCCGGCGTGCCGCGCGCGGCGACGGTGTCCACCGAGGCGGTTGTCGCGCATTTCGAGATCGTCATCCGCCAGTTGGCCGTCGCCTGCTTCTGCACCGGCTCGGCTGATCTGGCTTCAGGCGCGCTTGTTGCCCTCGGCGCATCTGCCCGCCGGTTGATGCCGGCATCGCCCGCACGTGGCGGCGGGCGCCTCGGCTAACAGGGTAATTAGACGGCCTCATGTACTCAGGCGTGATCTGTAGAGCAGACGGTTCGTCTATTCTCACCTATTCGACGACTGTCTTACAGTTCAGCCGTGTGCGGCTAAGACACGTTTGTTCGAAAACCGACGTGGGCGGGGCCGTGCCCATGTTTTCCCGTCTTTCAAGGAAGGTCCGCAAAACCTCTGTTGGCATGCCGGTTGCAAGGACCGTAAAGGACCCGCACGACCACGGCGGTCTAGCAGTAGCATGGCCGGCGAAGTTGGAAATCGCGTTGGCCGAAACGGCAAGTGCGCTGGTGCCGATGGCGATATGGAGGATGGAAACGCCGACGACGTAAAGCAGGAGCGGCGCGGCAAGGATCGAGCCGCCGCCGCCCAGAAGAACAAGCTCGGCGATGGGCGGGCAAACCTGTCTGTTAAGGCGGCGTCCGCTATTCCTGCATTGCCGAGATCCGCATGATCGAGACTATCGAGCAGGGTGCGGCAAAGGCACCTTTCATGCGATTCGGCGACACGGTCCGCATCGAGATGAGAGACAAGGCCGGCGACTCGATCTTCGGCGCGATTGAGCAGACGGTGACGCAACACAACAAGGAAGCCTGAGACCATGGCCAAGCAATTCGCATCTGTCGGAGATGTGGCAGAGAAAAAGATCTCCTTCACCGAGATCGGCCGCGACCTGTGGGCCTTCACCGCCGAGGGCGACCCGAACACTGGTGTCATCATCGGCGACAAATCGGTGATGGTGATCGACGCCCAGGCCACGCCGCGGCTGGCCGGCAAGGTGATCGAGAAGGTCAGGACCCTCACCGACAAGCCGATCAACTATGTCGTGCTGACGCACTATCACGCTGTGCGGGTTCTCGGCGCTTCGGCCTATGGCGCGCAGCAGACGATCATGTCGGAGAAGGCGCGCGCCATGGTCGCCGAGCGCGGGCCTGAGGACTGGAACTCCGAGTTCGGCCGGTTTCCGCGCCTCTTCCAGGGCCACGAGTCGATCCCCGGCCTGACCTGGCCAACGCTGACCTTCAACGACCGGTTAACGCTCTATATGGGCAAACGGCGGGTGGACCTTGAATTCCTTGGTCGCGCGCATACGGCAGGCGACATCGTCGCCTTCGTGCCCGACGCCAACGTCATGTTCACCGGCGACATCGTCGAGTACCATTCGGCCTGCTATTGCGGCGACGGCCATTTCGCCGACTGGTGGCGCCATCTCCTTCGAGCATGCCGACCAGCTTCTACAGGGTATGACGACGCTCTCGCCAAGGCGCATGGAGCAACTCTTGCGCAAATGCACGAGCGTCAAATTATGCAGACTGTTCTATTGGATGGCCGAGCGCCATTCCTACGCATGGCTGAAGAAGCTCCCCAAACCCGAAGCGCTCGACGAGCTTGGCCTTGGCAGGGGCAACAGAGTGCTGGTCGGAGGCGGCAGACTCGATACAAAATACCGCATAACGGTCCCGGAGGAGATGTGGGCGCGGCCAGCCCTTACTACAATCAAGTCCGGCTCCTAACGCGTGTCTTGCCGCTCGTTGCGGCGGAGACGTGTTTCGCCCTCAGAGGCGGAATCCGATCCGAGAAGATTTCGCTTTGTTTCCAAATAGTTGTGATTTGCGCAGCGGCAGCGCTAACCAACATAGGTACCAAAATATTTCTGCGGATTGTTTCGGTTCCCAATATCTATCCATCCTGCGCCCAATCGAACGGAGGTTTAAGCTTGCGGACCACGAACTCACCGAGCGCCCGAGCCGCGGCTGGACTCGCTGGAGTGACAAGGGCATCGGCAACACTATAGGCGCAGTTATGCAACGCTAAGTTTCCGGAAATAGCTTAGGAAACAGTTCGTCCAACGTGTCGACCGGGAAGCGTAGCGATACCGGTCCTTTCGGGGTATCGGACGCAAGCAGGCCAAGCTCGAGCACCTCGGTAAACACGCGGCGGGCCGTACGTTCCGGCAAGCCAGCGATACGTGAGGCCTCACCGCGATCGAACTCGCCGCGCAGAAGCGCCTCCTCGAGCAGCCGGAAAGCTTCTGGCTTCAGGTCGTAGCGTTGAACGAACCGCTGCAGACGCCGGGCAAGTTGGTTCAAATCGAACAGGCTGGACATGAAACTGACCTGATCGATGCATACGCGTAGAAACCATAAGGTAAAATCCGCCAGCGCCCGCATAGAAAGATTACCGCGGCCGTCGCGATCGCCTTGGCGTGGCATGTCGGCGTGATCCATCATGCGTTTATAGTCGCCGCGGCTTTCCAGACCCCGCGCCAGGCCTCGGGAAATCGACCACAGCCCGTGCGCGGCAATTCCTGCCTCATGGGCCATGGCGTGACTCATCAAGCGGCTGACGCGTCCATTGCCGTCAGGGAAGGGATGAATGTAATTGAACCGATGATGCGCGGCCGGAATCGCCAATATCCTAGCCGCTTTGCCCGTACGTTGGAAGCGGTACCGGCTAGCGAAATGCTCCATGAACGCTTCGACGCGATCGCTTGACGGCGGCTGGTGGCGGCCGACAGTGACATCATGTTCGGGCTGTGATCGCCACCGACCCGGAACCATCAAGAATTCTCTGTCTGCGCCGCGAATGCGCAACATCGCCTCATCGGCGTCACGGTAGAATTCCGCATGCAGCCAGCGCAAAAAATCAAGCGAAGCCGGTTCTGGGAGCTGACCCTCTGCGGCCAGGCGATCGATTTCCCCCTGCAGTCGAACATGGGCCGCGGCTTCCACCTGCAGGTTGCGTCGTTCCTGGTCTTTGTCGAATTCGCCGGCGAGGGCGCGTTCGATGTCGCGGGGGCGCGTGTTGTGGCCCTCGATCAGGTTGCTGTAATAGGTGTTCATGATGCGCACGAGATCCGCCAGGTTCGCGGCCGTGCGCGGATGCAGCTTGGCGCCGAGAACCGCCGAGCTTGCTGACAGCTCAGCCAGCGCGTCGGAGATAGGCTCCGCAACGTCTTCCAGGCGCGCCGGCTCGATGCGCTGTACGGTCTCTTCCATAATTGGCCGATGTTAGATCGCGCTAAGTACGTATATGTCAACAGAAATTTTAGCTGAGCGCCCATAACTGGCCGATCATTTGGCCGATGTTTAGCGCTACCTCAGCTTCACCGAGACGGTTGATCGACGACGCCAATGCCGATGCCGATGATGGCCGATATTCGCTATGCTTAGCGCATTGATAGCATGTACAAATTTGCGATCGGTAGGTCGATTTGGCCGATCGCTTGGCCGAACTTCGCCGGTCGCGCTGACTAGGATATACGACCAGGAAAATATAGGCGACTCCAAATGATTCTCCAGAGATTGGGAGGCACGCGACGCTGCGACCAGGCTGCGCGAGGACTCGAACGAGGCAGCCCAATATCTGCTGAGCTCTGCGAGCGCGTGTGGAAACCCGATGCGGGCCGCCAGGTTCTCACGTTTGCGTTTGAGCGCGATCCATTCGCTCTCAAATCGCAACTGGCGTCTTTGACGCTGGATTTGAACCCACAATAAGTACGCGCCGACAAGAGCAAATACGCCTGTAAGCAACGTCTGCCAGTCATAGGCGCGCCGATGAACGGATTATGGAATTTCGGTAGCGGCTCCGCGCAGCGCTCGAACAGGCTCTGGGCAAGCGCGTTTTCGCAAGTTCGGCAGATTCACGCTATACAACCTCTGTCTTCTGCTCACGCGATACAGCTAGGCAGCGTGGGCAGTTCAGTCACCAATTCTGCGAAGCGTCAGACATGCGACGGCTCGCCGGCAATATATTCACCGGCGTTGGATGCCGGCTGGCGTAGCTCCGTTGCGTCGGACCACCAGGCTTGATCTCCGGTCTCTGCCTCCAGCAACCTGAGCAAAGCGCGATTGGCGGGATCGCGCAGAAACACCCGATAGCCTTCGGCAATCTCCGTAGGCAATCGGGTCGCGTTAGCGAGGCTGAGCAAAAGGGCCGAGCTGACGCGGATCGTAGCTGCAGACCGGATTGTCCGATGTGAGGAAAGGCGTGCTTGTCCTGTTGTGGAGCACCTCGAAGCCGAGGCGGAAACAGAGGTCGCCGAAATCCTTGAACTCACCTTTCATTGCCAGCAGGGTTGACGCCTATCGGCACGGCGCTCGAGCGGCGGAGGAAGGACGCCGAGTTCTTCGCCGATCTTGTGCTCGCAGCGAATTTTGGCCTCGATCATCAGCGCGTGCCGATCGCGCGTCGCCGGAACACGCGCGCGCAAGATCGTTTGCATGCCGAGCACGTTGAAGGAGATGGCGGCCGACAGGCGGCGTGCCGCGAGCGCCCGCACCGTTTTCCGGCCATCCGGTCTCGATGGTGTTCCACAGATCCTCGAAACAATGGTTTTCCTGACATTCCAAAGGACGCTAGTTTGTCCACAACGAACCGAGCCGTTTCATGCACAGCGAAATCCAGCTCTGGGTTTTGATGAAGATGCCTGCGCCAGACTGTGACTTCGTCGGCCAGGTGATAAAACTCTTCGACTGAGTGCTACTGAATCCATTCATCGACGTCTTACGTCCGTCGCAGGGCCAAGTGGTTGGCATCATGTGCAGAAATTTGCCGCAAGCGTTTGGAATAGTTTGGGCAAAATTTGCAGTGAAAAGAAATGGCCGCGTTTCCGCGAGGATTGCAATGATAGCACCCTAGGATTGAGCTAGCATTTCATTGAGCGTCCGATCTTGCAACGGCCGTTTCGAATCGATAACGCCACATCGGGGTTTCGCATCTAGGGTTTTGGTATGATAGATGATCTTGACCGGCGGATACTCGGCGCCCTTCAAAGGAACAACAGGCTGTCGTTCTCCGAGCTTGCGGACCTCGTGGGTTCGTCTGCCGCTTCATGCATGCGCCGTGTCAATAAGCTCCGCGCAGACGGAATCATCACCGCTGATATCTCCTTAGTCGACGCCAAGGCGCTCGGGAAGTCGCTGACCGTGGTCGTGACAGTGGAACTCGATCGTGAGCGTTTAGACCTTGTTGACGACTTCAAGCGGGCTATGAGGGCGGCAAAAGAAGTCACTCAATGCTATATGGTCACAGGCGATGCCGACTTCGTTCTTATTGTAGCGGTGGAGGACGTCGAGGCCTTCGACGTTTTTGTAAAGACCAAACTCTACACAAATCCCAATGTCCGCAAATTCAAGAGCATGATTGCCCTAGATCGGGTGAAGTTTGAGCCACGGGTGCTAGTGTAGCCCTTTAACGTTTCCCTCACTTCGATCCCGTTTTTGAAGCGTTCATTGCGGCGGAGGCGCCACTTTGATCGCAATCAATCCATCGAAGTCTGCGATTTAATTGTATCGGCGGCCGTACCCAAAGGCGGGCACGCGCGGTGTGCTGCCGTTTCGGAGCCGCTGGGGCAGTTTCGCGGCGGCGATTCGTGACCGCTTGTGCGGGATTGCAAGATTGGAGAACTAGGGAATGACAATTGCTGCAGCCGAACCTGCAACGGCTCTCCCAGCCATAGAGCAACGGCACCGGGATCTACGACATTATCCTCATGGCATAGCCTTCATGGATGGTCAGTACCTGCCGATGTCCGAAGCCAAAGTGTCCGTCCTGGACTGGGGTTTTTTGCATTCCGATGCCACCTACGATACCGTTCATCTATGGGACGGAAGGTTCTTCAGGCTGGACCTGCACCTGGACCGGTTCTTCCGCGGGATGGAAAAGCTCCGCATGAAGGTTCCCTACGACCGTAGTGAGATCGAGAAAATCCTGTCTACCTGCGTGGCGCTATCCGGGCACAAGTCGGCGTATGTGGAAATGGTCTGCACGCGAGGTGGCTCGCCCACCTTTAGCCGTGACCCACGCCAGTCGGAGAACAGGTTCATCGCATTCGCGGTGCCTTTCGGGTCGGTTGCCAGCAAGGAGCAGCTGGAGCGCGGCCTGCATGTCGCAATCAGCAACACCGTTCGGATCCCGCCCAAGTCGATCGATCCGACCATCAAGAACTATCACTGGCTCGATCTGGTGAAAGGACTGTTCGACGCGTACGACTACGGTGCCGAAACGGCATTGATCGTCGACATCAATGACAACATTGCCGAAGGGCCTGGCTTCAACGTTTTCACCGTCAAGGACGGCCGCTTGAAGACCCCGGCTTATGGCGTTCTTGCCGGCATTACCCGGCAGACCGTATTCGACCTATGCGATGAATTGGGCCTCTCCGTCAGCGCCGGCGACATTGATCGCGACGAATTGAAGGGCGCCGATGAGGTTTTCATCACGTCTACAGCGGGCGGGATCATGCCGGTGTCCAAGATTGACGAGACGGTTCTAGGCAACGGCAAGGTTGGCGCTCTAACACGCCAGCTGACCGACCTGTATTGGGAGAAGCATGCCGATCCGGCATGGTCGACCGCGGTAAATTACGCATAGTACGGCGATATATTGTCGAGCGTTCCTCCCCAGTGCGGGAGGGCTGTGCTGCCTTGAGTCTGCCGATGACCGACGCTTTCATTTCCCATCTCTCGAACGAACTGGCCGGCCTGAAGGCGGGGGGCCTGTACAAATCCGAGCGGGTGACGGGCCGCTACGCTCCTCTATTGAGGAGCTCCGCTTCGCGGCCCACAAACACCTAATTCAACGCTATCAATGGCATTGTGGAAGCAGTTTCCTTCCGGAAAAAAGGCAGCGAATGCGTCGACCAGACAGACGCCAAACTGCAACAGATTTGGAACTGCCTCTAAGTTCCATAAGATAGATTATGCGACTTTTGCAAATAACGGCAAATATCTTTTTCCAATTAAAAAGCAACTAATCGCCTCGAACAAGCTTTATTGACGCTCATCAACGACAAAAACCAGTTTTTAGAAGTCGCGCCTACTAGACGTGTTGATTGATTGACAGGCGCTGTTTAAGGCTGCCATCATCCTTTTGATTAAATTTGACTGGAGACCCTGAACTGTTCTGAGCAGCTGGGCAGGTGTTCCAGGTCAAACCATATCGTCCTTCGCTCGACTCCCCTCTCAGCGCACTCACTTGTGTGGCATACAATAGACGCCCTCGGATTCCATCAGTACCGCGCCACCCTTCAACTCGCTCAATGCGCCGACCCACGCTTGCGAATAAGTGCGGCTGGCATCCACGGCCGTCAGCCAAAGAACGCGATTGTCGGCCAGTTCAACTTTAACTTCCTGCTGCAAAGGGCTCCCCTGCACGGTCTGTTGATAGTGGCGTTTGATCCTGACATTGCTGGCCGGAAACTCAGCTTCGTTGCTGCCGTAGTTCAGCACAAATCCGGTGTGGTCCTCAGCCACCGAGCAACTGCCATCACGCTCACACACGATTTTGGCAGCGGTCTTGCAGTCCCATTTCAGTGAAGCGGGCCACATAGGATTGTCCACGCTTGAGCGCGGCCTGTCGCTCTGACCTGCCGCCGTCAACACTGCGCCTGTGTTCATAATCACAGTTGACAGAAGAAGCGCCTTGAACACTACAACCCTCCAGAATTGTCACCCTCATAGTACCTCGTCCTGCGTGATCGCCTGGTTCATGGCATGTTGAGATTGAACCAGCTTTTCTGGCGCACGCCGTTCGCGTCATCATACTCGATGAACCAGGGCTTTCCGCGCATCGGTCGAGCGATGGTGTAGTAGGTGGGGCCATTACCAAGGGAATGCCCTCGATCGTTTCCCGCGGTTTGGATTGTTGCCACAACCACCTTACCGTCGATTTCGATTTGGACCGGACGTGATCCGTCTCCATGATGCCCGCCGAGGGCGTTGTTTTTGAAAACAACGGGCGAGGAGAGCCTATCGGCCGCGATGCGGCAGATGTTCCGTTCTTGACCTAAGCCCGGCCGATCGGATTCGGAGCTGCCAACTGCTTGCCAGCCAGACGGACAATCCTCATACTTCTCAAATCTCGCCGCGCTGGAGTTGGCTTGCGGACAGGTCGGCCAATTAAAACCCGGGGCTTCCATCGCCGCAATCAACTTGTAAATTGGTGGGTGGCACGAGGGGGTCCCTTGCCAGTCGCCGGAAAGACATAGGAGGACCTGACAGCCCCATTCCGACGCTTTTGATTGGGATGGAAGAGCTGCGGCGCCTGCGATGGCGACGGCACCCCCTAGTAGGAATTTGAGTATGGTCATAGCCTTTTCCTCGCTGCAGATTTGACAGTTTACTATGGATGATCCGCGCGAAAAAGGACAGGTCGAAAAGGCAGGTTTGTGCGACTACATCGATTTATGAAACGAGACGACGGAGGCGTGGTCAACAACCCGTTGCGCGCCAACATTGCACTGACGCTTGAGCGGGAGAGAGCCAGACGCGGCCTATCCCATATGCACATGGCCGAACTGTTTCGGACCGCCGAGGGCGAAAAACTGGCCTATCGAACCTACATTCAGACTGTGCGTCAGAAAAATAATGTCACATTGACGACGCTGCAGATCATGGCAAACGGCTTGCAACTGTCTTTTGCATCACTGCTCGCCGGCGGCAAGAAAGTTCCGGAATGGGCGCATCGGTTGGACGACAATGCGATTCGCAAGCGGCTGGCGCACATCATCGATTTTGAGCGACAACGACGTACTTTGCACCGCTATGAGATGGCCGTACTAATCGGCGTGGCGGAGGCGACATTCACGAAACTGGAACGCGCGAGCGGCAATATCAGCGTGGACACGATTGCGGCGATCGCCAAGGCGTTGAAACTTGATCCAGCGACCTTCCTCTTTTCCGAAAAGATCCCACCTGGCGGAGCCGACATCTAGCCGCCTGACGAGTGTTCCTAAAGGGCCTGTAATACGCCCCCAGCCGGCGACCGCTCCCATGCCCCTGCCCGTCAGGCCCAGCGGCCGACTTTAGACTAGCACCCCCGCCGCGGCTGTCGAGCCGCTGCTGTCATCGTCGGCTGCTAGCCTGTTGCAGCGGCGGGGATGATAAGGGACTTTAACATGGACGACTGTGCCGGCGTCGGGAATTCTGCTGATGAAGAGCTTCCTCTTGAGGGTCGAAACCATATGAGAACAAGCCGTCAAACCTAGCCCGGTGTGATTGCCGGCGCGTGTAGAGTAGAAGGGTGTCGTGACTTTTGCCGGTGTCACGCCTGCGCCGTTGTCGGCCAATTCCAGGGGTCGGTTCCGGTAGGGGGGCGACCCAGATTCATCACCTTAGTGTCGTGATGCCCACCAGAGAATTTGCTGGTGAACTGACCGGCCAACGCCAAACTCATGCTTGCCGGGCAGACTTGTCAGCACGCGACAGAAACCGCTTCAAGCTCAAACCGGCCAACAAAATGTATGGCGGCATGGCGAGCGAATAATGACCACAGTTTAATTCCAAAATATTTGGCCTAGCTCCGGCGTCCTTCAGCCTCTGCATGAACCTCTCCGATAGCTCTGGCAACACCACTTTGTCTCTCTTAGCCAACACAACGTGAAGACCGAGATCAGGCCGTGCCAAACTATCTGCGTAATTCTCCAAGTTAAGTGGACCCCAAGCCCTTCTGAGCTCGGTCAGCTTAATCGCTGGCTCGAGACTAGCACGTATCAATCGTGTCGCGCGACCCGTCCAAACCATATCCGCTAGACTCCCCGCCGTGAGAAACAACGAGGCTTTCGACACAGCCGAGTCGTGCGCCGCGAGAAGGCCCGCAACCCAGGAGCCTAAGCTCATACCGAGAACTGAAATCTCTCGATAGCCTTCGATCTTCAACCAACGTATGAGCTTTCGCCCATCTAACACTGCCTGCCTTACAGATTGAATCGTTCGACCGAGATTAGGGCTAAGCATATAGTCAGCGTGCGCGGAGCCGGGACGGCTGCGCTCGAAGTGATAAGGCATAGCGATCTCGACAACCGTGATGCCACGTTGCGAGAAAAAGTTGGCGATCTGACGATTCCGGAAGGTTGCATTCCAATGGTGAAAAATCACCATCGCCTGATCGAACGACCCGCTTTCTGTGATTTTCGCCGAGACGACATTGTTCTGTTCGATATCAGTAGATATGTCCGATGGAAATTTGAGCCACCCATCTAGCCTTTCAAACCCCTGAACACTCACATTCGGGTCATCGAAAAAGGCTGGATCAGCCACGGCTTGGTCCGCAAGGGCACAGAATTCCTCGATACTTGCTATCTTATCCGCACCTGGAAAGGCGCGTTCCGCGTCAAGGGCGAAATCGGTTGATTTCTTCCCTTCCTCACCGCGTCGCGCCCGCCGCTCATCCCAATGATCAAGCCAACTATGATACACTCTGATTGTTTCCCAACTTAATCGCTTGCCGTCGCCCCAACCCTGGATCAAACAAGCCATATATTGCGAACAGCACTCCAACGCCCAGAAGGATCGAAAAGCCAGCAAATGCATCGATCAGCAAGTAGCTAGCCACGAGTAACGCTACGATCGCTGACATCTTACACAAAGACATACGAAACCGAGGTTCGACACCTACACGGATGGAGCCGTACAGAAATACAGCACAGGTCGAAATAGCGATAAGAAGGCTACTATAATGGGTCGGCCTACGGTAGCTGATCACGGCGCTCACATCATTTCGCCCATAGAAGGCGGAAGACATATCGCCGACCAACCACGCCACAATATTCTCCCCACGCGATGTCAGGTAAGCACTCTGGAGCTTCATGACTATGGCGATCAGAAGCCCCAAAACAGTACACCGAAAAATCGCGCGCATAACCCTGAGGCTGGCTTCATGGAAGCCGTATTGATAATCCACCTCGGGCGGATTACTCGCTGCTTTTCCAATTTTCCAAAGATCATGGATCACTGTATAAAGCAAAATTAGACCTACGAAGAACAGATAAAAACATAGGCACATGTATAGGTAAGCGAGCCCCGTGAACACGATCGCTTCCGGCACCGATATAACTTCAGGGCGCACAATCGCTAACGAGCCCCAGTCCGTCGCATAGCTGCCACCACCTTTGAGCAACGGGATTAAAGACACGCCGATCCACTGAAAAAGGCCGGCGAATACCACACAAATCAAAAGAACCGCCCAATATGAATACGAAGAAGCTTGTACGCTGCGCGCCCAGGCATCGTCGCTTTCCATCTTGTCGCCCTGCGCTACAAGCTTTGGGCGGCCTTCATCCTTCCAAAAGGTCACCAGCTCTGTCACGAAGGCAAAAAACAGTGGCAAAAATACCATGAAGACGAATGT
This sequence comes from Mesorhizobium sp. LjNodule214, assembly GCF_964252735.1. Classification (NCBI taxonomy): domain Bacteria; kingdom Pseudomonadati; phylum Pseudomonadota; class Alphaproteobacteria; order Hyphomicrobiales; family Phyllobacteriaceae; genus Mesorhizobium; species Mesorhizobium sp. LjNodule214. The sequence continues at coordinate 59,173 of NZ_CAXUPE020000004.1, forward strand.
CCAATTCGCTGTCCAAAGAAACCCAACCTGCTTGACGACGCCATCCGCCCGGCCATATGTCACGCTGTGAATCCCCGTAAGATACGACAAAAACCCAAGAGCGGTGACACCCGCAAACACCGACGCCGGTAAATTCAGGGGAGATCCGCGACTAAAAAACGCCTCCGATTTCCTCGCCAAACTAAAACGCCGGCTCGGCCCCTTGGGGTCAGTATCCCGTGTCAGCACTGCTGGGGAGTCTGTCTCGTCGTCGAAGGTCGCAGTCAGTGCCGTATCTGGAATCTCCTGTGCAACGCTGCTTCCGGCTGTCTTCCATCCTCGTCTCTTGATCGATAGCCGCGATTGCGCCGTACTAAGCTCTATCTGCCATTCGCTAGTTGCGACCGGATCATCGCATCCAAGAATCCTCGCCAGCCAACGAATGTTGGCAGTGCTAATGCCCTTCTCGTTCTCTTGAAACCAAAGCTGCACCGTTCGTAGATCGACCCCAACCCGGTTGGAATCAATCTGTGAAATCGCCTCTGCAAGGAGCTCGGGCGTCCATGGGCCGGCAGGAAACCCGTCTTTGCCCAACAGTCGACCCGCGCCCGCCGCCGCCAATCGTTTGAATAATTCTTTGAAATCACTCCCGTCTCTGGGCGGAGGGAGAAATAACTTTCCGTTCTTAAACAACAACTTATAGGCTCTAGTTTCGTTCCGCTTCGCTAGGCTTCGTATCTTATCGTGCCTTCGTGCTCAATCAACGCTTTTATCAACTGGATTTGGCCGGCACGGGAGACGATCGATGACTGGTGACCCGCTGGAGAGGCTGCACACGGTTGTTGCGGGGGAGATGTTTCGCAAACCGCCAGCCAGGGCACTGAGCTGCCCGGATCGGTCGCGACCGCATGAGCGAAAAGTAGGGGAAGCCAGGGCTTCGGCAGCCTGAGAAGCAGAGGGATGAAGCCATCCCTATTTTTCTCGCCTCCCCAGGTATCATTTACGAATTGTCATGAGCGTGGAGCCAATCGATGCCCATTCAAGTGGTCTGTAACAACGGAGTGGTGGAAGAGGCAGACGGGGTCCCGAATCTGATCGCGGCGCATCGTCAAGCAGTCGCCATGGTTGAACGTCTCGGCAAGCGATGGATGGGGGCAGAAGGGCCGGACGCGACCCTGACCGGCCGGCGATTGGATTCGGTCATGGCGGAAGAGGTTATCGCGCGTCGGCGCGCGGCCGCTGCGCCGGTGGCCGATGTCGTTGAGATGAAAATGAAGGCAGCTTATTTCTGTCGGTTGTTGGGGAACGACTGGTGCGAGATTGACGTCGACGATTTGCGCGCGTTGCTCGGTTCTTTCGCGAAACTGCAGGCCTAGGAGAAGAGCGCTGAAATCCATGAGGCCACGGTATTCCAGGCCGCATAGAGCCCTGCAGGCACCAAGATGATTGCCAAGAACGCCGCGGCTCCGCCAATAGCGCCGTCACCGCGTCCTTCCACGGGATAGTAATATTTGTGCGCCTCATCGTCGTGCTTCATTCTTGTCTCTCCGATCGCTTATTTAGCAGCAGCTGAACAGGGTGCTGAAACGTCGTGCCCCACAAACCTGCACGTTTCATCTTAGCGTTGATTTCCGCGACGAGGTAGTTCTCATTGACGGCTTTGCCCTTTGCTGTCGTTGCGGCAAACGCGTATCCGGTCGCTATGAGCGCGGTACCGACGTCGATTGTGTCGCCATTCAACTGCGCACCGCAGACGACAAAGGCCGCCTTGTCGAGGGCGTAGCCGATTGGCTGGCATGTCACCGCCGCGCTATCGAACAGTGCTGCCAGATGCGCCAGCGAGATGTTCCCGCAATCGAGTTTGTTCCCATTTGGCTGTTCAGCCGACGTGCCGCGAAGACATGACTGCACGCCATAGAGGCGGAAAAGATGGTCGCCGTCACGCCAGGTATCTCCAGTCAGCAGTTGAGCCGATTTCGATACCGCGAAGGGCGTTTGCGCAGCAGATTCGGATGCATCCTGGGCCTGTGCCGATGCGCACAAACCAAAAGCGGCCAGCACTGCAAAGCGCGCCTGTTTCATTCCTGGAACTGTCCACCGAGGTCGGCGGAGTGCTCCAGATCGGGGCGCAGCGACTTGCCGTCCTTGTTGCGTCCGATTGCGGCCATGCCGAAGAAAACCATTTCGTCATCGTCGTAGGCGACGTTGTACGGGTCGTTTGTATTGCCCGCACCCACGAGAGAAAAACACGACACGGCGTCGGGTTCCCCCTTCCTGCTCTGCAGCACAAGCGTTTTGCAAAGCACGACAGAAGCACGATGGTTGTAGATTCCTTCTTCATAGTCCTGCGCGGCCTTCGTGCAGTCCCACTCCTGCGTCTTGTAGGTAATCTTTGGATTTGGGCAGGCCGCGAGGCCGCGCAGTCGATAGGCCACGCCGTTGATGACGCGCTCGGTCGCCGACGACGCCTTAACCGGCGAACTGAGGGTCGCCGCGTCGCGCTGAAAGAGCGCGCCTTTCGCATCGTAGCGCTCATAGACGAACACCTTCTCGCCCGGCTTGGCAAACTGGAGCAGGTAGTGTTCCGACGGCTGCGCGAAGGCGCTTGGGGCGTCGGTGCCGGCAGCATAAGCCGCGGTGCCCTGGAGCAGCAAAGCCGTGCAAAGGGCAATCTGTTTCATCGAAATCCGTCCCTGCGGTGCATATGGTGTTGACACTTTACTAGGGCTGCGTGTAGCCATAGTAAAGTATTAAATTTTGGCGACAGTATGAACACTCGAACAGCTCTTCTGCTCACCCTGTGTGCCGCTACAATGCCCTTGGAAGCGCACGGCCGGGATCTGGCATCAGACCGCGTCGCGGTCGCCTTTGCAACGCCGGCGCAAGCCCTTACCTCAGTCGGGGCGCAGAGGCCTGGGGCGTGCAAGACCGGAAACCGTACTGAAGTCGACGAACTTGTGCGTTCAGTCGCGCGGGACGAAGGCTTCGACGCCGATCTGGCCGAGGCGATCGCATGGGCTGAAAGCGATCTCGGCGCCAATCAGGGTCCGTCCAAGGCCGGAGCCCTTGGGATCATGCAGTTGATGCCGGGGACGGCGGCCGATCTCGGCGTGAGCGACCGTTGCGATACGCAGGCGAATGTTCGGGCTGGCTTGCGCTATCTGAAGTCACTCTATGACGAGTTCCAGGATCCGCTGCTGATGCTGGCGGCATATAACGCCGGGCCCAACAGCGTCTACAAGGCGCAGGGCATTCCGGTGAATCCGGAGACCGCGGAATACATCGTGAAAATCCTCAACCGCTGGAAGTTCGGCGGTGTCGCGAAGAAGCCCGTCCTGACCAAATCCGAAATGCTCGCGGCCGGTCCGCCAGCAAGCGGAGACGCTTGGCAGGAGGGTCATGTCATGGATTTCGGCAACTGAAAGGAGCCAAGGGTGGAATACAGGAAAGCAGGCAAATTTGCTCTGAAACTGGCCTTGGCCTCGGCGGTCGGAATAGCTCTGGCGCCAGCCACCGCATACGCCCAATCGGCGGCGCCAGTCGAAAACGTGCTGGAATGGTTCGTCGGCGTTCTGCAGGGCAACATAGCGCGCTCATTCGCCATCATCGCGGTCTGTTTTCTCGGCTTCCTCGCCATGACGGGGCGGCTGGCGTGGATGATGGCTTTTTCCATCATCATTGGCATCGCTCTTATCTTCGGCGCTGCCCAGCTGGTGGACGCGGTTCGCGCGACGGCAGGAGGCAGCTGAGCCATGGACGACGAGGAAGTCTATGTCGAGCCGGTCAGCCTGCCCCTGACACGCCCGCCGATGAAATGGGGGGTGCGATATGAAGTTTTTGCATTGAACGGCATCCTGGCGGTGATCGGCTTTATCGCCACGAGCAGCTTCATGCTCGGTCTTGGCGTCTTCGGCGTGGTGCATCTGGTAAGCGCATATCTGTGCCAGCGCGATCCCTACATCTTTCATATTTTCGAGCGGCGCGTCTCCAAACGCGGAGCGGTGGCGAATCTCACTTTCTGGGGGGCGAGGAGCTATTCGCCATGAGCCTCGATGCAGAGCTGAAGTTTGGCCGTGAGCGCCGCCGCGAAAAGCCGGCTGCGATGCACATCCCCTACCTTCGCCATGTCGATGACAATCTGATCGTGACGAAGAGCGGCTTTCTGGTCGGCGCCATCCGGCTCAGCGGCCTGCCATTCCAGACGATGGACCAGGCCGAGTTGAACAGCCGAATGTTCAACCGCAACACCACGTTCCGCAATCTCTCGACCTCTCGGTTTGCGGTCTACACAACGATCATCCGCCGTCACGTGACCCCGGAAATCGAAGGCGACTTTGACAATCCTTTCGTGGCCGAGCTCGACGCCCGCTACATGGACGAGCTTGGCTCGAAAAACCTCTTCGTCAACGAGGCGTATCTGACGGTCATACGGCGCCCGATGGTCGGCCGGGTCGGCTGGGTGGACAAGGCGCTCAATGCATTCCGTATCAGCACCGCTGGCGAAGAAACCCGCGAAGAGGCAATAGCCGAACTGCATGACATCCTCGACGGCATGGTCAAGGATTTCAGCGCATATGGGGGACGTCTTCTCGGTGTCGTGAAGCGCCGCGACAGCTTCTTTTCCGAGCCCGCCGAATTTCTGGCGAAAATCCTCGCCGGTGGTGGCGACGTGGAAATGCCTTTGCCGCGCATGTCCCTTGGCGATGTGCTGGCGACGCGGCAGCTGTTTTTCGGCAAGTCGGCGCTGGAACTTCGCGGTCCGGACCAAGCCAAGCTCGGCGCCATGGTGTCAATCAAGGAATATCCGCCGTTCACCGCGCCGGGCTCTTTGGACGGTCTGTTGCGACTGCCGCATGAGTTTGTCCTGACGCAAAGTTTCGCGATCGAAGACCGTGTCACGGCGATGCGCAGGATCAACACTATCGCCAACCAGGTCGAGGGTTCCGACGAGGCGGGCACGACGGTCGAGGTCTCCGTCCACGACGGTGCCGACAAGCTGGCTGGCGGCGAAGTCGTATTCGGACAACATCACATGAGCGTCATGGCATTGGCGCCGGACATGACTGGTCTCAATCGTGCGCTATCCGACATCACGGCCGAACTTTCGCGCATGTCGATCGTGCCGGTCCGCGAGACACTGAACACGGAACTGGCCTTCTGGGCGCAGTTGCCGGGAAATTTCAGCTACATCGCGCGACGTGCGTTGATCTCGTCGCTGAATTTCGCCGGCCTTTTTTCAGGACACAATTTCCCGTCCGGCCAACGTGAGCGGCTGCATTGGAAACGGCCCATCGCCTTGCTCGAGACGACCAGCCAGACAGCCTACTATTTCAATTTCCACGTACACGATGTCGGGCACTTCACGGTGTTCGGCCCGACCGGCTCAGGCAAGACCGTGGTGCTGTCGTTCCTGATGGCGCAGGCCATGCGCATCATGCCGCGGCCGCGATGTGTTTATTTCGACTACATGCGCGGCGCCGAGATCTTCGTTCGGGCGCTCGGCGGTCGTTACGAGGTGATGGAACCCTCTCAGCCGACCGGGTTCGCGCCATTGCAGCTTGATGACACGGCGGAAAACCGTTCTTTCCTGGAAGATTTACTCCTTTACATTCTGACGCCGGAAGGCGGCGCGCTTGATGTGGCCGAGATGCGCGTCATCAACGCGGCCGTCGACATGATCTACAAGATACCGCGCGAACAGCGGACCTTCGACCTGCTGCCGGAAGTGCTGCGGGGCTCGCTCATGCCTGGCATGAATGATCTGGCGGCGCGGATACAACCCTGGCTCGACCCGAAGGACAAGGGCTGGCTTTTCAACAATCCCGTCGATCTGGTCGATTTCTCGAAACCCGTTGTCGGGTTCGACATGACGAAGATCCTGGGCGACCGAAAGCTGCGCTCGGCGGCGTTGCTCTACATCTTCCATCGTCTCGAGGACGTCATCGACGGCTCGCCGATCATGCTTTTCCTCGATGAAGGCTGGAAGCTGTTGGACGACGAGGTTTTCGCTGCCTTCATCAATGAGACGCTGAAGACCATTCGTCGCCGCAACGGCGTGGTCGGCTTTGGCACGCAGACAGCGGAAGACGTCGTCAGTTCCTCCATCTCGTCGTCACTGATCGAGCAAACGAAGACCAACATTTTCTTCCCCAACCCGAAGGCGAGCAAGGAGTCCTACATGGAGCGCTTCTCGCTGACAGCGAAGGAATTCGAGTTCGTGCGCCGAACCGCGAAGGAAACACGCACCTTCCTCGTCAAGCACGACAGCGACTCGATCGTAGCGAAGCTCGATTTGTCGGCGATGCCCGATCTCATCAAGGTTTTGTCCTCGAACGAAGCCAACAGCAAGGAATGCGCACGGCTCCGGGAAACCTTCGGCGATGAGCCGGAGATGTGGCTGCCATACTTCTGCGGATGGGAGAACGAGCATGACGAAGCGGCTTAGCAGCTTTTGTCTGGCCGTTGCTCTCGCGACGGCGGAAAGCATGAGCGTGGCTGTCGCTCAGATCGCGGTGATTGACGGGGCTAACCTCGACAAGCGGCAAGAGGACGAGCAGCACAGCACGAAGTCGGACGAGGCCAAGAAGGATGAAACCGACAAGAAGAAAAGCGTCGTCTGCACCTATTCGAACAAATACCGATCACAGATGTTTCGCCGATCGCCGGCCGAAGCGTTGCAGCGCGACGCGGGCAACGTGAAGATGATCCGCTATTATGCGCAAAAGTACGGTGTGCCCGAAGGCCTGGCGCTTTCCGTTGCCTATCAGGAATCGCGCTTCGACACATGCGCCGGGAGCCACACCGGCGTCAAAGGCGTCATGCAGCTGACCAAGGGCACCGGTAAGTCCATGGGACTTGACCGCGACGTGAACGAGCAGAACGTCGAAGGCGGTGTCAAATATCTCGGGATGGGTGTCAAGCAATGCGGGGCGACGAATTATAGCTGTCTTGCCTCCTTCTACAACGGATCGGACGCTGCCGAGCAAAGAGGGTGGGCCGGCGGTGTCGGACGCTGGAACGGCTACTTCAACGACTATGTATCGAGCGGCAAGGCTCCGGCCGCCGCACCGCCACCCTTCTCGATCGTCACCGCCGACGGCGCGGGCGGCACGGCGCAGGGCGCGGCTATGGGTGCGGTGAGGAAGGCGGCTGGCGGTCTCGATGCAAGTTCATCGCAGATGGGCGCCAACGACGCGACAATCGACGCGCTGGCGGGCAATGTCGGCCAGGTGACCGAATACAAGGACGCTTGGGAGCTGAACTCGTCGGCTCGTGGGATCAACGCCGATGTCACCAACCAATACCTCGCCCAGGCCGGGGATTTTACGGCGTTGCTGGCCCAACTTCTGTCGTTGCAGAACGTTCACGCATCGCAGTCGTCCAAGCTGATGCAACCGCCAAAGAGCGGCTCTCCAAACCCGCTGTCTTGTGATCCCGCGGAACTGGAACGGTTGAAGATCGATCGCCGCCGGTCGCTACGATGCGCGGTTGAGAACGCGGCGGCGAGCTCGGCCGACAGCCGCTCGACGATCATCGCCAGCGACCCTGCTGGTGCTGCCAGCGTGATCGATTCCCTACAGCAATAGGAGGCTGACATGAAGAAATTGGCGATTGCTGCCGGCATGGCGCTTTGGACGAGCGCTAGCTTTGCACAGATTGCGGTCATCGATGGCGCCAATCTCGATGTCGCCCGCAAGAATGCGGAGAACACCAACTCCATCATGGACTCGAACAAGGATATCCTGAAAAAGAGCGAGGAGATATTGCAGGCTCTTAGTGGCAGTCGTGATGGTTCGCTCGGCATCGGACAAATGGGCCTTGGCGGCAACATGTCGATTGCGCAGGCTCCGTCGTTCGGATCGATCCTGAATGGCGGCGCGCTTTCGTTTGGTGGCCTGTCGCCCGAAATCCAGAAAATCGCCGGCGCCGTCATCAATGGGCTGCAGCTGGTGAAACAACTCCAGCAGATTGCCGGCAAGGAGACAAGCGCCGTCAACACAGCCTATGGCGGCAGCGTCAACGTGGCCTCGCTGCTAAGCGCGCTGACGTCGCAGGCCTCGCAGGGCGTCACCCAGCGCCAACAGTCTCTGCAATCCGCGAGTGGGCAGATCGGGCAGTCGCAGGACGTCAAGGGATCGGTGGACCAGAACACCCGAATGCAGCTGGAAAATGCGCGCGCGGTCAACGAATTGATCGGTGTCCAGAACGGCGCGGTCGCGGCCCTGAATGAGAAGCTGAAGGGGGACCTTCTTCGTCAGAGCCAGGTGCAGAAGATGATGACGCCGCGCAACGTCAATCCGTTCGCGGAATTTGGCAAGAGCGGAGGCTAGCGCTTGTCGAGGCGAGTGCTTTGCATATGCGCTTTGATTGGGCTCGGCGCAGTGCTGTTTGGATGCGCAAATCGCGAACGGAAAGCGCCGTGCGGGCCTTTGGCGTATGCCGCCGCTGACGAATGCGGCGCGCTAAAACCGGTCAATTCAGCGCCGTTCGCCAACATCATTGACGAGGATCCATGAACGGTCTCGCCGCAAGCATTCTCGGTGGCATTGACAACATCGGTGAGGACTTCGTCCGCACCGTCTATATGCAGTTGGGCAATGCGATGGGCAACGTCTTCACCCTCATGCTGACCCTCTATATCGTGTGGTGGGGTTATTCGATCCTGAGCGGGCGGGAGTCAATTTCGCCGCTCGAAGCGGCCTATCGCCTCGGCCGCGCCGTCATCATCTATCTGCTGCTGACCGGATGGGGCACATTTTCCGCGACGATCTACCAGCTTGTTCAAAGCATTCCAGATGAGGTCGGCAAGGTGATCGTCGGCGCCGTGTCGCGAGCCACCGGCAATCAGCTCAGCGACCAGGCGGCAATTCCAGCGCTTATCGACAACCTCTATCAAGGGGCGCAGGACGTCGCCAATCAGGTCTATAGCGGATCCTTCTACGACATTTTTGGCGCGCTCTTGTCGCTGCTCGTCCTGCTGTCGGCCATCATCTTCGCAGCGCTTGCCATTGCCGCGATCATCGCCGCCAAGGTGATGTTGTTCATCACGCTCGCCCTGGCGCCGATATGGATCATTCTTTGGCTTTACCGCTGGTCATCGCGCATGAGCGAAGGCTTCCTTTCGCTCACCACCTTTCTCATGATCCAGCAAATCCTGATCTACGGCTTTCTCGGTTTCTACTTCTCGCTCGTCAATGCGGCGCTGAACACCGCCACGTCCGGTGGAGCGACCATGGACAGCAAGATGTCGCTGGTGCTGCCCCTGGTGCTGGTGACGATCATCGGGATCTACGTTCTCATGCAGATACCCTCGATTGCCTCCATCCTGAATGGCGGCGGGTATCTCAGCACCGTGGGCGCATACAACCCTTATAGAAACTTCGGCAGAAACGCGGTGCGCTACTCCGGTGCCCGATGGGCCGCCGGCCGCGCCGCTCGGGGCGCCCGGCAGCTCGCAGCAAACAGCTTCCGGTCTCCGCGAGCAGCAAGGGCGGACGACGCAGCTCGGTCCGCCATCCAGCAAGGTGCGCGCGATAACGCCAAGCCTCTGGCCTAGAACACACGAACGATCACCGATCGCGGCCCTCGATCGGATCGGGATCGTCGCGCAAACGAGGCAATACTAAAGTGTCAATCTCAATGGAAACACCTGCTAGCAGCCGCCGCGAACTCGTCGACAAGCGCTATTACAGGGCAGGCGCGACCTGGGAAGACGACACGCACAGGTCAATGCGTCGATCGCGCACATTGGCCTGGATCGTCAGCGGCATTTCAGGGCTGGTTGCTGTGCTGTCGCTGTTGGCGCTCGTGCTGATCCTGCCCCTGCGGCAGTTCGAACCGTACGTTGTCGAGGTCGACAAATCGACGGGCTACCTCGAGATCATGCGCGCGCTCAAGCCTGGAGATTTGTCACAGGACGAAGCCGTCACGGCGGCAAATCTCGTCCGCTACATTCGTGCCCGAGAAACATACGATTCCCGGGAACTGAAACAGAATTACGACCTGGCGCAGCTCTACTCAACCGACGCGGCGTCCAAGGATTTGACTTGGCTTTTCACGCCTGCAAATCCGCAATCCTTGGACAAGACCTATGGCCGCAATGTCACCGTGGCGGTCGAGATCAAGTCGGTTTCCCTGCTCAATCGCAATACAGCTTCGGTGCGCTTTGCCACGACGACGCGGCGGGACAATTCGTCCACCGCCGACAGTTGGGTGGCGGTGATAAAATTCCGCTACACCTCAACGCCGCTCAAGAACGAATGGCGTTTCGACAATCCGCTGGGATTTCAGGTTACGGATTATCGCCGCGACCAGGAATCGGCCCCGGCCGCGGGGAGCCTGCAATGAGACGGCGCGCGGGCCTCGTCCTATCGGCCGCCCTTCTGCTCGGCGCGATGCACAGCGCGGCCGCACGCGACGGCCGCATCCGATATGTCACCTTCAACAATGACGACGTGACGTCGGTGCGCGCCGCTCTTGGCATTTCGACCATGGTCGAGCTCAGTCCGACCGAAGTCATCGAAACTGTCTCCGCTGGCGACACGAAAGGCTGGTCAATCATCCCCAAGCGCGGATCCCGGTTCCTCTTCGTCAAGCCGCTGGAGCGCGATGCATGGACCAACGTCAACGTGGTCACCAACCGGCGCGTCTATTCCCTGCTGCTGCAGGCGACTGACAATAGCCGTGACCGGGCATCCTTCCAGGTCCGGTTCAAATACCCGGACGAGGATATCAACGCGCGCCTGCTCTCGCAGGCCAAGGAGAGCGCCGCCGATCCGGATTTGAAGGACCTGAACTATGCCGCTCTCAACTACGACTATGCCTACAAGGGCGACGACAGCTTGAAGCCGCGCACCGTGTTCGACGACGGCACCAAGGTGTTTTTGGAGTTCAAGGGTGACATCCCGGCGATTTTCGTGGTCGACGACAAGCGCCATGAGTCGCTGGTCAACGTTCGCACGCAGGGCAAATACACCGTCATCGACAAGGTGGCACGGCAATTCACCTTGCGAGCCGACGGCAAGACGCTCTGCCTGTACAACCGGGCTCGACCCAACGCCATCGATCCAGTCGAGCAGGTCTACGGTCCAACGAAACTGACACGCGGTTCCACCCTGTTCGGATCCAGCGGGGGGCGGTGATGACGCAGATCGACTATAACCAACTGGACGGCAGCCCGACGGTGGCGCGCCGCGGTGCGGGTGTGGGTACCAAAATCGCCCTGGTCGGCCTCGGCGTGGTGCTCGTGGGCGCGTTGATATGGCTGAACTGGCCTCGAGAGCCGATATCGCGCGATCTTCGCAGCGATGCCGAGGAAAACTTCAACCCGCCAGAGTTTCGCCCGCCGGCGTTGAACGAGCCGCCTCAACCGGCCGACGGCACGATCGACCAGATCGTGGTGCCGCCACCGGCCGCCGACCAGAACGGCACGCAGCAAGCCGACAATGTCGATCAGACCGTGCAGGAGGGTGCGGATCTCGATGCGCAGCGGCGGGCGCTGGAGGCACAAATGGCGGCCGAGGAAGCTCGCCGCAAGGCCGAGGCGGAAGAAGCCCGCCGCAAGGCCGCGGCCGACGACGAGGCTCGCCGCAAGGCTGAGGCCGCCGAGCATGAAAAAGCCGTGTGGGAACGGCTGCGCTCGAACCAGATGGTGACGAATGGTGAAACCGGCTCGACGGACGCCGGCGCCCAGGCGGCACAGGTCGAAATCGCGCCCGACGGTCAGATCATCCCGGTCCCCGGCGCCGACAGCGATCCCAACAAGGCATTCCTGGCACAGTCAGAGGCAAGCTCTTCCAGCATCGTCAAAGCCAGGGTCTTCCGACGCACCGATGCGTTGATCCCTGAAGGAACGATCCTTCGCGGCTATTTGGAAACCGCTGTTAACACCGACCTTCCCGGCGCCGTGCGCGCTGTCGTGCGTGAGGATGTCTTTTCGCTCGACGGCAGGCGGATCCTTATTCCAAAAGGCTCGCGCCTGACCGGGGAATACCGCTCTGGACTCGCGCGCGGTCAAAAGCGTGTTTTCATCGTCTGGAACAGGGTCATTCGCTCGGACGGTATTTCCGTCGATATCAAATCGCCTGGCGCAGACGCGCTTGGCCGCGGTGGCATGGGCGGCCGTGTCGATACGCACTGGGTTGAAAGGTACGGCAACGCCATCATGCTTTCCGTCGTTGGCGGCGTCTCTGAATATCTGTCCTCGCTTGGCGATAGCGGCCAGGATGGACAACAGCGCCAGGTGTCGACGATCGATCCCGTAACCGGTGAGACCACGACCGTAACTTATGGTGGCAATGGGTCGCAGCGCGACGCCCGCGGCATCGCCTTCGACAAGTCATCGACCGCCCTGCAGCAACTCGCGCAGGAGGCGTTTCGCGACACGCAGAACATTGGCCCGACAGTCTACGTCGACCAGGGCACATCGGTTGTCGTGCTGGTGCGGCGAGATCTCGATTTTTCGGATTTGTACGCCGATCCCGTCCAGGAAGAAGTGGCGCGCCTGAAGGCAGGAGGGCGGCCGAAGACGGCGATCGATCCCACGCCTCTTTACGCGACGCCAAAGGATCATTTTTATCCCAGCTATGGGAGGCCGGTGAAATGAACGCCGTGCATCCCCTCCCCGACCCTTGGGCAAGAGCCCCGGTGCTGCGCGCGCACCTGGAGCCAATATGGTCCTTTTTGAACGAAGACTCGGTTTCCGAGATTGCGATCAACAGGCCAGGTGAATTGTTCATCGAACGCCTCGGCGCTAAGGAAATGGAGCACGTCGTCAAGCGCGAGGTCACGCCCAGCTGGATCCGCAACATCTCGACGGGCGTCGCCTCGGCGACAAATCAGGTCATCAACGAAGAAAAACCGGTCCTGTCGGCAGCACTACCCTCAGGCGAGCGCATCCAATGCATCTTGCCGCCCGCGGCTCCCGAAGGCGGGGCGATATCAATCCGCAAGCAGGTCATCATGGACATGAGCCTTGATGCCTACAAGAATCTCGGCGCATTCGAAAACACGGCGATGGGTGCCGGCCTGGCGCTTTCAACCGAAGAAAAGCGACTTGTGGAGATGTTGCAGGATACGTCGCCGATGGAATTCCTGCAGTATGCGGTGCGCAACCGCGTCTCGATCGTCGTTTCTGGCGGCACGTCGACCGGCAAGACGACGTTCTTGAATGCGCTCTTGAAGGAGATCCCGGCTCATGAACGGATCATCACGATCGAAGATACCCGCGAACTGAGGCTGCCGGCTCCCAACAATGTCACGCTGATAGCCTCGAAGGGCGACCAGGGCCTTGCCAAGGTCTCCGCCCAACAGCTGCTCGAAGCCTCGCTTCGCATGCGACCCGACCGTCTGTTGTTGGGTGAGTTGCGCGGCGCTGAAACCTTCGCGTTTCTCCAGGCGATCAACACCGGCCATCCCGGTTCACTCACGACTGTTCATGCCAATTCCGCCCGGTCCGCCTACGAGCGACTGGCGCTCATGGTCATGCAGGGCAGTACGGGCCTCTCACGGAGTGAAATCCTCGACTACCTGCGCGAGGTCATTCCGGTGGTCGTCCAGATGGTCCGCACCGAAGGCGGCCGGCGCGGCATCAGCGAGATCAAGTTCACCAAGGCGGAGACGATCTAGAGAGGCCCCATCCATGCAGAAAATCGCAACAGCAATTTTCATGATGCTTATGGCGATGGCCATGGGCGCCCTGCTCTTCACGGTCGCCTATGTCGCGACCGATTGGTACCGGACTGGCTCCCACGTCCTGTTCGACCAGCTGAACGCCAATCCCTTGCCGGTTGTTCGTCGGGCATGGTCGGACGTGATGGCGAGGAATTTTGGCAGGATACAATACGCCGTTGCAGCAGGAGCATTAGGGTTTCTCTTGCCACTGGTAAGCTTGTTTCTCATGCGTCCGAGAAAGCGCAATGACTCTCGCTTCATGACCATGAGCGACGTATCGAAAAGCGGCCTTACGAAAGTGGGCGGCGTCTTCGTCGGTCGAGCCGGCGGCAAGCTCGCCGAAATTTTGTCGCCCGGCCGCGATCAGCGCTCCGGCAAGATTCATCTGACCAAGCGCAAGCTGATTGGTGGCAAGAAATTGTGGATTGATGGCGATGATATCGGCGGCTTCGTCATAGGGCCGCCGCGCTCCGGTAAGGGCACGTCTCTCATCATCCCGAACGCCTTGACCTGGCCGCATTCGCTCGTGGTTCTCGACCTGCGGGGCGAGACCTATGCGGCGACTGCTGGTTACCGTTCGACCATGAGCCGCGTGGTGCGTCTCGCGCCGGCTGATCCGGACGGCAATACCGCATGCTACAATCCGATGGACTTCATCTCGCTGGACTCAGCACAGCGCGACATCGACCTTCGCAACATCGCAGCGGCATTGTTTCCGCGCCCCCCTTCGAACGCGGACCCTTATTGGGTCAACGATGCCCGCCTCCTTTTTACGGGCATTGCGTCCTTCGTCATGGAGGCGCCTGCAATCCCGAATGAGAAGAAAACCTTCGCCACAATCCTCGAGATCATGAACGGTGCCGAGCAGCCGCTCCTGGACTTTCTCGGCTCGCTACGCGAGGAACGCCGCCGCGAATGCTCGCATTTCACGCTGCAAACCCTGTTGCCCTATTTTGAGATGTCTGAGCGGCAGTTTTCCGGAATCTACGCCGGCGTGCGGACCGGCATGGCCCCCTTTCTCAACGAGCGCCTGATGCGAGCTACCTCGCGCAGCACGTTCGATATTCGCAATCTGAAGCGCGACCGGATCTCTCTTTATCTCGACGTACGGCGCGAGCAGATCACCTCACTTGGACCGTTGTTCAACGTCCTGATTACGCAGATGATGAACTTCATGTCGGAAACTATGCCGCGTCCGGATGAGCATCCGGTGCTTGTGCTGCTCGACGAGTTCCAGAATCTCGGCAAGCTCGAGAACGTGACCGAAATGGCGAGCGTGCTCGGCGGCAACGGCGTTTCCATGTGGTTTTTCGTGCAGTCGCTGAAGGCCGTAGACGAGATTTATCGCCAGGAAGGGCGCAAGACGCTCATCAACGCTGCTCGCGTGCAGATCTTTTTCGGCGCGCAGGACGCAGACGATCTGCGCTACGTTTCCGAGCAGCTCGGCGAAACGTCGGACGTGCAAAAGGACGTGACGCGCACCAAGGCAACGCTGTTCGACACATATTACACGCGCTCGGAGCACCGCAAGGAAGTGCGGCGGCCCCTGATGCGGCCAGATGAAATCCGTACGCTCGACAAGAGCAGCGTCATCATATTGCCGCGTGGCGAACTGCCAATCCGCGGCACGCGCAATTTCTATTTCGCCGACGGTCAGCTCGCCAAACGCGCGTTCATGCCCCTGCCCGCCTCTATCGAGGTTTCGCGCACGAAAAGACCTGCGTTGGACGCTTCCACGGCGGTTCCATCTCCCGCGCTCCCGACGATTGTGCCGACACCACCCGCGTACCGCTCAGGCCTCTTGCAGACCCGCCTGCGGCGCGGCGCAACATTTGCCGCAAAAGCAGGCCCTATAGCTCCGCCGCCGGGCCGGCTTGCAATCGTAAAAGAACGGCTGAAAGCAACAGACGCTGGATCCGTACCAGCTTATGCCACCGTCGATTTTTCCGCTTTGGCCGCCAAAGCGGTGACAACACGCATAGCGCCCGACAAAGAAGCGGCGGTTGCGGCGATCCTGAAAAAGGTGCGGTCTCTGCGCGCCAACGCATCCGACAGCGAGACTTTCGATCGAAATCTCAGCATCGTCGAAGATGCTTTGCCTGATCTAGTCGATTAGCCGTAAGCGGTGTTTCGGGACCACCTTTCGGGAGTGGTCGCGATCTGTGAGGTTGCCGGTTCTGCATTGGGATCGGAGATCGGCTTGTGTCTGGACTTGACCTTACGTTTGCTCCGGAGCGGCAACCTCGACGTTTCGAGGTGATCAACGGTGCTGGCGGTCGGCGGCAGTGGTCGATGGATGACAAAGCGCGGATCATCGCGGAGACGCTGGAGCCGAACGCAATCATTTCCGAGGTCGCCCGCCGGTATGGCCTCAGGCCGCAGCAGGTCTTCGCCTGGCGCCGCGAAGCGCGCAAACAGGTTGCTTCGGTGCAGCAAGATTCTCCTGCCTTCGTGCCGGCGGTTGTGGCGGCGCCGGAACCTGTAGCCAGGCATCCATCGAAGCAGCGGAAACGGAAAGCCACCCGAGACGCCGGCGTGATCGAGCTTGAGATCGACGGCATCGCCATGCGCGTTGGCCGGGGTGCGGATGCGAAGACCGTGACCGCAGTGATCCGCGCGCTGAAGGCGACGACGTGATTGGGCCGACGGGTGCGGTCAAGGTCATGGTGGCGACGAAGCCGGTGGACTTCCGAAAGGGCGCGGAGGGGCTGGCTGCGCTGGTGCGCGAGACGATGGGGGCCGATCCGTTCAGCGGGGCCGTCTACGTCTTCCGGGCGAAGCGGACTGACCGGATCAAGCTGATCTTCTGGGACGGCACCGGAGTCTGCCTCTATGCCAAGCGTCTGGAGGACGGCGAGTTCCGCTGGCCGAAAGTGCATGACGGCATGATGCGGCTGACGGCCGCGCAGCTCTCGGCGCTACTCGAAGGTCTCGACTGGCGGCGGGTCCACGAGGCGCGCCGGACCCGCGTTCCAGCCCAGGCGGGCTGACCCGCGACCAAGTGAATCAGCCTGGATTCCGCTGTCGCGGGCTGTCGGCGAATATGGTCTGATCCGCTCATGGCGATGACGGATGACCAGCTTCCCGACGATCCGGACGCGCTGAAGGCGATGGTCCTGGCGCGCGACGTCGAGAATGTCCGTCTGATTCAGATCATCAAGGAATTGCAGCGTCACCGCTTCGGCCGGCGTGCCGAGACGCTCCCCGAGGATCAATTGCTGCTGGGGCTCGAAGAGGCCGAACAGATCGAGGCCGCCGGTGACGAAGAGCAGGCACAGACCGCTCTTGGCGAACGTCAGGCGCGTGTCGCCAAGCGCAGGGCGAACCGCGGCGCGCTGCCACCCCATCTTCCTCGCGTGGAGATGGTCGTCGACATCGAGGATCATGCCTGCCCGTGCTGCCGCAATGGCTTGCATCGGATCGGCGAGGACATGAGCGAGCGGCTCGACATCGTTCCGGCGCAGCTGCGTGTGATCGTCGTGCGCCGGCCCAAATATGCCTGCCGCGCCTGTGAGGATGTGGTGGTTCAAGCTCCGGCGCCCGCCCGGCTGATCGAGGGCGGCCTGCCGACCGAGGCGACGGTCGCCCAGGTGCTGGTCTCAAAATATGCCGATCATCTGCCGCTCTATCGTCAGGCGCAGATCTACGCCCGGCAGGGCATCAATCTCGATCGCTCCACGCTCGCCGACTGGGTCGGCCGCGCTGCCTGGCACCTGCGTCCGGTGCATGAGCGGCTGCTTGGCAAGCTGAAGTCCTCGCCAAAACTCTTCGCCGACGAGACGACCGCGCCAGTGCTCGATCCCGGCCGCGGCAAGACTAAGACAGGTCAACTCTGGGCCTATGCCCGCGATGACCGACCATGGGAAGGGAGCGACCCGCCGGGCGTCGCCTATGTCTATGCGCCGGACCGAAAGGCCGAGCGTCCGATCGCTCATCTCGCAGGCTTCACCGGAATCCTTCAGGTCGACGGCTATGGCGGCTATCGCGTGCTGGCCGACAAAAGCGGCGTGACGCTCGCCTTCTGCTGGGCACACGTGCGCCGGCGCTTCTATGAACTGGCCGTGTCCGGACCAGCGCCGATCGCCAGCGAGGCGCTCAGACGGATTGGCGAACTCTACAAGATCGAGGATGACATCCGTGGCCGATCGGCCAACGAGCGCCGCGCGATGCGCCAGGAAAAGAGCGCTTCAGTTATCGCCGACCTCGAACCTTGGCTGCGAGAGAAGCTCGGCCTGATCAGCCAGAAGACAAAGCTCGCTGAGGCGGTCCGCTATACGCTCTCGCGCTGGGAAGGTCTCTCGCGCTTCCTCGACGACGGTCGCATCGAGATTGACAGCAACACGGTCGAGCGGTCCATCCGACCCATCGCACTCAGCCGCAAGAATGCGCTCTTTGCAGGCTCCGACGGCGGTGCCGAGCACTGGGCCTTCATCGCGTCATTGATCGAGACCTGCAAGCTCAATGGTGTCGAACCGCTCGGCTATCTCACTGACGTCCTCACCAGGATCGTCGATGGTCATCCCAACAGCCGGATCGACGATCTCCTGCCATGGGCCTACGTCACAAAGCCAGACCTCAAGGCCGTGGCCTGAGAACAGCGCTTACGATTAGCCGAGAATCTACGGCGATCGCCGACAACGAGCCTCCCGCCCAACACAGGCCGCATTTGATGCGCTAGCCGCCACGGTTTAAACTGCGAGGTCAAAGTAGCTATTCCCGCAGACGTCCTCAGGCTAGCTCAATCGCCTTGACCAGGGCAGTAGGGAGCCAGCCCTTGCCATTGAGCTCTTTTTCCCCTGAAACACTCCGCCGGTCTTCGGGGCGCGCTCCACCGCCTTCGCTGCATGTTCCGGGCAGCCTGCCTCTCGCATCACCCCGCCGATGTCGGCTTTCGACAGTCGCGAGAGGAAGGAAACGCCGCGCCGCGAATGCGGCCACCACCAAGGAGGGCGTACAAAGTGGAGGCGATGAAATGCACGTAAGTCGGGCAAGTTGCCGGAGCCGTTTCGTTGAGGCCGAGAGCTGCTTAACAGGGCGGCCTAAGGGCGTCAGCATAGCGCCCCTGAAGGCGGGACGCAGGACTGGCCGCCCCGGAAAGGTGCTCCATCCGCATCACCGTAAATGGGTAGGAACCGAGTAAATCCTAATTCAGGCCTGCGTGGAATGCCGGGCTCAGCGTATAAGTCACATTCGCACCCGCTTTTTTCTCTAACACCCTCAGATGCTTCATGTCGTAATTGACATCAAATATATATGTCGTTCTCTCGGCGTGGTGGATCCCAATGAAACCATAATACAGAAGAAATTCGATTACGTTTTCAACGCGGTTGGGAGCGATATCGGCCCCAAGGACGATCTTCTCAAGGTGATCGCGACTGAAGCTCTCGCCTTCTCCAATGAAATGGTAAATCAGGGTGGTATCCGCTCCGAGAATATCGGTGAGTTCTTGATCAGCGTCGGTAATAAGATCGAGGGAATAGCTCCTGAGGCCCTTCTCGATGTCGTCCTGCTCGATTTTTTCGTGCCCAAGCCCGACTGCGAAACCGCGGCAATGCCCGATCAGCTTGATAAGATTGCGTGGCCGCATCAACGACCTCTCAATCAGAAAGCTTGATGTCTCCTCGCCCTTAAAGTGGCTGATAGCGACACTCGACCACACCTTATCGAAAGGGGTTTTGGGCGGGAAGAGGCCTGATATAAGCCGACGGCGCAACATTTCGCGCAGGACATCTGGCTCGGTCCAATCCAGCACCGCGCGGCTTTCTTTGCCATAGTCGGCAGATGCCTCAACAAGGAGCTGGTAGACGTCATTCCGCACGAAAACAACGCAGTGGAAGTCGTGCTCGTCCGATTGCATTTGGCGCTGGATCTTACGCGCTGCGTCGATCAAGGCTCGGAGGATTGTGACGTCTTCGTCGTTGAGCCCGTGAGCCGACCATCCCTTATCGAGATTGTCGAATAGCACCCACACGCTGTCCTTGAACTCGAGATATGCTGAGAGCGCATCGCGCACATCCTTGATGTTATGTTTGTAAACGAGCTCTGTAACCTGGGCCGAGGTCAACCGTTGTTCCCGGTCCGTCTGGCCGTAGGTGCGCTTGAAACTATCGACAAGCGACCTGGACAGAGATTGCAGCCGTTCCGAAAAATCACCTTCCCCGGCGTCGCCCGACTCGTAGGCTTTCTGCAGGGCCAGATACGGCTCATAGAGCCTGCCGTCGCGCATATACTTGGTCTTGTCCTTTTCGAGGACCTTATAGCAAATCTCCAAGTAGAGGACGTACTCGAACAGAGCAGTGATGAGGTGGGTTCGGGCACCCTCGGCCAGGTAATCCAGAACGTCCTCTTTAAGACGGATGAGCTGGTAGCCCTCGGGCTTCAGGTCGACCACAATGTTCTGGACCTTGGCGCGCTTCTCGTTTCGGAGCTGTGAGAATAGCGCGGTCTTTCCGGCCCCTTTTCGCCCAACCACGAGGTTCACCTCGCCACGGGAAGCTCGGCCATATTGATCCGTCCTTAGGTAATATCTGGCAAGCGTCTGGAATTCGTTCTCTGCAATGGCATCGCCTATGGACAGCTCCGACAGAAAAGAACCTTTTGGGGCAGCAAGCGGGTCATCTGCTTGCATTCGCTCGGTCACGTCGAGCGCAAATTCATTGATGAGCTCGGCGATATCTTCGGCTTGAGAGAACGTTTTTACCATGTCCCGCACATCAAGCGGCGCAGGTCCATCCGGAGGCTGGAGGATCAGGGTGACTTTGCCCAGCCCGAATGCCAGACCGGCTATAAAAGCTGCGCGTATGTTGTGTACGTCGGCGTCGACGAAGCTAGACGGCAACAGCGGCACGATGGCCCCGATACAGGCCGAGATGTCGACCACAGCTTTGCTTGCCGACATCCTGATTTCCTCTTGGGGTATGAAACTCCGAAACCCTAAGCGAGATTTCTTGACCCTCGCGCCGATCGCCAGCATCGGTGCGTTCGACGCCGGGGTGTTCAAGATATAAACCGGCGCCTTTTTATTCGGTTCGACCCGGAGGGGTAAGGGATTGTTCGGCGTTGCGCCATGGAGAATCCTGGCTAAGCCTTGGCCTTCGGAATAGGTGGTGAAGCCCAAAGTGTCGAAGATCCCGATTTTCGTTATCAGCGAGGCCTCGCGGGCGATGTTCTGGTTGCGGACCAAGTGCACGCGTTTTCCGAGGCCAATAGCGTAAGCAATCTCAAACGTGACGTTGAAGTTCATTATTGTCACGTCGGCGAACAGCATGTCCGCATCGGAAATCGCCTCGAATATTGGGTCCGTCAATGGCCTGCCGGAAATGTCATTTTCCTGCCAAAGCGTGATCTCAAGGTCCCGGCGCGACTGACTTAATACCTGCTTGGCGGACCGGATCGCCTCAATCACGTCGCGCTCAGACGACGGATATGCAAAAAATGCCTTCATATTCCCCCCCAGACTTCTTTATAAATAATTATCTCCTTTTCAAAGTTCCAGCTGTTGATCCAGTTGAACACAAGAATTGACGGTGCGCAGTTCACCCAAGGCGCGCTCACACCTGCAGTAACAGCTGTGCCGTCGATCAGGCGAACACCTGTCTTACACGCGGGGCTTGTGCAACGTCCACGTCACCCCCCCAGATTTCAACCTAGGCAACCTCATCCATCGGGAACGCAGGCACGTCTTTGTTGGCACAAGTCAGGCTTGACGGATTGCCGCGCCGAAAAAGGTTCAGGCTGGTTTCGCCGTTGATCACGGCGACGAGTACGATTGATAACCGGGCGCAAATCACCACCATATTTTCGCGGTTGTCTCCCATCGCCTTTAACAGCGTGTTCATGGCCTCTTTGCATGCCTTGTCGTGGGGCGCACCCACTGGAATGAGTCGGTCATAAGGTTGAGCCCTTTGAGTAGCCGTGCGTGGGGATGGGAGTGTTTATTCCGTACATTCACAGCCGAATTGGCGTCAGGGACTGGTTCCGCCACGGCCTCTAGACTTAGCATCTTGGCCACAGCCTCGGTGACAAACGCTGTCCCCCCTTGGTTTTTCAGGAGGTAGGGCAGTAATCGGTCTAATGGTAGACGCTCTTTCAGATTCGAGAGAGCACGAGCCTTAGACCCGCATAGCCGAAACTGACTGCCAAGACTCCCTCAATTCCCCGCCGCGCCCGCCGATACATCCTGACCATGGGTTGCGTGGAAAACACGACTGCATATCCGAAAAAAATCGTCACGCTCAGCACCGCACATCCTGCGAGAATGAGGATTACGTCCGTCGCCGAGACATCCAGGCAGAGTCCAAGTGTGACCAGCGCTATCCAGGCAAGAATCGCCTTGGGATTGCTTAGATGCATCAGCAAACCGCGCCTGTAGAGACTGAGCCCTGATATCGGCCGGCGTGCTGTACCAGGCGCGGCATCAGGCTGGTCCGGTGTCAGGGCACCCCTTCCTGCCTTGAAAGCCAAATAGAGCAGATAACAGCCTCCGAGAACCTTTAGAATCACGAGCGCCTGGGCGTAGCTTGCCAAAAGCGCGGAAATGCCTGTCGCCGCCATGATACCCAAAAAAATCGATCCGGTGACGACGCCGGCTGACAAAGCAAGGGCCGCTTGGCGCCCTTGCTGCATTGCCGTTCCCATGATCCGCATTGTGCTGGGACCCGGGCTCCCCGCTGCAACGACGTAGGCCATATAGACAATTAGCAGGTGGTACAGATTGTTGAGCATCTTGGATCTTTCGCCGGTCTCTCACGCCTGATTCATTTCGGGGACTACGCCCCAGACGTCACACTGAGAGCCTGCATAAGGTCGTCAATAAAGTCCTGAGGGTGCTCGAGCCCCACGGACATTCGTAGCAATCCGCTTGGCGCTTTGGACTTCGCACCCTCCACGGATGCACGATGCTCGATCAGAGAGTGCGTCCCGCCAAGGCTTGTCGCCCGGACAATAAGCTTGAGGCGGCCGGCGACAGCCATTGCAGCATCGGTTCCACCTTCGACGATAAAGGAAAGCATCGCTCCGTAACCGCTCATTTGCCGCGAAGCCAGATCGTGTCCCGGATCATCTTGCAGGCCTGGAAAGAGCACTTTCTCGACGCGTGGATGAGACGCCAGGGCCTCCGCAACCTTCTGGGCGCCTTCGCAATGAGCGCGCATGCGTATCGGCAATGTCTGCAGCCCCCTCAACGCCAGCCAACAGTCGAAGGGTGCCGCGACGCTGCCCTTGTGTTTCTGGACCATCCGTAACGGCCGTCCGAGTGGCGACGCGTGGGGGACAACAACGACGCCCGCCATCAGATCCGAGTGGCCGCCAATGTACTTTGTCGCCGAGTGCATGACTGCATCCGCGCCAAGCTCAAGCGGCCGCTGAAGCACGGGAGTGGCCCACGTGTTGTCCACCACCGCCAAGGCACCCGCGTTGTGCGCGATTTTGCAGATGGCCGAAATGTCGACGACGCGGATCATCGGGTTCGACGGCGTCTCGACCCAGACGAGGCCGGTCGGCTTTGAGGTGACCGCGGCGCGCACCGCATCCAGATCGCGCATATCGACCGCGACAAAATCGAAGCGAGTGCCGATATCAGTTTCGTCCATCAGCGAGCGGATGCCAAAATACATATCGTCGGGAAGGACGATCCTTCCCGTCGACGGATGGCTCTCAAAGACTGCAGCTATTGCAGCCATGCCCGAGGCAAAGGCTATTCCTTCGTGTCCTCCCTCGAGCGCGGCCATCGCCGACTCGAATGCATTGCGCGTCGGATTTGCATCACGAGTGTACTCGAACCCAAACGGAAACGAGCCGTCGGCACCGCGCTCGAACGTCGTGCTGGTATGAAGCGGTAATGAAACCGCGCCCGTGGATGGATCGACAGCTCGACCGCTATGGATTGCCTTCGTTTCAAAGCGCACTGGCTAGTTCCTCGGTTCAGACGCAGTTGCAATTTCGCTCCGGTCATTATATTGACCGTAAGCGAAGCGAGAGCTGAAGTCAATATAATGACCGACACCCCGACACCTTTAGAGACCGAGCAGGAACTAAGCCAGGCGATTGCGTTCCGGATCCAGGATCTGAGACGCGACCAGAACCTGACATTGGATAGACTGGCCAAACTGACCGGCCTGTCCAAGGGGACGGTTGTCGCTCTTGAACAGGGCAAGGCAAACCCGAGTATCGCCATCCTTTGCCGTCTGGCGGCGGCGTTCTCGCTATCGGTTGCCGATCTGCTGAATGAGGCACCTTCCACGGCCCCCGACCACCCGATCGAACGGAGTATTTCCAGAACGCTTTGGACCAGCGCCAAAGGCAGCCAGGCAAAACTTCACACCTCAACCTCGGGACGCACGATGTTCGAACTTTGGAGCTGGGTCCTCATGCCGGGCGATGTGTTTGCCGCCGACGCGCACAGTCCCGATACGCGCGAACTGATCTCGGTTGCCCAAGGCTCGCTCAAGGTCACGGTGGGCAGTGACGAGATCCTTCTAAATGCAGGCGAGAGTGCGCGCCTCGTTACAGATCAATCCCACTCGTATGCCGCGGCATCCGACGTGCCCGCCCACTTCGCGATGGCGGTGCTTGAGCGCGGCGGACAGCGGGGTCCGGCCCTCTCTTCGCCGGCACCGACGTCGCCCCTGGCTGTTTCGCAAGACCTCGCAGACCACTGACAACTGCCCCTTCACCACAGGAGATCCGCCTTTGTACGTTCCTCCGCATTTCGCCGTACCCGATCAGAACGCCCTCTTCGATCTTATCGAAAAACACCCGTTTGGTATTCTGATCACCCACAGCAATGGCTCCCTCGACGCGAACCATATCCCCTTCGAGCTGGATCGCTCAAAGGGCGATAAGGGCGTCCTCAATTGCCATGTCGCTCGCAAGAACCCTGTCTGGGAGGAAGTCGCCAATGGCGACGAAGTCCTCGTCGTCTTCCGAGCCGCCGACGCCTACATCTCGCCGAACTGGTATCCCAGCAAACACGAATTCCATAAGCAGGTGCCGACCTGGAACTATCTCGTTGCCCACGCCCATGGTCGCATCACTGTTCGGGATGATGAGCGCTACGTGCGCCGCAACGTCGCGAAGCTTACTCACATGCAGGAGGCCACCCGGCCGGACCCGTGGAAGATGGGCGACGCGCCGAAGGATTTCATAGACACGATGACCAAAGCGATCGTGGCCTTGGAGATCGAGATCACCAGCCTGGTTGGAAAATTCAAGCTCAGCCAGAACAAGGAGCTGCGCGACATCCAGAACGCCGGGGAGACGCTGATTGCGCAAGGCGCTGACGAGGTGGGACAGGCGATGCTCGCGGCTGCAGCGGCCAAATCCCAATAGCAGCTATCTTGTCCTGACAAAGCACAGGTGCTGGATTTCCCAACGGGGGACCTGGAGCGACAAATGCGTCGGCTCGCCGGAAACGGGACCAGCATCTGACCACCCGCGATGCGGCAGGTGGCGGATTTCAATATCATGCCCCGACATGAGATGCGTGGCTATTGATCCTGAACCTCGGAGGCACGAACAAGCCTCGGAAATATTTTGGTTCCCTGCGCCCTTCCGCGCTTCGGAGGCCCGGCAAGCAATCTTCGCTCAGCGCTCATAATCGTTATCGTTCGAGCGCTGGGTCTTGCGGTCCTGCTCTTCAGCCTGCTGAGCCTTCTGTTTGTTCGCGTCCTTCTGCTTGGCTGTCATCTCCTGCTCGGTGCCGGTGCGCGGCTGCTCCGGCTGGCGGGAATCGGCCCGGCTTGGAAGGTCTCGCCCCCGGGCCTCGCGCTCGGGGATCGGTTCGCCACTGCCACCACCGCGACGCTGTTGCTGCCGCTCGAATTGCAGCCGCGCGAGACGGTCGTGCATCTTGTCGTTGACCTCGTCACGATACTGTTCGAACTGTCCTTGATGCGCCGGCGGCAGCGTCTCGCGCATGTTGTCCAGAGCCTGATTGACGCGGGCCATCTGACGCCGCATTTCCAAGGGGGTTTGCGCCATGTTCAAATCTCCTATCAGTGCATTCAATTCTCTCATACCGGGATGGGACAGGAAAGACTTCTGCCCCGATTGATCAGCTCCGCGACCCGCGGCAGGACCCGGCTGCCCCTCCCCTGTCCGATCGCGACGGAACTGCAGAAAATTGTTGCCGATCGACTCCGCTGCCGTGAGAGCCTGACCGACCACGCCCGCGGTCCGCATCGTCGTCACAGTCCTTTGCCATGCGGCAGCGATTGCATCGCCGTTCACGACAAGGGATTGTCCATCCAAACGGCGTTGCCGCTTGGCCTCCACCCGCTCGATCGTCCTGGCGCTGACCTGGTAGCGCGGATCGCTCTGGGCGCGGCTGTAGGCTCCGGCATGCTCCTTCGTGAAGGGCCGCGTCATCGCATGATCCATGCGCCGCGTCGCCACCATCGCAATGCCGTTCTCGCGTGCTTTTTCCGCAAAAGTCTCGCGCCAGGCGACCAGATCTGGCTTGTAGAATTTCAGGCGCTCACCGTCGGCAGAGCGCGCCTGCACCATCGCATGGATATGGACGTGCTTGGTGTCCTTGTGATGCGCCAGGACGAACTTGTATCCTGGCGCTCGCTCCTCCATCACGGCGCGCGCCGCGGCCATGACGGCGTTGGCATCGGTGCCGGCCTTTGCCGAGAAAAGCAGGTGATAGGCATTGCGGCGCTCCCGCCCTGAAAACTGTGGGCGCCATTGTTCGTAGACCGAAGCCGCCGCCTTGGTGGCATTCTTCGCCCCGGGCACGGGCTCGCCATTTGCGTGGCGGACCTGGCTGTGGGTACGGATAAACTTTTGCAAAAAGTATTTCGCTTTGAGCTCACGGCTGACGGCCGCCGTCACCTCTGCCTTGGCTACCACCCCCGCCGCGCCCATGGCCTCGGACAAGCGCGCCTCGATCTTGTCGAGCGCCTTGCTGCGCGAATTCTCCCGACCACCGGCCAGGACTCTCGCAAGCGGTCCGGCCCGCTCATCGGTGTGCGCGTATACCTCCACCGCCTGACCATCCTGTGCATAGATGAACGGTTTTGCGCCGAAGGCCTTGTTCAACGCCTCGCTCAAGGCGGCATCGGTGACCTCGCCGGCGAGATCGAAACGAACCTCGATGAAATTGGTATTTTCCAGGGGCAGTTCGAACGTCTCGCAAAATGTTTCCAGGAACGCTTTTCGTGCGCCGCCTGTCGCAAGGACCTGCCCATCCTCGTCAAAAATCTCGATGTCGTGTTTCTCGCCTTTTTCGTCCTCGCGCTTTCCGATGTAATTGAGCAGCCGGGCGCCGGCTTCCCTGGTCGACGGAGGATTGGGCATGACCTTGAACACGGCAGGTTGCGCACCCGCCGCATAGCCTGCCCGTGCCGCCACGGCCCGCGCCTGATAGGCGACCAGCGCCGCTCGTCCAGTACCGCTTGCGCGACCTGCACCGCGGCCGCCGCCGCCGCCGCGCCGCTTCCAGTCCTCCTCCTCTTCCGGCCGGAAACCGGCGAGCGTGGCGCCATAGACCATGATCGGTGCGCTAGAGGTCGCAGCCGCCGTCGCGGATTTCGGAGCGCCGCTGGGGACGGAGCCTCCCACAACTCCTGTCCCTCCCGGCCACGAACGAGTGGCGCTCCTGCCGGCACCTAGCGTGGAGCCGGCTGGTCCTTGCCTAAGGCGCCCGCCGCCACCGATCCGCTTCATCGCCTGGAATTCACTGGCCTCGCGTCGGGCGCTCGTCGCTGACTTGTCGTCGTCCAGCTCCTCATGCTTCACGCCGGCAGCGCCACGTAGATAGCGTTCGATTTCCGCCGCGTAGCCAGCAAGACGACCGCTCATGGCCTGGCCTCCCTCGCTTTGCGGGACCCGCCAGTCATCGCCTTCAGTTCGTCGCGGAACTTGCGCACCAGGTCGCCCACGGCGATCAACGCCTGCTCAAGATCCTCATCCTGGGCAACACGGCCGTCGTTCATGGCGCGCACGGCTTGATTGAAATTGACGCCGACGCGCCGCAGCTGCTCGGTCATCTCCACGATTGCCGGCCGCAACGCCTCTGATGCGATAGGCAGATGCCCGACCTCTGCCCGCACGAGACGCCGGACGACCTCGCTGACGGTAACGCCGTCCCGCTCCGCAATGGCTTTGAGGTTGGCCAGCTCGTCAGCCGAAAACCGGATGTGTGTCACCTCGCCATAGCGTCGTGACGCGCTCTTCATCGCTGCTTTCTCGGCGTCTGCATCCATCTCTCAAGCCCGCTTGCGGGCGCTAAGGCCCGCCAGGGCCGCGCCGCCTATTTTGTGTGTATCACAAAATAGGCTATCCTGCCAATAAGTGAAGAGGAAAGGAAATTTATGGGCGAGCCTTCTCAAGCCCAGTTGTCGGCGGCAACAGCGTAGGCGAACAGCAGCGTGGGCGAAATGTCCCCATCGTGATTTGATGCGATGTGTCTATGATGCGTTGGCGACTTGTATCCATGTTAACATGGATACATCGGCCCTATCGCAGCCGCCAAAGCTTAGTCGGAAATGCGCAGTCGATGGGCCACCGGACCTTCTTTTCTGACGAAAGCAGCTGCGCATAAACTGCATCTTTAGCGAGCCCTTATCTATGCGCGCTGGGTTGCCAAACCAGGCTTCCCCGTCGACTATGTCATGATGTTTCGACCGTGATTTTGTTTCATGTGTCCATGATGACTTGTCTCCGTGTTAACATGGACACAAGGAGACAACACCGGAAGGAGGCCCCCATGATCATCTCCGCTGCGATCCCCAAGGGCGGCACTGGCAAATCGACGCTGCTGCGCACTCTGGCATCCGTCGCGGTGCATCGCGGCTATTCCGTCACTCTTATCGATGGCGACCGGCGGCAGAACATGAACCGCTGGTTCCAGATGCTGGGCGAAGCTGGCAATCGTCCTGACAGGCTCCAGATGGTGAGCGCGATGACCCCGCAGGAAATCCTTCGCGCGGCAGCCACTCACAACGGGGAACGCTCGGTCGTCTTGATCGATACGGAAGGCACCACAAATGACAACCTCATGGCCGGGCTCTTCGCCGCCGACATTGTCGTCGTGCCGGTCTATTTTGCCCTCGATGATGTGACCGCCGCCATCCAGATCACCGACCACTACATCCCGCTGGCGGTCGAGAGCCGGGGGAGACCGCTGCCTGCGATATTCGTGCTGACCAAGCAGACCATCATCGATGGCAGGGCGCGAGCCCTGACCGAACTGCGCGCCATCATCCAGGCCAACGGCACGCCGATTGCAGAACACGTCCTGCACAATCGCGTTGCCTACCGTGACCTCCAGACCGGGCAGACCCTTTACAGCCCCGATGTGCCCGATGCGAAGGCGATTGCCGAGAGTGAAGGGGTCTTTGACGACCTTCTGCAAACCTTCATCGCAGCCACAAGGAACGCGGCATGAGCGAAGAAACCGCACCGAAACCCGGTGACGACAAGAAGGCCCGCATGATGAAGGCGATCTCCACGCAGCCTCCGGCGCTGCCCAGCATGTTCATCCCGCCGAAGGCCGAGCCGTCAGGGAACAAGGAGCAAGCTGCGCCACAGATGCAGGTACCGACAAAGCCCTCACCGGCAGCCGGGCCCGATTTCCGCAAGCTGCTGCGGCAGGGTCAGAAAAAGGACCCCATCGCCGGAAAGAAGATTCGCGAGGAGGAGATGATCCGCTGCGGCTACTACCTGACGGCTGCGGAGCAGCGGCAGTTCAAGTTGCTGGCGATCAGCAACGGGCACAGCATGACCGAACTGCTGCGAAAGGCCGTGCAGGATTATATCCGCATACATAAGCACAAACTGCCGAAGGAATAATCGGCGGTTTTTGAGTCGCTCTCGCATGCCGTGACGGCTGATGTTCGGGGCTCTTTGCAACGTGCAAAAAAAGGGCCCGCGACGGAACACTCCGTCGCGGGCCCTGAGATGTGTTGCCTACTTGGGTTGGTTGAGGTGTTTCAGCACCTGGCCGAAGATTGTGTCTCGCACCGGACGCCCGCTGGCTGCCGCTTTGTCGTCGACCAGCTTTGCGGCCAGTTTGGGCGACAGCGGGATGAAGTCGTAGCCGTGTGAGATGGCTGCATGGCGAAGATCCTCAAGCGTTTCGAACGCGCGATCGTGGGTGCCGAGCCAAAGACCGGGCTCGTCGGTTTCTTCGTGCGGGAACGCTTGCAGGAAGTAGGTCCGGAGTGGTGGATCGTAGCCGATGACAGCGTCTGGGTCCGAGCGACCCTGTCCGGTGACGGTGCTAGTGACAGTGATGGTGTAGCGGCTCATTGCAACCTCCTATTGCCGGTGGGGAGCCGGCCCCTTGCGGGGCCGGCCACCGATGCCTCACTGGGGGTTGTTCCAGAGGATGACCTTCTTGTTTTCCTCGCCACCCGGGGCGGGAGCGAGATTGCCGAAGATCACGCCGATCTCCGGGGCTTCCAGCTTGACCGAGAGGTATTCCTCGCCCGAACGCTGGGAGATGCGGTGCCAGCCGGCTCCGATCTCGAAGCCCGTGCGCTTGTTGACGATCCGGTAGTCGGGGGCGTCCTCGCGCGACTTGTTGGTGTTCGGAATGAGGGTGATCGGGGCATTGACCCGGAGCGTGGCAAAGACGCCTTCCATCGAGCCGTCGGCCTTGGTGGTGAGGTTTGCGATCGTGGTGGCCATGGTAGTTCTCCTTCGGTTGCATCGGGACCATTCCCGATGGCGCCAAAGGAGAGGGCCGTCCTGCTGCGGTCATCTCGGCGAAAATTCTGGAAAATTCTATTTGCCGAAGAATAGCGGGCAGGCCCTTCGCCTGCCTGCAGACAAAAACAGAAATCGAATTTTCCTGAATATTCGCCGAGTGTACCCCCAACGGGGGTTGACCGCACAAAGCAGGCGGTCGTCTACAAAGGCGACATGAAACGGGAATGGCCCCGGATGCGGCAGATGGACAAGAACCCAGGCCGCCATCGCTTGACGACGCAACGCTGCCGGATCGCAGGAACATGCTGCAGCCTCTCGGGTCATGTCGTCGGCATTGCAACACATCGAACAGCAGCCCGGCGCGTGACCTCCTTGCGTGTTCGGAATGGCGGCATAGCGGTTTCGAGATCGGAGCCGGCTGGCAGCGAACTTCACGCCCCTCGGGACGATACCGCGCAGTCAGGTTGGATGACCCGGCAAGCCAGGATGTTGTTCGGCAGGCTTGCACCCGCTTCAGAGGCGAGACGGGTCAAGATGATCATCCGCACAACGCCCGGCGGCTCTGCGCGTGGAAAAGGGGCCGGCTCCGTCCGCTCATACAAGTGGATTAGGCGGCGAGGAGCCGGATGAACATAAGGAACCCGCCGGGCTGTCGGCTGGACCGCATCCATCATCCTGGCAACGCCAGACGCTCGTCCGGCATCATGCGGGCTTCGACCTGGCGGCGAATGTCCGGATCGACATGGCGGAGCATGGCACACCAGTCCTCCACATTGTACGTCGTCGCCATCCGGCCCCTGGCCAGATCATAAATGACGCACGGCTTGTTTGCGATGGCGAGCCGAAGCACGTTGACGGCCGTGCCGGGTGACGCGCCGTCCCAGACCATCATGCCAAAGTCCGCGCGCTGCGCCATCTCCCGGTCCTTTGCGGCTTGGAACCAGTGCTCGTGAACTCCTTCAGGAGAAGGAACATGGTAGGCGGCCCAGTCGCCGAGATTGTTTCGGGGTTCCTTGCCGGCATGGAAGACCCCGACATGCTCGTACTTGTACCCGGCGAGCAGGCCCTGCGCCTCGGCATCGGCTCCAGGCGCGTCGCCAACCAGCACTCCGTGCTCGGCAGCAACGATTGCGCCGATGCGAGCGATGGCAGGTTCCGGCAGCTCGAATATCTCGCGTGATCCGCCTATGAATATCATCGACATGGTGGCCTTCCCTTCTCTCCAGCGCCCCCGCCCCGCGCCGGCCGCCCTCTCCCCTGACCTTGCGCTAGGGATCGTCACCCGAAGGCCGAGACGGCAAAGCCGGCTCGGGGAGCGGCGGGACGCCGCGACGAGAGCCCGGCCGGCCGCAGGCCGGCGCGCCCGGACCTTGCCGCTGCCGGAGGCGCTAGGCGCATCTGGCTAGTGGCGCTTCGCGCTTGGAGCTAGTTGTCTTTGTCGGCCAGCCAGAGGCTCACGTCCTGGATCGAGCGCATGGCGCCGAAAAGAGAACGTCAATCCAGACGGCTGACGCGGCGGCCCTCGCTGCGCGCTTCGATAAAGGCGCCTGCGATCTTCATCATGAATGCCTTGCTGAACCGACCGAGGGGCTTGCCGTCGGCTTCGATGTACCAGGAGCGTTCGGCAATATCGTAGTTGTATTCGTCAACCACGATCCAGCAGCGTTTGAGATCGGTCAGACCGGCGCGCCGACACTCGATAGCGGAGACTTCCAAACCGATCCGATCGCTGGTCGGTGGCTGGGTGGTTATCGCCAGGAGCGCGAGATGGGTCAGGCCATCTCTTGCGCCGCGGACAGCGATGACCACGCAGGTCGGTCGGCTCTTGCGGCCTTCCGTTTCGCCGCGCTCGTGTTGCCATGCCCAAAGATAAGGATAGGAGATCACCTGACCAGGCAGAAATCTACCGCTCATCATCGTATCCTTCCCCGCGCGCCAATCGGTCGATCTCGGCGGCGAAGAGCTCCGTGTGTTCCTCCGGCATCTCGGAGACATGGTATGCGCGGCGGGGATCGCCGCCGATGCGCATCCGTTCGTAGTGCTCGTAGCTCATCAGCACGAACCGGGGTTTCCGGTGCTTGGTGAGAATAACGGGTTCGCGGCTGGCAACGTCGGTGACGTCGCCTACCTGCTTGTTGAGATCCCCCGTCGTGAACTGGCGCATGGCTGGACTCCTTGACCAGTCTCCATATTATCTGGATTTTCTGGATTTGCAAGAAAACGGCGCTCACGCGCCGCCCTCCGCGAACCGCCAGACGGGGATGCCCAGCCGACGCGCCTTGTCGGCAAGGTTGTCGGTGATGCCGGAGCCGGGAAAGACGATCAGGCCGTAGGGCACCACCGAGAGAAGCTGGTCGTTGCGGCGGAACGGGGCTGCCTTGGCGTGCCTGCTCCAGTCCGGCTTGAAGGCGATCTGGGTGACCTTCCGGTTCTCGGCCCAGCAGGCTGCGATGCGCTCGGCGCCGCGCGGGCTGCCGCCGTGGAGCAGAACCATGTCGGGATGCTTCTCGCGAGCCTTGTCGAGCGCGTCCCAGATCCGGTCGTGATCATTGCAGTCGAGGCCGCCGGCGAAGGCGATCTTGGTCCCGGCTGGAACGAGCACCTCGGTTTCGGCGTGGCGACGGGCGGCGAGGAAGTCGCGGGAGTCGATCACCGCCGCGGTCATCGCCTGGTGGGAGACCTTGGAGCCGGTGCGCGGCCGCCATGCCGATCCGGTATGTGCCTCGTAGAGGTCGGCGGCCTCATCGCGCATGATTTCGAGCACGTTGCGGCGCTCGATATAGGTGATGCCCTCGGCCGTGAGCCGTTCGAGCTCGACCGACTTCACCTCGGAGCCGTCCTGCTCCTGCTGGCTCGAACGCTGCGCCTCCTCATTGCGGTCGAGGCTGCGGGCGACACGCTCGGCGGCACGGTGGAAGACGTTTGCGAAGGACCAGAGCAGGTCGTCGAGATCGGGTTCGAGCCTCGTGTCGCCGAGCATGCCGGCGAAGGTTTCCACGATCCCGGCGAGGCCGGCCCGGATCACTTCGTCGTCGGGAAGTGGCCGAGGATCAGGTTCGTCCTGATGCGGGCGATGGCCGTACATCTGCAGTTCGAGGATGACGCGGTCGGTCGGCGAGGAGGCGTGGTAGGGCTCGTAGGCGTCGTCGAGGGGAAGCTCGTAGGTCATGGTTGTCTCCGTCGGTTATGGCCGCGCCCTTCGCGGCCTGACAGCGCATCCCGGCCGCGCCCCGGGCGCGGCCGCACCGAAGGCCGGAGCGCGAGCGAAGGACGGCGCAGCCGTTGCGGCCGTGACCGGGGGGTGGCAGGGGTCGCCTCTCAGGCAGGCCGCGGGCGCGGCTTTCTCTGGTGGAGCGCCGCCATGTCTGCAGGCTGTCTGGCGATGCCGCGCCGGCCCGCGTGCCGGCCCGACGCGCTCATCCGAGCGGCAGGAAGAGACGGGCATCCTCCGGGACGAGCTGGTCGCTGAGCCATGCCGCGAGATGGGCGGGCCCGAGATGACGCAGGTCGTCGTTGAAATCGCCGAGCTGCGGCCGCAACACCAGGGCGAGGATTCCGGCTTCGCCGGCTCGCTGGCTGAGACGCTCGATGCCGTGCCGGCCGGCGGCATCGGCATCGGCCGCGATGTAGAGGCGACGGCAGCCAGGCGGGAAGGTCAGGCCGGCGAGGTGATTGGCCGAAGTGGCGGCGGCAACCGGCAGCGCCGGCATCACCACCTTAAGCGACGCCATCGTCTCGAACCCCTCGCCGGCGGCCATGACCGGGGCGAGCTCACCGGGCTCAAGGCCAAGCCAGATGGCGTTGCCCAGGAGATGACCCAGTGAGCGGCGTGGATCGGCGAGTTGCGCCTTGCCCTGACCCGAGGGATCAAGCCAGGTGCGTTGCAGGCCGGTGATCTTCCCGTCGAAGCTGGTGACAGCGGCAATGAGGGCAGGAAGGGTCTGCGTCTCGCCGGTCACGAAATCCCGGTAATAGCAGCCGGGATGGAAGCGCAGCGCACGCTCATGCACGGAGAGCAGAATGCCGCGGCCGGCGAGGTATCGTTCGGCCAACGTGCCGGCGATCGGCTGCGACATGGCGAACAGGCGACGCGCGGCCTCAGGCGAGCCGCGTGACGCGGCAGGCTGGCGCTGCGCGCCAAGGGACTGGGGCGGGGGCTGGGACGGTGGCCGCGGCATGGAGAGGAAGCGACGCGCTTCGTCCGCGACCTCGCGGAAGTCGACCAGACCACAGCTCTGCTCGATGACGTCAAGCAGGTCGCCATGTTCCCCCGACGACTCGTCGACCCACTTTCCGGCTGCCTTGCCGCCCACCGTTTTGAGCCGCACATGCATGGAGCGGCCGCGCGTGTTGCGGACATCGCCGACCATCCAGTAGTTGCCGGAGCGATGGCCGTTGGAGAGATATTCGCGGCACACCGCCTCGGCATGTTCGCCAAGGCGGCGTGCCAGCTCGGAGGCCGAGACGGTCATGATCGTCTCCCCTCACGCCGCTGCCGCGCGGTCGGTGACGCCGACCAATGTGTGGCGGTCGAGCAGCGCGGCGAGGATGGACGGCCCTTTCTCGCTCGTCGGGATGAACAGTCGGAGCTTCCATGAGATGATTTCGGAGATCAGCCCCAGCGCCTTCAGCCGGGGAACAAAAGCGTCGGTAAAGCCGATCAGCTCGATACGGTGGTCGTTCATGACCCGACTGCGGCGCAGGATCAGGCCATCGGCGAGTTGCAGTCCGATCCTGCCTTCCACGAGCCCGGTCCAGGCATCTTGCGGGGCGAGCCCCGGTACATGATCGATACCCAGATTGCGCAGCATGGTCGCGACAAGGGTCGGCGCGATGTGACGCCCGATGATACGTTCGCCGGCATCGGTCTGGATCCGGTAGACTTGGCAATCATGATCCGGCAAGCGGCGCCAGATCGGCAACAGCAGACCCGTCACGATGTGAAAGGTGCTGGTCGTGAACTCCGGGACGGCGGCGACTTCAGCCTGCCAAAGGTCGCAGAACAGATTCCGGTCGGCGGGCTGCCAGTGGGTCTCGGCAAGGGCGTCGAGCCCGAAGCGCTGTTCGTCCGTCGGCCGCAGCAGGCGCACTCGGTGTTCGATGGTTCCGTCGTCGAGCATCAGGCTCGCAGTGGGCAGCCGGATCGCCGCACGGTTGGAACGGGCGTTCACCAGCAGAACCGCTTGCGGCTCCGCCCGGACGATGGCCAGCGCGTCGACGAGGCTGAGCGGCCGAATTCGGTCCTTGCGCGCGACGGTTAGCACATGCGACTGCGCGCCCGAGACTGGGTGCGCGTAGACGGTGCGGCGATCGGTGACGACGATACTCTCCGCCGTGATCGTCTCCAGGCCTTTGTCATAGGAGCCGGCAGCGATCGCGCCCTCCACCTTCGCCGTCATCAGTTGCTCGAACACCTCGAACAGCAGGTTTTGGGTTTCGATCCGCAACGCCAGCAGGCGATTGAGCCAGGTCGTGATCGGCGGCAGTTCGTCGCGCAGCCCGCCCTCGTCGGTCGTCAGCGACAGCCCGGTCACCGTCTCGAAGGTGGTGAGCGAACAACCTTCGATCCTGCCCTGATGCAGCAGCATGTAGAATTGTCGAAGTGCGGCCCGCGCGTAGGGGCTTTCGAGATTGTCCTCGGCACGGAACAGCCCGGCACCACCGGTCTGGCGCTGGCCACGCGTGATCGCGCCCAGTGTGTCGAGCCGTCTGGCGATAGTCGACAGGAAGCGCTTGCCGGCCTTCACGTTGGCGGCCATGGGCCGGAACAGCGGCGGTTGCTTCTGATTTGTGCGGTGGGTCCGTCCGAGCCCCTGGATGGCATTGTCGGCGCGCCAGCCGGCTTCGAGCAGATAGTGCTTGCGCAGCCTCTGGTTTCGCGCCTCGAGATCGGCGTGGTAGGAGCGCCCGGTGCCGCCGGCGTCCGAAAAGATCAGTATGCGCTTGTCGTCATCCATGAAACTCTGGGTCTCGGCGAGATTGGCCGAGCCAGGGCGGTTTTCCACGGCCAGCCGGTCGATGCCGTCGCGGCCGGTCTTCTTCACGATGCGGCGCGACCGGCCGGTCACCTCGGCGACGGTGTCGGTGCCAAAGTGGTGGATGATCTGGTCGAGCGCGCTGCCGACCGGCGGCAGCGATGCGAGTCTTTCGACCATCTCGTCGCGCCGGCGAACGGCCTCGCGGCATTGAACCGGATTGCCGTCCGCGTCGTGGACGGGCCGCGAATAGACGTTCCTCTCGGCGTCCGAATATTCCTCGAACAACTGGGTGGGGAAGGAGTGCATCAAGTAGCCGCCGACGTACTCGCGCGGCGTGACGTCGACATGCAGGTCAGACCATTCCTCGGTCGGGATCTCGGCCAGCCGTCGTTCCATCAGCGCTTCGCCGGTCGAGACGATCTGCACGACCGCCGAATGACCGTCGGCGCGGTCCTGCTCGATGGCGCCGATCAGCGTCGGCGTCATCATCGAGGTGATGAGGTGGCTGAAGAAGCGCTGCTTGGTGCTTTCGAAGGCTGAACGCGCCGCCGATTTTGCGTCGCGGTTCAGCGTGCCGGCCTTGCTGGTGATTTTGGTCGCCTCGAGTGCTGCGGTCAGATTGTTGTGAATGACCTGGAACGCGTCGGCATAGGCGTTGTAGATGCGGATCTGTTCGTCGCTCAGTGCATGC
Organism: Mesorhizobium sp. LjNodule214; assembly: GCF_964252735.1. Taxonomy (NCBI): domain Bacteria; kingdom Pseudomonadati; phylum Pseudomonadota; class Alphaproteobacteria; order Hyphomicrobiales; family Phyllobacteriaceae; genus Mesorhizobium; species Mesorhizobium sp. LjNodule214. Next base: position 96,148 of record NZ_CAXUPE020000004.1, read on the forward strand.
TCGAGCAGATCGTATTCGACCCCGTCATAAGAGAGCGAACGCGCCGCATAGAGGCCGAGCGATTTGAGATCGCGGGCGAGTACTTCCATCGCCGCGACACCGCCATCCTCGATCGCGCCGACGAACTCGGCGCGGTTGGCGAAGGGAAAATCCTCGCTGCCCCAGATGCCGAGACGCTGCGCATAGGCGAGGTTCTCGACCGCCGTCGCACCGGTCGCGGAGACGTAGACGACCCGCGCGTCGGGAAGGGCGTGCTGCAGCCGCAGTCCCGCCCTTCCCTGCTGCGACGGGGCGACGTCGCCGCGATCGCCTTTGCCGCCCGCCGCGTTTGCCATGGCATGGGCTTCGTCGAAGACGATGACGCCATCAAACGATTTTTTCGCCCCCGACGGGTTTTCTCCAATCCCCGTCGACTTTTCTCCGTTCCCTGTCGGGCCTTCGGCCCTCCCCGCCTCTTGGCCCACCCAGTCGAGGATCTGGGCAATCCGGGATTTCTTGCCTTCCCGCTCCTGCGAGCGGAGCGTCGCGTAGGTCGTAAAGAGAATGCCTTCGGCAAGGCGGATCGGCGTGCCCTGGCGAAAACGCGACAGCGGCTGCACAAGAAGTTTTTCCTGGCCAAGTGCCGCCCAATCGCGCTGTGCGTCTTCCAGCAGCTTGTCCGACTTGGAAATCCAGATCGCGCGGCGTCGCCCTTGCAGCCAGTTGTCGAGTATGATGCCGGCGACTTGCCGTCCCTTGCCGCATCCGGTTCCATCGCCCAAAAACCATCCACGACGGAAGCGGACAGCGTTCGCAGCCCCTTCTGGTGCGGCCGAGACGACATCGCAGGTCTCGTCAACCGTCCAGGTGCCGGCGAGATGGCCGCAATGGGCTTCGCCGGCATAGACGACGCTTTCGAGCTGGGCGTCCGACAGCAGGCCTTCGTCGATGATCGCATCAGGAAGAAGCGGCCGATAGGAAGGTTTTGGCGGCGCGACGGCGGCCATTGCGGCTGACTGCACGAGCGGCGTCGGATGCGGCTTTGCGCGGGGAATGTCGATCGACTGGAGCGCGTAGGGTTCGTAGATCGTGTCGGTGAGCCGGCCGCCGTCCTCCGGCATCCAGTCGCGCAGCTCATAGGCGAGGGGAACAGCCGGGGTGGTGCTCGCGATGATGGAGCGGGTGGGCTTTGCCCGGAGGACAATAGGGCGGACTGGCCGGATGACCTGCGGAACGGCCGCAACGGGTCCGGCTCTCGCCGCGGATCGGGCGGCCATCTGCATGGCGGCATTGCGCAGGATCCCGTTCGATAGGGTGCCGATCGAATCGGGAAAACCACCCGGTGTCCGGGGCGGCAGATCCGTGATCCAGGCGAGCAGCGTTTCGACATCGGTGGCTTTGCCCGGCGACCGGACGAAGTTTTTCGGTTCGGCGGCCGGTACCTTGTCGATAACTGTCAGGCGCGTATCAGTGGTGGTGCCATGGCGGGCGTAGACACGGCCGTCGATCGCCGCGGTGAAGATGACGATGCCCTGCTGCTGCAGGCGTTCGAAGGCCGGCCGCCATTTGGGGTTTTCGGGAGACAGCCCGGTGCCGGTGATGGCGACCAGGCGCCCGCCGGCGCGCAGGCGGGCGAATGCGGAAGAGAGATGCCGCCATGCCGCGTCAGTGACGTGGCCGTCGACATAGGCGCCGACGCTGAACGGTGGATTGATCAGCACGACGGACGGCTCGATGGCCGCGTCGAGATGATCGTCGATATGGGCCGCGTCGTGCCGCGAGACGGGGACCCTTGGAAACAGCAGTCCGAGGAGATCGGCCCGCGTCGCGGCAAACTCATTGAGGGCGATCGAAGCGCGCGCCATCTCGGCATGGACAGCGAGCAGACCGGTGCCGGCCGAAGGTTCGAGAACTAGGTCGCAAGATGCGATCGCCGCAGCGTGCGCCGTGACGAAGGCGAGCGGCAAGGGCGTCGACATCTGCTGCATGGCCTGGCTCTCGTCGGACCGTCGCGTATGGGTGGGAAGAAGATCGGCGATGCGCTTGATCATCGCCAGCGTTGCCTGGGGCGTGGTGGACCGGGACAGGATCGCAGGGCCGAACCGGCGCAAGAACAGCACCTGGGCGACTTCGAGCGCCTCATAGGCGTCCTTCCAGACCCAGAACCCCTGAGCATCGCTGCCGCCAAAACCTGTCGTCATGGCGGTGCGCAGTGCGGCGGTGGTGACAGGCTTGCCCTGCTCGAGGAAAGGCAGAAGCAGCGTTGCCCCTTGACGAATCGGCTGGGCGGTGTCGATGGAGGCCGGCGTCGGCGCGCCGATTGGAGTAGCCGTCCGGGCAACGGCAGGTGTGGTCGGAACGATGTTCATGGAAATGTCCTTCGCGAGAGGGGAATGGCGCCCGGGCCGGCACTCTCTCCGCGCCAGCCGGGCCACGCTCCTCCCGGCTCCCCTCTGCCTCTGGCGCCGATGCACCAAAGGGGTTGCGCTCTTTGCAAACCCATGACTTGAATGCGCGCACAGGGATGCGGCGGCGACCTGGAGCTGTGGAGGGGATGCGACGGTTCAAAATTGGCAGTGCGGTCTATGAGGAGGCAGCGCCTGACCTGCAGGCGGCGCTGGCGAATGCTTATGCCCGCACCGAGCGTCCGCTATGCCTGTGCCGCGAACCGGGCTGCCCGATGTACATCGCCCGCATCGGCGACCTTCATCTGATCAAGCGCATGCCGCTGAGCGGCGGCGGGCATGATCCATCCTGTGATTCCTATGAGTCGCCTTACGAACTGTCCGGGCTGGGCGCCTTGATGGGCAGCGCGATACAGCTCGATCCGCAAAACGGCTTGGCCGCCCTCAAGTTGGACTTCAGCCTGTCGAAGACGGGGAGCCGCGCGGCATCGGTGCCTGCGGGGCAAAGTTCCGCCAGCGTAACGGCCGATCCCAGGAGGATGTCGCTGCGTGGCCTGCTTCATTATCTCTGGCACCAGGCCGAACTGACGGTCTGGACATCGAGGTGGGCCGGCAAACGGCATTGGTGGAATGTCCGCTGGCATCTGCTCGAGGCTGCCGGGCAAATGACGGTGAGGGGCGACCCACTCGCGGATATCCTGTTCGTGCCCGAGCCGTTTCGCGCCGAGAACAAGCAAGCCATCGAGCAACGTCGCAACGCGGTTCTCGGCACGGCCCTCCCGCCTAAATCAGGTCCCCGAAAGTTGCTCGTCCTGGTGGGCGAGATGAAGGAAATGGTTCCCGCCCGCTCCGGTCAGAAACTCGTCATCAGGCATTTGCCCGGTTTTCCCTTCATCATCGACGATGCATTGCATCGCCGCTTGCAGGCGCGTTTTGAAAAAGAATTGTCCCTGTGGGCAGCGGATTCCAGCTCGCATCTCATGACGATCGCGACGTTCGGACTGAACCCGGCCGGCCTCGCCATTGTCGAGGAGATTGCGTTGATGGTGGTGTCCGAGAACTGGATTCCTTACGAGACGGTCCCGGAGAAAAGGCTCGTCGATGGGCTCGCCCGCCTTCGCGAGAAGAGCGTCAAGGGGTTGCGCTTTGACCTGCAACCCGACCAGCCGATCGCCAATGCGTTGCTTCAGAACAGGGACGAGCCGATCGCGCTCTTTGTCGTTCCGGCCGGAGCGGACGAAAACTACGAAGCGTCGCTCGACGAAATGATCGCCGCGCGACCGGAGATCGGCTCCTGGGTGTGGCGGGTCGGCGAAGGCGATATGCCGCCGCTACCCCTTTGAGCGTCGGGCGGAATTTCCAACGCGCCTCAGTATGCCTTAGGCCAGGCCCAGCTTCTTCTTGAGCTCGGCATTTTCCTTGCGCAGACGGTCGGCAAGCAGGCTCTTGAGGCGCTTGTTCTCTTCTTCGAGCGCGACAAGATCACGGAGATCGCCGCTGTCTGAAGAAGGTGCGGCAGCCCTCTTCCAATAATAGTAGGTCTGCTCGGATATGCCGGCCTGGCCAACCGCAATCTTGCTGGTCGCGCCGCCAGCGATCGATTTCTCGATCTGGGCAAGCTTCTGGGCGCGTTCATTCTCGGAATATGTCTTGCGGGCGGTCTTCGCTGCCACGGGAGCTTCCGCCGCCTGGGGTGTAGGTTTCGCTCCGTTCTTGCGGACCGGCTTTACGAGCTCTGCCTTCGCTTTCTTTGCTCGCGGAACTTTCTTCTTCGATTCAGGCACTTCCACTTTGGCTGGCGCTACTGTCGTCTGAACAGTCTGAGCGTCCTGAAAATCGGCCATCATATACTCCGCTTGTGGTTTATCCCCTTCTTCAGCATCAAGGGGTCTTATACTGAAGTCAATGACCTGGGAATTTGGAAGCGGAGCAGCATAGCCCGGCTGCGTCATCTCCGTGGCAATCTTGGACAGGTCGAGATCGCCCCAGATCGAATGGCTAGGCTTCTGCTTACCGCGCCTCTGTTTCATTTCCACGATGAATGGCCGGATCTGGCGCTTCATAGTCTGTTCCTTAATGTGAGCATGACTTGCAAGTCAAGTCGCTGTTCGTGTTAGCGAGTATCCGACCTATCTTATCGCTCTCGTCGTGCTTTATCGGAGAAACCCCGCAACGAGCAAGCGGTGTGTCATGGGCCTTGCGCAGCCGGCTCAATCAACGGGAGGCGAACATCCCTACTGAGAGGTGATGGGCTGATCTTCAGAGCTGCGTCAACACCGATGCTCAGGCGTCCAGCCGGCGAGTGCGATGACTGTGCACAATCCGGCTGGAGCGATTGCAATCCCTATTTTCTTGGGAACTAATCTTCTCATGGCGGCGGATGAGCTGGACGCGCTTGTTTTCGGGATGGCGGTCGACAGCGTCCGTGCGCTTTCTGTTCCTTTCGCGGAAAAAGTCGCGGAAGTCGCCCACAGAAGCCAGGGCGTGCTGCTTTTCAATTTGCGCATCGATGGCGACATGGAACTTCAGCGCGTCGCCGCCATCCGGTATCCAAGCAATCAGACAGGGGTTCTGGCGCTGGATAAGCAGGGCTTGTTGACCAGCCATTGCATGGTCAATGGCACTTTCTCCAACTTTATCGCTCCGTTGGAGGACTGGAACACGCTGCCGCTCGCAACGCAGGCCAGGACGAGTATCGCTGGCCCGGCCAGCCTGTTCATCGGCGCTTTACGCAATGCCGGGTACTTCCCGCGTGGCAGGCACTGAAGTTTTGCTGAAGGCCGGATGCTTGTATCCTCGTTGCAGTTGGCCATACGGTTTCGCATGTCTCAACAGCTTGAGGATGGGCCGTACGCGGGTGCATCCATTGAGCGAAAGTCGGTCACCGTGATGGAGACGCTTTGCCGCCGAAGCGCGGTTCTTATAGATGCCCATCGTCGCCTTCCTTCGTCAGCTCCGACGCAATCGCACTTTGGACAGGAACTCGTCGATCTCGAGATCCGACAGATCATCGAGCGGCTTGAAGGCAGCATCATGCCTTCCGGCGTTGACGAGAATCGTGCGTTTGCCGCGATGTTCGGCCCACCCGGTCTCGGGGTCTGCATTGCGGGCGGTGCCCCTGAGCTCGACAGGGGTTATGTTCCAGATCGCCTCGAGCTTTTCCGCGCGGGTCATGCTGTCGCTCGCGCCGGTCTCGTGGGCGATGATGGCGGCGCGCATCTTGTCTGGCGACTGCCGATCCGTGAGATCGCAGAAGCCATGAAACCAGCGCTCGCGGCCCCGGATCCGGATCGCGAAGAATACGCTGGTCACGTTGCCGGCCTTATACTCCGACATTCCGAACATGCCGGTGCGCATGAAGAGCGGCGGCAACAAATCTAGCATGAAGTGGTATTCGGACGCGGTGATCTCAAACCACTCGCCTGAATAGGGAGTGCCTGAATTGGGATCGATGCCGGGAGTGTCTTTGTGACGGCTGAACAGTTGGAACATCTGCTCGCGGGTGGCGACGCCGTCGAGCACCTTCCTGAAGGGTGGATGTGCGGTCATGAGGTTCTCCTGAAGGCAAGTCGGCCACGCGCGGCATCGCCGCGCCATGGCAACTGCTTGCTGTGTTGTGGCTGGCGACAGGCCGAGCCTGCGGCCGGCACGTGCACTGGCGATGATGAGGTTTGCAGGGGTTTAGGCGGCGCGTCGCTCGGAGGAACACGAAGCGTCTCGACCAACCCCGGTGATGGCACGGACGGCGGCGGCGAGCGCCGGGATATCGTCGAGCATGCCGAGTGCGACGAAGTGGTTGGCCCCGCCGATGTAGTCTTTACGGCCCTCGCAGGTGCGGATCAGGATACCGTGACCTGAGGACAAAACGAACTGGCCGACCTGGATGTAGGCGTCGTCGTGGTGCAGGGTAATTTCACCGCAAACGGCGATGCCCGCCCTGTTGGAGCGCAGGTCGAAGCTTCCCTGCGGCAGCGCAAGTTCGGTGGCGAGTTTCTTCAGCCGTGAACGGGCTGTGGTGTGGAAACGTCTCTTCTGCTGCTCGTCGTAGGAGCAGGATCTTTTCCAGTCGAACATGTCGATCTCCATGAAACAAAAACTCCCCGGGCGCGCTGTGGCGAGGGCTTGAGGGTGAGTTGGAACTGGATTGGGCCCGGCGGGAGTGCCGGGCCCGGTGCGAGCGTGAGGCCGGTTATTCGGCGGCCTGAAGGTGGTCGGCCTCGTCGCTGTCTATGGTCACCGGCTCATCGGAGGACGGATCCGCATCGTCGGCGAGGAAGGCCGGCAGCTCGGCGGCTTCGCCGTCGAGAGCCGCCTCGTCCGACATCTCGCTGGCGGCCGCGTCGCCAGCATCGGCAGACACTTCATCGACCTCAACGCGCAGCGGCTCTGGCAGCCAGTTCGAGCCTTCGAGAAGACGGGCAGCTTCACGGGCCATGATGTCCTTCTTCATGTGGTCGATCAGCTGCGCGGAGTCTGCGCCACGCGCTTCACGGACAGCCTGTAGAATCCGCGCCTTGGTGAGCCTCCCGAGGAACTCGACCGTGGGCGTCCAGCCGGCGTCGACCATGTCGAACTGGAGCGAGCGGCCAAGCACGTCTACATGCTCGAGCGCCTTCGCTCGCCTGTTCCAGGGTTCGACCACCGCATTGAGGGTCAGCGAGACGCAGTGCGCGAACAGCGCCTTGCGGCTTGCTTCATCGAGGCCGAGGAGGAAATCCCACAGGCCTTCCGCCTCATCGGGCAAATCGCGGTCCCAGGCTTCGTGCCGCTCAGCGATCTCCTTGGCCCAGGAGGTCTCGGCAAGACCGTCAACCTGGCTGAAGCTGCCGCTCTTCATGCTGATCTCCAGGCACGTGTCCGGCGCGAAGCGATAGAAGACCTGCAGGACGAAGGCATGGAGTGCGGCTATGATGGCGATGTCGACGTCGCCGGCGAGCGCGTTGCGTAGCGCCAGCGTGCGCTGCGCGGTCAGGTCGAAGACGAGCCGATCGGGCAGTGGCTTGATGCCATCGTCCTCGCCGTCGTCGCCAGAGGCGTCGTTCACCGGCTGGCCGTTGACGACGACACCATCGCCGTCGTCGTCGCCATTGGATCGGGTTCCGCCGTCGGCGCTCCCTTCCTCGCCCTCATCGACATCGCCGGTTTCGGTCCGCGGCTCGTCCTCGGACCGCACGAAACCGGCATCGACCTGGAGCTTGCCGTTCGCGGCAAGCGTAACGAACACACCGGCAAAGGCCTTCTGGGAGGGATCGTAGCTTTGAGGACGATCATCGATCGCATCGAGCTCGGCACCCAACTGGTCGAGCTTCGCCTCGATTGCTTCGTCGGCATCCTCGGCCTTGGCATAGTCCGCATCCAGCTTGTCGTATTCGGCCTTCAGCGCGTCGTAGCGTTCGATCTCCTCGGCGCTGAGCTCCTGCGCCTCGGCGTAGATGCGCCGCATTCCGGAGGTGTGGCCATAGGGAAAGCTGATCGCCGCCTCCACCCATTTCCAGCCTTCAGCGCGGATCGCCTCGGCATCCACCTTCAGCCTGTCGAAGACAAGCTGCTCGAGGAGTGCGGCATCCTGGAACCAGCCGCCGGAATCCTGCTCGAACAGGTCGCGCAGGATGACGCCGCCAGCCGCTTCATAGGCTTGGGCGCCGACATAGACCGCCCGGCGATCGTCGGCGCGAACCGTGGTCTCGGTCAGCAGGCGCCTGATGTAATAGGGTTCCTGCGTGTGCGAGCTGGAAATCCGCTCCCAGACCTGTTCCTGGCGCGCGTGATCGTCCGAGATCGAAAACGCCATGATCTGTTCGAGCCGGATTTCGTCCTTCTCGTAGAGCTCGAGAAGCTTTGGCGATACCGATGCCAGCCGCAGACGCTGTCTCACTGTGGCCGGCGACACGAAAAAGCGGGCGCCGATCTCGTCTGGATCGAGGCCCTGGTCGCTGAGTGTCTTGAAGGCCCTAAACTGGTCGAGCGGGTGCAGGTCGGCGCGCCGCAGGTTTTCGGCAAGCGAATCCTCCTCGGCCGAGGTCTCCTGCCCGCGGTTGACGATGCAGGGGATCGGCTCGTTCTTGGCGAGCCGCTTCTGCTTGATGAGGATGCCGAGCGCGAGATAACGCCGGCCGCCGGCGGGCACCTCGAACGTGCCGGTCTCCCCGCCCTCGCCGTCGAGCACGGGACGGACGTTCAGGCTCTGGATCAGCTTTCGCCGTCCAATGTCGTCGGCCAGCTGCTCGATCGACACGCCGTCCTTGATGCGCCGAACATTCTTCTGCGACAGCATTAGCTTGTCATAGGGAATATTCTCCGCGGCGTTCATCGCGATTTTCTGAATGGCGTTCTTTGCCATGGTCAGGTTCTCCATGACGGGCGGCCCGGGGCCTCTCCCCGAACCTCCAAGCCCGTCAGCAACCCTCCCCTCCCCCCTCTGCCTCCAGGCCTCACGCCGACCCGGCCCACGGCTTGCGGATCTCGACGCGGCCGAGCCGCCGGAGGAGCCCGCAGCACGTTGGCGTCACGGGTAGCCCACGAAAAAGCGCCGTCCTCGTTCTCGGAGGGCTGCGCTGGGTTGATGGAGAGGGGGAAGCGGACGTGAGGCCAGCAGCGAAAGTTTTTGCTGCCGGCCGCCGCAAGATTAGGCTGCGAAATCGAGAAGCTTCTTGGCTTTGCCCTCCATTTCCAGGCGGACATCCTGATGCGGCTTGTCGCGCGCGACCCGCGTGATGCCCTGCACGAAATCAAAGATCGATTCCGGTGGTCTGCCTTCCTCCATGAGAACAGTATCGATGATCTTCGTGGTCTCGGACTTGGAGAAGCCCCGCTTGCGCAGGAAGCCCTGGCGATCTTCGTCGTCTCTGGCAACGATCCGTTGCCGCGCCGTCTTGATGCCGTTGACGAACGGCAGGGGCGAGGAATCGGCAAACTGGATCAGCGCCGGCTCGGCTTCCAGGGCGAAACGGGAGGCCGCGTATTTTGAATGGCGGATGGTGATTTCCTCGAAATCTTCCACCCCCCACAGATTGCGATTCTGGCACACCGCGCGCAGATAGAAGCTGGCGATCCCGAGGGTGCGGGCACCGACTTCGGAATTCCAGCAATAAAAGCCGCGGAAATAGAGATCCGGTTCCCCATTCGGCAGCCGCCCGGCCTCGATCGGGTTCAGATCGTCGACGAGGAACACGAAGATATCGCGATCAGACGCGTAGAGAGTCGTGGTGTCGCTGGAGATGTCGACGTGCGGATTGTAGATCCCCGTTGACCAGTCGAGCATCCCGGGCACTTTCCAGCGCGTGTCGCCGGTACCGTTGCCGGCGATCTTTTGCACGGCGTCCACCAGTTCTGCGTCAAATATTCTGCCGTAATCAGGGCCTGTTACCGCCCGCAACTCCACGCGTCCGTTCTCGATCTCCAGCGTCTTGACCTGCTCGGCGCGATGGTTGAGGAGACCATGCTGTAGGTTGATCGCCGCGAGCGGGGCCGGAAGCTGGCGCAGATAAGTGGCCGGCGCGCCGACCAGGCTGGCGAGCTGGCCAAAACTCCAATGCGTGGGGGCAACAGGCGCACGCGCATCGGGCAGCATTAGTCTCAGGCGCTCCGGATCGTCGCGGCTGGCCTCGACGCGGATCAGCTCACTTTCGACGATGCGGGTCTTGCTGCGCTCCGATCGGCTCTTCACCGAATTCCGGAGGTCGGTCAGCGACAGGTATCGCTCGTCCGCCGGCCGGTTGAACCATTCTGACGAGACGCGGCCGATGCGCTGGCCGCGGCCGACGTCGACCTTGTAACCGGCACGCTCGTTGCGCTTTGGCGTGTGAATTTCCATCTGAGTCATGGGTGTCGCTCCTCGGCGGGCGCCGGAAGACTCTCTCCCGGACCTTTACCCGCCACCGCAACTCGCCCGCCCTCTTTCTCTCCCGGCGCCCGCGCCTAGATCAGGAATTGCTCGGCCTTCAGGAAAGCCCGAGCCTGGGGCCAAACGCCGCTTCACCTTCCGGACGCTACGGAATTCCGCTGTGCTTCCTTGCGCAAGAAGACCGAGGCCCATCCGGATTCAGGTAGCGGCCTGCTGAAATTGGATAGGCAACTTTTCTCGAGATTGAGCAACTACAGTTTCTCTTCGGTGCCTAGCCAATACCTGTGTAAACTGACCCGACGTCATGATACGCGAAGTCCGTGTCATGGTCTGAATTGAAAGTGTGATTGCATGTCGAGCAAGTTCGTCCGGCCCGTGGTGGTGCAAGTTGTCCGCCAGGAGCGTGAGCGCGTCATCTTCGATGTGAACGACGCAGCCGCGATCCTCCTGCGCAGTTTCCCTCATCAGACGGAGAAGCGAAAACTGGCGATGGATGCATGCCTTCAGGTTCTGCGTGGTGAAGCTCAACCGCCGGTAGCCAGACGGGCCTTCGTTGCAGCGGCGTTGGAAGCAAAAATCCTACGCAGCGACTGAGCTCCAGATTGACGGCCTCGATGGCTTCCAAAGTGACTGGGGGAAGCAGAGCTTCATGCCATCGGAGACTCTGAAAGTAATTGCCAGCCTGGCACTTGCCAAAGGACGTGAGTGGCGGTGCCTCCTGAACCACAAGGCTTATAACGTCCACCGTACGAAAAAGGCCGGGCTTGCAGCACCCGGCCAAGCAAGAGGTCAAAAACCTCCAGAGGGGGAACGCATCGAACGCAATGGGAGGAGAACGCCCGACGCGCCGCGCATATAGGTCAGCAAAGATGACGCTTCAATGACACCGACTTGATCATGTTGGTGCACTCAAGCTTACAACTCCGGGGCGCGCTTGCCGAAAAACTCTTTCTGTCGGCGGACGCGTTCGGAGCGATCATCCGTTCAGGATGTCACGGTGTGCTATACGGCTTTGATGGCTATTGGTTCGATGTTGCGCTGGCGCTGGCCGCCGGAAAAGAGCTTTCCATCCTATGCGTATCTGCCGGGCAGGCAACTAATCCCGTGCGCGAGCGGGGTTTCGCTATTGCTCCCTGCAACCATCCAGAAGTTCGAGAACCGGTGTCACGACACGAGAGCGTCCCGGTTGTTCTCTTTGAAAGCAGTCCAATCTGTCCGAAAACCTTGCTATTCTTCGGCAAATTGGACATTGCCCGAATTCAACGGGAAAACGGACACGTAATGCCTCATGACCGCCATCGGCTGGCAAGAGTCTCCAAAGGCGACCAGGAAACTGCCCTGCAGCTTCGACGCATTGCGAAAAGCAGGGTAACGGCCGATCATAGCTTCGAGCATGCGCTCGGCATGTCACCCGCAGCACTTGCCGAACAGGCCGAAGCCGCGGCAAGAATCCCAGCAGCCTTGCAAGCTATCGGTGAACCCCAACCGGTGTTTGACTTCATTCTCGGACCAAGCTCCAGAGGGCCGGTCAAATCGCGAGAAAATCAAACAGTCCGTGGAAGACGACGCCAGACATAGAGCAGCTTCCATTCACCAAGCCGCATTTTCATGGAGCGCGGAATTTCGTCACGTTTTGGAACCACAGAAGCTCAAAACGGCTCGGCCGGACATCGGTTCCGGGCGCAGCCGACGATCACCGGGGCCGACGTATTAGAGTTAGCTTATGGCGATACTTAGCCTGCCGAGACCGTTTATTGCTTTCAGCGACAGCCACCACTATGTAGCAGGACTTCGCCTGCTGTCTTCAAGCCACCCGGAGAGTTTCATGACAGAAGAAGCCAATCACAATCTCGACACCCTCATCGACCTTACCGCCGATGTCGTCTCAGCCTATGTCTCGAATAATCCTGTCCCAGTGGGCGATCTCCCGGCCCTGATCGGCCAAGTGCACGCGGCTTTGAAAGGCACAGCCGGAGGCGTCTCCGCAGCAGAGCCGGAGGCTCTCAAGCCTGCGGTCCCGATCAAGAAGTCGGTGATGGCGGACTACATCGTCTGCCTTGAGGATGGGAAGAAATTCAAATCGCTAAAGCGCCATCTTTCAACCCACTATGGGCTGACCCCGGACGAATATCGCGCCAAATGGGGCCTGGCGGCAGAGTATCCGATGGTCGCGCCGAACTACGCCGCGGCGCGCTCGATGTTGGCCAAGACCATGGGTCTCGGCCGCAAACCGAAAGAGTCGGAAACGCCGGCGCCGGCGAAGCGGGCCCGCAAGCAGGTCGCAGCCTGACTTTATCTCTCAAGGGTCGTTCTGGAGCGCGCAGCTGCTGCCGGCATGATCCGCGCGGATCAAGAAAGGGCGGGGACCAATCCCCGCCTTACCTCGCGTTCCTTCGATCTTGCCGGGGCGCAGGCGAAAATTCAGCCGGCTTTGCTGAGGCTGCCGGCAGAGGACTTGCCTGTGCGGCGGTCCTGTTCGATCTCATAATTGATTTTCTGACCTTCATTCAGCGTCGAGAGGCCCGCGCGCTCGACAGCGGAAATGTGGACGAAAACATCCTGACCGCCATTGTCGGGCTGGATGAATCCAAATCCCTTGGTGCTGTTGAACCACTTCACCGTTCCAGTCGCCATGCAGTTTTCCTTTGATCAGTTGCGGCTTTGGTTTGCCCAAGCCAGTTGACATTCTGCCTTGGGGATTGGCGCAGTAAAAGAGAGAATCGCAAGGCCGTGGATCGGCCGAAGCAAAATCAACTGCCGGATACCGGCTCTGAACGGTCCGGAACCTACCGGTTTGTCCTTGTTTCCTCTGCTGCTGCGGCCCTCGCTGGTATGGCGAGTCCGGCCGGATAGTTGGTCAAAAGCGTAGTGGGAATGCGCCGCGGGAGTACCGATCGGCGAACAGCCTGCAAAGTCGCTCTGACGAGCAGATTGACCACGCAGATTATTCCGCATTGCACCCGGGCTAGTCCGCCGCAAAATCTTCGTAGCGTTCCCCGCGCCTTCATTGTCGGCAAAATGGCCCTGATCATCCCTGGCGTCACCCCTTCGCTGATGTCGCAGGCTGGATCGAGGGACGGACCGGAATTCGCTCGCGTTTCTGGGCGGAGTCCGGCGACACGCTGTGCGGGTTAGGCGACGAAGGCAGGCGACATGGCGCTGGGGGCGGCCGGCATTGATCGCCAGGACGTCGGGCTGCTGCTGCTACGCTACGTCGACGCCTGACCACCTGCTGGCGCCGACCGCGCCGCTGGTGGCGCACAGGCTCACCCTCGAAAGGCCGGCGGCGTCGACCTAGCGGGTGCCTGCGCGGGATTCATCTATACCATGACCTTCGCCGACGGCTTCATGCGCCTGCACAACAAGCCGGCCATCGTCATCGCCGCCAACACACTGAGCCGTCGCATCAATCCGGCGGATCGGGCGAGCGCAGTGCTTTCGCCGAAGCCGCGGGCGCTGTGGTACTCGCCCCATCCAGCGATCCCGCCCACGGCATCCTCGGCTCTTCCTTTGCCCCCGATGGGTCCGCTTATGGCCTGATCCAAATCCCCGCGGGCGGCAGCAATCGTCCGTTCTCCGACGAAATCGATATCGCGGAAACCCGCATGACCATCGCGAACGGCCGCGAGGTTTTCGTCAAGGCGGTGGAAATGATGAGCCGCTGCTCCTTAGAGGCGCTGCAGGCGGCCGGCTTTTCGGCCCTGGACGTCGCTCGCTTCGAGCCGCACCAGGCAAGTGCCCGCATTTTCAATGCTGTGAACAAGTCGCTCGGCATCGACGACAAGCGCATCGTCAAGACCATCGCCGATTATGGCAACTCATTGACCGCGACGATTCCCCTCTCGCTGTCGGTCGCGCACCGCGCCAATCCCTTTCGATCGGGCGAGAAACTCTTACTTGTGGCGGCCGGTGCCGGCCTGACCGGCTGAGCGCTGGTGGCTGGCTTGTAAACCCGGCAATTCCCACCGATCCGGCACAACGCAGCGCCGAAACAAGGTCAACTCAACATTGAGGACTCACTTGCGCAGCCATACGAGTTGCCAGCAGGACGGGCGGAACGCCAATGCAGTATCTCTACGATGCCGGAGCGTTCTGCCACGTTCGCTCGATCAGGCAGCGGCTTGATGCAACACTTCAGGACGGGGCAACGCCACCTCGACATTGTCGATCAGCCGGGTTTGGCCGAGCCAGGCAGCGGCGAGCAGCCGCGCTGGTCGAATCTATTTTCACGAGCGAAGCAAGATCACTATCCGCGCGCAGTTCCAGATACTCGACTTTGGAGAAGCCGGCCGCGAGGATCGCCTCGCGCGCGTCAGTCAGCGCATGTTTTATAGATTCTACCGAACTCAGCTGCTTGGCCGTTTGGACCAATATTTCAGCCAGTCGGGGCGCCCTGTTGCGCTCAGTCAAAGACAGCCGCGTGTTGCGCGACGAAAGCGCCAAGCCATCGGCCTCGCGGACCGTCGGGCCTGCGATAATCTCGATCGGGATATCGAGGTCACGGACAAGCCGGCGCACGACCTGGAGTTGCTGAAAGTCCTTCTCGCCAAAAAACGCCAGATCGGCCCCGCTCTGCAGTAGAAGCTTCGTGACCACCGTCGCCACGCCGTCGAGGTGGCCGGGCCGAAACGCGCCGCAAAGCCCCTCACTCAAGCCGCCGACCGAAACTGTGGTCGCGAAGCCTGATGGCTGCGTTGGGAGCATAAAGAATATGGGCGCCGGCCGATGCGAGCTTCGCCGCGTCATCGTGTTCCGTGCGCGGATAGCCAGCCAGATCAGCGGCATTGTTGAATCGCCTCGGGTTGACGAACAGCGTTACAATCACCCGATCACCCTCATGCAGGGCGCCATTGTTGGAACAACAGCAATCTTTAGGCCTTCGCGGCGCCAAGCGACAACGATGCTACGCAGTTCGGAGACGATCCGGACGATTGCGGTGCCCATTAGATAACCTCACTGACTGTCCGCGGCTCATCGCCGAAGACGTGATCGAGTGCTGGGAAGCGGCGTTCGCGCACCTCGCTTGCGTATGCTGCGATCGCTGCGTCGGCAGCCGATCCCAGCTCCGCATACCGTTTGACGAAACTTGGCCGGAAGGCGCC
Organism: Mesorhizobium sp. LjNodule214; assembly: GCF_964252735.1. Classification (NCBI taxonomy): domain Bacteria; kingdom Pseudomonadati; phylum Pseudomonadota; class Alphaproteobacteria; order Hyphomicrobiales; family Phyllobacteriaceae; genus Mesorhizobium; species Mesorhizobium sp. LjNodule214. The sequence continues at coordinate 111,477 of NZ_CAXUPE020000004.1, forward strand.
AAACAGGCCCAGCATGTCGTCGACAACCAGGATCTGCCCGTCGCAGGCCGACGAGGCACCGATACCGATTGTGGGGATGGTCACTTGCTCTGTAATCAGCCGGGCAAGAGCTTCCGGTATCTTCTCGAGTACGACCGCGAATGCGCCAGCCTCAGCCACGGCCGTTGCATCGCGCAGAATCCGTTCGGCATCTTCGCCTCGGCCCTGAATGCGATAACCGCCAAAAGCATTGACCGCCTGCGGCGTCAGCCCCACGTGGCCCATCACGGGTATGCCGCGCGCAGTCAAGAACCGGATTGTCTCCGCGACGCATTCGCCGCCTTCGAGCTTGACCGCCGCCGCCCCGGTTTCGGCCATCACGAGGGCCGCATTGCGGAACGCCTGCGTGGGGCTTTCCTCGTAAGAGCCAAACGGCATGTCCACGATCATCAGAGCGCCATGAAGTCCGCGCCGCACCGCCTTGCCGTGCAGGATCATCATTTCGAGCGTGACGCCAAGCGTCGAAGGCATGCCGTGCAACACCATGCCGACACTGTCGCCGACCAGCACCACGTCGCAATGGCCGTCAACAAGCTTGGCGACGGGCGTTGTATATGCCGTTAGGCAAACAAGCGGCGCCTTTCCCTTTCGCGCCGCAATGTCTGGCGGGGTCAGTGCCCTCGATCCTCCGGTTGCGCTCACCGATCTCTCCTTCCGCAACGTCAGCGGATGCAAGCATGTGCCACATTCTTGTGCAAGTGCGAAGAGAGAATTTGCAGCGCACAATCATTTGCCGACGACATTCAATGTAAGTGGCAAAGCTGAGAGCTGGTATCATCTGATTGGGAACAGGCGTCACGGAACACTTGTCAGGGGCTGCGTACCGACACACTCTTGCCGTTCGGCGAAACCGACGATCGGCAAGGCCGCATTCGCTGATACGCGATCGTCATCCCGTCAATTCTCGGCTCAGGGCAAAAGCAGTGCGGGACCGGGCATACGATCCCTGTGGACTGCCGCCATCATCGGGTCAGATCTGATTTCTCTGTGCGCCGGACTCGACAAAGCTCCCGTCCCATAGGCGCGCGGTAGTCGCTTAAAGGGTCGCGGGTGAACGGACCGGCCGCACAATCAACCGTTTCGCGCAACCTGAGGCGTCCCTTTGCCCGGCAATCTCACACAGGAGGTCCCAAATGACGCAAAGAAGGCCCACTCCATTTTCTGGAGCGGGCCTTTTGCCTGCGGTACTTAGAACCTTGGCCGCGCCGTCCAAGTTAGCGGCAAATGGTAAAGACGGACTGAATGTGTCAGGGATCTCATCGATTGAATCCAACCGGACTGCGCCCAAGTGCTTTTCCTTAGCGCGTGCCAAACATATGCGTGCACAAGATCGATTGCGCATTTGGGTATGTTCCAGCCCCCTCTCAACTTCGGGGGAAGGCGGGCTGCCCGCCTCGATCACCGCAGAGTAAGTGCTGTGCTGGTCACATGTTGACCCACTAAGACCAATCTTTGCTTATGGAGGATGCGCGCTCTCTTGACCTGCAGTCGTCCCCGGGTGTTTCACTATTTCGAATTCAGGAACCTCTTTGGTTCCCAACCGGGTTGTCCAAATTTTGCGGTTTGAATTTACTTTTTCCGAAGTGTTCGATGCTAGGGGACCAACACGCAGCTACTACTCTAGCGTGGGGGAGTGAAAGAGTGATGCAGCGTTTGTATGCCGCAAGGCTCGGTGACCTTCTGGCGGGAGACCTGCGTTTTTTTGGCGGCCCCTCGACGATCGAACCACTTGCCGGCCGAATCAGGGCGGAGCAGGTCAGTATCGTGCTTCGCAACACGCCTCTTGGTATGGCTGCGAACATCCTCAATGCGGCCACTCTTGTCATGGCGCTTTGGGGTTCCCCCGACCAGACGAAAGCCATCCTCTGGGCGAGTGTTGTCATCGTCGCCGCCGGGTTCGTAGGCCTAAGAGCGAGATCATCATTTCAGTCAGTCAAACCAAGGTCGGTGTCTCGCCGAACAGCGCAAAACCTGGTCCGTAACGCCTTCCTGTTCGGCACTTGGTGGGGAGCACTTCCCGTTCTGTTCTTCAGCGGGGCAACCAGTGCCGCCCAGGTCGTCATTACCTGCCTGAGCGCCGGGATGATCGCAGGCGGTGCCGCTTCTTTTTCCACGATTCCTATTGCGGCCGTCGCGTATACGCTCCCGATTTTCGTCGGTTCGATGCTTGCGATCGCGTGGGTGGAAGGCGCCGTCAATCTGCCCGTCGCAATCCTGATAGTGAGCTACGCCATCACGCTGTTTCGCGCGGTGCTTGCCCACGCGTTCGAATTTACCCGACGCTTCATTCTGCAAGCGGAAAGCGAAAATGCCATTCGCAGGGATGTTCTAACGAGGTTGCCAAACCGGTTCAGCTTCAACGAGAGGCTGGAGAACGCGTTGGTGGACGCAAAGCAGTTTGACCAGCACTGTGCGTTGCTTTTGTTCGATCTTAACAATTTTGCCGAGGTGAATGATCGCTTTGGCCGAGCAATGGCGGATGCCCTTTTGGTCGAAGTGGCTGCGAGACTTCGGAGATCGACGCGGGAGAGCGATGGCATTGCCAGATTGGAGGGCGGCGAATTTGCAATAATCGCTACGCGCGATATCAGGCCAGATCAGATCAGGTCCTTGGCCAAACAGATCATAGAGGCCATGCGCGCCCCCTTCTTGATCGAAGGGCGCGAAATATATTGCAGGGCCTCTATAGGTATCGCTTTGGCCCCCGCTGACGGTTTGGATGCCAACCAACTCCTGCGGTGCGTCGACACCGCGCTATACAGGGCCAAGACGCTGGGGGCGGGCTCCATCCAGTTTTTCAGCCCGTGCGACGATGAAGCTGCTGCAAGGCGCCATGCCCTTGAACGCGATCTGCCATCTGCGCTGGCCAATGACCAGCTTTGGCTCGCATTTCAACCATTTCTCGACCTCGGGAGCGATCGCATCCGAGGTTTTGAAGCGCTTCTGCGCTGGCAGCATCCGACCCTTGGCCCGATCCCTCCGTCGGAGTTCATACCCATCGCTGAAGAAACGGGTTTGATTCACTCCATCGGACACTGGGTCGTCAAAACGGCTTGTTTGGCAGCGGCGCGCTGGCCGCGCGACTTGCGGGTCTCCGTCAACTTGTCGGTAATGCAGCTTAAGAACAAGGCCTCGCTGGATGGAATTATAGTGGCCTTGGCTGAAGCCGGTTTGGAGCCCCGACGATTGGAGGTCGAAATCACAGAAACTGTGCTGATTTCGAATTTTGAAGAAACGATTTCATTATTACAATCGTTAATTTCTCTATCCGTCACAGTTGCTCTTGACGATTTTGGCACCGGCTATTCATCACTGACTTATCTTCGTAAATTGCCTCTTTCGCGGCTGAAGATCGACCGATCTTTTGTCCAGGATATGCTCACTGATGCGGACTGCGCCGCGATTGTACGATCATTGGTTGAGCTGGCGCATGAGCTTCGAATTGAGGTAACGGCCGAAGGCGTAGAAACTCCCGAACAGCTCGACTATCTGCGCGGCGTCAGATGTGATGAAGCTCAAGGCTATTTAATCGGGAAACCTCTCCGGATAGGCGAAATTCCTGGCATTGCCGCGGAGCCGGTGGGTCAGAAGCTAGGTACTTGAATAGCAGGACCGGCATTTTGGCGATGGTCTGGTTGTCTCATATCTCGACGGGGACGGCCGCCTTGCTCAGGTAAGCTCGCAATCCTGGCGCAAGCACTGGGAGTAGTCCTGTGACGAAGCATCCGATCGAGGTGATCATGTCGGCCGAGCAGCGCCGGCGTATTCTCGGAGGAGAAGAGCGTCTGGTCGCAGCGACGCTTGAGGTTGAGACCAGTGTTTTGGAGATCGCGTGATTGACCGGCATTCATATGTTTTTCCGGAAAGCTGGAGTAGGATCCTCGGGGGGGTCAATGGCGGAGGATACACCAACTTATTCATCCGCAGTGGTCGAAGCGATGTCGATTTTTTGCCACCTGATGAGCCGCTCTTGCAGCAGTATGTTTGGAATCGGCCTGCTAGCCGAAGCGTCACACCGCTGCTTTCCCCCTTGAACCGTCATTGCCCTGACAACACATTCTGCAATCGTCGGCGGGTGCGATGAGGCGCCTGTTCACGCAAATTAGCGGTTCAGCAGGATGGGGAGGAACAGATGAACCCGGAGGCTTTCAGCAGCCCACTTTTCGTGAAACGTGCAGCATACATCGTGCAGGAGATCGCCAGTCTTGCCGACGCTATCGATTTCCTCAACGAATGGCCAGAAGATCGGAGAGACCTGGCTCACGATGCCGCCCTCAGGGCGTGCTATGATGCACACGCTGGGGGAGAACTTGTTAAAGCAGCGCGCAACGCCTTTCTCGGTTTTGCGAAACAGGCCGCCATATTGGAAGATGCGACCTCCGCCATGAAATGGCTCGCTGCCTGCAAGTCGGGCAGTAGAAAAGTGCGAGTTTAGACCGTGGGCGATGCATGTGAGGCTGGCTCGGGGCACGTCGGTGTGTGATCGCAGCGCGAACCGCGCTCGGCGGAGACGAACTGGGCCTATGGGCGCATAATCACCGAGGGGGCACCTAGATGACCGAGTTTCGTTGTTCAGATTAGCCGCCATAGCCCAGAGCCTCGTGTTCGACGTTGGTGATGCCGCCGCTATCTTGCTGAGTGATCTTCATCGTGAGACCGGGAAACGGACGATGGACGCCAGTCTGCAGGTATTGCTTGGGTAAGGCCCATCCAGCAGCGGCTCGAAGAGCTTTCGTGGCAGCCGCTCTTGAAGCAAAGATACTTCGCAGCGATTAGCCCCTGCACTGGATCTCGATCTCCGCCGGCGACACCGTCGACCGCAACCGCCAGCTCGAAGTGGATTTTCCGCTTAAGCGCTTTATTCAAGTTTTGGCCGTAGATTTCTTCCCAGCAGGTGATCATCCTGCCTGGGGGAAGAGCATGTTGAAAGTCTACACTTGCATTGCGACGCAGCATGATTTGCGTCTGGTTGCGCTGGCCGCCTTCATTTGCGCCCTGGCTTCCTTCACGGCCGTGAACCTCCTCCACCATGTCGGGCGCAGTGAAAGCGAAATGCGACGGATCTGGCTAGCCGTCGCTGCGGTCGCCACCGGCTTCGGCATCTGGGCCACGCATTTCATAGCCATGTTGGCCTTCCAGCCGGCCGTACCGAGCGGCTACAACATCGCTTTGACGATCATGTCGTTGCTGGCCGCGATCGCCTTGACCGGGACGGGTCTCACGATCGGCATCTCGCCACGCGTTCCCCATGGACGCTGGATCGGCGGTGCGATCGTGGGAGGCGGCATCGCGGTGATGCACTACACTGGCATGGCCGCATTCGAGATCGCGGGCCGCGTCGTCTGGGACGTGCCGCTCGTCGCCGCCTCAATCATTCTTGGTGGGCTGTTCGGCGCGGCCTCATTGCCGGTTGCCCTTCACGCCAACACGGTCAAATGGAAGTCGCTCGGCGCCCTCGTGCTGACAGTAGCGATTTGCAGCCACCATTTCACGGCGATGGGTGCGGCCGCAATCATGCCAGACCCGCGCATTGTCATTTCCGCAACGGCGTTGCCCGCCGACTGGATGGCAGCTGGCGTAGCCCTCGTTTCGATCCTCATCATCCTTTTGGCCATCATCGGCCTCACCCTCGATGTGCGTGAGCTGCGTCGCGCCGGCGAAGCAGCGCGTATGCAGGAGCTGGCCGATGCGGCCGTCGAGGGGCTGATCGTGTACGACGAAACCAGGATCGTGGCAGCCAATCGCAGTTTCGCCGCGCTGGCCTGCGTCGACAGCTCTCAGCCGGTCGGCCGCCAGTTCACGTCCTTTTTTCCCACGGTTTCGCAAGGCGACCTCACGGGCACCGCGCAAATCCCGCTGGAGGTGGAGCTGTGCGCGACGGACGGCAGTACGGTCCCGGTTGAGCTGATCCGGCACAGCATGCTCTATGCCGGCAAGCAACACCAGGTTCTTGCCGTCCGCGATATCCGCGGGCGCAAGCGGGCGGAAGAGGAGATTCATTTCCTTGCCCACCACGATCCCTTGACCAAGCTTCCAAACCGCACGAGCTTCAACGAAAAGCTGGAGGCCGAGTTTGCGACGCATCGCAGCGGAGAGCGGTGCCTTGCCGTCCTCTTCCTCGATCTCGACCGCTTCAAAGAGATCAACGACCTCTTCGGCCATCTCGTCGGGGACGCCGTGCTGCAGTGTGTGGCCGACAAGATCAGGGGCGTCCTTAAGCCAGGGCAGATGGTTGCGCGCTTGGGCGGCGACGAGTTCGCTGTAATTGTTCCCGGTTTGCCGAGCGCGGCCTATGCGACGCGCACTGCTGAAGCCATCCTGGAGGCATTCAACGACACAGGCGCCAACCTGCCTGCCGGCGTCACCATCGGCACCAGCATCGGCATTGCTGTGTTCCCGAACGATGCACCCGATCGGGAGACGCTTCTGAGCCATGCCGACGCAGCGCTTTATGAGGCAAAGATGCAGGGGCGTGGCCTTTATTGCGTTTTCGAGCCATCCATGGGTGAGCATCTGCGCGATCGCCGCCAGTTCGAGCACGACATTCGTCACGCGATCTCGCGCAAGGAACTCCGCCTCGTCTATCAACCGCAGGCGCAACTCCTGTCCAACGAGGTGTTCGGTTTCGAAGCGCTGCTGCGGTGGGATCATCCCGAACGCGGCGCCGTTCCGCCGGCGGTGTTCATCCCGATCGCAGAGGAGTGTGGCGCCATTCTGAAGATCGGGGAATGGGTACTGCGGACTGCCTGCGCCGAAGCGGCAAGCTGGCAACAACCGCTAGCAATCAGCGTCAACGTTTCACCCATGCAACTCCATGGCGGGAATTTATCCGAGCTGGTGGGGGCAGTGCTGAAAGAAACCGGTCTCGATCCGTGCCGCCTCGAGCTGGAAATTACCGAAACTTGCCTGATCAAGGATATCGGGCGGGCGCTCGCTGTCTTGCGTCAGCTGAAAAGCCTTGGGGTTCAAATCGCCATGGATGATTTCGGCACCGGATACTCGTCGCTGTCGAACCTGCGGGCCTTCCCTTTCGATAAGATCAAAGTCGATCAGTCTCTAGTGCGGGCGGTGGATACCAGCGATGAGGCGGCTGCCGTCATGCGTGCGGTCTTTGGCCTCGCTCGGGGCCTCAAGCTCCCGGTCCTGGCAGAGGGTGTCGAAACGGATGCGGAGCTGACCTTTTTGCGGCAAGAAGCCTGCGATGCGATCCAGGGTTACCTACTTGGCCGACCCTGCCCGATTTCCGACTTCGCTCAGCACACGAGCGGCAAAGGCGGGACCCCCGCTTCCCGACGGCTGGGGACCCACGAACTGCGCGTGATCAAGAACAGCGCGGCGTAGTGCAGAAGCGGGTCACATGTTCGTACTCGCGAGCGTTCGGGGATGGGTGCATTGTTCCGCAGGTCCGCGCGAGCGGAGGTCGCTATCGGGTTCGACCGTGTTCATGTCCGAAATATGCGACAAGTTTCGGATACCTGGCCTGGAAGCCTCTCGTTCAAGTCGTCTTGCGCACCCTTTGCGGCCGTTCGCGACAGGCGCTGGCACGCTCCGAAACACAAATCCCACAGCAATCGTTTACGGACTGCGGATTCCTGCATGAGTTTTCGCGTCGCCACTAGCGCACAGGAAGGTGCCCGCAGCGCGTTCCGGTGACTTCAGCCATCGGTGCAACTCCGCCACGAACGCCAGCTGTGTCGGTCGCGCGCCCGAGACAACGTAACACCGAGCGATGTCAGCGGAAGGAAGCGCCAATAGGTCCAGGATTTGCTTTTGGAAGCTCCCGAGCTTCGCGTGCTATAACAGGTAGAAGGCTCTGCGCCTGCTGGCAGCCCTCATTGGCAACCCGATTTGGGCAACGCCGGGCGCAGCCCGCTCGCAAATTCATGTGGGCTTCATAAATCCGTCGCGACGGTTTCGTACCTTCTGGAGACGGCTTTTGTCTTTGGCATCCATGCGCAGCACGTATTATGGAATGTTGGCCGTCGACTGATCCCAAATCTGCTGCCTGCGGCGTCAGCGTCATGTGAGCAGCTCACCAGGACAATTGCTGGCATTGTAGTTCGATGGGAATCTTGGTGCGAGCACGTGGTCGAGAACCTGACAACGGAGCCGTGCGCTCCCGAGCCGCCTACCACTGTCGTGTTAACTGAAGTCGAGGAGTTCGTTCGGCTTCAGTTCGCCTGAGCTGGTCAGCTGTTCGATAGGTATTCTTCGAAATTGACGGGGGACGACGGTCAGCCAGCTTGTTGCAGCGATTCACTCGTGTCTCCCATTGCAGCGAGAATGTTCTCGCAAATGGCTCTGCAACGCTTGTGCCAGCCGGAAAAGCCTCGCCTGATATCGGCACCGCGCGAATGACTACGCCATCCAGCTCGATCTCGACCGACGCAGATACTGTCGGCGTGACCTCGACAAAGCCGAGCCCAGCCATATCCCTCCTGACCGCACTGCTCTCGACCGCCTTGCGCCGCCAGCCGAACAGCTACCGAGCTCGCCAGTCCAGCCTGGCGCGCGGTCGCCGACGCGTTCGCACCAGGATTCAGAGACTCTTCAACCAGCCGTGCCTTCGCTTCCGCCGACCATCGCCGCCGCAGACTTGCGTCCAGCCGCATGATTGGCCGCTCCCTTTTGCAGAATCCAATTCCTTCGCTCGCGCCTGCTTCTGCACGGATCGATGGGCAAGCCCAATGATGCATCCGGTATTTTGTCTTGGCGTGCTTCCGTCAAAACTGAAAGCAGCTAGAATAAGACTAGAGATGGCGCACTGCCGGTGGGGAGGCATAGGCAGGGCGCGCCACTGCATCGGTCTCGGTCGGGCGCGAACCGGACGGCGGCAGTCTAAAGTTTTCGGCTCCATTCTTGATAGGTAAGCCTGTAAAGGACTTGGCGTCTCAGGGGATCACCGATTGCCTTCAGCGGATGGTCGAAGTCATCCTCTGGATCACGAGACATCCCAATGCGTTCCATGACCCGCCGTGACTCGACGTTGTCCACGGCGGCGTTCGCGACAATTTGGTCCAATTCCAGATCCTGGAACCCGAAGCTAAGCGACGCAAAGGCTGCTTCAGTTGCATATCCCCGCCCCCAACAATCTGGATGCAGTCTCCAAGCGATCTCAACCGCCGGCGTAAAATGTGCAACATAAGGAACTTTAGTGAGGCCGCAGAAACCGATAAACCCGGCACTGTCCGAGGCTTCGAGAGCCCAAAGCCCATACCCGTATCTTTTGAAGTGATGACGTTGGGCACTGACCCAAGCGTCAATCGCGATCCGGTCCGCAAGTCTTGCGACATACTTAACGACCCTACCGTCGTCATTCATACGAGCGAATGGTTCGACGTCTTCGTCCTTCCACTCACGCATCAGCAATCGTTGGGTGCGCAGTTCCATCAGTAACTCGCCCTTCCGCCGGAGATATCGAAGACCGCGCCAGTTGAAAAGCTGCTCTCCTCCGAAGCCAGCCATGCGACCATGGATGCAACTTCGTCAGGCCGGCAAAGCCGGTGCATGGGTATTAAGCTACGCAGAACTCGCAGTTCTTCTTCTGTTGCGGTTTCCGATAGGCCGCCTTCGATGACCGTTGGCGTGATGCAGTTCACCAGGACACCGGTTGTTGCAAGCTCTCGACCCATTGTCTTGGTCAGTGCAATGACCCCAGCTTTCGAGGCGTTGTAGGCGCTGGTCTTAATAGGCGCTTCCTTGCCACGAAGCGATGCGATGTTGATGATCCTACCGCCGCCAGCAGCAATCATGCGCGGAACAACTGCCTGGCTGCAAAGAAACACGCCGGTCAAGTTGATATCAATGACTTTGCGCCAAGTGGCGACATCCAAGGCAATCGCGTCGGTAAATGGCCCTTGTATTCCTGCATTGTTAACCAGAATGTCCAGCCTGCCGAAGGCGTCGATAGTCCTGTCGGACGCGTCCTTCACCAATTGCTCGCTTGTCACGTCAACGATAAGGGACAAATCTGCCCAGGGCGCTTCGGCTTGGTCCCACACGGCAACCCTGGCGCCGTCACGTTTCAGGCGCTCAGCGATAGCTTTTCCCAATACGCCTTGCCCGCCGGTCACCACCGCCGATTTGCCTGAAAACGGAAGGCTGCGTCCATCGGAGCTATTCATCTATAGCTCCGAGAAATGCGACAAGGTTGTCTCCAAGTTCGGGGCACGGGTAACCACCCTCCTGCAGGATAGCGATCGGTTTGACGAATGCCCCAATAGTCTCAGCCGCCTGGCGAAACCCGTCGGTGGTGACATCAAACACACTGAGTGGGTCGCCGCGGTAGGCATCGAGGCCGAGTGAAACCAGCAGGACATCCGGTCCGAAATCCTCTATCTTTCGCATGCCCACCGCGATTGCATTGACGAAAGCTGCATTATCGCTGCCATGCCTCAGCGGTAGATTGAGATTGAAACCTTCTCCGGCACCCGAGCCGATTTCGTCTGCATAGCCGCTGAAGAACACAGGAAATCCGTCTGGATCAGCATGAACCGATACGGTGAGAACGTCGGGGAGGTCATAGAAGATCTGCTGGGTGCCGTTCCCATGGTGAATATCGATGTCCAGAATCGCGACGCGTTCCGCGCCTGATGTCCGCAGGGACTCGGCCAGCACCGCCACATTGTTGAGGTAGCAAAACCCCCAAGCCATTTCCGTACAGGCGTGATGCCCGGGCGGGCGGCAAAGCCCATATGCTCGGCTCTGGCCACGTGCAATCAGATCACCGACGTTGAGGGCAATGTCGACACTGGATCGAGCTGCTGCCCACGTTCCGCGGCCAACGGGGCAGGCTGTGTCAGCTTGATGGAAGCCGGCGCGTGCCACGATATGGCTGGCATAGTGCGACGCAAAGCGGTTGGGGTGCGTGTTGGGTACGATTTCCGGGCCGGCATGGGGCAGGGCTAGCCATTCATTGATGCCATTTTCCAGAAAATCGAGATAGCGTGCCGTGTGCACGCGAGTCAGCATTGGCGCGTCCGTTTGATTTGCCTCCAGCGTCTCATGCCCAGCGGCGATCGCTGCCGAAAGCAAAAGGTCTGCACGTTCCGGCCGCTCGGGGCTTTCGACCAGCCGGCCGCGATGAATGAATGTCTGCGGATTGTGGCTGCGGTGGCCATCCGAGTAAACGATCTTCATGTCGACGCTTTCTTGTGACCTAAACCGTCGCCCCGAGAACCCATGGCGCAAATTCGTCGGCACCAAAGTCAAACTCTTCGCTCTTGGTCCGTTCGCCCGAAGCGACCCGCAGGATCAAATCGAATATTCGCTTTCCGCATTCTTCAACGGTCTCGCCCCCGCTAAGGATCTCGCCGCAATTGACGTCCATATCGTCTTTCATGCGCTGGTACATGGCCGTATTGGATGCCAGTTTGATCGAGGGCGCCGGCTTGCAGCCAAACACGCTGCCTCGTCCCGTCGTAAAGCAGATCAGATTTGCACCACCGGCAACCTGCCCGGTCGCCGATACCGGGTCGTAGCCGGGAGTGTCCATGAACACCAAGCCAGGCCCCTTGACGGTTTCGCCGTATTTGACGACATCGACCAGGTTTGTTGTGCCGCCTTTGGCCATCGCTCCCAGCGACTTCTCGACGATGGTGCTTATCCCGCCGGCCATATTCCCAGGGGAACGATTATCGTTCATAATGGCCCCTTCCCGCTTGAAGTAGGCATCCCACCAATCCATCAGGGCGATCAGCTTTTCGCCCACTTCGCGTGAAACGGCCCGTCGAGTCAGCAGATGCTCGGCGCCATAGGTTTCAGGCGTTTCGGACAGGATCACCGTACCGCGGTGCCGCACGAGAATATCGCTGGCGGCTCCCAATGCTGGATTCGCGGTGACTCCTGAAAGGCCATCTGACCCTCCGCACTGCAGCCCGACAATGAGTTCGCTCGCGGGAATGGGTTCCCGTGTAACCTGGTTCGATTCCTTCAATACATCCCGGACAAACTCAACCGCGGCAGCCACGGTTTTCTTGGCGCCTCCCATGGCCTGAATGTCCATGCTCCGCACCCGCCCTGCCAGACGTTGATCCTCCAACAGACCGCCAATCTGGTTGACCTCACAGCCCAATCCCAGAACTATGACATGGCTGAAATTAACGTGGCGCGCGTAGCCGCCCAGGGTCCGGCGCAGGACATTCAGTGGCTCGCCCCCCGTCATGCCGCAACCTGTCTTATGGGTCAGCGCGACGACACCATCCACATTCGGAAACTCAGCCAACGGGTCGGTGCCGGTAAATGGGTTTCTCTTGAAAACCTCTGCCACTACGTTGGCAACGTGGCTGCTGCAGTTCACACTGCTGAGAATTCCGACATAGTTTCGTGTCGCAGCTCGGCCGTCGGGGCGGCGAATACCCAAGAATGTCGGCGGAGTGTCAGTATATTCAGTCGGGCGAGCCGCCTCGCCAAATGCGTAGTCCTTGTCGAACTCACCGAGCGCCATGTTCTGAAGATGAACGTGAAGGCCAGGATCTATGTCTTTTGTCGCAAAGCCGATTATCTGACCATAGCGAAGGATCGGTTCGCCTGCCCCAATGAATCTCAGAGAAACTTTGTGGCCGGTCGGGATCGCGCTTTTAGCGACAATCGATCCACCCAACGCCGTACCCTGCGTTATCATTCGTCTTGCGATCGCGACATTGTCGCTATCGTGCAGGATCAGCACGGGAGCGACGTTGCGGTTTTGGGTGGCATCGCTCTGCATGGCTAGTCCTGGCTGGCTTGGGGATTAGAGACCCGAACTGTTCCGCTGGCGATCAAGGATTCAATGCGAGCCTGCTTGATGCCAGTCTCTCGCAAAACCTCGACGGAATGCTCGCCCAGATCGGGGGCCGGACGATCGAATACAAGCGGGGAGCCTGAAAGCTTGAGCGGTTCTAGCGCGACGCGATAGCGACCTCCGTAGCTGTGCTCAACCTCGCGGACCAACTCGCTGGCCACATCGGGATCTGCCAACGCTTGTTCGACGCTGCGCACCGGAGCCAGCAGGATACCCGTAGGCGCAAGACGGGAAAGTGCATCGTCGCTGGTCAACTGACGTAGCCGCTCCGAGAGGATGGCAGCGATCTCGTCACGCTTCGTCCAAGCACCCTTACCCTCCAGCAGAGGCACAATACGGTCGGTCAGATCCAGCGCAGCGGCAATGCCGGACAGGGCTATAGGGTGTGCCACCAGAGCAATGGCACCATCGCGGGTCGAATAGATGCCGTAGGGGGCTGGCTGGTGACTGTGGCTAATGCCATTTCGGCCTCTACTTGCCTGCTGCTCCGCGTTTAGGGAATAGCTTGATTCAGAGGCCAGCAAATGAAGTGCACAAGACATCATATCCACGCGAACCCATTGGCCGCGTCCTGTCTGGTCCCGCTGGCGCAAGGCAGCTTGAATTCCGATAACTGCCTGTGATGCCGTATAAGTATCGACGATGTAGGCACCGGCAGCTACAGGCGGACCGTCGGCAGTCCCGCCAAGACTGGCGATGCCCGACAGGGCCTGGATAATGAGATCCTGACCCGGCTTGTTTCGGCTTGGGCCGGCCGGGTCGTAAGCTGCGATCGAGCAATAGATCAATCGAGGGTGCTTCTCAATAAGGACGGCACTGCCCAGACCCATGCGATCCAAAACTCCGGGACGGAAGTTCTCAAGAATGATGTCTGCTCCGGAAATCATCTCGCGAATAATTGCTTGGGCCTCGGGTTTTTTCAGGTCGATGGACAATGAACGCTGGTTGCGGTTTATGCCGAGAAAATAAGGGCTGGGTGCATCAGCGGCCGCGGTCGGTTCCTTGATCCCGGTACGCTGATAATCACCCGCGGGGGCTTCGATCTTGATGACATCTGCACCAAGGGAGCCAAGATATTGCGCCGCAATTGGCCCAGCCGCGTAGTGAGTAAATGCAAGGACGCGAATACCGCTCAGCGGATGCACGTCACTGTCCTCTAGGCCATTCGATTTGCTGGGGATGTTCACCGTTGGTTTCCTCCGCTGGCTCTCTATGCTGCCTTGGAATTGCGGCTTCTCAGGGAGGCGATGGTGGTGTCGATCACCGAAACGACCTTTTCGCGCTCCTCGCCGACCAGCGGCAAACGCGGCGCTCGCGTCCATTCGGGCGCCCCGTAGACAAGATGTTCAGCCAGCTTAATATATTGAACAAGCTTTACGCTGGTATCCAAATGAAATGCCGGCGTCATGACTCGATACAGGTCGAGCGCCTCGGCGAACTTTCCGGCTCGACCCAGTTGGAAGATGCGGACGCATTCTTCTGGCCAGGCGTTCGTCATTCCTGAGACCCAGCCCGTCACCCCCAGAACGAGGCTTTCCAGTATCAAATCGTCAACCCCGCAGAACACAGAGAACCGATTTCCGAATTCATTGTAGAGATCTGTGACGCGGCGGATGTCGCCGGATTCCTCCTTGATGCAGACGATCCCATCGACATCTTCCAGCGTACGCAAAATTGCCGGCGTTACATCAACGCCATAGGCAATGGGATTGTTGTAGATCATGATTGGAAGGTCGCAGCCGGCAGCGAGCGTCCGGTACCATTCTGAGGTCTCCCGTGCGTCGGACTTGTACGCAATGCTGGGAAAGGCCATCAAACCTTCCGCCCCGAAGCTCTGGAATTTGCGCGCCGCATCGATCGCGGCCTCCGTCGAAACCTCCGCGAGACCCGAAAGAAGCGGCACACGCCCGGCGACAACTTCCTTTGCGGATCGGATGACTTTCTCTTTCTCCGACAGCTTCAAAGAGGCGTTCTCACCCAACATCGGCAGAACAATGATGCCAGAGACACCATTTTGGATGAGCCGCTCAATGCTGCCCTGTGTCGCGATCAGATCGACATCACCATTTTCGCGCAGTTTCGTCGTGACCGCCGGAAAGACGCCCGTCCAATTCACTTTCATTTCATGCCCCTCGTTTTGTCGTTAAGGATTTCAATGTGGCCAAACGTCATTCTTGATGGAACAGTATTCTATTAGCTCGACAAGCCGATGTCAATTGAGCCAAGAATGGTGCGCTGCTCGGTTGTTCACATTAGACGCGAGGAAAAGCCTATCCTCCTCGAAGGACGACAGTTTGCTTTTGCCGACCTAGCCCATCTGCGCCCAGTTCGACCACGTCGCCCGCCTTTAGAAATACAGGAGGCTTCATCCCAAGTCCGACACCATGTGGAGTGCCGGTCGTGATGACGTCCCCGGGTTCGAGCGCCATGAACTGCGAGATGTATGAGATCAAATATCTGAAGGGGAAGATCATTTTGGCTGTTGATCCTGACTGCCTGGCGATCCCGTTAACTGTCAGCCAAAGATTTAAGTTTTGCGGGTCGGGGACCTCGTCCCGCGTCACGAGCCAAGGTCCAAGCGGGCCAAAGCTTGGCGAAGATTTGCCTTTGATCCACTGTCCACCACGGTGTATTTGAAACTGGCGTTCGGAAACATCGTGGCAAATAAGAAACCCGGCCACAACCGACAACGCATCCTCCTCCGCCAGCTCAAAGGCATGCTCACCGATCACGACGGCAACTTCCCCCTCCCAGTCCAGCATGCGAGCCTCTCGAGGCATCACCACGTCATCATTTGGTCCGACAATGCATGATGGCGCTTTGGAAAAAATAACCGGCTCATCGGGAATGGGAGTGTCGGTCTCAATCGCGTGATCCGTATAGTTCAGGCCGACCGCAATAAAGTGGCGAACGTCAGCAACTGGGGGCCCCAGACGAACATCGGCATCAACACTTGGCAGCGACGAAGGAGGGACGGAACGCAACATCTCCAAGCCAGCCCGTGATAATGTTTTGCCGTTAATGTCCGGAACAACACCGCTAAGATCTCGGATAATTCCAACATCGTCCAGCAAACCCGGCTTCTCCGAGCCGAGGGGCCCAAATCGTAACAGTTTCATGATTTGTTTTTCCTTACACTCAGCCGGCTGCCATGTCGGTCTTCAAACGGGTGTACTCGAGCAGATATCGACCTACTTGAGCCTTTCGTACGACAGGATGTTGGAGGAGAGCATTGAGAGGTGTCTCCAAAGCCTCCGCGGTGCACCCTTCCAAAAGAAAAAACCAATTGGGTGGCGTGTCATAGTCTGTACGCCCATCACTTTCGGCGGTGCGTATCCCGGTAGCTTCCTCGTCAGATTCGCACAAATGCGCCCCGGTCATGAGTGGCGACTGCATAATCTGAGACACAACGGACGAGAGTTCACCAAGCGCCCGCTGGGCATGGCTTGTGACAGGCTGGAAGCGCACCGTGGCAAGGACGCCACCCGGCCCTGGGCCCTCGGACAGCAAGACTCGCGCTAGACCGCGAGAGGTATTGAGAAAATGCGATGTTGCGCGCCTTGTCCAAGGTGTCGGGGCATTGAGCCTCTTTGCATACTCTTCGCCTGTAATGACGGCGAAGTCCTCAACTTCATAGAGCGTAAAGAACTCTGGATGGGTTTCCTTATCCACAGCACGATAACGTCGACCTCTTAGGAACCCGGGAATGCCGGCTCTCTCCGGCATGTGCTCGTGGATATGCCACTGATAGAAATCTTGGCGTCCCTCCTCGGTTATTCCGTTCCAGATGGCCACCACACCCTTACCGCAAAGCATAGCTCTCTCCGCTATTTCTCTAAACTGTTGAAAGCCACCGAAACGGGGCTGAAACCATCAAACTCGGCTACGATCTCGTCACCTGGCTTTGCCGTGTGAAAGCCTGTGTAGCTTCCGGTCGTGACAATCTCGCCGGGGCTGAGCACAATTCCCCTTTTTCGCAGATCGTTCGCGAACATGGTCAGGAGGCCAATGAGATCTCCGTCGGGGTGGCCGCCCGTACTTTGGCATGCGGTACGTCCGTTGATCCCAAGGCGAGCCCCGAGCGCTCTAAAAGCGACATCTCTCCAGTTCCTGTTTGCGGGTCCGACAACCAGCGCGCCGTTGGAAAGCAGGTCCGCGATCATCGCGTTACGAGGTGTGGAGAAGGTCGTGGCCCAACGGCTATCTACGACCTCAATGGCCGGGCAAGCTCCATCGATGGCCTCGATGATATGCTCCTTTTCGAAGCCCTCGCGCCCCGGAATTGGCTCTCTCACAAACCGGAACGCGATTTCGCATTCGACGCCGCCTAGCCCGTAAATCGCAGGACAAATCGATGCCGGGCTCGGAAAAAGGCGATCTCTGAGAATAGGTGCAGAGATCAAGTCTCCATCTGGCAATGCCGCCACCTTCCAGCCCGCGACAGGAACCGCCAATGCTTTGACCACCTCATGCTGAATGTTCAAAGCTTGAACGCGGCTCAGCGCTTCCAGCATCAATGGATCGGCGGGAACGCGCTTGCCGGCTCTGTATGCCGCGACGAGCTTTTGAGCGATCCCTCGCGCGATTTCGTTGGCAATGATTGACATGACATCCTAACTGGAATAGCGTTCCAACAACGATATGGCGTTTTACGACTGGGGTCAACCGGACTTGTCGGAAAAATGATAATGTGAGCTGGAAGGTCCGCTGTGCGGAACGAAACCTACCTATGCCAATAAAGGGGAAGTCTCCGTGTCTAGTGTTTCAATAAATCAAGTGACGAAGTCTTACGGAAAGATCTCTGTCATACACGGGATTGATCTTGAGGTAGAAGATGGGGAATTCGTAGTTCTGGTAGGCCCATCCGGATGCGGAAAATCAACATTGCTTAGAATGATTGCCGGCCTTGAATTGATATCAGGGGGGCAAGTGTCGATCGGATCACGAGTGGTGAACGAGCTTCCACCTAAGGAACGCGATATTGCGATGGTGTTTCAGAGTTACGCGCTCTATCCACACAAAACTGTTACTCAGAACATGGCCTTTGCCCTGAAACTGCAAAGAGTTCCGAAGGCCGAGATCGAAAGTCGCGTCAAGCTGGCCGCCGGAATTCTAGGACTTGACGGTCTACTGGACCGTTATCCCAGGCAGCTCTCAGGCGGTCAGCGGCAACGCGTTGCAATGGGCCGAGCGATCGTAAGACAGCCTCAGGTCTTTCTGTTCGATGAGCCCCTCTCGAACCTGGATGCCAAGCTTAGAATTTCGATGCGGACGGAGATCAAGGAACTGCATCAGAGACTAAAGACCACCATGGTCTACGTTACCCATGATCAGATCGAGGCTATGACCATGGCCGACAAGATCGTGGTGATGAACAGTGGACGCATCGAGCAAGTCGGCGCGCCACTGGATCTTTATGACTCGCCCCGGAACCTCTTTGTCGCCCAGTTCATAGGCAGCCCGGCGATGAACCTGCTTGAGGGCAGTCTCATCAAACATAGCGAAGCCGCGATTGTGACCGCGGGCGGTCTTCGGATTCCCGCGATCGCTCCTCCAACTTTGGCCAATGGGACGGGCTTGGTTTTCGGAGTGCGTCCCGAGCATGTCCGCATCGACGATGCTGGATTTCCCGCCGCTGTCGTTGTCGTCGAACCGATGGGTGCCGAAACGCAGGTAACTTTCAATGCTCAAGGAACGGAGTTCGCAGGAGTGTTTCGAGAGCGGATCCGAGCGGCGCCAGGCGAAATAATCCGAATTAGCTTTGATCCCGATAGAATCTACCTGTTCGATAAGCAAACAGGTCACCGGCTTTAAGCAGCGAGTTGGAACCGCTGCCGGTCACTCTGTTGGCCGCGCGGTGTGGCTTTAACCCTGAGGCGGTTTCGATCGGGCGACTTGGCCACGGCAGCGAAGCTGATCGAGCAGGCGGAACGATGTTCCCGAGCTTTGACAACCGAAACCTAGCAATTTCCAGAGGATAAAAAAATGGCGACAAAAACGGATTATGACGTCGTAATCATCGGCGGCGGGCACAACGGCCTGACAACGGCCGGCTACCTGTCCCGTGCCGGCCTGAAGACCTTGGTGCTCGAGCGACGGGGAGTCGTCGGCGGTGCTGCCGTCACTGAGGAGTTCCATCCCGGCTTCCGCAATTCGGTTTGCTCCTATTCCGTCAGCCTACTCCATCCCAAGGTCATTCGCGACCTCGAGCTCGGCGCCTACGGTCTGGAAATCATGGAGCGGCCCGTGGCAAGTTACATGCTCCTGCCCGACGGCGAATCGATGGTTTTGCCGCGCGAGGCCGAAGCGGCTGAGCGGGAGATCAGTCGCTTTTCTCGACAAGATGCCCTCCGCATTCGCGAGTTCGATCAGCAAAGGCAGCGTTTGGCCGACGTGTTGCGCGACAGCCTGCTTGAGACGCCGCCGAATTTCGGCGGCGGATTTGGCGACCTGCTGACCCTGCTGACCACGGGCAACCGCTTCCGCAAGCTCTCGCCGGCTATGCAGCGCGAGTTCGTGAACGTGATGACAATGAGTATCGGCGACTACCTCAACGAATGGTTCGAGTGCGATCCCCTCAAAGGCGATTTCGGCTGGGAGGGCATTGTCGGCAACATGGTCAGCCCCTACCAGGCTGGGACCGCCTACTTCCTGCTTCACCACGGCTTCGGTGAGGTCAACGGCAAGAAGGGCGCTTGGGGCCACGCCCGGGGTGGTATGGGCGCGATCACGCAAGCGATGGCTCGTTCTGCCGAGGCCAAGGGCGCCGAGATCCGCCTGAGTGCGCCCGTGCGCGAGGTGATTGTCGAGAAGGGTGTGGCGCGCGGTGTGGTGTTGGAGGACGGAACGGCGATCCGTGCGCGAGCCGTCGCCGCCAATGTCGGTCCCAAGCTGCTTTACCTCAAGATGATAGACCGCTCTGCCATCGACTCGGATTTCATGCGCCAAATCGACGGCTGGCGTTGCCGTTCCGGCACGTTCCGGATGAACGTAGCCCTTTCGGAGACGCCGCGCTTCAACGGCCTCGATCGGGTCGAGAATCCCGCCAAAGCGCTGACCGGCTCGATCCACATCACTCCTTCTCTCGACTACCTCGAACGAGCCTACGACGATGCCAAGCGTGGCGGCTGGTCGAAGGAGCCGGTGATCACGATGGGCATTCCCAGTGTGTACGACAACAGCTTGGCCCCGTCCGGCTGTCACGTAATGAGCCTGTTCTGCCAGCATTTCGACTCCCAGCTCTCTGGCGGTCGGACCTGGGACGACGTGAAGGAGGAGGTGGCCGATCTGATTGTCGCGACAATCAACGGCTACGCTCCCAACTTCAAATCCAGCATCCTTGGGCGCCAAGTGCTGAGTCCACTTGATCTGGAGCGCGAATTCGGCCTGATCGGCGGCGACATCCACCATGGCGCTCTGCACCTCGACCAGATCTGGTCCATGCGCCCGGTCGGCGGGTACGCCCAGTACCGAGGCCCGCTAGGCAATCTTTATATGTGCGGCGCCGGCACGCATCCCGGCGGTGGGGTGTCCGGGATTCCAGGCCACAACGCCGCGCGGGAGATCATCAAAGATTTCAGGAAGCGCCGCTTGGCAGCTTAGTATGGCCCTGTCGCTCGGCATCCCTTGCGGTCGTGCACAGTTTGAAAGCCGGTCGAGCGGCTTTTCGAACAAAAGGGGTGCCGAGATGAAGCGGCTAATCGGTGAAGGCGCTAACCTGCATCGCTGCCAGGTCGCACTTCACGGAGAACTCACACCCCAATTTCTCCAGGAAACATTTTGCCCTCTTCGGCCAACGCATCCTTTGAAGTTCGTCTTTGGGGTGCCACAAATCTCGGGCGTTGGTCCAAACTCTGTCCGAAGATAGATGTCGCTCGTCGCAGTTTTAATCCAACAACGTGTCCGCTCCGCTGAGCTCCGCGCGCTACGTCGAAGAGCTCTTTGCTGAGACGAATAACGCGACACACGACGAGCGGATTGCGTGACACCGCACTTCTCGCCGCAACCTCGGGCGAAACCGCCCTGTTCTTCACGATCGAACGTCGACGCGATTAACTGCGATGCAGAGGCGTTTGAGTGGGCAAGGCGGCTATGAGGACCAAAGGGCGACATTCAAATGTTGGCCTGAATGACCTTGCCCGTTTCGCAAGACCGGATCGCCGCCTCCATCAGAGCAACGCTTTTATATTGTCGCTCCATCTGGGAAGAACCATGACCTAGGCTGCCCGATGATGGCTGCGGCAAAAGCCTCGAGCACCGCTGCCCTGCCAAAAAAACGGTCCCGCACGAGCGCCTCAATGCAGTCTTTTCCATGGCCGTCAACCACGGACACCCGATCCCCATCAAGGGTGACGTCACGGTCGCCACGCTGGCATCGCACGTGCCAATCGCCCGAAAATGCGTATTGCTCCGTGCTTCCCACGATCCTGACTAGGTCACGGTTACGCCGCCGTCA
Organism: Mesorhizobium sp. LjNodule214; assembly: GCF_964252735.1. Classification (NCBI taxonomy): domain Bacteria; kingdom Pseudomonadati; phylum Pseudomonadota; class Alphaproteobacteria; order Hyphomicrobiales; family Phyllobacteriaceae; genus Mesorhizobium; species Mesorhizobium sp. LjNodule214. The sequence goes on from NZ_CAXUPE020000004.1 coordinate 132,752, forward strand.
AAAACCACGATCGCCGCGGCCGTGGCGGGATCATTAAATTCACTCCAAGACGGTCGAGGTGCGGCGCAGCAGACAGATACAGGCTCTCGACCGATCACCATGCGCATGAGGTCAAAATGATGGATTGCGAGATCAGCGATGAGTGGGTGGCGAAGCTCGCAATGCCATCGCGCACTCGCCTCGCTTTCATACGAGTATCCGGGGAATGCGATGGAAACCGCGGCGATTTCGCCGAACTTGCCTCCGCGCATCTCTACGGAACATCTGACTTTCGCCTCATTCCATGAGGCGGACTTTGCCTGGATCACTGGGCTTGAACTGCCGATATCTTTGGAACAAAAAGCCCCTCGCCCGTCAGCACCGATGCCGAACAGCCCTCGAATTCCAAAAACATTCGGTCAGCCCTTGACGGCCCCAGCACTCAAACCGGCCACGAATTGCCTCTGCATCAAAAGAAATAGCAGTACTGGGGGTAAAGAGAATAACACCGCTGCTGCCATCACCAGATTCAGGGGTGTCAAGTATTGGCCAACGAACGAAGATATGCCGATCGACGCGACCCAGTTTTGGGGCGAGGTGATGATTGTCCGTGCAAGCATGTACTCGTCCCAGGCATCGAGAAATGCATATATCGTGGTCGCCGCGAGCCCCGGAAGAACCAACGGACCAGTGATATGGATCATTATCTGGAACCAGGACGCTCCATCTATGCGCGCCGCCTGTTCAATTTCCTGCGGTACACCGTCCAACATTGCCTTCATCATCCAAACGACGACAGGCAGCATAAAAGCGAAATTTCCAAAAATTAGGCCCAGCAATGAGTCTCTGATCCCCAACTGCACGAAAATTTGGAAAAGCGGGATGATTAGCACCAGGGTCGGGATCATCTGCGTCGTCAGGATCAGCAATGAGAAGAACGCCCGCCCACGGTACCTGAATCGCGAAAGTGCGAAGGCGGCGGGAGTCCCCACAAGCAAGGCCAAAGCTGTTGAGCTTAGCGACACGACAAGCGAGTTGCGCAACCACAACGGCAAGTCGGTATCGAAGATGACTGAAATGAAATTTCCAAAATTCAGCCGTGGTATAAAGCTGGGGGGAAAATCGAACACTTGTTCAGTCGTTTGCAACGAGGTCACGACCATCCAGTACACTGGGAAGAGTGCAGCAATGCAGGCCACGCCCAGCGACACGAAAAACAGGATTCTCTTCGAACTCACTTTGGTTTTGGAGGGCATAGCGTCACTCCTCCGAACGATACAAAATGGCGAGGTAGATAGCGGAAAACACCAAGCATATTCCCAGGATGATGGTCGCCAGGGCCGCGCCCGTCCCCGGATGGAAATAGCGGAACACCTCATGGTAGGCTTGAATTACCACAGTCTCTGTTCCCCTTGCCGGACCACCAGCTGTCAAAACGTAGACGATCGTGAATGCTCTCCCGAAGCTCCAGATGCCGACTAGCAGCATAAGAAAAATGCTGATGGTCTTGAGGCCGGGCAGCGTTACATGAAAAAATTGAGATATAGGACCTGCACCGTCGACAAACGCTGCCTCGTACTGCTCCTTGGGAATCGATTGGAGCCCAGCCAGCAGCATCACCATGCCGAAAGGAAAGCCCTTCCAGACAGACACGCCGGTCACTGACATAAGGGCGTAAGGATTCCGATTAAGAAAATCAGGCGCGGTCCCGGCAACCGCAGCCGTGAGATACCTCAGGACTCCAAATTCATAGTTGAACATCCACGACCAAATTAGGGCAGTGGCAACATACGGAACAGCCCATGGCAAGATCAGCACGCACCGAAAGAACCAACGGCCCGTGAAATCACCGTGAACCAGTAAGGCGCCCGCGAGGCCAAAAACCCACACCAGTATGACATTACCCGCCGTATAAATAGCTGATATGAATAACGCGCGATAAAAGTAGTCGCTCGAAATAATTTGCGAGTAATTTCTGAATCCCACAAAATTCGTCCCGTTGGACGAAAGTTCATTCGATTCGAATGACGCTCTTATAGCCTCTAGTATGGGATAAAAATACACGACGGCGAGCGCTATTGCACATGGCAAAAGGAACAAGAACGGAGTGAGCTTCTCGCGCCTGCTCCAGCTCAGACCGAACTTCCATGCGCGGCCATGCGACAACTCCATGGCGCCAGGAACTGCCTTGTGCATCGGGTCCTCCTTCGTGCGACGGTATACCGACCGGCCGACGGCCGGTCGGCAATGACATCAGTTCGCCTTCTTCTCAGCTACGAACTTCTCGAGCTCCCCTTGTAGATCGTTGGCGGTTTGCTCAACGTCCTTGCCGTTGAAGAGGATGTCTTCGATGCCCGGCCCGATTATGTTATAGATCTCGGGACCGTACTCCTCCATACCCTCAGGCGCATAAGAGACAGCGCGGTCCCCCGCTTTGACGAAGGCCTTGAACCAGGGATTTTGGTCCAGGAAGCCGGCCGGGATCGAGCCTTTGACCGCGGGAAGTGCCTTGACGATCTCGACAACGCTCTTCTGCATTTCGGGCTTCAGAAGAGTAGCGATGAAGCGTCCCGCTGAATCCTTGTTTTTAGCTGCCGTTGGGATGCCCAGAAAGACAGTGACCGAGGCTGATTGATCCCCCGGAAACGGAGGTATGATGGCTTCGATATTCCCGTAGGTTTCCTTGTTTTGTTCGGCAGCAAAGCCCACCAGGAAGGGCCCGACAATGAACGAAGCGATTTTGCCATCGACAAACAACTGCTGGGCTGCCCTGCTGTCGATTCTAGGCACCAGACCGTCGTCATAGACTTTTTTGATAAATTTGAGCGCAGCAATCGTCTGCGGGTTGTTTGCTGTTGGCTTACCCTCCTTAAACCAACTTCCACCGAACCCCAGAACGATCGGCGCCGTCTGCAGATAGGCGTCCTGGGCAGGCCCGCTTGTAGACAAGCTGTAGAACCCAAACTGCTGCTTGGTTGGATTTCGCAGCTTCTCAATCGCGGCAAGGAACTCGTCCAGGTTTGTCGGCATGCTCAAGCCGGCATCCTTTAGCAGCTTGCCATTCACCAAAAGGGCGCGCGGATTTGTTTGAAACGCTACACCAAAGACATGACCATCTTTGATTGCTATCTTGTGGGATGCACTAAGCTGATCAGCGGATACACCGGCCGTCTCCAGATACTTATCCAGAGGCTCCAGCAATCCTTGCTTAACGTATGAGGCAACATCAGGGTCAAAAAGCGTAACGATATCAGAGGGGCTACCAGACCGCACCTCAGAATACTGTTTGTCGAAGAAGCCCTCATACGGAATGTTAATCGGGGTGAGCTTGTCTTGTGGATTATTCTTCTCAAACTCGCCTTTGATCTTGTTCAGAAGTGCCGCGTTCGAAGATTCTCCCCACTGCCAAGATGGGAAACTAACCTCAGCGGCGCTCACAGCGCCGCAAAATCCCATGGCGACTGCACAGCTCACTACGAGCAAAAGTTTGGATCCCTTCATTTCGTTTTCCTCCCTTGGGAAACGCCGCCGGCCTTCCGGCAACTTCATTCCTAACAGAACGCTATTCCATCTATGGTGTGAGGTCAACGCCTTTCTGCTTGTGGCCTCATCCCGACTGCGAGGAATCGCGGCGCTGAGCAGCAGCACAATCGGACGCTGCCGTATTTGCTTGCTCTTGCAGGCCGGCTGACGCACATGTGAGCTGTAGTCCGAGAGGGCCTCTAGACAGTTGACCATAGCTGGCGACCTGACAGATTGGTCCTCGTCCTTGCTGCTGCGAGGGCGGCCTTCGATTTTCTATGCCGAAGGTCTTGGATGGATGGATGGATGGTGCAAGCAATTCGGAGTTGGTGGCTACGGGCCATGCCGCCGACCCAATCCTCCGCGAGGCATGGTAGTGTCGTTGCCAATGCAGGAAGTGCCGACGGCCGTTCCCAGCTTGCTGCGCCCGGTAGGACGGCTTGGCCGTTTCCGCCGAACGTGCCGATAGCTACCCGAGATGGACTTCCGGCCGGACGCCCTTTGCAAGGAATCTTGACGAGAACGAAGCACCGAGATTGCTCGTCAATGCAATGATCTCCCTGGCACAGAGTCGCCACGTGCGGGGGGCGGTAGGAGGCGGTCCGATTAGGAGCTGACCGGCGGGGCATCTTGATTTCAACATCGATCCGTATCCGATCGCAACGGCTCCCCGGATGGCAGAGCTCGTTCCAGATACGAGACATCGCCAGGGTTGTTGAGTTCCCAGAACTCCTGGCCGTCGTCGTCTACTTCGACAACGTGAACGGCATGGCCATTTTCCAAAAACCGCAGTTGCTCGAGCCTTTCAGCCCGTTCCAGCGGACCGACAGGCAGGTGCGGAAAACCCTTAAGACACCTGACCCGATACCCATAGAGACCAACATGATGATATACAGGCAGGTCGAAGAGTGTCTCCACCGAGGAGCCATTCGGAAGGAGTGCCTTTGAGAAGTAGAGCGCGCGACCTTGTGAATCGAACACGCTCATCGTGGCGCCGATCCTTCCATTGCGAATATCTTCGGCGATGCGAAGGTAGCTTTCGGCGCCGCACCTGATGACAGGGGTGGCGGCGTCAGCTTCGGGTCGCTCATCCAGAACGCCAAAAATTTTGACAATGAAATCTGGGGGCGTCAGTGGAGCGTCGCCCTGCAAATTGACAACAAGATCGTCCTCGTTGAGCCCAAGGATGCTGGCTGCTTCGGCCACCCTCTCAGTCCCGTTGCGACATGAGCCACTCGTTAGCAGCGCCGTGCAGCCATATGCTTCCACTACCGCTGAAATCCGGTCGTCGTCAGTCGCAACATACACGCCGTCGGTGTCGCCGACCCTCCGGGCGACATCGATGGTGTGCAAGATAGCAGCTTTACCGTTGAGCGCGACAAGGGGCTTACCTGGAAACCTTGTAGACCCATAGCGTGCGGGGATGATTATTGTGCGTTTTCTAGACAATCAATGGTCCGCCTGACGATTCGAAAGGGATACTAAGCATCGACTGTTTCCCAATATTATAAGACGCCACCCTCGAATTGCTTTCTGATCTGACGCGCAATAACGATGCGCTGTATTTGATTGGTTCCATCCCAGATTTGATGGATCTTGGCATCGCGGTAGAACCGCTCGATTGGATACTCCTTGGAGTAGCCGTAGCCCCCGAATATCTGGAGGGCATTGGAAACATTCCTCACGCACATGTCGCCAGCAAAGAGCTTGGCATGCGAGGACTCTTTGGTGAAGGGTAGACCAGCATCTCGCCGCCATGCGGCATTCCAGATTAGCAGTCGGGCCGCCTCTATTTCGGCGGACATATCGGCCAACATGAATTGAATGGCCTGATGATCAAATATCAGCTGTCCGAACTGGCTTCGCTCAAGTGAGTAGGCGAGTGCGCTCTCCATCGCGGCCTGTGCTAGACCTACTGCTTGCGATGCGGCACCCAGTCGTCCTGGGCCATCCAGACCTTGCATGACAATCCGGAACCCCTCGTTTCCACCAAGTTGGTTCGACGCCGGAATTCTGCACTCATCGAAAAAAACGGGGGAAGTGCCGAACCCGCGAATGCCCATCAGATCGAGCTTCTCTCCAACGGCCAGGCCTGCCGCGTTGCGGGGAACGATATAGGTGCGAATCCCTTTGTGCCGTAGCTCTTTATCCACGGTCGCGACGACGATAAAGTGGTCCGCGTAGGCCGCGCCAGAAATGAACATCTTTTGCCCATTTAGGATGACTTCGTCTCCCTCATGGCGTGCGGTCGTACGCACGGACGCGGCGTCCGAACCTGTATTTGGCTCGGTAAGCGCGAAAGAGCAGAGCGTCTCCCCTCGAAGAAGCGGAGGTATGTATTTTTGCTTCTGCTCGTCTGTCCCGAGCGTTGAAATGTAGTGAATCATGCCGTCTGTAAGGGTAATTCCATTCGACACTGTAGAGGACGCCCTTGCAATCTCCTCGACGACAATGCACCAGCTAAGCGTATCGCCCCCCTGCCCGCCGAGCTGTTCAGGAGCAGTTAAGCCAAGGAATCCCAATTCTGCTAAGCGTCGGTGAAGGTCCCAGTCAAACTGAGCCGACGCGTCAATGTTCGCAGCCCTGCCCGCGACCTCGGATTTTGCGATACTACGCGCCTGATCTCGAATTGCCGCTTGTTCGGCGGATAGCTCAAGGTTCATACATTTACTCCGTTCGATTTCGAGACGCCATTGTATGGGTGCGGCGCGACCCGAGGAGGCGTCAAGGACAAGTCAGGAACGGCTTGACCGGCGCATCGCCAATAGATAGAATGCTGTTCTTACTAGAACGCCATCTAGGAGTCTCAGGTGCGGGTTGTCAACTCTCTTGTCGAGCGATGTTTTGCTGTCGTTGAGCTGCTGGCTAACGAGGCATCGACAATTCGGCTCGGCGAAATTGCCGAAAAGCTCGATTTGCAAAAAAGTGCCGCCCACCGGATGCTCACCACTTTGTGCGAGATAGGCTGGGTTGAGCAGGAGCCGGTCACCGGTTTTTACAAGCTGTCTCTCAGATTGGCCATCCTGGGACAACGCTTCCTGAGCGCTACGCACCTAACTGACGTCTGCCAGCCAGTGTTGGAGGAGTTGGCTAGCGAAAGCGCCGAGCTTGTTCGTATGGCGGTAGTGCAGGGTGAAACGCTGACGTGGATTGCGCAGGTCCAGGGCGCTCGAAACGGACTTAAATATCAGCCGGAATTGGTTGCGAGAGTTCGCTTGGCGACCACAGCCAACGGCAAGGCTTATTTGTCGAAGCTAAATCCGACAGACGCAATTCGGATAGCCGTCAATGACGGCGGCCCCAACGCGGAGAAACGCGCTATCACTTCAGTAGAAGAGTTTATGGGAGAACTGGAGCTGACCAAGAAAAGAGGTTGGGCAATTTCCATCGAGGAAGCTGAGCCTGGAGTCGTTGCGATTGCTGCCCCGATTACATTGAGCGGTGGCCAAACGGTCGGCACGGTTAGCGTCGCAGGCCCCAGCTCGCGGTTAACTCCGGACCGACACAAGGAAATCTCGTCGTCAGTAGTAGCTACAGCTGGCAAACTCGGAGAGCTCTGGCCGCTAAGGGAACGATACCAAAACGCGAAGCAATCGGCATAGATACTGTCCCGAATTGGGGTGCTATGCGTGTAGGCTCCGCCCCGTGCCCGCTACATAGCCCTCGGCCGGCTAGCCTCAGAGATGCTCGCGCTCAACGATGTGGCGACTGCTGCGTTTTGCGCAAAATTACCACGGGGAAGGCTAAGTCCGTTGACATGCCGCCAGAGGCTTGAGGCCAAGCAGGAAAGCAGAAATTATGGATGCACGGGCAGCTGTCGCCATTCAGGCCGGAAAGCCGCTGGAAGTCATGACAGTTCACCTCGACGGCCCGCGCGATGGCGACGTGCTGGTCGAGATCAAGGCGACCGGCATCTGCCACACCGACGAATTCACGCTGTCGGGCGCCGATCCCGAAGGCCTGTTTCCGGCCATCCTCGGCCATGAGGGCGCCGGCGTCGTCGTCGATGTCGGCAAGGGCGTCACCTCGGTCAAGAAGGGCGACCACGTCATCCCGCTCTATACGCCCGAATGCCGCCAGTGCCCGTCCTGCCTGTCGCGCAAGACCAATCTGTGCACCGCCATTCGCGCCACGCAAGGACAAGGCCTGATGCCGGACGGCTCCTCGCGCTTCTCGATCGGCAAGGACAAGCTTTTTCATTACATGGGCTGCTCGACCTTCTCCAACTTCACCGTGCTGCCCGAGATCGCCGTCGCAAAAGTCAATCCCGACGCCCCCTTCGACAAGATCTGCTACATCGGCTGCGGTGTCACCACCGGCATCGGCGCTGTCATCAACACCGCCAAGGTCGAGCAAGGCGCGACCGCCGTCGTCTTCGGCCTCGGCGGCATCGGCTTGAATGTCATCCAGGGGCTGAAACTTGCCGGCGCCGACATGATCATCGGCGTCGACCTGAACAACGACAAGAAGCCCTGGGGCGAGAAATTCGGCATGACGCATTTCGTCAATCCGAAGGAGATCGACGGCGACATCGTCCCTCACCTCGTCAACATGACCAAGCGCGGCGCCGACCAGATCGGCGGCGCCGATTACACGTTCGACTGCACCGGCAACACCAAGGTGATGCGCCAGGCGCTGGAAGCCTCGCATCGCGGCTGGGGCAAATCGGTCGTCATCGGCGTCGCGGGCGCCGGCCAGGAGATTTCGACCCGGCCGTTCCAGCTGGTCACAGGCCGCAGCTGGATGGGCACCGCCTTCGGCGGCGCACGCGGCCGCACCGACGTGCCGAAGATCGTCGACTGGTACATGGACGGCAAGATCCAGATCGATCCGATGATCACCCACACGCTGAAGCTCGAAGACATCAACAAGGGCTTTGACCTCATGCATGAGGGCAAGTCGATCAGGAGCGTCGTGGTTTACTAGAGCGCTAGCAAAAGTGGCGCCCGGTTTTGCGTCCGATCGCGCTCCAAGCAGGAGAAGGAAGCCGCCGACCGAATGCCAGCGACTGAAGTTGCACAGGGTTCAACAAGGGAGGAATAAAATGCCGGAAAAACTGCATCCGAAAATCGACAATGGCCTGCCCAGGGAAAGCGCAAGCTTTGCCGGCGGCACGCTGGTCTGCGCCTGCACCAGCAACCCGGTGAAGGTGAAGATCAAGGGCCAGATCGCGCACAACCACGCCTGCGGCTGCACCAAATGCTGGAAGCCTGACGGCGCGATCTTCTCGGTCGTGGCCGTGGCCGGCACTGGCGACGTCACCGTCGTCGAGAATGGCGACAAGCTGAAAGTGGTCGACCCGAGCGCGCTGATTCAGCGCCATGCCTGCACCGGCTGCGGCGTCCACATGCACGGCCCGGTCGAACGCGATCATCCGTTCAAGGGCCTGTCCTTCATCCATCCCGAGCGTTTCGAGGAAGACGGCTGGTCACCGCCGGGCTTCACCGCTTTCGTCTCGTCGATCATCGAATCCGGTGTCGACCCCAAGCGCATGGACGGTATTCGCGCGCAGTTGAAGTCGATCGGGCTCGAGCCCTATGACTGCCTCAACCCCGGCCTGATGGACTTCATCGCAACCTGGACCGCCAAGAAGTCCGGGGCTCTGCCAGCCTGAGATATGTTGAACTGGGATTGCGGGGCCGGGCATGTTCCGGCCCCTGCTCGTTCTGGAGATATGATACCCGCACCCGCCATTTACGTCGACGCCGATGCATGCCCGCCATGTTGTCGTGATCGGGTCGTATACGTCTCAAAATAGCGCCCAACTGGCTGACTCGGCCTAAACGCCTAAACTAATCTCACTGCGTCATAAATGACGCGGAACTGTCCATTGCCCGTGTGCAGCACGGACATGGTTGCAGACGGTCGGCCAGGGCCACAGTCAGGCGTCGCCTGAAGGTCGGAAGCGGGGTCGGGGCGTGCCGCTCTGGTCGGATCGGAGGATCTGCGGGGTCGACAACGGTCGGGAAGACCAGGTGTTTGGCGGCCTTGGGCGAGAGCTGGACCCAAGGGGGAAATAGTCTCCCTCAGAGAGGAAGCCATAGGCGGCGATGCAGAGCCTGGCGTGGTGGTGGAAGCCCCGCCACCCTCGGCCTTCGTAGTGGCCCAGTCCCAGCTCCTGCTTAAGCTCCCGATAGTCTCGCTCGATCCGCCAACGCAGCTGGGCGGTGTCGACCAGATGGGCGACCGTAAGCGTTGGCCGGCAAGGTGGAGAGCCAATACTTGCCCGGGTCGATCTCGCCTTCAGGCCACTCGATCAGGAGCCACATTCGGCGTGAGCCTCGGGCCGATTATGGCCCCTGGAACCCGGCCGCAAGTGCACGGCGGCGAAGCGGGAATTGAGCTCGGTGTTGGTTCCTTCACACCAGGCGATGGTGCGCCAGGTCTCGGCGTCGAACTCGGCCAGGGCCTTGGCCGATAATTGGATAGAGAGCTTCTGACTTCTGGCGCCACCGCTCAGCAAATCTGCCTCAATGCAAACGCTGTTCGCCCGAACCAGTGTTGGAGTGCCATCAGTGCATTCTCATGCCGCTGCTCGCCAGCGGACAGGTTGGAACTCTAAGAATGATAGGGACAAGAGCTGCCCAAGATGGTGCAGTTTGTCCGCCTTCGTTTCAGAACCGCATTGGCAACCGGGCTGTTGGTGACTTGGGTTGACACGCTGCACGGACCGGCGCTGTCGCGTCGGCCGCTCGGCCTGCGCATCGGCCCGACCGACACAAGCCCGCGCTACCCGTCCACGAAGCAGCAACGCGCCATCGCTGATTCAAAGGGCAGATCCACATCAGTCCACAATCACAGAAATCCAAGCTCAAAAATATTATATAATATATTATTTTTTTGCGAATGTCTCTGTGGTATCCACATCGGCATTAGCAGAATAAATGCTCAGCAACCGAGCCACGCGATCAATTGCACGACGATATCGTGTCTCGCTCGCTCTTAGTTGAGGATGATAATATGGCAGATCTTCGCCAGGTAAAGATGAACCTTAAACTCAGTCAACAGCATACTTTCCCGCTGCACATCGAGGCGTTTGGAATGCAATTGACCGTGCACGAAGGTGTCTTTTCTCCGCGAGACTTCCATAGTTGGCGCTGGTACACAAAGAACTTCCCGTGCGTAACGGGGAAGCACATACTGGAAATCGGCTGCGGCTTCGGTCTTCCCGGACTCCACCTCATCCAACTCGGCGCGGCCTCCTTGGTGGCTTGTGATATCGATCCTAAGGCGGTCGTCAATACGATGGAAAACGCCGCAAGAAATGGCATTGACAATGTGGAAGTCTTCCAAAGCGACGTTTTCAGTAATATTCCGCCCCATCGAAAGTTTGACTACATATTTTGGAATTGTCCGTCAGTCTTTGCGCCAGACGACTACGAATATACACATGCCATCGAACAGGGGGCCATCAACCCCGGCTATAAATTGCTGAACCGATTTCTTTCGGAAGGCCCCGAATACCTCACCCACTCAGGTCGCATCCTTCTCGGGTTCGCCAGCGACGGACGCGACGATCTTCTCTCAGGCATCGTGGCAGCAAACGATCTCAATTCTGTGCTTCTCGGAACCGGCACTTACCCGGACGTGGGCGCTCATTACAGGCTGTTCTCGATTCAAAAAAATGGCCGAAATACATGAACCGCTCGACCGCCGACGTCACCTCCACAAGGTTGGCGGACGGGAGCAGACTTTGAGAGTTTTATCCAAAGAAAACCCTTTTTGGAGGAAGAATGAGCAATTCCTACGCTCTGTCTAAGGCTCTCCTTGCAAGAGCTCGTGTCGTCATCCCAGGAGGGGTGTCAAGTGGAAATCGAGCGAATTGGACTCCATTCCCCCTTTACTACGACCGAGCTGATGGCGCTCGCGTATGGGATGTCGACGGTAACCAATACATCGACTACGTTTTGGGCCGAGGACCACTTATACTTGGCCACGGCGAACTTGAAGTCATTGAGGCGATCCACCAACAATTAAAAAGGGGAGAGTTTTATGCCGGCCAAACTGAGGCGGAGATAGCGCTTGCCGAGCTGATTTGTTCCCTGGTGCGCAATGCAGAAATGGTCCGATTCTGCAATTCTGGCTCAGAGGCGGTACACGCGTGTATTAGGCTTGCTCGATCAGCTACTGGTCGCGAGAAGATAATCAGATTCGTAGGGCATTATCACGGCTGGTATGATGGGATCGCGTGGGGATTTTCAGGCGTGAAACCCAGCCCCGGGGGGCGCTCTTTGCCCATGCCAATGTCTCTCGGCCAACCCTCTTCCGATGCAGTGAATATAGTTCCTGTCGAGTGGAACGATCCAGACGCATTCACACATGCCGTAACAACTAACCGAGGGCAAGTTGCCGCCGTCATTACCGAGCCAATCATGTTTAACGGCTTCTGGAGCAATATCCAGCCGCTTAATAGTTTTCTTCGACTTCTGCGAGAACAATGTGACTCGAATGGCATGCTTTTGATTTTCGATGAAGTTCAAACTGGCTTTCGCACCTCTTTGGGTGGGGCCGCAGAGCACTTTGGTGTAGCCGCGGATCTGAGTGCGTTTGCCAAGGCGCTGGGCGGAAGTGTTTGTCTCGCTGCCTTTGCTGGTCGTAAGGAACTTATGCGCCTGCTCGCTGAAACCAATACCGTGCATACTGGGACCTATAATGCTTACCCGCCGGCCGTCGTAGGAGCGCTGACGCATCTAACGCTCTTGGCCGAGAAGTCCGGCGCGAGGCTCAAACGAGTACATCATCATGCAGCGCTGCTTGAACGAGGCCTTAGAGAGCTGGCTAGGGAAACTCAGTTGCCTTTTGTGGTTCGAGCGAGCCCTGGGGCAGTCACCACAGCCTTCAGAGGCGCGGCGACGCCGGTTACCAACTTTCGCTCGGCTGGTGAGGGTCTGGATTTTGAACTTCAGCGCAGATGGCACCTAGCATTGCAGAACAGAGGAGTCCGGATCACGCCTGAAGGGCTGTGGTACGTCTCCGCAGCGCACTCCGCCAACGACATAGAAGTTACCATCGATGCTGCGCAGGATGCCCTTCGCAGCCTGTCGCCACGAAAGGGAGATGCGCTATGCTGACAAGTTCCAACAGTGTTGCCCGCCTTATTTCTCCCGGCCGCCTGATCCTCACGTGCGACGCGCTGGGCCAGGATCTTCCTCGAGATTTCATACGAATTAAGATCGAGTTTTGTGGTGTCTGCGGGACGGATAGGTCGTTCTATTTAGGTCACCGCGATGAAGGATACCCGATCAGTCTTGGCCACGAGCACTGCGGCACTATCGTAGCCGTCGGCGATGGAGTCACACTCTGTAGGGTTGGTGACTTCGTGGCAATTGACCCCAACTTCCGCTGTGGTGATTGTCACTATTGTCGAAGTGGTGCTGGTCATCTGTGCGTCAACGGCGCTGTTAACTGGTATTCCAACCGCGGCTATGCAAGGTTTGTTGATATCAAGGACACGTACGCTCTTACGCTTCCGAAATATAGGGCTCCTCATATGGGGGCTCTGGTCGAGCCTTTGTCGGTGGCGATTAATGCAACAGAGATCGCGAAATGTGCTATAAGTGACGAGGGATCACTTGTACTTGGGGCGGGCGGAATTGGAACGCTTCTGATATTCACTCTCCTTGAGACCCAGGAAGGGGAAATATGGATCTACGACAAAGAGCCTCACAAGATGGCCGCTCTGCAAGCCCTTTATCCAACCCGGGTCAGAATATTGGAGGACACGGATGACCGGGTGTTCAGCGTAGTTTTTGAAGCGACTGGCAGTTCGAGCGGCTTTGCCTTGGGGTGTGCTCGGTTAGCAAAGCTCGGCAGGCTTATTGTAGTGAGTAGGTATCATGCCGATGAACCCGCCATCCCCGAGCGGTTGCCTTGGAAACAGCCCAATGTCTACTTCGTCCATCTGAATGGAAATGGCGAGTCCTTCCCGAAAGCAGCTGCATTGATGGAAGAGAGCTGGGGCCAGGACCACGATTACCTGCTTAGCTTCCACTCCCTCAGCGATATTGACAAGGTGTTCTCGGAATATGGGACCCTTCCAGCCAACAAGAAGATTATCACAATGGAGTGAAGTAGTTCGTATTGCGAACATAGTTTGACCGGAGCTGCTGATGCAGAATATAATGGTCTGCAATGAAATCGGCGGGTTAGGGACGCTGCGCTCACAAGGCATGAACATCGGAAGAAGATCGTTGCCTATCGAGGGGAGACGAGACAGACAGTCCTTGCAAACCATGCCGCCCGTCGTTGGTTCCATGGCCCGCATTGGTGATCGAGAGTTCGCTCCGCCGATCGGAACGTTCAGAAAGCGGCATCGATTCGGACCGTCAGCTCGTGGATCCAGTCCGACAGATCGCAGGATTCGCGGACCCAGATTAGGCAATTGCGTTCTCGTCCTCAACGAGCCTGCAAGTGCGCAGCAAAGCCGGTGGCTAACTCCAGAATTGCGCGGCTTTGCAGAGTGAGTCCGCGCTTCTTTACATTTTTGCGGCGTCGCCCACCACTGAAGATATGCTCACCTGATCCATTACTACCTGAACGTCTGACAAGTTGACATACCGAGGTGCAATCAGCCTCGGCTCATGACCAAGCAGGGCCGTGTCGCGAGCCTAACATTGGGAGCCGGCGCACGCCTCACACCGCCACGGCAGCCCTAGCGCTCTTCATAAACCCGCAAACGCGGGCGCGACAGCTCCTTTGCGAAATGCAAGAGTTCCGTGAGCTCCCGCTCCATACAGCCGCACCGCGTGTGGGTACCGCAGCTCCGCGCTGCGCAATCTGGTACCGGCCGCGAAGCTAGAACCGACGACCTGCGCCGCAAACGGCAGCGTATCCGCTGTTCTCAGGCCACGGCCTTTAGCTCGGGCGCCCGGATGTAGGCCCACGGCAGCAGGTCGTCGATCTGGCTGTTGGGATGGCCGTTGACGATCCTGGTGAGTACGTCGGCGAGATAGCCGAGTGGCTCGACGCTATTGAGTTTGCAGGTTTCGATCAGCGAGGCGATGACGGCCCAGTGTTCGGCACCGGCGTCCGAGCCAGCGAAGAGCGCGTTCTTGCGATTGAGGGCGATCGGACGGATTGAGCGCTCGACCACGTTGCTGTCGATCTCGATGCGGCCGTCTTCGAGGAAGCGCGAGAGCCCTTGCCAGCGTGAGAGCGTGTAGCGGATCGCCTCTGCGAGCTTGGTCTTCTGGCTAATCAGGCCGAGCTTCTCGCGCAGCCATGGGTCGAGTGCAGCGACGATTGGAGTACTCTTCTCCTGACGTGCAGCAAGGCGTTCGTCGGCCGATCGGCCACGGATGTCATCCTCGATCTTGTAGAGTTCGGCGATCCGTCTCAGCGCCTCGCTGGCAATCGGCGCGGGACCGGCTGCTGCCAGTTCATAAAAGCGTCGGCGCACATGTGCCCAGCAGAAGGCGAGCGTTACGGCGCTCTTGTCGGCCAGCACGCGATAGCCGCCATAGCCGTCGACCTGCAAGATTCCGGTGAAGCCTGCGAGGTGAGCGATCGGACGCTCGGCCTTTCGATCCGGCGCATAGACATAAGCGACGCCCGGCGGGTCGCTCCCCTCCCATGGTCGGTCATCGCGGGCATAGGCCCAGAGTTGGCCTGTCTTCGTCTTGCCGCGGCCCGGATCGAGCACCGGCGCGGTCGTCTCGTCGGCGAAGAGTTTTGGCGAAGTCTTCAGCTTGCCAAGCAGTCGCTCATGCACCGGACGCAGGTGCCAGGCGGCGCGGCCGACCCAGTCGGCGAGCGTGGAGCGATCAAGATTGATGCCTTGCCGGGCGTAGATCTGCGCCTGACGATAGAGCGGCAAGTGATCGGCGTATTTGGAGACCAGCACCTGGGCGACCGTCGCCTCGGTCGGAAGACCACCCTCGATCAGCCGGGCCGGCGCGGGAGCCTGAACGACCACATCCTCACAGGCGCGGCAGGCATATTTGGGCCGGCGCACCACGATCACACGCAGCTGCGCCGGAACGATATCGAGCCGCTCGCTCACATCCTCACCGATCCGGTGCAGGCTATTGCGGCAGCACGGGCAGGCATGGTCCTCGATGTCGACGACCATCTCCGTGCGCGGCAGATGGGGTGGCAACGCGCCGCGGTTCGCCCGGCGCTTGGCGACACGCGCCCTGACGTTCGCCAAGAGCGGTCTGTGCCTGCTCTTCGTCGCCGGCGGCCTCGAGCTGTTCGGCCTCTTCGAGCCCCAGCAGCAACTGATCCTCGGGAAGCGTCTCGGCACGTCGGCCGAAGCGGTGACGCTGCAATTCCTTGATGATCTGGATCAGACGGGCGTTCTCGACGTCGCGCGCCAGGACCATCGCCTTCAGCGCGTCCGGATCGTCGGGAAGCTGGTCAGCCGTCATCGCCATGACCGGATCAGACCATATTCGCCGACAGCCCGCGACAGCGGAATCCAGGCTGATTCACTTCGTCGCGGGTCAGCCCGCCTGAACGGGAACGCGGGTCCGGCGCGCCTCGTGGACCCGCCGCCAGTCCAGCCCTTCCAATAGCGCCGACAGTTGCGCGGCCGTCAGCCGCATCATGCCGTCATGCACTTTCGGCCAGCGGAACTCGCCGTCCTCCAGACGCTTGGCAAAGAGGCAGACGCCGGTGCCGTCCCAGAAGATCAGCTTGATCCGGTCCGTTCGCTTCGCCCGAAAGACGTAGACCGCCCCGCTGAACGGATCGGCACCCATCGTCTCGCGCACCAGCGCCGCCAGCCCCTCCGCCCCCTTGCGGAAGTCGACTGGCTTTGTCGCCACCATTACCTTGACCGCACCCGTCGGCCCGATCACGTCGTTGCCTTAAGCGCGCGGATTACAGCAGCCACCGTCTTGGTATCGGCGCCACGGCCAACGCGCATGGCGACACCGTCGATCTCAAGCTCGATCACGCCGGCGTCGCGGACCGCCTTCTGCTTCCGTGGTCGTCCTGGGCGCTGCGCCACCGGTTCCGGCAAGGACGGTGCAACCACCGCAGGAACGAACAGGGATTCTGATGCCGTCGCCTCCGTCGAGGGCTGACGCGCAGCTCGGCGCCAGGCAAACAGTTGCTGCGGGGAAAGCGCATATCGGCGAGCTACAGCACAAACCGTCTCGCCAGCCTCGTAGCTCTCCGCAACGATCCGCGCCTTCTCCTCTGGAGGCCATTCGCGTCGCCGGCCGGAGCCCGTGAACACCTCGAACCGGCGCACCGGCTCCAAATCGTTCGACTTAAGCGTAAGCTCTGAAATCGTCATATGTCGAAGCCCTCAAAGGCTCCGAACATCGTCCTTCACGCCGATCCCCGAAAGGTGCCGTCGGAACATCGCTTACACGGCAGCCGCTGCTCTCGGTCCTTCTTAGCCTTGGCCTGATCCGCCGGGGCGGCGGCCATTGACACCGGGCGCTCTGTGTTCGAGCCAGCCAGGTTTCCGAAACACGTCAATCACCAGATCCGGTGGGAACGTCTAGCTGAGCAGACAGGCGGGATCTGGTGCAACGTTCCAAGCGTGCACCAGCCAATTGTCGCGTCGTGCGTCGAGAATGCAAATATGACCTGTCGCGACCTTGCCACCACGCCTCCCCATATGCCCCTTGGCAAGACGCGAGAAGCAACTTAGCACGCCGTTGCTGGTTACGGCGAGCACCACACTGTCCTCCCCTTGCGTCTGGGAGAGTTGCCTCACAAAGGTCTTAACGCCATCCGTCAACGCAGCCTCAGAAGGGCTCCAGCCAGGAGAGCGGGGCCACGTGCTACTGCGTTCCCACGCCTCCAACTCCTCCCTCCCAAATTGAGCTACGATCTCCTGACTGCTCATACCCTCCCACGCACCATAGTCGATCTCGGCCAAGCGCGAATCGACAATCAATCCGGGTGCACAACCAATCCGTTGCGCGACCATTGCAGCATGCTGGCGCGTGCGTTGCAACGGTCCGCAATAAAGCCCACTGAGGAGAATGCCCGATTGGCACAGAACGGCACCCAGATGCTCAGCCTGGCGAGAACCCTCTGCTGTCAGCGGCAGATCGGTTCTGCGGCCTACCCATAGGACCTCTTCGTTGCGCTCAAACGTGTTGCCATGACGGCCGAGGATAAGCTTCATGGAGGTGCCCACGTATGTTGCAGATGATACCGGCAATTTGGCGGACTCAGGCTCCAACAAGGTCACCTTCTTCGCCAATGAGTGTTTCGACCCGTTTCAGATCGTCTGGACTGTCGACAGCCCAATGTGTCCGACCACCATAATCGACCTCCACTACCCGGACAGGAATTCCATGCTCGAGTGCGCGCAATTGCTCGAGACTCTCAAGGCGCTCCAGAGGACCGGGTTCGAGACTGATGTACCGGCACAGACTTTCATAGGCGTATGCGTAGAGGCCGATATGGCGAAAGACGGGTGAGAGGTCCGTACCTTCACCTTGTTTGTCATCGCGGACGAACGGGATAATGGATTTCGAGAAATAGAGGGCATTACCGCGCCGGTCGAAAGTGACTGTTGTACCTCCGACCTCGCCATGCCGCTTGGACGCGCGCAGAGCTTCATAACTGCGCTTGTCCATCTGCACCGCAGCGGTAGCGATTCCCACCGTCGGGTCGCGATGCATCTCATCGATCAGAGTTGTAATGGTCCATGGCGGCGTGAGAACGGCGTCACCCTGAAGATTCACCACGATGGAAGGCGTTGTGACCAGCATCTCAGCTGCTCTTAGTACCCGCTCGGTGCCGTTTACGCATTCCTTGGGGGTCATCACCACCTCACCACCAAAACTGCGAACGTGATCGGCGATGCGCTCATCGTCAGTAGCGACGCAGACGTGGTCGACCCCAGGTACAGCACAAGCCAGTGACCAGATACGATTGATCATGGTCCTACCAGTGATCATTGCCAGCGGCTTTCCGAGGAACCGGCTCGAGCCGTAGCGAGACGGAATGATGATAGCGACCGGGCTCGAAGCTCTCGGCATGTTTCCTCACTTTCAGCAAGACAAAAGCTCAATAGACGAGATTGCGGAATTCCTTGACGCGATGAAACGTAATGAGGTTGGCGTATTGCGGGTCCCGTCCCTCGTCATCGGCTGACCGACATAAAACGAGAAGATCATCGCCGTCGACTGCCATGCTCGGATAGTTCCGTGCGTGACGTTCGCTCTGACCGGCTGCCACTATTCCTGCAAAGCACCAATCGACGCAGTTTTTCGAGAAGTGAAGTTGTAACCTGTGCCGCTCATTATTCGGCAAATTGTAGCGTTCCGACGACATGTGTGTAAGACGCACCATTGAATCTGTCGGTTGTGAACTTAGCAGCCAGTACAGCTTACTCCCGTCATCATAGAGAATAAAGAATTTTAGATGACCTCCCGGCAGCGGGATGAACAGAGACATTCTCCGAGAGGGCACGGTCTCCAATGCCGTAACTAAACGACCGTCAGCCTGCTCGACCACCTTTATCAATGCTGCATAGCCAGTTCCGCCGGTATTCGCCCGCAAGAAGAGGTGCAATGTACGGCCGGCCGGATCGTGCCAGAGATGTCGCGGATCGTGGAATTGGACAATATTAGGCTCAAGCCAGCCAATCGGGGCACAAACACGCCCCAATCCAAGTTCGGCCGGAGCTCGGGTTGGCGTGGTATAGAATGGGATGCCAAAATGATCTAAATCGTCCGCGGACACTATTTGGTTAAACGCGGGAGCCTCCGAAATCGTCCAGCTTTTCGGATCAAGCAGATCGTCGTTCGTATTAGCACGCAGCACCCGTGGAGCCAAACCGGCAGTGTTCCAACCCTCGATTGAAAGATCGCGCCGCTCGTCCATGGCAAGGTGAACGTGTTGATGCGAGTAGTGCACGTTGCAGGACGACCCATGCCATTTCATGTTCGAGGTTAGCGAGACAGGCGCGCTCCATGTCTCCCCTTCATCGCTGGAAGCGATGATCATGAGGTCCCCGGCATGGCCGAGGATGTATAGCCGCCCGCCAGCTATAAATGGCCGAGCATGCCAGAACGGAAACGAATGTCGCTCGGCCCAGGAACGGCCACCATCGTCGGACAAGCAAACCTTGCCCATTCCGAATCGCGTACCTCGCGCGCGAGATCCTTTCGGCCCCAGGAGGTTTCTAACCCCGTCACCGCCTAGATCAAAGGTCGCAACAACTCTGCGCTGCGCCGTGACAGCGAGGCCCGGCGTGTAGCAATAGATATCCTGGGGCCGCTCGGACCGGTAAACGATCTTGAGGTCATCTGCTAAGGCGCGCATCGCAGAACCTCGTCCGTCATGCGAGCAGCACATCGAAACTCAACCGGCCACATCAGATCGCCTACTCGCATTCAACTCCCGACCGAGACTTCCGCTCGGGTGAAGACGCGCGAAATCCTGGCGTGTGAATCCTCGCCGCTCCTGCAAGATGAGTGCTAGAGCGTCCCCCATCGCGCCCATAGCCGTGGTTGAGGTTGTGGGAGCCAGACCGAGCGCGCATGCTTCCGGCGTCAGTCCGATGTCGAGCACGACGTCGGCAGCATGCGCCAGAGACGAGCAGGCTCGTCCCGTGATCGCGGCCACGATGACACGGAGGTGCCGGACAGCGCGGATGAATTGCAGAAGTTCAGCAGTTTCCCCGGAATTAGAGAGCGCAAGAATAACATCCCCTGCGCGCACGCGCCCGAGATCTCCGTGTAAGGCATCGACTGGGTCGAGCGTGATCGATCGCGTGCCGGTCGATGCCAGACTTGCGGAGATCTTTTCTCCAACCAGTCGCGATTTGCCGATGCCGCACACCACGACCATGCCCGTTGACGAGAGGATGGAGGCCGCGAGCATACAGATACTCTCATCGAGCCTGTTCGACAGGCTTTCCAACGCAGCGGCCTCTTGTCGAATGATGGCCTTCGCACGCTCAAGCATCACCATTCTGCTATCGGCCGTGGCCCACATTGGGGTCTCATTGTGCGGGCTCTTCATGCAAATGACTGTACGCGTGAGTTTAAAGTCGTCATTAAGTCATCCTTTTCATTAGCGGCACTATGGTCGATCGCTGGCATAGCGGGGGTGATCTTTGATTAAGTTTTTGCTGCAGTTTTGTAATGGCATCGGCGTGGCTCTCCCCCAACAACTAGGAGTGTTCACCCGCAGATCGACGCTAGTCGGCGCTGTTGCTTCTCGTCCGCTCCTGTTGATCGTTGCTTTCCACGAGCCACTGGGCCTCTTCGCGGCCGCTCGGGCCGCCCTTAAAGGCGAAGGAGATCGCGACGTCTAAGTCCATTGTCATGATTGGGACCCGCTTCGCCTACCTCTAATCTGTCCGGTCATGGAAGCTAGCGCGGCCCACTCCTTCAAAGCGGGAACTCGGTTTGTCGACCGGCTTGAGAGGCGCCGGGATATGTCAGTTTGCGACCGGCCCCACACGCACCCGGGCCCTTCATGGCTCCCGCGCGAAAGCCGTTAACCGCGCAGTAGTGAATGCTTCCCAATGCACTCGAGTTTCGCCGCAGCACCAGATCTCGCCTAGACGCCGGTCTCGCTCAGCCGACAGTCTGAGCTCCATTCTGCTTGAAAGCTATCAGAGAGCGAGCAAGACCCTCACGAACAAGATCACTCATTTGCGCCAGCTTCTTATCCCGTTGACGCCTCAAATTGGTGATTGCGTCCGTGATATTGCCACGTTCCAATACGCTAACGAGAGTAGACATGTCATCGACAATTTCACTGAACTTGTCATCGGCCTCTAAATAGATAGAACGCACGAAATGGGTCTGGTCGTTAAACTTGCGGATGGACCGGGACATGACTCCGTTTCCGGTGAGCGCTGCAATGCCAAGATAGAAATCCTCTATAAACTCTGAACGACATGCAGAGTACGCAACCATCTCGCGCCGAGTAAGATTTGATAGTACCTTCATCGCTTCTGTGTCGATAAATTGGCGGTTAATTGCGTTGATAGAAATCTGTAAAGCTAATTCATATTGATCTCTCATCTCTTTTAGATCGAGAGTCTTTGCATAAAACCCACGATTTGCTACTAGATTAACAAGCTCTTCACCGTGGAGACGCGCTAATGCTTCTCGGACGGGTGTCGCGCTAACACGCAGTCGATCGGCAATGCTTACAGGGCTTAGCGGCTCTTGAGGGCGGAATTGATAGTTGACGACAAGTTCCTTTAGTCGGCGGTAGGGGGACTCGGGCCTTTCTCGGCCGATTGCTACCAAAGTTCATTCCTCTGCCGTTTGAGCGTGCAAGGTTCTAAGGGCGGAAGCTGTATCTGGCCCGATGCATTCCACATCCGAAGGGCGTAGCAGCCCATTACATGAGCGTGTGACGATGTAAATTTGCGCGGCACACCGAAGTCGTTCTCGACGGACGAACATCGGGATAGTGTGGCATTTCTCCTTTGGCCAAAAACAGCCGTCCTGATGGCCGCCTCCTTGCAACACCGTCAGTATGCTTTCGATCTGCTTTCGGTCGTCGAGCTCCACACAAGACATTAGTTAGGCTTGTGAGTTTCACAAAGCTGCAACCCTCATACCTATTCCTTTCGCTGCATGGGTATTCTCCATTATGTTCCTTCGCCCTGAGCGCCCAAATGTCATAAGCAATCTTCGTGCCATCGCAGCGGTTGTGCGAGCAAAAGAACAAGACGGTCTAATTTGTGACGCGTCGGAGAATACCTGCGCCCTGAGTGTGTCGGGTCTCAAACATAGACGGTGTCGCATCCGGAACGTGATCGGACCGGCGCAAGCAGGTCGACGGCTGCAAAACCCAAGGATCGCGACCCGGATAGGTGATGTAGCGCTTTCCGGTTTGGTGGTCGGTCTGGCTTATCAGGACAGGTTCAAGCGTCCTCCTCCGGCCCGGCGATCGCGGCGCTCGCTATCTCGGTCAACCTTGTCGGCGACTGGATGCTCAACCGCATGCCCGCCAGATCGCGGCAAACGCCGGTGCGGAAGCCTCGATCGTTGCCGGCAAGATCCTTGAGAACAAAGGCGCGACCTTCGGTTTCAACGCCCAGACCGGCGAATATGGCGACATGATCGCCATGGGCATCGTCGATCCGGTCAAGGTCGTGCGCACGGCTCTCCAGGACGCGGCCTCGGTCGCCGGCCTGCTGGTCACCACCGAAGCCATGATCGCGGAGGCTCCGAAGAAGGAGTCGGCTGGCGGCGGCGGCATGCCTGGCGGCATGGGCGGCGGCGGTATGGGCGGCATGGGCGGCATGGATTTCTAAGGTCCACGCGTCTCACAATCTCGAGGGCGGCAGCGATGCCGCCTTTTCCTTGAAGTCGGATCCGGCCGGAAATGTTCGGCGCGTACACCGACCGTATAGCCGTAGTAGCGCTGGTCGTGAAAGCAGGACTAGAAGCGAGCGCGGGCACGGATGCGGCGGAGAGCCGCTGGCCTCGTGGCTTCGAAGACAATCAACGATTCGAACCCTCTCATGAGCATGAGGGAGCGGTGGCGAAAACGTGCAATCGGCCTAGATAATGTTCGCACCTCCCCAAGTCGCCGAGAGCATGAGGCAGCAGCGGCCCCTTGCCGTCGAGATCAAACAGAAGCGTGGGCTCGTGAAGCGGCCACACAGTCAATCTGGGCCGGCATCGACCTAACTGCCATCCCGAACGATAGAGGTCGCGGCGGTGGCCAGAACGACCATCGGAATAGCATCCGGCCTCTCGTTCATCCCGAAGAAGGGTTGACCGACCACTCCGTTTCGCCAGCGCGAATGCGGCAACTCCATTGCGATCGCGGCAATTCGGATTGGCGCGGGGCGCCATGTGCTCCGACCCTGAGGGCTGTCCCGGTCGGCACGACCCATCGCTCAGCGGCGATCAAGTCATCGGTTTTCGGAATGACCGGCGACGCTTCGTCTCAACGACTATGCCGGTCGGGCTGTCGGCCGTATTCTTCTCCTTGAACACGGCGGTTCGCTTCGGTTTTGGTTTGGCTGGCGGTTGAGGCTCTACCCTTGGCTCCGGCGTTTGCTTCGCCTCTTGTTTCTGCTTGCGGGCCCTCAGCAAAGCCTTGGCGGTCGCCGCGTCGGCATCCGAGACCACGCCGGCCGGCTTGCCATCGAGATCGACCCGTGCGGCGCCGGCATCCAGTCTCGCCAAGTATCTGGCCATCTTGGTATACGCCAGCAGGGCTCTCCTTAATTCATCATCAGACAGTTCGCCGTCAAGCACGCGAATGTCATGATGGATGCCGATCTTGAGCGGTCTGGGCGCTTTCGCATTGAAGGCCGCCGGCCACTTGGCCGACAGATAGCGGAAAAGCTGTGCAGGCGATTTGCCTCGGCTACGGCTCAACATCATAAGCCTCGCCCCATTGTTTTCGTTTCCAATTCGGACCTTCCTAGCACTGATATATGCAATGATTATGGAAAAATGAGCATTCGCTCCGCAGGGCAAAGCAGCGGTCTTATTCGGACAGACGAAGTGCCTGGTGGACCGAGCAGGATCGGCAGCAACCCACGCCGAACCGTCCCGATAGAGTTCACAGTCATACATCAGGGCCCGTGGAACGCTGTTTTCCCATATCTCAGCCAGCCCATTGACCCTTGGCAGCGCATATCAAACGCCGGCAGCGACAACTCGACGGCTCTCCGCGGAGGCCGTCGGTGGGTAGTAGGAGCCGAAACTGTCGCGGCTCCTCACCCGTTCGGCCGTTCCGTCGTACAAGGGGGTCGCGTAGCGCGAAAGCTGCTCAGGCGACCGTTCCTGATCTCGGCCGGATCGACGCCGTCATGGGACAGGAAGGCAGGCAAATGGCTGGAAAAAGCGTTCGGCCGCAACCCGGCGTCGATCACCAGGAACCTGGCGCGGGCGCGGCGGAACTGCTGGGCGGCGGCCATTCCGGAATAGCTGCCGCCGATGACAATAGGCGCAGCGAAATTCCGAAGTTTGTGAGCGACAGGCCTCGGACTCCCATTCGATTGCCGAATCGGCTCATGCCGTCACGGGCGCTCATGATTGCCACCTTGGAGATCGCCTCAGAAGCGACGCCCCATCGGAAACATTAGCACGTCCGCGTTTTGGCTCGGCTGCTTGAACTCCTCGCCGGCAACTGCCTCAATTAGCAAATCCAAGGCTTCGCGCCCCCTCCGGCTCATCGGGTCATCACCTCGCAGATAATGATACGCTCGATCTAGATGCACTCGCGCGGCGGAAAAATCGCTTGTCATTTCATCCTCTCAGTTGCCGCCCGCGTTAGCCGTCTACGAGGTGAGGGTCGCGCAATCGTCAATATCCTTGGACGTATTTGATTTAAATCGCAGATGATCCGGGAGTAACCAAACACCGGTTGTATGCGAGAGCCCCTGATTGCGTCACCCTGGCCCGGTTGACTCTGCAATAGGGTTACCACAAGCCTTGCCAATGGGTCCCCAGCATCATCCATAAGCCGTCCCGAGTTTCTGACCTGTCGAGCCATGGCACGCGCAGGCTTGCGGCGGCAATCAGCCGGATGGCGAAGATCGCGGCGAAGGCGGCAGCAAATCGGAAGCAGACTCCCGTTTGTGCGGTCGGGCATTGATTCCTAGATAGGAAATTCCGCCATTACATCTCGCTGATGGGACAGCTTGCGAACGCAAATGCAGCGCGCCCTCTTGACTGACACCGTAAACAGCGAAATCGTCATCCAGTGACCCATGAACGCAATAACGCCGGCACATTGTCCGGGACATATGGGTTAGTCCCGGCGCCAAGAAACCTATGTGGTCGCTCTTCTCGCCGAATAGAAGCTGAGGAATGCCGCGCAGTTAACGGCTCGTTAATCATGCGGGGCGTAGCCAAGAAGCGTCACATCACCTACCCAATCACATGTGACCTTAAAGACCCGGCACCCAGATTGTGCCGAGTCTTTTTGTTAGGGTAGCCTGATCCAATTGAGCGGGTCAGGAATAATGTCGCAGTGCGGGGATCAGGAAGCTTCTTAGGCCGGTCACCGACTTCATAAAGCCGACTGGAGCTGCAACCACTTGACTAGGAATGCCCTCCGAGCTTGACGGTGTCAGGCCCGGAACGCGCCTTGTTGGCCGTGTGCCAGTCCCTGACCGACAGCGGATTGCGACATGCAACTTCTCCACACCGGAGGTAACCGTGGCGAAAGTGTCGGCGCGTGAGCGCCAGGGAAGGCTGGTTAAAGAGCCGGCCCGCTTGCAGGAATCGAACTCATGGCTGACCGAAGCCTCCGCATCCTCGAGGCCCATTGCTTGGCGGACGCCATTATGGCGTTCTGCGTTCTGTCTTATCGCTGTGCCATTTGCCGCACAGGATGCCCGTAACGACATTGTTTCCCGCGTGAGGTGAAGCGATGCGAGCAGGGTAGAGTGACGCGCGGCAGGGAGGGCAGGAGGCCCTAGCAAAGGCTGAAACTCGGTGAGAAATGATCCACCGGCACCTGCACGGATCACCTCGCAAAAGTGGAGGGTGGGACCTGGAATCAAGCTGACATTGCGAGATTTTCGCGGCCATGGCGGCTTCGCTGTTTGCTGTCCGCGGGGGCGAGGCGCATTAGATGGGCCAGCGGCGGATGCACGCGAACCGCGGGGATGACGAACACGACCTTCGCTGGCTAGGACTGCGGCACCGCGAACCCAATGTTGGAGGCTCTACGCCGCTCGATCTGGCGAGGCGCGGCGGTCGATGCGGCCCGCAGAACCCGCGCTACCGCGAGGCGCTGCCATCTCGACATAGGAGCTGCTGACTTGCAGAACACTGCACTATCTGCGAACGAACGCATCGCGACATGCCCCCTGTAACCGCTTCCGCGCTGTTCTTGATTGACCAGGCGCAGTTCGACGCAGGGCGGCTAGCGCTCGGCCGATGTGTCGGGCGCCAGCAAAGTAGATGGGGTGGTTGCCGCCCTCTCCAAACGGCATCGCGATGTGCCATGATGGTGGTGTGTTTGGGCCACCGAGACGAGAGGACGGCAGATGAAGGATATTATGATCGGCGTGGATCTGGCAAAGAGCGTTTTCCAGATTCACGGTGCAACTATGACGGGCCGGGTTCTGTTTCGCCAGAAGCTGTCTCGCGGCCAGTTTTTGCGGTTCATGGGGAGCCAGTCAGCCGCTGTCGTGGTGATGGAGGCTTGCAGCAGCGCGCACTATTGGGCGCGGGAATTGCTGACACAGGGCCATGAGGTCAAGCTAATTGCGCCACAATATGTGCGGCCTTTCGTCAAGCGTCAAAAGAACGATGCCGCCGATGCAGAAGCGATCGTCATCGCAGCACAGCGTCCGGAGATGCGCTTCGTGGAGCCTAAGACCTCTGATCAGCAAGCCAGGGCGATCTTGTTCCGGGCCCGGGAGCGCATCGTTCACCAGCGGACGGAACTGGTGAACGCGCTACGTGCCGTGCTTTACGAATATGGCCATGTCGTTCCTCTAGGGATCGCCCACATAAAGCGCATCGAGGCGATGGTCGATGATGCCGACATCCGCTTGCCGGACATCGTGCGGGAGGAATGCCGCGATCTTTTGGCCCAGATCAGCGAGAAGACGGCCAGGATCGAGGACAAAGCAAGAAAGATCGCGGATCTTTCCCGCGACAGCGACGTTGCGCGACGGCTCCAAACCATGCCGGGCATAGGCCCGATGACGGCCCTTGCGATTGAAGCCTTTGCCCCGGCAATGGAGAGCTTCAAGTGCGGGCGGGACTTTGCGGCCTGGCTCGGGCTTGTGCCCAGGCAGTTCTCGTCCGGAGGCAAGGAAAGGCTCGGCCGGGTGTCCAAAGCCGGTCAGGCCGACATCCGCAGGCTGCTGATCATCGGCGCAATGGCCCGCGTGAGCTGGGCGGGCCGTCGATCGCCCCTCCAGGGCTCATGGCTAGCCCGGATGCTTGCCAGGAAACCGCGGATGCTGGTGGCGATCGCACTGGCAAACAAGATGGCTCGCAAAATCTGGGCTATGCTGACGAAACAGGAAAACTATCGGGATCCGGCGTTGGCCGTTGCGGCATGAACTGATGCTGACCACGGACGGCTAACGCCGGTAAGGAGGTGTGAGAAGTCGACGACCCGAATGGGCGCATGATCGAACCGATCCGGATAGGGAAAACCAGTGACATTTCTTGAGCTTGCAAGCACGGAAAGTAGATTTGGACCCGATCCGCAGATCACCATACCGGCCAGCGGCTTTTGGAAGCGCCGCACTCAAAGGCCTGACAGAAGACCGCACTCGATCACACGTTCAAAAGATCAGAAGCTCCTTGCACAACGGGCGGCAACCACAGAAGAAATGTTTCATGGCCGTGGGGACGGCCACAACGAGAGAGCCCGATCGGGCGTCACCTGGTCGGGATTGCCAGCCCGGATCAGGTACCGTTCAGTCAGGCACCCCTCGGCTTAGAGAGCCGCCGCTATGAACTAGCTTCGTTGGCCGGGGCCGGCCGCAGCGGGATCGCTAAGCATCGTGACGACGTCAGCGATAGGATTCTTGTCACTCTCCGTCAGCCGCAGATCGACGTCCGCGAACGGCGCGCCCGACTTCCGGTAGGGACGCCTGAGTGGGTGCTTGCTCAGGCCGGTTGGAACCGGCGGCCTGCCGGGTTTGCGACCGCGTTTCACATAGCCGTTGCTCTGAGCGCCATCAAGGACGACCGGGCCTGAGATCGCCGGCGCAATGCGGGACTCGAATAGCATTCGATCATGGAGAGCGACCGCTCGACGCGGCCGAGTTCCCGAAGAGTTTGCCCAGTTGGCTTTCCTTCCGGTGATGCCGAGAGCTTCTTCAAATCGTCGAGGGCACAACCGCACCGGTGTTGATCGATGCCCGCCAGATTAAGGTCGATTTCCAGCTTGCGCAGGAAGGCAATCCGTTCGGTCAGCCGGCCAGGTTTGAGGCACCAGGCGCATCCGCCGCCGATCGCAGCCAATGAAAGCGTGTCTGGTCAAATGGTCGGGGTCGCGGCGTTGAATTTTGGCTTTGACCGACACCCAACCCACGCCGACGGTTACAAGAGCGCGGGCGAATTCGTAGAGGTGGTGACAAAGGTCTGGGAAAATTGGGAGGTTGATGCGCTCATCGCGAGCCGGGGGCGCCGGTCTGCCAAACTAGTGGTCGTAGGGAATCGGGTCCACGCTCTCGGTTAAAAACTTAGGAGAAACATGATCCAAAAACCGAAGCTTTGCGAGCTCAGTTCCTGTCCCGCTTAGTGCCTATTTGTGTGCGCTATTCTACCATACGCCTAATGAGATTGTCCCACCTGATGACCGTCACTAACTTGGCAGAGATCGAAGCCAAAAGCTGACAGGCAACAGGAGTGACCATGAAAAACATTATGAGTGTTGGGGACGGTGGAGACGGCAGACTGGTCATTGTCTCCAACAGGGTTGCGTTGCCCGACGAGCACGGGTCACTGCCCCCGGGCGGGATGGCCATTGCGCTGAACGCCGCGCTCCAGCAACGAGGCGGGCTTTGGATGGGCTGGTCGGGGAAGGTGAAAACCGAGAAGAACCAGGTGTCACCGACCATGCAGGAGGCCAACGGCATCACCTATGCCCTTGCGGATCTCTCGCAGAAGGATCTGGACGAATATTACTACGGCTTCGCCAACAGGGTTCTTTGGCCGGTCTTCCACTGCCGTGTCGACCTCGCCGAATACAACGACGCTAGAAAGTCAGGATACTACCGCGTCAACCGACTCTTCGCAGAGTCTTTGATGCCGCTCCACCGCGAGGACGACGTCATATGGGTGCAGGATTATCACCTGATCCCTCTAGGGAAAGAACTGCGCGAACGCGGCTGCCGCAACCGGATCGGCTTTTTCCTGCACATACCATGGCCGCCGGCGGACATCCTCGCCACCGTGCCGCTCTGCGAAGAATTACTGGAAGCGCTTTCGTTCTATGACCTTGTCGGCTTTCAAACCGACGACGATCTTGACAACTTCGCCGAATGTCTACGCCGCCGAAACTTAGGGCGTCTCATGAAAGACCGTAGCTGCCTGGTCAAAGGGCGGGAGTTTCGCTGCGGGGTTTTTCCAATCGGTATCGACACGGCCAAGTTCGAGAGCCTCGCAGAGCTAGCGACGCGCGACGGGGATCTGCAGGAAGTTTACAAGAGGACTGCTGGCTGTGACGTCGCCATTGGTGTCGACCGATTGGATTATTCCAAGGGCATCGATCAGCGCATCGTGGCGTTTCGCCATTTCCTTGATCGTAACAGCCATCGCGTCCGCAAGACGCTACTGCTGCAGATTACCCCGAAATCCCGCGGGGAAATACCGGCCTATCTGGCGCTGCAAAAGCGCATCGCCGAACTGGTGGGAAGTGTCAATGGGGAACTTGGAACCATCGATTGGGTACCAGTACACTACACCAATCGTTCCCATGGCCCGCTGCAACTGGCCGGCCTCTATCGACTGGCACGCGTTGGCCTGGTGACGCCGCTCCGCGACGGCATGAATCTGGTGGCGAAGGAATACGTGGCTGCGCAAGACCCAAGCAATCCGGGCGTCCTCGTGCTCTCGCAATTTGCCGGCGCCGCTGGCGAATTGGAGGGAGCGGTGCTTGTCAATCCCTATGACCCAGAGGCTGTGGCGGCCTCCACGGAACAGGCATTTCGCATGTCGCCAGACGAACGGAAAGACCGTTGGAAGGCAATGAAGCACAGTCTCATCGGGCATGATGTCTATCGATGGTGCGACGGCTTTCTCGCCAAGCTCGAGGCGGCGGACTTGCCAACATGAGGCTGATCGCGACTAATTGAATCAGGGCAGCATTCCGGCCTCGCCGAGGCGTGGTTAATGTGCTGTGGTGGATGGCGATGACCGCAGGCCAACCACCCAGTTGGGTTGTAGCCGATTATGCTGGCACGGGAGCGAAGAACTCGCGGCTGCGGTCACACATCAAACTAGTTTGGCCGATCCGCGCAAGAGGGCTCTCGTCCCCGGCTCCGTCGGCGTCGAGTATTCGACTGTCATCGCTTCGCTGACGAGACCCCGTGTATTGAATATGTCGACCACCAGGTTGGCGACATTGCTGATGGGCTAAGCAGCATCGACCTACACCGCACGCCAGATCTCAAGACGTAGCATGAGCACATTCCAATTTAAAACAAGAGGAAAAAGACATGGGTGAGCTCTCTTGCAGTCGGCAGCTTTCTTCAAACACGCGTGAGCGGCCACGACCGATAGTCGAGGGCGCTCGCGCCCCACGGCCACAGCAAATGTTGGCATCCATTGACCTGAATTTACTGGTGTCTCTTGAGGCGCTGCTGGAGCACCGCAACGTCACGCATGCGGCTCGGCACGTGCGCTTGAGCCAACCGTCGATGAGCCGAGCGTTGACAAGGCTGCGTGGCATTTTCAATGACGACCTCTTGGTTCGCGGCTCGAGCGGCTTGGTCCCGACGCCGCAGGCCGAACGGTTGGCCCGAATGCTGCCGCCGGTGTTGGATGCGCTCCGCGGGATCGTGAACCGCCAGGGGGAATGGCGATCAAAGACAATAATGGCGATACCCGACCACCAAGCCCTGATCTTGCTGCCGCCTCTCCTACCCCTGCTGCGCGAGCACGCGCCTAATCTCGACATCGTCACCGGCTCGTTTCTAACTGGCGCGCTCCGGCGGCTTGAACAAGGTGAGATCGATCTGGCCGTTGGGCAGACCGGTGAAACGCCACCGGGCTTCTTTCGGCGCAGGCTCTATACTGATCGCTTCGCCTGCCTGCTACGTTGCGACCACCCAGCCCTGGCGCAGGAATGGACGATCGAGGCCTTCGCTGCCCTGCGCCACGCTGCCGTTGACTCGGATTCTAAGGGCGGCTTCGGACGGGTGCATGACGATCTGGCAAATTTACACCTCCGAGATCGCGATCCGGTGCTGGTTTCCAACCTCCTGACGGCCGCTGTAGCCATCGCGGCGACTGATCTGGTGCTGATTGTACCACACCGCGTCGCGACACGGATCGCCGCCTTGCTCCCCCTGGCGATTGTCGATCCGCCGGTGGAACTATCGCCTTACGAGGTTGGGCTGATTTGGCACGAGCGTTGCCATCGCGACCCAGAACATCACTGGCTGCGCCACAAGATTGCCGCCGCAGCGGCGGCGGGAACAGAGTTGGCGCGTCCATCGACAATGAGAGGGCAAACGGCTGATGCTTCGCCAAGGGAAGAAGCGTGATGCGATCGAGGTCTGGCACTATCTTCAGGACCGAGCCAGTTGATTACCCCCCTCGTCCATCGGACGTGATGCTGGTTCCGCTGTCCCAACTCAGTGAAACCGACGCGCGCTGACTTCGAGCGAGCATCTGCTGTGAAGAAGGTATTCACACTTACAGCCAACTACACAACCCAAGACCCTCCTTCTTCGACCGCCGTTCGGCCGCGTCAAGGCCTTCGCAGGCAGGGTGTGGTGCATGCATCGATTCTGGCCGCGTATCTTGGCCCGGACCCTTTGGCAGGTAAGTGTTTGGCACAAATTGCGAGTTCTCGGATCTTCGGCAATCTGCCCAACGAAGCGCGGCAGATCGATATCCTTGAGCACCGTTTGTTGCGGTTGGGGCACTGCGCGCAAATCGTCATCATCGATTGCCGCGAACCGGAGCAACATGGGTACGGTCATGCGAAGCTCTCTTCCGGGCTGGTGCAACTAGCCCTGGTTTCCGAAGACAGGCTGGACCGAGAGGCGGTTTTCTCCGACGGGTATTCCGATTACCTGTTGTGGCCACTGATCGAGCAGGAAGTTGTAAGCAGACTGATCGCCTGCGTCGCCCAGATCGCGCGGCGTTCTGCACCGCTATTCTTCTCAGCCGACCCCCTCGTTCAGAAGGCGTGCGATCTGCTGGCACAGCGAGTCGGTCAGCAGATCGCCCTCAGCGAACTGGTGCGCATAGCCGGGACCAACAAGACAACGCTCGTCAACCGCTTCGAGGCTGCCTTTGGCTGCGGGCCTATGACCTGGTTACGGCACTACCGGATGATGGAGGCTGCCGCCCGCTTGCGAAGCGGGCATGAAAGCGTGGCCGAGGTCGCTGAATCCTTAGGCTACGAAAACAGCAACAATTTCTCGACGGCGTTCAAAGCGATTCATGGGCTCTCGCCGCTGCGCTATCGCAAAATGGCGGCGCGCAGAGAAAGGTCTGCCTGACGCAAAGGTGGGGATCGAAACAAACTGGTATACAGCCAGTGAAGACACGCAAAGATTACCTGATACTCAAGCGTTTACCCGCTCCAGGCACTTTGCGGCCTTTGCAGCAACGCTCAGAAAAGGAAGATAAGCATGTTGAACGCGGTCGCAGCGCATTTTCAAGGGCATGAACAGAGCTATTCGGACAAGAACTATGAGGCGGCGAGCACCTTTTTCGGCGCCAAGTCCCTTCTTTTGGCCCAGCCAGGTGCTGCGCGCCCCAGTGACGACACGATCGCCAACGATCAAGGAACAGTACAGTTTCACCTCATTGGTCAGAAGACCGATGACCCGGCGTACAGCGGCATCATGAAAGAAAATCAGGACAACCTTCTGGCTATAGGAGGACTCATTCACGACTACATGCATACCCATTATCCTAAGGTTGATGCGGAAAAACTTGACATCAACACCTGGACGAACGTTGTGGGCAACATTCCCGACCTTTCGATGGGAGCGCAAAAACAGAAAGGTTACTCAAACAAGTTTTCTGGCACCTCCGTTTCAGCCACGTTCCTCTCCTTGATCGCGAAGGCGATCGTCACTGACGGGGCGTCTCTGCTAACGGATTTCGAGTCCTTCCTCACTGAGATGGGCAACCTGGCCTTTAGCGCCAACAGCAAGTCGCAGCAGTACAAGGCTCTGACATGCACCTACCAAAGCTACCTTCTCGATAACGGGGCAGGCGGATACTACGACTACGGAGCAATTGTTCTTCGAGAAGTCACGTTCAATGAGTACTTCCTTGATCTACAATCTTCGTGCTCATCGACACGATATGTCAACGTCGACCTACGTTATAGCGAGGTTACCAATATCGTTCAGACCCGCCGGATCCGCAACGGCGGCCCCGATTACAAAAACTTCCAGGAGATCGTGAATAAGAACGCGACCGAGCAGTTTATGAATGCCAAGAACTTCTTTAATGGTGGCTCGACCCCGCAACAAGACATCACGCCCAAGGTCTGATCCTAATGATTGGTCTCAAAAGCAGCAGCGCACCAGCCGACGGTGTCAATTCGAAGAAACCTCGCCAGCGTCATAGATCAGGTCCGGCTGACAGCGGTGCCGACGAACTCCGGCCCCGCTTCTATAAGAAACCAACTATGAACCCCATCGCAGAAACAACTGCGGGCCTCTTCCTGGTAATCGGCGCCCATAGCAGCGGCCCCCTCGAAGCGGAGAGGATTTGCTCAGGCTTGATCCGGAAACTGTCCGAAGGCTCAATTCTGAACTTGGATCCTGATATCTGGCAGAATGCGATGCAGATGGTGCCGAACCAGGTGGAGGCCGCCACGGCTTCGACGACCCTGAACCGCACGATGGCCGTTGCGGATTTGCCAAGTACCCTCGCGTCAATTTGCGCCGATGCTGCCGACGGCGACAAAGCAGGCGTCGATCTGGCGAAGCCCATCAGTGTCTATCTGAGCAGATACGGCGAACCGACTGCATTCAACTGCTTCATCCTGGATCAATCCGACTCCGCGAAAATCTATTTATCTTTAACCTGCCTTGCCGTTTTCGATGGTGGAAGCCCTGGCAGTTTCGCCGTCACCTCGACATTGCTGAAGGCGTGGCTGAATCTGTCAAAAAAGGATACGCAGTCCACTATCGCGCAGCTTTTCGGCCGCTTCGGCCCGCCGAGCGACTCACCTTACTACCTGCGCGTCTTGCTCTGATCCGTATGCCAGACGTTACATTCAGCCAGAAGGAGCAGCACGCTCGTTGAATATGTGAATACCGCAGATTTCGTCAGCGGAGCGAAGTCGGCGGTGCCCTTTGTAGCGGGAAAGCCCATGCCCTATCATGAAGACTTCGCGAAGGCGGACGGATGGTCCGCAGCGGATGTCAGCGTCCGTCTCAACAATGCGGCAGGCCGGAAATTTCTCACTTTCTTGCGAAGATCAGGGGTGACCACGGTCATTCGGTATTACGCGAGTTCCGCGAGGCCAAAAACCATCACACCAGTGGAGGCCAAACTACTATCTGGGCACGGTTTCGGAATTCTACCGATTTTCCAGGACGGCAGCCGCCATATTTCCAATTTCTCGAGCTCGATCGGTACTGCAAATGCAAGGAGTGCTATGGGGTTCGCAAAGCGCGTCGGCCAGCCGAAAGATAGAGGCAGTACGATTTTTTTCGCCGTCGATTTGGACTATCCGGCTACGCAGATCGATGGCCCTATCCTCGCCTACTTCCACGCGATTAAAGAGGAGATCAACGGCACTTTCGTAGTCGGCGCGTATGGTAGCGGTGCCGTGCTCTCAAAATTATTGGCGGAGGTACTGATCACGGTTCCATGGATATCTATGTCGCCACTGTTTCTTGGAACCGAGCAGTTCTTTTATTCCAACCGATGGTCGATGCGGCAGGTACCTCCAGAGGTTGCCCATGGCTCCTCTGGGGTGGGCTATGACCGCAATATCGTTCGGGTTCCTCGGAGGGAGATCGGGGCCTTCCAAGTTGATGAGTCGGGCGAAGGCTCGCTGGCCTAGAGCGTTTCCTGTTTTGAGAGAATCGTAGGATTGAACGAAGCCGCTGACGCGGCATTTGGCAGGTCGGTTTGCGGGTGAAGCTTCTGTTTTAGAGGATTGCGGCTGTTGAAGCGCAATCTTGAGAACAGGAGCAATAAAATGGCCGAGTTGAGCCCGCTTCGCCGGCGCATGATCGAGGATATGACGATCCGCAATCTGTCGCCGGCCACGCAGCGATCCTACGTGCATGCCGTGGCGAAGTTTTCGCGCTACTTTGGCCGTTCGCCGGACCGGCTCGGTCTGGAGGACGTCCGCGCCTTCCAAGTTCATCTGGTCTCGACCGGAATCTCGTGGCCAGCGCTGAACCAGACGGTGTGCGCGCTGCGGTTCTTCTACGGCGTGACGCTGGGCCATGCCGAGATTCCGGAGCGTATCGTCTATGCTCGCTCGCCACGCACGCTGCCGGTGGTGTTGAGCGCCGATGAGGTCGTCGCCTTCCTGGAGGCGGTGCCGAGCCTGAAGACCCGTACGGCCCTGACGACGGCCTACGCAGCAGGTCTTCGCGCCTCGGAGACTGTCGGGCTGAAGGTCGGCGACATCGACAGCGGTCGCGGGGTGATCCGTGTCGAGCATGGCAAGGGCGGCAAGGACCGCACCGTGATGCTGTCGGCGCAGCTGCTGCGTATCCTGCGGGTCTACTGGCGTCTGGCGAAGCCGCAGGGCTGGCTGTTTCCCGGCCGAGACGTCAATCGGCCCATCGACGTGCAGGTGCTGTATTCGGCCTGCCGCTCGGCGCGAGCCGCCGCCGGCATCGACAAGCGTGTGACGGTCCACACGCTCAGGCACAGCTTCGCCACGCATCTGCTCGAGAACGGCACCGATATCCGCATCATCCAGGTGCTGCTTGGCCACAACAATCTTTCCTCGACGGCGCGCTACACCAAGGTCTCGAACGGCCTCATCCGGCGCACGACGAGCCCGCTCGACCAGCTGAACATCGAAGTCGTGCCGCCGGGCTAACCGGTCCCGGCTCATGTCGGCGAGACTGGAGGTGGCGGATATCTTCCGCCGCCATGGCGAGGCGTATCGACAGGTCAATATCGGCCATCTCGGACGCGTCGAGCGCCGCTCGATGAGCGCCATCGAACTGTGCCGGACCGCCGAACTGGGCGGCCATGTGGAGGGCTGCCGGTCCTGCGGGGCGATCCGCGTGGCCTACAATTCCTGCCGCAACCGGCATTGCCCCAAGTGCCAAGGGCAGGCCTGCCGGGACTGGCTCGCCGCGCGGCAGGACGAGCTTCTTCCGGTTGCCTACTTCCACGTGGTGTTCACGCTGCCGGCCGCGATTGCCGCGATCGCCTTCCAGAACAAGGCGGCGGTCTACACGATCCTGTTCAAGGCGGCCGCCGAGACGCTGCGCACGATCGCCGCGGATTCCAGGCATCTCGGCGCAGAGATCGGTCTCATCGCGGTGTTGCACAGCTGGGGCCAAACTCTCACCTACCATCCCCACATCCATTGCATCGTGCCGGGCGGTGGTTTGTCGCCCGACGGCACGCGATGGATCTCCTGCCGGCCGGGGTTCTTCCTGCCCGTGCGCGTGCTGTCGCGTCTGTTCCGCCGGCGCTTTCTGGAGGAGCTGCGAGCGGCCCATGATGGGGGGCGGCTGGGCTTCTTCGGCGATCTCGCCCACCTGGCAAAGCCCGATGCCTTCGCCCGCTTGCTCGCCGAGGCTCGTCGCCGGGAATGGGTTGTCTACGCCAAGCCGCCCTTCGGCGGTCCAAAGCAGGTGCTGGCCTATCTCGGCCGCTACACCCATCGCGTCGCCATCGCCAACTCCCGGCTGATCAGCATGGACGACAATCGCGTCGCGTTCCGCTGGCGAGACTACCGCCACGGCGGCAAGACGAAGATCATGACGCTCGACGCGCACGAGTTCATCCGCCGCTTCCTGCTGCACACGCTGCCCGACGGCTTCCATCGCATCCGCCACTACGGCTTCCTCGCCAATGGTCATCGCGCTGCCAGACTCGACCTGTGCCGCAGGCTTCTGGCCAGCCCGCAGCAGGACGATCTCGAAGCGGATGCCGAAAGCGCCGCCGAGCCCCTTGCGGCAGCGCACCGCTGCCCATGCTGTGGAGGACGGATGATCACGCTTGCCATCTGGCGGTGCGGACAGGCACCGCCGAGCTCATTCTGGAACGACACCTCATGATCGCGCCGGCGTCTACATCACCCGGTACGGTATCCGTCGCCGTGCGCGCTGGAACCCCGACCCTTGTCCCGCCGCACAAAGCCGCAAGCAGCCAGCCCGGCGATAGAAAGCACTGCAGCCTCTCCGACGGCTCGCGCTATCACGGTTCCGCCTTCCAACGTGCCATCCTTCGCTGTGGCCGCATCGTGAACGCCCTTCATCAGCCTGGTACCGACGATCCCGACCGCTCCTCCAGGCTACAGTCCCCATAGCACCAAACCTACCCGCGCCTCCGTTCAATCCGGCTTACAATGAGGCCCGACGTCCTGCCAGGTGGCTCCGTCGAGCATGCGGACCTCACAGAAGCCTCCAGATTCCCAAAGCAGGGCGATTGTGATTCAAGATGCTGGCTGGATTGGAGGCCAGCATCTGATGACGCGAGCGCTTTCAAACGATCTTCGTGAGCGTGTTGTTGAGGCAGTTGGCGCGGGTGAGAACTGCCGTGCAGTGGCATCGCGCTTTGGCGTTGCAGTTTCCTCTGTGGTGAAGTGGTCGCAGCGTTACCGTGCAACGGGCTCGGTGGCACCGGGCAAGATGGGCGGACACCGCAAGCGGGTTCTTGAGCCGCATCGTGCCTTCATCGTGGAGCGGATTAATCAGACCTCTGAACTGACGCTGCATCGGCTGAAGGACGAGTTGGATGCGCGCGGGGTCAAGGTCTCGCACAATACGGTCTGGCTGTTCTTGAGGCGCGAGGGCCTGAGCTTCAAAAAAAACGCTGTTCGCCCTTGAGCAGGCGCGCGCTGATATTGCCCGCAGGCGTCAGCGATGGCGATCTTGGCAGACCGGTCTCGATCCGCAATGCCTGGTCTTCATCGACGAAACCTGGATCAAGACCAACATGGCTCCGTTGCGAGGCTGGGGGCCGAGGGGCAAGCGGCTTCGCGGCCTGGCTCCGCACGGCCATTGGCGCACGCTGACCTTCCTTGGCGCGCTGCGCTGGGATCGGCTCGCGGCACCTTGCGTCTTCGACGGACCGATCAACGGCCAATGCTTCCGCGCCTATGTCGAGCAGCAGCTCGTCACCGTTCTGAAGCCCGGCGACATCGTCGTCATGGATAATCTGGGAAGTCATAAGTCGGCGGCCATCAGGCAGATGATCAAGGCTGCCGGTGCCAGGCTTTGGTACCTGCCGCCCTACTCTCCGGATCTCAATCCGATCGAGCAGGCCTTTGCCAAGATCAAACACTGGATGCGCCAGGCTCAGAAACGCACCGTCGAGGAAACTTGGCGCCACATCGGCCACCTCGTCGAAACCATCGAGGCAGCCGAATGCAAGAACTACTTCGAAAACGCCGGGTACGCTTCCGTCAAAACCTGAAAGGCTCTAGGATGGCGAGGGACTCCGGCTCGTAGGCGCGGCAAGCTGAAAACGTTGTCGCGTTTATGTTCGTAGAGGTCTCCGACGTCAACGGCGAGTGTAAGGTTGTTCGCGGTATCTCGCAAATCGTCTCTCCACGCGCTCGCCCCGCTACAATCGAGCGGTGCGGCCGCCATCATCATCCCCGGAAGTACCTGCAGCGCCGTCCACCCACGCCCAACCGGCGGCCGACATTGGGCACCAGTACCACGCCGACGTCGTGCGATGTCGCCGCTCGACAGATCGATGCCGGAGCGGGTGGTGTGTGCTTGGTCGCACCACCCGGCAGACGTGTTTCTGAAAGTTACCCTAAGTCAGGTACATCAACGGCCAGCGCATTGGAAACGGCAACGCTGTGAACGGAATTCGGGGAGAAGGCGTCACTTACCATGGCCGAGACCTCAACGGCCGGAGCGATCTCTGCTTCTGGAGGCAGCCATTAGATCCTCGCGGGCGTGATTGTAGGCGTGGCTTATGGACTGCCCGACTTGACCACCCCGCCGCAGCTGTTCATAGGAGATTTGCGCACCTGTCGCACGGACTTCAGCTTCAAGACCTGCTATGTGGCCGTCCAGATTCGCATTCCATGCATGCTGCGGCGGAGGCATGTGCGGCAAGATATCTTGCATGCCGGGAACTGCGTGAGCTTGGACCTGTTGATTTGCGTCGAACTGGTGATACGCCGCCAATTCCGGCGGCTCGACAGGAGGCCGGGGCAGCGAGTCCAGTTGGTTGGCGGCC
This sequence comes from Mesorhizobium sp. LjNodule214, assembly GCF_964252735.1. Classification (NCBI taxonomy): domain Bacteria; kingdom Pseudomonadati; phylum Pseudomonadota; class Alphaproteobacteria; order Hyphomicrobiales; family Phyllobacteriaceae; genus Mesorhizobium; species Mesorhizobium sp. LjNodule214. The sequence goes on from NZ_CAXUPE020000004.1 coordinate 172,183, forward strand.
ACCAGAACTGATTCCACTGCGTCTTGGTGCGTGCGCGAGGAAGGATCCATTCCGTAGGCTTCCTGAATCATCAGTGATGCGATTTCCCTTTGTTGGCCTTCAGGAATACGGGACAATGCGTTGCGTACACTATCGGCGAACTCGGGTGAGATCACCTGTATTTCTGCATATTTCTTCCACGATACGGGTGCGTTTTGCTTCCGGCGCAAATCGTTGGCAGTTTGTTCATTTGTGTCCGGATGCGCGAACGGAATCAACCCCTCAACACGGTTTTTCAGGAATTCGGCGGTGCTTTTGTCCATCGACCAATGACCTTCCTTGACCGGCACTCCGCTCCATGCGCTGTCCTTCAACCGAACAGCGGGACCGTTGGCCCAGGCATCCATAACCACGGTCGACCTCGGGTCCCGGCTTCCGCGCCGCAGTTCGTTCCAAATGTGACCCGTCTTGACTGGGATCTCATCACCTTGGTCGGTTATCTCTTTCATTGACACGGAAGCACTAGAGGTCATACTCCGCTCGTCGGCCGCCATGTGTGGGGCGTGGACGATAGCGGAAAGGGGAGCGGTCTGATTGCAGCACGCCGCTCCCATGACTACGGCCACTGCAACCTTAATGTTGTCGTCTGCTCCCATCATTGCAACCGACGATCCGATGCTGTTGTGGCCGTGAGAGGGAATGTCGTCCACCTTAACGTTTCCCCGGCCATGCTTGAGCAGCAGGCGGACGTCGTGAACTGTTTGCCCCGCTGTCGCGAGTCTTATCGGGCTGGTGACATCGTCACCGACGACACACGCTCCCATATGATAGGCGGCCTGCTGGATCTGATGTGGCTCCAGAGGCGCATCTCCGCCCCGTCGCAACCTGTCGGCAGGCGTGCCCAGGGAGACCCTCAGCGCTGATATGCTGCTCTCAAAGCCCGACGCCGTGGATTCTCGCGGCGACTGTCGAGTCGATCCGGAGGATTTGGAGATGCAAATTCCCATAGCCGTTCACCTGTAGTGGAGTTTCTGATCGCCGAGGGACGGGATACGCGAGACGGGCGCTTAACCGTCAGTGTCATCTGGATGACTCATGCTAGGCGGGTTGGCTTACGACAAGCTGACGGGCACCGTAAACTTAACGCTGTGAAAACGGGCACCGTGACGTTAACCGGGCATCGATCAAAATGTGGGATCTGGCGGCATGACCATTCGGCGTCTCGTCATCGGCAGTGGCCATGAACACTTGCAGGCCGGTATTGCCGAGAAAATTCTGCTTGCCAGCCTCGCCTTAGGCCCCCGTCAGTGCCGAGAGGCTCTGGATGATGAGCCTGAAGCGACCCTTGTAGCCCGCGATGGTCGTAATTGCGGTCTCGATCGCCTCCAGCTTACCCAAGTGCTTGAATTCATAGAGCACAAAGAAGTGCAACGTCCTGAACTGCACGTCGCGGTTGCCTCTCGGCGGATTTGAAGCTCCCGAGATCGCTTGCTGCATCGCGCGGGTTAGCCGTTACTAACCGTTCTGCAACATGGTCAATGGCCCGTCTGGAAGGTCGAGGTGGTTACGGCGTTCCTCGGCCCTCCTCCCGTCGCGGGATGAACTTCCAGCTGCACGTGTCCGTTTGCTATCGCGATCCATTGCTCAGCTTCCAAAGTCGTTTCTGTACCCCATGAGGTTACCACCGAAGCATGATCTGCTAAACCAACATGGTGTTACACTTGTAGTCTCGCAGAGGCTTCTCCCAGCTCTCTGGGTCACGCCGAGAGCCGTAACCAGATCAGATTTTCCGGGCGGAGGGGTTTGCGGCGAGCGCGTTCGTGATTCACCATTTGCGGACGCTACCACCGACTGATTCGCTTGAAGGCCTGTCGCTTGCTCAGCTCCGCGGGCCGTTTGCTGCGCTGATCGGCATAGTGCGCGGTCTTCAAGGCCGGGTCGAGAGCCTTGAGATCGAGAACCAGGCGCTGCGCGCCGAGATCCAGACCCTCAAGGATCGCCCTCCGGACAAGCCGACCAAGCCGTCGGAATGCGCAACGCATCTGGCAAGGGGAAGCGACGCCGTCGCGGCGCAAAGCGCGACGGCGGTCGCGTGAGCCGCGAGGTGAACGGTTGCGGTGAGCGCGGGCTCACGCTTCAAGGGATACGAGACGATCCTGGTGCGCGATCTGGTTCTGTCGGATGTGATGCGCTATCGCCGGGAGTGCTGGGTGACACCGAGCGGCGAGAGGCTCGTGGCGCCGCTGCCGGCGTGGATTGTTGGCGGCTGGGCGCGAACCTGCGCCGCTTCATCCTGGCCTGTCACATTCAGCGGCAGGTGACACTCGACAACGGAAGCCTGTCCCCGCGACGACTGCGCAGGAACCGCAGCGAACGCATGTGGGCGCCGCCACAGCACCCGCATCCGCCAGGTCCTGCATAACCGAGATATGCCGGCGCCTTCTTCTACGGTCGAAGGCGTGGTCGGCCCCGGCCGGGCGCGCCGTGATGAGCCTCATCCCCGCGGCCGTGCGGCAATGGAAACGGCATCTCACGGTTTCCCACGCTGGCCAGCTCGGCCGACAGATCGGTCAGCTCGTGGGCGACGAGATGCACCACCTCCCCTTCTCGCTGGATACGACCGCGTACGCCGAGCATGGCCGACGAGAGAAGCACGAGCCGGAATTTCTCGAAGATCTTGACCCAGACGACGATGTTTGCCGCGCCCGTCTCATCCTCCATGGTGAGGAACATGAAGCCTCTGGCCGAGCCCGGCCGCTGCCGGACCAGCACCAGGCCGGCGGCCTCGAGCCAGCTTCTGTCTCGCGCCTGCATGGCTTCCTGACAGGTCACGACGCGGCGCCGGTTAGGCGGCACGCCGATTTTGGTAACGCTTGCCTGTGAACTGAAAGATTGAAGGTCGGACTTGCGGCACATCGATTACGTTCAAATGAATAAGTTGCTGCCCGGCGAGGTCGTTTCAGTGCATCTCGACTGGTGGGTCGGCAAGACAATGGGGAAGGGGAATGATCGCAGGCGTAAAGGGACGGCTTTGGGGCCGGAAGCTTCGGGCCTGGAGTCAGGCATTCACCGGCTCGGAAAATGCCAATTGATTCTGCTCAACCGGGCATGCCTAAACGGCCACCTGCGTCCCGATCTCGACCACACGTCCGGTCGGGATCTGGAAATACTCCGTCGCATCGGCCGCCGAGCGCGCCAGGCCGATGAACAGCTTGTCTTGCCAGATCGGCATGCCGGAATTCGGCGACGCCTTGAGCGAGCGCCGTGACAGGAAGAAGGACGTCGTCATGATGTCGAACTTCCAGCCCTGCTTGCGGCAGATCGCCAGCGCGCGCGGAATGTTGGGCTGTTCCATATAGCCGAAGGTCAGCGTCACCCGCATGAACAGCTCGTTGACCGTCTCCATCTTGACGCGGTCGCTGTCGGGCACCACCGGCTGCGGCGCCGTCACTACCGAAAGGATGACGTTCTGCTCGTGCAGCACCTTGTAGTGCTTCAGGCTGTGCATCAGCGCGGTCGGCGCGCTGAGCGGATCGCTGGTCAGGAACACCGCAGTGCCCGACACCAGATGCGGCTTCTTCTTCAGCAGATTGCCGGCAAGGAAATCCAGCGGGATCTCGTTCCGGCGCGTCTTTTCGAACAAATAGCGGGTGCCGCGGATCCAGGTCCACATGGTGAGCACAATAACTGCGGCAATGGCAAGCGAGGACCAGCCCCCTTCAAACACCTTGACTATGTTGGCCGCAAAGAAGCCGGTATCGACGAAGGCGAACACCGCCATCAAGGCGACCGCGACGCCGACCGGCCACTTCCAGATGCGCGTCATCACAATAAAAAGCAGTATGTTCGTCACCAGCATGTTGCCGGTTACCGAAATACCGTAGGCCGAGGCCAGTCTGCTCGATTCACCGAAGCCGACCACCAGCAGCATCACCACCAGCGCCAGCAGCAGGTTGACGCGCGGCAGGTAGATTTGGCCCGACTGTTTTTCCGACGTATGCAGGATCACGAAACGCGGCAGCATGTTGAGCTGCACCGCTTGTCTGGTCAGCGAGAAGGCGCCGGAGATCACCGCCTGGCTGGCGATCACAGTCGCCGCCGTCGCCAGCACCACCATCGGGATAAGCATCCAGCCTTCGTTCATCTCGAAGAAGGGATGACCGACGACACCGCCATTCGCCAGCACGAAGGCACCTTGCCCGACATAGTTGAGCAACAGGCAAGGAAACACGATTGCCAGCCAGGCGAGCACGATCGGCTTGCGCCCGAAATGGCCGAGGTCGGCATAGAGCGCCTCAGCGCCGGTGACGGCGAGAAAAACCGCACCAACCGTGACGAAGGCGACTTCGGGCGAGTTGACCAGGAACGACACGATGTAATGCGGGCTGATGGCCAGCAGGATTTCCGGGTCGTCCATGATGTGGTTGAGGCCAGAAAGGCCGATGGCCAGGAACCACAGCGCGGTAACGGGCCCGAACACCAATCCTACGCCGCCGGTGCCAAACCGCTGTACCGCAAACACGATCGCCAGGATGGCCAGTGTCAGCGGCACCACATAGGGCTGGAATGTCGGCGTGACGACATTCATACCTTCGACCGCCGACAGTACCGAGATTGCCGGCGTAATCACTGCGTCGCCGAAAAAAAGCGCCGCGCCGACGATGCCGATGCCGAGGATCACCGCCGAGCGGGTCGGGAAACTGTTGCGCGCCAGCGCGACAAGCGACAGCACTCCGCCCTCGCCTCGATTGTCGGCGCGGAGCACGAACATGATGTATTTGATCGTCACGGTGATCGTCGGCGACCAGATGATCAGCGACAGCACGCCGAGGATGTCGCCACGGTTGGCGACGTTGCCATTGGCTGATGCATGCAACGCTTCGCGGAATGCATAGAACGGGCTGGTGCCGATATCGCCGTAAACGACACCGAGTGCCCCCAGCATCAGCACCTTGGTGCTGTGCTGCTCGACCTTAGAATGGCTCGATTGTTGGACAGGTTCTGCCTCGTTACCAGCATTGGTAAGGGCCATGGACGACACTCCGATAAGCGCGCGGTGCTCTACGCTTGCTGCACTGCAATATCAAGTGCCGCAACGTAATGTCTGCCGGCATCGCCTATCGTTGCTCGCCTTGGCAGACTCGCCAGCCCTCGGCCACAGTGCCCCCCGCGATGCGACCGATGGCGACCAGGGTGTCGGGGCGCATAAGGATGGCGGTTTCCTGATGCCGTTGCTCCATTGTGATCGCACCGTTGCTGCGTAAGCCATTTACATGCTCGATCCCAGCGAGACGTGGCCAACTCGAACGCAGGGCCAAGCCGCTCACCGGCCGCACTTTGCGGCGCAGATAACGATTCGATCTCCGCGGCGAGATGCTGGTTGAAGAAGCCACCAAGCTTGTCGAAGGGCACACGGTCGTAATATCGACATGCCAGCACCCGAACCCAGACAAGCTCCTTCGGCTTCGCTGCTCGCGCCACGAACAACCCGATCTTCTCTGCGAAGGGGGCGCCGTAATCCTTCAGGTCGAAGCCAAACGGGGGTCGTGACGTATGCTACACAGGCGAAGGGCTAGGAGGCGGGTTCGGTGAGGAACGGCATGGTGTCCACGCCGTCTCCTGGAAAGACAGAGGAATGCGGATGGTTCTCGAAAAGGCCGGCGGCGGCCTCGATGGCGGAGAAGATGCCGAGCTCGCAGTTGTCACTGTTAGTAACCGATAGGTGGTTTGGGAAGATGGCCGGCTGCGCCATCACGGACGGGTCGACATGACCCGCTCGGGACTGGAAGGGTTCGGCCGCAGTTTGCGACGGACCGATGAGATTGTCGTTGAGGCTACGGGCAACGCCATGGCGGTGGTGTCACTTGGCAGTTAATTAGGTTCTTCCTCACTTTGTGTGATTCATTCGCCGTTAGCGACGGTGTCGCTATGGGCGGGCATGCGAACGAAATCGAAATGGTCGCCCGGCCCAGGGGTCAAGATACTGGGTGTCGCGCTCACCGTTGATGACGGCTGGGTTGTTTCCGCTGCCGGGTCCGCGATCGGCATTTGCCCCGATTGTCGACGGCAAAGCCGAAGTCGGCACGGCTGGTCCAACCGCAGCCTTCAGGATCTGCCGGTCCAGGGCAAGCCCGTTACGGTGAAGCTCCTGCTGAGTCGCTGGCGATGCACAAGTCGGAAATGTGAGCGGCGAACGTTTACCGACCGTCTGCCGACGGTTGCTGCTCCTTATGCGCGCCGGACGACGAGGGTCGGGGAGATTGTTGGCCTGCTTGGCCATAGTACGGGCGGCCGTCCTGGCGAGCGCTTGATGCAACGGCTCGGCATGCCGATCAGCGACGACACCATCCTACGGCAACTCAAGCGGGATGCCGAGGTTGCTCATCGCAACTCCGAGATCCGGGTGGTTGGCATCGATGACTGGAGTTGGCGGCGGGCGACAAGCTATGGGACCATCATGGTCGATCTCGAGCGCCGCGCGGTTGTCGACATTCTGGACAACCGCAGCGTCGAGAGTGCGGCCAAGTGGCTGCGGAGCCATCCTTCGGTCGAGGTCGTCAGCCGGGACCGCTGCGGCCTCTATGCGCAGGCTGTTCGCGAGGGCGCACCGCAGGCGCGACAGGTCGCCGTTTCACCTGGTCCAGAATCTTCGCTCGGCGATCGAAGAACAGATGAACCTTTCCGGCCGTGCCACCGGCAGGGCGATCCTGTCGGAGGACGCAATCGTTGACGCCGCGACACATCGCCGGCGCGCCCGTCTCGCACATAGCCAATCTCGTCAGGAGATATTCGAGAAGCTCCATGCCTTGCGCGACGAGGGACTGTCGTACAGCGAGATCGCCCGTCGGACCGGCTATGAACGTCGCAGCGTAGCGAATTGGCTCGAGTTCAAGACTCCGCCAGACAGGCGGCGGGCGGCATTGAACCCCACATCACCTTGGTATTTCGAAGCCTTCCTTGCCCAATGCTGGAAGGATGGAAACCGCTGCGGACGACATCTGTTTCATGACGTCAAGCAGCGCGGCTACACCGGCAGCTTCGCCAATCTGGAGCGCTTGCTGGGAGCTTGGCGGCGGGCCGAAAGGGAGCAGGCCTATGATGTACCACCCACGGCCTTGAAGTTGGAGCCGGTTCGAGACCCGGAAACCGGTCATGCGATCTCGCCGGTGATTGCCGCAGCGCTGTGCATCAAGCCGCGAGGCCTGATGACAGGCCGGCAGGCAAGGAAGGTCGATGCCCTGAAGCAGGGATCTGACGCTTTCGCCGCGATGCGGCGCCTGGCGATGCGCTTCAACGGCATCCTTCGCAGCAAGAGATCGGCACCACTGGATGCGTGGATCGACGATGCGATCGACTCCGAACTCATCCCGATCATGCGGTTCGCTCGTATTTTGCGCAGAGACATCGATGCCGTCAACAATGCCATCGAACTGCCCTGGAGCAACGGACAGGCCGAAGGCCAGATCAACCGCCTCAAGACTCTCAAGCGCGCGATGTACGGTCGGGCAGGCCCTGAACTGCTGAGGGCACGAATGCTGCCACCGCTCCACACAAAGTGAGGAAGAACCTTTAATGTGAGAGCTCCCTCAGGACCGTCGACGCGCGATGCAATTGCGTGTCATTGGGTAGAGCTGTGCGCAGCGTCTCCGTTACGATCTCGGCCTGCCGTCGTTTGTTCAGGGCGCTCGCGGCTTCTTTGCTGGTCGCCTGGGGCGTGGTCGACCGCACGACACTGTCCACTGCGGGAAGCGCCTTCTTCGGCAGGAGCTTCACTTCAAGATCGAGGGGCCGCGCCAGCTGAATTAGGCTGGAAAGTTGCAGATCGACCTTGCCGCTTTCGATTTTCGAAATACTTTGAGGCACCCCTGCGCGCGCCGAGGTGCGCTGGCTCAAGGCTTTCGCCTCGCGCGCGGACTTAAGCGCTGTTACGACATCTTCTATTGCATAGCGCATTTAATATGCCATCGCATATCAATCTCCCAGATCTATGACGGTTTCACATCTGAAACCGCGAAATAAGGACGATACGCGCAGTTCGTCGAGCGTATCGAGACTGTGTCGCATATCGAAGTCGAGTGGCGCGGCGGTCAGGCCGCTGTCGGCAACATCGACATATTCCGGCACATATCCGGCCTCTTCCGCCTGCTCGAATGTGCCGAGCGTGTCGAACTGGACGTGAATGGTGAGCGGGGTTGGAGACATCACAGCATTATCCCTTAGCCATTCCTGATGGTCGGCCTGCCAGCATCTCGGCCACGTGTCGCTTCACCGGCTCGGGAAGCGGCAGGATCGGCCGAGGCGGCTCAGCGCGGCAGACGTCGAGAGTTTCGGCCAATGCACAGACGACGCGCAGGCTGGAATACTGCCTGAACAAATCCCAAATCGGCGCCAGTGCGGCATCGAGCTGGCGTGCCTGGGGCGGCATCGCCTTTTGTGCAGCTCTGACGATCTTGAGGCAGACTTTTGGGAACAGCCCTGCAAGAACGCCTGTACCAGGTGTCGGCGCCGGCGATCATGGTTTCCGTGGCCAGCCAGTCGCCGCTGCATCCGATGGAAAAGCCGTCCGGAACGATCGCGCGCTGCTCAGCGAGATGCCGGGCTGTGTCGTCCGTCTTCCAGCCGGGGTTCTTGATCGCGACGAGACGATGGGAAGGCCGCTCTCGGCCGCTATCGCCCTGAAATGCTCGTATACCTCGTCTTCGGTAAGGGCGTGTAGGAAGCGGCCGAAAGAGGACCGGCTGATGCGCCAATGGCTTGGCGTCCTGGGCGAGCTTCACCGCATCGTCGGTGCGCAACGCGCCGATGCCGGCGACGACCGGGATATGACCCGAGGCTTCCTCCACCGCAGCTTCGATAGCGCGGCGTCGTTCGTCGCGAGTCAGATACACATAAATGCCGGTGCTGCCGAGCAGGCCGATGGAATCGACCTCAGCCGCGATCAACCGGCTGACCAGTTTCCGTAGCGCGTCAACGTCGACCCGGCCGGAATGATCGGCGGGGGTGATCGGAAAAGCAGACAGGCCGTTTGCGAAAAATCATGGTTCAATTCCTCGATCGGTGGGGGCGAAACCCGGCCAGTAGTGGCCGTCAGGCGTCGGCCGCTTGCCGAAGATGGCTTGACCGACGCGCACGACAGTGGCGCCTTCCTCGATGGCTTCCTCGAAGTCTCCGGTCATGCCCATGGAGAGCCCGGTCAGCGCGGCGTTGTGCTTCACGGCTTTGTCCCGCAGCCGGCGCAGCAGAATGAAGCAAGGCCGCACCTTGGCCATGTCGGAGGAAAACAGCGCAAGTGTCATCAACCCGCATGGCCGGAGACGGGGAAGCTGATCGAGAGTCTCCACGAAGGGCAGCAGTGCGTTCGGATGGAGGCCGAACTTGCTGTCCTCGCCAGACGTGTTGACCTGCACATAGACGTCGAGGAAGCGATCTTCGCGTTCCAGCCGCGTGTTCAGAAGGTCGGCGAGCCGCAGGCTGTCGAGCGCATGAAACTCACGCGCGAAGCGGGTCAGATATTTGGCCTTGTTGGTCTGCAGATGTCCGACGATGCTCCAGTCGATGGCGAGATCGTGAAGCGCCTCGCACTTTGTCATTGCCTCCTGGATCTTGTTCTCGCCGAAGGTGCTGATGCCGACGTCGAAGGCATATCGCAGGATATGGGCCGGCACCGTCTTGGTGATCGGCAGCAACCGCACGGAGGCACGGTCGCGCCCGGCCCGTGCGCAAGCAAGCGTGATGCGCTCTTCAACCGACGCCAGATTGGTGCGGAAGCTGGTAAGGGGATCAGGCCCGAAACGTTCGACGTCCTCGGGCGAAAGCGGCGGATTGTTCGTGCCCATTGTGATCTGCCCCTGTCGTAGACAAGCTCGTTGGCCTTGAGCCACGTGTAGCCGACGCCACTAAGAAACACGAGGCTCTTGTCGGGCGGTGCATAGATGGTCCGATCCGCCGCCGTAGCGACGGTAGCCAATGTGCAGACGGTGGCGAAAGCAAGAATTGCAAACTGATGATGTGCAGCGATTCATGGGGCGGCCTCCTTGGCCCCCCAGGGATCGGGATAGCCCGTTTGTGATTTTCCGTTAAACGTCGGCGGCTCTCAGCGCCTGTACGCGGGGAGTTGTTTGTCGCGTCGACCATTCCTGGGCATTGGTGCAAAGACGTTGAACTCCGATGCGATGTCGAGGACGGCTTTGGTCATTGCCCTTTGTCTGGTGCGCACCGCGCTCGTTGCCCGTTCTACATGGGTAGCGGTGGGCCGCCTTGAGCTGGATCAGTTTTAGGCGAACGGCCTGGTTGAATTCCGGCTCGCGACCCCGTTGCGGGGCCAATTGCAGTGGCGTCGGCAAACGAGCCACCCCCCGGCCCTGCCGGTCATGCGTTCGCTGACCCCAATTCCCGAAGCTCGTCGAGCATGGCGACGTCGAGCCGGTTGGGGCAATCTGCCATGCGCCCCTGCTCCTCGGCGTGTTGCCTGCGCCGTTGCGGACCAGAGGCCGCGATAGCACCGGCGCAATTAACCAGCGGTGTTGCGCCACCCAACTCTTGTACCACGCCTTGTGACCCGGTCCGGATTGCACCAGACGGAGTTTCCAGTTTTTCGACTCGGCTCACCCCTCGTATCGTAAGCTTCTGTGTCCTTGCACGTTCGGGCACCACCTCAGCAGCGCGCTTTGTGTCCCGCGTCCAATCGTCGACGACAGTGAGGATGTGGAACGGTCGGAGACGAAGTCGAGCGATCACCACTGCTTAAGACTAGGCGGTACCAGCATCGGCGCGGCCGCGGGCGGACAGCTTCTCGCGATAGAACCGAAGAGCTCTTGTGGCAATCTCGTCGCCCATTCCCACACATTTGCGACGGAGGCGGCGAAAGCCGAGATTTGTCTAACGCGAACATGCCCGCTCTCTACGACAACAGCCAAGCATTGCGAGCAGCGCGGAGCCGTGACGAACGACCTTCCAGTCGGCTTATCTCTCCTCGGAACTGTCGGCAATGTGGCCGCCGGTCTGCCGCCGCCACAGGCGGGCATACAGGCCGTCGCGTTTGAGTAGCTCCGAGGGGGAGCCCTCCTCAACGATGCGCCCTTTGTCGAGCACGACGATCCTGTCCATGCTGGCAATCGTCGACAGGCGGTGGGCAATGGCGATCACCGTCTTGCCCTCCATTATAAGCTCGAGTTTTTCTTGGACCGCCGCCTCGGCTTCACTGTCCAGGGCAGAAGTCGCCTCGTCTAGAAGGAGGATTGGCGCGTCCTTAAGCAGCACCCGAGCGATGGCGACCCGCTGACGCTGCCCGCCAGAAAGCTTCACCCCGCGGTCACCGACGAAAGCATCGTAGCCGGTGCGGTTTTCGCTGTCCTTGAGATCGGCCACGAAACCGTCCGCATCGGCCAGCATTGCGGCGCGTTCGACCTCCTCCGACGAGGCATCCGGCCGGCCGTACCGGATATTGTCCCCGACAGAGCGATGGAGCAACGAGACATCCTGGGTCACGACCCCGATATTCTGACGCAGGCTTGCCTGCGTCACCGACCGGATATCCTGGCCGTCGACGACGATTGCGCCATCGTTTACGTCGAAGAACCGCAGAAGCAGGCTAACAAGCGTTGACTTGCCGGACCCCGACATGCCGACGAGCCCGACCTTCTCGCCGGCGCGGACCCTGAGCGATAGATTCTCGATTACCCCTTTTCCTTGCCGGTATTCGAACCGGATATCCCTGAACTCGACCGTGCCGGCGACAACGGCCAGCGGCCTGGCTCCGGAGACATCGGTTACCGTTGAAGGCGTGGTGATGACCGGCATCGCGTCGCGTATCGTGCCCACAGCCTGGAATATCTGCTGTCCTAGCTGGAGAAAGGCCAGGGAGTTGGCGTTGAGCCGCTGAACGAGTGCGATTGAAGCAACAAATTGGCCGGTGGTGACAAAACCGGCCACGAGTCCCCAGAGCCCGACGGCGATGTTGGTCAGCGAAAGAAGGACGTTCAGCAGGACGACGCTGGTGTCGGTTGTTAAGTGGATACGCCGTTCAAGCTGTTGCGTCTCGATGGCATCTCCCATGATGGTGCGCATTGCGTCCGCCTCGCTGTCTTCGGCCGCAAACAGCTTGACCACGTGGATGTTGCTGTAGAGGTCGGTCATGGCGCCGACGACGAGGCTGCGCGCGCTGGCAGAGTGGCGGGACCGCACGGCAAAATATGGCACTGCCACAACCGCGACTGCGACGTTCGCCATGATCCAAAAAAAGACCGGAAGCGCCAGCGGCCATGACAGCGTGGCAAGCAGCAAAAGCGAACCGAGAAACTGCACGAGAAAATACGGTATGCTGTAAGACGCTACGACGATCTGCTGCTGCACGGCGGAGGCGAGTTGCGAAATGCGCGACGCCACCTGGCCGGCGAAGAGATCGTGGAAGAATGCAAGGTCCTGACGTTCGACCGCCTTGTAGCCATGCCATTGCATAGCGGCGGGCATGCATACGGACACTGCCTGGGAACCCAATGTATTGGCGATGAACATCAGCAGCGGTTGCGCGGGGAACATCAGCAGGCCGAGGAACGTGAGCATAGGCCAAGTTTCCCCAAGGAAAACCGCCGCACCGTGCGAGCTCACCCCGTCCACAATGATATACATGCCCCAGATCACCGCGAGGTTGATTCCCTCGACCGCCATCATGAAGACGGCGATGGCCGCCAGCACGCCACGGAACATGCGTGCGAAATGCAGAAGCAGCGCAAACGGACCTGTTGCCGGCAAAGGCGCGTAGGGGATATCCAGCGGGCGGATAAGCGTCTCAAAGGGACGATAGATGAAATGCAAAGGCGACATGGCGGGTCAAACCGGCTGATCAGAGAATGGGTGCGGCGCATCGGAGGAGTGCGAGAGCGCTCGCCCCCTGAACTGCCAAGCGCACGTTCCTCGTCCACACACAATGCGTTCCTGGCGCGCTTCGAGCGGACCACGCAAGGCTGAGGAGCGCACTTGAATGTACATGCGCGCTGTGGCCACGTTCGAGAGCTGCATAGGGTGGCCCTCGTAGTGCTGGTGGACGGCTTGGCTGAAGGAGGCGCGATCTACGAGGAGGCGCCGCGGCTGGCTATAGCGGTCCAGCTCCCCAGGTGTGGCTGGGTTCATCGTCCTGTTCTGGCCGTCGCATTGCGGGCATCGAGCACGCTCCTGGTTGATTTCTCGGTCCTCCACGACGCCCTGCCGACGTCTCACTTACGAGATCAATGCAATTTGCGTGCCGGATTTGCGCTCCGTCTCGTTCCACCGCTTGCTCGCCAGCCGGTGCCTGGCTGTAACGGCCAGCGGGTGGGGCTCCGACATTCTTGTTCAGTTTCGGACACGCTCGGGAAGACCAAATGGAACCTCGAGCATGTAATCGTCGCACCCGAGCCGAATTTCATCCTCACCGGCTCCCGACCAGGGCGCTTGCTGAAAAGAGCGCTTGCTGCGCCGGCCATGGGTTCGCGGTAACCGCCGCAACCTTTTTACTTCTGATATCGACCTGCTGGTTCACGGAAGAAGCCGATCCCGTGCGTCGCGCGATCGAGCGACTGCCGATCATCTGCGGGGAAGGGACATTCCCTCACGACCTGATCTTTGCATCGGACATTTCGATCGAACGAGTGCAGGAGCTACTCCATGACGGCGTTTAGAAGCCGGGGTAGGCCGAGAATTAGTTCGGTGCAAAAAATCCTGGACCATACATACCTGAACGACATTGACGGTTTGGCGGTGCCATCCTTGGAAAACATCGCCAAATGGATCTGGGAGAAGCTGGCGCCTCATTCCCCGCGAATTGATCGCATCACCGTCTCGCGCGGCCCGGATGGGCAGGCCGAAGGCAGCATATATTCGAAGAGCCCCTGATTGCTGGGTGCCTATCGGCCGTTTAATTGCGGGTGATGTTCAAGCCATTTCACCGTTCTTTCATGGACGAGATCTGTGGCGGAGGTGTTTGGCGATGTTCCGTTTGAGTGCCTCAGCTATGCAACGAGGCCCGGACAAGCAACCTCAGCCGAATTCGACGAGGTCTCGCAGCAGGCCCGGGCAGAAGCATTGTGTCAGCCTTCAGTCCGGTTTGTCGTCGCCGGGGTCACCCGAACTGCGGCAACAGGCGCTGAGCGCCGCGCGGACACAATCTGATGGCGCGACCAAACTCGGCGGCGGCGTTCCAGTGTGCCCTCCAGAATTATCTGTCGTTGTCCGGAATTAAGCCGGGCTTAGAACTGAAAGGAACCCGCCGAGAAGTGCGAGTGCGGGTTCGATAAGGGTTACCAAAACCTGTTCCTCTGGGTTACCAATCCGCGTGTTGGGTGGCCTCAGGTTACCAATCAGCGCCGCAATAAGACCTAATGAAGACAGCCCCTTAGCGCCAGTCCGGAATTAATTGTCATTGGGGCACTGATTGGTAACCTGAGGCCACCCAACACGCGGATTGGTAACCTGTTGACCGAAGGGCATTGGTCACCCCTTCTGGCGAAAAGGGTGGAATATGAGCCACTTAGCAGTCAGGCCGACGACAGATAATTCTGGACTTGGAGTCGCACCAACGACAGATAATTCTGGACGGCATACCACACTGCCATTTATGCGACTTTTTGAGCACAAACCAGGAACATCTGGGCGTTTTCCATTCATCGCCTAAGGCCAATTTCGCGCTGGAAAAAACAAAATGCGGGAGTTCAGAAATGGCCGCAACGGGCCGACTGCCGACTGTCCGGTTCTGGCCGGCAAACGGAGAAAGCCGACGTCCGGCTACGATTCCAAGCCGGTCGTTGGTGGCCCCCGCTTAGTCGATGGCTGCTTGTAGCGAATGTTGACGGAGGCTGTGCGACTTGAAGCGTTAGATCCTACCTGTGATCAATTAACGGCCGACCTATTGGTCGGAGCGGTTCCAGTCTGGAAGTGAGTGGAAGCACAGCTTAGAAAGCCTCGGCCCTGCCAGATGGCAGCAGTCAGATGGTCTGAGCGATCAGCGTGTTGATCGCGTTGTGCCCGCCCCAGGCCCGCTTGCAGGTCTTCTTCTCCACGGCGGTCAGGTACTTCGAAGAGAACAGGATCGAGCTCCGGACATAGTCGGAGGGCTCGTCCTCGTAGGAGGTGCGCACCGTCCGCTTCTGCTGCGCCACGCCATGCTTCGCGGCGAAGATGGCGGCCATGGCGCGGGTCTCCTTCGCGACAGTACGGTTCTGAAGCCACTGGAGGGCCGTGTTCACCGTCGCCCGGCTCGCGGTCCTTGCCCTGACGAGCGCGGCCAGCAGGAACATCCGTTGGTAATCGGATACGGTGTCGTCGGCGGCGAGCGCCTCCAGCGCGTCGACCACGTCTTGGTTTGTCCGGACGAAGCTTGAGATGTAGGAAAAGTATAGCCGGGTCTGGTGCGGCTTCTCCTTCAGGTTCTCGAGCACGTGCTCGACGGCGGTGTCCGACTGGGCTGAACGCAGGATCGGCAGGCAGAACTTCTCGATCTGGTCCGCCTGGTTCGGGTAGTCCCCAATGTTCTCCATCAGGCGCTCGACGGCGGCGTTCTGGAGGTCCTCGTCGTCGCCGTCCTTCTCGTCGTCGTCTTCCTCGTCGTCCTCGTCCTCGTCTTCCCACTCCACCTCGAACCCGTACGGGCTGGCGCGCTCGTAGGTCTCGTCGTCCGCTACCTCATCGCGAATCTCGTCAAACAGTCGGTCGATTGCGGTCTCCTCGCGGATGATCTCGTCGGCGGGCATGATCTTGGACTTGTATTCGTTGAGGTGCAGGCCGTCCTTGCGCAGGGTCTCGATGAGGCTGGCAAGGCCCTTCCGCGCCTCCGCTTCAGACGGGAAGCCCATGTAGATGTCGTCCACGTAGCGGGCCGACAGGACCTCGTCGAGTTCGCAGTGGGCGTCGAGGGCAGACAGATAAAAGTTGCCCAGCGCGTCTGACGGATACACGCCCTGGACGATGCCGAACGAATTGCGTTCGCGGAACGCCAGGAGCATCTCCTCCAGCAGGCTGACCACCTCCGGCGCGCAGCCCGCCGCAGACATCAGATTCACCAAGTTATGCTGAGGCAGCCGCTCGAAATAATTCGATATGTCCGCCTTGAGGACGAATTCGCTCTCGCCGCAGATCTCGGCGATGCGCTCCTGGAAGCGTTCCCAGGACTCGTGGTTGGGCTCGAACATCTGCCCCTCTTCGTCCGAGGGGACGTGGCT
The DNA here is from genome assembly GCF_964252735.1 of Mesorhizobium sp. LjNodule214. NCBI lineage: Bacteria > Pseudomonadati > Pseudomonadota > Alphaproteobacteria > Hyphomicrobiales > Phyllobacteriaceae > Mesorhizobium > Mesorhizobium sp. LjNodule214. The sequence goes on from NZ_CAXUPE020000004.1 coordinate 188,352, forward strand.
GAACGAGCGACTGCGGTCATGCCCTTCTTCCAGCTGCTTCATGATGTTGTCGACGAGCCCCTGGTACATGAGCCGGTCCGAGGGCCTGAGGATGCTGCCCGGCCTTGTGAAGAAGCGCTCCTTCGGGACGCTCATGGTGATCGGCAGTTCGGGCTGGTACGTGCCCGCGCGCAGCTGCTGCTTCACCTGGTCCCAAAGTTCATCGCCCGCCCGGTTGAAGATGGCGTTGTAGTGAGGTGCCAGGATGAAATCGCTGCGAATGTCGGCCTTCACGTGAGCGATGACGCTCTCGTGGTCGATTTGCGCGATGATCCTCCTGTCCAGGCCGGGCATGGTAATTCCGCATAGTGAACCGTGCTCCATAATGGTCCGAGACCAGGGAGTCCATCCAGCGGTGGCTTGTCCGTCTCCCAGCCTGCCCGGATCCGTGCGATCAAGTGTACCGAAGTTCTGACATCCATGTTACCCGCGCCGAGCGAAGACCGTGGAAATCGTCGGATTAGCGCTACGTGCCCATTGCTGACCTTGGTACGTGCTGCCTGAGAGCTCCGGCGAATGTCCGTTCCGGGAGCGATGCCCGGCATTCTGAACGACGGCAATGAGGCGCAAAGCGGTCATCCTTCGCCTTACCTGCGATTGTTTGCTTCGAGCCAAAAGGGGCGACCCGCCATTGGTCTTGAAAGGGGTCGGACCAAAGACCCACCAGTTCGTTGTCCGGACGAACGCCGCAGTCCGGCCTCAAGCGAGCGATCAGCGCGGCTCAACGAAACGTGGAAGCAAGCGCGGCTGGCACGAAAGCTCCTCGAGCAACTGCCTCATCACAGATATCGTGCTGTACCGGCGGCAAGGACCACCAATCCCTGCAGAGGTCCACAACTGTCCAATCTGACGGAGGCATTTCGAGTTCAGAGATTTATGCTGCTGAAGAACTAAGCGGTGACCATACCGAGAATTTACTTTCAAATTCTGGCCGCAAAGTTCTATGTGAATGAAATAGGGGATGGGGCATGGAAACGAGTTCGGACACTGGCGACGCCGCCGGTATATCAGTCGCGGCGCCCGTAATAGAATTAGTGGCTGACATCGCCGCCAGCTTTACATATGCATCCTTCCAAAATGCGATTCCGGTGATCCGGTCCATCTCTCTCAATAACCCAACCCAGCAGGCTTTCGAAAAATGCACTCTCGAGCTGACATCGAACCCTCCTTTTTTGCGCGCCAAAAGCTGGATAATTGATCGGATCGTTGCTGGTGACCGGCTTCCCTTAAGCGACCGAAAAATCGATCTCGACGCCAGCTATCTGGCCGGTCTCAACGAGGCTGAGCGCGGGGAGATAACGTTGCGCCTGACCTCAGGAGGCGCAGTGCTGGCCGAGCAGCGTGTTGCGGTGCGCCTGCTTGCCCGCGACGAATGGGGTGGCGTCATCGATATGGCGCAATTGCTGCCTGCATTCGTCATGCCGAACGACCCGGCGATCGCAGGACTGCTGCGTTCCGCAGCGGAGCGGCTCGCAGCGCATGGTCACGCCTCCAGCCTCGATGGCTATCAAAGCGGCAATCCGCAACGCTCATTCATGCTGGCGGCCGCAATTTATTCGGCGGTTGCCGGTCTATCCCTGCATTATGCTGAGCCACCTGCCAGTTTCGAAAGCCGAGGCCAAAAAATCCGACGTCCCTCTACAATTACGGCGGAGGGGCTGACTACCTGTCTCGATGCCAGTCTTTTGTTCGCCTCCGCCCTGGAGGCGACGGGCCTGCACCCAGTCGTGCTTATGTTCCAGGGCCACGCTGCCGTCGGCGTCTGGATGACACAAAAGACGCTCGCCAACGCCATCGAAGCTGATGCCATGGAGATCCGCAAGGCGCTGGCATCGCGCGAACTGATCGTGTTTGAGACGACAGGTGTGACGCATCGGCCGGCGATGACGCTGGAGGCTGCGCAACGAACAATCGAACAGCGGCTCGACGAAACGCAGGTGGGCACCTTTGTCGCCGCTATCGATATCCGCCGCTCGCGCAGCGGCGGCATTACGCCGCTTGCCTCGCACGAACCGATGCGTCGCAGCGTGGATACCGAGGTGGCAACCGAAATCGTGCTGCCGCTGCCAACGGCACCGTCCGCAACAGTCCTGCCTGCCGACATCGTCGAGGTGAAGCCGACGTCAGCAGCCGGGCGGATCGACCGTTGGCAGAAAAAGCTCCTGGATTTGACACTGCGGAACCGGCTGCTCAATTTTCCGGACTCCAAGAAGACAATTCCGTTTCTTTGTACTGACGTCGGCTACCTCGAGGACCGCCTGATGGCAGGCGCTTCGATCCGGCTGATTTCGCTGCCCGAACAGAATCCACTGGGCGAGCGCGATGCTGCCCTCTATCGCGAGGTGCACGGACGGGACCTCCAGCGAGGCTTTGCCGCGGAAGCGCTTCTGCGCGACGAGCTCCCGTCGACGCTCGATGGGCGCCAATTGGAATCCCGGCTGATCGATCTTTACCGGCAAGTCCGCAACGACTTTGCCGAGGGCGGCGCGAATACGCTTTTCCTGGCGGTCGGCTTCCTGCGCTGGAAGAAAAAGCCGGAGGACGAGCGCAGCTATCGCGCACCATTACTTCTCGTACCGGTCAAAATCGAGCGCCGCAGCGCGACATCGCGTTTTACCTTGCGCTTCCATGAAGATGAACCGCGATTCAACGCCACCTTGTTGCAGTTTCTCGAACGCGACTTCGAGCTCAAACTGCCACAGTTTTCCGGTGAGCTGCCCGAGGACGAAAGCGGCGTTGATGTGCCGCGGCTGCTCGGTCTTATGCGCCAGGCAGTGCGCGACGTGCCCGGCATGGAGGTGGTGGACGAGACGGCGCTCTCAACCTTCTCTTTCGCCAAGTTTCTCATGTGGAAGGATCTGGTCGAGCGTACTGATGCGCTGCGCGAAAACCGCGTGGTACGCCACCTGATCGATACGCCAGAGATAGCGTTCGAGGGTAGTGGCGCATCATTCCGGGACGAGCGCGAACTCGACCGGCACTATGCCCCGTCCGATATCGTTTCGCTGCTGCCGGCCGACTCTTCACAGACCGCGGCAAGCCTTGCCGCCGCTGAGGGCCGCGACTTTGTCATTATCGGTCCTCCCGGCACTGGCAAGAGCCAGACCATTGCCAACATGATTGCCAACTGTCTTTCAGTTGGCAAAACCGTGCTGTTTGTGGCCGAGAAGACGGCGGCGCTTGACGTCGTTTATCGCCGCCTGCGCGAACATGGCCTGGGCGCGCACTGCCTCGAACTCCATTCCAGCAAGGCGGACCGACGCAACTTTCTCAACCAGCTCAGGATCAGCTGGGAAAGCGGCGTGCGCGTGGACGCAGCGGAGTGGATTGCGATCAACGAGCGGCTTCGCGTCCGTCGCGACGAACTGAATGCCTATGTCGAAGCGCTGCATCGGCGCCATATCAACGGCCTCACGCCCTATCTGGCGCTTGGAATCGCTCTCAAGAATAGGCAACAGCACGCTCCGGTATTGTCGTGGCCATCGCGCGATAGCCATGACGAGGCAAGCCGGCTGGCGCTGGAGCATATTGCCGCCGAAACAGGTGTCGCGTTTCATTCAGTGGAGATGCGGTCGGTCTTGCGTCTCATAGATGTCACCGAGTGGACGTCAGGCTGGCAGGACAATTTGCTCGAAGGGGCAAAGACCCTCAAAAGTGCGTCCGAGGTTCTAGCGACCGCACTCGACGCCTTCCTGGTGAGCGTCGGCCTGCGCGCCAAAGGCGACGCGTCAAAAGCGGAGCTCGAAGCGCTGCGAAAACTAGCAGGGGCATTCCAGGACAGTGCCGGCCATGACGTCAGCATTGTCTTTGATCGAGATTTCGCCCTGTTGCGGGGAGCCCTCGCCACTCTCAATGAGGCAATCGGAGACTATCGCAAGTCTCGCAAGGACCTGTCGGCCCGCTATGACGAGGCAGCCGTTGCGCGGATACGAATGGAGGACATAGAGCAGCAATGGCAACAGGCCGCTTCTGCGTTCTGGCCAAACAGTCAGTTGGGCAAACGCAAAGTCCAGAAGCTGCTTCAGGCCTATGTCACAGAAGGCATGGCCGATCCTCAGCAGGACTTGCCGCTGTTGCGCGTGATGCAGGACCGCCGCGCTGCTGTCGAAGCCAATATCCTATCCGGCAAACCGACCGGATTTGCTGGTCTTGATACCGACACCCACCGTATCGGGCAGATACTCTCGATGGCCGAAAGGCTTCGACAGACGCTACGGCTGCCCGGCCTTGGCACTGAGGATCTCAGAGCACTTCTGCAAGCAACCGCACCGAGCCTGCGAAGCGGTGCAGCAGATAGTACGATGCGGCAAGGAGCAGCCCGCTTCCTTGCGGCTTCTGCAGCATTTGAGGCTGCCAAGACCCAATTTGCGATCCCTGCTGGAAAGACGCCTTCTTGGGCAGAACATGATAACCCGCTGACCGAATTGACGACTGCGATGGGAGACTTGCTCGACGCCCGTCATCTTCTGCGGGACTGGACTTCGTGGTGCGGCATTCGTCGCAGGGCTGTCAGTCAGAATCTGGGAGCGTTGGTCGACGATATCGAGGCGGGTCTAGTGCGACCAGCTGAAGCTCAATCCGCGTTCCGCCTGGCCTATGTACGCTGGTGGCTGCCGGCCACGCTGGATGCCGATCCGGTGCTGCGGAATTTCCGGCGCTTCCAGCACGAGCACGCTATCGAAGATTTCCGGGAAATCGACGATCTTGTCCGCGCTCAAGCAAGCCTTCGCGTCATCAGTGCCATCGCTCATGGTTTGCCGGCTGTGCAAAGCGTCCCGCGCAATTCCGAGTTGGGCCTGTTGCGTCATCAGATGGAATTGCAGCGGCCCAGCCGGTCAATCCGCGAGATGATTGGCGCGATGCCGACGAGCTTTGCCAAGCTCGCGCCGTGCATGCTGATGTCGCCGCTTTCAATCGCTCAATACCTACCTCCCGACCAGGCGCTTTTCGACGTGGTCATTTTCGACGAAGCATCGCAGATCACCACCTGGGACGCTGTCGGTGCTATCGCGCGAGCCCATCAAACCATTATCGTAGGCGATCCCAAGCAGTTGCCGCCCACCAATTTCTTTGGCCGCAACGAGGAGGACGAGGAAGTCGTCGAGCACGAAAAGGATCTTGAGAGCATTCTCGACGAAGCCAAAGCGGCCGGCATCCCGGTACGTGACCTGCGCTGGCATTATCGTAGCCGCAATGAGTCGCTGATCGCCTTTTCCAATCATCATTACTATCAGAATCGGCTCATCACCTTCCCTTCCCCAACGGTGGAAGATCGGGCGGTGCAACTGCGAAAAATCACGACCGGCATCTACGATCGTGGAAAAAGTCGCACCAACCGCATCGAAGCCCAAGCGGTCACCGATGAGGCGGTCAGCAGGATGCGGCGTTGGCTGACCCTACCGGAAAAGGACCGACCCACGCTCGGAGTCATCACCTTCAACGCGCAACAGCAGTCGCTCATCCTCGACTTTTTCGACAAGGCGCGACAGACGGAGCCGGAGCTTGAATGGTTCTTTGCCGACGATCGTATTGAACCCGCGATCGTCAAGAATCTGGAAAATGTCCAGGGCGACGAGCGCGACATAATCCTGTTTTCGATTACTTTCTCGCAAGACAACGCCGGCAAGCGAAGCATGGATTTCGGCGCGCTAAATCGGGACGGTGGCGAACGCCGGCTGAATGTCGCGGTGACGCGTGCGCGGCAGGAACTGATAGTATTTTCAGGTTTTACCGCCGACCAGATCGACCCCAACCGGACCAAGGCAATTGGCGTACAGCATCTCAAAACCTTCCTCGATTTTGCCGAGCGCGGTGCCGTGGCATTGCCAGCGCAGGAACGCGGATCGGTCGGGACCTTGGAATCCCCTTTCGAGGAGGCTGTAGCCGCCGAGCTTGAGAAGCGCGGATGGACCATCGTTCCACAAGTTGGCATTTCTGGCTTTCGAGTGGATATAGGGATTAGGCATCCCGATCTCGCCGGCGCCTATCTGGCGGGGGTCGAGTGTGACGGCGCGACCTATCACAGTTCTGCCACGGCGCGAGATCGAGACAAGGTCCGCGAGCAGGTCCTACGGGGCCTCGGGTGGAACATCGTCCGGGTATGGTCAACCGATTGGTGGTTTGATCTCGAAGGTTGCACCGAGAGGCTTCATGCCAGCCTGGCCGCACTGCTCGAGGAAAGCCGTCGCAAGCAAGCTGAACAACAGGAAAGTGAAGCGACGATCCAATGGGACATGGGACATAAGGTCGACCCCATAGACCCATTGCCAGCCGAAGAGTTTGCATCGATCGGCGAACCTGAAAACTTGTCGCTAATATCAGAGCCAGAACTTGTCGCCGCTCCCGTCGCGACGGTAGAGTACCCATCAGCACCTGGAGCAGTTTTGCCCGCTGCCGCGAATTCGACGCGTGATTCTGTACCGATGGGGGGCCGTTATCGCCTCACTGACCTATCAGCATTCGCTATCAGCCCGGATCATTTTTACGACTTCGCCTACCGAGGCACTTTGCGGACCATGGTCGACGCGGTGATCGAACAGGAAGGCCCGCTGCGAGAAGACGTCCTTGCGCAGCGCATCGCACGGGCGCATGGCTGGCTCAGAACGGGCAACAAGATTCGGGAGCGGATCGACCTGCATCTGCGCGATTTCGATAGAACTGAAGAATCCAGCGGCAGCTTCCTATGGAAGAAGGGGTCGGTGGTCGATCTGCTTGATTATCGCATGCCGTTTGACGCCCTTGCCCGCCGGTCCATTGCCGACATTCCAATCGCCGAGCTAGCCGCTGTCGTCGTCGCGAACAAAGACGTTCTGGAACAGTCGGATCCCGCTCTCGACCTTGCACGTATGCTCGGCGTCGAACGACTTGCGGCGATATCACGCTCCCGGCTGGATGAGGCCATCGATCGCGCCCGGCGCTACCCGGCATCGACATAGTCTCGGAGACTCCATGTTTCGTTTCATCCACAGCTCCGATCTTCATATCGGCAAGCGGTTCGGCAACATGCCGGAGGATCTGCGCGGGCGACTCCGTGAAGCGCGCCATAGCGCGATCAGCCGGCTGGCAGAACAGGCACGGGTCCATGGTGCATCCACCATACTTCTGGCCGGCGATACGTTCGATACCGAAACGCCCACTCCAGCGATGTTGCGGCAGGCCATGGCCGAGATGAGCCAGAGCGCGCCTCTGCGCTGGATATTGCTGCCTGGCAACCATGATTCCCTGTTAGCTGATCAATTGTGGAGTGCAGCGGACAGCGTTGTGCCGGACAATGTCCTGCTGGCGACGCGGCCCGAAGTCTCGACCATTGCCGCGGGCGTGGCGCTGCTGCCTGCACCGTGTACGACCCGCCGGCCCGGGCGCGACCTTACCGAGTGGATGGACAGCGCCGCAACGACGCAAGGCGCCATCCGGCTTGGGCTTGCTCATGGCGCCATTCAGGCCTTTTCCGAGGATTCCGCAGCGTCCGACATCATCGCGCCAGATCGCGCGGCCAAGGCCGGTCTCGATTACCTGGCGCTGGGCGACTGGCACGGCCCAGTCGCCATCAATGAGCGCAGCCGTTATAGCGGTGCGCCCGAACCTGACCGTTTCAAACATGACACGCCCGGCCAGGCTCTTGTCGTTTCCATTGCCGGGCCCGGCGCCATGCCGGAGATTGCGGCGGTCGAGACGGCCAGCTTTTCCTGGAAAACCGCTCCCCTGCATCTGCTGTCTGGTGACGACAGCTCGGCGGCGTTTGAAGCGTTGCTTCCACCGGTACATCTGCGGCGCCAGACCTTGCTGCGAATTGCCGCGTCTGGCCGGGTGCGGTTAAGTGGGCGAACCGCCCTTCAAGCGGCGATCGCGGCAGCCGCGCCCGACTTCGCTTATCTGGAGCTGGACGGGGACGGGCTCGCGACCGACTGCGAAAGTGGCGATTTGGATCGGATCGACCGCTCTGGTGCCCTTCGCGAGGCAGCGCAGGCACTGTTGGATGAAAGTAGTGACGAAACCCGGTCGGCTGTCGAACGCGACATATCGCGAGAAGCACTGGTTCGGCTGTTCAGCTATTGCGAGGCGATGGGATCATGAAACTTACGGCCCTTCGGCTCCACAACGTCAAACGGTTCGCCGGGCAAGGCGTCGCCATCGAGAACATAGGCGACGGCGTCAACGTGCTTTGCGCAGTCAATGAATTCGGCAAATCAACCTTCTTCGAAGCACTCCATGCACTTTTTTTCCAGCCTCATACGGGAACGCCCGAAGGTGTGAGACTGCTACGGCCTTATAGTGGGGGCAATCCGGTGGTGGAGGCCGACATCACCACTTCAGAAGGACGCTATCGGCTTACCAAGCAGTTTTATGGCGGCAAGCTGGCCAGCGTTATCGACCTCGATCGGGGGCGACTGTTGGCTCATGCGGACGAGGCCGAAGCGTTTATCGGCAAACTAATCCATGGCGGAACCGCAGGACCGGCAGGATTGCTCTGGGTTCGCCAAGGGGTCACCGGCATCGAAAAGCGCAGCAAAAGCGAGGAGGATGGCGAAAAACGCGTGCGCGAAGGCCTGCTGTCCTCGGTTCAGGGGGAAGTTGAAGCCCTGACCGGCGGGCGACGCATGGCCGAAATCACCGCCGCATGTGAAGAAGAACTCTATAGCCTGGTTACGTCAACGCTGCGTCCCAAGAGCGGGGGTCTCTATGCGGCGGCGCTCGATGAGCGTGACAAACTGCTGAAAGAAGAACTGCGCCTCAGCGCCGAAGTCACCGGTCTGCGCGATGCGCTCGACAAGCGGCGCATGGCGTTGGCGCGTCTGTCTGAGCTTGAAAACCCCGAAGAAGGCGCTATCCGGCGGGAGAGTATCTCGGCCGCCGAAGCCGCGGTCGAGGCCGCCAAATCGCACAGCGAAGCCCTGAAGGCTGCTGAAGCGGAAGCTGCTCTGGCAGCAATTCACCACGACGCAGCGAAGCAGGCCCTCGATAGTTTTCGGACCGCGCTCAAACGAGCCGCGGATTTGCGCGAGCAGTCGACGATTGCGCAGCTTCGCCGGAGGGAGGTTCTCGATCGGCGCGCTTCTGCCATAGCCGAAAACGAACAAGCGATGGCCGAGGTTCAAGCAGCCGAACAGGAAGAGCGCGAAGCTCGCGAATTTCTCGCGCGGCTGGATGCGACCCTTTTGGCGCGTGACGCTGCCGAACAACTGGCCGGCTCGGACAACCGGTTGAAACAAGCCGAAGTCGCCAGATCCCAGATCGAAGATGGAGAGGCAGCACTGGCGATGCTGGCGGTGCCGGAACAGGCTGTCGAGCAACTGCAGGCGCTCGAAATCGAGATCGCCAGCCTTCGTGCAGCTCACCTGGCAACCCTGCCGACGCTATGCATGGAATACCGGGACGGCGCCGCCGATTTGGTGACGATCGATGCCAAGCCCTTGCCCCATGCAGAAGACCAAAGCTTTGCTGGCACCGTGCGCCTGGATATTGCCGGCATCGGAGCCTTGACCCTGCGATCGAATCGGCCGCAGCAGGCCGACCGGACCATCGAAGACGCCGAAGCGAAGCACCGCAGCCTGCTTGCGTCCCTCGGTGTCGACAGCCTCAGGACGGCACGCCAGCGCCTAGTGGAAGCGCGCGACAAGGCTACCGAACTGGGCTTGGCGCGTCAGCGACTTGCCGATCTCGCGCCCAAGGGCATACAGCAATTACACGAGGAGCTTGCTCGTATGAGTGCCCTCGGGGCCGGGGACCTCGAACTCAAAGTCGATCCGGAACAGATCCGGCAACATCATGCCGCAGCCGAGCAGCGTGTGGCGACAACACGCAACAGCGTGCGCGAGGCCTTGCCTTTGCGCAGCCATGCCGACGAGGCTGTCATGGCCGCGGAGACAGCTTATGTCACCATCCAGGCGGAACTGACCAGCCTCGAGGTCATATTGGGACCCGATGCAGCGCGCGAGGAAAAGGAGCGCTTGCTGCTTACCGAGGCCACCGCACGACAAAAGCTGCGCGAAGTGGCCGGAATGCGCGCTGCTCCCCTGCGCGACGGCGCTCACGATCTCACCAGCGCCGAAGCCGTTCTCCGCCGCGCCCGTTCGGTTCAGGATGCCGCCACACAGGAAGCAAGTCAGTTGCGTGTGACCCTGGCCGATCTCAATGGCCATATTCGCACTCGGTCCGACGACGCGGTGGAAGAAGCTTTGCGCGAGGCCACAGAAAAATTGGAAATCGCTGGAGAGCGAGCGAGACGCTTCGAATTCGAAAAAGCCGTCCTAGACCGGCTGCGCACGACGCTGGTCGCTGCGCGCTCGACGGCACGCGATCTTTATCTGAAACCGGTCATGTCCGAGCTGCGACCGCTGCTTGGATTGCTATTCGATGACATCTCCATAGTGTTCGACGAGAACACACTCTTGCCGCAGACCGTTCGCCGCAATGGTCAGGACGAGGATGTCGAGAGGCTGAGTGGCGGCATGCGAGAACAGCTTTCGGTTCTGACCCGGCTGGCCTTCGCCCGTCTGCTCGCCCGCGACGGGCGACCCACACCGGTCATCCTCGATGACGCCTTGGTCTATTCCGATGACGACCGCATTGAGCGCATGTTCGACGCGTTGCATCGTCAGTCATGCGATCAGCAGATTCTCATTTTCTCCTGCCGCCAACGCGCGTTCGCAAAACTCGGCGGAAACATTTTGCAGATGAGCGACTGGCAACCGGGTAAGTCATAAGCGGGGATGAGATGGCTCTGTCCGAAATTTGTATATATGTTTCGGACAGGCTGCTTGTTGATCGTCCGAAAAACGTCTACAATTTTCGGACATGAGCGACTCGCCCGATCTGAAGACAGCCATCCTTGACCGCATCCGTGCCGACGCGCCGCGCAAGGTGTGGACGCCCAGTGATTTCGTGGATCTCGCCTCTCGGGACGCCGTCGATAAGGCGTTGCAGCGGTTGACGAAGGCGCAAACCCTCAGGCGGATTGATCGCGGGCTCTACGATCAGCCTGGCTTCAACAAGCTCACCCAAAAAACCAACCCACCCGATCCGCGCTCGGTCATCGACGCAGTTGGTCGACGCGACCAAACCCGGATGCTTGTCGATGGCATGACCGCAGCAAACGATCTGGGCCTGACCGACGCGGTCCCTGCAAAAATCGTGGTGCACACAGACGCCCGCCGTCGTGCGATCAAGCTCGGTAACGTCACGATCACCTTCCGTCCGACCGCGGCAAGCAAGCTGTTCTGGGCCGGGCGACCGGCGATGCGCGTCGTCCAGGCGCTTCACTGGCTCCGCGATCTCCTGGTCCGTGAAGGAGAGAGTGATCACGTCAAGCGCAAGCTCGCCAAGCTCTTCGAGGATCCCGTTGCGGGCCCGCAGCTGAAAGCTGACATCACTGCGGGTATGGCGGCGCTGCCAACCTGGATGTGGGTGTTTCTCAAGCCGCTTGTCGAAAACGCCGCTGGCGTTGGTCGTTGGCATGTCGGTGATGATGATCATGCTGGTGCCGATGCTGATAATGATCGTCAGCGACAACGAACGAGGGACGGCGACGACGATCACGCAGCCATCAGCCGACGGAAGCCGAAACCGCACCCTGCCGACAAGACACGAACCGCCAAGCGCGGCGCAACCCGGACCGCGAAGACATGAATGCGGCTTTCGACGAGGTCCTCGCGGCAGGGTCGGACACGATGTTAAGCGCCTTCGATACGACGGCGCTGCGCCTCGGCACGGCATCCCAGAATATCGAAAAGGACTTCTGGGTCTGCTGGACGCTGGATGCCTTGTTCAATGGCCTGAAAGAGGGGGAACCCCGCCTTCTTTTCAAGGGCGGAACCTCCTTGTCCAAAGGCTTCGGTCTGATCAACCGCTTCTCAGAGGATATCGACGTCACGGTGTTTCGGGACGACATTGGCGAACCGGCGACCATCGAGGAGCTCGACGCGCTGAGTGGTAAGAAACGCAAGGCGCGCCTCGATGCGATCAAGGACGCCTGCCAAGCCTACATCAACGGCCCGCTGCGCGTCGAGTTGACTGTGATCCTACAAGAAAGGCTCAAGGCCGCCGGCCTCGATACCGGGGCGGGACGGGTGGACGCCGACGATGCCGATCCCGATGGGCAGACGCTGCTGATCTGGTATCCAGCGGCGACGCCACGATCGGATTATGTGCGAGCGGCGATCAAGATCGAGTCTGGCGCGAAATCCGCGCTCGACCCCAATAGCGAAGTGCCGATCAAACCCTATGTCGACGATGATCTGCCGGCGCTCGACCTGACCGTGCCGGCCGTGCGAACGGTCGACCCTGAACGCACCTTCTGGGATAAGATCGTCATCCTCCATGGGCTGCGACGCTGGTTCGACAAACGCGGAGAGTTGCGTGGGGGCGGCCAGCGCGTGTCTCGACACTACTATGATCTGCACCAACTCGGCGCGACGCTGGTGGGCGACGCCGCCATCCCTAACAGCGCGCTCGGCGCGGACTGCGTCGCGCATGCCCGGATGTTCTTCAATCGACCGGACTTCGATCTCGCGAGCGCCGTGCCTGGCTCGTTCGCGCTTGCACCGCATGACGCTATGATCGAACAGTTGCGCGTCGATTACAGAGCCATGAAAGGGATGATCTTCGGCGATCCTCCGGAATTTGAGGCGGTGCTCGACAGCATCCGCTCGCTCGAGACGCGTCTGAACGAGAGGCGCGATATGGAAAGCGAGGCGGCGCGATGAACCAGTTTGAGGGAGCTGCCGACGCAGGGCAAGAGGCAGACGCGCAGCGCATGCGCCAAGCGGCAGTAACACCGCTGCGCAAGCGACGCCTCAGCGGCGAACTCTACAAGCGCGACCAGAGGGTAGAAGCGCTCATCGCCGAACTGGCGGCCCTGTCGCGTGACGAGTTGATCGCCAGGGCTGCAATCAGGAAGCGCTCCGACCCAGCCTACGTCCCCAGCGAATGTCTCGTCTATTTCATCCGCGCGAGCCGTCGCGATAACAACGAGATGTGGTTTGAGCGCCTCTATCGGACCCTGATTGAACGGGTAATGCGTAGTTTGTCCAGGGCGGAAAGCCCTGATGGCAAGACGGAATCGTTGACGCGCGGGGTCGTGCGCGACAAGGTATTCGGCCGGTTCGTCGAGCTGCTGTCGGCGGATCGCGCCGCCTATGTCGACAAGGTCGACTACTTCGAGGTGCGTTTCGACGGCGCGCTGGCTAGTCTGCGGCGCGATGCTCAGGAGCAGGCCTGGCGCGACGAGAACCGTTCCCGACCGCTCGAATATGACGAGGAAAGCGGTGAGCTGTCACTGGAGGTCGAGGCCGCCGCCGGGGTTCACGACCCGTTCGCCTTGTCGGATTTAGACGATCCGGCTTACCGGTTGCGCCTAGATGCGGCGATTGCGGCTCTACCGATAGAACAAAGCAGGATCATTCACATGCTGAGACAGGGCTTCCCCATCGACTCAAAGGAGCCGGACGTCATGACCATCGCCCAGGCCCTGGGCCGCTCCGAAAAGACCGTCCGAACCTATCGCGACAAAGCCTTCGCCGCCCTACGGGCCGCCATGGCCGATGGAGAAGAGCGGTGAGCCCCGCCGGAGAACGTCCAACCCGCGAGTCTGTGCTCGACGCGTTCGCGGTCGAGAGCGAGCCTGGCCGGTCAACCTTAGAGCGCTATTTGCGGCTTTATCCGGAATATGCCCGAGAGCTCGTCGACCTGTCGCGCGAGCTTAGCCGCGAAGTCTACGACGATGACGCGCCGCTGGCCGCTGCCGATCAGGCCCTCATCGACGCTGCCTGGTCACAACACGCGGCGGCCATGCCGGCGCCGATGACCGACCCCTTCGCGGCGCTGACGGTCGCCGATTGGCGTGCCGTGGCCCAGCGTCTTGACGTGCCCCGGCAGGTCGTGACCGCGCTGCGGGAGCGACGGATCTCCCTCGTCAGTATCCCGCGACGGTTTCTCGGGATGTTGGCCGAGGCGGTAAGCAGTTCGGTCACACAGTTGGAATTGTCCTGGGGCCCCGCGCAGCTGGCGGCCGGGCGCAGCTACAAGGCCGACGGCAAGCCGGCGATCGGCGGGCAGGTCACCTTCGAGCAGGTGCTGATCGACGCAGGTGTCCCGGTAGAGAAGCGCGCCCGGTTGTTGGCAGAGGCGGATTGATATGGACAGCGTGGAGCTCGCCAGGCAAGTCGCCGCAGAGCTTCATGCTCGCCTCGTTGCTTCCGGCGCCGATCCTTGGTCGCCCTATGACTTTGCTGTCGCCGAGGCCAGGCGACGGGGGATTGATGTCGAACCGACGGCCGCCGGGGCAGCCATCCTCAATGGCGGCCGTGCGACCTTCGTCGCCGCCGACGATCTGATCCTTCACGAGAGTGTCGGCTCGCCGTTCGAGCAAGCCTTCCTGGTCGCGCACGAGATTGGTCATGTCGAGCTCGGCGACGATCCTGAGGGCGAGCCGGTACCGACGATTGATCCCAGCCGCGCCGCAGAGCCGTCGCCGGTTGGAATGGATCGGGTTGTCGACTATGGCCGCAGGCAACGCCGTGAGGTCCAGATGGACCTGTTTGCACGCGAGCTGCTGCTCCCGCGCACCCTGGCGCGCGCACTTCATATCGACGAAGGGCTCTCCGCGTCCGCCATTGCCGCGAAATTCGGCGCACCGTTCGAGGTCGTCGCGCAGCAGCTGTTCGACGCCTTGCTGCTGCTGCCGGTGCCTCCCGCGACAGCCACGACGCATGTCGAGCGGCCGCTGAATTCGCTGCAAGCCTCGGCGGCGGCACATCGCGGCGAAGCCTATCTGCTTGAGGCGGGTCCCGGCACTGGCAAGACGCAGACGTTGATCGCTCGCGTCGAAGGCCTTCTGGACGAGGGTGTCGATCCGCGGCGCATCTTGCTTCTGACCTTCTCGAATAAGGCGGCGGGCGAGATGGCGGAGCGGATCGCCCGCAAGCGGCCCGAGGCTGCTGCCGCGATGTGGATCGGCACGTTCCACGCATTCGGTCTCGATATCATCCGTCGTTTCCATGTAGAACTGGGCCTGCCGAAAGACCCGCGGATGATGGATCGGACCGAGGCGGTCGAGCTCCTCGAGGAGGAGTTCCCGCGCCTGAGGCTTGTTCATTACCGCAATCTCTACGATCCGACCCAGATCATCGCCGACATGTTGGCCGCCGTCTCACGGGCAAAAGACGAGGTGGTCGACGCCGAAACCTACGCCACGCTCGCCGACGCAATGCTTGCGAAGGTCGGGGACTCCGATACGCGCGAGGTCGCTGAACGCGCCGGCGAGGTGGCACGCGTCTACGCCGCCTATGAGCAGCTCAAGCGCAACGCGCATTGCATCGACTTCGGCGACCTTGTCGCATTGCCGGTGCAATTGCTCGAGAAAGACGTGGCCATCTGTGCGACGCTCCAGGCGCAATATGACCATGTCCTGGTTGATGAGTATCAGGACGTGAACCGCAGCAGCGTGCGGTTGCTGCGTGCGTTGCGGCCAGATGGCCGCAATCTCTGGATGGTCGGTGACGCCAAGCAGTCGATCTACCGGTTTCGCGGCGCCTCTTCCTTCAACATGGCACGGTTCGGCAAAGAGGACTTCGCTAACGGCAAGCGCGGCCGTTTGAAGCGCAACTATCGTTCGGTGCCGGAAATTGTCGAAAGCTTCTCCAGCTTCGCTACCACCATGTGCGCCGGCGACGTGGACAGCGGCCTTGAGGCGCATCGGGACGGCAAAGGTCAAAAGCCCGAACTGCGGACTGTGCAGCGGGCCGAGCAGCAGCAAGTTGCTCTTGCAGATGCGATCGAGCAGCTTCGCAGCGAGGGCTTTGCCTACCGTGATCAGGCGGTTCTATGCACCGGCAATGAGAAGCTGTCGACGATCGGGCAGGATCTCGAACGGCTTGGTGTCCCCGTCTTGTTTCTGGGAAGCCTGTTCGAGCGGGCCGAGGTCAAGGATCTCCTAGCCGTGCTCTCCATTCTCGTCGATCGGCGCGCCATGGGCTTGCTGCGGATCGCGTGCTGGCCCGACTTCACAACTTCCTTCTCTGACGTGGCGGCGATCTTTGAGCACCTGCGGGCAGCCGACCACGCGCCGGGCGGCTGGCTCCAGCAGGTGGATGCGATCCCCGGCGTAAGCGACGCCGGCCGTCAGGCACTCTCCAGGCTGGCGATCGCGCTCAGCGGCTTCGACCAGACAGCCTCGCCCTGGACCGTGCTCGCCATGCTATTGCTCGATCGCACGCGCATCGTCGCGCGCCTTGGCGCATCCGCAGAGCTCGCCGACCGTACGCGCGGCATAGCGATCTGGCAGTTCCTCAACTTCATGCGCGTCCAGCCGGCCGGCCGCGGACTACCGATCACGCGCATGCTCGATCGTGTGCGCAGGCTTGTGCGTCTCGGTGACGATCGCGACCTGCGCCAATTGCCGGCGGCCGCTCAACATCTCGACGCTGTGCGTCTAATGACCATCCACGGCGCAAAGGGCCTCGAGTTCGGTGGTGTGCATATGCCGGGGCTCAACAGCGATACGATCCCGCGCACGCCGCCGGCGCCGCCATGTCCAGCGCCCGACGGCATGATTGCGGGCGCCGAAGGCAGCGCGCTCGAGGCATATCGCGCAGGGCAGGCAGAGGAGCAGGAGTGCCTCTTCTACGTGGCACAGTCGCGCGCCCGCGATCGCCTGATCCTTTATGCGCCGACAGAGAAGAGCAACGGTCACAGTCGACCGCTTTCGCCATTCCTCGACCGCCTCGGGAGCGCCTTGACACGGCGCTCGGTTGTCCCAGCGCGGCCGCTTCCGGTGGCGGCGGAAGCGCGGGGAGTCGAATTGGTCATCGACGGGCGGTTGCGCTTCGGAGCTCCGCAAATCGCTCTGTATGAATCCTGCCCGCGCCGCTTTTTCTATACCCATGTCCTGCACGTCGGTGGGCGCCGAACCACTACGGCCTTTATGCACTTGCACGAGGCGGTTCGCTCGGTAGTCGAGGCGGTAATCGCGTCGGACGTGCCTGTGACCGAGCAGGAACTCACTGATCGCACCGATACTGCGCTTGCCGACGAGGGACTAGGCGAGCATGGCTATCGCGCTGAATTCCGCGATCTCGCATCGGCGATGCTGCGTTTCTTTCTGTCGGGCCGCGCAGGAGCGATCGCTGAGGCGCCGGTGGCGGTCAGTATCAACCTCGGCGGCGAAGAAATCCTCGTCGAGCCGGACGAGGTGTTGATGCGGCCGGACGGCATCCGCGCCGTGCGCCGCGTCCGCACGGGTCACATGCGATCGGCCGAGAGCAAGGATGTCGGCGCCGCGGCGCTGATCCTGGCGGTCAAACAGGCCTATCCAGGTGCTGTTGCGGAGCTCGTCCATCTCTCCGACGGCGAGGCATCCGAGCTTTCCCTCTCAGACCGCGAGTTGAAGGGACGCACGGACAAGCTTTCAAAGTTTCTCGGCGACATCCGCGCTGGACGGTTCCCGGCCGAGGTCTCATCGCGCACCTGTCCGAACTGCCCGGCCTTCTTCATCTGCGGACCGACACCCGACGGCCCCTTGCAAAAAAAGTTCGCCTGACCTTACCGGTCGGCGAATCTCGATCCGATTGGACCCTTAGAGCCGTGGCCCCGCCTCGGCCCAACCTAAGGACTAATCGTATGAACACTGAAGAACTTCTCGACTACGACGACGTCGGCGACGCCCTGCGCGAAGGGCGGTCACTGCGTCCGGCGCGGGGATATCGCTTCCTCCTCGCCCAGGGCGATCTCAACTTCCTGTCCCGCCAGGTGAGCGATCCTGTGCCGCTCGGCCGCCAGCTGCTCGAAGCCGCCGCTCTGGACCCTCAGGACGGCTATAGCCTCTTCGCGGTCCTGCCCTCGGGCGATTTTGAAGACGTGCGGCTAGACGAACCCTTCGACCTGCGCGAGCACGGTACCGAGCGCTTCGTCGCCTTCCTGACTGATCGCGACTTCAAGCTGACGCTCAACGACGACGAGCTGCGCTGGGGCAAGCCCGTCATCAGCGGGGTAGTGCTCTATGGCCTTGCCAAGCCCGGCGATGGCGACGGCGTTTTCCTTGAGGTCCCTGGCGGCGAAGACCGCTTGATCGAGCTTGGTGAGCTGATCGATCTGGCCGAGCCCGACATCGAGCGGTTCATCACCGCGCGGCTGACGTTCGAGATCATCGTCAATTCGCGGCCGCGCGCCGTGAACGCGCGCACGGTGACGTTCGAGCAGATCGTCCAGCTCGCCTTTCCGGGTCAGCATGAGCCCAACGTCGTCTTCTCGATGACCTACCGGCACGCGGCATCGACACCGCACGCCGGTGAGCTCGGCGCTGGCGGCTCTGTCGACGTCAAGAAGAAGGGAACGGTGTTCAATGTCACACGCACTGTTCAGTCTTAATCCGGACCTCAAGCGGCTGCGGGACGAGGGCTACTTTGTCCAGCAGCGCGGTGGGCATCTCGTCATGCGCGAGGTACCCTATGTCGATGCGCACCGGCAATTGCGCATCGGCACCCTGATCTCGAGCCTCACGCTGGCCGGGGACCGGACGCGCAAGCCCGACACCCATGTCGCCCACTGGGATGGCGACTTCCCGTGTCACGCCGATGGGTCGCCCATCCAGGGCATCGCACACCAGACCGGCGCCTTCGATCTCGGCCATGGCCTGAAGGCGACGCATGCCTTCTCAAGCAAGCCGGCCGAGGGCTACACGGACTATCACCACAAGATGACCAGCTACGCCAACATCATCGCCGGTCCGGCCGCGGTGCTGAACCCCGGCACAACGGCCCGCACCATCCGTGAGCCTGAAGCGGAGGAGGACAGCGTCTTCAATTATGTCGAGACAGCCTCCGACCGTGTCGGGATCGGCGCCTTGGCCGAGCGGCTGGCCAGCGAGCGGGTTGCCATCATTGGCGTCGGCGGCACTGGCGGCTACATTCTGGACTTCGTCGCCAAGACGCCGGTTCGCGAGATCCGACTCTTCGACAGCGACGAGTTCTTGACCCACAACGCGTTTCGGGCACCGGGCGCTCCGAGCCTGGAGGAACTGCGAGAGGCGCCAAAGAAAGTCGAATATCTGAAGGGTATCTATAGCCGGATGCATCGCAACATTGTGGCGCATGACGTGGCGCTCGGCCCGGCCAACCTCGAGCTTCTCAACGGCGTCACCTTCGCGTTCCTGTCCCTCGATGCCGGTGACGCGAAGCGGTTAATCGTGGAGAAGCTCGAGACGATTGGCGCTGCGTTCGTCGATGTCGGCATGGGCCTTGAGCTCGACGAAGGATCACTCGGCGGCATCCTTCGGGTGACCGCCAGCACGCCTCAGAAGCGGGATCATGTGCCTCAGCGCATTTCATTCGTCGGTGGCGGCGTGGAGGCCATTTATGCATCCAACATTCAGGTTGCGGATCTCAATGCCCTGAATGCTGTCCTGGCAGTGGTGAAGTGGAAGAAAATTCGCGGCTTCTACCGAGACCTCGAACATGAGCATCACTGCACTTACACCACCGACGGCAACATGCTGATCAATGGGGATCTCAAGTGATACGGCACAAGCGACTCGAGCATCGTTTCGTCGACCACATCCCTGAGCGCCTTGGGGCAGGCGTGCTGTACCTGTCGATGGAATATGCGACATCGGCCCACAGCTGCTGCTGCGGTTGCGGCGAGGAAGTTGTCACGCCGTTCACGCCGACGGACTGGAAGATGACCTTCGACGGTGAGACCATCTCGCTTCATCCGTCGATCGGCAACTGGACGTTGAAGTGCCGGTCACATTATGTGATCGACCGTGGCAAGGTGGTCGAAGCCGGCCCGTGGAGCGACGAGCAGGTGAAGTCCGAGCGCAGTCGTGATCGTGCCGCCAAAGCTCGTTTCTACGGGCAATCGCCCACGGTCGAGCCTTCTGCTCAACCTGCTCCGCCCAAGGCGACACCAGGCTTCTGGCGGCGCCTTTGGAGCCATATATCTGGTCGATTCTAACGATAAACTTGTGGATTACATTCCATCAGAAGCATCTCGCCCGGTATTCTACTGTCTACCTGTTATAGAGAGCCTCTCTGAACGGGTTTGACAGACTTCCCACAAAGTAGCCCCGCCAAAATAATACCGCCACGCAACAGTCACGCGCTCGCCAGCGCGGCAGCCCCGGCTCTGAGCCGGCGCCCGAATGAGAACTGACCTCGAAAGGAGGGAACCACAATGGCCATCTCGGGCCGATCCACCCTCGTCGTTCACGGCCGCCTCGCCATGCGGGAAGGCCGCCTGGCGGCGGCGCGCGACCGCCGTCATGGCCTGCAGGTCATGTCGTTCGAGCAGGCGGCGGTGCGGCTCGCTGGAGGTTTCGTCCGCCCAATTGATGATGAAAGCCTTCGCGTGGCGATCCAGACGGTCCTGCCGGCAACGCCGATGGGCGAGCTGGAGAGCATCAAATCGCTGCCCGGGATGATAGACGCAGCCGCGGACACCCTGCACAAGGCCTGGCGCGCTGGTATCGACCTTGCAGCGCGCGCGGTCGAGCATCCGCGACTCGACGCCATCGCTCGATTGGAGTCGGCGGTCCTGGCGCAGCTACCAGCCGCCATGATGCGGCCCATCGACATCGTCGCCGACGCTACCAGCCGTATCACCCATGCGCCCGCCGTTCTCGGCCCGATGGAGATCGCTGGCCTCACCGAACTCTCGCCCTGCTGGCGGCCGCTCCTGAAAGCGCTCACCGCGCACATTCCCGTGCGATGGACGGCCGGGCCGAGGCCGACGCCGGCCTGGTTGGAGGGCACGGGTGTCGCAGTGCTGCGCGCGCCTTCGCAGACCCCGGAAGTCAGCACCGTCAGCGCGGCTACGGCCTATCACGAAGCCATCGAGGCCATGCGCTGGGCGCGGTCGCTTCTCGCCTCCGGGCGCGCGGCGCCGTCCGATATCGCGATCGCCACGGCCTCGCCCGCCGACTACGACGATCACTTCCTCGGCCTGCGCGCGGACGCCAACATCGACCTGCACTTCGTCCAAGGCGTCAAGACCGTCACCACCCGCGATGGCCAGGCCGCCGCCGCGCTAGCCGACATCGTCGTTCGCGGCCTATCGCAGTCCCGGATCCGTCGTCTCGCCGCCCTGTGTCGGGATTCCACGCCTTTTGCGTCACTTCCCGAAGGCTGGCTGCGGATCCTGCCAGCCGATGCGCCGATGTCGACGCCCAACGCCTGGGACCGCCTGCTGGCGCGATTGAAGCCCGAGGACTGGCCGGACGACGCGGATCACGCCCCGGCCTTGCGCGCGGCCATCGACCTTCTCACCAAGGGGGCCGACGCAGCACCGGAGATCGGTGAGGCCTTTCTTAAGGGCCGCGCGCTCGCCATCTGGCGCAAGGGCCTCCTCGCCGGGCCGGCGGCCTCGATCGACACCAGCCTCGAAACCCTGAAGCAGGATGACGGGCTGGAGGCGTGCGTGTCCGTCGGCTGGATGCCTGCTAGCGCGCTAGCAGCCTCGCCGCGGCGCTTTGTGCGGCTGATCGGCCTCAACTCTTCGCACTGGCCGCGCGGAATTGCCGAGGACCGGCTGATCCCGGACCATATCATCCCCACTGCCGAGCTCGACCCGCTCCCGGTGAGCCTGGCCGATCGCCGAGACTTCGAGACGATCCTGGCAACGACGACCGGCGAAGTCGTCCTCTCGCGCGCCCGTCGCGACAGCGACGGACGGCTGCTGGGACGCAGCCCCCTCCTCGCTGCGCACGGTCAGGAAATCTATCTCCGTCGCAACGCCGTTCCGATCCATGCGTTTAGCGAAACCGACCGCCTCATGGCCAGGCCGCAGGAGTTTAGCGCCGACCGGCAGGCGCTCAGCGCGCAAGGCTGCTGGCGCGACTGGCGGCACACCGAGATCACGCCGCATGACGGCCTCATCCGGCCCGACCATCCGCTCATTCTCGCAATCCTGGCCCGCACCCAATCGGCCAGCTCACTCCGGCGTCTGCTGCGCAACCCGCTGAGCTTTGCCTGGGTCTATGCCTTCGGCTGGCGCGTGCCAGAAAGCACCATCGAACCGCTCGTGCTTGACGCGCTCGGCGTCGGCGATCTGGTTCACATGGTTCTCGATCGCGCCTTACGCGATCTGGAGAGCGCCGGTGGATTGGTGTCCGCCGACGCCGCGGCGATCACGGCGACGGTTGACCGGGCCGCGGCGCTTGTCGCCGCCGATTGGGAAAGCGAACGTGCGGTCCCCCCGGCCGTCATCTGGGGGCGCACCCTGGGTGATGCCCGGCTGACGGCGGAGCGGGCTCTTGCCTATGGCGATGTGCTTCTGCCGGGTGCCCGCTCCTATAGCGAGGTGCCGTTCGGCGGGGCCGAGCCCAAGTCGGACGCGCAGACGCCGTGGGATCCCAATGTGCCGGTCACGATTCCCGACACGGGTTTCAATATCGCCGGCTATATTGACAGGCTGGACATCGCAGGCGACGGCAAGCGCGCGCTGGTCCGCGACTACAAGACCGGCCGTCCTCCGCGAGGCGACATCCGGCTGAACGGCGGCCGCGAGCTTCAGCGCTGCCTCTATGCCTTCGCGGTGAAGGCGCTGCTGGGCGATGATGTCACGATCAGCGCCTCGCTGCTTTACCCGCGTGAGCCAATCAACCTCCAGCTCGAAGATCCGGACGCGGTCCTCGCTGAGATCACTGACTATCTGCGCGCGGCGAGGAGCAGCTTCGCCGGCGGTGCCGCGCTGCCAGGCCCCGACACCGGCGGCGACTACGACGATCTCGCCTTTGCCCTGCCGGCGAATGCCAGCGCCACCTATTGCAAACGCAAGATGCCGGCCGCGACCGAACGGCTCGGTCAGGTCACTCAAATCTGGGAGGCGGAATAATGAGCAGCGTGTCTAGGGTCCTTAAGGATGACGACGCGCGACGCGACGCGATCAGTCTCCATGATCGCTCGATCCTGGTCGAAGCTGGCGCAGGCTCCGGCAAAACTGCCGTCATGGCCGGACGCATCGCCGTCATGCTCGCGGAGGGCGTTCCCCCGCACGCCATCGCCGCCGTCACCTTTACAGAGCTAGCAGCCAGTGAGCTGCTTTCGCGGGTGCGCGAAATTGTTGCCGATCTTGCGGTCGGCAACATCTCGACCGAGCTGCGCGTGACGCTGCCCGGTGGCTTGTCGCAGGCGCAGCGCGACAATCTCGCCGCCGCGACCGCCGTGATCGACGAAATCACCTGCTCGACCATTCACGGCTTCTGCCAGCGTCTGATAAAGCCCTATCCGGCCGAAGCCGACATCGATCCCGGCGCCGGCGTCATGGACCGCAACCAGGCCGATCTCACCTTCCTTGAGATCGTCGATGGCTGGCTGCGCGAGCGTCTGTCCGGCGATCAGGACGGCATCCTAGCCGAAATGGTGCTGCACAGCCCCGGTGAAACCGTGGCGCTCGTCCACAAGATCGCTGAGAATCTGCGCCGCTGCCGCACCCTCGCAGCGCCGCCCGTATCGCCGCTTGACGGTCATCTGACAGCCTTTCGGCAGGCGACGGCGGATTTCGCGGCCTTCATGCGCAGGGCAGCGGCGACCGAGCCGGAAACGCTCGCGATCGTCCAGCGGCTGGCCGAGATGGCGACCGCGTTGGCTGCCGGTCCCGATCCCGCGACGCCCTCCGGCCTGGTCCAGCTTCTGACCTTGCGTCCGCACCCGGATCTTTGCACCAAGGCAGGCGCTTTTGCCTCCTATCGCAAGAAGGGCAAATGGGCTGCCGCGGCGAAGCAGGCTGGCCTCTCCAAGGCCGATGGAGATCGGCTGAACGATGCAGCGGAGGTCTGCTACAACGCTTGCTGCGAGGCTTGGGGTTTGCTTCTTCAAGCCGCGGCCGGCCAGGTTCTGGAGGCGCTGATCGACGACGCGCGTCCGATCCTGCAGCGCTATCGCGACTACAAACGGGCGAGCGCCCAGCTCGACTTTGATGACCTGATCTTCGCGGCGCGCGACCTGCTGCGCGACCATAACGATGTCCGGCGCGCGCTGGGACAGCGCTTCGCGCGTGTCCTCGTCGATGAGTTCCAGGACACCGATCCCCTGCAAACCGAGATCTTCTGGCGGCTGTGCGGCGATCCGGTCGACGACGTTGACGACTGGACACGGTTCCGGATCCGGCCGGGCGCGCTGTTTCTGGTCGGCGACCCCAAGCAAGCAATCTATCGCTTCCGCGGCGCCGACGTCGGCGCCTATGTGCAGGCTCGCGATGCCTTTCGCACGCAGGACCCCGACAGCCTTCTGTCGATCTCCACCAATTTCCGTTCCTGCGCCTCGATCCTCACCTTCGTCAACGAGCGCTTCGAGGCGGTGCTCTCGGCCGATGGCCAGCCCGGTTTTACCGCTCTCGACCCTTTTCACGACGATCGCGGCGACCTGTGCGTGGCGGCCCTCGACGTGGCCGCGGCGGACGAAAACGGCAAGGCCAGCGCCGAGCGGCAGCGCGATGCCGAGGCCGATGCAATCGCCGATCTGTGCGCGCGCCTGATTGATACTCATCCGATTGTCGACCGGCGCAGTGGGACGGAACGTCCTTGCCAGGCCGGCGATATCGCTTTGCTGGCCCCGACCGGCGCAGAGCTGTGGCGCTATGAGGAGGCGCTCGAACGTCGCGGCATTCCGGTGGCGACACAAGCCGGCAAGGGTCTCTTCCGCCGCCAGGAAATCCAGGACCTGATCGCGCTGACCCGCGTTCTCACCGACCGGCGCGACACGCTGGCGCTTGGCTCGCTGCTGCGCGGCCCGCTAGTCGGCCTCACCGAAGAGGAACTTCTGGACATTGTCTGGGCGCTGCCGCGTTCCGAAGAACAGCCCGACCGAATTCCCCGTCTCGACCTCGGCGTCGATCCCGCCGCCATCGTTCATCCGCTTGCACGAGAGACCATCGAAAAGCTGCAGACGCTCTACCGCCGCAGCAACAGCACGACGCCGCACGAGTTGCTCTCGCAGGCCGTGGACATGATGCGAGTTCGGCCGCTCCTTCTCGCGCGTCATCGCGGCCAGGCCGAACGCGCGCTCGCCAATGTTGATCTCTATTTGAGCCTGTCGACCAGCTACTCCGTTCGCGGTCTTCGCTCCTTCGCCGAGGCGATGACCGCAGCCTGGACCGACGAGGCGCGCGCAGTGGAGGGTCGGCCAGATGCGCAGGAAGAAGCCGTCGCGCTCTTCACCATGCACGCGGCCAAAGGCCTCGAGTGGCCAATCGTCATCCCGGTCAACACCATGACGGGCGTCATGGCGCCCGACAGTGCGGTCATCGACCGTCAGACGGACACCTTCTATTGCCCGGTCCTGGGCGTCGCGCCGGACGGCTACGAAGTCGCGCGCCAGGCTGAGAAAGACGAGCTTGATCGGGAGCGCGTTCGCCTCTGGTACGTGGCCGCCACGCGCGCCCGCGAACTTCTCGTCCTGCCCCGGCTCGACACAACGCCGTCGAAGTCCGCCTGGATCGGTCTCGTCGATCTTTCGCTGGCCGAACTCCCCGGCCTGGACCTCTCGCATCTACCCGCCGACGTCGCGACGGCAGCCAACGGAGCGGCCAATACCCAAACTCGCGCAATCTTCGCCACGGAAGCCGAAGCCGTTACCGAGCGGCAGGCGCGGCTGATCTGGCTTGCGCCCAGCCGGGATGAGAACACCGCCGGAGCGGTGCTGCAGCAAGAAGAGGCCGGGATCTGGACCGGATCGGCTGATGACCAGCCAGCCGAACTGCAAGCCGCTGTTCTGGTTCAAGGAAGCCGCGAACGCGGACTGATCCTGCACAAGCTCATGGAAGAGGTGCTGACCAGGGAAACCAATGAGGCAAAGGCAGCCCTTGCAGACCGAGCCACCATACTCATCCGCGCCCTCGGCCGGTTTCCGGTCGCCGACCCGGCGACGGGACTGTCTGCCGAGGAACTGGCGGGCTGTGTCGTCCAGACCCTTGCCCTGCCCCAAATCGCGGCCTTGCGGCCGGCTCTCCTGGCCGAGTTTCCCGTCTACGCCGCGCATGCGGACGATAGGATGGAAACGGCAACGACCGGAATCGCGGATGCCCTAACTCTGACGTCTGAAGGCCGTCCAGCCGTCGTCGTCGATTGGAAGAGCGATGTGGCGCCCGATCCCCAGACACTCGACCACTACCGCGCGCAGGTTCGAGCCTATCTCGACATGACCGGAGCCGAGCGCGGTCTGATCGTGCTAATGACCACAGGTGCGGTGATCGGTGTCGGGCCGACAGCCCAGCCGATGGCGGCCTGATCGGAGGGACTGTGCATGCCGTCAACGTCTAGCGACGGTCGACGCATTGAGGGCTTGCCGCCGCTATCGACGATCTGCCGCCTCCTCTCGGTTTTTTCTGACGAATGCAAAGGCTCAATACCGGCTGCCGTGATCTCACTGATTGGCTGAGTTCTGTCGCAGATCCCCACGACGGCGGACTTGAAGAGCAACAGATACATTAGCATGAGATGTCTGGATTGATTGGTCGGCTTAACCGAGCCTCAGTACGCCGTCGGTAAAAGGCATGAGGACTGGGTACATTGGGGGAGCGATTTGGCAGGCAAAATCTATGTCATCATGACGGGGAACGAAAACAGCCTTTGGTCTCGGTGCCTCAGCGAGAGCCTCGTAGCCCTCGAATTTGGCAAGACCTATTTTGATCCGTGGCGCGCAGAAGACTATGATAGCTATCTGGAGGTTACGAAAGCTGACGCCGCCAAAGACGACTCAGAGGCCGACGTCAAAGGTCGGGCGACGCTCTGGTTCAATCGAGGTAACGACCTGACGCGCAGTGAAGGCGATCTCTGGCTCCACAGAGACAAGGACAGCGATAGTCTCTATTGGGCCCAGACGACGAGTGCCGATCCGGTTTTTGATCACTCCGCTCCCGACAGTGTTATGCTCGCGAAGCCTGTCACCAAGTGGTCCCGCCATGACAAGAAAATGAAGCCGTTGTCATGGAAGACGATCCATCCCGTGGCGAAGGACTATATCTCCTCAATGGCAGCGATGTTCAGCGTCGCCAATGCGGATATGAAGGCCTATGTACAGTCCCTCATCGACGGAGGTGACCTCACTCCGTGGCATTCGCGCCCAAAGTGGGAAGAACGCCTCGGCGTGCACAACGGGAAGGCCCTCGGATCGAGCGTGTCGCTGCATGAGCTCACTCTCGCAAACCTCATGCTCTCGATCACGGGCGCGGTTGCGAATTCGAATGGTCAGAAGGTCTTCAAAACCTTGAAGAACAAGGAACTCCATTGTTCCGAGGCCGAGATGAAGGCTCATCTTGCCAACCTCTACGAGGAGCAGAAGGGGAAATGCGCTATCACCGGCCTTACGATGCATCTGCATGGGCAGGACGATTGCGATAGCGATATGCTCGTTTCTCCGGACCGGATTGACAGCTACGGCCACTATTCGATCGGCAATGTTCAGCTCGTCTGCCGGTTCGTGAATTTCTGGAAGATGGCTCAGGATAATAACCGCTTTGCCGAACTTCTGGACCGTGTGGTGGCCAACCGGCTCGCAGATACGTTGTAGCCGCGCGCATCGACCCTCCTGTCTCGCACGTCAAGATGACAAGGCGCAGTTCATTATCATGCCGCAGGAAGCGACCGTCGAAACTAGCCAAGCGTTCGTTCGCGAATTCGAAAGTTGGACGGTCACAAACGGATTTCGAGATTTGGTTGAGACCTTCTCAGTGTTCCTCGTGGCGGTGTTTTCGATCGCGTACATCCTTGAACGGGGCACGGTGCTTAAGGGGTATCACGACAAGGCGATACGAAAATTCGATCGCGGCGGAGTGGAGGCTCAGCTTGCGGCGCTTACAAAGACGCTTGGGCTAGACGGAGGGTTTTCACCGATGTTTGTGTCCTTGAAGAGCGCGCGGAATTGCATGGCACATCGCAGGGGCATCGTGAGTTTGGAAGACACCGGCCCGCTAGAGGATGAGAACGCTCGTCTGAAGCGGCTCCTGGCGGACGCCATGCTCGACAATGCCGCTTTGAAAGATCTTCTCGGAAAAAAATGGTGACGCCCGCTGCCGAGCGAGAGCTTGTCGCGCATCTTCGAACGGCATTCGAGATGAGCGAGCGGCGGGCGTGCAAGACCATCGGCTGCTGCCGGATGACGGTTCGCCACAAGGCGAGCCGTGGCGACGATGGTGACCTGCGGGAGCGGATGAAGGCGATCGCGCATGAGCGCCGGCGCTTTGGCTATCGCCGCCTGCACGTGCTGCTGCGGCGGGAAGGTTATGTGGTCAATCACAAGCGTCTGTTCCGGCTCTATCGCGAGGAGAAGCTTGCCGTTCGGCGCCGTGGCGGCCGCAAGCGAGCCATTGGAACGCGGGCACCGATGATGGTCCCCGTTGCACCCAACGACCGTTGGTCACTGGACTTCGTGTCGGATCAGCTGACCGATGGCCGTCGCTTCCGGATATTGACCGTCGTCGACGACTGCACGCGCGAGTGCCTGGGGTTGGTCGCGGATACGTCTCTGTCCGGCGTGAGGGTTGCCCGCGAACTCGATCGGCTCATGATCGAACGCGGCAAGCCGAAGATGGTGGTCAGTGACAATGGCAGCGAACTGACCAGCAATGCGATCCTTGCCTGGGCCGATGCAAGCCGCGTGGACTGGCATTATATCGCGCCGGGCAAGCCAATGCAGAACGGCTTCATCGAGAGCTTCAACGGTCGCCTCCGTGACGAACTGCTGAACGAGATGCTGTTCACCTCATTGGCACAGGCTCGCGCGGTCTTGGCCAGTTGGCGGACAGATTACAACTTCAATCGCCCACATTCGCGGCTCGGATGGCAGACCCCCTTCGAGTTCGCCCACACCTTCACCCCGCGACGGGACACAGCGCTGCGCACTATGATCAGCTCCGCGCCTGCGCCCGTCGCTCAAACCGCCCAACAGGGCAACATTGATCGCCGGAGCGAACTCAGGATTGGATAAAACTTGGGGGCAACGTCACGGCGGACACTTGGAAAACTCAGCATTCTGACCAGCCGTTTTTCTATCCTCTTGCGCCATTCTCTAGGGCCAACCGGGTCAAGTCCTTCTTGGTCGGCTACCCGACAATCGAAGGCGTGATGGATGAGTACCTAGAAGGTTTCGTCCCCGAACAACCTGGCTCCATTCACATCAAGCGAGCGATCTCTGACTGCGATCTAGACAAGAGCTACCTGACAAATGTCGAATTTTACCGGCGCTACCTTAATGTCCGCGAGCGGCCGGTTGTCGACGGCTACAGCGGCGGAGCGGTGTTTTCGCTGACTGGCGAATTGGAGAATTTGGAAATCGTACTGGACGGAATCGTGGTGCGCGCTGGCGCACAACACATCCACGTCGTAGACGCTGATTACCTCTTAAAAATCATTACGGACCAATCGAAACGGGGCTGAACGCCGACACGGCCGATGGAAGGTCCGATGCCGTAGGCCCTTGCTACTCGTCGGCCAACTGTGATGCCTCCCCAAGGGTCGGCATGATGGACGCCAGAGGGCCTTCGACATCGATCCCGTAGCAACCTGCCAGCGCCGCCACTTGGTGCCCTACGGTTGCCCGGAACGCTCCCAACGCCACAAAGAAGCCCGGACGGGCATGGCTTCCGCGCCACTGATAATCGAAGTGGCGATAATCCTCGTGCTGCTCATCATGGAACCGTCGCCCGGCTTCACGGATCGCGCGAAGAGGCACGACGGCGAACGCGTCGGCGGAAAGCGCTTGAAGAGTCTTGGTGCCTTCCTCGCGTATCTGGTGGATCGAATGACCCACCTCTGCCTCGGTCTCCATATCGAAGGGATTGTAGAGGACGCGTCGATCTTCGAGAAACACGAGGAAGCGGCGTACGATTTCTGTCTCTGAGGGGCCGGGGTCCGACCAAGACACGCCGAAGACAGGTGTACTGATACCGGTTACCCGGCGTGCGGTCTCGGCAGTGACCTTGCTGCTCTTGCGGAAGAAATTGCGCATACCGCCTCCTAGCCGACCCTAAGTCTGGCCTGCTTCAAATGAGGTTGATGCTCGGTCGGCCGAAGCGAATGAGCAGCCATCGCGGCAATGAAAACCTCCGGCGTTTTCAGGTAGCGCTCCAGCTTGTTCTCCCTCATGAGCACTACGAACAGAGCGCACGTTTTCGCCTGACAATTGACCGACTTGCTAGGGTTGAACTCTATGTCAGTGAAACCGGCATACTGCATTTCGCCATCCACTCGATTTTTTAGCCATACACGGTGAGGAAAGATGGCATTGAGATAAAGCCAATCGTAGAACACGGTCGTGGGTTCTAGCGGGAACTCGAAGCCGTCGAATTTGAAGCCCACCAATGCGCCGGAATCGCGGAGTCGTGGCTCGCGCTTCGCATCGCGCGGTTCAACCTCGTACAGATCGGTGTACGGCCCGCCGCGCTCGAATACCTTACTTCCCTGAAAGGCGTTCTCCAGCGGTATCTCGCCGATGCTGGTCATCACGCGCAGGTGAAACGCGCTAAGATGCCGACCGGCGACTTCATCAGACTTGCTAGACACTTCTAGCA
This sequence comes from Mesorhizobium sp. LjNodule214, assembly GCF_964252735.1. Classification (NCBI taxonomy): domain Bacteria; kingdom Pseudomonadati; phylum Pseudomonadota; class Alphaproteobacteria; order Hyphomicrobiales; family Phyllobacteriaceae; genus Mesorhizobium; species Mesorhizobium sp. LjNodule214. Next base: position 218,883 of record NZ_CAXUPE020000004.1, read on the forward strand.
GCGGCGCATATCCGGCTTTCTTGGCGGCCTCATGCAGCGACCGGATATTCTTCTTCTTCTGAACTTCAGCGAAGCCACCGGCCCACGGAATTTCGAAATCCAATCGCCTGACGTAACCTTCGTCCTCAGTCGCGGGGATAAAGACGGGTCTCTCAGCCATTCTAAATGTTCCTTATTAAGCCGAGTGGGATGACATGGGGAACCAACACCTCGTATTTCTCCGCCTGCGTGAGACGCGCCTTAATCGCCGGGTCCTTCCAGTCCGTTCGGGTGTAAAGTATCTCAAAATCGATTAGCGGTTCAGCCTCTCCGATAGGAACCGATTCGACGCCAGCTTTGTTCGCGACATCGTTGGTGAAACGAACACCCGTGAACTGCATCACCGAGGGGTGTATTTGCAGAAAGATCGTGTCCGTGATCCTCCCATCCTGCCGGGCAACGTACTCCATCGGATGGGTGCTACGAAAGCAAAGGTGGACGTAGTTGCCCATTCCCTTCAACGCGTCGGCGTCCCGACTCCATTCATTGCCGCCCGGTGCCGGAACCTTGACCTTCTTCTGGTCAAGCTGCGCGAGTGGATAGAGTCCTCCCATTTCTTTAATCACCGGCAGGTTCCTCCGATCGGTGAAGTGATAGAGCAGCGGCACCTTCTCAAGAGTATCAATTGCCATGTTCCCCTCCGCCCACACCGGTGGAATCTTACGGCAGTCATCGCCCGAACGCCATGATCCGAGCCAAGGTGTTCAGATTGGCGACGTTCTTCAATTGTTCTATACGAGGAAAATAGAATTCTACATCGCTAACTATGGTTCGAAATCGTCGTGCACGGCAGCTCCATAACGATCACCATCCCAGACATCGAAAGCATGACCGACGACGAGTTGGAACAGCTTGCGCGAATGCGAGACGGCCGATGGAGCGCGCAGACCAAAGCGCTTATGCGCCGGTTCAACACCGATAAGCTCAATCTCAATCGGGCATGGGCTGGCACCTGGCAGGGCTGGACATGCCCATGCTGCCAGAGGGCCAAGCCGCAGATTGCGAGACTCACGACATCCGGCGTCCTGCTATGTCAACTTGAATTGCACCACGACCACCTAGGCGATAAGGCCGGGAAGCTATTCGAGGAAATCAACCAGAAGTCGGAGGATCGCGAGTTCAACATCCAAGTGTCGCATGCCAAGTACGGCATGCTCCAGTTCGTGGAACGCTTCGAACGAACGCTCATCTGTATCGACTGCAATCTGGCAGAGGGAAGTGCTAAGGCGACACTCGACAGCGCCGTGGATTGGGACTTCACTTTCTCACCGAAAGAAATCACCGGGTTTATTCGCGCCACCGACAACGGTGTCCATACAGTCGATTTTGAGGCCGCACGCACGACGTGGGAGCGGGTGAAGCCAGACATCGCGGATCGCCTCGATTTTGCTGAGCGGATGGCAAGGCGGTTCGCCAAGGGGAAGAACCGTCGCGAAGTGGCGATTGGGGTGCGGGCCGATTTCTGGATCGATGACCGGGCGCTGGTATGGGCGCAGGTTACAGACGCGTTGCCGCACCTAGACCGTGGCAGCATCGGCATGAAAGTACTTGCCCGATCGGTTGCGCGGGACGCCGTTGGCAAATCAGCGAAACGGAAGGTGAAGCCTGCCGGCAAGCCGCCCAGCGATGCTGAGTTCGCCGATGTAGGGAGCCAGAACGGCGAACAAAAGCATTGGAATGCTGTAAGCGAGGATTGGACGTGCGGGTGCTGTAAGCGCTCCAAGCGGGAGATATGCAGGAAGTCGAACAAGGGAAAATGGACGGCGCGCATCCACATCATCCGGGATTGGATCGCGGAGGAGGATATCAGCAACCTCTACTGGCGCGGTGGCGACATGACGGGTGGAATGGTAATCGGCTCCCATGTCACTGTGCTCATCTGCCAAGACTGCCGGCATATCATTTCTGAGGTCCAGCGTCGTGATGGCACGCTTGAGGAGTCGAGCTTGACGCTCGGAGAGGTAGAGGCTGCTATCGTCGCAATTGCCCCTAACCAGATGCACGATGTTGACTATGAGTGGGCAATCGAGACGGCGCGGAACAACCGCGATCTTGTTGCAGCCGTGGACGAGTATCACCGGCACGCACGCGATGCCCTTGCAAAGTTGGCTCGTGCCAAATGGCTGATGAAAGCGGTTCCATGTTCTTTTGAGAAGGCACGCTGCTTCATGGGTTACGAGCATGCAAAGGCGGAAGACGTCGATCTAGAGGAAGGCGACGCCTACATGGATTGGCTGCTGGGTGAAGGCCTCAGATTTGAGAGCAATGCAGTAGGATAATCCTGTTGCCGCTGCGGGAGCGCGATTGCCCCCGGACGCCACGATGACGACGTCGAGCTCGCGTGCCAGTTCATCCAGCGTCGCAGCCCAGGTGCCGACCTTTCCCCCCGTCGCCGCTTGACTGACTCCGCCGAACGGGATTTGCGGAGGGCATTAACCTGGGCAAACCATTCGTCCCCGTGGGCCGAATGCCGCCTAAGGGTAGGTTGGAAGGATCCTCATTCAGGCACCTCGGAACGGACATCGAGATCACAGCCTTCGATTTCATCGTCCTCCTCGAGCACCCCGCCTATCGCAATTGGAATGTCGCCAGCCAGAAGCCTTTCCTTGCTCAGCAGGCCTGCATCCTCGAGCGCCTCGAAGTCCGGCAGATCGCGCAGCGTATCAAGCCCGAACTCCAGCAGGAATTCTTTGGTCGTGACATAGGTGTAGGGCGCACCGGGCGTCGGGCTACGCGGGCCGGAAGCGATCAGCCCAGCACCGCGCAGATGACCAATAAAATCGCGACTGATCTCCTTGCCAAAGAATGACGACAACTCGGCGCGAGTGATCGGCTGGAAGTAGGCGACACACATCAGCACCAGCACCTCCGACTGCGTGAGTTCGACGTCACGCCCGTTGCCGCCGACGGCCGTGCCAAATGCACTGCGGATGGCATCGGCATAGGCGGGCCGGGTCAGGTGCTTCCATCCACCGGCGACGGCGACGAGGTCGTAGGGACGGCCGCGCAGTTCTTCGCGGATGTCGTCGATGAGGAGATCAATGCTGCAGCTTTTTCCGACGATGCGGGCGAGCGTTTCGCGGTTGACCGGCTCGCTGGCCGCAAAAATCGTTGCCTCGACGCGATGCATCCATTCGCGCCAGCGGGCCTCCGGCGGCAGGTGATCCAGCTCCCGGTCAAACAGCTGGTCAGCTGATCGACCGTCATCTGGCCGCCCCTTCCCTCGTCTGGGCGCTGCTTCCGCCATCGCTTTCAGATCCCGTAGAAGCGGAAGGTTGGCCGGCCGGACAGTTCGCGCACGGCGCCGAGTTCAACCAATCGGTCGAACAGGCGGCGCAGACCGCGGTCACTCATGCCTGCGATGTTTTCCGACGCCACGATCGCATCGTCGGACAGGAGTCTTTCGACAACGGCCTGCGCTGCCTTGGCCCTGAGCTTCGGCGCAACCGCAAGCAGCCGGTCCGCGCGGCGCTCGAGCTCGACGGATAAATCAATGGCGCGCAGCGCGGCGCGCGCCTGCGCGGCCAGCAGGCCTTTCGCACGCTCATCAGGATCTGTCTCAATGCCTGTCGCCACGGAGCTGGCTGCCAGTCGAGGCGTGCGGGCGCCTGTCCCCAAGGCTGCCTCGGCGCCCAGCAGCGGCATGGCGTATGCCCAACCCAGCCGCTGCGCCCGCAGGGCGTCGGCGAGCCAAGCTCCAACGGCGCGTGCGAAGCCACGGCGTTCGGCGGCCGTGAACGCACCGGTCAACATGCCGACCATTCCGATGCCTGCGGAAAGCTGTCGAAGGTCATCCGCCAGATCGCTGACCGCCTCATCATCCGGCGCGTAGCCAAACTCCTCCAACACCGCCGCGAGATTTTTCTCCGTCAGTAGATCCTCCGCTGGCCGAGATGCCAGCCGACGCCAGGCGAGGAGAAAACGGCCGGCGGGGCCGACATTGTCGCCGGGCCGGGTGAGCAACACGGCGTCGCGCAGCGCGCTTTCATCCTCGACGCGGCCAGCCTGCTTCGCGGTTGCCACGGCAGCCGAAAGCGCCAGGCGCTGCCGCCAGGCGCCGGCCCATCGCTCCTGACGGCGGACGACAGCATCGAGCGCGCCGATGGCAGCGCCCGCGGCGAGCGAGACGTCCTCGAACTCGTTTCCCGCATGACTGTGCGCATCCGAGATGGCCCGGCGCAGCCAGGCCGGCACCGCTGCCATTGGCACAGTCGGAGGGGTTCCGGCAGGCGTGGCGTGGTGACGTGCAGAAGGTCTGGGACGCAGAATCATCGAGATCACGATGAATCATGGCGGCGCTTTTAGCAACAGATATGGACGAAAAGCGCTGTGCTTGTCGTGCATCAATAACGAATGATAATCTTGCATTGGCGAAATCTTGGAAGCGAATCCAAAGACCAAGGATCGCTAATTAATTCATCCCGAAAATCTACGCGGGCTAAAGATTCGACCTAGGAGAGTAGCGCCAGGCCCCTCCCCTCTTCCGGTAGAAAAACCCGTAGCCGGATCGTCGGATTTGTCGGCCGCTGGGCGGGACGCTCTGTGCGTATCTATCATCGTCGGCGCCTCTAAATACTGCCCAGCGCGCTCGTCAAGCGGGGCCTCGCATCTCTCATCCGGCCATCCTCGCCGTCACGCCATTCGCCTTTAGCGCCGCCATCAGCATCGGTCCCACGGAAAACTGCCCCGCCCTCGCCTTTTCGGTCAAAACCCGCAGATAACCGCCGGCCGAGTTGATATGCTGCGCCCGTTGCAAGATGCAGGCAACCACAATGGCGGCGACCTCCTGGCCCATCTCATGGCAAGCCTCCTCGTATGCTGAGGGCGAAATACCAAGGTAGCCTCTCACCTGGGCCGCGGTAATCATCAAATCGCGCCAGTTTCCGATCCCGTGCACGGCGTAGTCTGAAATTTCGGGGCACGCTTTCAGCACCAGCCCTATTGGATAGCTTTTCAGCTTCTCATCGGTTCGCTGCCTTGGCTCGACCGCCGCCCTGCTTTGGTCGGAAGCTGGTTCAAATACAAGAATGGAGTCTGTGTTTGAATCCGATTGCTGCCGCTCATTTTGGGACTCATTGGCGCTAGGATTCGTAGAATTCATGAAGTTTTCCAGCATGATATCCACTTCGTCACGAAGTCTGGTCAAGTCGGCAACAATTGCCTCCAGTTCGGACAGCGCTGCCCGCCGGGGGATTGCATCTACAACGGCTCTAAACCGTCTCCAGACGGCTCCCCAGTCGCCAGGAACGCCCTCCTCGATCGCCGCCTCGACAAGTTTGTGGATGTCGCGACGATGGAGCGTAATCCGCTCCCTCATTAACTTGAGCGCCAGGCTGTCGGCGCGCACCTGCTCGGCAGCATGCTGAAACTCAGCGGCCCGTGCCAGCAGCGGCGCCAGCGAGAACCCGAACGCTTCCTCAATCGCACCACCCTTTCCCTTCCGGGCGAACCTTTTGCCGTTTGGACTGTCCCGACGGACGACAAGGCCGCAACTCACCAGCTCGGCCAAGTGTCGCCGCAATGTGGAACTGGGCATGCCGTGCGTGCGAAGCGACAGCTGCGCATTCGAAGGAAAGACCATCAGGCCGTTTTCCTCACTGATTTGGTCGTCCGGATAGAAAGACAAGAGCCCGCTCAGCACGGCCAGAGCGCGGTCTCCCACACCTACGACAGTCTTGCCTTCGCACAACCAACGATAGACCTGCCATTTTTCGACAAGAGCCCCGTCCGGAATCTCTCGTGATGCCGCATTCGCTTGCACCAAGGCAAGCGTCATCGGCCGCCGCCCAAAGGGCGTCGTCGCGTATCCACTCTCCATTTCCCTCACCTTTCAATCAGGCAAAAGAAATCAGCTCGCCGAAACGGCGCCACGACTCTTGACAGTGATTCGGGGAAGTGCGATTCTCAGCTTGCTACAGACCGAGAAGGGCTTCCGCGACGGCGACGTTCGGGGGCCTTTTTCTTTTGCGGTTTTAGTCTCCTGTTTTCTTCGCCATTTCCGACTCCCGAAAAGCCTCGAAAAGCTCGTCGAGCTTGCCGGCGATGAATGCGCCGAAGGGTGATGCTTCCTTGGATTTCAAGGCGAGCGTAAACACCTTTCCGGTGTCGGTGATCTTGGCTCGAACCGACCTATCATCGGGTGTCCAAGCCGTTTCCGTGGACTTCGTAGACGCATGCGGGCGTTTCGCTGGCACACTCATGAAGTCGAAGAGACGGGCAAACCGGGCATCGCTGCCTGGCTGGGCGAAATCGGCGCCTGCCACATACTCTGCCGCCCTCACCCCAGCCCCGGGAGGCTCCATGAGTTTGGCAAGCTGCCACCAGCGGTCCCGACCAATGCTCTTGGCAGCGCCTATCGCCAAAATGACCCGCTCGGGAATGTTGCTTGTAACCGAACGCATCTTCGAGAACGTCGTGTCATCGAGCGCAAGGGCCGACTTCACCGTATCCGGGGAATGGCCCCGCTTAAGAATTCGGTCGGCAAAAAGCGTCCTTTCGATGAAGGACAAATTGGCTCTGGCAGCATTTTCCTGCCCTTGGGCGATAACATGGTCCTCATCGTCCATCTTCTTGACGACAGCGCGGACCGGTCGGTCCAACTGGCGCGCGACCCTGACACGCCTGTGGCCAAAGACGGTTTGGAAGCGGCCCGAAACCTCGGGGTGAGGCCTGACCAGAACCGGCGAATCCTGCCCTCTCTCACGAATAGCTGCCAGCAATTCCTGGAAAGCCTGATCGTCATCGTCTATGCGGTCGGAAACGAATGACGTGTCGACCAATGCCGGATCAAGATCGACGACCGAACTCTTCGAGAGTTCCTCGAATGACTGCATGATCGAGCGGGACGCGCCGCGAACGGCGTAGGCTGAGACGTCCTTGACGTTCGCAACCGACGCCGCGGGGCCCATAACGCTGCCAAATATGTCCTTGCGTGCCATTCAATCGCTCCGATTCTCGGTTAGTCGACTGATTTCACGACCAAAATTCCTATTATTTACTGCCGTAAAACCCGCCGTCATGACCGGCCCCATGCGCGATGGATGAGCGTGGCGATCTCGGAATTCACCGCATCCAGTGATTCCAGTGCGCGGTCGTAGGTAGAGCGGGTAAAGGACGACTTCTCGACCTCGTAGAGTGTCTGTTTCGTCAGCCCCGCATCCGAAATGGCCGTCGACTTGAGCATCGGATTTTCGAGAATCTGGCCAGCCAGCATCGACTGCATGAAGCCAACCATCTGCGCCTGCGGGATGTCTGTCGGTTCGTAGCGCGTGATCAGGTAGCGAAACCAATCCAGCTCGATTGCTGCACCGGCTGCCTTGATGGTCTTCAAGATGCCGCCGAGCATCAGCAGGAACTGGCTCATCGACATCAGGTCGAGCATCTGAGGATGAACCGTGATGAGGACAGATGTCGCCGCCGACATCGCCGTCAAAGTCAGATAGCCGAGTTGCGGAGGGCAATCGACAATCACGACGTCATAGCGGTCGTCCACCTCCGACAACGCCCTTGCAAGCCTAGTAAAGAACTGGCGACCTACGTTGGACGTTCTGTCCTGCATGGCGAGCGGCGTGTCGTACTCATACTCCTGCAGCTCAAGACTGGCTGGAATGATATCCAGACCGGGAAAATTCGTCGGTACGATCACGTCGGAGATCGGCTTGCGCTCGTCGTCATAACGGATCGCCTCGTACAAAGAGAGGTTCCGATCAAGTTCCGGCTGGAAGCCATGCAGGGCGGACAGCGAGGCTTGCGGGTCGAGATCGATGGCAAGGACGCGATGGCCCGTCAGGGCTAGATGCTGGGCGAGGTGGGCGGCGGTGGTTGTCTTCCCGCTGCCGCCCTTGAAGTTCACGACAGCAACAACCTGGAGCTTGTCGCCAGCCTTGCGGTGCGGGACGTATTTCTTGACCTCGGTCCTGCCGTGTCGGTCCAGGAAATGGCGCAGCTCAAGCATCTGCTCGGCGGTATAGGATCGGCGCCCCGACGGTATCTGCTCGGGCAGGGGGCCCTTGCGTTCCAGATGGAGGCGCTTCAGATTGTTCTGCGATACTCCCAGATAGTGGGCTACCTCCGCCATCGAAAAAGACCGAAGGGTCTTGGTCGCGTTGGGCGGGAACTTCTCCATACGAAGCTGATTCAGTCGCCGCGATATCTCTTCGCCCTGCTCGATGATCGTGTTATCGAACTCGAAGCGTGGCAGCCGCATGGCAATGTTCATTTCTTGTCGAAACCTGAATTGGCGCTTTTTGTAAGTAATCCACTCAACAAGCGCCATTAAGCTCCGATTCGGTCAACCGCGGCAAGAAGTTTTAGGTTAACAGAAGGTTAACGGGGCCGAGGGGCTTTTACTGCCGGCTGCAGCTGATGTCATGAAGCCAATGCTCATGTGTGGAAGCCCATATTGTCCCGCTCTATGAGCTAAACACATGTTTTCTCTGTAACAAAGGCGATTTTTTACGGCAGTAAAATCATGCTTGTCGGGCAGGGATTGCAAGCGGCCGCACGCGGCCGCGTAGATCTCAGTCGAGGCCGGGGCATGGCCGCTGGGCGCGCAAATGGCCGCGCGGAGTTCAGATCATCGGGGACGTGGTCTGGGCGCTCGCTCGCGAGAATATATCGGGTAGGGGAGGGGATGCCGGCTCGAGCCGACATTTCTGGACTCGCCGGACTGACTGACGCATTCTCTTGGTGTAGGGCGATGGCGGTGTAGTGTCGGCAGGCACGGTCGGGGCAGGCACGTGCGCACGATCACTTTCAGACTGCTCGCATCATCATGTTTATCGAGGGCCCGCCTATGCGCGAATTGCCAAAGAACATCGATGCTGACGTGGTGATCGAGATCAGTAAGTTGCTCGATGAGCATCCTCACATGGTTCCGGTTCAAGTGCATAAGCTCGCCGGGCTGGTTCGCCAGGGTCAAGACCGGTTTACCCGATCAGTCCATTGAAGAGTTGGCCGTCGAAATGGCCATGACACGCCAATTGGCTATGGTTTTCGATCTGCCAAGCCACGAGAATGTCGTGCCGCTCCCGGTGAGACGATAAGATGAGACGATAAGATGAAGACAGCGGGCATCATCGCCGCTGATCGCGGTCCCTCAAGAAACTCAGTTGCTGGCCGAAAAGCCGTGGACGGCAGTTCTCTGTCAGACCGATGCTGTGGCGGCGCTCAAGCCCCAACCGTGATGGTAGGGTGACCGGATGAAAATGCGGGTGACCTAAGAGGGGCGCGAATGGCGGGTGTCGGCATGCCAACTCTTGCAGGAGCACCCCCGAAAAGAGGAGGCGGCCGGCGAGGATCGTGCCTGGCCATTGGCCAACGGTGACCTCGGATGAACAATTTTGGCGGCAATGTAGCGAACGAAAAAGTCCAGGCACGAATCAGATATGCCGGAAACCAGGGCAATCAAACGGTCGTCTTCGGATGAGGGCGAGATGCACGGCTGGGCGGTTTAGTGCCGGTAGGAAGGTGAGGGCTTCACCGGCCGCCTTGCGCCGGCTCGCGCTCGGTGAGAAGCGCCAGCAAGGCCGGATTGATATAGAGGTTCTCGCGACCAGCCTTGACTTCTTGCAACAGGCCATTGTCGACGAGGGCCTTCAGATAGACCGATGCCGCCTGTCGTTTCGCTATGCCGGATGAAACCAGGTCGCCGATCCGGCAGTACGGATTGACGAAGATTATCTCGGCAAGCTCTCGGGAGTAGATTTTCGGGAGGTCTCGGCGCAAGCGCTCGGCGGTCTGGTCGAGCAGGTCGCGGATCGCGCGTATACGGGCAGTTGACCAGCCAGCAGTCTCAGTTACCGCGGCGAGCATGTAGAGGATCCAACTTTCCCACGCGCCCTCCGTCGTCACGGCGAGAAGGCGATCGTAGTAGGCTCCTTTGTTTCGGATGATATAGCGGCTTAGATAGAGCACCGGGATATCCAGGAGGCCCTTGTCAACCAGATAGAGCAGGTTCAGCACGCGGCCTGTTCGGCCATTGCCGTCGACAAACGGATGGATGGCCTCGAATTGGTAGTGCATCACGGCGAGGCGGATCAACGGATCGATGTCCTCGGCCTCATGGATGTAGCGCTCCCAGTTCGCCAGCTTGTCGCGCAGGAGGTTCTGTCCCTCGGGCGGGGTGTAGACAACCGCACCCGTCGCCTGGTTGACCAGGGCCGTGCCGGGCGTCGACCGAATGTCCAGTTCGACGCCCTTGATGGTGCGGCACACCGCGACTGCCGTTGATGTCGTCACAGGACGCTCTTGCAGAGTTCGGAAGCCCTGATTGAGCGCGGTGCGGTAGCGCAGCGCCTCCTTCGTGGCAGCATCAGCGAGATTTCCGGCTTCATTGGCGAAGCGAAACAAGCGGTCCGTCGTCGTGACGATGTTCTCTATTTCGGAACTTGCCTGGGCTTCTAGGAGCGGGATAGAGTTGATGAGGACTGCTTGGTTCGGGATAAGCTGACCCGATACCCTGAGCTCTGCCAGGGCCGCGCGCGCCACTATGCAGGCCTTGAGCACCACCTTCGTTTCAACATCCTCCTTTGGGGGCAGGGGAGGGAGGTCATTGTAAGGCCGGTCAGCCTGAAACGTCATGTCGCTGGTTCCCTGTTCGATCGACATGTCGGGGTTGATATGTCGTTGGCATCGACACATTGCCAAATCATGTCGATAGAACCGTAATCTATCGACATATTGTGATTGCAGCAAGGCGATCGCGCAAACGGAGTTTATTGGCCCTTGGTAGGGGCGGGCTTCCTCTAAAGGGGCGTTTACAGCCCGCTTGCCTTGGTGAGGTTGATCCGAAACCGGTCGCGCCGGCGCTGATAGCGACGGGTCATTTCCGCAGAAGCATGGCCGAGCTGCTTCTGCACGTAGCGCTCATCGACCTCGGCCGAGGAAGCGAGGCCGGCGCGCAGCGAATGCCCAGAGAATTTGGTCCCGCGCTCGCCTTCCGACAGATCGCCACGAACGCCGGCGGCGAGCGCGGTGCGCTTGACCAGCCGTGCCACCTCCTGGTCGTTCAATCGCTCGGCGCCCACTTTTTTGCCTTGCCCAGCCACCCTGCGAAACAGGGGGCCATGGCCGATCCGGGAAAATTTGAGCCAGGTCTGCAGCGCGACAACCGGGCAGGTGGCATCGGACGAGCCGCGGCCGATTTCGACCTCGCGCCAGCCGGTTTTGCCCCGCAGCGTCACCAAAATACCTTTGTCGAAAATCTCGACCCAACCGCGGCCGTCCTCCGTCTGATCCCTGGCAACGTCGAGCCCGACGATCTCGGAGCGGCGCAAGCCGCCGGCAAAGCCCAAAAGCAGCATGGCGCGGTCGCGCAAGCCACGCAGGGTTCCCCTGTCGAGGGTTTCGAGCATCGCAATGAGATCCTCGGGCAGGATGGCTTCCTTCTGCACCGGCGGTTTTGCGTGGCTGTTGCGAATGCCGGCCAGCACGGTGGCGATGTGGCGGTCTTTTCTATCCAACGGTTGGCCGCGTTGCGTATAATTCCACGTCAAGGAGGACAGACGGCGCTCGATCGTCGCCACGGAGTTCGGCTTCTTGTCCCCCGTTAGCTTGCCGGACGCGCAGGCGGTGATGTAGAGGCCGACGGTCTGGGGGTCGGGGGGCAACACCTCCAGATTCTGGCGGCGTGCCCAGGTGCAGAAATGCTTCCAATCGGCGGCGTAGGCGCGGCGGGTGTTGGCCGAACTCGCCGCCTCGACATAGTCGCGGGCACGATCGGCGAGTTTTTCCAGATGCGCCGGCACACGCCTCTGGCCGCTGATCGGCAGGGCAGGGGAGGGGGCTTGCGCAGGCTCGTCTTCCGGCGCCTGATCCATCGCCATGACGATCGAGACGATGTCCGGCAACTCGTTGTCGAGACCGCCGCTGTCGAGACAGTCGCCGGCAATCGGCGCTGACGGCGCGGCCGGCGTTGGGGCGGCGGAAAGTTCGACGGCGGCCGCCGTGCTATGGGACGTTGCGGAACTTCGCTGAGCGTGATTTCCGGGCTTGCGATCGATGAAAACGGCCATTTCCTCTATAGACAGCAAAACGAACGATAATGCAACATTATCGTTCGTTTATCTGGCACGACAGGCGCAGCGCTTTCTATCCATTTCGGTTGCCAAAAGCGCCGCCGTGATTCATCGTGCTTGCGATGATTCTGCGTCCCAAACCCTCTCCGCACCACTACATCGCGCTTGCCGGTGCCCCTTCGACCGCGCCGATGGCGACTGTGCCGGCCTGGCTGCGCCGCGCCGCGCCGGATGCGCAAAGCCTTGCGGGCAAAGATGTTGAAGACGTCGCGCTCACCGCTGGCGCCGCCATCGGCGCGCTCGATGCGGTGGTCCGCCGGCAGGAGCGGTGGGCCGGCGCCTGGCGGCAGCGGCTGGCGCTTTCGGCGGCCGCGGCAACGGCAAAACAGGCCGGCCGCGTCGAGGATGAAAGCGCGCTGCGCGACGCCGTGCTGCTCACCCGGCTCGGCGACAATGTCGGCCCCGCCGGCCGTTTTCTCCTCGCCTGGCGCCGGCTGGCAGCACGGCCCGCGGAGGAGCTGCTGACGAAGAAAAACCTCGCCGCCGTCCTGGAAGAGTTCGGCTACGCCCCGGACGATGAGGTGGTCAGCGAACTGGCAGATGATCTTCGACAGCTTTCCGCAGGCATCGGAATGGTCGGCATGTTGACCGGTGCGTTCACGGCCGCCGAACGCCGTGGCTTCGCACGCGCCGTTGGAGCTTGGCTCGCCGACGCCCTGCGGGCGCAGCGGCTGGGTTGGGCATACGCCATGCCGCTGCTGGGCGCCGAGGCAGCCTTGGGGACAGGCGCCCGCACGCCTCGACTGGCAGCCAGCTCCGTGGCGACAGGCATTGAGACAGATCCTGATGAGCGTGCGAAAGGCCTGCTGGCCGCGCAGGCGCGCGCCGCGCTGCGCGCCATTGATTTATCCGTCGAGCTCGAGCGCCGCGCGGACCGGCTGCTTGCGGTTGCGCCGAAGCTCAGGGCCAAGGCAGCGCAGGCCGTTGTCGAAAGACTCCTGTCCGACGATGCGATCGTGGCGTCGGAAAACATCGCAGGCATGAGTGACCGCGGTCTGCGCCGCCTGTTCGACCGATTGGTTGAACTCGGCGCCGTGCGCGAACTGTCCGGCCGGCCAACCTTCCGCTTCTACGGGATCTGAAAGCGATGGCGGAAGCAGCGCCCAGACGAGGGAAGGGGCGGCCAGATGACGGTCGATCAGCTGACCAGCTGTTTGACCGGGAGCTGGATCACCTGCCGCCGGAGGCCCGCTGGCGCGAATGGATGCATCGCGTCGAGGCAACGATTTTTGCGGCCAGCGAGCCGGTCAACCGCGAAACGCTCGCCCGCATCGTCGGAAAAAGCTGCAGCATTGATCTCCTCATCGACGACATCCGCGAAGAACTGCGCGGCCGTCCCTACGACCTCGTCGCCGTCGCCGGTGGATGGAAGCACCTGACCCGGCCCGCCTATGCCGATGCCATCCGCAGTGCATTTGGCACGGCCGTCGGCGGCAACGGGCGTGACGTCGAACTCACGCAGTCGGAGGTGCTGGTGCTGATGTGTGTCGCCTACTTCCAGCCGATCACTCGCGCCGAGTTGTCGTCATTCTTTGGCAAGGAGATCAGTCGCGATTTTATTGGTCATCTGCGCGGTGCTGGGCTGATCGCTTCCGGCCCGCGTAGCCCGACGCCCGGTGCGCCCTACACCTATGTCACGACCAAAGAATTCCTGCTGGAGTTCGGGCTTGATACGCTGCGCGATCTGCCGGACTTCGAGGCGCTCGAGGATGCAGGCCTGCTGTCGAAGGACAAGTTTCTGGGCGGTGACGTCATGCCCGACTTTGCCGCGGGCCAAGAGGACGTCGGAGACGAGACGAGCGAATAGCCGCGCGTTGACGACGGAACGACGGCAGCGTTTGCTGGTACCTGATCAACAGATCGATCGGCGGTATGCGGTGGGGAGGCCGACAGTCGTGTAGGCATTGTCCGAAATTTGTAGGCATATTTCGGATATGGATCGAAATTTCAGCCGGATCTCGTTGGGTCCGGCCTTAGGGCATCGTCGCTTAGCTGTGAGCTTGCAGAGGTTGTCCGTTCGGACCGGACCGAGGAGACTGGGGTCAAGACAAGATAGCGCTGGCGGGGATAGGAGGCGGTTTTCCAAAGACCATGCAGCGCGGGCGTATGGGGTATCGGCGAAGATCGTAGCTCGCTGGGTCGAGTGTTACGGAGCGGAGGGCAGCAAAGGCATGGCCGACCGCTCTTCGCGGCCCACCGTCATGCCTGGGCAAGACCGGAAAGGCCGTGGCCGTCGCCTTGCATTGTCTACTGCTGACTGGCAAGCACATCGCCATGGATATCGGCGTCTCGCCGCCACTGTCAGCCGAGTGCTCAAGCGTGCCGGGCTGTCGCGGCTGAGGGACATCGAGTCGGCCTAACCATCCGACGCTACGAACGCGAGAACCCCGGCGAGATGATCCATATCGACATCAAGAAGCTCGGCCGCTTCAACCAGGTCGGCCATCGCTTCACCGGCAATCCGCAAAAGTTGAAATCGACGATGCTTCCCGCGTCGCCTTCGCGCAGATCCTGCCCGACGAGAAAAAGGAGCGCGCCATCGCGTTTCTCAAGGCGGCGGTCGCCTACTACTCCAAGGTATCCACCCCGACTTCGATCTTGACGAGATGGGGCGTTTCATCGAGCTGACTGAGAGTCGGCAGAATGAGGTCGTTCATTGGTTGCGTCTTCTTCCCTCCATGAGATCAAGGACCGCACGCGCCGCGTCGAGCACGTTCGTGCCAGGGCCAAAGACGGCCGCCACGCCTTTGTCAGTGAGGAACTGATAATCCTGGCGCGGGATGACGCCACCGACCACCACAACAATGTCGTTGGCACCCTTGGCCTTTAGCGCCTCGACGAGTTGCGGCGCGAGCGTCCTGTGACCGGCCGCCAGCGAGGACACTCCCACCACATGCACCTTCTCCTCTATTGCTAGCTGTGCGGCCTCGTTCGGCGTCTGAAAGAGCGGGCCTGCCACTACGTCAAAGCCGATGTCGCTTAAGGCGGACGCGATAACCTTGGCGCCGCGGTCATGCCCATCCTGACCAAGCTTCGCCACCATGATGCGCGGCCTTTGTCCAAGGGTGCGAGTGAACTCATGGATTCGCGAGACAAGCGTTTGAAATTCCGGCTCGTGGTCATAGGCTGCACCGTACACCTTCGTGACCACTTCCGGCTTTGCCAAATGATCGCCAAAGGCCATGCGAAGTGCGTCCGAAATCTCACCGACTGTGGCACGCGCTCGCGCCGCTTCGACGGCTGCTTCGAGAAGATTGCCCTTGCCGTTGACCGCGATCTTGCCAAGTTCGGCAAGGGCAGCGTCGACGCGCTTGGGTTCGCGTTGGCGTTTTGTTGTTTCGATTCGAGCGATCTGCAATGAGCGTACGGCAGCGTTGTCGATATCAAGGATGTCGATATGGTCCTCTGTCTCCAAGCGGTATCTGTTGACGCCAACAATGACCTCTTCGCCCTTGTCGACGGCTGCTTGCCGGCGAGTCGCGGCCTCTTCGATCATGCGCTTGGGCAGGCCGCTTGCCACGGCCTTGGTCATGCCGCCGATGGCCTCGATTTCTTCGATCAGCGCCCACGCCTTATCAGCAAGTTCGGAGGTCAGGCTTTCGACGTAATAGGAGCCGGCCAGTGGATCGACGACCTTGGTGACGCCGGTCTCGTGCTGAAGAATGAGTTGCGTGTTGCGGGCAATGCGAGCCGAAAACTCAGTCGGCAGTGCGATCGCCTCATCGAAGGAGTTGGTGTGAAGCGACTGCGTGCCACCGAGAACCGCGGCCAACGCCTCGTAGGCGGTGCGCACGATGTTGTTGTAGGGGTCCTGCTCCTGCAGCGACACGCCCGATGTCTGGCAGTGCGTGCGCAGCATCAGCGATGCAGGCTTCTTCGGTTGGAACTCTTCCATGATACGCGACCACAGAAGTCGCGCCGCCCGCAACTTGCCGGCCTCCATAAAGAAATTCATCCCAATCGCGAAGAAGAACGAGAGCCGTCCGGCAAAATCGTCGACATCGAGGCCTTTCTTCAACGCGGCACGAACATATTCCCGCCCGTCGGCCAGTGTGAAGGCGAGTTCCTGCACCAGCGTCGCGCCCGCCTCCTGCATGTGATAGCCGGAGATGGAGATAGAGTTGAACTTCGGCATCTCCTTTGTGGTGTACTCGATGATGTCGGCGACGATTCGCATCGAGGGTTCGGGCGGGTAGATGTAGGTGTTGCGGACCATGAACTCCTTCAGGATGTCGTTCTGGATGGTCCCGGAAAGCTCGGCGTGCGAGCAGCCCTGCTCTTCGCCAGCGACGATGAAGCAGGCGAGGATCGGGATGACAGCACCGTTCATCGTCATGGAGACGGAAATGTCCTTGAGCGGTATGCCGTCGAACAAGACCTTCATGTCCTCGACGGAGTCGATCGCTACGCCGGCTTTGCCGACATCCCCCTCCACGCGAGGATGATCTGAATCGTATCCACGGTGGGTGGCAAGATCAAAGGCTACTGACAGACCCTTCTGGCCAGCCAGCAGCGCCTTGCGGTAGAAGGCGTTGGATTCTTCCGCTGTCGAGAAGCCAGCATACTGCCGGATGGTCCACGGACGCCCCGCATACATGGTTGCCCGCGGCCCGCGCAGGAAGGGTTTTATCCCGGGCAGCGTGCCGAGGTGGCCGGCCGTATCCAGATCGGCCTCGGTGTAGAGCGATTTGACCGCAATGCCTTCCGGCGTATTCCAGACCAAGTTGTCAGGCGACGCCTTGATTTCGTGCTCGGCGAGTTTTCGCCAGTCCCCGTAGGCTGCGCGGTTGGTCATTTGTCTTACCTTCATTCAAATTCCATGATCAGTTCATCGACAGCCATGTTCATGCCGGCAGTCGCGACGACGCGCTTCACAGTGGCCTTGCGTTCGGCGCGCAGCACGTTCTCCATTTTCATCGCTTCCACCGTTGCAAGAATCTGGCCAGCCTCCACCGCATCGCCCTCGCCAACGGCAATCGCGGTGATCACGCCAGGCATCGGGCAGAGCAGCATCTTGGACGTGTCCGGTGGGAGCTTCCTCAGCATTAGGCGCGCCAGTTCGGCCGCGCGCCGAGAGCGCACATGGGCCAATACGTCCATCCCGCGCCAGCGCAGGCGATGGCCGGTTCCGGACGTGGCGGTCTTCACGCCGATCGATGCGCCGTCAACCAGGAACCGCGCGTGGTGGCTGCCCGGCGCCCAGTTGCTGGTGACCCGCAAGGCAGGACCGTCGCTGAAATCCACCAGCATTGCGCTCGCCTGCTGCACCGTGATGATCGGTAGCGCAAACTCTGCGAGCGTCACAACCCATGTAGTTTCGATCTGGCGGCGATGATTGTCCATAGCGCCGGAAATCTGCACGTCGCGCCACTGCCGTCTTATCTCGACAAAGGCGGCGACTGCGGCAAGCACTCTTGCATCTGACTCGGTCGGCACAACGCCGGAAAATCCATCTGGATATTCCTCCTTGATGAAGGCGGTTGTCAGCCGGCCATCCCGAAAACGGGAATGGTCCATAACCGCCGACAGGAACGGCAGGTTGTGGCCGATGCCCTCGACTTCGAAATCGTCGAGCGCTTTGCCCATCGCATCGATCGCGGTCTGACGCTCGGGGGCCCAGGTGCACAGCTTGGCGATCATCGGGTCGTAGTACATCGAGATCTCGCCACCCTCAAAGACGCCGGTATCAATGCGCACGACGGTGCCGTCGTCGCGCCGTCCCTCGACAGGAGGTCGATAGCGCGTCAACCGCCCGATGGACGGCAGGAAGTTGCGATAGGGATCCTCGGCATAGAGCCGGCTTTCGATTGCCCAGCCGTTCAACTTCACATCATCCTGCTTGAGGCGAAGCGGTTCGCCGGCAGACACGCGGATCATCTCCTCGACAAGGTCGATGCCGGTGATCAGTTCCGTCACCGGATGCTCGACTTGCAGCCGCGTGTTCATTTCTAGGAAATAAAATTGCTTTTGCGCATCGACGATGAATTCGACCGTGCCAGCGGAGAAATAGCCGACCGCCCTGGCCAGCGCGACAGCCTGCTCGCCCATGGCCCTGCGAGTCGCGGCGTCAAGGAAGGGGGACGGCGCTTCTTCGATGACCTTCTGGTTGCGGCGCTGTATCGAGCACTCACGTTCGCCAAGATAGAGCAGGTTGCCATGCTGGTCGCCGAGCACCTGGATCTCGATATGGCGCGGCTGGGTGACGAACTTCTCGATGAAGATGCGGTCGTCGCCGAAGGAGGATTTTGCCTCGTTCTTCGATGACTGAAAACCCTCGCGTGCCTCGACGTCGTTCCAGGCAATACGCATGCCTTTGCCACCACCGCCGGCCGAGGCCTTGATCATAACCGGATAGCCAATCTGGGTGGCGATCTTCACCGCCTCGTCCGCGTCTTCGATCAGCCCCATGTGACCAGGCACCGTGGAGACGCCTGCGGCTGCCGCGATCTTTTTGGAGGTGATCTTGTCGCCCATGGCCTCTATGGCGACCGGCGGCGGGCCAATGAAAGCGACACCCGCCGCCTTGAGTGCTTCGGCGAAATTGGAATTTTCCGACAGGAAGCCGTAACCAGGGTGAACGGCATCCGCGCCGCTTTGCTTCACCGCATCAAGGATCTTGCCGATGACGATGTAGGACTGGTTCGATGGCGAGGGGCCGATATGCACGGCCTTGTCGGCCATCTTGACATGCAGTGCCTCGCGGTCGGCATCCGAATAGACAGCGACCGTGGCAATGCCAAGTTTTTGCGCTGTCTTGATGACACGGCAAGCGATCTCGCCACGATTGGCGATGAGGATTTTCTTGAACATCGAAATCTACCGCTCAACCGTGAATTTCTTGGAGTTGTGAGCCTGCTCTTATTTCAAGCCGGCCCGGTTCAGGGAGTTCGGTAAGTCGATGAGTGCAAAGGCACCGATCCATTTCCCCGACGTGCTCCAGCCAAACCAGGCCTTCCGGTTCGCCGATGACATCGGAAAGCTGTCTTGGCGTCGTATAAGTCCGCTCACCGCACGACACGTGATTGCACATCGTTTCACCTTTATAGCGGGATCGTGTCGTGCTTTTTCCAGCGCGTATCGACGCTCTTGCCGCGCAGCGCTGCGAATGCGCGGGCGATGCGCTTGCGCGAGGAATGCGGCATGATCACCTCGTCGATGAAGCCGCGCTCGGCCGCCACGAACGGATTGGCGAAGCGTTGCTCATAATCCTTGGTGCGGGCGGCGATTCTTTCCTTGTCGCCCAATTCCGATCGATAGAGGATTTCTGTCGCGCCCTTGGCGCCCATGACGGCGATCTCGGCGGTTGGCCAGGCATAGTTGACATCCGCACCAATGTGTTTGGAGGCCATGACGTCATAGGCGCCGCCATAGGCCTTGCGGGTGATCAGGGTGACCATCGGCACGGTGGCTTGGCTATAGGCGAATAGAAGCTTCGCCCCGTGTTTGATGACGCCGCCAAATTCCTGTGATGTACCCGGCAGGAAACCGGGCACGTCGACCAGTGTCAGGATGGGGATCGAAAAGGCATCGCAGAAGCGCACGAAGCGCGCCGCCTTACGCGAGGAATCGATGTCGAGGCAGCCGGCAAGGACCATGGGCTGGTTTGCGACCACACCCACTGTCTGGCCTTCGATGCGCAGGAAGCCGGTGATGATGTTTTTCGCAAAGGCCGCCTGGATTTCAAAGAAATCGTCTTCGTCGGCGATCGCAAGGATCAGTTCCCTCATATCGTACGGCTTTGCCGCGCTGTCGGGGATTAGCGTGTCGAGTCGCATCTCGATCCGCGAAGGGTCATCGTGGAACGGACGCAGCGGTGGCTTCTCGCGATTGTTAAGTGGCAGGAAGTCGAACAGCGCCCTGACCTGTTCTAAGGTCTCGACATCATTGTCGTAGGCGCCGTCGGCAACAGACGATTTCGTCGTGTGCGTGCGCGCGCCGCCCAACTCCTCTGCCGTCACGATCTCGTTGGTGACGGTCTTCACCACATCGGGCCCCGTCACGAACATGTAGGAACTGTCGCGAACCATGAAGATGAAGTCGGTCATGGCCGGCGAATAGACCGCACCGCCGGCGCAGGGGCCCATGATGACTGAGATTTGCGGAATTACGCCCGACGCATCGACGTTGCGCTTAAACACATCGGCGTAGCCAGCGAGCGAGGCTACACCTTCCTGAATGCGCGCGCCGCCTGAATCATTGAGGCCGATTACGGGTGCCCCATTCCGCACGGCCATGCCCATGATCTTGCAGATCTTCTGCGCATGGGTTTCGGATAGGGACCCGCCCAGAACGGTGAAATCCTGCGAAAACACATAGACTAGGCGTCCGTTAATCGTGCCCCACCCGGTAACGACGCCGTCGCCAGCCACCCTCTGGGCATCCATGCCGAAGTCCGTCGCACGATGCGTGACATACATGTCGTATTCCTCGAAGGAACCCTGATCGAGGAGTACGTCGAGTCGTTCGCGGGCCGTCAATTTACCCTTGGCATGCTGGGCAGCGATGCGTGTCAGACCACCTCCGAGGCGGGCTTCGGCTCGCCGCGCCTCGAGTTGTTCAAGTATCTCGCGCATCAGTGGCCAGCCCTGACGCGGTTTGCTCGCAACGAACCCGGAAATAACAGTGCGCCGGGGATCTCCTTAACGGCACCGCTGGCTATGAGAGAGTACAGGCCAAACTGCTGCGTCTGCTCGTTGAAGCCAATGACCGCGGCGAGCCCCAGGAGACCTGGCAGATAGATTATCGTGTCGGCAATCCGTGCGGACGCCATTGCCTTGCTTAGAGTAACGCGGCCTGCCGCAACACCGATTAAAGTCATCGACTGCCTCCCTAGCGCATTCTGCGATGCATTTAGTCAGGGACAACAGATAGAAAAGCCTTGATCGGGTGTCGCTGTGTAACGTACAAATTTGCAAATAGAAAACTGCGATTTTGCAAATGGCATCGACGAAGCTTTTTATCGGGCGTCGCATCCGCGAATTGCGTGAGGCCGGCAAAGCCACGCAATCGGTGTTTGCGGAACGGCTGGGCATTTCGACCAGCTATCTCAACCAAATCGAGAACAACCAGCGACCGGTATCCGCCACTGTTCTTCTCGCGCTGGCGGCGAAATTCCACGTCGACATCGCTTCGATCGCTGGTAGTGAGGCGGACCGGCTCCTGTCGGCTTTGAGCGAGGCGCTTGCCGATCCTGTTTGCCACGGTTTTTCACCAGGCCTACAGGAGCTGAAGCTCGTCACCCAGAATGCTCCAGATTTCGCTCACGCTTTGATCGCCTGTCACCAGGCCTATCGCAGGAACAGCGAGCAGCTTGCCAGCTTCGATGACCATCTGATCCGCACGAACGCGTTCGCAGAGCCGACGCCCTACGAGGAAGTGCGCGACTTCTTTCATTTCGTCGACAACTACATAGATGAGCTCGATCGAGCAGCAGAGCATCTGGCGATAGCGTTGGGCATTTCGGACCGGGACACTGCTGTCGCTTTGGCGGATCACATCGAGACGCGTCACGAAGTCCGCGTCGCTCGAGCCGCCAACGATGAGGGTATGATCAGGCGCTTCGATGCGTCTGCCCGTATTCTGTACCTGAATCGTTATTCACCTCCCTCAACACGCAGTTTCCAGATGGCATATCAGATTGGCGCGCTGGAGCAGAGGAAGGAGATCGACGCTATTGTCGACCGGGCTCGCTTTCGGACCGCCGAAGCGGGCGAGATATGCAAGATCGGGCTTCAGAACTACTTTGCAGGCGCATTGATGTTGCCGTACCGCCCCTTTCTCGGAGCGGCTAAGGAACTGCGGCACGATCTTCAACTTATCGCTGCTCGGTTTGGTGCCAGCCTCGAGCAGGTGGCCCATCGCCTCTCGACGCTGCAAAGGGCTGAGTTGAAGGGCGTTCCAGTCTTTTTCGCGCGTATTGACCGGGCCGGCAACATCACGAAGCGGCACAGCGCCTCCAAATTGCAGTTTGCCCGCTATGGTGCAGCGTGCCCACTATGGAATGCCCATCAGGCTTTCGAAGCCCCCGGGCGCATGATCTGTCAATTGGCCGAGACGCCTGACGGCGTGCGCTATCTCAGCATCGCGACCGAAGTCACCAAAGCGGCCGGTGGGTTTGATGCTCCTCACCGACGTTACGCGATCGCGCTCGGATGCGAAATTTGCTATGCGGGCGATTTTGTTTACGCTGATCGGCTGGATGTCACGAACAACTCAGCATTCGTGCCCATCGGAGTTTCGTGCCGCATTTGTGAGCGTTTGGATTGCATCCAACGCGCCGTTCCGCCACTGAAGAGCAAGATTGCCGTCGACCATGATCAACGTGGCGAATTGCCGTACAGCCTCTGCTAGTTATGATCGACCTTAGCCATTCGGGCCCCACGTTCAACTGGGGTCGAGCGCTGTCTTGACAGCCATTTGATTTTCCGTGGGAAAGGCCGACTGATCAGAGACATAGACTCGTCGGCGGCTGTGGCTGATCGCGGAAGGTCTCGCTCGTAAGGAGCGAGATCGGATCGTCTACCGTACTCGCTCCAGCGCAGCTGAGCCCGCGTCGCTTTTAAATGGATTCGGTTTGTCAATGCCGAAGCGCTATCCAAAAGAATCGGTGGCACATTGCGCGGATAGTTGAGCTCGCCAACGGCTTAATAACACTACCGCCGGACATAGCCGGCGGGTCCTCGAGCGACACATTGCAAACAGGTTTCCGGCAGGGAATTTCCCGGACAATAGGGCGGCATTCTCTCCCGTCGAACCGACGCCTCATACGCGACCTCGGCCAGAAAACCGACGCTTTCAAGGCGCGGTGAATGGACCCACAGTTAACTCGGTGCGCGAAGGCCGCATCCGCACTCCGTTGATGTCGTTGGAGAAACCAGACGCCATGATGATCTTAGACATCAAGGTAAATCGCGCATAAATTCCGAGCGCAAAAAAGTCATGCCTAATAACGTCCGCGCCTCGCGTCCCATCGCTGTCGGTGTCACCAAAAAATAGAGGCCATAGTGGATCCATCGCACAAACGTCTCCTCCAATTCGCGTCGGAGTGCCAATAGATTTATGATTGGCATCAAGCTTGAGTGTATGAGTATACGGGCAGCGTCTGAATCTTCTCAAGGCGCGCGTCTTCACGGCCATGGTCTCCCATTGATTATGTTTCCAAATTTTGCTTCTACAGTCAGATTTTCACGGTGCGATCAGCTGGTATGCATACAAGAAAAAATTGCGTTGGAGGCCTCGCCGACCAACGGTGTTAGTCATCGATGCCACTCGCGATTACCTCCCCTTCGACACCGGATCGCGTTTCTCGGAAAAGGCGCGGGGACCTGCCTTACTGTCTTCCGATAAATAGAGTTCGTCCACCGTCCGGAACTTTCACTTCTTATCCAGTTCATCGCGGTCTGAAACATCATTGTTCCGGCCTTTTGAACGACCCTCCTTGAGCTTCTCCTTCGGCAACACTTCGCTGACGATATGGGATGCGACAATCATCGCCCGGCGTGGAACTGCTAATTCTCCGCGAAGCGTGGGGTGTTAATTCGACGCAGCAGCTGAAAACAAATTTTCTATTAATATCGAAAGTAACTGGTGAAAGTGGAATATCAATTTCGATCTCATCGGTTCGCATAAATGTTGGTGAAATCAACTTATCCATGCTGCCCACCCTGTCTGTCAGCTTTTCACCTCTCAGCTTTGTCGATGCTTCAAGTTTTGTCCATTCAATTAAGCATTCTCTCTTGTTTAGAAACTTTCTGTCGAAAAGATATGAGAACTCCTCTATATTTAAGGCGCGATCCCATCTCTCACAGTCACAGCCAACCAGACAATTTCTGGAGGCGATGCAGCCGGCCAAGCCGATCGTGTGAGTTATGTTGAAGTGAAAGCAAGCATCGATTGAGTCAAAGTAAGGTTTTCCAGAATCGGGATCGTAATTAATGCGCATCTCACTAACATCGTGGCCCAGGGCTCTTCCTGCATGATGCAGAGCAGCTCTTCCTGCGATAAACTCTGCTCGTGAAAGGGGACTTCGAAGCCTAGAAAGGCGTTCTTTATCATCTTCGCCGAGGAAACTCCGACAGGGATGATTTTTGGTCGAAGACCATTCCTCGAACGCAATCACCACGTCGCCCAATCGCAGAACGGCCGGGGGCCGAAAACTTAGCGATGGAAGAGGCTCTATCTCAGTAGACAATTTTCTCTTCAACGAAGTTCTTGACGGCCGAGCTGACTTCATGCCGACAAGAAGTCCTGATCGCTGATCGGAAGCGGTCAACACTATCCTCGAGAGGTACGGCGGGCCGATGTACGGGGAGATGGAGCTCGGCGCTCCGCCAGGGACAAATGCTGGGTCTTGTTTAACTGGGCCCTTGTCAGAGCCAGGGGGCGAGGCAGCGTTCTTGTGATCGGCGATGTGTCCCCATGTCATGATCGTTTCAATCCCGAAAAGCCTATCTGCTAGCCAGATTTGCTCGTTTCGATCCGGATTAGAGATCGAGGAAAAAGCCCTGGCGCCTACTAGCAGGCCGATAGAAGCCCGCGAGCTGAGCTTAGGCAACTACCAACGTTGGTAGTTGCCTTGAGAGGGTGCCTTGGCCCTATCTTGGCGTACTCCGGCTCAAACAGAGGGATATTCAAATGATAGTTCGCAAGCTTGTGGATATCGAAGGGACCGAGCGTGACCTCGCCTGGGGCAACGGAAGGAGCCGCCGGTTTCTGATCAAAGCCGACGGCGTTCCCTATTCCCTGACCGACACGATCGTGAAGGCCGGGACCTCGTCCTTCCTGCAGTACCGCAATCACGTCGAAACCTGCTACTGTATAGCCGGCAAGGGGCGCGTTCGCGACGACCTCACTGGCGAGGAGCATCCTATCGTCCCGGGGACGATGTATGCACTGGATAAGCACGACGCCCACCACCTGATCGCCGACGAAGAAGACCTCCGTCTGGTCTGCGTTTTCCTTCCCTCTCTCAACGGGGACGAGGTCCACGACATCGCGTCCACAGAACTCTCGTCGGCCTATTGAGAGCAGAAGCCCGGGGGGCATCATGATAGACACGACCTTGAACGGACATCCGTTGTCTGCCGCGCCCTGCCGCACCGTGGCGCAGGAATTCATGGAGTGCGCGCGAAAGTTTCCTCACATGATCGCGGTTCAGTGCGGCGACGAGCGGCTCACCTATGAAGAGCTGTTGCGTCATGCATCGCATGTGTCGCGACAGCTTGAAATGCGCGGTGTTGGCGTCGCGGATGTCATCTTGATGAACCCCTCGCGTCACGTCGATACCGTGATCATCATTCTCGGGATCATGCTCAGCGGGGCGACGGTGTGCCCGCTCGACCTTTTTGCGAGCGATGCGAGAATCCGCAACATTTTGAGGGCCTCACGGGCCAGATCTATAGTCGCTACAGCCAAGACCCCCCTAGGGGCGACCGCTGCGCGGCTCCTGCGGTCCTTCGGTATCGAGACCATTCGTGTGAGGCGGGCTGGCAAAAAAATTTCGAGGGCTGAGAACCTCTCCACTCCCGAAACGGGCTGCTACCTGCTTTTCACCTCCGGCACGACGGGAACGCCCAAGGGCGTGCTCATGTCAAACCGTGGGCTTGCGAATCTGGTTCAATGGGACATCGTCTTCAGAGGATGCGAACCTGGCAGGGTCCATTTACAATTCGCCTCCTTCCACTTCGACATCGCGTTTCACGAACTGTTCTCCGCGATCAGTTCGGGAGGAACAGCGGTTCTGGCAACACAGCAGCAACGACTAGACGCCGGCACGCTCCTGGAGCTCCTGTCGTCATCCCGGATCGAAAAGGCATATCTGCCATACAGTGTACTCAATCAGTTGGCGATGGCAGCGCCCGCATTCGCCGAACAGCTTTATCTCACTGACGTCACCACCGCCGGCGAGCCCCTTAAGATCACCGGGGCTATCAGGTCATTCTTCCGGCGCATCGGCGCCGCGCTCTACAACAACTACGGCTCGACAGAGGTGCAGGATGTGACGTCTCTGGAACTCGCCGGAGATCCGGAACAATGGCCGGATCTGCCATCGATTGGCCTCCCCATCGCGGGAATGAAGGTGGGCGTCCTCTCGTCGAAAGGAATATCATCGGACCCGGGCTCTGAGGGGCGCATTGTTATCAAAGGGTGCCAGGTTGCCATGGGGTACATGCGTCCCGACACGAACGATCTGGTGCCCCTGCCTTCAGCCTCGACAGGTGTGCCAGATGAATACCTCACCGGAGATCTCGGCGTCATCCTCCCCGACGGCTGCATTGCAATCACCGGACGGATCGACCGGCAGGTGAAAATCCGCGGCAAACGAGTCGATGTCGCAGCCGTGGAAACGACGATGGAGCGTTCTCAATATGTGAACCAGGCTGCCGTCGTGGCAGTCGAGGTCAGCGGGCGAACGCAACTCCTGGCCTTCGTAACAGTGGCAGAAGACCCGAAGTGTGATGTGCTCGAGCAGGACCTCCGAACACTGATCACTGATGCATTGGATGCCACGGCCGTTCCCTACCGCATCCACACACTCTCAGCATTTCCGGAGACATCGACAGGCAAGGTTGATCGTCGAGCGCTAGAGGCAATGGCGTCCTCCGCTGTTGCCGCAGCGGCTCGCGTTCAGCCGCAAGATATTCAGCAGCACGTGTCTGAAATCTGGAATGACGTCCTTCCCGGAGGAAAGGATCGAAGCTTCAGGGCGGCCGGCGGCGACTCGCTGAGTGCGATGCAACTGGTGACACGATTGAAGCAGGAACTGCACATCGACATTTCTGTGTCCGCCATTTCCGATAAGACCACTTTGCAATCGATCCTCAAGGCTTCGGCATTCCGCGCCACCAGCGAGAACGAAGTGGCATCGACATTCGCGACGCCCTCTCCACGAAAGTCCGTCGCGATCATTGGCATGGCAGGCCGCTTCCCCGGCGCCGACTCCGTAGATGCTCTGTGGGAAGGCCTTATCAGCAATCAGATTTTCATTTCGGAATCCAAGAACGACCCACCGGCTCTATCTTCCTGCGAAAACTTTGTGAGAAGGGGCGGCTTCCTTGATCACCACGACCATTTTGACGCCGAGTTCTTCGGTATCAGTGATCGCGAAGCTTCGCTGATGGACCCGCAGCATCGGGTGTTTCTTGAGTGCTCCTGGCACGCTCTGGAAAATGCCGGCTATGCGCCGACGACGATTTCTTACCGGACCGGTGTCTATTCGGCGAGCGGTGCGAGCACATATCTAATCAACAGCATATTGCCGTCGGTCATGCATGCGGACGATGGGCCCTTTCTGAGCCATCGTCTCATTCGAAATGTCGGCGAGATTTTCATCGAACAAGGCAACTCTCCAGAGCACATTTCGATGAGGGTTTCGCACAAATTCAACCTGACTGGTCCCAGTCTCTCGGTAAGTTCCGCCTGCTCAGGGGGGTTGGTTGCTGTTCACCATGCCGTCCAGGCGATCCGCGCAGGAGAGGCCGAAATGGCAATTGCCGGCGGCGTCTCAATATCCACTCCGCAGCATGTCGGCTACTTTGCGCATGACGGTGTCATCCTGTCACCAACAGGCTGCTGCAGACCCTTCGATGCAGCGGCCGACGGAGCTGTGTTCGGGAACGGATGCGCGGTTCTCGTCCTCAAAGACTATGATCTCGCGGTGCGCGATGGTGACCAGATCATCGCTGTCATTGTTGGGTCAGCGGTCAACAACGATGGCGGCCGCAAACTGAGTTATACGGGACCGAGCATGGAGGGACAGATCGATGTCATCAAGGCAGCTCTAGCAGATGCCGGCCTGACCGCGTCCGACATCGACTACGTTGAGGCCCATGGGACAGGCACACCCGTCGGAGACTCAATTGAGATCACAGCTCTGGCGGCAACATATGGCGCTGCCGCGGTTGCCGAAAAATGCTTTGTTGGATCCCTGAAGGCGAACATCGGCCATCTTGACGAGGCGGCAGGTGCAGCGGGCCTTCTGAAAGCAGCTCTATGTCTCCACAGGGGCAGGATTCCAGCCATCCCGACGTTCCGAAATGCGAACGAGCGCATGCCGCTGCAAGCAACCCGCCTGAGAATTGTTAGCGGGCATGCGCAGGATTGGAATTATCCATCGGAGAGACCCCGGCGCGCAGCGGTCAGTTCCCTGGGAATAGGAGGAACGAATTGTCACATGATCCTCGAGGGCCGGGACCCCCTTGTCGGGCAGGCACAGGCCCCTCGCGATCTTCAGCAAATTGAACTGTTTGTGCTGTCGGCGGGTAGCTCCGAGCAGCTGATCAATCTGTGCCAGGAGGTCTATGACCTCCTCGCTGTCTCCGGTGAAGATCTCGGATTGCGGGATATTTGCATGACCTGCTGCGTGGGCCGCCGGTCGGAACGGTTCCGGGTCGGCTGGGCAGTGTCCAGCAGGGCCGATTTGTCCCAACTCCTCAACGATGTCATCACAGGAGTGTTGTCCCCCTCCGACAGTCTGGCCCCGAAAAAGATTGTTGGTCTCTTCACTGGTCAAGGATGCCAATGGACAGGAATGGGTAAGGAACTCTCCGCTGCGTTTCCCACCTTCAGGGAGGCGATGGAAGATTGCTTCGAGTGCATACGGAGCAGTCATGGGATCGACCTCAAGCAGGTGATCGAGGAAACACCTGACCGTGACGCAAGACTGAATCGTACCCAATTCACGCAGCCGGCGATCTTCGCGTTCGAGTACGCGATGACCCGCCTTCTTCGTTCCTTTGGGGTGCAGTTTGAGGAGGTCGCGGGCCATAGCTTTGGGGAGGTTGCGGCGCTGGTCGCCGCCAGTGCAATATCCTTGGAAGATGCGTGCCTCCTTGTTGCTGAGAGAGGACGACTTTCCGCGGAACTTCCATCCGGATCGGGCGCGATGGCCGCAGCCATGGGGAACGCAGAAGATGTTGCCGTTCTTGTTTCCGAGCTGAGCGATGGTGTCACCGTCGCGGCGTTCAACTCGCCGAACGCGGTCGTACTATCCGGTCAAGCCGACCTCGTGGCAGGGCTCGTTGCCGCTGGAGAAGTCTCGGGCTGTACGATCACTCCACTGCCAATATCGCATGCGTTCCACTCAGAGCAAATGCGTCCGATCGTTGATGAATACAGATCCGTCATCGCGAACCTGCGCTTCACCGACCCAATGATCCCCATTGTCTCTTCGGTAAAAGGGGCTCCTATTCAGCGAAACCTGGACTGGGTCGAGTATTTCACGGACCAACTCGTGGGACCGGTGCGGTTCCACGATGCGCTTCAGTATATGCTTGACGACAGATCGAAGGTATTTATCGAGCTCGGACCAAAACCCATGCTTCTCGGGCTCGGCATGGAGAATGACCCATGCGAGGGGAGAGCCTGGATCGCTTCTTGCCGCAGCTCCGACGAGTTGGGAACGTTTCTCAGAGCCCTTGCCGAGCTATTTATGCTTGGCGTGGATCCCCAATTCGACAGCCTCGCTCCTCGCGCTCCATGGCGCCGCGTCTCCCTGCCGACCTATCCATTTCGCAGGAAGCAATACCTCTGTGCGCCACCAGCGGTCTCTTTAGGAGACCAGACGATTCAGCAAGTATTTACGGATACAAACGCCAAGCTAATCAGCCGACACCGCAAAGCAATCCGGAAGGTCTGGTTCGGCGAACACATGGTTGATGGAGTGCGCGTCGTTCCGGGCACATACCTACTCGATATGGTTGCCGAAGCGTCCTCGGTAGCATTGGGGACATCATGCGTTGAGATATTGAACTTCCGCATCCACTCGATGGTTTCCGCAGATGTTACGCACGGAGCCATCCTGGAAATCGATCTGATACAGGGTCCGAATCAATCCGAATTCAGGATCGAAATGAAGCAGCTTGCGCCGACAGGCGAGGATCAAGCCATCCGGGTAGTCTCAGCCCGCGTCAAAAGAGGCACGCTGGCAGCCTGCGCCGCAGTTCCTCCGGAGGAGGGGTTATGTGAGGTATTGCCGGAGCATGTGTATCAGCGCTACGAGGCGCAAGGGGTTTTCCTCGGTCCGGCATTCAAATCTATCGCCTTTGTGTCCGCCGGGAAGACGTTTGGCACCTCACAGTGTCATCTCCCCCTGAGCCTTCGGGACGATGGCGAGTATTTCGGAGCCCACCCAGTCCTGATTGATTCAGCTCTTCAGGTCATCGAAGCGGTCTTCCGTGATGGTCATGTCGGAGGGGCCTTCGTCCCCGTAGGGATTGATCGTGTTGTCATGCTCCAGGAGGCGGCCACTACGACATTATGTGATGTGAAGAACTGCAGGCGAAGTGATGGCGAGAGCCTGTTCGACTTCACCATCAGGAATTTAGCCGGCCATGTCGTCATGGACGGAATAGGCTTCCGGCAGATTGAGATCGAACGCGCGAAGGGTGGCGATTATAATCATAGCGGGCCGGGCGCTGAGGGGCGCCTAACCATTCGCGAGGAGGTGCTCGTCCCTCGCGACCTCCCAAAAGCAGGTTCGGTCAGACGGATGCGCGGCGCAGTTGCTTCGTTTCTTTCCAACGATATTCAGGATGCCCCTCTGGATTTGCCAATAGTCGGCCTTTGGCAAGCGCGAGACGCCGCAGAAATTGCTAGGGATCTTATGGATGTCGACTACCTTGTCATTCCGGTCGATATATTTCTGCCCTCGGCTGCCCATGCAGGGCAGGAGCTAGAATGTGCCATAGCCAGTATGTCGTCGCTCTTCGCAAGAGTGGCTGGTGCCTTCGATCTTGGTACAAACATCCCAATCATCATGGTCTCCCGCAAGGATTGCGCGAATGGAACGTCGATAGGCATCGCAGAGGCTGCTTTCAGCTTCGCCCGGTCATTTGCTGCGGAAACAGCTTGCCCGCGCCTGCTGTGCATTCAGGTCGGGCGTGTCGAGCCAAAATCGCTACCTGACCTCATCTCCAGGGAGCTAGATTGCAGTCCGGAAGATACCGCCGATGTGGTGGTCTATGATGGAAAGCAGCGAGCTGTCATTCAACTGCAGGAGATTCCATCTGCGCTGAAATTCCCTCATCGACTAGACGGCACCGCGTCCTATCTCGTAACCGGAGGGCTCGGCAGCATCGGGCCTGTGATGGTCCAGGCGTTGAGCGAAAATGGAGCGAAGCACATCCATGTGCTTTCGCGCAGCGTTCCGACGGCAGAACGTCTTGCGGCAATCAAAGACGTGGAGGCAACGGGCTGTACCGTGTGCGTTCATACTGTGGATGTGTCGAACCGTGAGGCGCTCGCCTTTTGCCTTCGACAGATCCAGGCGGAACGTCCAATCAGAGGCATCATTCATGCCGCGGGCAGTGTTGCAGACGGAATAATCAGCTCAATCGATTGCGACGCCATAGCGCGCGTGGTGCCGCCAAAGGCGGGTGGGGCAGCCAATCTTCATGCATTCTTTGGTGAGCCGGGACTTCTTGAATTCTTTATCCTGTGTTCGTCGACTGCATCTTCTCGGGGGGAGGCGGGGCAAGCACTGCATGCAGCGACCTGCGGCTTCCTGGACGGCCTCAGCCGGTACAGGAACGAGATCGGACTCACGGCGACGTCTGTCAATTGGGGTGTGTGGAAGAATTCCGCTGCGTTTGCCGATAACGCGGAGCTGTTGCGGAGATATTTCGAACGCGGTGATGCGGGACTGTCGAACGAACAGGG
Source organism: Mesorhizobium sp. LjNodule214 (assembly GCF_964252735.1). Classification (NCBI taxonomy): domain Bacteria; kingdom Pseudomonadati; phylum Pseudomonadota; class Alphaproteobacteria; order Hyphomicrobiales; family Phyllobacteriaceae; genus Mesorhizobium; species Mesorhizobium sp. LjNodule214. The sequence continues at coordinate 250,655 of NZ_CAXUPE020000004.1, forward strand.
CGCCGCAGCACTTGGGGTTGCTTTCACCCGGAAACCATCTCGCATGGAGGCTTTGAATGTTGCCTCAGATATAGGCCATGACCTGGGGGAGGCCAAAGCAAATCATACGATCGTATCGCTGCCCGCTAATGAGGTGACAGATCAAGTTCAAGGCGAAGCCGATGTACTGCGGCACGTTACGCAGCGGGTTGCTGCGCTTCTTGGAAGGCGGGACGCTGCAACCATCGATCCGGATCTCGAATGGCGTGACCTCGGCCTGGATTCATTGCTTCTCATCGAACTGCGAAACGACTTGCGCAAGCGTTTCGGGATGGCTGTCTCGTCCACAACAATCATCAGCAGCGGAACCTCGCGCCGCCTCTCGGTTGAGATTTCTCAGGCTGGGAGTCGTTCGCGTTCCAAGGGGGAGCCCTTACCCTTCAAAAACGGTCACCTGCTTCTCATCCCGGGGATTACGGGAGAGCCGATGGATTTCGCGGGGCTTGTTCCGCTGCTGGGGAATATTCCATTCGACATACTCGAATATCCAAAGGGTATCGATCCCTGGCGAAATTCACTTAAGCCACAAGATATCATCGCCCCCATGACAGCCCGTGCCAAGGATGCAGCAGGGGACAAAAGAGTGGTGCTGCTCGGTTATTCCTTCGGGGGGAAAATAGCCAACGAGGTTGGCATCGAGCTTCATCGGCAAGGGGTCGAAGTTAGTCGCGTGTTGATCTTAGATATCCCCGCTAGCGCATCCCCACGAGTGTCGGTGGAGGGCGTTGGTCGGCTGCTGGATCAGGAGACGTTCAACGTGATGTTGTCAGCAAACCCCACTGAGGCGTTCAAGGCGTTGGATCTTGCGTGTCATGGCGAAACGCTAGAAGTGAGTTTTAGGTGCAGCGCTTCCATCTACTGGGCGAACGCCATAATCGGGTCGCAGTTCGAGGCAAGCAAGACGCCCATCCCTGTCACCCTCGTTAGGGCAAGAACAGTAGGAGCACTTGGCAGCCTGTTACCGGGAGAGGATGTGTCATCCGCTGATCCGACATGGGGGTGGAACCAAGTAGGAGGCAACATCGAAGTTCATGTCATCGATGGAGACCACTTCAGCATTATGCGCCGAGACAAAGTCTCGCAAATAGCCGACATCACAAAGCATATATTCCATGTCGATTAAAAGGCCTCGCATCGTTGTTAGCCTGCAGCGAAAGTCTGAGGCGTCGGATCGATCTACATGGGTGGACCGCAACAGTCCGGATCGAGCTAAGAGTTGGCCTTGCGCAAGGTGCGGCGCGTGTATGCCGACTGGCTACGGATTTTATCCTCAACATGATAGAACTCGGCGATGCGTCGGAGAGCTTCTCGGGCGGTCGGCCGCTCGGTATTGCGGTCCGGCGCGTAAGCCGCGCCTTGCATACGCTTCCTCTGGATCACCGTAATGCCCTTCACCGCTGCCGCAACCAGCTTGGGCTCGCCAGCAAAGATGCTCACCAGGCTGCCCTTTACCACCTTCACAGTCTCTTCGATCACTGATGAAAAAACGTGACATCGCCCCTCCTGGTTGTGCCTTCGATCGCTCAACGGTCCTTCTGCGCTAGAGTTGCTCAGCGAAGCGGCAGTCAACGGTTCAACGACATTGCCCACTGACCCTCAAGGTGATGTGCGAATATCGGACCGATACTGGAAAGATTTTAAGCAGATGCGTTCAGAGCTGTAACGACAATCAGATTTAGGAGAACAATATGCGGTTGAATATTGAGGATGTCACCACTCAAGGGCTTTGCATGGGTTGCGGGGCTTGCGTTAGCTTACTTGGTCCGAACGCAGTAGACCTCGTGACCGCCGACGATGGACTTCAAGAGCCGGTGCGGCGGCGGGCTCTCACGGACGGCGAACTCAATCTCTTCAATACCGTGTGCCCTGGCGTAAACATTTCTGTACCAAGTCATGTGAATGCTTGCACAACGGACCCGATGTGGGGGCCTCAACGAATGCTTTGGAAAGGACACTCGGCTGAGCCCGAGATTCGCTTCCGAGCAGCGTCTGGCGGAGCGCTAACCAGCCTATGTCTTTTTGTCCTTGAGAGCGGCCTAGTCGATCAAATCGTCCACATCGCGCCCGATCCCAATCGGCCGCTGCTTTCGAAGCCCCATCGATCCTGTACTCGGGAGCAGATCCTACAGGCGATGGGCTCGCGTTATTCTCCATCGGCTCCACTTAGTGATATTGCGGATGTTTTGGCCGACAGGCGAACATTCGCCTTCGTTGGCAAACCTTGCGATGTTACGGCTCTTCACAATCTTAGCAGAACGGACGAGCGCCTGCGGGAGGTTTGTAAGTACACCTTTACCGTCTTCTGCGGCGGCTTCTCGGAGCTTGGCGAGTTCCACCCCCTGTTGCAGCGCTGGAAGATCTCGGAAGATGAGCTTTCCTGGTTTCGTTTCCGCGGACATGGCTGTCCAGGACCAACGGCAGCTGGTACGAAGGATGGCCGCAGTTTTGCACTAAACTTTTGGGAGCTTTGGGGACATGAATCCACTTGGAAGACCCCATTCCGGTGCAAAATTTGCCCTGACGGCATCGGCTTGTCGGCAGACATCGCCGTACTGGACTGCTGGGAGGGCGCCGATCCGAAGCAGGAGGATGAAGGCTGGAACGCTTTCCTTGCTCGCACCGAGGCGGGAGAACACATCGTAAAGGCCGCCCTCGCGGCAAATTACATTACATTTACGGAGCCTTGGACGTCTGACCACCTGGAATGGTCGCAACCGCATCATAGCCGTCGGCGACGCGCAATTCGAGCAAGGTACGCTGCTTTGGCTGACGCGGGAGTTCCTGTGCCCAAAGTTGAGGAACAGGCTCTTAGTGCCCTTTCTTATGATCCTGACAGCGACTCGTTTGCGGAGGAAGTGGCGGGGACGATGAAAAAGCTGTCTGCGGGGGTTAACCGACGTGCTTTACCCAAGCAAAGAGTGTGAGCCAGTCGTTCAAACGATTAGCAACTGTGTCTAGGTGATTGGATTTGATTGCCATGGAGTGGCGGTTTTCAGCACTGCGTTTGCGATTGTTACGAGCCTGCGTGCGATCGCGATTATGATGAGCTTGTGGGGCTTGCCACGTTCTTTGAGACGTTTGGCGAGGGGTTTCAGCGCCTGATTGTGACATGCTGCGGCGAGTGCGGCCTGGAACAGCACATGACGCAACGCCCGCCGTCCACCGACGATCCTTCTCTTGCCGCGCATTGTTCCACTGTCGTGTGGCATCGGAGCAAGGCCTGTCATGGCGGCGGCCTCGCCAGCGGTCATCCGACCGAGTTCCGGCATTTCGGCGATGAGCATGGCCACAGAGACCGGACCAATTCCCGGGATGGATCGCAGCAGCCGCGCTTTCGCTGCCAGACTGTCATCCTGAGCAATGGTGCTTACGATCCGGCGCTCGAGGTCCCCGATCTGATCGTCCAGCATGATCCGTAAGGCATTGTCCATATCGACGACATCTTCGGATATACCCTGCTTCTCGCGCGCGGAAATCTGTGCCGAGAGCCGCTTGCGCATATCGACGATCTGGGCCCGCCGGGTCGTTAAGGCTCTGAGAGTGCGCAGGTTTTCACTCGGCAGTGTCCGTCCGGCTTCTGGTCGGAACAGCATGAACCCTGCGATGAGTTCTGCGTCGATCCGATCTGTTTTAGCGCGTGTGCCTCGGGAAAGGGCGAAGGCCTTGATCTGCGCCGGAGGCAGTTGCACGGCCTCAATCTCCGCCGCAACAAGGGTGACCCAGAAAGCCCATTCCTGTCCGCCGGTCGCTTCAAAGCCAACCCGGACTGCAGCCGGCATGCGCCGGATCTGCACGAGCAACTGAGCATGACCTTCTGAGGTATTGGGAAGACGGAAGTGCTGACCGCCTGGGATGCAGAACCCGTCAAGCCAGTCGCGGGACACATCTATACCGATCACTGTTGCCGCTGCTATCATTTCACTCTCTCTTCCTTATGTTTCGCGGTCCCGTGAACAGGCCGCCGTGAACTGTTCGAGACGGTGAAGAGAGGCGGGATCAGCCTGCTAGCAAGCGTGGTCATGCCACGAGATGTTAAGCGCTGTATCCCACTTCGTTGCCGCTCCTGGCCGGGAGCGGCAACGAGGTTAAAGTAGCAGGCCCGAGACACATAAGGTGTTGGCTTAAGCAATTGTTTTGGCCGGTGGACGATTGCATGGCAGGCGCTACAGCTGCACGAACGCATCAAGGGTGGCCTTGGTCATGCGGCACGGGCTGCCAATCGACAGCCCGATTGGTCAAGTTCTCAAGATGCGAAAGCATCGCTGAGAGAGGTTCCGCGAATTGAAGAGGGGCGGCGGCGATGATCCCCATCCCCTCGCAGTTGGGGCGTGATCCTCTCCACCGTACTCGGGCCGTGCTGGATTAAAGACATCCATCGTCGCATTTGTCGAGTCCGGAACACAGCGCATCCGGCTCGTTCCCGCTTAGCTCTCAAGTCATTGAACAATATAGAGAATATTTTCAAGGTTCTCTCGCAGCATTTGGCATGACTTTTGAAGCTCCCTGGTCACAAGCCGTCAACGGCCGATTCGAGCAGGATCGCTCGGTCGAAGGAAAAAGGAAATTCGTCCGATCTGCGTCCGATAGGTACGGGCCAGCTTTCCGCAATGATGCATACCGGCTTTTACGACAGACCGAAGCTAGTGAAACAAAGCAGTGTCGCCCCCCGTAGACCGGGCAGATCGAGTTCGATGGACAAGATATCCGAAACAGAACGGGCGCCAGCTTCGCGGAAGGGATTGGATCGATCGGTGGATCGTCATCGCCTCGCTGTCGAGCTAATGGAAACTGCGAAACTCGCATTGCCGATGGTGCTCACGCAGCTGGGGCAAATAGCGATGATGACGACGGATCTTGCCTTTATCGGGCGCCTTGGCCCTGAGGCAGTCGCCGCGGCAGCGTTGGCCAACAGGGTCTATCTCGTTAGCGTCGCCTTCGCCACCGGCCTGCTAGCGGTAATCGCACCGTTGGCGGCGGAGGCGTTTGGGGCGGGCAATCTAGGCGTTGTGCGGCGCTCATTGCGCATGGGGCTATGGGCGGCGTTGCTGATATCGCTCCCGATTATGGCATTTCCGCTACGCGGCGAACAGATACTGCTCGCTTTTGGCCAGGCCCCACACGTGACGCGGCTCGCCCAACAATATCTGTTTGGGCTAACTTGGGGTGTGGCGCCGGCACTCTGGTTCCTGGCCATCCGCACTTTCATGGGCGCGGTCAATCGGCCGGAGCCGGCCTTGGGGATCACGCTCGCCGCCATCCCAGTCAACGCGTTGCTGGTCTATTTGCTGATCCATGGGAAGCTTGGTCTACCGCGGCTAGAGTTGTTCGGGGCGGGTCTCGCGACGACCTTGGTAAACTGTGCGACGTTTTTGGCCGGTTTATGGTTTACAACTATGTGCCGCCCTTTCCGTTACTACCACGGGCTTGCACATCTTTGGCGCTTCGATTGGCCCATGATGCGGCAGCTGATCGTGATCGGGATGCCGGTCTCTATTAGCTTTTTGATGGATGCTGGATTTTTCTCTGCTGCGGCGCTCCTAATGGGCATGATCAGCACTGCGGCGCTTGCCGCCCACCAAATCGCATTCCAAGTCTTCGTGATACTGTACATGATTCCTTCGGGCATCAGCATGGCGGCTGCCGTGCGCGTTGGCCATGCAGTCGGCCGCAGCGATGGCCCCGGCATCAAGCGTGCAGGTCTGGTCGCGATGCTTTTGGGTATCGTGGTAGCCGCGATACTGACTGTTGTGGTGATCGCTTCCCGGTTTGAGATCACCGCATTGTTTCTGGGAAAATCCGCGGATGATGCTAACGCGACGATCGGCCTCGCTGGAAACCTCCTTTTGGTAGGCGCACTCTTCTTTATCACCGAGGCAACGCACAGCATCGCATTGGGCAGCTTGCGCGGCCTGAAGGATACGCGGGTGCCGCTTCTGTTCGCCACCATAGGTTATTGGTTGATCGGCTTCCCGCTAAGCTATCTGCTTAGTTTTAAGATGGGCCCGATTGGTATCTGGATCGGCATGGCAATTGGGACGACTACCTCCACAGCGCTCCTCGTCCTCCGATTCAAGCTACTGGCGAGCAGACTGCTCTTCAGAGGCGGCATATGACCATATCGTCTACAGCTATTGCTGCTCCTACTCACTTAGACAAACCGTTCACCACAGGCAAGTTGTCTGACCAGAATAACGATGCCAGGATAATCTCACTCGACTGCGGCGCGTCAACCAACCTGGAGACAGCGCCAATACGCTCCTCAATCTACATTGTCGCGCCATACTCGACCCACGTGGCTTCTTGTCGCCTGGTTCGACAAGACGCGGCTGATCGACAATGTGGGCGTAATGCCGCGATGTTGTTCGAGTGTTCAAGCCGGCGCCGACCGCTGCTTAACGTTCGCCAATCCGAAGGCTCGAACCATCGCCCCTCTGCCGTCGCTGCGGGGTAGAAACGCAAGCGCGCGCAGCTTCGCCCAAATCGGCCAAACTGCCGCCATGCGAATGAGCGCTCGCTCGAATTCATCGGCGCCTTGTGGATGAAAGCGGTAGTCCTTATACCTACCGGGCGGCTTAACGGAGGATCGATTGGCAACGCCAGCAGACAATCATCTATCAGTATGGACAACCGAAAAACTGTGCTCAAGAATCTTCGAACGCCATCGCGATCACATCAAGGTGCAGAAGCAACATCTTGTTGTCGCTAACCTGTCGCGCATCGTCACGGCCTTCCTCCGGTTATCTAATCATAAGGGCTTTCACGCCACATCCCTGCGGGACCTCGCTGAAGGGTCGGGTATGAGTATGGGCGCGCTCTACAGCTATTTCGATAGCAAGGAGACGCTTTTGGTCATGGTGCTTGAGGAGGTGACAGCTACGGTCGTGGAAGTGCTGGACAATGCCCCCCAGTCCGTTAAATCCGACCCCCGCATGCACTTGCTGTGGGCGATCGACACTCATATCAGGCTTACAGAGACGATGCTCCCTTGGTTCGTATTTGCTTTCATGGAAGCGAAGAGCTTTCCGGCAAGCGCACGAAAAGCAGCCGTCGATTCGGAAGTTCAAACTGAGGACATTTTGGCAGCGATCATCGAGCGCGGCGTTTCCGAAGGTGCATTCCAGACGACAGACCCACGGTTCTTCGCCGCTCTTGTCAAGCCGCTGCTTCAGGACTGGTACGTCAAGCGCGCCAAGTATCGCAAGCGCGGGGTCGAGATCGGACGCTACATAGCGGAGGTAGAGAACCTTTTGCTGACATCACTGGGGTGTCCGACGTCAGTGCTTCGTAGCGAAAATGATCTCGTTCATCAGAACCGGAAAGCCAGCAGGATGGCAGAGATCAAGAACGCAGAACGAGGCAGTTAATTACGCTGCATCAGCAAACGATGGAAGGTCTGTTATCGGTTCGATTGGACCGGGCCGCGCGCAGCGACAAGGCAAATGAAGATCGGCCTCTTATCCTATTGATCAAAATGCTGAATTTTACAGCACCCGCGCGACCGTTTGCTGCTGCGGCGAGCCGGGTTGGTCCGGGGAGATGTCAGCCCCTCCTGTCGTCGCTTGCTGGTCAAATAGGGGCACAGTTAATGGCGCAAACGCAGTTTATTGAGACCCGTCTCAATTGACTTGGCAATTGTTAAAATGCGCCGATCATCGCCGTTCTTGCCGAGCACTAGCAGGCCGACGGGGAGCTCTCCCGGCCCTTGACACGGAACCGTTGCAGCACAGCAGCCGAAGAAGTTGGCGATCTCATTATTGCGGCCAATCAAATATCCCACCTTACCGGCCTCAACTGCATCTGTTAGCATCGAGGCGCGGGGAGCCAAGATCGGTACCGTCGGCATCAATATGGCATGGAAGCGCGAAATGACATCATGGGCTTCAGAAATGGAGCGTTCACGAAAACCCAGCGCTTCGGCCCGATCCTTCATGGTGAACGAAGCTCCAGACATGATAACTTCCTTCGCGACGCTTTCCACAAGCTGCGCCCGCTCTTTAGCTATTTCTCCATGGCTGCCATAGAATTCACTGCGCGCAATAATGGAGAAGTACTGTCTCCACCGATCAGGGTTTATTTCTGCCCAAGGGAATTCAATGATGATGGCACCTGAGCGAGTCAGGAAATCCAAAGTTGCAGCATAGGCCTGGGCGACTTGAGGTTCCAGATCGTCCAGAACCGTTGTCGTAGGCGCGCCGAAGACAAGACCTTGGAGCGGAAAGTCCGGAAGTGGACGCCATGGCTGATCGGCGAGCGCGGCATCCATGATGGCGCAACAGCTAATTGTTCGTGCAATCGGACCAATCGTGTCCAATGTCGTGGAGAGGGAAATGACCCCTTGGGCGGGTATGCGCCCCTCAGAGGGCTTGAAACCGGCGAGGCCGCAAAGCGCCGCCGGCCCTCGGATCGAACCTCCCGTGTCCGTTCCGAGTGCTGCGATTGCCGAACCGTCAGCCACGCACGTGGCAGCACCGGAAGAGGATCCACCGACAAGGCGATCGGGATCACATGGGTTGCGGGGAGTTCCGAAAGCCCGATTCTCGCCGGTGTTAGCAAAGGCGAATTCCGACATGTTTGATTTGCCAACAATAACTGCGCCTGCCCCTCTCAGTCGGGCCACGCACGACGCGTCTCGCGACGCCGGTGGCGCGCCCGCCAACGCTGCGGAACCGGCCTGGGTAACATCGCCACGCACGTCACAATTGTCTTTGACGACGATTGGAAGACCGGCCAGCGGGGAGGGCGTCGGAGTTCCGGCCGCGATCAACCTATCCTCCCGCTCGGCTGCCACCATAGCGTCCTCAGGCCACAAACGGGTGAGAGCGAAGCTACCTTGCTTCCGCAACTCTGCGGCGCGAGCCAGGGATCTGCCGACAAGATCGACGGATAGCGCCTCGCCCCGAGCCAGCGCCAGAGACTCGACCGTATCCCCTGCCTTGAAAGCGAAGTCTTCCTGAATCATCGAAGCGCCCGGATCACGACGAAGAATAATCGGCAGTTTCACGGATTTAGTCGGCGTGGTTGCTGGCCGACTCGGCCAGAAGGCACAGCAGTTCGAAGCCCAAATGCGCGGCATGCAGCGATGTGAGGTTGCCGACGTCAAGGTTCGGTGACACTTCGCAGATATCCGCACCGATGATGTCGATACCGCGCAGACCGCTCAGCATAAGCTGCGCATCACGCATTGAGAAGCCACCCGGTTCAGGAACGCCCGTGCCAGGACAGTAGATTGAGTCAAGGCCGTCGATGTCGAACGAGACGTAAGCCGGACCGTTGCCAACCACGCGACGCGTTTCCTCGATGATGGCCGCGCGACCACGAGCCTCGAAATCGTCCATCGTGACCAGGGTCATTTCCGAGTCCCTGGCCCACTTTAGATCGTCCTTGGTGTTCATCTGACTGCGCAGACCAATCTGGATGGTGCGCTTCGGATCGATAAGGCCTTCCTCTACGGCTCGGCGGAACGTCGTCGCATGGTTGACTTTCACGCCGCGCCACTGATCGCTCGTGTCGCTGTGTGCGTCGTAATGGACCAGACCAACTGGACCATTACTTACGAGACCACGAAGAATCGGCAGAGGGATGGTGTGATCGCCGCCGAGTGCCAGCGGACGCACGCCCTTTTCAGCCATGTCGCGGAAAGCGTTCGCAATGGTGGTCAGGCTGTCATCGAGATCCAGCGGGTTGACGTCGACGTCGCCGACATCTGCGATACGTGCCGTTTCGAAGGGAGCGACGAGCGTATGGCGGTTGAGGAACCGCAGGGAACGGGACATGTCGCGAATGGCATTGGGCCCCTGGCGGGTGCCGGTGCGGTAGAGCGTTCCGATATCAAAGGGCACCCCGACGACCGCCACGTCAATGTCGCCGACCTGCTCCAGAGGGAGCCAGCGGGCGCGCATAAACGTTCCTATTTGGGAGAATTTCGGAGAATGAGTGGCATCAACCGGGGCGAAGTCCGTGATGTTTCTGGTCACTTGAGTATCCTTGCTTTATTGAGGGGCCACCGGCGACGTTCAGGCGCGGGGAATGTATTTTTCTTGCGTATCCTTGATACGCGGGAAACCGATGAAGGCGGTGAAGTCGGCGTAATGCTCCCGCGACAGGGGCAAGTCGCTCGTCTTGTGCAGTTTGGCGAGGACCTCGAGATTGCTTTTCAGCGCGTGCCTTACTGTCATCAGCGGCACAAAAGTAAAGGTCGCAAGGGCGGCTATTTCCTCCACCTGTTCGGGAGTCAATTCGGTCTCGAGCCAGCTCAGAAGCTGCAGCGACAAGGGTGCCCCGACTTCGCGCCTGAAAGTCCTCAGCGCCTCGAACGATGAAAAGCATCGGCTCACAGGTTGAACGATGTCGGCGCCGGCCGCCACGTAAGCCTTGGCGCGCCTGACTGCCTCTGCTGGATCATTAACGTCCGTCCGCGCGATGATCATCAGTTCCGGATCTCGCCGCGCGTCAACGGCTGCACGCACTTTGCCGACGGATTCCTCGATGGGTAACACAGCGATCTCGGTATCGCCGAGAGGACACCGCTTCGGACTCACCTGGTCTTCGAGGATTAGCGCGGCAACTCCAGCCCCCTCGAACTCACGAACCGTGCGGATGACATTGATGGCGTTGCCGTAACCGCTGTCAGCGTCAGCGATCAGTGGCACGCCGAGGGCGTTTACAATGTTTCGAACCACTGCCACGTTTTCGGTCAGCGTGTACAATTCGGCATCCGCTTCGCCGAGCATGGATGCCGATATACCGAAACCTGTGGTGGTGACGGCGTCGAAACCTGCTTCCGCAATACACAGCGCGGACAGGCAGTCGTAAGCGCCTGCTGCCCAAGCGGTCCGGCCAGAGGCCACCCGCTGCTTGAACGTCGATCGATTGAGCATCACGCGCCCTTGCTCTTGAGGTAGTTGATGAGGCCGCCTGCTTCCAGCATGGCAAGGTCCGGCCCTGCGATCGGATCGAAGGGTGCTTCCCAACCAGTGTCCAGGTTACGCACGATGCCCTCTGCCCAGTTCACCTCCAGCCGTTCCCAGCGCCGCACGTTGCGGAGGATCCCGGGACAGGCGACTTGCGGGAATCCCATACTGATCTCGCCGCGCCAGTAGCCGGGGGAAAAGGACTCGGCGATGACCGCGCTGATGCCGAGATATCGCAGGCCAATCATTGGTGGATAGTGGGGATGACCGTACCCGAAGTTTTCGCCGCCGACGATGACATCGCCAGGCTTCACCGAGGCCACGAAATCGGGTTCGAAATCCGCGAACGCAAGCTGGGCAAGTTCCTCGGGATCCTTGAGCTTGATGTTGCTTACCCCAATGATGAGGTCCACATCAAAGTTGGGCTCGACGATGACGAATGCGGCTCGCCCACTAATTGGAGGAAGTGTCATCATTTCCACCCCAGAAGCGGCGAGGGTCTGCGATGTATCCCTCCAAGGCACTGGCTGCCACCGTTGCCGCACTTCCCAAATAGATATCGGAGCGCACGCTGCCCATTCGCCCCTTCACGTTAAGCGTGCCTGTCGAGATAGCACTCTGGCCGTCGCCAAGCAGCGGCAGATGCCCGTAGCAGTGGTCGCAAGTAGGCTGCGAGATTTGCGCGCCCGCGGCCGCTAGCACAGCAAGGTAGCCCTTCGCTTCCGCCTGGCGCCTGATCTCCTCACTGGACGGCACGACGATCAGATCGAAACCGTCGTTGATGCGCTTTCCCTTCAGGATGCGCGCCGCTATTTCGAGGTCTTCGAGCCGGCCGGATACGCAAGATCCAAGATAGCCCTTCTGCACTCGCAATCCCTCGATGTCACGTATGTCGCGTACGTCTGCAGGAGTTGGCGGCACCACCACTTGAGGCTCGATGCTGCCCAAGTCGATGGTGTGTCTGGCCGCATAGATGGCATCGGGATCGCTCGCTACGGGGGAGAGCGATATGCGGGCACGCTTGACAGCTGCAGAAAGCCGGTTGGCATCCAGGTCGACAAATGCCGTGAGCGCACCGGTAAACATGGCTAGTCCGGTTATGGTCTGCAGGCCATCCAGACTCAAGCTGGCCGTTCCAGGGCCAGCGATCTCGAGCACCTGGAACCGGCAGGACGCTGGGCCAAGCTTTCGCAACATGTAGTTGAAGACGTCCCTTGCCATGACGCCAGGAGCCAAACCCCCGTGGAAATCCACCCGGACGGTCTCAGGTACCCGGATTGCAACGGTTTGTCTGGCGAAGGCCGCAAAAACGTTGCGTCTCAAGCCTATTGCGAGAGAGCCGTACGTCCCCAACTGGCTGATGTGGCCATCGAAATGGACGATAAAGGCACCGGGAGTGGCGTAGCCTTGCTCAACCGCGACCTGATGACCGATGCCAACCCGGTCATACAGAGCAACGCCGTTGCGCTTACACCAGGCGCGCGTCTGGCGTTGTTGCTCAAGCTGTTTCGGCGAGGCGTTTTCGAGCAGATGGTCAATGAAAATAGCGTAGCGGTGAGGTTCCTTGAGGCGGTTGATACCGAAGTCCTCCTCCAACTGTCGAAAGTAAACATCGGTATAGTTGGGAAAATCGTATGCAAGAACGAAATCCGGCTTCGCCTCGATGTCTTCTCCCGCCCGCACTGCCGGCAATCCGGCGGCCCGTGCGAGAATCTTCTCGGCAGCTGTCGAGCCCATGGCATATCTCCCTTAAGCCGCGGCCGTAGACGCCTGCATGGCTACTTTCAACGTACCTTGAGCGGCGATGCGTTCATCTCCTCGATGGTAATGTCGGCTAGGCTGTCTGCCAGAAGGTCAATCTCGTTCGCAGTCATTGGAACCGAAAGAGCGCCTGAACAGAACGGCGTCAGCAAGATATCACGTTCAAGCATGCCACGATGGATGTTGCGAAGCACGACCGCTTGTTCCTTGGTTGCAGAAGAGCTTCGGTAGTCGACCACGCTCGACTTGCCGACATGAAGGCGGAACAGTGAGCCGACACCGCTGACAAACGCCTGCACGCCCGCAGCAGCAAACCTTGCGCTGGTCTTGTATCGCAGGTCGTCCCCCAGCGCATTCAATCTTTGTACCGCAGCTTCATCAAAATGCTGAAGGGAGGCAATGCCGGCACTCATGCTCAGTGGGTTTGCGCTGAAGGTTCCGGCCAGCGCCACCTTCGGCTTGCCCTCGGTATGGTTATACACGGCCATGCGTTCGGTAGGCCCAGAAACGGCGCCGATCGGTAGCCCGCCGCCAATGACCTTGCCCAGCACCACAAGATCAGGTTCGAGGCCATACATCTTCGTCGCGCCTGCTACAGCTAGGCGGAAACTAACGATTTCGTCCACGATAAGCATGATCCCGTCGCGACGGCAGGCCTGATTCAATAGGTCGACAAGGACTGGCGAAATAGCGATCGTCCCTGGCCGAGACGGATGGGGGTCTACTATAATTGCTGCTAGTGTCGGCCCTTCGCGACGCAGGATTTCAGCACAGCGCTCGGGGTCGCCAAAGGGCAGGATCACGGTCTCGGCGAGTACGGAGGCAGGTGTGCCGGTGTTGTAAGGGACGGAGGCCGGATTTCCGAGCGCGTCGTCCCAGTTTTCTGGCGACGGATCGAGACTTACCTCGACCCAGTCATAGGCTCCGTGATAGCAGCCTTCGAATTTTGCGATCCTATGCCGTCCCGTGAGCGCACGTGCGCCCTTGATCGCATGGAGTACCGCCTCGGTTCCGGAATTGGCGAACCGGGTTTGCTCAAGCCGCGGGTTACGCTCCGCGATTGTTTCGGCCAGCAGAATCTCGCTCTCGGTAGGCACGCCAAATGCCGTTCCCTTTTCCAACTCTTTGCGGACAGCCTCTAGGACTGGCGGAAAGGCGTGACCATGAATCAGCGAGAAGAAGTTATTGAGGCAATCGAGAATACGGTTGTCGTCGAGATCGATCAGCCAGCAGCCCTCACCGCGGGCCGCATAGGGGGGGTGCGGCTTGAACCAAGCAGACGCGCGCATCGAGCCGCCCGGAACCACACGCTGCTCACGAAGATAAGCCGCCATCGAGCGGGGCTTGGCGGCCTCGTCAAAGCTTGCGCTGTTGTGCCCCTGACCCGTGCTGTTCATGCCATTTCCCGAATTCGCGAAGGCCATTCAGACCATCCACATCCAAGTGATCAATTTCATTGGCTGAAGAAGCGGCGCCACCATCACCGTCCTGCCGGCTTGCCCCTGGAAGCGGGCCGAAGGCGGATCGATCAGTACCCCTGTCTCGCATGCCGAAAGCTATAGAGGCCAAGGATCGCCTGTCAATACAAAAAAACGAGCGCTCGCTTGACAAATGATGATTGCGGGATAAGAAATGAGATGAACTGTCGTCCATAAAGGGGAACTCAGATGACAAGTACGACTCGCAGGAATTTTTTGGCCCTCGGCGCAGGTGCGCTTTCGATCCCATTCGTCGCCAAACCATCATGGGCACAACGCGTGCCGCCAATCAAATCGAAGTCCGTAGTCTACGCCAATTGGGGAGGAGATTTTGCCGCCGCAACAAAGGAAGCTATGTTCGATAGCTTTGAAAAGGAATACGGCATAAAAATTTCTACTCCCTCCGCAAATTACAGCAAGTTCGAAGTAATGGCGGACAGTGAAACCGCGCAGTGGGACGCTATCGATGCCGACGGCTTTGCGGCGTCCCAGTTTAAGGAAAAAGGCATTTTACAGCCGCTTCCAGATTGGGTGACGCGGGTGGAGGGCGTACCGGAACAACTCCGGTCACATATGTCTGCCGGGTATATCTATTCTTGGGCTCTTGGCTATTCGAAGGAAAGCTTCCCCTCGAAAGCACCGCAAGACTGGAAAGATTTCTGGGACGTCTCCCGTTTCCCAGGTCGTCGTGCCCTACCGGCGTATTGGACAGGTGTCCTTGAAGTCGCTCTGCTAGCTGATGGCGTGGACAAGGACAAGCTTTTCCCACTCGATATCGAGCGTGCGCTAAAGAAGCTCGACGAAATCAGATCCAACACGATATTCTATGCGAGCTTGGGCGAAGGGCAGCAACTTCTCGGACAAGGCAGTGTGGCAATGATGATGAACACTTCGTCGCGCACGATCCTGCTTGCTCAGCAGGGTCTCCCCGTGGAAGTGCAGTGGAATCAGGCCGTCGTGTACTCCTCGTTCTCGGCTGTCATTAAGAATGCTCCCAATCCCGATGCTGCCTTTGCACTCATTGACTGGATGTCCGATCCTGAAAGGCAAGCCGACCTTTCGCGGCGCACTCTTACAGGACCTACCAACCAGGCAGCGCTCAAATTCATGTCCGACAAGGACCTAGCTTCACTTGCCAATAGTCCGGAGCATATCAAGGTGGCAGCGGTGGTCGATCAGGTCGCCCTGGCAAAACAATCAGACGAAATATCGAAGAGATACACCGATTGGCTTGCGAAAAAGTAAGGTTGGGTGAATGCGGCCTTCTCGCACCGAAGTCCTGACCTTGATCTTCACGCCAGCAGCGTTTTATGCGCTGCTGTTCGTGGCGCCTCTGATCACGGTCTTTCTGTACGTCATAGCGCGACCAGAAAGCCTTGACGTTCTCTCGGACGTTTTTGTTTTGAAGGTGTTTGGCATGACGACGATCATGGCTGCCGTCGTGGCGGCAGCCTGCGTCGTGCTGGGCGTGATCTACGCGCTAAGCATGGCGATGATGTCACCCCTTTGGCGATCGATTTCCCTCAGCATCCTTGTCCTCACGTTCTGGGTCTCGCTCCTTGTGCGCACTTATGGCTGGATACTCCTTCTCCAGCCGAACGGTGCGATCAAGAAGGCACTCGAACTCATTGGTTTGGTCAACGAACCCATCATGGTTCTGAAGACAGCGTTCGCGAGTTATCCCGCGATGATCCACATAATGCTGCCATTTGCCATCCTGCCGGTTTGGGGGGCGATCAGTTCTCTCGATCCCGCAACCTTGCGGGCCGCCGAGAGCCTGGGCGCCGGTCCCATTCGCGTGCTACGCACTGTTGTTCTGCCGCACGTGCGTCAGAGTGCGCTCGCCGGCGGTTCGCTCGTGTTCATATTGTCCTATGGATTTTATGTGACTCCAGCTTTTCTGGCCGGTCCAGATTCGCCGACTGTCGCCATGCTTGTTGATCAACAGTTCAATGAAATGCGCAATCCAGCCGGCGCTGCGGTGCTAGGAGCTGCCCTGCTGATTTTCAGCATTGTCACCTATATGGTCGCCGACCGGTTTTTCAAAATCACGGCACGGTTCGAACATCTATGAAGGACTTGAGTACAGCCCTGCGTGGAAGTCTTGGGTGGCTTGCGCCCCTTTTCGGCGCAATAGCATTCGTCATTGCAGTTTTCCTGCTTTTGCCTGTTCTCGCGATCATTCCGGCGTCGGTCACGTCCACAACATTCATCACGTTTCCGCCAATTGGGTTGTCGTCGCGATGGTATACACTCGTCATAACGGACCCGATGTGGACCGGACCTATCGCCACGTCGCTAATCTTCTCTGTATTTGGCAGTATCGTTGCGCTCTGCGTTGGAGTTCTTGCAGCATTGGCCGTATGGCGCTCTGGTCGGTTCGCTCCTTGGCTATCGGCTCTGTTTCTTGCGCCGACAATTATACCGTCAATTGTCTATGCACTAGGCCTTTACTTCCTCTATGAGAGGTTCGGTGTATTGGGCTCTTCTGCCGGTGTGATTGCTGGCCAGGCACTCTTGGCAGTGCCAGTCGTTTTTGCAGTTTGCCTGGACGCTCTGAGGCGCGTCAGTCCAGAGGTGCGTCAAGCAGCCGTGAGCCTTGGTTCCGGGTGGCTAGGCGTCATGTTCCGGGTGGAGCTTCCCATAATCAAAACAACGATTGTCGGAGCCGCAATCTTCGCTTTCGCGTCCTGCTTCGATGAGGTGGTGGTCGCTCTTTTCGTAACACGCCCCGACCAATTGACCCTTCCCGCCCAGATTTGGTTGGCGGCCCGAAGTTCCGTTTCGCCGGCGATTGCAGCCGTATCGGTCATTATCATTCTCTCCCTGGTTGGGCTTATGCTTGCAGCATATGCGGTACTGCGTGCCAGCCGCATTCGTTCGGAGTAAGCTGTGGCAATCGACGTCGACGTCCAAAACCTCCATATCCGTCTCGGTTCGGTGAGCATCGTCCAAGACCTCACATTCGGCCTTCCAGCTGGTGCATTCTTGTCAATTCTTGGCCCCAGCGGCTCAGGAAAGACGACAACACTCAACGCAATCGCGGGTTTCGTTCCCGTGCATGCTGGTTCGCTTCGTTTGGACGGCGTGGCTATGGAGTCCGTTCCAGCCCACAAGCGCGGGATAGGAATCGTTTTTCAGAGCTATGCCTTGTTTCCGCATCTATCGGTCGGCGACAACATCGCTTACCCACTTAAGGTGCGCGGCGTGTCCCGGGAAGAATGTAGCCGACGCGTTCGGCAAGCTCTGTCTCTCGTTCAACTGCCCGGCACCGAGAACCGAGCCACTACCGCCATTTCGGGCGGTCAACGGCAGCGCATCGCGCTTGCGCGGGCGCTCGTGTTCGAGCCGACACTTCTTCTGCTGGACGAGCCTCTCGCTGCACTCGACCGGAACCTGCGAGAGGCGATGCAACTGGAACTGAAACGCATCCAGCGCGAGAGCGGAGTCACGACGATCGCAGTGACCCATGATCAAACAGAGGCTCTGACCATGTCAGACTTTGTCGCGGTTATGGACAAGGGCCGCCTCTGCCAGTTTGGGACACCTGAAGATGTATACTTCCGTCCGAATTCGCGCTTTGTGGCTGACTTTCTTGGTGGTGCCAACATTGTCGACCTGAGCCGTGTTGCGCCAGAAGAGCCAGGTCTCACTGTCATTCGCCCCGAGGCGTTCGTGCTCGAGGCGATCGAAGGTTCGATCGGGATAGAAGGTGTCGTGCGCGGTGTCGCCTTCCAGGGCCCGGTCTCGCGGGTCGTCCTCGAATGCAAGGCTGCTCTAAGTGGTGAGGTGGTCGCGTTGTTGCCCAGCTTGCGGTCCGTTTCGCCCGATTCGATCGGAATGCCGCTTCGCCTGCACGTCTCGCGCGCGGCTCTTCATAAGCTTCCATAGGTGTCCGGTCGCGACGTAATTTCTGTTGGCCAACGGAAGCTATTTGGCTCTGGTTACTGATGGCTGATCCGCTTTCGAATCGCGGTTGCTGATAGAAAGAAAACTTGATAAAAAGCGAGCGCTCGCACGGAAAATCGGTGAATAATGAAAGCAGTTGGCAAGACAGTGCTGGTCACGGGAAGCTCATCGGGACTGGGTGAGCATTTCGCGCGCATGCTGGCTCGAGCTGGCTACCATGTTGTGCTGGCGGCACGTCGCATTGACGCGCTGGTAGCGCTCAAGGCCGAAATCCAGGCTGACGACGGCAAAGCCGACATCGTTGCAATGGATGTTGCGGATGCGGACGCGGTCGACGACGCTTTCGCCAAAATAGACGGCCTTGCATTGCGCATCGATGTCCTGGTCAACAATGCCGGTCTCACACATTCCAAGCCAGCCCTCGAGATTTCCGCCGCGGAATGGGATCGCGTTGTCGACACCAATCTACGCGGTGTCTTTCTCGTCGCACAGGCGGTCGCCAGGCGCATGAAGGCGGATGATAAAGGAGGATCGATTGTCAATGTCGCTTCCATCCTGGGCCATCGCGTTGCGGGCGCCTTGTCAAGCTATGCGGCAAGTAAGGCAGGTGTGGTGCGGCTTACCGAAGCGCTGGCACTCGAATGGGCTCGCTACGGCATTCGCGTGAACGCCCTATGTCCTGGCTACATCGAGACCGACCTTAACCGCGATTTCTTCGCCACGGATGCCGGAAAGGCGTTGGTGAAGCGCGTTCCCCAGCGACGTCTCGGGCGACCAGAGGAACTGGACAGCGCACTGCTTTTGCTCGCCTCCGATGCCGGAAGCTTCATCACCGGCTCCTCAATCGTCGTCGATGGCGGTCACCTCGTCTCCAGCCTTTAGTTTCTCACCGGAGCCACATCATGGATTTCACCATATCGCCCCGCTTAGAAGAATTTCGGTCGCGCATTGGCGCGTTTGTCGAGGAAAAGATCATTCCGCTGGAAGCGGACCGTGCGAACTATGATCCGCATGAGAATATCCGGCTGGAGATCGCGCACCGCTTGCGGGCAGAAGCACGGGCGGAAGGCCTGTGGTGCTTGCAATTGAAGCCGGAGACCGGCGGACAGGGGCTGGGCCGGATAGGCATGGCGGTCTGCTACGAGGCCATGAACCGTTCGATTTTCGGACCGGTGGTATTTAACTCCGCCGCGCCCGATGACGGCAACATGATGCTGCTGGAGGCCGTTGGCACCGACGCGCAGAAGGAGCGCTGGCTAAAGCCGATCGTGGAAGGCAACGTGCGTTCATCATTCGCCATGACCGAACCGATGCCGGGGGGCGGTTCCGATCCGTCCATGATCCAAACCCGCGCCGTGCGGCGCGGCGACACCTACACGATCACTGGCCGGAAGTGGTTCATCACCGGCGCGGACGAGGCACAGCACTTTATCCTCATTGCCAAGACGTCGGACGATGCACGCAAGGGCCTCACCGCCTTCTTGTTCGACCGCAGCCAGCCAGGCTGGAGAGTCGAACGCCGCATCGAGATCATGGGGCCGGAAGAGCATGGCGGACATTGCGAACTGGTCTTCGACGGTCTCGAAATTCCGGTCGCGGACGTCCTGATGGCCGAAGGCGAAGGGCTAAAGGCCACGCAGATCCGGCTTGGGCCAGCGCGCCTCACCCACTGCATGCGTTGGCTAGGCCTATCAAAACGATGCGTCGAGATCGCACGAGCCTATGCAGGGGAACGGACTAGTTTCGGCCAGCGCCTGGCGGACCGCGAGTCGATACAGATGATGCTGGCGGACGTCGCTATGAAGCTAGAGATTGGGCGACTTCTGGTCATGAAGGCGGCCTGGGCGCTTGAACAGGGTTCATTCGCCCGCAAGGAGATCTCAATGGCCAAAGTGCATGTGGCGAACCTGCTGCATCAAGCCGCGGACACAGCGCTCCAAATCAATGGCGCGCGCGGATACTCGAGGGATACGGTTGTTGAGTGGATCTATCGATATGCCCGTCAGGCGCGCCTGGTCGACGGTGCTGACGAGGTGCACAAGATGGTGCTGAACAACCAATTGGATGCCGAAGGAGACGAATTCTGGAAATGGGCCGTCGGGCAATAGCGGAAAAGAACATGCAGCTGGAAAGCCATCTCAAACCGCAGGCGGCCAACTATGTCCCGCTCACGCCCGTCGAGTTCCTGGCGCGCTCGGCCGAAATTTATTCAGGGCGGCCGGCGATTGTCTGGAACGAGCAGCTCTTCACTTACGCGGGATTTGCACAGCTGGTAACGCGTTTTGCCCGCTTTTTGAAAGCCCGGGGCGTCACGGCTGGCGATGTTGTATCTGTCATGTCCTTTAACCGCCCGGAAATGCTGGCCGCCCATTACGCGATCCCGATGATCGGCGCAGTCCTGAACACGATCAACACCCGCCTCGACGCCGAAACCGTTAGCTACATATTGCGTCATTCTCAGAGCCGGCTTTTTCTCGCCGATCGCGCGTGCACCGAAACGGCTCTGGCAGCAACGACGACACAGGACGTTCCACTTTTCCGGTTCGGCGGCGGAGCCGACGAGGGTAGGTCGCCAGCAGACGTTTCGACGGTAGACCTACTGGCCAATGACGGAACCAACCCGGCGCTCGATCTTTCCGCCATAACAGACGAATGGCAGCCGGTCTGCCTCAATTATACCTCCGGGACGACGGGGCGACCGAAGGGTGTCGTGTATCATCATCGCGGCGCATATCTCAACGCGCTCGGCAACGTCATGTCGCTCGGTCTCGGTGCCAGGTCCGTATATTTGTGGACGTTACCAATGTTCCACTGCAATGGCTGGTGCCACACCTGGGCCGTGACGGCCGCTGGAGGCCTGCATGTCTGCCTCGACCGTCCCGAACCGTCCTTGATTTTTCCCGCCATCGAACGGTACGGCGTGACGCACCTCTCATGCGCGCCGGTCGTTCTCTACATGATGCTGAACCATCCTGCGCGCGAGCAGCGCGTAGCCGCAAATCGGATCCTGGTCGCTACTGGAGGCGCGGCCCCCACCAGCACGTTGATCGCCGAACTGGACGCGCTTGGATTCGACCTGACACATCTCTATGGCCTGACAGAATCCTATGGCCCTGCCACCTTGCGCGAACTGAGCAAAGACGAGCGCGCCTTGCCGCCCGAAGCCAAGGCAGTCGAACTGTCTAGACAAGGAGTCCGTCACGTTACGGCCGGGCGTGTGCGGGTAATCGACGAGCATGGGGTAGACGTGGCAAGCAACGGCGAAGCCATGGGCGAAATTGTCATTGCGGGCAACACGCTGATGGCGGGCTATTTTCGCGATGCCAACGCAACCGAGCAGGCGTTTCGCGGCGGCGTCTTCCACACCGGTGACCTGGCTGTCAGGCACTCTGACGGCAATATCGAAATTCGCGACCGCTCGAAAGATATCATCATTTCGGGAGGCGAAAACATTTCCAGCCTCGAAATTGAAAGCGTCCTACACAGGCACCCGGCCGTGCTTTTGGCGGCTGTGGTTGCCGCACCGCATGAAAAATGGGGTGAGACGCCGATGGCCTTTGTCGAATTGCGACCAAGCGCAACGGTTACTGCTGAGGAGCTGCGCGTTTTTTGCCGGGGCCATCTGGCAGGTTACAAAATACCGGCGCACTACATTTTTGCCGAGCTGCCCAAGACTGCGACCGGTAAGATTCAGAAGTTCCGTTTGCGGGATCAGGCGCGGCTGATGCGGGCCGAACAATGACGGCTGACCTGATCACGGAATTCCTGCCCGAACGGCTGGGATCGTTTCTCGATGGGCGGTTCGGCAAGGCGCATCTGTCAATCGAACGTGTCGGCGGCGGGCAGTCCAATCCGACCTTTTTCGTCGATCACGGTCTCCAGCGCATGGTGCTGCGCAAGAAGCCTCGCGGCACCATCTTGCCTGGGGCCCATGCGGTGGAGCGGGAGTATCGCGTCCTGAAGGCTCTAGAAGAAACCGATGTGCCGGTACCAAGAGCCCTGCTCTTGTGTGAGGATACCTCGGTTGTCGGCACACCATTCTACCTGATGGAGCGGATGGAGGGCCGCATCTTCCACGACTGCTCGCTCCAAGATGCCGCGCCTCAGGACCGGAGGAGCCTCTATTTCTCCATCGCAGATGCGATGGCTAGGCTGCATGCGATTGATCCGGCCGCGATCGGCCTATCGGACTACGGCAAGCACGGTGACTATTTTGCCCGACAAATTGCACGCTGGTCCCGCCAGTACGATCAGTCACCTTCCGAACGTGTCCCGGCCCTGGACCGCGTCATAACATGGCTGACCGAAAACACGCCGGCCGACGACGGTCGCGTGTCGATCGCTCATGGCGACTTCCGCCTCGGCAATATGCTGTTTCATCGCACGGAACCAAAAGTCATCGCAATCCTCGATTGGGAACTCTCGACGTTGGGTCACCCGCTCGCCGATCTCGGCTTCTGCTGCATGCCATGGCATACGGCGCCGGATGAGTACGGCGGCATACTCGGCCTTGATCGCGCGCGAATGCTGATCCCGGAAGAGCACGAGTTTATCGCAGCCTATTACAGCTCCTCTATCCCAACGCCGGACCTAACGCCGTTTCACATAGCCTTCGCGCTTTTCCGCTTCGCCGTCATCTTTATTGGCATCGCCGACCGTGCAAGAGCTGGAAACGCGGCTTCCGGAGATGCTGCGGATGTTGCGCCCCTGGCGAGCAGGTTCGCAGCGCGGGCCGCGGCTGTGGCCGGACTTTCGTAGGGACAACTGAAAGAACAGAACGGAGAAGTCATGAGCAACAATCCATCCATCGTCATCGCCAGTGCCGGGCGTACTGCCGTCGGGTCCTTCAACGGTGCCTTCGCAGACACGCCGGCTCACGAACTGGGCGCGGCCGTCATTAAGGCCGTGCTCGAACGGGCGGGCGTCGATGCGGGGGAAGTGGACGAGGTGATCCTCGGCCAAGTGCTGCCCGCCGGCGAAGGCCAGAACCCGACCCGCCAGGCCGCGATGAAGGCCGGCATCCCGCAGGAAAAGACCGCCTGGGGTATGAACCAGCTGTGCGGTTCAGGCTTGCGCGCGGTCGCGCTCGGCATGCAGCAGATCGCGACCGGCGACTCGAACATCATCGTGGCCGGCGGCATGGAGTCGATGTCGATGGCACCGCATTGCGCGCATCTGCGCGGCAGCGTGAAGATGGGCGACTTCAAAATGATGGACACGTTGATCAAGGATGGCCTGACCGATGCCTTTTACGGCTATCACATGGGCCTCACCGCCGAGAACGTCGCTCGCAAATGGCAGCTGACCCGCGAGGAGCAGGACGACTTCGCATTCCGCTCCCAGAACAAGGCGGAAGCTGCCCAGAAGGCCGGCAAGTTCGCCGATGAGATCGTCCCCTTTATCGTCAAGACACGGAAGGGCGACGTCACCGTCGACCAGGATGAATATATCCGCCATGGCGCCACGCTCGATTCGATGGCGAAGCTCCGGCCCGCTTTCGACAAGGACGGCACGGTTACCGCCGGTAACGCTTCCGGCATCAATGATGGTGCTGCCGCCACGCTTCTGATGACTGAGGCGGAGGCCGGAAGGCGCGGCATCCAGCCGCTCGCCCGCATCGTCTCCTGGGCGACGGCCGGCGTCGACCCGCAGATCATGGGGACGGGACCCATCCCCGCCTCGCGCAAGGCACTGGAAAAGGCTGGTTGGTCCGTCGGGGACCTCGACCTCGTCGAAGCGAACGAAGCCTTCGCGGCGCAGGCTTGCGCCGTCAACAAGGATCTCGGCTGGGACCCGTCGATCGTCAACGTCAATGGCGGCGCGATCGCAATCGGCCATCCGATCGGGGCGTCGGGCGCACGCGTTCTCAACACGCTCCTCTTCGAGATGAAGCGGCGCGGCGTCTCCAAGGGGCTCGCGACCTTGTGCATCGGCGGTGGCATGGGGATTGCCATGTGTGTCGAATCGTTGTGAGCGCGCAGAGCAAAGTCGATGGCCGGCGTCCCACGATTAGACTTGGGGCGCGCGACCGCGGGCAGCATTAGGCGGTCGGGATAGATGGTGATCCTATCGAATTCAGCGGCGCGATGCGACCACAGCGATTGGGCAAACGCCAAGCGTGCCGCACGACCTGCTCCGAGATAGCTCCCTGTACCTTCGACGGTCCAGAGGACGTTCGATTTCGGTAGTTCAGCTGTCGCGTGGTCTCCCGCATGGATTTGAGAGCTTTCGCACTGACCGCCAGAGTGAAGCTCGACCGTTTCGATTCTTCACGACGCGCGACCGGAAGGTATATGCGAGGAAGTCGAACTTCGTATTCGGGTAGCCGCCAATAGGCTCGCAAATCTCCAGCAACATTGGCAAAACGGAACCGTGGGCGCGTTTGCTTGATGGGAGCGGCGTGAGTCGAGAGGCTCCCGCACCGTTCTGAGAGAGGCCGGACGTGCAATCCTTCCGGCCTACTCACCACTCCCTGCAACGGGTGCTCGATGTCGTCTTCAAGGAGGGCCGGTGGCGCCCAAAAAGCACCATAGCACCCACAGCATGGGCATCGTCCTCCACTTCGCCATCAACGCCGTGCGCATGGCAAAGGCAAAATACTCCATCAAAACAACGCGAAAGCTCGCAGGGCGAGCCCCGATGAAGTCGCTAGAATCCTCACCCCGCCTCGCTAACTTGGACTCATTGCCCTGACTTATCCTCCTGGTCAAAAAACTCGGCCTGTTGCAAGGCAATCGACCAACGGACAGTCCATTCGGAGATGGATGTTGGGTTTAGATGTCGACAATTCCGAGTTTTGATGCTTTTACAGCCGCGGCCGTTCTGC
The DNA here is from genome assembly GCF_964252735.1 of Mesorhizobium sp. LjNodule214. Taxonomy (NCBI): domain Bacteria; kingdom Pseudomonadati; phylum Pseudomonadota; class Alphaproteobacteria; order Hyphomicrobiales; family Phyllobacteriaceae; genus Mesorhizobium; species Mesorhizobium sp. LjNodule214. Next base: position 275,578 of record NZ_CAXUPE020000004.1, read on the forward strand.
TGCTACAATTCAATTTGTTCATAGCTTTTTTTATATGAAAGTTGACAGTGTTTTCGGAAACACCTAGAATAGTCCCTATGACAAAGGACGATTTCCCTCTCGAAACCCAGGTAATACACTCTATTTCTCTTGTAGATAGAGGGATGACTTCTTGGTCAAGGCGCCGATAGGCCTCATATTTGTCAACACTAAGACGGAAATTAAATGCAGATAACTCTAAGTATTTTACGATTGTACTCGGCATGTCGTAGTTTGAGCTTTGAGCAAAGCTCATCATGGCCAATTTTCCGTTGGGACCGTGTAATGGAACCGTAACGCCGGCCCTCAGGCCAAACATGGCAGCCTCGTCGAATATGCGTCGTTGATCTTCAGTGGTGGTAGCGTCATCGTACACGTCCTTCCAATGAAGGGCACCGAATCTCTGTCGGATTTTCTTTATGATCGGATCTATCTTATAATACCTCATATCGAAATACCGCTTCCGCCATTCGTTAGGATAATTTAGCATAGTCGTTGGATCGCGGAAGAGCTGTTCTAAGGTTTCTTGGCCGGATGTTAGAGGGCAATAAGCGATCCACGGGAAGTCGATATTCTGCGCAAAATCAACCAGCAGATCGAATAATTCTTGAGGTTGAGCAATGCCATGAGTCCGGTCTAGATATCGACAGAATTCAATCCCGGCGCCTTCTTTGGCAGTGATCGGGAAATGCATTTTGGGGGCACAACAAAACTGTTCGGACACTCTATTTCGGCTCTCCAACTACATTGACTGCAGCTCCCCGCGAGCGATCAATAGCCACTCCTCGGTTGGAAATGTCGTATCGTTTCGTCAACGCGAACAAAGCGGTCGCTGGAACAAGCTTTGTGCGCAATCGGTCGGAAGTTCTTGCCGCCACCCGACGAGGGGTACTCAAAAGTCGTGCCAAATTCGCAGATTGGAGATCCTCCGGATTGTTGCGACTTATCAACGGCATAAGTCAATGCCGTTGATTTGTCATACAGATCGTTGTCACACAGTCGACAATCCTGACAACGTTGGTCGTGTCCGCCGAGTTCTCTTGTCGTCTGTCAATGAGCTCCTTTCTCTTCGCTTATGGGGTCGGAACAAGATGGGGTGCTTGCCGCCCACGCGCGCGCAGCGTTGCAAGCGATCGACTTGTCGGCGGATCTTGGACGTCGCGCGGAAAAGCTGCTCGCCGTCGCGCCGAAACTGCGGGCGAAAGGGGCAGACACCATCGTCGACAGATTGCTGTCGGAGGACGCTATCATGGCATCCCGCGGAGACAGAAACATCGGGATGAGCGACCGTGGCCTGCGTCGCCTGTTCGACCGGCTGGTCGAGCTCGGCGCCGTGCGCGAGCTGTCCGGCCGCACCACGTCCCGCATCTACGGGCTTTAGGAAATGGCTGAAGCGGTGCGCAAGGTAAGCGATGCGCCAAGGCACCTTGCAATAGGCCGATGAACATGGAGTTTTCGAGCCATGACATTGGAACATGCAAGCGGCGATACGGTCACCGAGTTAAGCGGCGCCGCGGCGGCCGAAGATCTTAAAACGGCGCCCGGGCGCGTGCGGCAACGAAGGCTGTGGAGTTGCACGGAGAAGCGCGCGTTGGTCGATCTGGCGAGCGCGGCGGGGTCGTCGGTGACCGAGGTCGCGCAAGCGTTCGGCGTAGCTCCTTCGCAGCTCTATACGTGGCGCAAGCAGATGGCCGGCGGCGAGCTCAATGTCGACCAGGCGATGGCCACCTTCACGCGGATCGAGGTGAACGATCTGTCCGAGGTCGAACGCGCCGTCGCCGATTGCCCGGGCCCGGCCGGCCGGATCGTCGTGGCCTTTGCGAACGGCGCGCGATTGCGGATCGATGGGACCGTCGATCCGGCAGCGCTGCGCATCGTCCTGGCGGAGTTGAGCAGGTGATCACGGTGGTGCCGACCGACCGGATTTACCTGTGTTGCGGCGCGACCGATATGCGCCGCGGGATCAATAGCTTGGCGCGGATGGTGCAGCAGGTGCTCGCGCTCAATCCACACACCGGCGCGATCTTCTGCTTCCGTGGACGCAAGGGTCATATCATCAAGATTCTGGCGCATGACGACCAGGGGTTCTGCCTTTTTACAAACTAACTGGCTTCATACTACAGCCCTTTCCTCGAGATCGGAGCATTTTGAGGAGTTGAGTCGGCGGATGGCCTCTGCCCGATGGGCAAGCTGGTTCCATCGGCTGCACTGTTTGGCTGGGACGTGCGGTCCTGGCAGTTCATAGAGGCCGATATAGCCGTTGTAGGCATGTCTTTTCACGATGCCGTACTTCGCCCATCTGACCAGGGTGCATTCGGTGATTCCAAGTTTTGCGCAGGCTTCTGCTTTTGTCAGCATTCCCCGCTCGCGCAGCCGGTCGTAGCGCGAGCGCAGACCATATTGCTTGACGAGATAGATGACGCGCAAGTCGCTGAACTGGGCGTCAGCCTTGCCGCGCCGCGCTGAGCCGCCGGGGCGGATTCCCCTTGCATTCAGGATGTCGGCGATTTCAGCGCAGATATGATCGTCGAGAAGCTTGTCGACCAATTCGACCACCTCGGGCCGGGTCTTTACCTGCTGTGCGGAGGTTTTCGGGTTCTGGGTGATCAATGTTTCGGTCTTTCCGCCTCTGAAGCGGATGTGCATCCGGGTCTCTCCCTCGGCCTGGAACTTGAGCAATGTGACGTCTTCGACGAGATAGGCAAGGAGCCGCTTGCGTTCTCGGTTCGGCAAGGTGGGGTCGCGCCAGACCGTTTTGAAGTCGGCCGTCATGGCGATCAATCGATCGCGGATTGCATCGTCGAGTGTCGCTCGGTCTTCGCGTAGAGCGCTCTCTCTTTCTTCTCGTAGATCAGCCAGCATGCGCAGTTTGTCGTTCCATTCGCGTTCAAGGGTGCCGGCAACCAGGCGGTTGTTCGGATCGACCAGCATAAACCGCCGCTGTGCAAGATCGGCATCGATTTGGGCGCGTTCGACGGCACGGAGCCGGAGTTTGTCCGCTTCGTCATAGCGCGCTTCGATCTCTTTTCGGATCTCCAGAGCTAACTCCACGGCCGCGGGCGTCATTTCCGCGGCGATCAGTTCACCGATCGCCGCGTCGACGGGCCAGCCTGCGATCGACTGGCAGTGCGGCTCACCCCGAGAGACGTAGGCGCGGCTGCAGACGTACCAAGTGTCCACCTGACCGCGCCTGGTGACGTAACGGGCCCTCATGTGACAGCCACACCGCCCGCATATGACGCGCCCCTGCAACAAAGCCGCGCCTTCGCGCGGTGGCGAGACGCGCGCGGTCTGGTAGCCTTGGCCATTGGCCTCGAGCGCCTTGAGGTTGTGCTGGAACTGCTCCCAGCTGATATAGCCGGGATGGGCGTCCGGGATGCATGCGAGCCATTCATTGGGCTCCCGCTTGCGGAACTGTTTCTTTCCGTCGACGGTTCTGCGGTAAAGACGCTGACCATAGGCATAGACGCCCGCGTAGCGAGGATTGTGCAGCGTGCGTAAGGCCGCCGATGTGGTCAGCGGTTGGAAGACCACCCGCTTGCTGTTGCGGAACCGGGATGGGAAGAGCAGACCTTCCCTGGCAAACGCCTTGACGGTCTGCGTAGCCGACCCGACCCGCGAGAACGTCTCGAAGAAGTGGGTGATCATCTCCCGGATCTGAGCGTCTGGATCAAGGACCACACCGCCAACCTCATTGTAGATGAAGCCGGTCGGAAGGGGACAGCGATATTCGCCGCGGCGTGCTTTGTTGAGAATGCCACCGCGCAACCGGGCTTTGATAACGTGCAACTCGGCCTCGCTCATCGTGCCCTTAAGGCCCAGCAGAAGCCGGTCATTGAAGTTAGCCGGATCGTAGACGCCATCTTCGTCGAGAATGAGCGTGTCGGCCAAAGCGCAGATCTCCAGCAGCCGATGCCAGTCCGCGTTGTTTCTGGCGAGGCGAGATACTTCGAGGCCCATGACGATCCCCGCGCGCCCCATGCCGACATCGGACACCAAGCGCTGGAAGCCTTCGCGCCACGACGCTGAAGCGCCGGATTCGCCCTGGTCGCTGTCGATGACGGTGATCTGGTCGTCGTGCCATCCAAGCCCGATCGCGCGACCACGAAGATCGTATTGACGCTTGGCGCTTTCGACATTCTCCATGACCTGTCGCATCGATGACTGTCGGATGTAGAGGTAAGCGCTCCGCTCGAGATGATGCGATTGGACCTTGAGCTTTTCGTTCATGCTGTTCTCCGTTCAGGGTGTCGCGCTGCATTTAAAGGTGAGACTTCTCGCCTAATAATATCAAGCTCTTAGCCTTGTATTTAATTTGAGAATTTGCATTTGATTTGAGATTCGCGTTTGGCTCGCTGCAGTTAATGTGAGATTTAGACGGTCTAACGTTAGCTTGAATTGTTCGCAGGCGGCATGGGCGACGACACCAATGATGATGACGGAGAACGAGCGCGTTGGAACGAGGCGTGCCGGCGCGAAGAGGCAATCCGCAAGCTCGTGGAGCGCTATCCAAAAGGCCTGAGCGGGCAGGCTGTAGCGGATCTGGCGTGGGAGCTAGACCTCAGCCGGGCCACTCTCTACAGAATGATCAGGCTGTTTCGAGCGGGTGGCACTGTAAGTTCACTGATGGACCGAAAGCGCGGTCGGCGCCAGGGACATCGCGCCCTCGATAAAGATCGAGAAGGCCTCGTGCGTCGAACGATTGAAGGCTTCTTTCTCAAGCCGACACGCCCGTCATTTGCGCAGTTGGTTCGCCAGGTCCAAATCGCCTGCGCAGCGGCCGGCCTTACTCCACCAAACTGGCGCACCATCAAATCCCGGGTTGAAGAGGTCGATCTACGGGTGAGGGGGCGTAAGCGCGGCGAGAGCGAGATCGTCAAAGCTACAACGGCCACGCCAGGTGCCCTTTCGGCGTCGCGGCCGCTTGAGCTTGTGCAAATCGATCATACCAAAGTTGACGTTTTCGTAGTCGACGAAGAAACGCGTCTGCCGCTCGGACGGCCCTGGCTGACACTAGCGTTGGACGTCTTTTCTCGGATGGTGACGGGCCTCTATTTGACCATGGAGGCGCCCTCGCGACTATCAACAAGCCTCTGCGTACTGCACTCAGTATTCGATAAGACGCCATGGTTGCAGGAGAGGGGTATCCATGAAGCGTGGCCAGTGGCCGGTTTGCCGGGAACGGTACATGTCGACAACCGCGCGGGTTTTCGTAGTCATGCATTCGAACGTGCTTGCCGGGACAACGGCATACAGATCGATTGGCGTCCGCCGGGGACGCCCCATTTCGGCGGCCACATCGAGCGGTTGATTGGCACGCAGATGGGCGCGGTTCACCTGCTGCCAGGATCGACCTCGAGCAACATCGAGGAACGGCGCGAGTATGATGCCAAACGCCATGCGACACTGACGCTTCGAGAGCTTGAGCGCTACATCGCACTCGAGATCGTTGGGCAATACCATCATGCTATCCATGGCGCGCTCCGTCGGCCACCGATTGCTGTTTGGCGGCAGCAGGAGAGCGAGTTGGTGTTGCGCCTGCCGAACGATCGAATGCAATTCTGGATCTCCTTCCTGCCGGAGGCAGAGAGAACGTTGCGCCCGACCGGCATCCATCTTTTCAACATTCGCTACTGGTCTCCCGCCCTGGCCGCCGATATCGGAAGGGCCAAGGCCCGCCTGATTGTGAAATACGACCCCCGCGATTTGTCGCGCGTTTTTGTTAGGCGTCACTCCGGCAGCTTTGTTGAGGCTCGCTATGCCGATGTGACACTCGCGCCCATTACGCTGTGGGAGGCGCAGGCTGCCCGGCGCAAACTCAACGCTCAGGGCAAACGCGAAATTGACATGCACGTCCTTGTTCGTACTGCGCTTTCGCAGCGCGAACTGATCGAGGAGGCGAAACATAAGACACAAGGACGCCTGCGGCTTGCGAAAACGAATGTGGATGACGATGAAGTGGGCTCGCTTCGGGGCGTCGATTCAAGCAAACCTGTCCCCTCCGTTGAAGATCTGGACTGAGCCCCTTTGAGCACGGATAATGTCCATCTGACGCAGGCCGCCAAAGACCTACTAGGCGAGGCTGATATCGTGCGAGTTCGCGCAATTCAGGCTCGCCGATGGATTTTTTATCCGCGCGCCAAGCAGGCGCTCGATCGTCTCAACCTGCTGGTCGACCATCCTCGCGGCACGCGCATGCCCTCGGTGGCCATCTACGGCGACAGTGGCATGGGCAAGACGATGATCCTGGAAAAATTCTGCGACAACAACCCCTCCCGATTTGATCCGACGACCGGCGTACAGGCTATACCGGTCCTGGCAATCGAGATGACCGGGAAGCCAGGTGAGCGCCGTTTATATGCCGGGATCCTGGCTGCGCTTGGCGCGCCACAAGCACCCCGCGCCGACATCGTGCAGATGGAGCAAGCGGCGTTGCGGTTTCTGAAAACGGTCGGCGTCCACGTTCTTGTGATCGATGAAGTCCATAACATTCTCGCCGGCTCGTACCGCGAACAGCGGGTCGTGCTGAACACGTTGCGATTTCTCAGCAATCGGCTTCAGATCTCCCTAGTTTGCTTCGGCGTAATCGAAGCGCGCGAAGCGATAAGTGGCGACGTACAGCTTGCCCGCCGATTCGGCGAGCTGACCTTGAATAGGTGGGCGGCCAACGAACAGTTCGAAGCACTAGTTTCGTCCATTTTGCGGAATATGCCGCTTCGCCGACCGACGGTGCTGACGCCGAAATCTCTACGCCGAATTCTGCAGATCAGCGGCGGCATCACTGCAAATATTTTCCAAGCGATCACGAGCCTGGCAGCCGAGTCGATTGAGAGCGGCTTAGAGCATATCACCGATGAAGCAGTGGAAAGTTGGCGACCACCAATTAGCGCCGAAACAGCGTACGCATGATCCGAGAGCTCAGCGGCACAAGGCCGCTTTCAGTCATTCTCAAACCCGTCCCAGATGAGCTCCTGTCGTCGTGGATCACGCGTCATGCCGATTTCTATGGCGTCCCACCGCTCACGATGCTTCGCCATGCCATTCCGGAGGCAACATCTTTGTGGCAAGCCGATACACACCTGAGGCCAACCGCCGCCGTTCACATTGCGAGGCTGTTTCGATCCGAATCTTCGACAATCTTGGCAATGACAACGTCTGGGTTCCCACAATCGGCAGCGCGGTTCGTCGCGCCAAGAGCCATTCAATGCTGCATCGCATGCTCCGAGCAAAACAGCTTGCGAGGAGCCGCAACTGCGGTACAGCGAAGCTGGATCGAGGGTTGGCGAATAACCTGTCCAGTTTGCAGGCAACGGCAGCAAGATAAGAAGGAGGGAGCATCTGCCCCCACAAGCAGCTTATCGCCGTTCGAGGATCTTTGGGTAGATGCCATCCAGTGAGTCGCTGAGGGGAGCATCTGTCGGTGGGGTATCGCCAATCGATATCGCCCGATTACTGCTCATCAGACGATGCCCAAAGCCCTCCCGTCATAAGGCATCGATAGGCAACTCCACCATCCTTGGCGCCGTCGTTCAAGGTTTCGATGAGCTTGTAGCCGAACGGGGTCTCCCAAGACCCAGGATTGCAAGACCCATCTTGCCTATCGGACTTCGCATGGCGCTGCTCGCTGGTATCTCAATCGTCTATCGAGCAGGGCCCACGTTAGTCTCAGAACTCAAGCGTCAAACGCTTGGCCCCCATTACACGCGATTCGTTGCAATCGGCGCCGGCATGTCCGCTTCGAGAAACTCTCAGCCGCTGCAGGTGAATTGAGACTCAGGGGCATTGAATCTCATCATTAGGTACAGTGGTCGCGAGAGGTCGGCGCAATCTTACATTTAAGTGCAGTGCGACATGCATCGTCCTGATCGAAACGACCCTTACACGGGGCGGGTCAACATTTTTTGAAAGCAGCTCGCGAAGGGCGGCCGCGTCGAGCATCTGCTCAGCCAGAAGCTTCTTCAGCTTCGCGTTCTCCTTTTCCAAGGCCCTCAGCCGCTTCGCCTCGGAAACGTCCATGCCGCCGAATTTGGCCTTCCAATTGTAGATCGTCGCTTCGGAGATCCCATGCTTGCGAGCCAAGTCCAGCATGTCCGATCTATCCATATTACGAGTGTAACCCGTTTCGACGTTGACGCTTCAGAATTTTGGATCTTCATTAAAGGACACGCTCAAATCGGCGCATTCGATATTGAACGGAGGTCCACGTGCCGCTCGGAAAACTTACATCATCTCACCCGAGGTTCAGTCAAAGTGGAAACAGCGTTCGGCTATCACGTGGATTGAGTACGCTTCTTGATAACGGCGGGTATTTTGCCGCTTGTGAAGCAGATACTTCCCCCCCCGGATCCCATTGCTCTCGGTCACGGCGAGAAATATCTCGATCTTGCCGATCAGGATCAGTGTCGGGTCCAACATGAAGCCGGAACTTCAGCTCCGGTAGAGGAAGCGCAAACTGGAGCGGCCGATGAGAAGGAGCAGCCATGGCTACCGTGAAAGTCGATATAAATAACTTCCAGTCGGAAGTTCTGGAATCCGCAGCACCCGTCGTCGTCGATTTCTGGGCCGAATGGTGCGATCCCTGCAAGATGATTGCTCCGAGCCTCGAGGAAATCTCCGTCGAGATGGAAAGCAAGATCAAGGTCGCCAAGCTCAACATCGATGAAAACCCGGAACTCGCCGCCCAATTGGGCGTGCGCTCCATTCCGACGCTCGCGATCTTCAAGGGCGGCGAAGTGGCCGATTTCTTGGTCGGCGCCAAACCGAAGACAGCTCTTTTGAACTGGATTTCGAACGCTGCCTGATCGATATCGCTCAATCTGTACCGCAATGAAAAAACCGTAGATTCTCCCCGTAAAGCGGTAGGGTTCACAGTGATTTACGGGCCTTTGTACAGGGCTCAGCCCTTTGAGCTTCAGCCTGATGTCGAAGCGATCGAGTGGCGAAGAAGCTTTTCATTGCGGCGTTGTCGAGGCAGTTGCCGCTGCGTGAATGCTGCGGCTTTCAAGCATGCCGTTGCAGTCTCGCGTGACCGCCCTCAAACCAATGATGCCCTGTTGTTCACAGGCTTTAGGCGATGCGTTTTGCTGGATCGGAGAGGGAATATGGGCAGCACCGGAGAGTTGGTCGGACAAGAAGGGCGTCCTGATAGCGAAGGAGGCCCGCATCGCATCTCCGACGCAATGTCGGACCAGCATAAGGCGCGCGAAGAGACGCTTGCCATCGCCGGCGCGGTGGTTGCCCGCGACGGCAATCTCGACGGATTTTCGGATTCAGAGTTGGCCGATTTGGTGAACGGCTTCAGCAGATGGCCGGACCAGCAGAAGACGCGCGAAGCGACGGTTGCCATCGCCGGCGCGGTGGTTGCCCGCGACGGCAATCTCGACGGATTTTCGGATTCAGAGTTGGCCGATTTGGTGAACGGCTTCAGCAGATGGCCGGACCAGCAGAAGACGCGTGAAGCGACGGTTGCCATCGCCGGCGCGGTGGTTGCCCGCGACGGCAATCTCGACGGATTCTCGGATCAAAAATTGGCCAATCTGGTGAACGGTTTCGGCAAGTGGCCGGAAGAAGAAAAAGCACGCAAGGGGATCGTTGCCATCGCCGGCGAGCTCGGTTCCAAGGGCCGTCGCTTCAGTACTTTCAGCACGCCTGCGCTAGCCAGGATCGCCAACGGTCTGTCGCGCGGTATCGAGGAGGGAGAGACCGCCGGCGAGGTCGCGGAACCCGCCTTGCTGAAGGACCGGCTGCATCAGCTGGCGCACTACCTCCAATATGCTGAGGATCGGCTGCAGCAGGCCGATGTCCATGCCATCGCGAGCATATTCAAGGCGTTGGGCAAGGCGCAGTTGTCGGACGATTTCGGTGCGCTGGCACAGCCGGGGCTGGACAGGCTCGAGGTGTTACGTGCCGCTCCCGGGTTTAAGCTCGACAACAACCTCGAGACGATGGGCAATCTTTGCGCCTCCCTGCTGCCACTAGCTCGCAGCCCGAAGCCGGTGTTGCGCTGGCACCGCAAATCGACGCTGAACCTGCTCAACGCCATCCAGCCGGTGGTGGAACACAAGATCGATGCCCATCTCAAACGAGGCCAGGCCGAGCGCACCAGCGACGCCAATTCAAGCCGCTGCCCGGCGCTTTCGATCTATCAGGTGCTCAAGACCCGGGCGGTGCTGGAGACGCTCTATCGGCGGCCCTATGTCGACGGCGACGAGCGCGCCTTGCAGGCCAGGCAGGAAGAGCTGCACGGCAAGACCAGGCAGATCCTGGACAGTTCCCGCGCCCTCATCTACGCCGACCTTTCCCACATGAGCTGGAGCGTGATCGCCGAGATCGAGGCGAAGGAGCCGCTCGAAGCGCTCGACACCTTCATGGCGCAGAACGCATCGATGATCCAGGCCCAGCATGCAGCCGCCAGCTTCGATGTCCATGGCGTCCTTAAGGCCATGGACCACGAGCCGAAACCGCCGCAAGGCGATGCCGGACTGATGCGGCTGCCGGTGGTCGACATGCAAGGCCGGCCGCTGGCCAGCGAAGCCGAGTTGCGATATTCCATTTTCCACCGCTTGACCTCGGGCTCGGTGAAGGTGGTGGCGGTGCAGCTAAAGGGAACTCCGACTGGCGCCATGCTGACACGCACGTTCACACTGGAGGGAGTGCCCTACCGCATGGACCTGTTCGGCGGCAGCAAACTGAAGCCGCCGCAAAAGAGCCTGAACCAGCTTGCCTCTCACCTGCCCTTCACGGCCGCAGAGGCCCCAAGCGGCAAGCTTTTGGCGATCCCCTATGCCGAGACGGCTCCGGGTACGGCCTTTGAGCAGCTGTCGCGGGACTGGGCGCCGTTCAAGGAAGCCTATTACTATACCCAGCGCCGCGGATTTGCTGCGCCGCCGGGCATCCCCGACATTGGCCCGCATGATTATGCGCTGGAAGGGTGCTTCAAGCTGTCCCTTCTGCCCGACCGCCCCGCAGGCGCAGTGCATCCCTTCCGGTTAGAGGGGCGAGACGGCGAGATCGCCTTGCGGCCGCATGACGGCTGCGGCTTCATCAAGGCCTCACTGGCCGAGCGCATGCCGTCCATTGCCCGGGCTAGCCACGACGCTCCCGAGCGGATGCCTGCCTATGCCGATAAAAGGCAATCGGCGGTACCGCCCTCGGCGCTGCAACATTATCCGCGCAGCGTCGAGGTGGCACAGGAGACCCGCGAGAAGGCTCTGGCTTGGCTCGAAACCCATCAAAGCCTCACCGCCGAGGAGCTGTTCCGGACGGTCACGGGCGGGCATATCGAGGGTCCGGGCGCTATCGCCGTGCCGTCCAGCGACGAATGCCTGCATGTGCCGACGGGCAAGAGCAAGAACTTGACCCGTGACGCTGGCGTGCTTGTCGGACGCTCCCCCTATGACAAGCCCAACCTGCGCCCGTTCGCCGCCGACCGGGTCAGGTCGGCGCGCGATGACGATCGGACCGCGGCGTTCCTGGATCGGTGCGTGGCCTTCCAATACAGCTTCAACGTCGCGCACAGGTCGGAGGCTGGGCTTGCCGCCGACGACCCGACCTTCTTTGCCAAAGGCATCTTGATCGTTGTGCCCGACGAAATGTGGCCAGCGGCCTTCGCCGAGCGCGGGGTGGTGATGTCTGCCGAGGACGTAAAGTGCCATTCGCGCTGGCTGGAGAAAAAGGACCGGGTCAAGGCCGACACCGCGCTCGAGTGCGTCGGCATCCTGCAGGCGACGGAGGTGTTCGCGCCCGGCTCTTTGGTTGCGGTTCCGAGCGTCGAACAAAAAATGCTCGACGGCGATTTTGACGGCGACCCGGTCGTCATCATCGGCGACCAGCCTCGTCTTTACGAGCATGTGCGCCAGTTCGACGCGCAGCTGCAGGCGCGCGGCATCGCCTCGATGAAGCCGCCGAAGTCGCACACGCCGGCCATTGAGAAAGGCGGCTACCAGTTCAGCCGGTCCAAGCAGATCCTGTCGGCCACCGGGCTGGTGCTGGAGACCTACAGCTGCCTGCAGCGCGACCTGCTGGCGCAGCCGCTGGAGGCGCAACGCTGGTTTGCCGAGCGTGCCATCTTCGGCACCTACGAGGGAATTCATCATGAGCTCAAGGCCGACATCCGCGCACTGTTGCAGGAAGATCGGCCAGATGGCCAGACCCTCAATGAGCTCATCGCCAGGGCGGGGGAAGACAGAAAGGCCGCCAGGCATCCGGTGGCCTGCGAACTGGCCGGGTTGCTAGTGGCCGAGCTCCAGGACTGGAACCTGCAGCTCAATAGCGAGCCGGCTCATGAGCAGTCGGACGTCAAGCAGCAGTTAGCGCTATCCGTGGCCTCAACCGGCGCGAAGCCTGCCGTCAGCGCCGACGCCGGCGCGCTCTTCCCGCAACTCAGCGAATCCTATCCGGCAACCGCTGACGCCAGGAAGCGCATCGATTTCCTGCTCAACTGCTACCAGCCGCGCATTGATCCGCAGCCCGACGGCTACAAACCGGACGATCTGCATGAAAGCGCCATCAATCTGTTGAGCGTCGGCATCAAGGTCGGCACTGACGCCTACAAGTCCGATACCGGTGCGCGGATGTTCATGCAAAAAACCACCGGATTGCAGCGGCTCTTGGAGCGGAGGCCGGGCTTCAAGTCGGCGCCCTATGTCAAGGCGCAGGCGGCAAAGCTCCACCAGGGCCTGTTCGACGTCGATGGCAGCCTGGCAAATCTGAAGGACAACCCCACGCTGGCGGCCTCGGTCATGGAGGCCTCGATCAGCCTCGCCGTCGAAAAGCGCATCCTGCCCAGCGCCTTAGCAATCTCGGCCGACGACGACCGCGCCAGCAGGATAACGCTGAGCAGCGAACAGGCCCAGGAGCGCGCCAGGCTCGAAGCCGCCCCCGCCGAAGCGCAAGAAAGCGCGATTAAAGAAACTGTGCATGCGGTTGCCGAGCTTTTGCGGCAGGACGGCATCGAGGTGAAGGTGCCGCATCTGGATCAACGGTCGCGCGGGCAGGTCTGGATAGCCGACGAGTTGACCGATCAGAGCGTGAACGCGCCGGAGGCCCAACTGGTCACCAATGCCGTGCGCCATGTCTTCGAGATCCCGGACGAGGCTTTTACGCGCGCCTTCAGGAAGGCGGCACTGGCCTTCGAGGAGCGGGACTGCAGCGAGGTCGAGACCACCAACTGGTTCATCAAGAAGGACACGCCGGGGTTACGGGGCGTTCACACTGCCTTCAGAACCGCGCAGGACTATCGCTTCGAGGTCGAGTTCCATACGCCGGACAGTTACCGGGCCGAGCTCGCGCAGCGCGCGCAGAGCGAATGCAAGGAGGTCCCCATTCCCCGTGGTGCCTGGGAGATATTACACTGGGGCTCGTCAGGAGAAAGCAGGTCGAGGGCGGCAGGGACCTCCAGGTCGCCCACCGTCGCAAGACAACAGATTGCGGTCGCTCGCTCGCCGCAAGCCGGCGAGATCCTCGCGGCCCTCGGTACCCGGCCGGTCGTGCTCGTCGGCATGCCGGCGAGCGGCAAGTCGACCATCGGCGCTCAGCTTGCCAAGGAGTTGGGGGTGGAGTTTGTCGACATCGATAAGCGTATCGTCGCCGAGCACGGCAATCTGATGGAGATGTTCGCCGACCCTGACCGCGGCGAGGCGCACTTCAGGGACCTGGAGACCAAAGAGCTCGCCAAGCAGTTGGAGAGAGGGGCCATCGTCATCGCAAGCGGCGGAGGCTGTTTTGGCAAGGAGTCCAATCAAGCCCTGATTCTTAACAAGGCGAGGTCGATCTGGCTCGACACCGATCTGAAAGAGCTCCGCAGGCGCCTCAAGAAGGACACCAGCCGGCCGCTGCTGCAAGGCGCCGACATCGAGCAGAAGGTTGACCAGCTGTACGAAGAGCGCAGTCCGTCCTACCAAAAGGCCGACATCAGGTTGCCCCTCGTCCCGCCCTTTCAAAAAGACAAGAAGGACGCCCGCATTTGCGTGAAGGAACTCTACGCTTTCCTGTGCAGCGACAGAGAAGCCGCTCTGCCCGCTGCCGAGGGTTCACGTGTCTCCGGTGCTTCCGGCACAGCCATCAGCATGTCCCCAACACCGCAGCGCATGCACGATGATCATAAAACCGGCTACGATCGCGGGGGCGGCGTCGTGGAAATCATCCAGGCGCCGGCGGCACCATTGAGTGAAGGGGAACGCCCGCCGCCCCTCGACACCCTCACCGCCGACCCGCAGCCTTTGCTGGCCGGCAATAACGCACGAGCGGATTTAGCGTCTTCCACGAGAAGCAGAGAACGCTCAAGAGGACAATAAGCTTTAGCGGCAACAATCAAGGGTTCTTTCGCAGGTTTAGCGCAGCGTGCGGGTTCGCGCCGAATGCTAATAAAAAGTGGGAATCGCATGCATAAGTCGTGAGAAGCCTGATGGCCGAGTTGATGCGGCCTGGATGACACAGGAGGATTCGCCGCACAAAGACGAACCGCCGGTGCCGGGTCGCGAGCCAAATCCTGGTGATAGACCGGGAAGGATCAGCTCCGAGTCTAAACGAGGGCATTACGTTGAAAGTACGCTAAACAACGCGCTAAGGTCGAACGGAGAGTGAACGCCCGGATGCTCGCTGTCGATACGCCATTTGCGTCTTGTACCGTTACGCCGCTTTGGACAGAGGCTTTGCCACGACCGATCTGGAGTGGAGTGGAAAGTGGCCCGACGAGCGCTTCTCAAAGAACACGAGCGAAAAGCGCTATTCGACATTCCGGTGAAGCCAGTCTGACCCTCCACTATTCTCCTTCGCCGGCCGATTTGATGGAAATCCAGCTACGGCGCCGTGAACACAATCAGCTCGGCTTTGCGATCCAACTTTGCATGTTCAGGTTGTATGCTCGTCGTGAGGAAACCCGCAGCAATCACCTTGCTCACCTCCTGGGTTATTTGCAGAAGCGAAACGCAACAGCCGAAGATCGGCGTGCCGCATTGCTGTCGGCAATCGAGAAAGCCTCAACAACAGACGCGGGTGCTTCGATAGCTGGCGTCATCGCAGCGGAGTTCCGCAATCGAAATTCGCTGCTCCCGGCAGCCAACATCATTGAGCGGATGGGGATCACGGCGCGGGCCATTGCCCGGCGACGGGCAGAGGGGCCACTGATCGAAGCGATACCAGCTGATCGGCTTGCATCGTTGGACGTGTGTTTGGAGGTCGACCCGACGATCAGTCAAACGCGCTTTCATTGGTTGAGATCAGCGTCAGAAGCGCCTGGAGCGTCAAACCTGGTTGGACTGACCGAGC
The DNA here is from genome assembly GCF_964252735.1 of Mesorhizobium sp. LjNodule214. Lineage (NCBI taxonomy): Bacteria > Pseudomonadati > Pseudomonadota > Alphaproteobacteria > Hyphomicrobiales > Phyllobacteriaceae > Mesorhizobium > Mesorhizobium sp. LjNodule214. The sequence continues at coordinate 290,863 of NZ_CAXUPE020000004.1, forward strand.
GGATCACGTTTCTGCCGACGCTGGAGATCGACCCCGCGTTACATGTCCGCATTTCTTCGGGACGTTGGGATCAGATGATATACGAAGGCAATGCCACGCCAGCATGGCTGGCCAACGACTTCAACGCCAGCCGTCAGCACGCCCTGATCGTGGCGCAGGTCATCAAACTCGGCCAGAAGCTTACCGATGATTCCGTGACGATGTTTATCAAGTTGATGGGGAGGCTGTTCTCGCAAGCCAACAGCCGCAAGAAGCAGCGGCACATGGACTGACGACACGCCGCCCCTTCGCGTCGATCGCGAAACGCTGCCTTATCGTCCCTGTGTCGGGTTGATGATCCTCAGTATCGACGGCCTGGTCTGGTCGGGCGCCGCAATGCAGAACAGGACAATGAATATGCCGGTGCAACGCAACTGTGGCAAATGCCGCAAGGCGGCATCGACAAGGGCGAGGAGCCGCTGCGCGCAGCGTCTCGCTGTTAGCCGAGGCGCCGGGTTGGATCAACTATGATTTGCCGGACGAATTCATCGGCGCTGAAGGGACGTTATCGCGGCCAGACGCAAAAATGGTTCGCCTACTGCTTCCATGGTAATGTCAGCGAAATCGAGATCAATCCACCTCCTGGCGGGGGCATACGGCCGAATTCGACAGATGGGCATGGCGGCCTATGCAGGATCTGCCGGGCCTGATCGTGCCGTTCAAGCGCAAGGTCTATGAGGATGTGGTGGCTGCGTTCCGGCACCTCGTGCAATAGCCTTCCTCAGACCTGGAACCGATTACAGTAAACACGCTCGGCGAGTGCACAAGGGGATAGCGGCGGCGAACGGGATTACTGCCTGCGTCGATCCAGGATTTTCGGAAGGAAAATTTGCGCGTTGGCGTTCCATTCGCTGTGATATTATGCTGGTTACGACCTGCTGCGTGGAGTGTCGCGCATGGCTGTTGGACGGAAAGCCGAAATAGGTCAAAGCGCGTTTGATCCCCTCAGACAACAGAGCGATTCCCTACGGCTGGGGAGCGCCGTCGTTGGCGGAGGGCGCGATTGTCGCATGCGCGTTGGTGGTGCGAGAGCCCAATGAAGCGGATGGTAAACGCACCCTTCGTGCCGACCGAAATTCACGTCAACACGGTCCCAGGAGACGCCGGGATGTCCATGGCCGCACTACGCCGACTCTGCCGAAAGTGAGGCTCTAAAAGCCCGGACTTGACGTCGCCATCACATCGCCCTTTTTATCAAAGCCTATTACTCACTCGGGCTGCCGGACAGGATAGTTCAGCACTCAGTCCGCCGCCCTCGTGATCGCGAAGGCTTAATGAAAATTGATGCAGCCGCGCTATGGCTGCGACAAGGCTCAATCCGAGCCCATATCCCGGATCATGGCGGCTGCGGTCGAGGCGATAGAAGCGCCGGAGCACGTTGCCCCGCTCCTCGAAGGGAATGCCGGGTCCCGTATCCCAAACCCGCACGACCGCTGCTGTCGGCGTGCCAACAAGCTCGAGCCCGACCCGCCCGCCCGGCGGGGTGAATTTTATTGCGTTGTCGACGAGATTAGCTAGCGCCTCGAACAGCAAGTCGCCATCAGCGTCTATCGGCACCGCCGGCTGGCAAACGACTGCGAAATCGAGGCCGCCTTCTTCTGCGATCGGCCCATAGAATTCAGCCAACGCGGTCACGATGTCGCCGAGATCGACACGTGAAAAATTCTCACGGCGGCGGCTCTGCTCCACCTCGGCAATCCGCATCAGGGCAGCGATCGTCGCCAGCAGCTGGTCGATGTCCGCCAAGGACTTCTGCATCGCAGCCTTGACAGGTGCATCACCCGAAATTGCACGCAAACTGCGCTCAAGGCGTGCGCGCAAGCGCGTCAGCGGCGTTCGGAGGTCATGGGCAATGGAATCGCCGACCCCTTTCACTTCCGCTATGAGCCGCTCGATCTCGTCCAGCATCGTGTTGACGATCACCGACAGCTTGTCGAATTCGTCTTGGCGCTTATGAACCGGCAATCTTCGGTCGAAATGGCCCTCCATGATGGAACTACAGGCTCGGCGCACAGCCTCGACGCGCCGTAACATCGCCCGGCTCATCACCAGCCCGCCGATCAACGAAAGCGCGATCGCAGGGATGATTGCGAGCGCCATGGCCCTAGCGACGATTTCTTTTATTTCGTCCAGCGATGCCGTTGCACGCCCCAGTAAAAGTATGCTGCCATTGGTGAGGATGGTCGCGACGCCGCGTACGCTCTCCGATCGCTTCTCCGCACCGTTGTCCAGGGACAGCACCAGAGTTGTCGGGATATCGAGCTCCGGCAATGTTGATGGCAGTATTGCGATGTTACCGGCGAGCCGCGTGCGATCGGCTGAGAAGATGCCGAAGGCCTTTTCCTGCCGCTTGTCGATAGCCAATGCTTTCTCGATGCGGGCTGGAAGGGATGCCGGATCATCCCGTGCGAAAGAACGCGCGTCGCCGATCAGCGAATCGTCGATCTGTTTGGTGAGATAGCCAACTGTCTCCCTGTAGAAAAACCCAGCCATCAGCAGAAGCGCGAGGGCAAGGATCCCCGCCGCGCCGATCGTGCGGCGGAAGCTGGCCGTTTGGAAGATCCTAGTCCTGTGCACGAAGGACAAACCCCCGACCACGAATCGTATGGATCAGCGGCAACTCATCTGCCAGATCGATCTTACGGCGCAACCGGCCGATATGAACGTCGACGAGGTTCGTTCCTGGATCGAAGCGATAGTGCCAGACATGCTCGAAAAGCATCCCTCGCGTGACGACTTGCTCGGCATGCCGAAGCAGATATTCGAGCAGGGTGATCTCGCGCGGTACGAGTTCGACGATGCGGGTACCGCGTCGTACCGTGCGGGTCAAAAGGTCAAGTTCCAGGTCGGCGAGCCGCAGGACCGTGGCTCGCTGATCGGGAGTGCGGCGCGCCAGCACCTCGATGCGCGTCCGCAGTTCAGCCAGCGAGAACGGTTTCACGAGGTAGTCGTCGCCGCCCGCCCGCAATCCTCTTATGCGCTCGTCAACACTGGACAGTGCACTGAGGACCATAACCGGCGTATCCACGCCGCCTCCGCGCAAGCTTTCGAGAAGGCTCAGACCGTCTAGGCCAGGCAGTAGGCGATCGAGCGTGATCACGTCAAAGGCCTGGGTTTTGGCTTTAGTCAACCCGTCCGGCCCGGTCGCGGCGTGCTCGACTTCGAACCCCGCCGCACAGAATTCGTCGACGATCTCATCGGCCGTATCTGCATCGTCTTCGACGACCAGGACCTTAATCACAGCGTGTTGTCCTCTCCCATTGGCCACGTTGTTGCTTCACCCCGGCGGGCGTCAGCGGGCCAAGCACGGCCGCTCCCCAACCTATTCTGCCGGGACTGCGGGGAGCGCGGGCCGACGCCCGATGATCCGATACTTGACGCCCATCATCAAGCCTGCAAACTGCTGCATGTAGAGGTAGATGACCGGCGTGGTGTACAGCGTCAGCAGCTGCGACACGCAGAGTCCGCCCACGATCGCGATGCCGAGCGGGCGTCTGAGTTCCGAACCGACGCCTGTACCTAAAGCGAGCGGCAGCGCGCCCAACAGCGCACAGAGCGTGGTCATTGTGATGGGCCGGAACCGCAAGATGCAGGCTTGGATAATGGCTTCCTTTGGCGGCAAGCCGCGGTCCCGCTCGGCTGACAATGCAAAGTCGATCATCATAATCGCATTCTTCTTCACGATGCCGATGAGCAGGATGATGCCGACAAGCCCCATGACATCAAGCTGACCACCAACAAGCATAAGCGCCGCGAGGGCGCCCACTCCCGCTGAAGGCAAGGTCGACAGAATGGTTATCGGGTGGATTACGCTCTCGTAAAGCATGCCGAGAACGATGTACACGGCGATCAGGGCTGCCACGATTAGCATCGGCTGCGTGCTGAGCGAGGCCTGGAAGGCCTGTGCGGTGCCCTGGAACCCGGTCTGCACCGTCGCGGACAGGCGAATCCGTGCCTGCATGGCTTCGACCGCCGTAACCGCGTCCCCGAGGGCGACGTTGGGCGCGAGATTGAAACTCAGCGTTACGGACGGGAACAAGCCCTGATGGTTGATCGTCAGCGGCGCCACGGAGCTTCTGACCTTGGCGAAAGCGCTGAGCGGAACCTGCTTGCCCGAATTGCTTCCGACATAGATCGCATCAAGCGCGCCTGCATCGACTCGGTATTTCGGATCGATCTCCATGACGATTTTGTGCTGGTCGGCTTGGGTGAAGATCGTCGTGACCTGCCGCTGACCGAATGCGTCGTAGAGTGTGTCGTCGATCGCCTGCGGAGTGATGCCGAGGCGTGATGCCGTGTCCCTGTCGACAGCGATGCTGGCATGCGGCGCCGCGGCTTGCAGGTCATTCGCAACGTCTCGGACCTGAGGAAGCTTGCGCAATTCGGCGGTCATCGTGTCGGCCCATCTGTACAGTTCGGGCAGGTTGGGGTCCTGCAAGGTGTACTGGAACTGCGTCTGGGAGCTGCGTGCGCCCACGTTGATGCCCTGTACAGCCTGCATGCCCACGCTGACGCCGGACACACCGGCCGTTTCCTTACGGAGGCGTGCAATCACCTGATCCGCGGACACGGATCGTTCCGACAGCGGCTTGAGGACGATCTGCAAGTTGCCGGAGTTCATGCGCCCGGAGCCGCCGAGGGTGGACCGGACCGTGTCGACCGCCGGATCTTTCAGGATGAGATCGACAACGGCCTGCTGCTTGGCTGCCATCGCTTGGAAGGAGATATCCTGCGCGGCCTGCGTGGACCCGGAAATCAGCCCGAGGTCCTGTTGTGGGAAGAAGCCCTTCGGGATCGCTAGGAACAACTGCGCCGTTACAGCCAGCGTTGCGAAAAAGGAGAGGAGAACAAGCCTTGGATGTCCGACCACGACGCGGAGCGAACGGCTATAACCCCGCTGGATGAAGTCGAAGCCGCGTTCGAGCAGGCTGGATAAGCGGTTGGGCTTGGCTTCGTGACGATGGCCTTTGATCATCAGGGCGCACATCATAGGCGTAAGGGTGAGCGAAACGAGCGCCGAAATGATGAGCGCTACCGCTATGGTGACGGAGAACTCCCGGAACAGCCGGCCGACCATGCCGCTCATCAGAAGCAGCGGGATAAAGACAGCGATCAGCGATGCGGTCATGGAAACGACCGTAAAGCCGATCTCGCTCGCCCCCTTCAAGGTGGCCTCAAGAGGGGATTCGCCGCCCTCGATGTGCCGGACGATGTTCTCGATCACGACGATCGCATCGTCGACGACAAACCCTACGGCGATCGTGAGTCCCATCAGCGAAATGTTGTCCAGCGAGTAACCCAACAAATACATCACGCCAAATGTGCCGATCAGGGAAACGGGAATCGTGACGGCCGGAATGATGGTCGCGCTCATGCTCTTGAGGAATAGGAAGATCGTGAGGACAACCAACCCGATCGTAATCATGAGTGTGAACTGGACGTCGGCCACGGCTGCGCGAACGGCAACCGTAGAGTCACCCGCCGTCATGATCTGGACCGAGGGAGGGAGGCGCAACCGTAGTCCTGGCAGGGCGGCCTTGACACCATTCACGACGTCAACCGCGTTAGCGCCCGACTGCAGATGAACGTCTATGAGGACAGCCTTCCGATTATTGTACCATGCACCCAACGTCGTGTTCTCGACGCTATCGATCGCGCGTCCGATATCGCTGATCCTTATCGGAGATCCGTTGCGGTAGGCGATGATTGCCGCGCTCGCGTCCGCCGAGGTGAGGAGTTGGTTATTGGCGTCAAGCGTGACCGAGCGCTGCGCGCCTTCGAGAGTGCCCTTGGGTCCGTTGGTCGTCCCCACTACCAGCGCGGACCGAACGTCTTCGAGGCTCATCCCGAGGCTGGCCAGCTTCATGGGATCGAGCTGGATTCGGATGGCCGATTTCGAAGAACCGGGCATGTCCACGAAGCCGGCTCCCGGAATCTGGGACAAGGTCTGGGCAACCATATTAGACGCCGCATCCATGACCAGCGGGAGGGGGATCGTGTCCGACTGCAGCACGATGGAGATCACGGTGAACAGCGCCGGATTGACCTTGTGGTAGGTGGGCGGACTTTGCATTGCCTTTGGCAATGAGCCGCTCGCCGCGTTGATCGCCGCCTGAACGTCCTGGGCCGCGCTGTCGATATTGCGGCTGAGATCGAACTGCAGCGTCATGTCGGTTTTGCCGAGCGTACTCGTCGACGTCATCTGGGCTAGGCCGGGTATGGTCGAGAATTGCTGTTCGAGCGGGCTCGCTACCGTGCTCGCCATCGTTTCCGCGTTGGCGCCGGGCAACGTGGACTCTACAGCGATGGTCGGAAAATCGACCTGAGGCAGCGACGAGATCGGCAGAAGCATGTACGCAACCATGCCCACGAGCACGATGCCGAGCGTCAGCAGCCCGGTCGCAATTGGACGCTGGACGAATATGTTGGAGACGCTCACACTCGATCCCTTCGATGGCCCAAAGCTTCGCCTGCCGCGTCCTGCGATCCGGCGCTCTGCGTCGACACTTTCATCCCGGGCTTCAGGCTGTATTGCCCCTCGGTGACGACCGTATCGCCGGCATTCAAGCCCGAAGCAATCACGGTGACGTCGCCGGCTACGCGTTTGACCGTCACCTGGCGCTGGACCAGCGTCGAGTCCTCCGGCTTGACCAGATAGACGTAAGTGCCGTTGGCCGACTGCTGAACGGCACTTGATGGAACCGAAGTCGCCTCGGACAGGAGCACGCTCTGGAACAGGGCACTGACGAACTGCCCCGGCTTCAGTTGATGGTCCTTGTTCGGGAAAGTCGCCTTCAATTTGATGGTAGCCGTCGCGGGATCGATATGATTGTCGACGAGGCTCAAAGTTCCCGTGTCGAGCATCCTGCTATCGTTGGCCGCTAGGGCGGTGACGGAAATCGCGGACGCTGGCGTTCCGACCGGCCAGTCAGCGACGGCGTCCGCCGGCACGGTAAACACGACCGAAATCGGCTCGAGCTGATTGATTGTCACAATCCCCAGATCGGTCGAAGTGATCATGTTGCCCGCATCGATCATCCGTATGCCCGCCACGCCGTCGATCGGCGAGGTGATGGTGGTGTAGTCTATCTGGGTCTGCGCGTTCTCGATGGCGGCTTTGTCCGCCAAAATCGTCGCCTCCGTCTGGGCGATCTGCGCCTTTTGCGTATCGAGGACCTGGCCCGTGGCAAAGCCTTTCTGGGCAAGGCTCGAAACGCGTTGCAGATCAGCTTGAGCATTGGTGAGTTGTGCCTGATCCTTGGCCAGCGTCGCTTCGGCCTGATGCAGAGGTCCAAGGAAGGGTTTCGGGTCCAGGCGGGCGAGCACATCGTGCGCATGCACCATCTGGCCTTCAGTGAAGACGATATCGTTGATCTGCCCATTGGCGCGAGGCTTGACTGTCACGCTGTTGAAGGGTTGCACGGTTCCGAGCCCTGTGACCCAGATCGGAACGTTCCCAAGTTGCGCCTGCGCTGCCTTGACCACAATGGGAGGCGCCGGTGCGACAGTTGCGAGCGCGACGGCGTCCGAAGGGCGAGCGCTGCTGTAGGCATAGATGGCAAAAGAGCTACCGCCCAAGAGGACGATCGCGAACATTAATCGCAGCCACCGCGACTTGCGGAACTTCTCAGCGGGAAGGGTCTGTTGCGCCAAAGGCTCGTGCGGTTTGTCTGGGGTCTGTTCGAGCATTCGGATCTCCTGGTGACAGTGCATAAACGGCACGCTCAAAGACCGTTCTGTTGCACTGCAGCATTACGTCGGAAATCCCTTTGCGCTATTAAAATCGGTGTTAAGAAACGTTGCGTAAGCAGCCATGAGTAATTCTCCGTGGAATATAGGAGCACGACCGAGGCCTTGCGCTTAGCAACCGAACCGTTGTGGAGCGTGATCAGCTTCAGCGGCAGTCCGGCCTTGAAGAAAACGCCCAAAACTGAGATCTGTGCCAGCGATCTGCGCCTGCTCGGGGAAGATCAGTCTGGCGACCTAGCCGAGCAGCGTAAAGTTGTCGACCAGCGTGGAACTCATGGCGACAATCAGGCCAGGCACATCCGGGTTTCCAGACCGGTATGAAGGGCCTGGGCGCCAGCACGGCCGGCGCATTGCTCATGATATTGGAGAGGACCGCGGAGAAGCCCGACAGGCGCCGTCGCGCGCCGGCGCAGACCCCTTCCTAGACTAGCGACAAGGTATTCGCCCTCGACTTAGAGGTCTCTCCCAAAAACGAGCCTGTCTACATTGCTGCGTTCATTCATCCTTACCCCGGCCTTTATCAACCAAAGACAGCTACGGCCGATTTGATAGTGATGCCACCATCGGGGCTTCGGCGCATCTGACGTCCCGTGGCGGCGCAAAAGACAGTCGGCAGTTGCAGCGCTGGCGGCACCCGTGACCAGAGCGTTCGCATGATTTCCCGGCCATGCCGAGTTTTCCGAATGGCGCTTCCAGACACGACGCGCTGAGACCAGCGGAAGCCGATTTCATGGAAATACAGGTCGGCATGTTGCGGGCTGATATGGTGAAAGACGCCGGCGATCGTCCGCCGCACGCGGGAATTGAAACCCTCCACCTAATTGACGTGGACCGTGTCGCGAAGATATTCGTGGCTGGAATGCTTCACGGGTCTCATGCTTGGCAAAACTCTCGCCTATGGCCATGAATGCCTTCGCCTCATCCGAGGCGGAATCCAAGTAGAGAAAATTTGAGTTCGTTTTCAATCGCCTCGGCATGGAGCAATAGGAGCGCGGACCAACAAAAATACCAACAAAATATTTCTGTGGATTGGTTCGGTTCCCGAATAATGCCCCATCCATCCATGACACTGCATCAAGGTCGCGGTGCCGTTTCCTCCTATGGCGGGACGAGGTCGGGGGGGCCGCCGTTTGGCTGTTTTCCACGGTCGCAAAACGGCCCGGCAAGGGGCGGTCTTCGTCGGCAGCCACCGCTTGCAGGGGCACGAGCTCCGCGAAATCGGCTTTCGCTCCTATTTCCGTGACAACGCGCCGAGTTTCGAGGTGCTCGATACGCTCGTGACCCTCGAGAAGCGGCAGATCACATACGAGACCACGCTGGATCTCATGCACGGCAACCTGAGCTCGTCGGCTTCTGTATGGTCGGCGGGGGCAGGGGGCCATCAGGAGCTCCGCGAGGTGCGCAAAGCTCAAGACGCTGTCGCGATTGTGAATGAAATCACGCCGGAGTCGCGGTCGGCCCTCGTAGATGGCATCGTCGCGATGGCGGTCGCCACGCCACTGCGCCCAGCTTTGCCAGGAGCTGATTAGGCTGATGGCCCGGGCCATCAGCACCGGCACCGCGGCGACGCCGGGGCAGACATTCTGCCGTTCGATATCATCTACCGGAGCTATATGAAACTGATGGAATTCTATCATGAGCGCAGAGTTTCCTTTCGCGAATGAAAGAAAGCTCGATTGACTCTCCCGCCCCATTCCCGTCTCGTGAATCAACGTGCGGTTGCGGCGTGCAGAAGCCAGTCGACGGTCGCGATTCATGTAAGGAAACCCCATGGCAAGGCATCGCACCGCTGTGCACTCGACCACGTTGCAGCGCCCCGACTTACGGCTAAGGCGTTTTTCGCGCTTGCCCGTGACCAGTCAAAATCCGCAACCAAGCGGTGAACCCGGCTTTCAACGCCGCCGACAAGGACGTGCTCAGGGCGTCCGACAGCATGAAAGTCTCGTTCATCGGCGTACCCGTTCGCGTCGATGCGAACGTCGTGGGCACGCCGACCATCGACCGCATCTTGGACAACAAATCAAGTTCCCTCCTCGATTACGACCTCCGCCTCCTCACCACAATCGCCAATCTGGTTGGGCAGACTGCTCCTTGGGCCGCCGCTACGGTCCCGTCCGTCGTCAGCGACCAGGCATCGCTGGCGCCTCCCAGCGCAGCCTCTTTAAAGGTACGAGTATGTCAAATCGCGAGCGTGTCATCACGGCCGTGAAGAGATGGCTCGGTGCAGACAAAGGCGGCGCCTCCTTGGACTGACGCCGCGCCAGATTGGATACACGCTGAGGAAATACGGCATCAGATCAAGCGTCCTTGAAAGGCTGACCGAGGCAAATATCAGGGACAAATCAAGCGTTGGTGGCTGGCGGAGCCCGATGACGAGTGGATGCTGACTGAGCGTCGGGCCAATCCGACCCGGGGCCATGCGGCGCGGTTCGAGGAAGCCCGGAAAGTAGGAACCCTTCCTGAGCTTCGGGATGCGCAGTTCGACCGTGCCGGCCCGCGTCTCCCAATCGCGCTCGCGGTAGCCGTTGCGTTGAGCGAGCCGCAACGGGGTCTTCTCGCCATAGCCGGCGCCGGTGGCCGCGCCCCCTCCAGCTCCATCAGCCGCTCGGCGGCAAAGCCGATCATCTCCCGCAGCAGATCGGCATCCGGGGTCTTCTCCACGAGCGTGCGCAGGTTCATCATGTCGTCGGTCATCGGTGGTCCTTCCGAAATGGGTTGGCGTCAACAACCAAACCCTACCGGAAAGCGCCGATGACCACCGACACGCCGCTCACCCGCTACAGCGCTACTAACGGCGCGCTCGCGAGCGGCTTCATAACCGCCGAGCTACACCACCTGATGGGACACGACCCGCCGGACTTATGAATGCAAAAGATGTCGACAGGTCGTTGATCAGACCACACGCCATGAGAATGCGTTGATCTCGTGGGGAGGAACTTCAAACGCCGGCTTCTAAGCCTCGGAGCTAGCGCTTTGGACCTGTTGGAGCGAACGAAAACGACCACACTGGTTCACCGAACCGCAATTTCCCACGTCCTCCGATGGCCATCCATTGTGCTTGTACTGTCTACCCGACCGATCTTTGTGACCCCGTCGAGGACCGCTGACAGACGATTTGCGATATGGGTCTGCGGGGCCTTGGCCGCGATTCCTCGGATGTGGATCCCATTCGCATTTTGTATGAAATCGCCGGCTTTTCCGGTTGGCACAAGCGTTGCAGAGCTTTTTGCGATAACATTTCGCCTAATGGGTAGGACGCATGAATTGCTGCAACAAGCTGCCTGACATCGGCCGCCGTCAATTTCTAAGGGGAGGAACGTTTGCCGATGCAGGAATGGCCATACCTGTGGCACTGCCTGCGCAGACTCAGACAAAGTCTGCACTGGGGCTGACACTCATCGAACACCCATCGAACAGGATGAAGCCGAACGAATCCTCGGCGTCAGTTACCAGGACGGAGCGGGCCGGACCGCGACATTGTCGGATTCTCGACCACGTGCCCGCACAAGGTTCCCATGGAACTACAACGCCCATGACCACTCAATAGTTGTCCCGGCCGCTACTCACATTTGAGAAAGGTAGCAGATCTGGAACCAGTCGACGGCCATTATTCCTCAATACGAGCTGCGTATCGACGCCGAGGGCGAAATCTACGCCGAGGGAGTCGACGAGCTTCTTTATGGCTGCCTGAGCAACGTACTTTAAGCGAGGATTGGATCATGGCTTATAAACATATCGACCGCCTGCCGTATCTTCAATCGGGGAATTCCCGCGTGAAATATCTATTCGTCGCCACAATGGTTTTGGCGTGCTTGCCTCCGGTCGCCCGGGCTCAGGATATCGAGGCCGGAAAGACAGTCTTCAAAAAGTGTGCCGCATGCCACAGCGCTGATACCGACGCGAATAAGGTCGGGCCAACCTTGAAAGGCGTTGTAGGCCGGACAGTTGGGACCGTTCCGGGCTATTCGTACTCGAAAGCCATGAAGGATGCGGGCGCAGCGGGCCTCGTATGGGATGAGCCGAACCTGATGGAGTATTTGGCCAATCCCAAGGCGAAAGTGCCGGCAAACAAAATGGGGTTCCCTGGCCTCAAGAATCCCGAGGACGTCAAAAACGTCATCGCCTATCTGAAGAGTGTGTCAGGTTAGAAACGTTTGGCCATTGCGTTTCGGGAACAACGCAAAGGAGGGAGCAATAGTGTTTCAAGTCGTGAAACCAGTTTTGAAAGCCGACTGTTCTGCCGGGCATAGTGGCGAAGTTATTCCGTTCGAGGCGGCGGTAGCCAAAGCCATCGCGCTCGCCAAACCTGTTCGACATAGGGAAACGGTCTCGCTCGTCGATGCATTGGGGAGGGTTTGCGCGGCCGATATATACTCGCCTGTTTCGCAGCCTACGTTCAATAATTCGGCCATGGACGGATTTGCCGTACGAACGGCGGATTTCGATGGGGAAGGCCCTTGGACTTTTCGTGTCGCTGAACGGGTGGTCGCCGGCGTTGTACGCGTTCTTGAGAACCTTGCCCCCCGAACTGCACTCCGGATATTCACGGGAGCACCTGTTCCGTGGACCTTCGACGCCGTGGTCATGCAAGAGCGCTGCGAGCGAATTGACGACACCGTTACGATTCACGAGCGGCCCGTCGGGGCCATCACATCCGTTTTGCTGGCGAGGACGTCAGCGCCCGCTCGGGACTGATAACGCGGGACAAGGGCCTATCCGCCAGGGATCTAACCTCGTTGGCAGCGGCGGGGATCGCCGACGTCCAACTGCTTCGAAAAATCCGGATAGGACTTCTGCTCTCGACCGGAACCGAATGGAAAGAGCCGGGTGAACCCCTTGGCACGGTCAGATTTACGATTCCAATCAGATAATGCTGAGCTCGTTGCTGGCGGCTTGTCCTTGGGCGGAAATCGTCGACTTCGGCATGGTCCCTGACTGCCTAGGGCTCCTCAATGACGTTGTCGCTCGCGCCCTCACGTCCTGTGATGCCCGGGTTACCAGAGGTGGGGTCTCGGCAGGCGAGAGGGCGGCCTCATGGATCGGGTCTCGGCGATCTGGGGCCATGCATTGAGGAAATCGACAGCGTCCGCGAGACTGGCAATCTCTTGCACGATGTGCACTGCACGTCGTACGAAAAGCGGCTGCCGAAAACCTCGGAGTTTATCGATCCTCCTGCGGTGGCTCACCAGGCGGCATATCTACATGGTCTCGACAAAAAACCATTGGAACATCGTCGGCTTTGACCCTCAAGAACACGGCTTCCTCTTCTCCGCCTTTGCTGCACCGGCCAAGTATGACGAGCGGCCGCCGCTGACCTGCATGGCCACGCACAGACGCATCGGCGCAGCGAATCTTCTGCCTGTACGAGGAGCGGAGTTTGACAATGAATAGGCGTCAGCCGAAGCCTGCAATCCCGCAGGGCCCGGGTGCCATGTCATTCTTGCGGCGAACGGCCGTGATCACGTCTGCCAAGCAGCGTGTGTGCGCCGCCCGTTCACCCTCATTTACGCGAACAACTCCTTATAATCGGTCGTCATCATCCAGTTCGCCCGATCGAGATGGCTTCGCGCGGCTTTCCGCGCGCGCACCGGCTCTTCCGCCGGATCGATGCCGAGGATGACATGCGCCATCTCCTCATAATTGGCATCGTCGGCGGAGGCGTCCAGGAACCTCAAGTAGGTCTTGAAGTGCTCCTTGTCGTAGGCGATCAGGCTGTCAGACCAGGGGACTTCATCTTGAAGACCTGGTTCAACGTCTGTGTATTTCATCACGGGGAATATCGTCCACAAGGCGACATTCCGATCATCGTCTGCAAGTGCCCGCTCCAAGCGAGAAACGCTCCTTTGGCGATGCAACTCCAGGCTAAGGGATGAATTGCAAAAAGCGCAAAGACTGTTTCGGCTGACCGTCGATTCCGCCGACTGCTCGGCCACTAACTTCACATAATTTCACATTTTTTAACACAGACGAAGTCGGCCCAGAACTTACGGCCGAAACGCTCGCTTAGGCAGTTGGATGCCCCGTAACGGGGGCAGGCTTCGCGCCGATTCCACATCTTTTGCCTTTCAGTCCGTCCCCCGCCCGTCTTGACTAAGTACCAACCTACAGCCTATCTCACCGACATCTTAGCACTCCCCAACAGCGAGTGCTAACCACCCTCCGGCAACGGAGAACCTTTCAACCTGCGCACCAGGGATAATAAAAATGGCAAAGTCGAAGTTCCGCCCGCTTCATGACCGCGTGGTCGTTCGCCGGGTCGAATCCGAATCCAAGACCGCCGGCGGGATCATCATCCCGGATACGGCAAAGGAAAAGCCGCAGGAGGGCGAGATCATCGCCGTCGGCTCGGGGGCCCGCGACGAAGCTGGCAAGCTCGTGCCCCTGGACGTCAAGGCTGGCGACCGTATCCTGTTCGGCAAGTGGTCGGGCACCGAAGTCAAGCTCAATGGCGAAGACCTTCTGATCATGAAGGAAGCCGACATCATGGGCATCATCGGCTAACACGCCGCTGCCTTCCGTACCATCCAATCTGAATTTCGGGCGAAATGCCCAGGAGTACAAAATGGCTGCCAAAGACGTAAAATTCTCCCGTGACGCCCGCGAGCGCATGCTGCGCGGTGTCAACATCCTTGCCGACGCGGTGAAGGTCACGCTCGGCCCCAAGGGCCGCAACGTCGTTATCGACAAGTCGTTCGGCGCCCCGCGCATCACCAAGGACGGCGTCACCGTCGCCAAGGAAATCGAGCTTGAAGACAAGTTCGAAAACATGGGCGCACAGATGGTCCGCGAAGTCGCTTCGAAGACCAACGACATCGCCGGCGACGGCACCACGACCGCGACCGTTCTGGCGCAGTCGATCGTCCAGGAAGGCCACAAGGCCGTTGCCGCCGGCATGAACCCGATGGACCTGAAGCGCGGCATCGATCTTGCCGTGACCGACGTCGTCGCGACGCTGATCAAGAACGCCAAAAAGATCAAGACCTCGGAAGAGGTTGCCCAGGTCGGCACGATCGCCGGCAATGGCGACGAGTCGGTCGGCAAGATGATCGCGGAAGCGATGCAGAAGGTCGGCAATGAAGGCGTCATCACGGTCGAGGAAGCCAAGACTGCCGAGACGGAACTCGAAGTCGTCGAAGGCATGCAGTTCGACCGCGGCTATCTCTCGCCCTACTTCGTCACCAACGCCGACAAGATGGTTGCCGATCTCGAGGACGTCTACATCCTGCTCCACGAGAAGAAGCTCTCCAACCTCCAGGCCATGCTGCCGGTTCTCGAAGCCGTCGTGCAGACCTCGAAGCCGCTGCTCATCATCTCGGAAGACGTCGAAGGCGAGGCTCTGGCCACGCTGGTCGTCAACAAGCTGCGTGGCGGCCTGAAGATCGCCGCCGTCAAGGCGCCGGGCTTCGGTGATCGCCGCAAGGCCATGCTGGAAGACATCGCCATCCTCACCGGTGGCCAGGTCATCTCCGAAGACCTCGGCATCAAGCTCGAGAACGTCGGCCTCAACATGCTTGGCCGCGCCAAGAAGGTGTCGATCTCCAAGGAGAACACCACCATCGTCGACGGCGCCGGCAAGAAGGAAGAGATCCAGGGCCGCGTTGCCCAGATCAAGCAGCAGATCGAAGAGACCACTTCGGACTACGACAAGGAGAAGCTGCAGGAACGTCTCGCGAAGCTCGCGGGCGGCGTTGCGGTGATCCGCGTCGGCGGTGCGACGGAAGTCGAAGTCAAGGAAAAGAAGGACCGCGTTGACGATGCGCTGAACGCGACACGCGCGGCCGTCGAAGAAGGCATCGTTCCCGGCGGCGGCGTTGCCCTGCTGCGCGCTTCGCTTAGCATCAACGCTGTCGGCGCCAACTCCGACCAGACCGCTGGCATCAGCATCGTGCGTCGTGCGCTGCAGGCTCCGGCCCGCCAGATCGCTGCCAACGCCGGTGCGGAAGCTTCGATCGTTGCCGGCAAGATCCTTGAGAACAAGGGCGCGACCTTCGGCTACAACGCCCAGACCGGCGAATATGGCGACATGATCGCCATGGGCATCGTCGACCCGGTCAAGGTCGTTCGCACGGCTCTGCAGGACGCGGCCTCGGTCGCCGGCCTGCTCGTCACCACCGAAGCCATGATCGCGGAGGCTCCGAAGAAGGAGTCGGCTGGCGGCGGCATGCCTGGCGGCATGGGCGGCGGCGGCATGGGCGGCATGGGCGGCATGGACTTCTAATCCAGCCGATCTGGCTTCACATACGCGAAAGGGCGGCAGCGATGCCGCCCTTTTCCTTGAAGTGGGATCCGGTCGGAAATGTTTGGCGCGTACGCTGGCCGTATGGCCCGGACCTGTGCCTTCCAGGCGATGTCGCGGACAGCTTTGGGTAACCCCTCGAGCCGGAGCCTCAGGGCCTCGCTGATCCTGGCGGGATAGCGGTAAGTCCAGGCCGCTTCGACCAGGGCGCGGCGGGCGCGTCGATTGCCGGCGAGTGTAAGACTCGACCGGCGGATCGTGTCGCCGGTCGAACGCTCCCCCGGAACCAAGCCGAGGAAGGCCATCAGTTGCGGTGGTGTCTCGAAGCGGCGCACATCCCCGATCTCGGCCGCGAAGATCACCGCGACCAGGAACGAGGCACCGCGCATCGCCTGATACGCCTCGACGACCCGCGCCATGGACCAGGTGGGCACGATGGCGCCCAACTGCTCGTGCAAGCGGCGTAACCGCTGAACCGCGTCCTCGATCGCGTCGATCTTCTCCTGGAACACGATCTGCTGCGCCGGATGCTCGAAGCTCTGGCGGGCAAGCCAGCGCCGGTGCGCCAATGTCCAATGACCGCCGCCCTCGTAGATCCGACCATGGCGCAGAAGGAAGGAGAGCAGCTGCTGGCGTTTGCGGCGCAGGTCGTCGGCTCCGGATTCCCGAGCACGGACCAGATCGCGGACAGCCTCGTGGACGACGTCCGGTACCCACACTCCGGTCAGTTCGCCTGCCCGATGCAGCCGCGCCAGAGTGACCGCGTCCCGTCGGTTCGTCTTGATGCGCTCGCCCGATCGCCGATCGCTTCGGAATCAGGGCTGGCGCAACCACCATGCAGTCGTGACCAAGGTCGCGGGCCTGACGGCACAATCCGTAACTCGTCGGCCCGGCCTCGAAGCAGACGTGCAGTCGATCGTACCTTTTTCCTAGCTTCTTGATCGTCCGCTCTATCGTCGCAGGATTATTCTCGACCTCGCCGAGAAACCGGACTTCGCCCGTACGGCCGCCTTCGGCGATCGCCAGAGCATGCTTCTTTTTGGCTACATCAAACGCGACAAATGCTTCGCTATACTCTCCCATGGCTCGTCCTCCGTGCGTGAGGATCGGCTCGGCCTATCCGAGCAACCCTCGTCTCTTAATCGCACGAAAGGGCGGGCCACCGATCTCAGGCCTCGGAACATAACGTCTAGTATGTGATTTTCTGAACCGTGTGGGTGGCCTGCGGTTCGCTAGGCCGATCAATCTTGGAAGGCTCCTTGAGGAGTCCACCATCGAATGCCGTTTCTGCTGGCGCGGGAACAGAAGCCGTCTTGTCGAGCGCGACCACCGAAGGCGTTTCGGGCGCGCCCGCCAGCCCTTACATGATTTTACCAAGAAATCCGATCGTCCCGAAAACGAGCAAGCCATGACGCCATAGAACAGGTAGTCCTTGAGGCCTTTGCGCTTGGTGGCTACAGCGGTCGCCCGGACCTGTCTGACAGTGCCGACGTTATCGGGGCGTCTACCTCTGAGTTCTTTCATGTCCATCGGGACTCAACCTCTAAAGCCGCACGGGCACTCTCCACCATTTAGGAAACAATCTTCGGTAGCACGGCGTGCGACAGCCTCTGTGAGTCTTAAAGCCTGAGGATCTGGTCGCCGCGTATGGTCCTCACAGGAAGCTGCCATTCTGGGCGGCAGCCGGGCGAGATGCTCCTCGAAGGTCGGCCAGAACTCCTCACGCTGAGACGATCGCAGTAATGAGGTGCGCGGTCTCGCCCATCTTAGCCGATGGCACGACCGGCTCGATCTCCGCGAACGTCGCTGTCGATCAAAAAAGGCCCGAACGAGTTAGCGCCGGGGCAGACATTTCTCCTGCCGCCGGAGATATGGCGCTGATAGAATTCTATCATGTGGGCCGAGTTTCCTTTCGCAAATGAAAGAAAAGCTCGATTGACTCTCCTGCCCCATTCCGGTCTCGTGAATCAACGTGCGGTTGCAAACGCATCGTCGGTCGGCCATGCGCTATCGACCAACAGTTCATCCCGGATTCCCTCCCACTCAAACGGAGAAAAACATGTCCGATGCAAAACTGCAGAGTGTGCTTGCGTCTCTTTCGCAAGTGGCGAGACAGCTAGATGCTCTGCCATCTGGTAGACCAGCGCCGGATTCAAATTGGATAAAACTAGACACGAATGAGAACCCATTCCCGCTTCCAAAAATTATAATGCAAAGTGCGATTGCGGCCCTCGAACGGCAGTATCTATATCCAGAAGACGATAACATCAGCTTGAGAGAAGCAGCCGCCAATGCCTACGGCGTCTCCGTGGATCAGGTGATCGCCGGTAACGGATCGTCGGAACTGCTTGGAGTTATCTACAGAGCTTTCCTTGCCCCGGGGGATAGCGTGGCAATGATGTCGCCAGGTTTTTCGTTCAACCGCAAACTTGCCATGTTGCAGGGTGCTCAATTTGTCGAAATCGAATTTGACGAAGATCAATCCCTGCCGATAGAGCAATTGCTCTTCGGACCTGCAAAGAACGCCAAGTTCATTATTTTAGCCAATCCGAACAATCCGACCGGAACGTTCGTTCCTGTGGCCGATATCGAAGGCCTAGTAGCGAAATCAGACCGCTTGATCGTGCTGGATGAGGCCTACGTCGACTTTGCACCCGAGAATGGTCTGCGCCTCATCAATCGCTATTCGAACCTTCTGGTCTTGAGAACACTTTCGAAAAGCTATGCTACCGCCGGCATTCGCGTCGGTTTCGGTTTCGGTCACCCTGAAATTATCGGCAGGCTACGCAACATCCAGAACGTCTTCAACATGAATGTGGTCGGGCATGCGGTTGGTATCAGCGTCCTTGCGCACCGCGCCGCCTATGCAGACAACCACAGACACATCAGGCATGAACGACGGCGAGTAACACTCGCGCTGTCGCAACTTGGATTTTCCGTAATCCCTTCCCACGCAAACTTCTTGCTTGCCCGCGTGCCAACGGGACAGGACGGCTCATGGTGGCAATCAGCCTTTGCAAGGCAAAAAATACTTGTTGCCGTCTTTCCAGATAAAGGTTTGGAAAATTACATCCGCGTCAGCATCGGTACAAAAGAGCAAATGGATGCATTTCTTTGTGCCGCTGGTCGTATTTGTAGAATAGTTAATATGTCAATATGCCCGTATTAGGTTGCGTGAGCCTCCGCTTGAGCATTGCGCAGGCAATAATCCGAGCGATTACACAAGCGATAAATCTTTAAATTGCTTGGAATACGCAAGCAACCGGACTTGTTGCGTCAAAAATGGAGACAATATCATGGATATGGCCTTTCCTTCAGGCCTAGCTGTCGGCATCTTCGATCATCTGGACGAGGACGGCCCCGATATCGCCCGACAGTACGAAGATCGCCTGATGTTAGCGGAGGCGTGCGATCACCTTGGGTTCTATGCATATCATCTCGCAGAGCACCATTGTACCCCACATGGGAGAGGTCCCTCACCGAATCTGTTCTTGTCGAGCGTAGTCCAGCGAACCCGTCGCCTTCGTGTCGGCCCGTTGGTAATGCTGCTTGCCCTCTATCATCCGCTACGTGCGTTCGAAGAGATCTGTATGCTGGACCAATTGAGCGGTGGCAGGCTCGAACTTGGGATAGGGCGCGGCTCGCTCCCGATCGAATTGGGTTACTTCGGGATTGGCTCGGACGCGGCGCCAAACCACTATGCGGAAGCCAGCGAAATTCTTATCAATGCGCTGAAGGGCGGCACGCTATCCTATCAAGGTCGCCATTTTGAGTTGAACAGCGTTCCGCTGACGTTAAGAACTCATCAGCGTCCACATCCGCCGACTTGGATCGCCACCAATCGACCGGAATCGGCAGGCTGGGCCGCTGCGAATGGCATGAACATCGCGTGCGTGGGGCCTTCCTCTTCCGTTCGAAGAATCACTGATGCCTTCCGCGCCGGTCGAGAGCACACCAGTGAGGCGGACGACCAAGCGCCATTTCTTGGATTGCTCCGAATGGTCGTGATTGGGCGCTCTGAAACAGATGCACGTTCACTCGCCGCACCTGCTTACGAACGGTGGCTCAAGAGCTTTAAATTCCTTTATGATCTCAATGGCATGCCGACTCCACCAAACCTGCCGCTGACCTTCGATGCAGCAATCGAGAAGGAATTGTGCGTAGTAGGAACGGCAGCATCTGCGGGACAAGCTCTTCTTGATCAGCTGGAAGCGGCAGGTGCAAACTACCTCCTTTGTCAACCGGCGTTTGGGAATCTGTCGTTAGATGCTTCCCTATATACCGCAACGGCGATTCAATCCGCAATTATGGCTCGAGTTGGCTAACCCCGGTTCGAACTTCGCTCACCCAACAACGTGCCAAGCGGCATGCGTCGCTAGCGACGACTAGGTGCGGGTTTCGGATGACCCATCAACCGGTTGGCACAGAGGCATGCGGCTCCTCCTCAAAGCGGCGTGTTGTTCATAGGCGACAGCGACCGTGTATGCCGCATTCTCACCCCTCGGATCGGGCCTTCATGTCCTAGGAGTAGACCCACGATCGCCTGCCAGACTTGATCGGAGCGTTGGATACGTTCGGCCCGATTAGCTTATCGGCCCGATATCCTTCAATCCGGCAAGCGCATCGAAAACATGTTGCTTGGCTTGGCGCACGCTCGCTTCCAGCGACGCTCCAAGACCAAGCGAGGCGGCGACTGCGCTGGCCATCATGCAACCCGTTCCGCGCATCCCTTGCGGCAAGCGGGGCGCCTCGAACCGAACTGCAGGTTGGTTCGGCTGCAAAAGCACGTCGACGCAACGGGTTCCTTGTGCATGGCCGCCCTTGACGAGTACGGCGGTCCTCACCGTCCTCGATAGCTCTTCAGCCTGACGACAAGCCCCTTCTTCGTCCGCGGCCGGTGACGAGCCGGTAAGCGCAGCCAGCTCGACCAGGTTAGGCGTTACAAGCCGGCAGATCGGCATCAGATCGTGGCGCAGCATATTAATGGCATCGTCCGCCAGCAGATTGCGTCCCGAGGTAGAGGCCAGGACCGGGTCGAGTACCACAGGCACTTGGCGGTTGACCAAAACAGCGCCGACTGCCTCAACAGCCGCCGATGTCCCAATCATGCCTATCTTGACGGCCGCGACAGCGTTGGCAGCGAACGCGGCGCGCATCTGAGCGGCGACAAGCTCCGACGGCACAAGCTTGACGTGCTCGACAGCCGAGTGCGTCTGGACTGTCACGGCGGTGATGGCAAGACAACTGCGCAGCCCGAAGGCGGAAACCGTCTCTATATCGCGGGCAATTCCAGCTCCACCGCTGGAGTCCGACCCGCCAACGACAAGCACATGCGGTTCTCGCCTCAGCGCCATCGCTCCGTCTTTTCGATCCATTCTCGTGTGCGCGCTTCGGGATCGGCATTCAGCGTGATGTCGGTGACCACTGCCGCGCTGTCGGCGTCAGCCGCGAAAACTCCGTCGAGCCTGTCAGGGTTGAGACCGCCAATGGCGACCAATGGGATTGGCGCTACCCGATGCTTCCATTCTCTGATCCGTTCGAGTCCCTGCGGCGCCCATTTCATCTTCTTCAGGATGGTCGGGTAGATGGGCCCAAGCGCGATATAGTCAGGCTCGGCGGCCACGGCCGTGTCCAGTTCGACACCATCATGGGTGCTCAGTCCGAGCCTCACGCCGGCTACCCGAATCCGCGAACGGTCGGCGGTTTGCAGATCCTCCTGACCGAGATGAACGAAGTCGCAGCCTTCCTCGATGGCCAGTCGCCAGTAATCATTGATGATGAGCTGGCACCCGTATCGAGCGCACATGGCCTTCGCTGTGCGGATCTCAGCGCGCAATCCGGCTTCGCCCATGGTCTTGATGCGAAGCTGCACCAGCTTGACGCCGAGCGGCACCAGCCGATCGATCCAGGCTGCACTTTCGACGATCAGATAGAAGGGATCGAGCTTCATGAAAAAACTGCCCTGCCGATCGTCGGTGTCGATGGCACGGCGACGTCGCGCGGTTCGAGCATTCCCGAACCGAAAGCTTCACGGCCGGCCTCGACCGCCTTGCCGAAAGCACGCGCCATGCCGACCGGATCGGCCGCCTTGGCGACCGCCGTATTCAGGAGCACGGCGTCAAAGCCGAGTTCCATGACGGTCGCCGCGTGCGACGGCCGTCCGACCCCTGCATCCACAATCAGCGGGACGCCTGGGAAATGTGCGCGCATCGAGCGCAGCGCCATGATGTTGATCGGCCCGAGGGCGGAACCGATCGGTGCGCACCACGGCATCAAGACCTTGCAGCCCGCCGCAAGCAGCCGCTCGGCGACAACAAGGTCGTCGGTGGTGTAGGGAAATACCGCAAAGCCGTCCTCGCACAGGATGCGGGCGGCTTCGACCAGGCCGAACACGTCTGGCTGCAGCGTGTCGTGGTTGCCGATCACTTCGAGCTTGATCCAGCTCGTACCGAAGACGTCGCGCGCCATTTTCGCAGTGGTGACCGCTTCCTTTACGGAGTGACAGCCGGCAGTGTTGGGCAGGATTCTGACGCCCAGCGAGCGGATCAACGACCAGAATTTCTCGCCGGCCCTGCCACCTGCCATCTCACGGCGCAGCGAGACGGTCACCACCGACGTGCCCGATGCCTTGACCGCATCGGCAAGGATGGCCGGCGAAGGATATTGCGCGGTGCCGAGAAGCAGGCGGGAAGGGAGCGTCGTCCCAAGAAGGTCGAACATGCTAGCCTCCCTGCATGGGCGAGAGGATTTCGATCCGATCGCCGTCGCTCAACCGGAATTCCGCTCGGTTGGCTTTGTGTACGAGGTCGCTGTTGACGGCGGTCGCCAGCCAATCGCTCTCATAGTCGAGCGCGGCAAGCAGCTCGGCCAGGGTGGTGGCGGCAACCTCATGCGCTTCGCCGTTGACCAACAGTTTCATGAGCAAGCTCCTTGGTTCCGTCTTGATTGAAAACCAGGTCGGTCGCCTGGCGCGCCATGGCGGGGGCGAGGAGAAAACCGTGACGATAAAGCCCGTTGATTGCGACGGTGCTTCCATGGGCCTCGACACGCGGCAGGTTGTCTGGAAAGGCCGGACGAACTGCGGCGCCGGTCTCAATAACGCCAGCCTCACCAAATGCCGGATGGAGAGCGTAGGCCGCGCCCAAAAGCTCCATCATCGAACGCGCCGTGACCGGTCCCCCGGATTGGCTTTCGATCATCGTCGCCCCAACCATGAAACGGTGGTCGGTGCGTGGCACCACGTAGAGCGGAAAGCGCGGATGAAGCAGACGGACCGGGCGCGACAGCGAGATATCAGACGTGCGCAGGATCAGCATTTCGCCACGAACGCCACGCAGCCTGTCATCGGCTGCTGCCAATCCCGTGCAGTCGATCTGACGATCGAAACCGGAAACATGCCCGGCGTCGGCGCCAAAGTGGAATTCGACACCCATGGCTGCGAGCTTGCTATGAAGTGCCGCCATCGCCTGGCGCGGGTCGAGATGGGCCTCGCCGGGGAAGAGCAGTCCGCAGCGGAAGCGGCCGGCGAGGTCGGGCTCCAGGATCGCGGTTTCGTCTTCATCGACACGCCGATGCCCCGACGTGCGACTGGCGAACCGGTCGAGCTCGCCAGTGTCACGCGGCGCGGCCACGACCAGTGTTCCGGCCCGTGTCACCTGACCCGGCAGTGCCGCATCCCACCAGTCGGCGGCGTTGCGTCCGAGATCCAGCACCGGCCGCTCGGCGCTTTCACGCTCGCACCATGGCGCCAGCATGCCGCCGGCGAACCACGACGCATTGCCACCAAGGCCGTGCCGGATCTCGGCGACTGTGACCGTCGCGCCGCGGGCGGCGAGTTCGAAGGCCGCGGTGAGGCCGGCGACGCCGGCCCCTTTGACCAGCACCCTCATGACCGTTCCGGCGCCTCTGGCATGAGCGGTACGCCGGTCTCGTCAGCTGGCATGTAGAGATCGCCGCCCTCGCGGTATTTCGCCGCCATCGCCGCCATGCCCTCTTTCTGTGCCTCGGCACGGATGTCGTGGGAGATACGCATTGAGCAGAATTTCGGCCCGCACATCGAGCAGAAATGCGCCAGCTTGTGGGCCTCCTTGGGCAAGGTCTGGTCGTGGAAGGACCGCGCGGTTTCGGGGTCGAGCGACAGGTTGAACTGGTCTTCCCAGCGGAACTCGAAGCGCGCGCGCGAAAGGGCATCATCCCTGGTTTTCGCTGCCGGGTGGCCCTTCGCCAGGTCGGCGGCATGGGCGGCTATCTTGTAGGTGATCACACCAATCTTGACATCGTTGCGATCGGGAAGGCCGAGATGCTCCTTGGGCGTGACGTAGCAGAGCATGGCGGTGCCGAACCAACCGATCATCGCGGCGCCGATGCCTGAGGTGATGTGGTCGTAGCCCGGCGCAATGTCGGTCGTCAGCGGTCCAAGCGTATAGAATGGCGCCTCGCCGCAGACGGCGAGTTGCTTGTCCATGTTCTCCTTGATCTTGTGCATCGGTACGTGGCCGGGCCCCTCGATCATCACCTGGCAGTCTTTTGCCCAGGCGATCTTCGTCAGCTCGCCGAGCGTTTCCAGCTCTGCGAATTGCGCCGCGTCGTTGGCGTCGGCAATCGAGCCCGGACGAAGGCCGTCGCCGAGCGAAAAGGACACGTCATAGGCGCGGCAGATGTCGCAGATTTCGGCGAAATGCTCGTAAAGGAAGCTCTCCCGGTGATGGTGCAGGCACCATTTGGCCATGATCGACCCACCGCGCGAGACGATGCCCGTGACCCGGTCGACGGTCAGCGGGATGTAGTGCAGCCGCACGCCGGCGTGGATGGTGAAATAGTCGACGCCCTGTTCGGCCTGTTCGATCAGCGTGTCGCGGTAGACCTCCCAGGTCAGGTCCTCAGCAACGCCGCCGACCTTTTCCAACGCCTGGTAAAGCGGCACGGTGCCGATCGGCACCGGTGAATTGCGCACGATCCAGTCGCGGATATTGTGTATGTTGCGGCCGGTCGACAGGTCCATCACCGTATCGGCGCCCCAGCGGATCGCCCAGACCATCTTTTCGACCTCTTCGGCCATCGAAGAGGTGACGGCGGAATTGCCGATATTGGCGTTGATCTTCACCAGGAAATTGCGGCCGATGATCATCGGCTCGCTCTCGGGATGATTGATGTTGGCGGGAATGATTGCCCGCCCGCGCGCCACCTCGTCGCGCACGAATTCCGGCGTGACGAAATCGGGCAGCGTCGCGCCGAAAGGCTCGCCGTCGCGCTGCAGCTTGCCGTGCAGGATCTCGCGACCGAGGTTCTCGCGGATGGCGACGAACTCCATCTCAGGCGTAATGATGCCGGCGCGCGCGTAGGCAAGCTGAGTCACCGCCTTGCCGGCCTTGGCCCTGAGCGGCCGGTTGCGGACCGGAAATTCCGGTGTCAGGCGCTCGCCCACCACGAATCCGTTGTCTTCCGGCCGGACATGGCGGCCATCATAGGCTTCGACATCGCCGCGCGCCGCAATCCATTCATGGCGAAGCCGGGCGAGGCCGTTTTCGATGCTGGTTTCGGCAGTCGGGTCGGTATAGGGGCCGGACGGATCATAGACGATGACGGGCGGTTCACCCGCCGTCGGATGGACGGAAATTTCGCGCATCGGCACCCTGATCTGGGGGTGGATGGCACCGGGCTTATGGATTTTCCGTGAGGCGGGCAGTGGTCCCGTCGATACGGCGGGGGTGAGGGCATTCATTTGAGGCTCCTTTGCTCATGCATTGGAGACCCAGTTCTGTGCCGGAAGGATGAAAAGACGCTTTTGTCGACCTGTTCAAAACAGGTCTTCGGGCGTGAACTCCCGCAAAGCGCTTGCACCGTCCCTACGCCAGTATGAACTGGATCAGGTTCAACGGGTCACTGCGCCGCGAAAGCCAGCAGTATCTCAGCCCCTTGCCGGGACTCCCCTGGTGAATGCATCGAATTGAAAGGGCCGGCGCTATTTTGTCAAGCGCATTTGGCCGACGGCGGTGATCTGCTACCAATCAAACCCAGCGGAAGCGCGCGCACGTATCGAGAGCAAGTCACGCCCAGACGAGCGGTGAAGCGCCCCCAATAAGGCGAGCCCTCATGCGGATTCGGTCCCTTTTCCAGCACGGTGTTTTCGGGGCTTTCCGGAACGAGACTGCTGCCGCCCAGTTGGGTGAGATTGCTATAGATGTCTGTCTTGCTCGTCGTCGGCAATCCTTCCCCTTCGGCTAGACGCCCCGTTTGTTTCCCCAGAGCAGAACATGAAGCTGCGGCAGTACACGCGCCTCGAACCACCTGTCACGGGTCACCTTTTCAACCAGCCATTCCATGCGCCTCATCACACCGGCCATGTCGATGAACGCGTCTTCGTCGCCGGGACGCGGCGGCGTGTGATTGCCGGGCTGCAGATAGACGGGTAATTGCGGGTAGCGCGCCGCGGCGTCTTTGGCATAGGCATAGTCATCATCGTCGAAGACAACGAGCTTGAGCGCCATCTGCGGCTTATCCTGCGCCGCCTCTAAGCAGGCGTCGAACGCGGCCCAATCTGTCGTCATTTCGCTTGAGGGCGGCTTGGGGCTTAATACCAGCACGTCGAGATCCGCGAACCATTGCTTAGACACCGAGCCTTGGGTTTCCAATGCAAAACGGTAGCCCTCACCATGCCCGCGGTCGATCAACTGGCCAAGCGGCTGGATGGCCGGATTGCCGCCCGACAGCGATACCATCACGGGCTGACCGCCGGAAAGCGCAATGACCTTTTGCCAAACCGCGTCGGGAGACATCATCTCCCAATCATGGCGGAAGCGACGGTCCACCGCATGCAGGCTGTCGCACCAGGAACAGCGATAATCGCACCCGCCGGTTCTTACGAACACCGTCGGCAAGCCGATCAGCACGCCTTCGCCCTGAATGGTCGGCCCAAAAATCTCGCTCACCCGGATTCCGGGATGCAACGCGCAAGTCATGGTCGGTATTCCGCCCAGGTTTTCGGCGTCTCGCTCACCCGCACGGCGGAGGTTTCGGGTAGCCGCACCTTGCACCAGTCGTAGAAGTGCCTGGCCAGACATTCCGCTGTGGCATGGTCATGCCCCAGCACGTCGTTAAGATGCCGATGGTCGAACGTCCCATCGATGTAGTGCTTGAACGCCGCCAGATCTTGGTAGTCGCGCACAAAGCCGTGTTCGTCCAGTTCGCCACCTGAAAGCTCCACTACGACGATGTAGTTGTGGCCGTGCAGACGTGCGCACTGATGATCTGGTGGCAAGGAGGTGAGCTGATGCGAGGCCGAGAAGTGGAACTCTTTGGTAATGCGGAACATCACGCGCTCCTTGTCTGGATAGCGTGGAGCCAGAAGTCTGCGTCCTCATAATCTGTCGGGTCGGTGATGCCGGCCAGATCGAATGCTTCGCGCCGTTCGACGCATGTCCCGCAGCGACCGCAATGACGTGCGCCGCCCTTGTAGCAGGACCACGTCGCCTCGAACGGTGTGGCGTACTTTGCCCCCTCGCTGACGATGTCGGCCTTCGACATATTCACATACGGAGCGTACAGGCGGATATCGGCGTAGCCTGCGAGCGCATGGTTCTGCATCGTCTGAAAGGCGTCGATAAAAGCGGGCCGGCAATCGGGATAGATGAAATGATCTCCGCCGTGGACGGCAGTGGCCACCGCATCGGCCTTCTGCGCGGCGGCAACCCCGAAGGCGATGGCCAGCATGATGGCGTTCCTATTCGGCACCACCGTGATCCTCATGGAGTCTTCGGCATAGTGCCCGTCGGGCACGTCCACATTATCAGTCAGCGCCGAGCCGCTCAGGTTCCGGCCGACATCGCGGATATCGACGATCTGGTGCGGAACAGCCAGCCGCTTGGCGCAGATGGCGGCAAAGCCGAGTTCCTTTTTGTGCCTCTGGCCGTAATCGAACGAAAGCAGGCCAATGAGTTTCTGCTCGGTCGCCACTTTGTGAGCGAGCGAAACAGAGTCCAATCCGCCGGAGCAGATGACGAGGGCATTCATGGTTTGAGTCCTTGTTTTGACCGGGTAAGGCTGCGACCGGAGATTTCTCTGCGTTCCCACTACTCCACGGAGCCGGTTTTGTGAATGGGGTGGACGCGATTGAGCCCACGTACCTTGTTGTCAGCGTCCCCAAGATGACTTTGCACGCGACTTGTCGCGTATCTTCGACCGCTGGGGTGCTGACGCCGGCACTGCGTATATAGGCGTATAGACGATGCAGAAATCACTGCCGTGGCGCAGCAGCATTCCCGACACACCTTCGGCTTGTCCGGTTTGCCCCAGCACATGACGTCCCGAGTTTCGGCGACAACGCAAGGGTCGACCGGCAGTCCAGTGAAAGGCTTCTGCCTCGTGCTTTGCCGTTTTCTGGTCTGCGCATAGATCGCCTCGAGCCGCCGCGCCTCGTCATTGGTCAGAGCTGGGAATTCCTTTCCGAGGGCGCGGCTCGATAGGGGCCACCATTCTGGTTAAGGAAACGGAAGAGCAGATCGATCAGCCGCTCGGGCATGTCGATAAAGGCATTCACCTATTGCCGGAATTGATCGTAGCGCTGCAGAAAAGCTGTTTCGCCAGGAAGGTACCGTTCGATCGTCCGCCGAGCGCAGGCATAAAGAAATTCGGCGTGCGGGGTTGCATCGAAGTATCGGTAGAAATCCCCGGTGTGTCATTCAGCACCCGGACGTTGAATTGCGGCGTCGGTTCCCATTCGACCAATGGCAGAAGGCGCTTCGAATTGCTCTCCAGCACGCGCCTGTACTCGTCGATCTGGTCCAGGATCGCGGCCGAGACGGGAAACACCACTCCCGGCGATTGAAGCGGTGCATGGCAAGGACGTGGTGGATCAGGTAGCGGTGAATGCGGCCGTTTCCGTCCTCGAACGGATGGATGTAGACAAAGCCGAAGGCGAAGATTGCGGCGGCGACGACTGCATCAAGGTTTTGCGCTGGGCCTTGATCGAACGCAATTCCAGAAACAACTTTCTGAAGGCGTCGCGAGGCAAGACATTGTCGGCGCTGATCGTCGCCCCAACTGATCCAAGCATCGGTTCCTGCTTGGGTCCAGCGCCCTAGGCGACGCCATGGTCGGCGAGCGCTCTGGCTGACCTTAATCCATTACCCAAGAATCACAGGGTTCCATTGCGCTGATCGAGACGGCTTTCTAGCCCTATCCATGCCATGGATGAGTTCCATCCAAACAACCAAGTTTACGGACCTGTCATGATGCTGCATAGCGAAATACCGGCAGGCACCGATCGATCACTCCACTTCCTTGATCATTAGATGAGCGCGCCAAAAGATTCCATTAGAAGGAGAACTGTGGATGCCCCTGTGCCAGTGGATGCCCTGCTGTTCGGCGGAACTCTGAGGGGTCCTTACGCCACACCGTGTTGTAGAGACCGCATACCTGAACAGCAGGTGCCTGAGAACGATGGCGCTTGCAGTAGAAAGTACTAGCCCATTGCAACATTACCCCACCCTGCCTGTCCACTAGCAAAGCGAAATCATGAAATTCGGGTCAAGCGGCGTTCGAGGTTTGGCTTCGGAATTGGTCGGCAAGGCCAGCGGACTTTATACCGAAGCTTTCGCTTGGCGTTTGATTTCCAGCCGGGTTCAGCCGAATAGTTCGGTCTTCATAGGCCGCGACCTACGTGACAGCAGTCAGGCGATAGCGAACAATTGCATGGCGGCGTTGGCCGCAAATGGTTTCCAGCCGATCGATTGCGGCACCATACCCACGCCTGCCCTGGCACTATATGCATGCAAACACGGCGCGGCGGCTCTTATGGTCACCGGGTCGCACATTCCAGCCGATCGCAATGGCATCAAATTCTATGGCCCGAATGGTGAAATCAGCAAGGCGGATGAGGCCGCGATTACGCACTTTGTAGCCGAAAGATCAATTGCGTATTGCTTACCAACGGCTTGTCTGGGAACGACGTGGCCTATGCACCGTGAAGAAGCGATCGCCTCTTATCGAGAGCGCGCCCATGACATGCTGGAGCCGGGCTCACTTTCCGGCATGAGACTTGGTGTCTATCAGCACAGTTCGGTCGCGGCGGAACTGTTGGTACAGGTTCTTCGATCGCTCGGTGCCAGCGTGGTCGCCGTCGGGAAAACCGGGACCTTCGTACCTGTCGATACCGAAGCGGTGGACGCAGCAACAATCGCAAAATTGAAGAAGTGGGTCCGCGAATTCGGTCTCGATGCCATCGTGTCGACCGATGCGGACGCTGATCGGCCACTCATCGCTGATGAAAATGGCGATCTTCTTCGCGGCGACCTGGTTGGGCTTGCAACGGCTCTTTTCCTGAAGGCAGACACGATCGTGACGCCAGTGACCTCCAATTCGGGAATTTCGAAGGCCTTTGGTTTCGCGGTCCAGAGGACGAAAGTCGGGTCTCCATTTGTCATTGAAGCAATGGAAGCATTACACGGCGCCGGCGGCGTCATCGTCGGCTTTGAGGCCAATGGTGGTGTTCTGCTGGGCTCGGATTGTGTCGTGAATGGCAAGACATTGACTGCACTGCCGACGCGGGACTCATTCCTCCCGATTTTGGCCGTCCTCAGTACCATGGCGTCGACAAAAAAGAAGCTGTCGCGACTGCGCGGGCTTTGGAATCTTCCTGTGTGCGCCAGTGACCGGCTTCAGAACTTCCCAGCGGAAAGTTCGCGCAGATTGATGGATCATCTCGCAAGCCGGAACGCACTGCAGCACTTTCTTGCCTCGTTCGGGACCGTCGCCGAAATTGACGAAACCGATGGCCTCAGGGCGCGGATGCTTTCAGGTGAGATCATACATCTGCGGCCTTCCGGCAATGCCCCGGAACTGCGCTGCTACTCGGAAGCTTCGACCGAGAGCAGGGCCATGGCGATCGTCGCCTCGACGCTGCAAGGGGCACATGCGTTCGCGCTTACAGACGAGATAGAGGACCTTTGATGAAAGTGGTTCCGGTCATCATCAGCGGTGGAGCTGGTTCGCGGCTCTGGCCCGCCTCAAGGCAATCGCACCCCAAACCTTTCCTCAAGGTGGCGGATGGACTTTCGCTCATCCAACACACCGTGTTGCGCGCCGCTTCGATGCAGCATGTCGTGGAGCTTGTTACCGTGACGTCTACGGGGCACCTCTTCCTTACGAAAGACGTTTTCGACGAGCTGGATTCCGTTGTTTTGCCACGCACCTTTCTGCTTGAGCCTGAGGGTCGGGATACCGCCGCCGCCGTCGCTGCGGCAACCGTCCATGCCAAGGCAACACAGGGTCCCGATGCTGTTCTGTGTGTTTTTCCCGCCGACCATATGATTGGTGATCTGCCCGCATTTCAAACCGCCATGAACCGGGCAATCGAACAGGCGCAGCAGGGGCGTATCGCAACCTTGGGCATAACCCCGGATAGGCCAGACACCGCATTCGGCTACATCGAGGCCGACGGTGAGAAAGTTGTCCGGTTCGTCGAGAAACCGAACGCCGAGACGGCCAAATCTTATGTCGCGTCCAAACGTTTCTTCTGGAACGCCGGCATCTTCTGCTTCAAGGCGCAGGTCATGCTCGACGAAATGGCTGCGCATTGCCCGCAGGTGATCGATGCCGTTCTCGATAGCTATGATAACGCTCGCGTCAGCCACGGCGAACATGTTGCCAGCGTCGAACTCTCATCTGAGCACTTCGCCATGGCGCCGCGTATTTCACTCGACCATGCGGTGATGGAAAAAACCCACAATCTCGCTGTCGTTCCCTGCGAAATGGGGTGGAACGACATTGGATCTTGGAACGCAATGGCCGAACTGGTCGCCGCTGACGGGAGCGGCAACAGGATTCGCGGCGATGTCCATGTGGTCGACACCGTGGGCAGTTACATAAGCTCGGACAAACGCGTCATCGGCACCGTCGGCATCAGCGACCTGGTGATCGTGGATTCCCCCGATGCATTGCTTGTCGCCTCCCGCGATCGCGTCCAGGACGTCAAGAAACTCTTCGAGGGCCTCAAGGCTGCGGGACATGAAGCGCACTTGCTTCACAGTACCGTGCACCGGCCCTGGGGCACCTACACGGTTCTGGAGGAAAGCGAGCGCTTCAAGATCAAGCGCATCGAGGTGAAGCCGGGCGGACGCTTGAGCCTGCAGATGCACCATCACCGCTCCGAGCACTGGGTCGTGGTCAGCGGCACTGCGAAAATAGTCAACGGCGACCAGGAGCTACTCCTGACCACTAATCAATCCACCTATATCCCTTGCGGCCACAAACACCGGCTCGAAAACCCCGGCAATATCGGACTGGTGATGATCGAGGTCCAAAGCGGCGAGTATCTCGGCGAAGATGACATCGTGCGGCTTGAGGACGTATACGGTCGAACCTGACAGTCCCACGTCACATGCCCTGCGGTGGCTGGCAGACCTAACCTGCGTCGGCATGTGGGCTGTCAGGCGACCGGCGGCTAGGCAAGGCGAGGCAAACCAGAACAGGTTTTATGAGTATGGCTAGTGAGCGATGTCGCAACGACAGGCTGGCCGAATTGTTGAGACGGCAGTTTTCCGGCGAGATTGTCAGACGACACTTGCGCATCCGATGTAACGGCATGCGCTGCTACAGCCGCTCGAGTTGCGGAAGGTGATCGGCAATATCAGTCGATCAGGTGCGCGATAAGGTTCGTTGCCATGTACGGCAGGCGCGACATGAGCGGCCTGGCACTCTGACGGGGTAGGCCAGGATGCGCCGGGCCTGACTGGCGGGGGCTCGCAAGAGAAACGCGGCACCGGCTGACGAAGATAATACGCTCCTGCGCGCCGGTGACGGACCGGGGCCATTAGGCGTAGGCGCATCGCTGTCGCCATGCCACGTGGACAATCCTATTCGGGCTGGGCAGATGGACGGTAATTCCAGCTTTCGACGGCGTTGACTTCGTCGATGCAGACCGGCCCCGATGCACCGCAGTCCTCGCATTTCATCACAACGCGCGCCTCGTCCGTCTCATATGGCCTAACCTCGCAGCTTGTGCAGAACGGGCAAGGGATCGCTTTCATCGTGACGAACCTTCCTGATGGCCTCGGGTGGTTTCGCCGAAATCTTTCGCCTAAGCGCTCGACTTCGCAAGCGCTGATCGTTGTGCCGTAGTTCGGCGCCACCATCGGGTAGGGATATTTTGACCACATGCCCTCGTACCATCAACGCGGCTAGCCGGTTCTCTCTATCCACAGATCTGGCCTCTCGTGCGGGCCAAGGTTACATCCGTGTCGCCCAGCATGAGGCCGATCTTCCGCAGAGCGAATCGATTCCGTAGAAATAAGAATTCTGCCACCGCCCCGCCGCCGTAAGGGTATTGATATACCCTTGGGATTTTGATCCGACCTGGCAGGCGGCGGGTAATCTTCAGAGGCCGACGTCAGGCAGCGTTCGGGATACCCGAGATTTCATCGAAGATACTCTCAGCCAAGCCAAGCGCCCGAGCGATCCGATCGCGATAGCCCTTGTCGAAACAATGGCCAGATTCGATCAGCCCGACCTCCTCGACTGTCAGACCGCTGGTCACGGCAACGTCCTCGGTCGAATAGCCAAGATGTTCCCGACATGCCTGGATTACGGGTTTTCCGTTTGAGATTGCGGTAAGCACTGCCTCGGGCAGCGCGAAAGGCGTTGCGGTCATTTTGCCTCCAAATGCAGAGAACGGCCATTCGATAACTCGAAACAAGCGGCGGCCGATGTTGAAATAGGATGCCGAAACAGCCCGAGCCGGCGGCATCCAAAAATGCGATCACTCTCGAACGTGTGAGAGGCGCTACGCTAATATGGCGGCCGCCGCCGTTTAGATCAAGAACCTTGGCTCGCTTTACGAGGATTGCTCCAGTGGCCACAATTCGACGACACAGTGCGCAGCGCCGTCATCACGCTCACATCGATGATTGCGCGGCCGCTTTAACGCGCCGTCGGCTTGCGGCGCGATTGAGGAGCCGCGATCTGGCGGTCGGGCCCTAGGCGCACCAGCTCGCGGACCAGCGTCAAAGTATCTGCGGGGACTGTCTAGCGAAGCATGCCGGCGGCGTTCATCTTGAGCTTTAATACCGTGTGGTCCCCTCCCGGCCATGCAGGAGGCCGGGTGCCCATCGGACAAGACCCTGAGGGACCAACATCTCTCTGTTTCAGCCCGACTGTTGGCTGTCAGATCCGCGACACCGGAGCAGGGCTGCGCTTTGCTGCGAATTCCTTCAACCTATTGAATGATGACCAGAAAATCCCCCGGAGGTTCCTTCTGCTCAGTTGGCACGACTTTTGATGCTTCTCGAGAGGCGACAGGAGATACCGACTGGCGTTCATCGTGGGTGATATCGCGCAATGCAACGAAGGAAGACAATATGTCAGGTCCGCGTCAGAATCGATTTTATGCAAAGAGGATTGCCGCCTTTAGCGCAAGGCGTTCACGAACCGCGTATCAACAATGGCTTCCGTGCAAAACGCAGGGAGATCACTTGTGAAAATCCTATTCACTACGGTGGCTGTCGCGTTGCCGGCCATCGCTTTTGCTGCGCAAACGATCCCCGTGTACCTCAGAGAAACAGCACGGGCCACCTTCAAGCCTCTACCATCCATCACGCCGACAGTCGCCAACAACCCGATCACACCGGAGAAGATAGCCCTGGGCAAGGCAATGTTCTTCGATCCACGCGTCTCGGCGTCAGGCGTCTTGTCGTGCAATTCGTGCCACAACTTGGCCACCGGGGGCGACGACAATCAAGAAAGCTCGATCGGCCATGGTTGGCAGAAGGGACCGCGCAACGCGCCGACGGTACTGAACGCTGTCTTCAACATAGCGCAGTTCTGGGATGGTCGTGCTGAAGACCTGAAGGTTCAGGCCAAGGCACCGATCCAAGCCGCTGTCGAAATGGCCAACACACCAGGTCAACTCATCGCCACGCTCAAGTCGATGCCGCAATATGTCGAGTGGTTCAATTCAGCTTTCCCGGGCGAAGCCGATCGCGTCACCTTCGAAAACGTCGCCAAGGCAATCGAAGCCTTTGAGGCGACACTGGTCACACCGGCGCCCTTCGATGCCTTCCTCAACGGCGATGACGCCGCTATGACTTCCGAGCAGAAACAGGGCCTGACGCTTTTCATGGACAAAGGCTGCTCGTCCTGCCACGGCGGTATCAACGTGGGTGGGGAGGGCTATTCCCCATTCGGCCTCGTTGAAAAGCCCAACACCGATGTCCTGCCGGAAAACGACAAAGGCCGATTTGCCGTGACCCATGAAGCCGACGATTCCTATGTTTTCCGCGTGGCGCCGTTGCGCAACGTAGCACTCACCGCGCCATACTTTCATTCGGGCAAGGTTTGGGATCTGAAACAGGCCGTCGCCATTATGGGGATCACCCAGCTCGGCCAAGAATTGACGGAAAAAGAAGTCGACCTGCTCGTTGCCTTCCTTAATTCGCTGACCGGAAAAGTACCGGAGGTCGCCTATCCCGTCTTACCCGCCGAAACGCCGACAACGCCTCGACCTGTATTGCATATCCTCCCGCAATGATTGGCCGGAGCTGGCTAGTGAAGGTCGCAATCACGAATGATTGCGACCTTCACTGGGACGAGACGATCATGACTTCCGGCGAGGCCTATCCAACTGGAAAGCTAGGGGGACTTTCATTTCCGAATTCAATTGAAACGCTAAATGAAAACCTGACCCGTCGACGCCCACTTGCGTCACGACAGCGGCCACGTCGATCAGACGCTCCGACTAGCCGACTGTGTCGTGATGTGTCGTTACATGTACCCCCTACCTCCGCTTCAGATTCGCTGACAAACTCGCAACCACCTGATCGAGCCATCGCGGACAATATTCCGCGAGCCGCTGGCGTGCGCCCAGCAGAAACCGGATGCCTTCAGATCGACCCCTTCAAAACGTGCTCGATGGCGTTGCGACGCGCGAGCCGCTGTTCCAGCTCTGCAAACGCATCGATATGAAAACAAAGCTGCGGCCAGCCAGCGACGTGGCCCGAGCATTTGTCAATGCACACCGCAAGTGCCGCTTGCTCTCGGACTATCTCATCCATATAGCTCGGCGCAACAGAGGAAGCGCCAGTTGTTCAGTCATCGTCAGCCGCGACCTCCTGTGCAATTCGTTCTAACAAGGAAGAAACTATGAGGCGGCAGATCCGACCGTTCACTGTGGAGGTCAAACAAAAGCGCAATTATCAAAAACGGGGCCATTCCATCTGGAGCGATGTCGATCTCTCCGCGGCTATAGCCGACACAACAAGGGAGCTCAAAGATATGGATCTGCCAAATCGTCGGCTGATTGACTCTAATGTCATAGCCCTTGATGCTGAACACGCGCACAAACCGCGAGCGGAGTATCTCATGGCAAATCCCCTAGACGCTGAATCAGTAGAAGCTGCAACCGAACACGCTCCCAAAGGAAGGACGCCTGAAACGAAGAAGAAAACCCCACCTTCGCGGAAGGCCAAGACTGAGCCTGGTCGCAAGAATGGCGCCAATACGGCGTCCCCGGCGGAAGCAACAGCAACAGCAGCGGCCGTGCGGAGCGCCCGGAAGGCCTACTCCGGAAAAGAGCGCGCCCAAATGCTCGCTCAAGTCGAGACGTCGATCAGCGGCGGCACCACTCTCAAGAGCGCCGTAAAGCAGGCGGGTATATCGGAACAGACCTATTATCACTGGAAGAAGGCCGCGGCGCCTAGATCCGATGGCGACGATCTGAAGGACCTGGTCGCCCTCGAGAAAGAAAACAAGCGATTGAAGAGCCTGCTCGCGGAACGCCTGCGCACAGAGAACGCGGAACTGAAGAGGAAGCTAGGGCTGCAATAAGGCTTCAGAAGATGCCGCCATTCGACCGGCGGTCATGGGCGGCCGGTCGAACCCGAGGGACGCTCGCGCATGTGTCGGCGACAAAACAAGGTCCGGAAACAATGGGCGGATTAAGGGCACCGCCGTGCCGTCGGACTAAAGATCAATCCTTATGATGATCACGCCTTCAACCGCCACCAAAGGTTTGCCCGTAGATCGCCTCGATCCGCCGTGCCTTGTCATTGGTCAGCGCGGCGAATTCCTTATTGCAAGCACGGCTCGACAGGTGGCGAGCACGCCCCTGTGCTCGTTGATCTGGTCCAGTATCGCGGCCGAGACAGGAAAAACCACTCCCGGCGGATTGAAGCGGTACATGGCAAGCACGTGTCAATCAGGGATCGGTGAATGCGGCCGAAGGCAAGGATGACAGCATCAAGGTTTTACGCTTGGCCTTGATCGAAGGCCACCATTCCATCGATGGCCGCGGCGGATTGTCAGGGCGAAGTCAATGGGACGCGGATGCTGTGGGATTATAGCCCACCCATGCACAGGTACTTCATTTCGAGATAATCCTCGAGGCCGTGGCGCGACCCCTCACGACCGATCCCTGATTGCTTCATTCCGCCAAAGGGTGCGGCCTCGGATGACATGCGTCCCGTATTGATGCCGACCATTCCGTATTCGAGGGCTTCAGCCACGCGCCACACGCGCTTTAGATTGGAAGCGTAGAAGTAGGCTGCAAGACCGTAAATCGTGTCATTCGCCTCGCGCACCACCTGGTCGGGATCGTTGAAGCGGATTATGGGAGCCAGCGGTCCGAAGGTTTCTTCCTGAGCGACCCGCATTGTCCTTTCGACGTCGGTGATCACCGTGGGCTCGAAGAAGGTTCCCGATTCGCCGATACGGTTGCCACCGCAACGGATCTTCCCACCCTGCCGCACAGCATCGCGAATATGATCTTCAATCTTTGCAAGCGCGCACTTATCGATCAGGGGACCGATCGCAACTTCTGGCTCGAAACCGTCACCGACGCGCAATGCACTGACGCGCTTGGTGAATTTGTCGCAGAATTCATTATACACGCTGGACTGTACGTAAAGCCGATTGGCTGAAACGCAGGTCTGGCCTGCATTCCGAAACTTTGCCTGTAGCGCACCATCGACGGCAGCGTCGACGTCTGCATCATCAAAAACAATGAAAGGAGCGTTACCACCAAGTTCGAAGCTGGTTCTTTTGATCTGATCCGAACACTCCCTCATGAGCAGCCGCCCGACCTCGGTCGACCCAGTGAAGCTGATCTTGCGGACCTTCGGGTTCGAGCAAAGTTCACGCCCAACCGCATCGCCTTCCGATGCGTAGATCAAGTTTAGAACGCCATCGGGAAAACCTGCCATCCGGGCAAGCGTGAACATAGCACCCGCGACAAGCGGTGTTTGCTCCGCGGGTTTCAGAACAATCGCGCAGCCGGCGGCAAGCGCAGGCGAAATCTTGCGAGCCACCATCGAGGCGGGAAAATTCCAAGGAGTAATGGCACCGACAACACCGATCGGCTGTTTGATTACCAGCATACGCCTGTCGTTAGAAGGCGGCGAAATCGTCTCGCCATAGATGCGATTGGCCTCCTCGGCATACCATTGGAGGTAGGCTGCGGCATGGGCGATTTCAGACTTCGCCTCTGCAAGCGGCTTACCCATTTCAGCCGTCAAAATGGCTGCAAGGTCCTCGCTGTGGTCGAGGATCAGTTGGTGCCATTCCCATAAGATGTCGGAGCGCTCGCGCGCGGTGAGCGCCGCCCAATGTTCCTGCGCAGCTTCAGCCTTATCGATTGCCTTGGAAACGTCCCGGACATCCATATCTGGAAGCTCGGCCAACAGCTCGCCCGTTGAGGGATTGAACACCGAAAAACGCCTCGTGGATTGCTCCGCCTTCCGACCAGGCACACCGGCCAGATCGTCAAATAGCTCGGGATTTTTGAGACGCCTCGTCAGCGACTGTGTCACGGTCAAACCGTCGTCCCCCTTCATGGTTAAGTTACTAGCTTCGCAACGTACTAATAAGCACACCTTTGTGCCAGATGATCGGACGAGATCGTTCCGGCCCTCCGTCATTGCAAGCGCAGCTTCCCGACTGATTAGCCCATAGCAATGACAGCCTCAATCACGAGTCGCGCGAAAGGCTTTCGCTCCATAACAGGCAAGCGCGCGGATAGAGCTCGTGAAGAGCTGGCATAGGCGGAGTCGATCATCGAAATCGCCGACGTTGGCAACAGCACTGCGGTATCATTCTTTGAGCGGCTTCCACGGCCGCTCATATCAGGCATATCGAAAACCGACCGCCATGGTCGAACGTGCCATCGATGTAGTGGCTTGAGCGCTGCTAAGTCTTGATAGTCGCGCACAAAGCCATGTTTGTTCAGTTCGCCACCCGAAAGCTCCACTGCGACGATGTAGTGTGGCCGTGTAGGCGCGCGCACTACAATATCACGCGAGCCCAAACCTTTTCCGACCGGCTCCGTCCCAAAAAAAGGGGGCGGCGTCGCTGCCGCCCTCTCGGTATCCGAAAGCTGATAGAGGCTAGATTAGAAATCCATGCCGCCCATGCCGCCCATGCCGCCGCTGCCCATGCCGCCAGGCATGCCGCCGCCGCCAGCCGACTCCTTCTTCGGAGCCTCCGCGATCATGGCTTCGGTGGTGACCAGCAGGCCGGCGACCGAGGCCGCGTCCTGGAGAGCCGTGCGAACGACCTTGACCGGGTCGACGATACCCATGGCGATCATGTCGCCATACTCGCCGGTCTGGGCGTTGTAGCCATAGGTCGCGCCCTTGTTGTCAAGGATCTTGCCGGCAACGATCGAAGCTTCAGCACCGGCGTTCGAGGCGATCTGGCGGGCCGGAGCCTGCAGTGCACGACGAACGATGTTGATGCCGGCAGCCTGATCGGCATTGGCGCCGGTGGCCTTGATGTTGGCCGAAGCGCGCAGCAGGGCAACGCCGCCGCCTGCAACGATGCCTTCTTCCACGGCCGCGCGGGTCGCGTTGAGGGCGTCATCGACGCGGTCCTTCTTTTCCTTGACTTCGACTTCCGTCGCGCCGCCGACGCGGATCACCGCAACGCCGCCCGCCAGCTTGGCGAGACGTTCCTGCAGCTTCTCCTTGTCGTAGTCCGACGTGGTCTCTTCGATCTGCTGCTTGATCTGGGCAACGCGGCCCTGGATCTCGGCCTTCTTGCCGGCGCCGTCGACGATGGTGGTGTTCTCCTTGGAGATCGACACCTTCTTGGCGCGGCCGAGCATGTTGAGGCCGACGTTCTCGAGCTTGATGCCGAGGTCTTCCGAAATGACCTGGCCACCGGTGAGGATGGCGATGTCTTCCAGCATGGCCTTGCGGCGATCACCGAAGCCCGGCGCCTTGACGGCGGCGATCTTCAGGCCACCGCGCAGCTTGTTGACGACCAGCGTGGCCAGGGCCTCGCCTTCGACGTCTTCCGAGATGATGAGCAGCGGCTTGGAGGTCTGCACGACGGCTTCGAGAACCGGCAGCATGGCCTGGAGGTTGGAGAGCTTCTTCTCGTGCAGGAGGATGTAGACGTCCTCGAGCTCGGCAACCATCTTGTCGGCGTTGGTGACGAAGTAGGGCGAGAGGTAGCCGCGGTCGAACTGCATGCCTTCGACGACTTCCAGCTCGGTCTCGGCGGTCTTGGCTTCCTCAACCGTGATGACGCCTTCGTTGCCGACCTTCTGCATCGCTTCGGCGATCATGGCGCCAACCGACTCGTCGCCATTGGCCGAGATCGTGCCGACCTGGGCAACTTCCTCGGATGTCTTGATCTTCTTGGCAGCCTTGCCGAGAGCCGCGACGACTTCGGTCACGGCCAGATCGATGCCGCGCTTCAGGTCCATCGGGTTCATGCCGGCGGCAACCGCCTTGTGGCCTTCCTGGACAATCGACTGCGCCAGAACGGTCGCGGTCGTGGTGCCGTCGCCGGCGATGTCGTTGGTCTTCGAAGCAACTTCGCGGACCATCTGCGCGCCCATGTTCTCGAACTTGTCCTCAAGCTCGATTTCCTTGGCGACGGTGACGCCGTCCTTGGTGATGCGCGGGGCGCCGAACGACTTGTCGATAACGACGTTGCGGCCCTTGGGGCCGAGCGTGACCTTCACCGCGTCGGCGAGGATGTTGACACCGCGCAGCATGCGCTCGCGGGCGTCACGGGAGAATTTTACGTCTTTGGCAGCCATTTTGTACTCCTGGGCATTTCGCCCGAAATTCAGATTGGATGGTACGGATGAAAGGCAGCGGCGTGTTAGCCGATGATGCCCATGATGTCGGCTTCCTTCATGATCAGAAGGTCTTCGCCATTGAGCTTGACTTCGGTGCCCGACCACTTGCCGAACAGGATACGGTCGCCAGCCTTGACGTCCAGGGGCACGAGCTTGCCAGCTTCGTCGCGGGCGCCCGAGCCGACGGCGATGATCTCGCCTTCCTGCGGCTTTTCCTTTGCCGTGTCGGGGATGATGATCCCGCCGGCGGTCTTGGATTCGGATTCGACCCGGCGAACGACCACGCGGTCATGAAGCGGGCGGAACTTCGACTTTGCCATTTTTTCTTCCTCGATGAGAACGGTGAGAAAAGCGTCCGGCGACGCCGGATAACTTACAAAGCTCGGCTATGCCGGCCTGCGGTTAGCACTCACCAAGGGCGAGCGCTAACAATGCGACGAGATAAGCCCTAGGCTGGGGCTAGTCAAGACAAGAGGGTGGGCGATCACGATTTTCCGGACGATGCAGCCCTGAAAGAGTCGAGCCAATCGATGGTGTTCGGAGGCTCGACCCACAGGATGAATCCACCCTGCGGATCGGTAACCATTGTGCCTTCCGCGATCTGCCAGCGCGCTTCGTCGCACCGTAGAGAGCGAGGTGAGGGGCTGAGCATTTGGTAGCGCCGAGACGTGCCGAGCTTTTGCGTGGAGTGGCCATGCGGGATGTCTCCTTTAGCATCATCTCCCGCACCAGAGGCTTGCCCGTTCATCGGACTGTATTTCTATCCACAGGGTGGATGCATCTCATCGAAACAAACGATTTTATCAATCTTCCGGAATCTCGCGTTTGACGTCAGCACCTCACACGCCCTGATCGCCCGCTCCCTTATCGTGTGACGACTGCGAAAAAGAGCCCGAAAGGAGAAGACTTTCCATGAGCTCAGACGTGCGATGGAAGTTGCCCCGGGAAAATGAGTTGCGGTTGGATGCCAACGCCTCAGACCAACCGGAACTCATCCGGTCTCTATAATCCGATTGCTGTTGGTGAGTGGCACAAGCCTG
The DNA here is from genome assembly GCF_964252735.1 of Mesorhizobium sp. LjNodule214. Taxonomy (NCBI): domain Bacteria; kingdom Pseudomonadati; phylum Pseudomonadota; class Alphaproteobacteria; order Hyphomicrobiales; family Phyllobacteriaceae; genus Mesorhizobium; species Mesorhizobium sp. LjNodule214. Next base: position 332,999 of record NZ_CAXUPE020000004.1, read on the forward strand.
GCTAGGGGTGATTTTCGCGACGTGACTGGCAGAGGTATGGCGCCCGCGCCCGCGTCAAAAGGCATTGCTATAGAAAGGAACAGAATGGCTGATCAACTCGCAACGGAAATCATTGCCACGATCAAGAACCGCGTCGAATCGGAGAGCGGCGAGAGTGTGTCCACCATCGGCGAAATAACGACTGCCACGGAACTGACCTCGCTCGAGTGTCCGGTCCACTCTCGCAGATGTGTATCTCGACCTGCCGCCCACGCGCGTCGAGGATGTGCTCGTCGTGGTTGTGCCGATTGGACGCTCGATGAGCGAGTGGCCATCCGGCACCCTGATCGTTCGGAACGGTCCGGAGCTATGAAACATCTTGAAGTGCCGGGTGATCGCGCTGAGGCACCAGAGCGGCAGATTTTTTGCAGAGGTACTCGGACTGAATACGCGTTCCCATTCACGTTAGCTGTGGATAACAAGGCTGAATTAACATGCAAAATCTGCGCATCTAAATCGATTTGAGCACTCACGGACGTTGCGGACCAGAATCGCCGTCACCCTGAAATCGACAAGGCATCGGCTATCCCAAAATCGGGGCTTGACGTTACGTAAGGTCCTATGTTTTCCGATGTGCGGGAACGACTTCCAGTCTCAGCCCAAGGGCGACGAAAATGAGGGGCAGCAATGGTGGCTGGCGAACCTAATGACGTGCGCGTCAAGCGTTGTGGTGGGGGATGGGTTGTTCATATTGTCGAGGACGGCAAACTGACAGTTCTTCGGTTCAAGACACAGTTTCCCGCCGAAAATTACGCCGATGGCCAACGAGCCAGGCTCGGTCTTGCTGCCAAGCCACCGATCGACGAACCTGATATGTAACGCGATCAGGCGTCGGATGGCTGGTGAGCCTTGGCGCCGGCGGGAAACACTTTGCCGAAGGCCCACCTCAATGCTGCTTGCGGCCGTTCGGCTAGCCATATTCGCGATGATGGTTGGCACCGCTGCCGATGCGGAAGACGGTAGCCTGCTTGATCGACCCGGCGGCAAAGATCATGAAAAGCCAGGTCGTCAAGGACCCGGCCGCGGCGCTTGAGAAAGCAGCAAGAATTTGCAAGCCGCCACCGCAAGTAACCTGAGACAAGGGTCAGACATGCAAACCGCTGTTCGCCGATCAGCAGCTGCGAGACATTGCGCCATCCCACGAAGGCCCACGGTGCCCAAGGCGTAGTGGGCATCAGCCTTTCGAAGCTGAGCATCAGCAACTTCGTCGAGCCTTAGACCAGACGCTCTTCAGTGCCGAGGCTCGCACATCTGTGGAGCGCGGCTCACGCCCCGGAGACCAGGGCAGGAATGACCAAAGGCTCATCCGCCTCGTCAAGAATGGCGAAACTGTAACGGCCGTCTGTGTCAATATCGACGGAGTAGCTCAGGCGGTCGAGTATGTGGTTATCCTGGTCGAACGTGACGATGCGCGGCTTCAGCGAAGTGATATGCGCTTCGTCCAGGTAGATGGAGTTGCAGACGATAATCGGGTCGTCGGGCTGACAGGTGCGAGCCGCCGCTCCGTTGAGGATGCAGCACCGTGAGCCGCGCTCGCCGAGGATGACATAGGTCGAAATCCGCGCACCGGAATTCTTGTTCCATATCTCCACGAATTCCATCGGCAGGATCCCGGCTGCCTCGCAGTGGTCGGGGTCGAGCGTTATCGAACCATGGTAGTTGAGGTTCGCTTCGGTGACGTAGATGCCGTGCAGCTTGCCGGCGACTAGTTTTCGCATTGGTCGTTGTCCCTGTATTCATCGTTCAAGGTCAGTCTTGGCAGTTCGGTTCGCGCGGCTAAATTCCAACGACGAGCGCACCGCCGCTAAGACCCGCACCCGCGGCCGCCAGAAGAACCTTCTCCCCCGGCCGGAACGGCGCCGCCCGATGGGCGAGCGACAGCGAGAGCGGGATCGTCGCGGCGGAAGAGTTGCCATACTCGGCGATCGTCTTGACGATCGCTTCATCGGCGATGCCGAGGTTTCGCCCGACCGCATCGAAAATGCGGGCATTGGCCTGGTGCGGTACGAACCGATCGATGTCCTGCGGCCGCATCCGGGCCGCCGCGAGTGCGTCCTGCGAGCAGGCAGTCATCATCTCAACCGCCTTGGCGAACACTTCGCGGCCGTCGGTGATCGTCATGCGGGTCTGCTCGAGATCGAGGTCGCCATGGAACGGGGTGTTGCTTCCGCCGGCGGGAATCTGGATCAACCCATAGCGCGATCCGTCGGAATCCACCGAAGCGCCGAGAATGCCCCGGTCCGGGTCGTCGCACGGACCAATCACCATGGCGCCGGCGGCGTCGGCAAACAGCACGGCGCTGGCGCGCTCGGCCGGGTTGATGCGGCGGCTGAGGATGTTGGCGGCAATGACAAGGCTCGCCTTGCCGTGCAGGCGGGTGAACCCGTCGGCGAACATCAGCGCATAGATGAAGCCGGCGCAGGCGCCGGTCAGGTCGATCGAGCCCGCACGCCCAAGCCCAAGCCGATGGGCGACCAGGGGTGCGCTCGGGGGCAGGAGGTGATCGGGCGTCGAGGTGGCGAGCAACAAAAGACCGATGTCGCCACGGTCGACGCCGGCGCTCGCCAGCGCCATGTCGCCGGCTTGCGCGGCAAGGCCCGACAGCGTGTCTTCGTCGGTTGCCCAGAAGCGCGAGCGAATGCCGGTGCGCCGCTCGATCCAGCCGGGTTCAAGCCCGAGACGGTCTTCAATTTCCGGGTTCTCGACCTTGCGCGACGGCGCATGATGACCAAACCCGAGGACGCGCGACGATCGGCTCATGGCTTTGTGCCGAAGCGTTCGCCGGCCTCCTCGATGGCGTCATGGAGCCCGTCCAATTCCTCGCCGGTGATGCAATAGGGCGGCAGAAGATAGAGGACATTGCCGAGCGGGCGCACTAGCAGGCCGCGCTCGAGGAAGAAGGCGCGGAGCTTCGGCCCGATCTCGGCCAGATAGCCGGCTGAGCCGGTGCGCAGATCGAGTGCCGCGATCGTGCCGGTGGCTCGGCAGGCGGTGAAATATGGATTGTCCCGGAAGCGTTGCAGCCCGGCGGCCTGCTTCGCGCTCAAGGTCGCGATCCGTTCGGCCACCGGCTCGTCGCGCCAGATCTCGACATTGGCAAGTGCTGCCGCGCAGGCAATCGGATTGGCGGTGTAGGAACTCGAGTGGAAGAACGTCTTCGTGCGGTCCTCGGAATAATGGGCCTGGAAGATGGCATCGGTGGCAAGTGTGGCGGCCAGCGGGATGGCACCGCCGGTCAAGCCCTTCGAGGTGCACAGGATATCAGGAGATATGGACGCCTGCTCGCAGGCGAACATGGTCCCGGTGCGCCCCCAGCCGGTCATCACCTCGTCGGCGATCAGCAGAGTGCCGGAGGTTTCTGCGATCTTCTTCAATTCGGTGAGAACCGAGGCCGGATACATCAGCATGCCGCCGGCGCCAAGCACGAGCGGCTCGACGATCAGCGCGGCCGCGCGCCGGTCACGGCTGACGGCCTCGAAACGATCCAGCGTTTCCTGCTCGCGCCCGGCGGCCGGGAAGGGGATTGTGTCGACCTCGAACAGCAAGGGCTCGTAGGCGGCGTTGAACACGCCTCGGGCGCCGACGCTCATCGTGCCGATGGTGTCGCCATGATAGCTGTGCTCCATGACGACGATGCGCGAGCGCGGCGCGCCGATGTTGCGGAAATAGCCGAGCGCCATCTTCAGCGCGACTTCGACTGAGGTCGAGCCGCTGTCGGAATAAAACACCCAGTCGAGACCGGTGGGAGCGAGCCCGACAAGCGCCCTGGCCAAGCGTTCGGCTGGCTCGTGGGTGAAGCCCGCGAAGATGATCTGGTCGAGGCTCGACGCGGTCGTCTCGATGGCCCTGATGATGCGGGGATGGCGGTGGCCATGCGTGACGACCCACCAGGACGAAATGGCGTCCAGGATACGTGTGCCGTCAGCCTTGTAGAGGTAGGCGCCTTCCGTCCTGACGATTTCAGGGATAGCCGGCTCGAGCGCGTGCTGGGTGAACGGATGCCAGACTTGAGACTGCGACATCACTCGCCTCCTGCGATCGCTGCGAGGTCGAAGCCGGCAACCATCGCTTCCCTCAGCGTCTCACTCGTCAGCGGATCGAGCAGCGGCAGCCTGCCAAGCTGGCGTATGCCGCTAAATTCCACGATTGTCCTTTGCGTATCGGCCACTTCATCGCCGATGAAGGCGATGCCGACGAGCGGGATCGAGCGAGCCCGCAGGGCCTCGATCGACAACAAGGTGTGATTGATGGTGCCGAGCTTGGTACGGGCGCACAGGATGACCGGCACCCGCCACTGAGCGAATATGTCGATGAACTTGGTCCGCCGGTTGAGCGGCACCATCAGTCCCCCGGCACCTTCGATGACGATCGGACCCGGCAAGTCCGGAAGCGAGAGCCTTGCCACGTCTATCGCGACGCCATCGAGTTCGGCCGAACGATGCGGCGACAGCGGCTCCTTCAGGCGATACACTTCCGGCAGCACGCGCCCCGGCGGAAGGCCGGCAAGCCGCGCAACAACCTCGCTGTCGGTCTCGCCGTCGAGGCCCGACTGCACCGGCTTCCAGTAGAAGCCGTTGAGGAAGCCGGCCAATCCCGCCGAAAACACCGTCTTGCCGATTCCGGTATCTGTTCCGGTGATGACGATGCGCTTGGTCATGTCGAGGCCAGCACCTCGACGAGCGCCTCGACCATGGCGGAAATGTCGGCTTCGTCGACGCTGAGCGTCAGCGAAATGCGCAGTCGCGATGTGCCCTCGGGTACGGTCGGCGGACGAATGCCGCGTATGTCGAAGCCGCGCGTCTGCAGCGCCGCCGCCACCGCCATGGTGCGCCTGTTGTCGCCGATGACAAAGGGCTGGATCTGCGAGCCGCTGGGCTTCACGCCGCAGCGCTCGGCCAATTGGCGGCCCGCGAAGGCTACGCGCTCCTGCAGCTGGACACGGCGTTGGGGCTCGTCGGACAGCATGGCCAGCGCTTCGCGCACTGCCACCGCCATCAGAGGCGACGGCGCGGTGGCGTAGATGAATGGCCGGCAGCGGTTGACGAGATAGTCGCATAGCGTTGCCGGCCCGGTGACGAGTGCGCCGGACGCGCCGAGCGCCTTGCCGCATGTGTGAAGTGCGACAATGTTGTCGCGGCCCTCGAAAGCGGCGGCCAGCCCGCGGCCGTCCGGTCCCCAGATGCCGGTGGCATGCGCCTCGTCGACGACGAGGAATGCCTCGTGCCGATCGGCAAGCGCGATAAGGCGCGCCATCGGGGCGCGGTCGCCATCCATGCTGTAGAGGCTTTCGACCGCGATCCAGATGCGGCCCATGCCGCCTTCGGCGCGCCAGCGGGTGATCGCATCCTCGACAGCATCGATGTCGTTATGCGCGGCGAGCTTGAACTCGGCGCGGCCAGCGCGGGCCCCCTCATGCATGCTGGCATGAGCAAGCTCGTCGAGGATCAAGAGGTCGCCCTTTTGCGGCAGCGTCGTCAGCAGAGCGAAGTTGGCGATATAGCCGCTGCCGAAGAACAGCGCGCGTTCGGCGCCGAAGAACGCCGCGGCGTCTGCCTCCAGGGCCTCGTGCTCCGGTGAGTTGCCCCTTAACAACCGCGATCCGGTCGCGCCGACCGGCGTCCCCCGCGCAATCGCCGCCGCCACCGCTTCGCCGAGTCTTTTGGAGGCGGCAAGCCCGAGATAGTCGTTCGACGAGAAGTCGAGCCCTTCGCGCGGTGCAAGTGTGCGCAGCCGGTCCTTGCGCGCCAGTCCGCGCAAGGACGCGTCATACCGGGCAAGAAGTGCCTCGTTCATTGCGTGCCGATTTCCATCGGCTCGATGCCGAGACGCTGGAACAGCAGAGTATCCTTGTCTTCGCCGGGATTGTCCGCCGTCAGCAGTGTGTCGCCGACGAAGATCGAGTTGGCGCCGGCAAAAAAGCACAGCGCCTGCATTTCGTCGGTCATGGCGGTGCGGCCAGCCGAAAGCCGGACATGCGATTTCGGCATCATGATCCGCGCCAGCGCGATGACGCGCACGAATTCGATCGGCTCGATGGGTTCAGCCTCGGCAAGCGGGGTGCCCTCGATCGGGATGAGCATGTTGATCGGCACGCTTTCCGGGTGCTCCGGCAGATTGGCCAGCGTCACCAGCATGTCGATCCGGTCCACCGGCTCTTCGCCCATGCCGACGATGCCGCCGCAGCAGACCTTGATGCCGCTGTCGCGGACATTGGCCAGCGTGTCCAGCCGGTCGGCAAATGTCCGGGTCGAGATGATCTCTGAGTAATAGCGCTCGGAGGTGTCGATGTTGTGGTTGTAGTAGTCGAGACCGGCCTGTTTCAGACGAGCGGCCTGCTCAAGATCGAGCATGCCGAGCGTCATGCAGGTCTCCATGCCGAGTGCCTTGACACCCTCGACCATCGCCACCACCGCGTCCATGTCGCGCGCCTTCGGGTTTCGCCAGGCCGCGCCCATGCAATAGCGGGTGGCGCCGGCATCGCGTGCCTTGGTCGCCTCGGCGATGACGCGCCGGACCTCCATCAGCTTCGACGCCTTCAACCCGCTTTCGTGATGTGCCGATTGGCCGCAATAGCCGCAATCCTCCGGGCATCCGCCGGTCTTGATGCTGAGAAGCCGGCTCAGCTGGACCTTGTTGGGATCGAAATTCTGCCGGTGAACGGTCTGCGCCTGAAACAAAAGGTCGTTGAATGGCGCGTCGTGGAGCGCTTGGGCTTCCGCTCGCGTCCAAGGGGGAAGCGCCCAACCGATTGGATCCGAGGTCAGGTCTGGGCTGAGTTCGTTCATAAGGTCTTGTTCTCCATAATCTTCCGTCCTTGACCTGGAGCGTTGCAGTGGATGCTGAAGACAAGGCGCATGCCAGCGGGAAGTCTTCTATCGAAACGCGACTGGTGGCGCTCTTGAGCGGACTCTCCAACTGCTGCCCGCAGGCTCAACTCACGTCATCCGTGGGGATTACGGTTTCCGTTATTTTACTCTGAGCACAGGAATGCTCCTTTCTGATCGCGTCGCAGGATTCGGTGAAGGCGACGTCCAGGAGATAACTCAGAAGTTCCAGCCCGTGAGAGGCCGCCAACTGGCGCATCTCGTCGAGTCGGCAGATGATGACGCCAAGGACTGCGACGCGGCTTTCTGTGCCTTGCTGGTCCGTCCCTCCCGCCTCCGTTGTTGAAGCGTGTCGCCTGGCGCCGAGAAGGCTTGCGTCGGCTGTTGGTGGAACCGGGGACGTGCTGACGCAGGTTAGCCTGCGACCAAAGGAGTTCCTGCGATCCCGGTTCATGTCCTCTCCATCAGTTCAGATGCCTGTTGCAATTTCGGTCGGCCGGCATGTCGAGACCAATGTCGAGAATGGGCGCGCTGTGGGTAAGCCAGCCGACCGATATGAGGTCGACGCCGGTCGCCGCAATTGCCGGGGCACTCGCCCGCGTTACCCGGCCCGAAGCCTCGGTGATCGCGCGGCCACCGACCATAGCCACAGCCTGCGCAAGGTCCTCGACCGACATGTTGTCGAGGAGCACGGCGTCGACGCCCGCTGTAAGCGCGATCTCCAACTGGTCCAGCCTGTCGACCTCGACCTCGATCTTGACCATGTGACCGATGGCGCTGCGCGCCCGCTCGATTGCGGTGCGGATATCGCCGGCAATGGCGATGTGGTTGTCCTTGATCAGCACGGCGTCGTCAAGCGCGAAGCGGTGATTGGCACCGCCGCCCGCTCGTACCGCATACTTTTCCAGGACACGCAGGCCGGGCGTCGTTTTGCGTGTGCACACGATTTTTGCGTTATGGCCCCTCACCGCGTTTACGAGCGTAGCCGTTGCCGTCGCGATGCCGCTGAGTTTGCATAAGAAATTGAGCGCCGTCCGCTCCGCCGTCAGCAGGCTGCGCGCCGGCCCGGTTACGATCGCGATGGTCTGGCCGGCCGAAACCTTGCCGCCCTCAGGACACCGGAGCTGGATGCTGATCCCGGGATCGACCAGCAGGAAGGCAAACATGACCAAGTCGAGCCCGGCAACAACGCCTGCCTGCCGGGCATTCAACGCCAGCGTCGCTTTGCAATCGGCGGGGATGATCGCATCGCTCGTGATGTCGCCGGCTCTGCCCAGGTCTTCAAGCAGGGCAGAACGCACGATGGGCTCCATGATGATCTGGGGAAGTGGTGCAAGTGAAGTCATGTCAACGGCTCCGTTCGGATGCTTGCCATCTGAGCGTGACGGCATTCTCAAAAGCTGTGCAGAGCGTCAATCGTGAGGGGAGGGCGGCGGCATCGCGCCCGGGGAAATCGGATCGAAAGTGGGAGCCGCGGCTCTCCTCGCGCCGAAGGGCGGCGATCGCCATCAACAATGCCACCAAGGCCGGGTCGGCCGCGGCCGTCTCGCAAACAGAGATCGGCAGCAGTGTCGCGACCGTGTCGCACAATGATTTCCCATTCCGAACAATGCCAAGCGCATTGGACACAATCGTGCGAATAGGTGAAGGGTCGGGCCGGATGGGAACAGTTGCCGGAAGCCTAGGCCACTGCCAACCCGCAGAGGTACCCGCGACGCTTTCAGCCACCCAGGCGGCGGTTGCAACCGCTTCGGTCAGCGAGTTGCTGGCAAGCCGGTTGGCGCCATGCAATCCTGTGCATGCGACTTCGCCACAGGCCCACAGGCCGCTAACGGAAGTTCGCCCCTCGGCGTCAACGGCCACGCCGCCCATGTGATAGTGAGCAGCGGGCCGTACGGGAATGGGTTCCACCGCCGGATCGATGCCGGCATGCTTGCAAATAGCGTCGATTGCCGGAAAGCGTCTTGCGAATTTCTTCCCGAGACAATGTCGGGCATCGAGATAGACGCCATGCCCGGCTGCGAGCTGATCGGAGATCGCCCGCGCGACCACATCGCGCGATGCGAGTTCTGCCCCGGGCGTGTCTGCCAGGAAGCGATGGCCGTGCTCATCGATCAGCACCGCGCCTTCGCCACGCACTGCTTCGCTGACAAGCGGCATTGGCCGGCGCGCAATGTCGAGGGCCGTCGGGTGGAATTGCACGAATTCGAGATCGGCTAGTTCCGCTCCAGCACAGGCTGCAAGCGCCAGGCCGTGCCCGAATGAGGAGAGCGGATTGGTTGTATCGCAAAACAGGCCGCCTATACCACCGGTCGCCAGCACCACGCGGCGTGTGGGCAATGCGAACACGGCGCCATGCAGGACAGTCAGCAAGCCAACAATGCTGCCCTCTGCGACAACCAAGCGAAGCGCTGTCATGCCTTCCATGATCGTGATCGAACGGGTTCGCCGCGCCACGCCGAGTAGCGCCCGAAACAACTCGCGGCCGGTTGCGTCGCCGGCGGCGTGCACGATGCGGCGACGCGAATGCGCCGCTTCCAGGCCCAGCTGCAGCCTCCCGTCTAGCGAGCGGTCGAAAGGAGCACCAAGACGAATGAGATTCTCGACGGCTTGAGGTGCGCTCTCCACCACCCGCCTGGCCATTTGTTCGTCGCAAAGCCCATCGCCGGCAGCAAGCGTATCGGCGAGGTGCAGGTCGGGGCTGTCGTCCTCCCCCAGACTCGCTGCGAGCCCGCCCTGGGCTAGAATGCTCGAGGCTTCGGTTCCGAGCGAGGTCCTTGACAGAAGGACGACTGGTTGCGGCGCCAAGTGTAGCGCCGTCATGAGCCCGGCGATACCAGCGCCGATGATGACCGGCGCTCCGCCAATGTGATGGATGTCCGCCGTCATACAAAGAGCATGCGTTCCACAGCCCAGCGGGCCCGTTCAGCGACATGAGGATCGATCGTGACGACGTGGCGGTTCTCCTCGAGCGCGGTCCGGATGTTGGCGAGCGTGATGCGCTTCATATGCGGGCACAGATTGCATGGGCGCACGAAATCTACTTCCGGATGCTCGACCGCGACGTTGTCGCTCATGGAACATTCCGTCATCAGCACCACACGCGCCGGCCTATGCCGCGCGACATAGTCGGACATCGCCGCCGTCGAGCCGGCGAAGTCGGCTTCCGCGACCACTTCAGGCGGACATTCGGGATGGGCAAGTACACTGATGCCGGGATGGGCCTCACGCAGCTCGCGGATGTCGGCCGCGGTGAAGCGTTCGTGCACCTCGCAGCGCCCCTTCCAGGCAATGATCTCGACCTTGGTCTGCGCCGCGATGTTCTTCGCCAGATATTCATCGGGCAGCATGATCACACGCGGCGCGCCGAGCGATTTCACCACCGCGAGCGCATTGCCCGAGGTGCAGCAGATGTCGGATTCAGCCTTCACCGCGGCGGAGGTGTTGACGTAGGTCACCACTGGAACGCTCGGATAACGCTGCCGCATCAGGCGCACGTCTTCGGCGGTGATCGACTCGGCCAGCGAACAGCCGGCGCCGAGATCCGGGATGAGCACGGTCTTGTCCGGATTGAGGAGCTTGGCGGTCTCGGCCATAAAATGCACGCCCGCGAGCACGATGATTTCGGCATCGACCGTCATCGCCTTGCGGGCCAGCGCCAGGCTGTCCCCGACGATGTCAGCCACGCAGTGAAAAATCTCCGGCGTCTGGTAGTTATGCGCCAGAATGACCGCGTTGCGCTGTCGCTTCAGTTCCAGGATCGCGTCGATGTCCTCGACGAAGAGCGGCCACTCGATCGGTGGGATAACGCGCCGAACGCGGTCGTATAGTGAGGCGCTCGAAGGCAGGACGGCGCTCATCGAGCCTCCAGTTATAGTCAACGCGATTATAAGGCCTATATAATCGTTGTGACTATAAGTGGTGTCAAGCCCGTGCGAGCGGCAATTTTGTGCCGGCCACAGGCCTCTCGTCTAGAATGGCATGGTGGAAGCGGTAGAGCTGCGCCGGCCGGCCGCCGGTCTCGGCGGTCGTCGCCCCGGTCTTCTCAACCAGCTCCTGCTGCTCTATGAGCCGGCGAAAGTTCGGCTTGTTGATAAGCCTGCCGGAGAGCGCCTCCACGGTTCGTTGTAGCTGTAAGAGCGTGAAGAGCGGCGGCATCAGTTCGAACACAACAGGCCGGTATTTGATCTTGGAGCGCAGCCGCGCAATAGCCGTTGCCAGAATGCGGCGATGATCGGCGCTCATCGATCTGCCCGGCACCGGAGCGAGGATGGCCGAATCTCCGCCGCGTTTTGCTTCCTCCACCAGGGCGGCTTCATACAGCAGCTCGTAGCGCTGCAGCGTGAGCTCTTCGTTCCATGCCCGGTCGTCCAAGCCAAAGGCGACCGCCGCTCGCCGCCGGCGATCGAAGCGCGTCGCGGCGTCATCCGCGCCGTCCGCCCATTCGATAAGGCGCGGCCACAATTCTTCCAGCATCGGGGGCCTGCCGGAGCGATGATCCTCCCAGGGGAAATAGTCGTACCAGCTGGCCCAGCTGCGCCTGCCCGAGGCGCCCGCATCTTCTTCGCGGGTGAGTGCGAGATAGCTGATCGAGATCACGCGCTCGTTGGCGCCGATCCGATCGCGATCGGCGAAGGTGTAGAGCTGCTCGATATAACCGAGAGGCTGACCGGTCTGCAGTTCCACCCATGCTCGGAGGCCCGATTGGAGCGAACGATGAGCGAGCTCAAACGGGCCCGAGGGAAGGGCGGCCCCCTCTTCGATGGTTAGAACACAAGGTCCAGCGTCGTTCACGGCAACGACGACTGCGATGAGGTCCGCGTTGACGTCGTTGGTCTTGCCTATGACTCTGCCTTTCCTTGGTCCCTTTGCCTGATCCATAGTTCCTGACCTACTTGGCAGAGCTCCGCCTGTCTAAACCGATTTAGTTCTGTTCTTTATCATACCACCCGTCGCGTCAACACCACGCGCTCTGGCGATTTTACCTCTTCGCACCTCGACAAAAATATGCCAAACGCGACACTGGCCGTGGGTGACGCTGGGTGAGGAGAGACGTGGATTGAGCGCCGCTGGTGTCGTCAAGGCGATCACGCCGCCGAACATCCGTGCGCGAAAGGGCAGCACGCCGCTGGTCTGCCTGACGGCCTACACCACGCCGGTCGCAAGGTTGGTTGACGGCCACTGCGACATCGTTCTTGTCGGCGACAGCGTCGGCATGGTTCTCCACGGCCTTCCCTCCACGCTCAGTGTCACGCTCGATATGATGATCATGCACGCCAAGGCGGTTCGGCGGGGAATGGAGCGGGCGCTGCTGGTTGTCGACATGCCGTTCGGCTCGTACGAGGAAAGCCTAGAGCAGGCCTTCCGCAATTCCGCGCGCCTTATGGCGGAGACCGGATGCGCTGCGGTCAAGCTCGAGGGCGGCGCGACGATCGCCGAGACGATCCGCTTCCTCACAGCGCGCGGAATCCCGGTCATGGCGCATGTCGGCCTGACGCCGCAGGCGGTCAACCTGTTTGGCGGATATCGCGTGCAGGGCAGGGGCGAGGATGCCGAGCGCATTTGGCGCGATGCTCTTGCGGTCAGCGAGGCTGGCGCCTTTTCCGTCGTACTGGAAAAAGTGCCCGAACCGCTCGCCCGACGCATCACCGAGGAAATCCCAATCCCGACGATCGGCATCGGCGCCTCGGCGGCCTGCGACGGGCAGATCCTGGTCGTCGACGACATGCTGGGCCTGTTCGGCGACTTCCGCCCGAAATTCGTCAAGCGCTATGTCGAACTGGGAGAGGCCGCTTCGGCAGCGATCGAGGCCTACGCGTGCGACGTGAAGGAGCGCCGGTTTCCGGCGGCCGAACATGTCTTCGGCGATGAACCGAAAGCCATCAAAGGAGGAGAAGCGACATGAGCACACCGATCGTCCGGACCGCCACCGAGTCGCGCAAATCCGTGGCGGCATGGCGAAGGCAGGGCATGAAAGTCGCGGTCGTGTCAACCATGGGCGCCCTTGCATGAAGGGCCATCTCAGCTTGGTGCGCGCCGCACTTCAGGCGCCGACCGGGTGATCCTTACCCTCTTCGCGAACCAGAAGCAGTTGAACGACCGCCGCCGACGTTGCCGCCTACCCACCCACGGAGCATGAGGACGCTGCCAAGCTGCTAGGCGCCGGATGCTTTACGCGCCGCACGAGAGATGTATCTCGAGTGGTTGCCACCGCGGTCTCGGTGAGCGGGGCGAGCGAAGGCTGTGCGTCGCGTTCGGCCCCGGCCATTTCGACGGCGTGGCGCGATTGGTGACGAAGCTCTTTTCCAGGCCGCTGCTGGTCCGGCCTTCTTGGCGAGAAGGATTTCCAGCAGTTGAAACTCGTGCGCCGTCCTGCCCGCTTTCTCGAGATCATCGCCTTTCCGAAAAGGCGCGAAGCACATGGATGGGCGATCGCAATTCTCAGCTGCCGGCCGAGCAGCGCGTGGCGGTCCCCCAAAGCGAAATACTGTTAAAGCGGCCGAGAGGCTGGCCAAGGCACTGCGACAGGCGACGCCATCCTAGCCGCCGGCTACAGAGAAGTTGAATATCTCGGACTACGGGCCGACGATGATCCCGATCTGCTTTTACGGACCAGCCGACCGAGCTGCAACTACAGCATGTCCTGTGATGATGACTCGATGGTCATGTGACCGTTGCTTTTGTGCTGATTCAAAATCCTTCAACGGAGGTGAGCAGTCGGTGCGGATCAGCCAAAGCGCCTTGAGCGTCTGCCTTCGCGGGTCCGGCGAAGCTTGTGTTGATGGACGAGACCGACCTCTCATGCGACGCAGAATGACGGCGAGCGCGCGGGCAACAGCAACAAGGGCCGGAGGCATACTGCGCAGTTGGCGACGTTCATGCCCCACGCTCTGAGGCCCGACCCTATCTTGCTGAGCACGAGCAGCGAATAAGCCACCTCGGAGAGCCGTGCTGGCCAGTTGGTCACTGCATCGGCCCAATGGCCCTTTGGCTACAAGCTGGCGGTCCTGCGCGGGCATCGCCAACATCCTCGTCCAGCGGTTTCGCGCGTCGAATGTCGCCAAGTGCAGGCCGCCGCGGTCCCGCCCGTCACTGAAGGCAGCAGGGCGAAGAGCACGTGAAAAAACATCCATCCGGCAAATGCATTCATAACGGCAAACGATTACCGCAATGGCTCGGTGAGCGGTATAGTAAGTGCTTCGTCGCGGGGGCATCGGGAGACTGCAATGAGAAAGCTTGTCCTGCAGCTAAAACAGTTTCTTAGGGGTCAACCAACTCCCGAAGCAATCGAAAATGAGCGGGACGATGTGAGCGTGGGACCTGACCGCAGCGACAGAACCGACGCTTGTCGAGGCGGCTCTCAATCTTTAGCCCGCGAGGCCGATCACCGACCCTACGGCGACAAGGCATGGCACGAACTCTCCGGTGACAGAAGCCGCGACAAACCGCACGTTTTTGGGCAGGACAATAACATGCTCTGCGGATCCGGCGAACAAGGCAGCAAGGATTACCTGACCGCGGGCGTTGACTCACGTTTCCAGGATCCGACGAACGATTTCGATCCGAGATTAGGGTGGAGGCCGCACGTCATCGCTCTCGTTGATATCGAACGCAATAGCTTCATCTTTCAGACGGTGGGGTACTACAGGGACGGTTCTGGCGCGAACTCCGTCGACAACGCCGGCGCACTGCCCGGCTACCCGGCGAACTGGTTTTACACAGGCGAATCCTCATTGCACTAGTTCGCAGAGCCGATCGACAGGACCGACAGAGCGACCATAACGGCGGGCCGTTCTTGGCGCCGATAGGGGGCTGGACCGCCTCGCGGAGGTCCGTGCCGAATGAACCAACCCTTGATTTGACCCAGCTATTCGCCTCGCTCGCTCTGTCGCGCGGCCCCCACATATCGAAAGTTCGACAGCCCGTTCAGAGACACTTGATCTCGATACCGTATTTCCTCAGCGCGTAGCCAATCTGGCGCGGCGTCAATCCAAGCAGGCGCGCTGCCTTTGCCTGTACCCAGCCGGATCTTTCCATCGTCGCGATGAGACGCTCGCGATCGGTCAGCTTCCCGTCGCTCACGAGGCCTATCCGATCAGGCGCTGGCAGTGCCTGCTCGCTGTCAACAGGCGGGGTCGCAACGGCGGGCGATGCAAAGGCACCAGATGATTTCATGGCCGGGTTTAGTGGCGATGGTGCGATCGCCTCGAATTTCGGCGAAGTCTCCGTAGACGCGTGCTTCCATAACATCGCGGAAAGGCATCGGCCGTGTGAGCAGTCAAAGTCGCTTCTGACGATTGACGTTCCCGCTGCGAGGGTCGCTGTCCGCTGCACGCAATTTTCAAGCTCGCGGACATTTCCGGGAAAAGCACAGTTCATCAGCACTTCAGTCGCACTCGCATCGAAGACCATCATACGGCCGTTCTCGTTGTTGAAATTCTTGAGAAACTCAGCGGCAAGGAGCGGAATATCACCGCGCCTTTCGCGCAATGGCGGCACCAGCAAGGGAACAACGCTGATGCGATAATAAAGGTCGGCGCGAAACTCGTTCCTTGCAACAGCGTCTTCCAGGTTCCTGTTCGTAGCGGCAATCACGCGAACGTCGACCTTAATCGTCTGGTTGCTGCCGACGCGTTCGAATTCCTGCTCCTGCAGCACGCGCAGCAGCTTTGCCTGGAACGAGGCCGAAATCTCGCCGATCTCGTCCAGAAACAGGGTTCCCTTGTCAGCGAGCTCAAAGCGCCCCTTGCGCGAGTTGAATGCACTGGTAAAGGCACCCTTTTCGTGACCGAACAGTTCGGATTCCAGGACTGTCTCAGGGAGCGCTGCGCAATTGAGCTTGATGAACGGCCGTTTGGCGCGCCCCGACAGCTCGTGAACGGCCTTGGCGACCAGCTCCTTGCCGGTCCCGGATTCCCCGCGCAGCAAAACGGTGCTGTTGGACCTGGCTGCTAACGCGACCTTCTCAAGCAGCCCGCGAAGCGCCGGGCTGTCGCCAATGATCCCCTTGAGATGAGCCCTTTTGCCCTCATGCCCAGGCTGCCTGAGCTCGCCGAATTGCTTTTGCATCCGGATTTTCTCGGCCATCAGTCGCTCGCGGTCGGAGGCGAACAGGCGATGCAGCTTCACTGTCTGCCCAACCAGATTGGCGATTATGGTGAGGAGGCGCAGGTCGTATTCGAGGAGGGAACCTGATTTGTTGTCGAGGATGCGGTCGATGGTCAACGTGCCCACGACGTTCGCATCGACGCGAATGGGTACGCCGATGAACGACACTTCCATGGTTTCGGACGCCCCGAGCACGTCCTTGTCGGTGGCGTTGAAGGCCGGTTCCAACGCTATGTTCTCGGCCACCAGTGCCATGCCCGTCGTCATGATCTGGTCGATCGCCCCCCGTGGCAGATGCTTCCGGCAGCGCTCATCACTGCCTTCGCTCCAGCCGGCCCCGACGGTCATGTCTGGTATGCCGGACCTGTCGCTGAGCGAGATGATGCCGTGCCGCACCTGCACCAACGATGGCAGGAGGTCGAGGACGTTGGCCAACGTGGCTTCGAGCCCAGAGGCGGCGGCGGGTGCTTTCGATGCTTCGAAGATGTCTGACGCCCTCTCGTGCAACTGCACACTAGGGGCCACGTGATTCGTCTCGGACTTTGAATTAGGACTTTTCATTTTTGGAAGCGATATGCAGCGTGACGAGATCTGCCTGGCACTTTGCTCGGAGTTGCGAGCATCGTGTTGCATGTGATCATCCATCTCGCGCCATGAAATCGATGCCCGAGGCAAGTGCGCCTATTGTCCAGCGCGTGGATGTCCTTGGCGAATCGCATTCGTCGGCGTTTTCGCTCCGCAGGCCGCTGCACAATCGACGAGTTTGCTCGCCTCGCCCTTGCACGCGGGGATTCATTGAAACACGAAAAGGCGTTGATGAAGATAGTCGTGACGATTGATCCGTTAGCAAGACGGACGTCTGCAGCCGGCTTTTCGCGCGCAATGAAATTGCCATTGAGATGATAGCTAATGTCGATGCCAGTCAGGCCCGGGCCGCGAGCAAGTGCGGCCCTGGCAAGATGGGGCGGCGTCATGCGGTCGATCGCAAAGCGGAGCGATGCTTGACGCATAGCTTTCCTCTCTCTTCATGAAGTGCGGGTCGTCGTTCTCGGCTGACTGGCTTCCGCCGCGCAGCAATCATTCGTTGTTAAACGAGACCGGAATGAGGCAGGTGAGTCAATCAAACTCCCGCTGTTTTTCTTTCATGAATGAAAGGAAATTAGGCTCTCATGATAGTATTTTATCAGTTTTTCAGATGTTTTCCGGCAGATAGATCTCAAACGGCAGAAAAGTCTGCCCAAGCGTCTCCGAAGTGCCGACCTTGATGGCCTGGGCCATCAGCGTCATCAGTTCCTGGCAAAGCAGGCGCTGGGGCGTGGCGACCGACATCGTGATCATGCCATCTGCGAGTGCAGCCCGTGACTCCGGCGTGATCTCGTTAACGATCGCGACGAGACCCCGGCTTTCGCCTTCTTCACGGAGCGCGGAGATCGCTCCCTCCATACCTCCGCCGGCCACATAGAAGCCGGTGAGTTCGGGTTCCCGTTGCATGAGATCCAGCGTGGCCTCGTAGGTGATCTGCCGTGCCTCAAGGTTCACGAGCGGATCGAGCAGCTCGAATGCCGGTGCATTCTCACGGAAATAGGAGCGAAAGCCGACCTCCCGCAGCTCCTGCCCCTGAAAACGGTGGCTGCCGACAAAAACCGCCACCTTGCCCGGCCGTCTTGCGACCTTTGAAAGCATCCACGCTGTCGTCCTCCCGACTTTGCGGTTGTCGAGGCCGATATAACCCTCACGAACACCTTCGGCGAAATCGGAAAGCAGCGAGAAAACAGGGATGCCTTTTGCCTTGAGTTCTTGGACGGCTGCCGTGATCGCCGGATGGTCCGGCGCCACCATGGCGATCGCGTGGCAGCGCGCTCCGAATTCCTTGAGTAATGGAATAAGGTCGCATGGCATGTGCGACGGCGCGAATTCGATGAGCGAAGTGCCATGGAAGCACTTCGCCGCGTTGACCGCCGCTTCGACCTCACGCGCGAAGCCCTGGTAGAAGTGGTGAGTCGGTTTTCTCAAGATGAAGCCAAGCCGATATTGCGGCAGGTCCGGCTGCAGGCGCTGCTTGATAAGACCTGCGGCGTGATATCCGATGGCCTGTGCCGCCGCTAAGACCCGCTGCGCAGTCTCCTTCCGCACCGGATGACGGGCATTCAGAACTCGGTCAACGGTGGCAACACTAACCCCGGCTTCCCGGGCGATATCAGCAATTATGGGTCGCTTCGCCATTGTTCGAGTCTGATTAAACGACATCAAGAGTCCCGGCAAAGGTCGATTCAGTAAAATCTGTCATTCGTGCATTGATCCTGTTCGCTACCGAATTCTTGTCGTGGCATGGTGCGAGGTAGAAGCCGAGACGTAGAGCGTGGGCGAATTGTTCAGCCGTGCCGACGGCTCCGATCGAGCTCCACGCCCGGTTCCACGAACCGTCGCAAACTTCGGAGGCATTAAGCGCATCATCGATGGCTTGTGTGTCGTGACCGGTGCAAGACCTTCGCAAGGCGCAGATGATTTTGCACCCACTGCATTTCGGGATTCTTGATTTCATCGGCCCGCGAGAGTTTGTTTGGAACCCGCGGCCCGATCGTCCGGCGTTTGGGACCAGCCAGGCGATTCAACCGGCAGCGATGCTGCCGAGTTGCTCGGCGCGGGCGTTATCAGTGGCTGGCCGGTTGATGTCTCGGCAGGCTGGTGGCCGCAGAATGCAGCTTTCAATTGCGCCTGATCCAGTTCGCCTTCCCAGCGGGCGACGACGAGCGATGCCACCGCGTTACCGACCAAATTCGTCAGTGCCCTGCATTCCGACATGAAGCGATCGACGCCAAGGATCAGCGCCATTCCAGCAACGGGAACTGCCGGCACTACGGAGAGCGTAGCGGCCAACGTGACGAAGCCGGCACCTGTGACACCTGCTGCACCCTTGGAGGAAAGCATCGCGACGAGCAGCAGCAGGACCTGATCGCCAACTGACAAATCCGTATTCGTCGCCTGCGCGATGAAAAGGGCCGCGAGGGTCATGTAGATATTGGTGCCATCCAGATTGAAGGAATATCCGGTCGGGATAACCAGGCCCACGACCGAGCGCTTGGCGCCGGCCTTTTCCATTTTCTCCATGAGAGAGGGCAGCGCAGCCTCGGAGGAGGACGTTCCGAGGACCAGCAGCAGCTCTTCCTTTATGTAGCGGATAAGAGAAAAGATCGAGAAGCCATTGTAGCGACAGACTGCACCGAGAACCCCGAATACGAAGAGGAAGGCCGTGAGATAGAAGGTCCCGACCAGCATGGCAAGGTTGGCTACCGAACCGATGCCATATTTGCCAATCGTGAAGGCCATTGCTCCGAAAGCACCGATCGGCGCCGCTTTCATCAGGATGCCGACCAATTTGAAAACGGGTGCAGTGAGGTCCTGAAGGAAGGAAAGAACCGATTTGCCCGATTCTCCGACCATCGCCAGCGCGATGCCGAAGAGGACGGAGAAGAACAACACCTGTAGAATGTCGCCTTCCACAAAGGCGCCGACAATCGTGGTCGGGATCATGTTCATGAGGAAGCCGGTCACGGACTGCTCATGGGCCTTTGAGGCATAGCCATTGACGGCTTGGACGTCGAGCGAGGTCAGATCGATGTTGAGGCCGGCGCCAGGCTGAATGACATTGCCGACGATGAGGCCGACGATAAGCGCGAGCGTCGAGAAGGTGAAGAAATAGACCATCGCCTTGCCGGCAACACGGCCGACCTTCTGAAGATCGCTCATGCCGGCAATTCCAGTCGACACGGTCAGAAAGATAACGGGCGCGATGATCATCTTGACGAGCTTGATGAAGGCATCGCCGAGCGGCTTCAGGTTTTCTCCGATTTGCGGATAAAAATGGCCAACCGCGACTCCGAGCAGGATTGCGACAAGCACCTGCACGTAAGGCTTGGCAAAAAGGGTCTTGCGGGGTGCGCGCTTTACGCTTGGAGCCAGTGGGGTCAACATGTAAGTTTTCTCTCCCTGACCGGTTTGGGGCGGGCTGTTCCTCCCCGCGGCTTCTCCCATCGCGGCGCCCCGGTCGAACGCTGCTGCGTTGTTGACCGCAATAGCCGTGCCAAGCCAAGAGAGCGCGGAAATCGCCGGAGCCTCAGGTATCTTCAACAAATCGCGCAGCAAGATTGTGCGGTTTTCCGCACGGATCGCCTTCCCTTCTGGCGGAACCCCGCACTATGGTTCGTCAATGATCGGTTTTAAGAATACGATGGCAGAAGAAGAAGACATGGGTAATGGCGCCTTCCAGCGCGCCCCATTGGTCTTCCCTGGTAGATCCGGCGGTCGATCTCTCTGGCTTGTGGTTTGCTTGCAATTCTTGGTGCGGCGCTCTGTTTCGTCGTCTTTGCAACGGGACGCATCGCCGGCACCAGAGCAGAGTATGCCCTACGCGACCGTGCTCTTGCCGCGTTCCCGCTTGCAGCCGACAGTTTGAAAGGAGAGATCGAGAAGCAGCGAATGATTCCGCTGGTTCTGGCACGCGACGGTGCCGTTCAGGAGATGCTTCGCAGTCCGAGCACTGCCAACGAAGCCGCGCTTGATGAGAAGCTTCGCGCCATCGCGCGCGACGCCGGCTCTTCTATACTCTACATCATTAATCCTGAGGGCGTTGCGGTCGCTGCGAGCAACGCCGGCGAGCCGACCAGTTTCGTCGGCAGCGATTACCGCTTTCGCCACTACTTCACCGAGGCGATGGCGGATGGCGCGGCTATGCAATATGCGCTCGGCACGGTTAGCGCGCGCCCTGGTCTCTATCTGTCGAGCCGGGTCGATGGGCCGGAGGGACCGCTCGGTGTGGTTGTGGTGAAGGTGGAGCTCGACCGCGTCGAGTCGCGTTGGCTGGAGAGCGGCTTCGTGGTCTTCACGACCGATGAGCGAGGCGTGGTTCTTGCCACGAGCGTGCCCCAATGGCGTTTTGGCGCTCTCTCACCGCTTTCCGCAAAGGAGAAGCAAACCGCTCGCGATCGTCTGCAGCTACTGGGCGTGACTTTCGAGCCGGTGCCGCTTTCCCGCCGCGGCGACAACCTGGTCACCGCAACTCCTGAGAGTCGATCAGCCGGTTTCGTTGCGGTTTCGCAGGATCTCGGCAAAGCAGTTCCGGGCTGGCGCATGTCGTTGCTCATCCCCGCCGACACCGAGATCTCCTCGGCGGTCATGACAGCCCGCGTGACAACGCTGCTTGCCCTCGTTCTCGTTGGATTCGTCATTTTCATCATTGTTCGACGGCGGCGGGCGGCCCGGCAGCGGCAAGAAGTGCTTGTGTTGCTGAATGCGGAACTGGAGCATCGCGTCGAACTGCGCACGGCGGAGCTCCAGAGCTCGAACGCAGCGCTCGCCGGTGAGATCGCCGAGCGAGAGAACGCTGAAGCAAGAGTGCGTCGCCTGCGCGACGAACTCGCCCAGGCGAACCGCTTGTCAATCCTGGGACAGATAACTGCCGGGGTCGCCCACGAGATCAACCAGCCGGTCGCCGCAATCCGCACCTATGCTGAAAATGCCGCGCGTCTTCTAGGGATCGGCCGGTCGCAAGACACCGCCGAGAATCTGACCTCGATCGTCGCCATGACCGGCAGGATCGGCACGATCACTGAAACGCTAAGGTCCTTTTCCCGCCGCGCCAGCGGATCGATGGGACCGATACTGGCGGACGACGCGATCGACGGCGCTCTGTCGCTTCTTTCAGGCCGAATTCGCGATTCCGGGGTGACGATTGAACGGAAGCGGATCGATCCGTCTCCAATTGTCATGGCAAGCCGCATGCGACTGGAGCAGATACTCGTCAACCTTCTCCAGAACGCGCTTGACGCTCTGAAGGATCAACCGGAGCCCCGCGTCGAGATAGCGCTCGCCGAAAACGGGGAAATGGTCGCTATTTCCCTTCGGGACAACGGCCCCGGCCTTGCCCCCGACATTCGCAGGAGCCTCTTCATGCCGTTCGTTACCAACAAGGAAAAGGGTCTCGGTCTTGGCCTGGTCATTTCGCAAGAGATCGCACGCGAGCTCGGCGGCTCGTTGCGGCATGATGATGCCGGCCACGGGAGAGGGACTTCCTTCACGGTCGAGCTGAGGCGAGCGGCATGAGTGCTGAATCAGGACCGGTCATTTTTATTGACGATGACGAGGATGTGCTTCGCGCAGCCACGCAGATGCTGAAGCTTGCCTCGTTCTCACCGAGCGTGTTCGGTTCGGCCGAGGCCGCACTCGCCAGAATCGACGGGAACTTCGATGGCCCTGTCGTGAGTGACATCCGTATGCCCGGGCTGAACGGACTTCAGCTCTTCGAGCGAGTGAAGGCGATCGACCCGGAAATTCCGGTTGTCCTGATCACCGGGCATGCCGACGTCGAGCTGGCCGTTGCCGCCATCAAGGATGGCGCCTACGATTTCATCTCGAAGCCATATGCGAACGACCGGCTTCTCGTGACGCTGCATCGCGCTTCGGAAAAACGGCGCCTGGTCCTGGAAAACAGACGTCTTAGGGATGCGGTTGTCCGATCTGCGGGCGATATCCCGCTGATCGGGGAGGCACCGACCATGATTCGATTGCGCGAAACTCTCCGCCAGATCGCCGATACCGATGTGGATGTCCTTGTGGAAGGCGAGACGGGCACGGGCAAGGAAGTGGTCGCGGATCTGCTTCACCGCTGGAGCAGACGACGCGCGAAGCCCTTCGTTGCCCTGAATTGTGGAGCGCTGCCCGAAAGCGTCATCGATAGCGAACTTTTCGGGCACGAGGCAGGCGCCTTTACTGGCGCGCAGAGGCGCAGGACCGGTCGCATCGAGCATTCGAACGGAGGGACGCTCTTCCTCGACGAAATCGAGTCGATGCCGCCAGCACTCCAGGTGAAGCTTCTGAGGGTGCTTGAGACCCGGCAGATCACGCCGCTTGGCACGAACGAAACCCGCAGCATCGACCTTCGTGTCGTGTCGGCTACCAAGGCCGATCTCGGCGATCCGGCCGCCCGCGGAGATTTCCGGGAAGACCTTTATTTCCGGCTGAATGTGGTGACGCTCCGCATCCCGCCGCTTCGCGAAAGGCGCGAAGACATCCCGATGCTCTTTGGGCATTTCCTGGAACGCGCCTCCAAACGCTTCAGCAGGCCAGTGCCGGACATAAGCGCTGGCGTGCGCGATCGCCTCGTGAGCCACAATTGGCCCGGCAATGTCCGTGAACTCGTGCATTTCGCCGATCGCGTTGCATTGGGACTTGAAAGGCTAGGCACGCCCATTGCATCAGGTCGAAAGGAACAAGCGGTATCAAGCCTCCACTTGTCCGAGAAGGTCAGCCTTTATGAGGCGACTGTCATCCGCGATGCCTTGCAGGAATGCGGCGGCGACGTGAGGCGCACGATCGAAGTCCTGGGAGTTCCCCGCAAGACCTTCTACGACAAGCTGAAACGACATGGGATAGACACGGCCGATTATCGAAAAACCGCCATTGGCTGAAGCCTTCTTGCTTGCATGTCGCGGAAAAGAAATTTCGCCATTCTCGTCCCACTCAAAGGACGCACTATGGGCTAGGTGAAGCGAGCCTGAGGTCGCTTTCGGAGCGCTATGGCATCAACCCCAAGACGGTCGCGAAGTGGAGAAGCGGAATTCGACCGCCGATCTGTCCACCGGCTCCAGGGAGCCGACAGTTCTGTCTGTCGAGGAAAACCGTTGTTGTGGCCTTCCGCCGCAACAGGCTGCTGCCGCTCGACGATTGCCTCTACGCGTTGCAGCCGACGTCCCGCATCTGACGCGCTCCCACCGCTGTCTGCAGGCAAGCATCGGCCGATTGCCAGATGTCGACGGCGACAGCCGGCGAGAAGAGTCGAGAGAATGAACCGGACCATCAAGACGCAACCGTCAAGCGCTTCCACTACGACGATCGCGACCAACTGCGTCGGCATCTTGCCGACTTCGTCGCGGCCTACAATTTCGGCCGCAAGCTGAAGACCCTCAAGGGCCTCACGCCCTGCGAGTTCATCTGGAAGGCATGGGCTTCCCAGCCCGAGCGTTCACTTTCAATCCGCTCCAGCAAATGCCGGGACTAAACATTTAGCAAATGGCGGATGAGGTGCACGATGCAAGTTAGCACGTCGCCTGGGGAAAGGTGCGCCGATCGCGTCCCTCTTGGCCAACCAGTTCCAGCTTGCCGTCTTACCAGGACCCCGCCAATCTCGTTGCGTTGTTGTTTAGCGTTGCAACAGATCCTTCAAAGAAATTCATGGAATCGTTGCGAGCGCAAATCGCTGTCAATGGTACGCTCATCACAACTTTCGAGATCAGTGGCGGCAGAAATCTGGTGTCGTTTTATGTTCCGCCGCCAAACAGCATTTGCGAAGAGCGCGAAATGACAAAGCCAGCAGGACGAGGGTACCAGCCATGCGCACATCGATTACACCCAAGTCGCCCGCGATACGAAGACGGACAGAGCCGACGACTTGCTGCGTGAGGCAGGACCGGCAGCTGCGTGAGCGCCGCTGGATCAAGCGCATCCGGCAACCCTTTTCAACTCGCTAGGCCCGCGCCCGCCGCGGCACGCGCTTCGACATCATGCTGACGGCTGTGTGATCGACACGGGCGGTTACCGGAAAGGCGACAAAAAAGTGCGTTACGACATCGTTATCATCGGAGGAGCCATCGTCGGCTCTTCGATCGGCTACTATCTGCGCGAGGAAGGGTTTTCCGGCTCGATCGCGCTGATCGAGCGCGATCCGCAGTTCGCGCACGCGGCAACGACGTTGTCCTGCGCCTCCATTCGCCAGCAATTCTCGATCCCGCAGAACATCCGCCTGTCGCAGTTCACCATGAAACTGTTCCGGCGGCTGAAGGAGACGTTCGGCACCGATGCCGATATCGGTTTCCGCGAAGGCGGCTTTCTCATTCTCGCTAGCGAGAACGGGCTGCCGATCCTGAATGCCAATCACGAAGCGCAGGTCGCCGAGGGGGCCGACATCCTGCTCGAGGACGCGGACCAGCTGACGCGCCGCTTCCCTTGGCTGTCGACCGAAGGTATATCTGGCGGCTCCTATGGCCGCAGCGGCGAAGGCTGGTTCGACGCGCATGCGATGCTGACGCTGTTCCGCAAGGCGCTGCGCGGCAAGAAGATCGATTTCATCGCCGCCTCTGTCACCGGCATTGCGCGCGACGGCAACCGCGTCACCGGCGTCTCGCTCGACAATGGTCAGACCCTGGAGGCCGGCATCGTCGTCAACGCCGC
The DNA here is from genome assembly GCF_964252735.1 of Mesorhizobium sp. LjNodule214. Taxonomy (NCBI): domain Bacteria; kingdom Pseudomonadati; phylum Pseudomonadota; class Alphaproteobacteria; order Hyphomicrobiales; family Phyllobacteriaceae; genus Mesorhizobium; species Mesorhizobium sp. LjNodule214. Next base: position 358,192 of record NZ_CAXUPE020000004.1, read on the forward strand.
CGGGCCGAACGCCGGCAAGGTGGCTGCCATGGCGGGGCTGGTGTTGCCGGTCGAGCCGCGCAAGCGCAACGTCTTCGTCTTCGAGGCGCGCGAGAAATATGCCGACATGCCGCTGCTGGTCGATCCCTCGGGCATCTATGTCCGGCCGGAAGGCTCGGTCTATCTCACTGGCGGCGCCGAACCGGAAGAAGGCGACGGCCCGGCCGACCCCACCGATTTCGAGGTCGACTGGCCGCTGTTCGAAGAGGTGATTTGGCCGGTGCTGGCGACCCGCATTCCGGCCTTCGAGGCCATCAAGCCTACCCGCGCCTGGGCCGGGCACTACGATTACAACACGCTCGACCAGAACGCGGTGATCGGGCCGCACCCCAAGGTGAAAAATTTCCTCTTCGCCAACGGATTTTCCGGCCATGGCCTGCAGCAGGCGCCGGCGGTCGGCAAGGCGCTGGCGGAGCTTCTCGTGCATGGCGGCTACCGCACGGTCGATTGCTCCGCGTTTGGGTACAGCCGTGTCGCCGAAGGGCGGGCGTTTAGGGAATTGAATGTGATCTAGCAACAACGGCGCCGCGACGGTCTCCTTTGGTGCCGGCGGGACAGAGGGGCGCGAAGGTTCGCGACAGGCGGTGCCGCGGTACAAAGGCCTTGATGTTTAGCTTGCCCTGTTCGGTTGGGATCTCCGCAATATCAATGTGGAAGAAGCCGATGCTTGCGCTGCAGGACATCGGTGCAATGAAGAGCGCGTCAGATGCGGGATCGTCGGCTGCAAGGCCGTAGAGGCAATCGTCCAGCGGCAGCAGTGTGTTGCGGCGGAAGGCCACAACAACGGTCCTCTTCTACGGCAGACAGAACCTTCGATCTCGGCTCCCTGGGGCCGGTGGGCAGATCGGCGGTCGAACTCCGCTCCTCCACTTCGCGACCGTCTTGGGGTTGATGGCATAGCGCTTCGAAAGCGAGCTCAGGCTCGCTTACAGCTCGACGCATCGCCTCTTTCTTTGTGGCGCTCCCATGCAGAACCTGGCCCAGTCGAAGCTTCGTGGCCGCGGCCCGCGCTCATGGCCGGCTCACTTAGGTCGATGCTGCGTGCTGTCACCGTGAGGTTCCGCTGGGGTTAGCGGTGCGTCGAGCACAGCGAGCGGGTTCACAGCCAACGCTCTGGAACCCATGTCACTAGCCATCCATGGCGTGGATGCGTTTCATCGAAACAGACGATTTTACCGATGTTACGGCACGATGCATAGAAAGAATTCAAGAATGTAGCAGCCTTAAGGAAAGTGGTTGATGTTTGCGTTGGCTCCGAAGAGCATTTTCTGGTCTGCGCCGAAGACCAGCCCAGGCGCGCGTCCATCGCGGCCAGGCACTTGCGCGACAGACGCAAGCTACATCGCATTGGCACAGCACGACAATCTTCCCCGAATTGCGCAGGCGCTTGCCTCAAACGCAGCAGCAAAGCTGAGGCTTGTGGTGTTCTGGAGAGAGGCAATTTAGATGCTTGTTGATCGCTCAAGGAACGATCGGTTCGTTGTTTCTCGACGGCGCACGGGTCTCGGTGATTGCCTGTGGTCTCTCGCGTCGGCTTGGGACTACGCACATCGGACGGGACGAGCTTTAGCAATAGATTGGCGCGGCTCTTGTTACCTTGACAACCCGTTTGCGAATGCCTTTCCAGCTTTCTTCAAGCCAATTGAGGATATCGGTGGTGTACGGGTCATTTGCGATGACCAGATCAACCACGTCTCATTCCCTGGTCCCTTCTTCCCGTCGTGGTGGAACAAGCCATCCATCGACTGCGTGTACCGTCCGGATGAACAGATTTTCCAAGAACGTGACGAGCTTAACGATCTTTTCCAGGCCCAAGATGATTGTGAAGCCAACACGGTAGTGTGTGATGCTTGCTTGATGTGGCGCTGCGATGAAAAGGCCGAGCGAACCATATTTAGGAGCATCGCACCGAGGGTCGAAATTGAGGATCGCATTGAAGCGCTCTACCAGGAACATTTTGACGGGCACAGCATAATTGGAGTCCATGTCCGCCACGGCAACGGCGAAGATATTATGGATCACGCACCTTACTGGGCTGATCCGAAGGTTGCCTTAGAGCAGGTATGCACTGCCATTCGTATGGCCAAGGCGCAACCGCATTCAAGACCTGTAAGGGTGTTCTTGTGTACAGACAGCGCCAAGGTTGTTGATCACCTGTCGGGCGTATTTCCCGAACTTTTCACCGTCCCAAAACGCTTCCAGGCGGATCAGGCCGGCCCCTTACACAGTGCAGCACTGGGCACCGACGGGGGGGTTTCCGCGCTCGTTGAGATGTATCTCCTCGGTCGATGCGACACTGTTATTCGCTTTCCTCCGACTAGCGCCTTCACCCGCTATGCCCGCCTCTTCGTGCCACGAATTGTCGAATTCGATTTGAATGACCCGCGTCGTTTGATCTTGATCGACAACTCTTTCGAACGTTCCCCGGCTCCATGAAAGGCTGGCATCCCGCTCGAACTCTCCCTTGCCTTCGCGCAGAGGCCCCCGTTCGCCCTGCCCAATACGCCCCTTTCTCGCCACGCAATCCCGCCGCAGGCGAGCGTTTTCATGGGCGCGTCAAAATCAAAAGGATTCAAGCTTGTCAAAGAGAAAAGTAGCTTTAATCACCGGGGTCACGGGGCAAGACGGTTCCTACCTCGCAGAATTGCTTTTAGAAAAGGGCTATTCTGTGCATGGGATAAAGAGACGATCGTCTCTTTTTAATACGGGCCGTATAGACCATCTCTATCATGACCCTCATGAAAGTGGCGTTGATCTTACACTTCACCACGGGGACTTGACAGACTCGTCGAGCCTTACGCGCGTCATCCAACTGGTTCAGCCGGACGAAATTTACAATTTGGCAGCTCAGAGCCACGTTGCAGTCTCCTTTGAAGAACCAGAATACACCGCGAACTCCGATGCCTTGGGTGCGCTGCGTATCCTCGAGGCAATTCGGATCCTGGGGCTCGTCAAGCATACGCGCTACTACCAAGCCTCGACGTCTGAGCTCTACGGGCTGGTGCGGGAAACGCCACAGACCGAGACGACACCGTTCTACCCCCGGTCCCCCTACGCTGTTGCCAAATTGTATGCTCACTGGATCACCGTAAATTATCGAGAATCTTACAATTTGTATGCATGTAACGGCATTTTATTTAATCATGAGTCACCTGCGCGCGGAGAAACATTTGTAACTCGCAAAATCACACGCGCCTTGACTCGGATTAAGCTTGGAATGCAGCGCACTCTATTCCTAGGCAACCTTAATGCGCGTCGCGATTGGGGGCACGCTCGAGACTACGTCCAGATGCAGTGGTTGATGCTGCAGCAGGAGCAACCTGAAGACTTTGTGATCGCTAGCGGTGAGCAACATTCGGTGCGCGAATTCGTCACCGTCGCGGCCGCTGAACTCGGCATCGATGTTCGTTGGGTGGGGGAAGGGGTCGACGAAGAGGGGTACGATGCAAAGACGGGAGCTCTGATCGTAAAAGTAGATCCCCGTTATTTTCGTCCTGCAGAAGTCGAGACACTTCTCGGCGATGCCCGCAAGGCGAAAGAAAAACTTGGGTGGGAGCCCAAAATCTCCTTCATCGAATTGGTTAGGGAGATGGTTCGGGAAGATTTGCGCATGGCAGAGCGTGAGGCAGTGCTGATGAAGCAGGGTTATTATTCACACAGTCCACGAGAGTTATGCTGACAACGGCGGCGCCATGCTCGGTTGTTGTCAGTGCTATGGTGGCCTTCTTAAGGAGCGCCCAGAGCGTTAACGATGGAAAACAAAAAGATGAAGAAAGTCTATGTGGCAGGCCATCGCGGCCTTGTTGGATCCGCCACAATGAGAGCCCTCGAGGCGTTAGGATCCTATGAGATAATAACACGTACTCACGACGAACTGGATCTATTTGACCGGAGCGAGACGCGCAGGTTCTTCATGTCGCAGCGGCCAGATTACGTCGTTATGTGCGCCGCAAAGGTTGGTGGTATACTGGCGAACGCTAGCTCCCCTGTCGATTTCCTTCATAACAACCTCGCGATTCAAGTCAGTGTTTTTGATGCCGCTTACGCTTCCGGCGTCGAACGGATGATTTTTCTTGGCTCCTCGTGTATCTATCCACGCGACTGTCCGCAGCCGATACGGGAGGAATACCTTCTCACCGGTCCGCTTGAAGCGACGAATCGTCCCTACGCTTTGGCAAAAATCGCAGGTGTCGAATCGTGCTGGTCTTTCAACCGGCAGTACAAGGCGCGCTATCTCGCGTTGATGCCGACCAATTTATATGGTCCCGGCGATAATTATCACCCCGAAAATTGTCACGTTCTGCCTGCTCTGATACGCCGCTTTCATCAAGCTAAAATGAACGGCGACTCCTCTGTGGGGGTCTGGGGATCCGGAAATCCTCGGCGAGAGTTTATGTATTCGTCGGATGTAGGCGATGCCATTGCGTTCCTGCTTGGCCTGCCAGATTCGGATTTTGACGCCTTGACAGCCCCCGACACTGCGCCCCTGATTAATGTTGGCGTTGGTGAGGACGTGACAATTCGCGAGGTGGCGGAACTCGTCAAGGCGGCGGTCTGCTGGGAGGGCAATTTGGTGTTCGACACGACGAAGCCAGACGGTACTCCGCGCAAGCTACTGGACGTAACGCGCTTGCGTAACCTTGGCTGGAAAGCCAAAACGTCTCTTGGTGCCGGGTTGCAAGCGACGTATGAGGATTTTCTTCGCCTTCATGCGGCTTGATGTGAAGCGCGCATCCAGGTTGGACTGCATGTCCGACCGGGTGCAAGCTCATGAGAGGGACGCATACATCCCGAGGCGGCCGCAATAGTGGCCTGTGCTGACGTTGCAGACCGGACCTCTCTGCGACCGGCGATGCAGAGGATCACCCAGAAGCTTGCCCAAGCCAGATGGGAAGGGGAAGGCCGCATAACCGGCCGCACCTGGAACGGCTGTGCGTGAGCGCCGTCAACTCAAGCCGCCAGTTAGAACTGCTCGACCTCGCGGAGCCGCTGCTTACGAAGCTGGCATCGACAGGAAAGCCAACCAGGCCCGCATCATGCCTCGAGGCAGGCCTTATCCAAGGCGGTGCATGCGGAAATGGCGGGCGTCGACGTATGCTTTTCAACTCGCGCTTAGCCGCAGGCGGGATCGTGTCCCCCTGCGTGGGGGAGCTGGCGGCATTGGTCGCCGTGCTCTCCGGCATGGGCCGGGCTGATCGGATTGGTTCAGTCTGCGTTGTTAGCGCCGAACTCACTCGCCTCAGGTCATGGCGCCACAAGCGCGGATTCGCGGCGCCGTGGTGCGGGCGTTTACAACTCATGCAGCAGCGGGTCTCGTTGATGGCGAAGCGGGCTGCCCTGAACCAATCGCTCGCGTCTGCGGCGCGCCAAGCTGTCGCGCAACGCGATCATCCTGACGCTCTGGGATGGCAGTGGCAGGTGACCGCCTATATGGCAGTGGCAGGTGACCGCCTATGCGGTGAGCACGCTTGGCCTTAGCTCGATTGGCATCGACCCCAACCGGCCCTGGTCATCGCGCCGTGCCACAGCTTTTACCGCCAAGTGAAGCCGATCAGCTGCGACCGCTCGCCGCGACAACCCTGGCGCCAGACTATGCTCTGCTCGGCTGGTTCAAGCCCGTCGCCGCTGTGTTCATCCGCAGCATCGAATGCCATATCCGCTGCAGCCTCGAATGAAATAACCGTCGTAGCTTTTCAGAGCGCCTCTCGGAGTTGTTGAAAAACCCGGAAGTCAATTGCCCGTTTTACCTTTTCGGCAATGGTGAGGCGTCTGAGAATGGCTCAAACGATACCCCGTTTGGCTTCATGCAATGTCTCGCCCAGTCCGACGAGACGGGCTGCGGCCTGACCCGTCGGCATGTCAATGACCGTGATTGCGCTTGCCGCAAGGAAACGACGCTCGTTCTTGGTCAGCGTCGCTGTATCGATTGCCGCAAAATGTGGGCCATTGGAGCGCTTCATGATCTGCCGGGCATAGGTGCGCAGCATCTGATCGTTGAAGCGGCAGCCGATGAAGAAAAGACCACGGCTAGCTCGCCGTTCCTTCACCAGGTCAGGGATCGGCGTCTGGATGTCGATTTCGCTCAGCACTTCAACGTAGTCGGAATCTGCGACGAGGAAGTTTGCGGCCGGCCTGGCACCGCCGTGAGGGGCGTAGAGAACCGTCTTCGCCGCTGGTGCGGATTCGAGTAATATCCCGGACAAATCGTAGGCTTTCGTCCAAATGTCACCGATCTCGTGCGCCCGTGTTACGCCCTGTATTTCGACGACGTCCGTTCGGCGGGTCTGTATTAGAGCCGCGCGCATGGCACCGTCGTACCAGCTGTCGACGATCACGGAGAGCGGCAGCGTTGCAAGCCAGGCATGCAAGATCGTCGGCACCACCGGGGCCGCGAATATTTCGGCCATCCAAACTTGAAGCGTCCGGCGGTGCCGGCGCTGTTCGATATACTGCGCTACCGACCACATGTTGGTGCGAATCTTCGAAGGGGCTGGCGTGCGCTTGTTGAGCGCTGCGGCAACGGCTTCGGGGGTATGCGGTACGGGCGGTCCCGCGGAGCGGATCTCAAGCAGACCCGGGCCGAGATAGGGAATGACCTGATCGGCCGCGAGCGCTTTCTTCAAAAGGTCAAGCTGCCTTTCGGCAAAACTGTCCCGAATGACGACGAGATGGCCCGAGGTCATTGTGTTCATGCTCGTATCCCTTTGCCGCTCTCTTTGTGTAAACCCGAAGGTCAGTCCTCGTCGGAAATCTTCCTTGCCTCGACGGTAATCGGCAAAGGCGTGTCCCACGGAAGGTCGGGCAGAACTAACCGCCAGCCGTTCTTCAGCGTCACAGCCCCGCCCCATAAGTGTTCGTTGTCGACCTTGATGATCGGCTCTTCGAGATCCTTTTTGGGAATATATGCCGACAAGCCAGCACCGGTCCTGCGGATCATTACCCTCATCGGGCCGTTCCTTTGTTAAAGCCAGCACCGATTTCGGCATTGGAAGGAGTCCGGGCCGTCTCAAGGCTCATGAGTTCACGCGCACGCATGCCGACGACGGTGCCGCGATCGACCCATTCGACCGCATAGATGTAGAACTGCTGGAGAAAGGTGCCGATGTCGCGCACATAGCCCTCGTCGCCTTTGCGCACCAGATTTTCACCGATCTCCTTGCCCGGATAGGTGCCGTCATTTTTTATGTGGCGTGTGGCGCGGACCCGCTCACCCGGCATGAATCGCGGGGGTGTACGGATTTCGATGTCCTGTTCGCGTCCGAGGCTCATGGCCGTTCCTTTCTCTCGGCTGCAGCTTTGCAACAGGAGGTCAATGGTGCTGCGGAGGCGCCTCGACCGTGTCGGTAGCCGAAATGGAGGTCAGGCAGGGACGCAAGTCTTCGACACCGGACATACCGAGGCGCATTGCTGCGTTTCGAAGGTCCCCTCGCATTCGGTGCACTTTTTCGGATCGATCACGTAGGTCTCGCCCTTGAACTTAATCGCCCCCGAAGGGCATTCAAACTCACAGGCACCGCACTGGGTGCATTGGGAAGCGATGATCTTAAAGGCCATTTTCAACTCCGGTTCAGTTAGAATGAGGCGGCTCAGGCCGTCGCAGCCAGTGGCTCACTCCCAAACTCGGCGGCGTAAAGCGCGCCGATCGCGGTCTCGATGTAGTCATAACCGTAAGCCTCCGTTGCTCGGATCCCACCTTCCTTGAGACGATCCTCGGGGCAATTTCCAATTCTCGCGCACAGCACGATGTCTACGCCTTCGAGCGTAGAGATGACGCCGTCGAGGCTCTTGTCCTCGGCCCGGCCGCCGAGGCAATACTGTTCGACCTTGCGATGACCGACGAAACTGATCCCTTTCGGCGAGGCCTCATAAACCTGGAATTCCTTCGCATGGCCGAAATGCTCGTTGATGCGGCCGCCACCCTTGGTCGCCACCGCTACCAGAAGCGATTTGCCGGAGCCTGCGGTCTTGACCATCCCGAGCGCCGCGCTCTTGGCCGCCAGGCGATCGCCCCGCTCGCGCGCGACCACTGCCCGATATGTCTCGCGCTTGCTGGCGTCGTACGTGACCTTGTCGGGAAGCCGGTCGAGCGTGAATTCCTGGCCACGATCCTCGCCGAGCAGGCCGACAGCATCGGCCCGGCACTGCCGGCAGTGGCGCATCAACTTGGCGCCGCCTTCGAGACGATCCTGAAGGGCCTTCAGCTCCATTGCCTTGGGGCCGCGCTGCCCACTCAGGCCGTAATGCGTACCGTGCGCCGGGTCGGAAATCAGGGGCATGACATTGTGCAGGAACGCGCCGCGCTCCTTGACCCATTTATTCACCTCGATCAGGTGCTCATCGTTTACGCCGGGGATCATTACCGAATTGATCTTGGTGAGGATGCCGCGCGCCGTCAGCATCTCCAGCCCCGACATCTGTCGTTCGTGCAGGATCGTGGCTGCCTCAACGCCGGTATAACGGCGGTTGTCATAGAAGATCCACGGATAGATCTTGGCACCGATCCGCGGGTCGACCATGTTGATGGTGATCGTCACGTGATCGACATTCATTTCGGCAAGCTCGGCGACGCGGTCTGGCAGCGCGAGCCCGTTGGTTGAGATGCACAGCTTGATGTCGGCGATTTCCTTGGCGACCCGTTGGAATGTCGCCTTTGTGTTCTTCCAGTCGTAACAGGCATCGCCCGGTCCGGCGATGCCAAGCACGGAAAGCTGCGGCACTTCGTTGGCAACCCCGATCACCTTGCGCAGCGCCTGGTCGGGCGTCAGCCTTTCCGAAACGACCCCAGGCCGGCTTTCGTTGGCGCAGTCATATTTGCGATTGCAGTAGTTGCATTGAATATTGCAGGCTGGGGCGACAGCCACATGCATGCGCGCGAAATAGTGGTGCGCTTCCTCTGAAAAGCAGGGATGATCCTTGATCTTCTCCCAGACGGCCGAGTCCATCTCGTGCGGCTTCGCGGAGGAGCCGCAGGATGAAGATGCGCAGCCACCGGATTTCGCTCTCGCCGGCGACTGATCGAAGACTGTCGTGCCGGAAAGGCCCTGTAGCGAAATCATCGGTGCGGACATCGAGCGGCTCCGTGCGTGGTGTGAACATCGCACTTCAGAGCGCAAGAGATATGCCAACCCCAAAAGCGGTCTTATCCGTCATGTTGGCTTTTACGTCGGCCTTTTGTGTCCAATTGTGTCCGTTTCCTGCGACACGGTTTTGTCAGGTCGCCGACAACGGTCAAAAGCAACGCGAAAGGTACCGTCTTGTCTCAGTTACGCCCGGTGAGGGCAGCAACCGCGCCCCCACGTTTGATGTCATCAGGGACGTTTAGAACTTCTTCACTCCGATACGATGCCGGCGCAAAGCATAGCCGACCTGCCGCGGCGTGAGACCGAGAACACGAGCCGCCTTGGCCTGAACCCAGCCGGCTTTCTCCATCGCATCAATCAGCCGGTCGCGTTCCGTCAGACGCTGGTTCATTGCTGGGCAAGCTGGATGGTTGGGGTCGCAGGTCTCGCCGGGCGATGCCTCATTCTGGGAGGGGCCGACTCGCATGGCAGGCAGCGGCGATCCAACCGGCATCATATTGCCACGTGCGAACTCGTCGACGGCATAGGCGCCGTGCGAACGGCCGACTCCTTTCCACAGAAGCGAAGACAGGCACTGGCTGTTCTTGCAGGCGAAATCCGACGCAGTTATTGTCGTTGAACGCGCAAGTGTGGCCGTCCGTCTCACACAATTCTCCAACTCACGCACGTTGCCAGGGAAATAGCATTGCGACATCAGGTCAAGCGCCGACGGCGCGAAGCCAAGATCGCGATGGTTCTCCTTGTTGAATCGGTCGAGGAGAGCGTTCGCAAGGCGTGGAATATCGCCCGGTCGTTCTCTGAGGGGAGGCAGGACTATTGGCACCACATTGATGCGGTAATAAAGGTCGGCCCTGAACTCTCCATTCCGGACAGCCGTCTCGAGGTCCTTGTTGGTGGCGCATATGAGCCGCACGTCAACTCTTAGGGTCCTGGTGCCGCCCACCCGCTCCAGTTCTCCTTCCTGCAAGACGCGCAACAGCTTGGCTTGAAAGGCAGGCGAAATCTCGCCGATTTCATCAAGCAGCAGGGTTCCGCCATTTGCCAATTCGAACCGGCCAGCGCGCTGCAGGATAGCCCCGGTGAAGGCGCCCTTCTCGTGGCCAAAGAGCTCCGATTCCAAAACGCTTTCGGGCAGTGCGGCGCAGTTCAATTTGACGAAGGATTTCTCCCTCCGATGTGAAAGCTTATGGATGGCCTGTGCAAAGAACTCCTTGCCGGTACCGCTTTCGCCTCGAAGAAGCACGGTGGAATTGGTCCTGGCCACGACCGAGACGATCTCCAGCACTTGCTTGAGCGCGGGACTTTCTCCGATGATTCCGTCGATCTTGACATGCGGATGTCGGGCCGAATGGGTCCTGTCCTCGTCGAGCGGCTGCTCTGGTCTCGGTTGCTTCTCGATAAGTCGCTGACCAGCCGTGCTCAAAGTGCGATGCAGGCGGATGGTCCGGCCGACCAGATTGGCGACCATGGCCAGGAAACGTAAGTCCTCCTCGTAGCGGAACCTGGTGGTACCGTTCCTGACGCGGTCGATCGACAGCGTCCCGAAGATCTTTTCCTCAGCCTTTAGCGGGACACCGATAAACGCAGTTGCCACCGTGCCGCTGCTCGATTGAGGATCAGCCTGAAATAGCTCGGACGTGCTTGTGTCTTGTATGACGATCGGCACTCCAGTAGCGACGATTTTGTCTATTACAGCCTGGGGTATGACGCGGCCGGCGGCTGATTGAGGCACAGTGCCGCCGGTGGCTGCGCTAATCTGCGGCTCTCCTTCAGCGTCCAGGACGACGATTGCGCCATGACGCATTTGCACAAACGAGGAGAGGATATTCGCGACATTGGCAAGCGTAATCTCCAGCCGGGTCGGGGCAGTCAGAATCTTCGATATCTCGTAGATTCCCCTGAGCAAGCTGTCCGCATTGCGCGCCGCTTCGACCGCAGGTTCAGGCGGGGTGTTCCGAGATACAATTTCACCGACCTGCTCTGGAAGCATGTGAGCCATGCAAACACCTCAAGGGTTGTCCAAGGTGGCTCCTCCCAACCCCTTTTTTGTACTTCGAGTTCCGGAAACATAGTATTTTCAGCTTTTCGGGCAATTGTGAACAATATTGGCGGTCTTGACCGCAATTGCGAGCCTCTCGTTTCTCACTCTTTGCGGCAGTTATCCAAACTTGAAGAGAACGCCAAAGCCGCCGCGCGGGTAATTCCATACGATCTCACCGCTGGCCTCGCACAGCACGCGACAGGTGCCGCATTCCATGCAGCCGTCGGAAGTCGTCTCCACCTGTCCCTTGTCGTTCAACTCATAGCACTTAGCCGGGCAGATGTGTGTCAGCGCGAGCAGGTTCGCGCTCGGCCTCTCGTGCGGTCGCACTTTGATATGCGGGCGGCCCGGATCGACCAGATAGCGGTTATGATAAAGCTTCTCCTCGACACGTAACTTCGTCACGGCCATCGTCATCCTGTTTCTCCTTCAGCGCCACGCGAGTGCCAGGCGGACCACATCGCTGATCAGCCCCCAGCGCGAACGCGCCTTGATGACGGCAGCAGTGGTCGCCTTTTCCTTCTCGATTTTTGGGGTTCCGTCGACCCGCATGAAGTTCTGCGCGGCCTGCGACATCAACTGCGGGTAAGTCATGAAGAAATTGCGGGAATTGGTGTGTATCAGGGCCGGCATGTCCTTATATTTCATCAGGTCTTTGACTACGAAGGACTTATCCAGCAGGGTCTTGTAGAGGGCGAGGTTCCTCCTGATCATCGGCTGGTTGCGGCCCTTGATCTCAATGATTGCCTCGCCCGCGATGCGGCCGGAAGTCATGGCGAGGTTCGAACCCTCGCGGTGGATAGCGTTGTTCAGTTGGGCGGCATCACCGACCGCCACCCAACCGTCGCCGAAGAGCTGCGGAATTGCCTTGTAGCCACCTTCGGGAATGAGATGCGCGGAATACTCCTTGACTTCCGAGCCCGCGATCAGCGGCCGGATCGAAGGATGGTTTTTGAAGGCGTCGAGGAGGACGTAAGGGCTCTCCATTGTCTGGGCGAAATCGGAGACGAGGCAGCCGATGCCGAGAGAGATCGACTCCTTGTTGGTGTAGAGGAAGGCCAGTCCGGCCATGCTGCGGGAAATCGTGCCCGCCGCTTCGATCACGCAGCCTTCGTCGCCCTGAAGGCCGAACCGCTGCTCAATGACCTCATCGGGTAGGAAATGCATTTCCTTGACAGCGAGCGCCACGCTTTCTGGCTTCGGCATCTTGCGCAGGCCGGCCCGTGTACCGAGCAGTCCGTTGACACCTTCTGCGAGCACGACGACGTCCGCGTAGATCGGCCCGCCAGCCCGGTCGGTGCGCACGCCGATCACCTTGCCGCTGGCATTGCGGACAAGTTCGGTCACCGTCGTCTCGCACAGCACCGTCGCGCCGGCCTGGCGCACCTTGCGCGAAAACCACTTGTCGAATTGGGCGCGGATGATCGTGTAGCGATTGGGCTTCGCCTCGTTGAAATCGTCCGATCGATACTGCATCCCGGTGTGGGAGGTGTCGTCCATCACCCAGAATCGCTGCTCGACCAGATGCCGCTCGAGAGGCGCATCATCCCGGAAATCCGGAATGATTTGCTCCAACATGTCGGCGTACATGATGGCGCCCTGGACATTCTTGGAGCCCGGATATTCGCCGCGCTCCAACTGCAGCACCGTCAGGCCCTGGCTTGCCATGGTGTAGGCGGCCGCGTTTCCGGACATACCGGCCCCGACGACGATGGCGTCGAATTCTTCCTCGATCATGGCCCTCTCCCTTAGCTCGCAAGCTTGTCGTGGCTGTGCGGCGACAGCCGCCGGGTGAAAGCTTCCGTCAATGCCGGTAGGAAACGGATTGCATCGGTGACGATGCCGAGGTGGGCAAAGTCGAAGATCGGGGCGTTCGGGTCGGTGTTGATGGCTACGATCAAATCAGCCCCCTCCACGCCAACCCGATGCTGAATGGCGCCGGAAATCCCGGCCGCTATGTAAAGCTTTGGCCGGATGGTCTTGCCCGTTTGGCCAACCTGCCGATCGGCCGGCATCCAGCCCTTCTGGACCAGCGGGCGCGAACAGCCATATTCGGCGCCGATTGCCCGCGCTAGATTCTTCACAAGCTGCAAATTCTCCGCTGAGCCGAGACCGAGGCCTCCGGCAACCACGATGTCGGCGTAGGCGAGATTTGCCTTTGCCGATTGGCGATCGAGGTTGAAGCCAAGGACTTTGGTGATGATCTCTTCCTCGGTCATTGACAGCTTGTGCCGGATGACACGCCCGACCGGCTTGTCCGTCCGCGGTGGCATGGCCATAACCCTCGGTCGTACCGTGGCCATCTGCGGCCGGTAGTTGAGCGTATAGATCGTGCATAGCAAGGAACCGCCGAAAGTCGGACGGGTCGCGGCGAGCGAACCGTCGACATCTACATCGAGTTCGGTACAGTCGGCAGTGAGCCCTGTCAGCAAGGTCGTCGCTACTGAGCCAGCGAGATCCCTGCCGAGCGTGGTCGCACCGAGAAGCAGGATCTCCGGCTTGTGGGTATTGACCAGATCCGTCATCGCCTTAGTGAAAGGCTCGTTGCGATAGTCGGCAAGCAACGGTGCCTCGACGAGGTAGACAAGGTCGGCGCCGTAAGCGAAGGCCTCGGCAACGGCATGCTGCGTCGCGTCACCCGGCGGTCCAAGCACGATCCCCGCAAGCTGGATGCCTAGCTTGTCGGCGAGCTTGCGGCCTTCGCCAAGCAGTTCGAAGGACACGGGATGGACCTCGCTGCGTTCCAGTTCGATGAAAACCCAGACGTGCCGATAGTCCCTAAAGTGCTCAGGCAATTCCCTCTTGATGCCGGCACGGCCGGCGGAAGGAGGGGCTTCGCGGTTAGCGTTCGACATCATCTCTCCTTGCCGTCCCGTCACTGGCCGCCGTCGAAGGCGAGTTCGTGTTCCAGCGCTGGCTGGCGGGTAAAGATTGAGGCGATCAGTTCGTCAGCGAGGTCGTGCTGCGTCTTGTCGGTCATGTCGATCTGCGTCGCCTTTTCCGCCCGCGTGGTAGGGGCGAAAACGCGCTTGACGACCGTCGGCGAGCCGCGCAGGCCGCATTTGTTGAGGTCCTCAATGCCAGCTTCGGCCGCGCTCCATTTCACGATCTGGCTGCGCGCGGCGCGCATGGCGTCCTCGAGCGAGCCTCTGCGGATTTCGTTGGTGCCTTCCAGCATTGTGATGAGGCAAGGCAGCCTGCTTTTCAGCATCTGCGTACCGCCTTCCGAACGGCGCTTGACGGTGATCTCGCGAGCATCGACATCGATAGAGTCGATCTTCGCCACATAGGTGAACTGCAGGAGGCCGAGGCGCTTGGCGATGCCGGGCCCGACCTGGGCGGTATCGCCGTCAATCGTCTGCTTGCCGGCGAAGACGATGTCCGGCGCGCCGAAGGTCTCGCCAATTCTCACGATTGCCCGAGAAAGCGCGAAGGAGGTCGCCAGCGTGTCGGAGCCGGCAAAACAGCGGTCGGTCAAGAGTACCGCGCGGTCGGCGCCATAGGTGAGCGCCTTGCGCAGCGCATCTTCTGCCATCGGCGGACCCATCGTAAGCACGGTGACCTCGCCGCCATGGGCGTCGCGCAATCTCAGTGCCTCTTCGAGGGCGAACAGGTCGTAAGGGTTGATGATGGTCGGCACGCCCTGGCGCATGATCGTGTTCGTCACCGGGTGGACACGTATCTGCGCGGAGTCCGGCACCTGCTTGATACAGATTACAATGTGCATTGCGTCTTTCTCGGCTCCAATCCGCAAGCGGCCCTGGCGTTCATCTCCTTCGCAGCATCATTCGTGCCAACCGCTTTGCGTTGCTCTGTTTCCTTTTGACATGGGGTTGTTTTCTTCCGAACGGTACCGTCGTGATGACCGAGTTTGTCGGCTTTTCGACATTGTCGCGTCGCACTCGTGTCGCGTTCATTCTGTCCCGAACCGCCTCAGGATCGACTCGAACGGGACAAAGGTGTGGTCCCGAGTGGCCGGTTTGTCGGGATCGTGCTCTTTGAGCACCTTGAAGACCCGGTGGGTGAGTGGCGAGGATGTCGCGAAATCCTCATAGGCGCGTTCCAACGTCGCACGCGCCCGCGCGGCGATCACCCCGTCGGGAAGACCGGCGAAATCCTCTTCAGCGAGATATTGGCCCATGCGCTTCAGGATATGCAGCCGTGAGACATTGAGCACCTTCGGATCATAAGAGATGCCAAGGACTGCGAAGAACTCCTCCGCAGCCGACAGGCTCTTCAGCCGGGCGAGGATGTCGGTGACATCGATGGCGCGGCTTTCAGCGAAACAACTGCGCATTGCATTCTCCTGGGCCGGAAACGGTTGTCGGGTTTGCCTTGTCGCCCAGGCCTGGAGTTGATTGAAGTTCTCTCGCCTGGCTGGCAGATGGGGAAAGCTCACGCAGCTTCTTCACGATCCCGGGCACGACCTCGAGCACCCGGTCGACGTCCTCCTCGCCGTTGTTGCGCGAAAAGGAGAAACGGATTGCGCCGTGTGCCGCGTTATTGGGGATATTCATCGCCACCAAGACGTGGCTCGGCTCCAGCGAGCCGCAGGCGCAAGCAGAGCCGGAGGAGCAGGCAATGCCCTCGCGATTGAGGAAATGCAGTATGCCCTCACCTTCGATATCTCCAAAGGCGATGTTTGCGGTATTCGGCAACCGCTTTAGCAAATCGCCGGCGACGAAGGCGTCTGGGATGCTTTGGAGAAGTTCCTTCTCCAGGCGGTCGCGCAACGCCTTTACCCGTGTGTTCGCGTCGTCCATGAAGTTCAAGGCAAGATCGGCTGCCACGCCGAGGCCGACGATGCCTGGCGTATTCTCCGTGCCGGCGCGGCGGTTGCCCTCCTGGCCTCCCCCCTTGATCAGCGGACAGAAGCGCACGCCGCGCTTTATATAAAGTGCGCCGATCCCTTTCGGTCCGTGTAATTTGTGACCGGAGAGAGACAGCATATCGATTGCCGTCGATTTCAGGTCGATCGCAAGCTTGCCGACCGCTTGCACCGCGTCGGTATGGAAAAGGGCGCCGACTTCTTTGGCCAACTCAGCAAGCTCGACCACCGGGAAGATCGTTCCGGTCTCGTTGTTCGCCGACATGATCGAGACGATCGCCACGCGCGGGGTGAGGGCGGCCTTATAAGTGTCGACGTCGAGCCGGCCGTGGCGATCCACCGGGATCCTATGCACCTTGATGGCGCGCGTCTTCTCCAGGTGGGCGCAAAGCGTCAGCACGGCCGAATGCTCGACTGCGGAAGTCACGATCTCTGTGCGCTCAGGCATCACCTCGAGCGCAGAAAGGATCGCCGCGTTGTCGCTTTCCGTCCCGCCCGAGGTGAAGGTGATCTCGTCGTCGAACTCCGCGCCGATGAGCGTTTGCACCTGCAGGCGCGTCCTTCTCACCGCCGCCCCGGCGGAAGCGCCAAAATCGTGGCTCGACGAAGGGTTGCCGAAATGGTCGGTAAAAAACGGCAGCATCGCTTGAACGACTTCCGGATCGACCCGTGTCGTTGCGTTGTTGTCCAGATAAACAGGTCTCATGGATGTGATCCTTCTCCTGAGCGCAATCACACAAGGCGCACGCCCGGTCTGTCATGATGATGATGGTTAGCCGAAGGAGTTGCCGCCGCCACATTCGGCCTGCGCGCTTCTTGGCGCCGGCGCGGCAACCCGCCTCGACCTTGGTGCGCCAGCGTTGCGCCGGCTCGGCCCCCGGCAAGCGCGGTCTTTAGGTCACGGCGTTTTCGGTGCGCTTGATCATGGACTGTCTCTCCTTCAGGCCGGACGCGTTCGCGAACAGCTACGCATGGACCGTGCCAAAGAAGGGAATCATTTCAAAACAACATGATGGCTCTAACACTGCTATGTCGCATTTCCGACATCGGCGGGAATTGTTCAACGCGGAACGCCGTTGAATCGGGCGTAGATTCCGCTTCGCGTGAGGAGCAATCCTGTCGGGCCGTTCGCCAAGGATGCCCGCGCGACCGAGGCGTCCTGTCGGGTTTGTCGAGTGCGCGACACGCCACTGTTACGCCCCCGTTGCCCTGCTGAGATCTCGTTTGTCATTGTAGAATATGCAGAAAATTCTTCTGAGCTTCTTTCTGAGCCTTTGGCGCGGCTTTTGCGGTTCTCTCCTCGTAGGGCAGCGCGTGCCCGCGGCCGATATTCATCTCGCGGGTGACATCGCGATCGATGGAACGAAGGAAAGAAACCAACATGTCAGCTCCAGATCAGCCACCCGCATTCCGAGCGATGTTTTCGTCCTCACGCAGACCTTCCATTTCGGGTTTCTTGAGACCGAGCGGCCTGCTGCGCTCTTACAAAGCCACGCGGCGTTTTCACATCGATCTACGCGGCGCCGCCTTTCGCGACGTTTTCGCCTTCACCATGCGCCACTGGAGCAGGCAACCGGTCCGGCTCGCGATCATCATGCTCGCGGTGCTTGTCGCAACGCTCCTTGACGTTCTGACGCCGCTCTATTCCGGACGGCTC
Source organism: Mesorhizobium sp. LjNodule214 (assembly GCF_964252735.1). NCBI lineage: Bacteria > Pseudomonadati > Pseudomonadota > Alphaproteobacteria > Hyphomicrobiales > Phyllobacteriaceae > Mesorhizobium > Mesorhizobium sp. LjNodule214. The sequence continues at coordinate 375,837 of NZ_CAXUPE020000004.1, forward strand.
GTAAACGCGGTCGCCCAAGGAGCGGCAGCCGACGCCGTCGTGTGGGATGCGGCTCTTGCGGCCTTTTCAATGCTGATTGCGCTCGCACTCGGCGCCGTCGTCATGCGCAACATCGCCTTCATTGCCGTCAATGACTTCATTCTAAAGATTATGTCGGACATCGCCAGCGACGCGTTCCATCGCGTCCAGCGCTTTTCGACCGATTGGCATGCGAAAACCTTCGCCGGCTCTACGGTGCGCAAGATCACGCGCGGCATGTGGGCGTTCTGCCTCCTTAACGACACGATCCTTCTTGCCTTGTTCCCGTCGCTCATCATGCTCGTGGGGTCGAGCGTTCTGCTCGGCTGGTATTGGCCGATGATGGGGCTGATCATCGCTTGCGGCTCGGTTGGCTATGTGGCGCTGATCATTGTCCTGTCGCTCGGCTATGTGGCGCCAGCCGCAAACCTCGCCAACAACTGGGACACGAGGCTTGGCGGCTCGCTTGCGGACGCGATCAGCTGTAACGCGGTGGTCAAAGGCTTCGGCGCCGAGGTGCGGGAAGATCATCGCTTCGCGAAAGTCATCTCCAAGTGGCGGCACCGCACCCTCCGGACCTGGGTGCGCGGGACGGTCAGTGCTGCATTCCAGGGGATCATGCTTCTTGCGATGAGAGCGGCTTTGATCGGCTATGCCTTATTTTTGTGGTCGCGCGGCCAGACTACCCCAGGTGACATCGCCTTGGTGCTCGGGTCTCTCACCGTCCTATATGGCTACTTGCGTGATGTTTCCATACACGTGCGCAACATCCAGCGCTCTGTAAATGAGATGGAGGAACTGGTCCAAACCTACAGCCAGCCGCCCGACGTGGCCGATGTTCCGGGCGCCAAGCCGATCCGGATCACGAAGGGTCACATCGATTTTGAGAGCGTCCACTTCCACTACGGCAATCATTGGTCGCCCTTCTACAGCGACTTGTCGATTTCGATTGAGGCCGGCGCGCGGGTCGGTCTGGTCGGCCCCTCTGGCTCCGGCAAGACCACCTTCGTCAAGCTCATCCAGCGGCTTTACGACCTGGATGCTGGACGAATCTTGATCGATGGGCAGGACATTTCGCGGGTGACGCAGGGTTCGCTGCGCTCGCAGATCGCGATCGTACAGCAGGAGCCCCTCCTGTTCCACCGCTCGCTGGCCGAGAACATAGCCTATGGGCGGCCGGGTGCTTCTCGGTCCGACATTGAGCAGGCGGCGCGGCTCGCCAGCGCGCATGACTTCATTGCACGCCTGCCGAACGGCTACGGTACGCTGGTCGGCGAACGCGGCGTGAAGCTCTCAGGCGGCGAGCGCCAGCGTGTGGCGATAGCGCGCGCCTTCCTCGCCGATGCCCCGATCCTGATTCTGGACGAGGCGACATCAAGCCTCGACTCGGAATCGGAGGTGCTAATCCAGAAGGCGATGGAGCGGCTCATGGTCGGGCGCACCACGCTCGTCATTGCGCACCGGCTCTCGACGGTGCGCGAACTCGACCGGCTGCTTGTCTTCGACCGTGGTTGCATCACCGAGCAGGGCGACCATGCCGCGCTGATCCGTCGCGACGGCATCTACCGCCGCCTGTTCGAGCGGCAGGCCTTGGAGCTGACAAAGGGGTGGGATGAGACCAATGTGCAACACGGTTGAACGCGGCGTGAATTCAGCTTGCCTCCCCAGCAATCCTGTCGGGCCGTTCCTGAACGAGCGGCCCCAACCTGTCGTCGGGCTTGTCCAATCCACGACACGCCTGGTGCCGGCCTGTCTTCCTGCCGCGCTCTTGAGCAAACCAATGAATGGGATGAAGACAACTTTGTATGAGCTGCGTCCTGCGTTCCCGGCACGGCGCTTGAGGCTTCCTCCTGAGGCGGCAGCCGCCGCGCGAATATTTAGATCCTGGTTGATGCGATCAATGGAGCGAAGGAAAGCAACGCGCCGGATCCACGCGAGATCCGCCTTCTCTGGCATAGGGGCGTCGCCAAATCGACACCCTCACAATATGCGCTCACCGCCCGCGTCGACGTCGGGAACAAGATCTTGATTGTCGTCTGCGCTCAACCGCTCTTATGCCGAACTCGAAGGATACGGACCTGCGTCTCGCCGCGCGGGATTGCATAAGCTGGCTGCAGCGTCCATCGGCATCACCGGTTCGGCTTCGAGACGTTCCGGAAACCCGCCGAGGCCGGCGCGCCGGCGATGCGCTCGTGGCCTTCGAAGCGCGTCCCGACATGGCGCGGGCGTAACGACCGGCTTGCGAGGAAGGGGATCATGCCAGACCTTGCGCTGTTGCAGAAGAAGGTCCGCAAGCTGCAGTCGCGCGCGGGAGCCGCCAAGATGGAATTGCACGACCTTGCCGAGGACCTTCCGGTCTACTGGACCGAGATCAAGGCGGTCGCCTGGAAAGCCTTCGAGGTTTTTGCCGAGTTGGATGCGGCAAAGGAAGAACTCGCAGCGTTGGAGAATTCACAATGACGGGCGCTTTCGTCACCCGCGACGGCTCTCCCTGGACGCCGCACTATCTGACGGCGATCGATGGCGCGACCTGCATCGGCTGCGGCCGCTGCTTCAAGGTCTGCTCGCGCGAGGTCATGCACCTTCATGGCGTCGATGACGCAGGCGAAATCCTCGGCATCTGCGCGGGCGAGGACGACGACTTCGACGGCGAGCTCAACCGCATGGTCATGATCGTCGACCATGCCGGCCGCTGCATCGGCTGCGGCGCTTGCGGCCGCGTCTGCCCGAAGAACTGCCAGACCCACCTTGCGGCCGACAAGCTTGCTGCATGAGCTGGGGACAAGACCAGCAGAACGGCGCCACATTCGCCCATCACCGTGGCTGTTTCAGCACCAGCCAATGGCCGCCGACAGACCAGGCGGCGGCGTTCGATCGGCATGTGCTTGCCTGTGTTTTCTACCTCGCGTTCGAGGAGGTAGAGGCCGGCAAGGCGACCCCGACCGAAGCAACCGGCCTTTCGCGTGCCGACCTGCGAGATGTCATGACACGCTATTTCCCGGCTGTTCCCGTCAACGCCTTCGCGCTGGAAAAGCTGACCGATCCCGAGCCGGATATGGAGGAAGGGCTTCTGCGCGGCTTGCTTATTGGACATGCCAGGCAAGGCGATCCGGCGAGCACCCTCTTCGCCAAGATCATCGCCAGGCGCAGTTTGCGCAATGACCATCTGTGGCAGGACCTTGGCCTTTTCAATCGGGCCGAACTCAGCCGCTTAATGGCCAGGCATTTCCCGGCGCTGGCGGCCGGCAACACCAAAAACATGAAATGGAAGAAGTATTTCTATCGTAAGCTCTGCGAGGCTGAAGGCTTTTCGCTATGCACCGCGCCCAGTTGTCAGGAATGCGGCGATTTCGAAAGCTGTTTTGGCCCGGAGGAAGGCGAAAGCCACTTGGCACGGATCAAGAACGGGCTCGCTTAAGAGCCGCTTTCGTCGCCGCCGCCGTCCGGGCTTGATTGGCATCGAAGACGCACGCGCTTTTCCCGGCGACGTCGCGCGGAGGACGGGATGTTCAGCGCCTCACGATATTTCGCAACGGTGCGGCGAGCAATGTCGATCCCGGTTTCCTTGAGCCGGGTGGCGATGTCGTCGTCGGAAAGCACTTCGTTGGGCGATTCCACGGCAACCATCGCCTTGATTTGATGGCGGACAGCTTCGGCGGAGTACGCGTCGCCGCCTTCGGAGGAGCCGATCGCGACAGTGAAAAAATACTTCAGTTCGAACACGCCGCGCGGGGTCAGCATGTACTTGTTCGACGTTACCCGGCTTACCGTCGACTGGTGCACGTTGATCGCATCCGCGACAGTCCTGAGATTGAGAGGCCGCAGGTGGGCGACCCCATGTTCAAAAAAGGCGTCCTGCTGGCGGATGATTTCAGCCGCTACCTTGAGGATCGTCTTGGCGCGCTGATCAAGGCTGCGGATTAGCCAGTTCGCGTTTTGGAGGCATTCGTTGAGAAACGACTGATCTTTCGAATTTTGAGCGCTTAGGCGGGAGACCTGGGCAAAATAGTTTTGGTTCATCAGCAGCCTGGGCAGCGTGTCTGGATTGAGTTCGATTTGCCACCCACCTCCGGGAGAGGGCTGGACCAAGACGTCGGGAATGATCGATTCAGGCCCTCCGGATTGGAATCGGTTTCCGGGCTTGGGATCGAGCGCGCGGATTTCGTGCAACATGTCGAGAAGGTCGTCTTCATCGACACCGCAATGGCGCTTCAATGTTTGAAAATCGCGTCGCGCCAGCGCTTCAAGATTGGCGACCAGCGCTGCCATTGCCGGGTCGAACCTGTCTAGCTGCCGCAATTGTATCTCAAGGCATTCGCTGAGAGTTCGCGCAAAAATACCCGGTGGATCGAACTGCTGCAAGGTTCCGAGAACCCGTTCCACAACAGCCTCCCGGACATTCAGGCTGCGGGCCAGTTCCGAAAGGTTCACCGGAAGGTATCCGGTGTCTTCCAGATGACCGGCAAGCTCGCCAGCTATTCGCCGCTCCAGCGGCGCGAATGCGCTGAGAGCGATCTGACGAGCGACATGGTCGTGCAATGTTTCGATGGACGTCCAGGAATCTTCGAACGCATGGTTTCCCCCCGGTTGGACATTGTTTTTGCCGCGGATTGATTTCCACTGCGAGGCCCGATCCGATATCCCGCCCGTGGTCGGCCCGATGCGCGGGTTCCCGGCCGAAATCGATGGAATGTCCTTCGGCGCCCGGTTTGAGGCCCGTTCCAGAAAGGGGTTCTTCTCGATTTCCTGCTCGACGAACTGATGCAGTTCGGGATGCGCCAGTTGCAACAGGCGAATGGATTCCATCATTTGCGGCGTCAAAACCAACGATTGCTTCTGACGCTGAAGCAGGCTTGCTGAGGACTCCATGGCTAGCGTGAAACTCCTACCGAGCGACCTTCGCCTTGTGCAAGGGGATTTTCGAGACGTTGACTCGTCTAGATCATGCAGCCGTCACGGCTTTGGCGGCTCTCAGCGTTTCAAGGACGTTCTGCGGCGACGATACGCCATAGGGGTCGGCCTCGCAGTTGTCGCAGAAACCGTCCTCCTCGAACCACTGCTCCACCACGCCATTGTTGATCACGGCAGCGTAGCGCCAGGAGCGCATGCCGAAGCCGAGATTGTCCTTGGCAACCAGCATGCCCATCTTGCGGGTGAACTCGCCCGAGCCGTCTGGGATGAGCTGGACTTTCTTCAGCCCCAGGGCCTTGCCCCACGCATTCATGACGAACGCATCGTTGACGGAAACGCAGTAGATTGCGTCAATTCCCTCCTTCTCGAACTCGTCGTAGAGCATTTCGAAATCGGGCAACTGGAAGGTCGAGCAGGTCGGGGTGAAGGCACCGGGCAGCGAGAACAGGATGATGCGCTTGCCGCTGAAACAGTCGTCGGATGTCTTGTCTTCCCAGCGGTGCGGGTTTGGTCCCTCGATGGAATCATCGCGAACACGCGTGCGAAAGGTGACGAAAGGAACCTTTTTTTTTACGGTCATCAGTGTGCTCCTGGAGGAAAACTGGTGCGCTGCTTTTTCGGTTGAAACTGACACGGCATCGACCTCGGCCGGCAATTCGGCCGAGCGCCGCGCGTTTTGTGTCGGCCTTGGATCAGCCATGGGAAAACCGCTCGCAAGCACGGGCGTCTGAAGAAACGAGGTCTCGATTTGCGGCGGCAACGAGAACGGTAGGCGCTTGTACGGGGCGTCGCGATATCAGCAATGGTCTTACTCCTGGCCACCTTGTGATGGGTTCTGCCGGGTACAACGCAAGCGCCATGCCATTTGATTTTCAGGCTGGGGTTCACACTGTTTTTTGCAGCGACACTCTTTGCCTTGAGCGGCCAGGACCGTGCCTTCGCCGAGAGCGAGCGCGCCCATAATCATCTGATCGTGAGCTCTGGGCAGAGGGGATCCCCGTTTATGCGTATCAAGCCGCGCCCCTCTTTGTCCGAAGCTGGACAAAAATGTCGGAAGTCGGACCGGAGGGTCGCCGGGTCGCCGGCGCGGCGAACAGGTGGCTCGTATTCGGCGCGAAATCTGGGCTCAAACTCGGAACGAGGGACAGGAGTCGATCGGGGTTAACCTGACGAGGGTCTTTATGGCCTCCGTTCTCAGGATTGAGACGGCTGACAGGCCCACGCGCTTCGCCCTATCGACGCTCGCGAGACCGCTTCGAAATCGACAACGGGTACAAAAAAGCCAGCACGTCCATTAGCAAGCTGGCCATGTGATCTTTCTGAACCGCGCTTGCGTGAGGCGGGCACGGTCCCGAGGTGACGGAAAAAGCCGCCTTGTGCTCTCGGAGCATTTTGAAGCTGCCGCGACTTTGCTGTCGGGTTTGTCATGTCCGGGACACGGCTTTGCTCCGCCAGGCTTGCGGCTGCGCATTCGTTCAAGCTGTTGAATGATATGTAGAAAATATCCTGCAGGACTCTTTCCGCGCCGTTGGCACGACTTTTGAAGCTCTCATGTGAGACGGCAGGAGATACCGACTGGCGTCCATTCGTGAGTGATATCGCGCTCAATGCAATGAAGGAAGACGACATGTCAGGTCAGCGTCAGTTCAGATTCTATCCGAAACGGGCATTGCCCGCGGAATGCAATATCGACCGGCGTGACTGGCGTCACCGTCACAACCGCCCGGCACCGGCCAATGGCCACCGATCGACCTGCAGATACGGTTCGACCAGAATGTGCTTGCTCCTGTCCTCTCGCCGGCGCTTGAGGAGACCGGCGAGCACTTCGGCGGCCAACCGGTCTTTCGCGTGCCGCGCTGCGGATATCCTCGAAGAGATGATCGACCCCGAACCGCTGTGGAGCAAGAGCTTCATTCCGGTTCGCCGTTCGAAGCTGGAAAACGCCGGGTCTCCGACGATTTCGCTCGTCGGCTCTTTGGCGGGCAGGCAGCGGTCTGGCCAAGAGGGCAACAAGCTTGCTGGATGGCCAAGATGCCATGGTGCGCGGCCTGGTTAGTGGTTAGACGGCAGGAGAAATGCAATGGCGATCAACCCGGTTCCAGATCATGTCCCGCCCGAAATGGTGAGAGACTTCAGCCTGTTCACATCGCCAGGCATGCCACCAACGCCCAACGGGGATCCACACGCAGCCGTCGCTTGCGCCCATGACGGGCCTCCGATCTTCTATTCCCCCTACAACACGCAAGATGGCCGGGGCACCTGGGTCATCACCCGCGCCGCAGACCAGCGTAAGGTGCTGCAGGACACTGAAACTTTTTCCAGCCATCGCAGCATCTTCTCCTCCATACTGGGCGAAACCTGGCCGACGATCCCGCTTGAGCTCGATCCACCGGCCCATGGCGCATTTCGCTCACTGCTCAGTCCGCTGCTTTCGCCCAAGCGGGTGACGGCACTGGAACCGGCTGTCCGCGAGCGAGCGATAGCCCTGATCGACCGGATCACCGCATCGGCCACGAGCTGCGACGTCATGAAGGATTTTGCCTTTCCGTTCACTGTCAGCATCTTCCTTCGCTTTCTGGGGTTGCCGGATCAGGGACTCGATACATTTGTCGGCTGGGCGAAAGATCTGCTCCACGGCGACGATGTGGAACGACCTGTGGCTGCCCGCAAGATTGTGGCTTTCATCGATGAACTTGCAACCAATCGCCGCAAGGATCCGGTCGACGATCTGATGACCTTCATCGTGCAGGCACAGATCGAAGGCCGCCGGCTAACCGACGGGGAGATCCGTGGCATCGGCGTGCTTGTGTTCGTCGCGGGACTTGACACTGTCGCAGCAGCTATTGGCTTTGACCTGGCTTATCTAGCGCGCAACCTCAAGGATCAGGAACTGCTGCGCAGCGAACCGGACCGCATCCTGCTCGCAACCGAAGAGTTGCTGCGGGCCTATCCGCCCATTCAGTTGATCCGCGTGGCTACGAAAGATATCGACTTCGAAGGCGCGCCGATCCGAAAGGGAGACTATGTTTCGTGCGCCACGATGATTGCTAATCGCGACCCGGAGGAATTCGAATCCCCCAACACGGTCGATCTGGCGCGAGAGCACAACCGCCACGCCGCCTTTGGCTATGGTCCCCACCGTTGCCTTGGCTCACACCTTGCCCGGCGCGAGATTGTCATTGGCCTGGAGGAGTGGCTGGCGCGCATACCGACCTTCCGGATCAAGGAGGGTACAGCGCCCATCACCTGTGGCGGCCATGTGTTCGGGATCGAAAATCTGATCCTGGACTGGTCATGACCATCGCCGAGCCATGCCAAGACAATGGAGGCAGCGCTATGCGCATTATCGTCCACAATGCCAAATGCCAGGGTCACGCGCGATGCTGGGCGCAAGCGCCGGACATCTTCAAGCTCGATGACGATGGCTACATCCTGCCCGGTGACATTCAGGTTGCGGAGGGGGAGCAACTGCTTGCGTCACAAGGCGCGCGATCCTGCCCCGAACGTGCGCTGGAAGTCGATCGCACATCGGCAGCGCGGTTCGAACCAGCCGCCATGCAACCAAGAGCTGGGGAAGCTTAGGTGGAATCGACGAGACGTGGCCCCACACCGCAAAGCAAGATGTCCGGCCGCTTCCCTGCCTACCTCCTCTCCGGCATCGAGACCTCAATGACACGCACGCGACACGTGAAGTTCGTCTCCGTTCTGGCTTCTTCAGTTGCCGATCGGTTCGACCTTGCACGCACCTAGAGGCACGAAACGCCTCTTCCAATCTCAAATTTGCGACAGAGCGATGGGCCAGGCGAAGATCACCGAACTGCGCGACCGCGAGGCGATCCGCGACTGCCTTTATCGGTACTGCCGCGGCATAGACCGCGCGGATGAGGCTGCGCTGCGCAGTGCATATTGGCCCGATGCGCATGACAATCACGGTGCCTATCGCGGCTCAGCCGAGGGCTTCTTTGAGTTTGCGCTTGGTCTCTTCAAAACCGGACCGCGCTTAATCCACCAGATCACGAACGTCTTGATCGAATTCATCGACCCGTCGGAGGCCGTGGTCGAAAGCTATTTCACCGCGTTGCAACGCGGACCAGACAATGACGGAGAAGCACGCCAGGTGCTTCTCTGCGGCCGTTACTGCGATCTTTTTCAGAAGAGGGAAGGGGCGTGGCGCATTGCCGAACGGACCGTCGTTTACGATTGGATCGAAGAGCAGATCCCACCAGCGGTCCCCGAGGCAGAACGGTTCGGCTTGCGGCAACCGATCGGAGCAGCGCATCCCAATGACCCGGTTTACGCGCTCAGGAAGCGCCGCAGCTCGTCATCAAAATGAAAATGCCATGCATGTCACCACAATGCTTTCCAAGGCTCCCAATTGCGGAGCCGCGTCGCGGGAGCGGTCGCGGAACGCAACGCGTATACCCGGTATGGAAAATCGCCGTCACCAGGACGTCCGCGACCGGTCTTGCGGCTGACTCGCGTCGATATCTCTGACGCTGGCTGCGGAGAGGTTCATATGAAGCAGGCAGGACGGGTCGTCATCATAACGGGAGCGGCAGGCGGAATCGGCCGTGCGCTGGTCGAGATCGTTGCCGCCGATGGAGACATCGTCGTTGCGGTGGACCTTCCTGGCAGCGGCGTTCTTGAACTGGCCGGCGGTCTCGGCCATCCGCATCTGGGCCTCGAATGCGATGTCTCACGAGAAGAGGACATTGTCGCCCTATACGGCCGCATCGAAGCGCAGTTCGCGAAAATCGATGTTCTCGTCAACAACGCGGCGATAGGACCCGCCATGGCTGCGACTATCGACACCGGTTTCGAGGCCTTCCGACGCGTGCTGGCAACAAATCTGATCGGGCCTTTCATCATGGCCGGCGAAGCGGCGAGGCGCATGCAGCCCGGCGCCGCCATTGTCAACGTCGCTTCGCTGGCGGGCGTGCTCGGCAATCCCAAGCGCAACGCCTATGCCAGCTCGAAGGCAGGCTTGATCGCTCTCACGAGATCGCTTGCATGCGAGTGGGCCTCGCGCGGCATCCGCGTAACGGCGGTAGCGCCAGGATACGTGCGCACGCCGATGGTGGCGGAACTGGAACGTGCGGGCAAGATGGACCTCGCGGCCGTGCGCCGCCGCGTGCCCATGGGGCGAATGGCGCGCCCCGACGAGATCGCTCGGGCCGTGCGTTTTTTGGCCAGCGCACAGACGGGCTACATCACAGGATCGGTGCTGACGGTCGACGGCGGTTGGATGTCGTTCAACCAGCCGGGCGACGCGCACCCGCCGGTCGACGAGACGCCTCGAGCCGAACTCTTCCGGCCGGCCGAACAAACTGGCGCGCGCACAGTGGTCGTGACGGGCGGCGCGAACGGTATAGGCGCCGCCGTCGTTCGCCGCTTTGCCGCGAACTCCGACACAGTCGTGATTGCTGATAAAGATGGTGCTGGGGCGGCAGAACTCGCTGGTTTGCTGGGCGGCAGGCACGTGGCGAAATCCGTCGACTTGGCGGTCGAGAGCGAGGTGGTGGCCCTGTTCGAGGAAATACGGGGGCGCTTCGGTCGCATCGAGATCCTCGTCAACTGTGCTGCTATTGCCGATACGTTTGTGCGAGGGATCGAAATCCCACGACAGATCGAGCGGGTACTGGACGTCAATCTCACCGGCACCTTCACCTGCGCGCGCGAGGCGATCAAGTCGATGGACGCCGGCGGCGTAATCCTCAATCTTGGATCGATCAATAGTTTCCTGCCCTTCGTGCCGCGCCATGCCTATGGGGCGTCAAGGGCGGGTATGAACATTCTGACCCGGTGCATGGCGGCCGAACTCGGGTCGGTCGGCATCCGAACGGCCACCGTCGCTCTTGGCTATATCCGTACGCCTGACATTGCTCAGCTGGTCGAGTCCGGCCGCATCGATTCCGTAGCGATCAAACGGCGCATCCCGATGGGGCGGATGGGAGAGCCCGAAGACGTCGCCGAGGCAGTGTTCTTTCTGGCCTCGCCTGATGCCTCATACGTAAACGGCTCGACCCTCTACGTGGACGGCGGCTTGACCTCGTTGGCTGACGCGCGAAACGCCCAGCCAACCGATCAAGAAAATCCAACGGAATGTTCGCCGGCGACGGGTTGCGGTTCGTCGAAGCCGACGAGGTTCGAGCATTGAGACTGCGGCTGCATGGCACGTGCCAAGCACGGCTTGCCAAGTGATCGTCTTCATCGGTGACGGAAAACTCGTCATCAGGGTCGAATCACTAGCCAGGTTTTGGCGCTTGCCTGCAGCCGCCGAACGATAAGCGGCTTTGCGCAAGATCGTCGACTACGTCGCCGCCAGGCCGGATCGATACCGCGGCCCACCCGCAATCGGCACAAGTCGAAGGCTTGATTGGCCACTTTGTGTAAACGAGGGACACGCCATGGAATTCGCGACGTTCATCTTGGCGGCCCAGCGAGGCTATCATCAATCGTGCGACAGCGTCATCGGTAACTCCATAGAACAGGCAATCGCTTCGGAGCAGGCTGGCTTCAACACCGCTTGGTTCGCCGAGCACCACTTCAACAATTACAGCCTGGTTCCCTCGCCCTTGATGATGGTGGCGCACTGTGCTGGCCTTACGAGCACCATTCGCCTTGGCACCGGTGTGTGTGTGCTGCCGCTATATCAACCGCAGCGCCTGCTCTCCGAGATCGGCTTTGCCGATATCGTTTCGAACGGCCGCCTCGAACTCGGCGTCGGCTCGGGATACCAGCAGTTCGAGTTCGAGCGCTTCGGCGTCGATGTCGATCAGGCGCCGGCCGTGTTTGCGGAATACCTGGATATCCTTCTCAAGGGCCTTAACCAGAAGGTCTTCGAGCACAATGGCCAGTATGAGAAGATACCTTTAACGGCGATTTCGCTGCGCACCATCCAAAGGCCAGCCCCACCGATCTGGATCGCCTGCGGGTCCGCGCGAAGCATGTGCCGGGCCTATCGTGAGGGCCACAATCTTTTCGTCACGGCGTTCCACAACGGCTTGGAAAACTTGAGAACGCTGCGTGAGACCATCGATGCAGCAGCGGCCTCGCGGGGTAAGGATGTCACCGCCGCCAAGATAGGGCTTCTGCGCTGCTGCTATGCGAGCGACGATCAGGCGGAGATCGACAGCTATCTCGACAACGCCCGCTTCCAGCGCCGACTATCTGAAGCACTTCATCAGCGCCGCCAGCAGAGCCGGGACGGCTATCTGCTGCAGGAAACACCGACGCAGCAGGATCTGTCGTTCGAGACCATGCGCCAGAACCTGCCGATCGGCAGCGTAAGTCGCGTCATCGATCGCCTGCTGGAAGAGATAAGTATCCTGAAGCCGGACCAGATCGCAATTCAGACCCAATTGGGAGATTTCGACCAAAAGACGATGCTACGCCAGATTGAGCTCTGGGGAGACAAGATCATTCCAGCGATCAACAAGTCGCTTGGTTAGGTCAAGGCTTGAAGCTCGGGGCGGGCCCTGGGGGTGTTGAAATCTCGCATGCCGGTGCTCGACACTTCGTCCATGCGGCATGGATATATAGTCAAGCCGCCTGGTGATTGCCGGGATCGAAGACCAACGCCGTCCGTCACCTTGCCTGCACGGACCACCGGTCTTCCGCCCTCAGGGCCATCTCGCTTGCGATCGTTGATCGGCAGCCTGAGGGACGCCCGCCACGGCGCAGACGAATAGCCACTCCCACGACCCCTCTTGTGTCCGAAGTTGGACGAGGATGTCGCAAGCCCGACCAAGGGGTCGAGAGGGTACCTGGCCGCCGGTATGGAGAACTGGTGCGGCGCAGGTGGTTCGCCAATTCGGCACGCGCCTTGCTTCATTGATTCTGTATGGGCACGACAGTGGCAGGTCGCCGATCGGTGGGCAGAGCGGTTCGCCTCTGAAAGTACTTCGTGCGGCAGCGATGACAGGCTTGTCGGCTGGACAGCGTCGGTGGAGGTGAGACCGCATGGTGGAGAGGCAGTCTGGTGCGCAGACGCGCGAGAGCTTGCGCCGAATGATCGCGTCCAGTGAACTCGCCTTCGCAATGGAGGCTCATGACGGCCTTTCGGCGGCGATTGCCGAGCGCGCTGGCTTCAAGGCGCTCTGGGCGTCCGGCCTCTCGATTTCATCCAGTCTCGGATATCGAGATGCGAACGAAGCTTCCTGGTCCCAACTCGTCGATGTCGTTGAGCGAATTTCCGACACGGTGGACATTCCAGTCCTCGTCGACGGGGACAGCGGGTTCGGGAACTTCAACAATGCCCGTTTGGTCGCCCGCAAGCTGCGCCAACATGGCGCGAGCGGCATATGTCTCGAGGACACGGCGTTCCCGAAAATGAACTCGTTCATCGGTGATCGGCACCCGTTGGCCGATATTCCCGAGTTCTGCGGCCGGCTTAAGGCGGTGAAGGACCAAGTGCCGGATGCGGAGTTCGTTCTGGTCGCCCGGATCGAGGCGCTCATCGCCGGCCGCGGAGAGGATGAGGCGCTGGCGCGAGCACAAGCCTACGCTGAGGCCGGAGCCGATGCTATTCTGATTCATTCCCGCAAGTCCAACGCTGAGCAGATTTTCGCCTTCACGCGCGCCTGGCAGAACCGCCTTCCGGTCGTGATCGTGCCTACGAAATATTACCGCACACCGGTCTCCGCGTATCGGGCGGCCGGAATCTCCACGGTCATCTGGGCGAACCACAACATGCGCGCGGCGATATCGGCCATGCGCCAGGTCTGCGACCGCATCCTCCGCGAAGAAAGTATCGCCGGTATCGAGGACGAGGTGGCGACCCTCGATGAACTCTTCGATCTGCTCAATTACCAGGAACTCTCAGCGGCGGAAGAGAAATATCTGCCGCAGACGGCGACCGGCGTGCGGTAGCAGGCCCAGCCCGTCTTTTGAAAGCAAACGAAAACGGGAGCGCACATGCTTGCGCATCGGACAAACCTTTTCGGTACATCGGGTACCGCCGCGGCGCGCGCTGCCGCAAAAGCGGCGGCCGATGCTGGCAAGGAGATCATCGATCTGACCGCCGGCGAGATCTGGAGCGAGCTTGCTCCCACGATTCGCGACGGCGCGATCGACGCCATCAATAAGGGCGTCAATCGCTATACCGATACGGTTGGCATGGTGGAGCTGCGCGAGGCACTGGCGCGGAAGATCTCCCTCGATACCGGACAGATCTGGAAGGCCGAGGAAGTTGCCGTGACGTCCGGAGCGAAGCAGGCCTTGTTCAATGCCGCAATGGTGCTGCTGAACCCGGGCGACGAGGTCATCATCCCGGCGCCTTACTGGACAACGTTTCCGGCCCAGGTGCTAATCGCCGGCGGCACACCGGTCTTCGTCGACACCAGATCCAACGGTTACGTCCCGCGCCCCGAGCACATCAAGGACGCGGTCACTGAGCGCACGCGGGCGATCGTCACCAGCGGGTGATGATTGCCATCGCGCTCGCCGGCCGGCCCGAACTGCTGATCGCCGATGAGCCAACGACCGCGCTCGACGCTACCGTGCAGGCGCAGATCCTGCTGCTGCTCAAAGATATTCAACGCGACACAGGCATGGCGCTGGTCATGATCAGCCATGATCTCGCCGCGGTGGCGGCCGTCTGTGACCGGGCATGCGTCATGTATGCGGGCCAGATCGTCGAAACGGCGCCGAAACACACGCTTCTGACCGCGCCGGAGCACCCCTATACACGCGACCTGATCGGTGCCATTCCGCCCTCGCACGGTCCGCGCATGCGGTTGACCGCCATTGTCGGCGCGCCGCCACAACGCAATCTGCCGCCGGGATGCGCCTATGCGCCACGCTGCCGGCACGCGATCGCGGTATGTCGCACGAGCCGACCGGAACCGCGGCAGGTCGCCGCGCGGCATTCGGTGCGTTGCCTTCGTTTGGACGCCGGCACGTATCAATGACCCTGCTGCGTCTCAACAACATCACCCGTCGCTTTCCGCTCGGCTCGCCACTCTACGGACCGCGGAAATATCTTGTTGCAGTCGATAGCGTGTCGCTGGATGTCGAGATGGGCCGGACGACCGGCATTGTCGGCGAATCCGGATGCGGCAAGTCCACCACCGGCCGTATTGCGCTCGGTCTGGAGCCGCCGGACAGCGGAGGTGTGCTGTTTCAGGGTTTTCCGCTGCCGCGCATCGACAGCAAAAAGTGGCGCGCGCAGCGGCGCCAGATGCAGCTGGTCTTTCAGGACACCTTGGCAGCGCTTGACCGCCGAATGACTGTCAGCGCTCTCATCGCCGAGCCGCTGGCGATTCACGGGATTGGCGATCCGGCAAGCCGCAAGCAACGTGTGGCCGAGCTTCTCCACGGCGTCGGCCTCGGCGAAGACCATGGCAGGCTCTATCCGCATCAGCTTTCCGGCGGCCAGCGCCAACGCGTCGTGCTTGCCCGGGCGCTCGCGCCAAAACCCTCGCTTCTGGTTTGCGATGAGCCGGTCTCGGCGCTCGACCTGTCCGTCCAGGCGCAAATCGTCAATCTGCTCATGGATCTTCAGCAGGAGCTCGGGATCGGCCTCTTGTTCATCAGCCATGACTTGCGGGTCGTTCGCCATGTCAGCGACCGGATCGTCGTCATGTATCTTGGCCGCGTCGTCGAGCAGGGGCGCGCCGACGCCATTATCGATCAACCCGCCCATCCCTATACGCAGGCGCTCGTCTCGGCCATGCCGAGGCTTCCGGGCGGCTTCGATCATTATGTGGCGTTGCCAGGCGAGCCGCCGAGCCCCACCGATCGGCCCTGCGGATGCCCGTTTCATCCACGCTGTCCACTTGCGCGCGATGTCTGCCGCCAGAGCCTGCCCGAACTCCTGCCGCTAGGACCGGAACGGCAGGTCGCCTGCCATGTGGTGAGGCATTGATGAGTGCGGTGTTTCGTTTCGCCGGCCCCAAGCTCCTGCGTGCGGGCCTGTCGATCCTGATCGTAGTGACCTTTACATTCGTGGTGCTGCGGGCCTCTGGAGACCCGGCGCTGCAGATACTCGGTCCCAGCGCCCGCGCCCCGGATCTTGAGGCGTTTCGCCGGCATTGGGGGCTCGATCAGCCTCTGTATGTGCAATATGTCCGCTATGTCCTGGCGGCACTTCACTGCGATTTCGGGAATTCCATGCTGGCTGGAAAACCGGCCCTGCAGCTTGTGTTCGAGCGCGCGCCCCTGACATTGGCGCTGATGCTGCCGGCACTGGCGCTCACGATGCTAATCGGCATTCCGGTCGGCGCCTACGCCGCCATGCATCGCGACACCTGGGTCGACCGATCGGTGATGATGCTGACCGTGTTCGGCTTCACCGTGCCAAGCTTCGTGCTCGGGCTATTGCTGATCCTGATCTTTTCCGTGACGCTCGGCCTGTTCCCGTCCGGCGGCGCGGATCGGCCGGAAAGCTTCGTACTGCCGGTGCTCACGCTTGGTTTGGGCGGGGCGGCCATTATCGCGCGCTTCACGCGTAGCGCCATGATCGAAGTTCTGTCGCAGCTCTACATCGTGGCGGCCAGCGCCAAGGGCGTGACGTGGCGGCAGGTGGTTCGCCACCATGCCTTTCCGAATGCGATCATTCCTGTGCTGACGCTGTTCGGCCTGATGCTCGGCGGCCAGGTCGCGGGCGCCGTACTGGTGGAAAGCGTCTTCGGCTGGCCCGGCATCGGCCAATTGCTGGTGGTTTCGGTTGCGAACCGTGATCTCGCCGTGGTGCAGGTCATCCTCCTTCTCGTGGCGCTGACCATGACGTCGGCCAACCTGCTGATGGACCTGCTTTATGGCGTGTTCGATCCGCGCTTGCGTGGAACAAACTCAGGATCGCAATGAAAACGGCAACTGTAGAAACCAACCGTCCGCCGCCTCGCTCGGTGGACCTGCCGACACTCCTTGCTGTGGGCTGGGTTCTCCTCATGCTCCTCACGGCGCTCGCCGCGCCGCTGATGGCTCCCTATGAGATCACTTCCATCGACCTGCGCCATCGCCTGGCGCCGCCCGTCGGCTTTGGCGGAACGATGCTACACGTCCTGGGAACCGACGATCTGGGCCGTGACGTGGCCTCGCGTCTTTTCTACTCGATCCGCACCAGCTTGCTGGTCGCCTTCGGCGCCACTGCGATCAGCGTGTTGGTCGGTACCGGGATTGGCTTCATCGCCGCGTATTTCCGCGGGCTCGTCGAGCATGCCCTGCTGTAATGATCGACGTACAGGCTTCGCTACCATTTCTAATCGTGGCGCTGGCAATGCTCGCCTGTTTCGGTAATTCGCTGACGCTGTTCGTCGCCCTGATGGGACTTTATGGCCGGGAGCGGAATGCGCGGTTGGCACGAGGACTGGCAATCACCGCCAGCGCGCAGGGCTATGCGAGCGCAACGCGCCAACTCGGCGCCCATCCGCTGCGTGTCTATCTGCGGCATATCCTGCCCAACAGCGCGGCGACGCTTCTCGTGGCGGCGACGGTGACCTTTCCGGAAATCGTCCTGGTGGAAAGCGGACTCTCCTTCCTCGGCCTCGGCGTTCAACCGCCGATGACCAGCCTGGGTGTCATGGTCGCGGCCGGCCGCGAGTATATCACCCGCGCCTCCTGGATGCTGCTCGCTCCAAGCCTCGTCATTGTCATCACGGCCGTTGCCGTTAGCGTCCTCGGCGACTGGTTGCGCGATAAGCTCGACCCGACCCTCAAATAACGGTTTCCCAATGGAAAGGAGCTGATCTCCACACTTGTCGACGGCTACGCTCTTGCACGGGACGGGGTGCCGAACCTTCGCCCGCGGCCGGTATCGACGTAACCGGAATACAGCATATGGATCTCGTCGCGGGCCCGCGTCAGGCCAACATAGAACAGCCGTCGGCTTTCGCGTCGCGCCGCCGGCTGCTCGTTCGCCAGGGCAAACCGCCCAGATCGAGTCCCACCATGATCACGACATCATCTTCGCAGCCCTTTGCCGAGTGCGGCGTCAACAGATTAAGATGGAGAGGCGACGCGTCGCGTCCACCGAGGCTCGCCAGATCCAGGTCGGCGAGCGGCCCGCCGACAGCGAGCGCCGCCGACATGCGCACCACCTGTTCGCGCTGATCGGCGAGGCTTGGCTCTGCCGCCATCAGCGCATCGAGCATTCCCGCCCGCAGCGCGCCGATTGGCGAAGTTTGTAATTTTGATCCGCGAAATTCGCACGGCGCCGTCCCCCCAGTTTTTTCTATTCGCGGATGTAATTGGCTCGCTCGGCGATATCGGCACATCGCGTCATCAGCGCTTCGAAAGGCTCCGCGTCTTCCAGAAGAAGCCCGTCGTCGACCATGCGGGCGTAGTCCTCTTCAAGCGCCTTCAGACCATCGCCTGCGGGCACAAGCCGCAGACCGCCGTTGACAGCCGCCGCGTAATCGATGGGCGTTCGATCGGGCGCTTTCTCGGCGAAGAACATGGTCTTGTGGCGCGCCACTGCGTTCGCCAGATCGCGATCAGCAAAGGCGGACGGGGTAAAACCGGTTTCGTCCAACCGCGCGACATCGTGCCAGTGACGAGCAAAGCGATCGCCGCGCCGGCGCTCCTGCAGGCAGAAGACGTGGATGGCCGTCGCCTTCTCCCAGAAGGTTCGCTCCGCATGCATCACGCGTGGACGAGCCGTGGGAAAGGTCACGCCCTCGATCAGGCCAGACGCGTCGCAGGCGATGTCGCGCAAGCTCGCGGGCTCGCCCGTCGATCGTGCTCCGAATTCGAGCATCACGCTCGGCGCCACATAGCCGGAGCCAGGCGTCGCGGCTTCGTAATCGATGAACAGCTTCTCGCCCTCGACGCGGATGGCGGCCGCCAAAGCTTCAGCCGCGAGCGCATCTGCGATGATCGGCTGAACGCTTCCTTCAACCCAATTGGGCAGGCGCTTACGCACCTCACTGGACCTGCGTTTTTCCTCGCTACGGGTCTCCGGCAACGCTTCGCCGTCGTCGCCCACCAAGTCGGGTGCAATCGGCCGGAGGTCGTATGTTAGGTCGACGTCCTCGGAAAACCGCTGGATAACCTGATAGGCTTTGGACAGCGACGTGCCGCCCTTGAACACCAGATGTTCGCCGAGCGCCGAGCCGTAAAGGTGGCGAGCGCCCAGACCACCCACACGTCCTTCTCGAGGAGATGCGCCGGCCTGCCGGACCGATCGGCCGCGACGCCGAGCGCCTCCCGCCGATCCTCGATCGGGAGGTGGAGAAAGGGATCAGCCATGTGCGGCCTTGCCCACGCTGCGCGCCATCCAGGTCGGAAGCTGCGGCGCTACCGCGACCAACTCGCTGAAGGCGCCCGGCGGGAGTTTCCGCTTCAGTGTCTGGAGGGCGGCCTCAGCCTTCTCCGGCCCAAGCCAAGCCAACGCTCGCACCGCCTCGCCAGCGGGCCGATGCGCCATGGCGAGCTGCCAACGAGGCGCGTGGCGAAGCTCGACGACCTGCTTGCCGAGGCTCATCTTCCGGGTGCGGCCGGAAGTCAGATAGACCGACCGGACCGGCACCTGTGTCGTGAGACCGAGGGTGTTGGCGGCAACGGCCCCACTCGTGACGATGATCTCCCCGCGCTGGCTGGCAAGCGCCTCGACCGCTTGCTCCACGGAGGGAGCCCGGGTGCCGAACCTGCTCGTGACCGGAAGGAGATAGACGCCGCGACCCGCCCGGATCAACTGCGTCCGCTCGGCTAGACGCGACAATGCCTGATCCACCGCGGCGCGATTCCCGAGGTGAAGCAAGCTCTTAGCTGCGACCGGCGTGCCCTCTGGCAGCCCTTTCGCGTGCGCAAGAATCTGTTCGGTCAACCGTTGCATGGCCATGCTCCTGTCAGAAATGTATGCGATTTTCTGACAGTTTTTCAAGGCGGGCAGCGACGGGCACCTGCACGCGGAACCCGTCCAGCAGGCCTTGTGGTCAATCATCGCCGCGCGAATGGACCAATCCCTGTTTCGCGCCGTTCTCCGAACGAGCCTCGCCCGTCCTGGGGCCGACGCCCTTTGGTCGGCGCCGAGATATTTCTCTTGTCAGCGCAAGAACTCGACGCTGGTCAAAAAGTACCGTCGCGTAACATATATCGCGCGTCCCCACCGATGCCATTCAACAGAAAGAGAGCACTGCCCGGACTGCCTGCACCTTGATCAAACCCAGTATTCTCGTTATATTACTGGAAATGAGAAATGAAGACTGTCTTTTTATTTAGATCTGTATGTTCCTTCTTGTTGTAGTTATGATGTATGTCGAATGTATTATGTATGTGTGTTGTAGTCGGAGGCAACTATGAGCAGCTCGCAAAAACGCGCCATTCAAAACTATCGATCTCGCCTCAGCGAGCGCGGCTTGGCGCGCTTCGAGGTGCTTGGCCGCGATGCCGATCGCGACCTCATTCGATCTTTGGCTCGCCGCCTGGCCGAAGATGGACCGGATGCCTCTAGCCTGCGCGCTGCTGTCAGCCAGACCATCGCCGGCGAGCCACCCAAGCTTGGCGGGATTCTCGCCGCATTGCGTCGTTCGCCGCTCGTGGGAGCTGACCTCGATCTTTCCCGCCCCCATGAAGAGGGGCGGAAGATCGACCTGTGACACGCTACCTCCTCGATACCAACATCATCAGCGATGTCGTCAAATCGCAGCCTTCGGAATCGCTCCTGGCATGGATGTCGAGACAGCGTGACGAGGATTTGTTCATCGCTTCGCTGACCGTTGCGGAAATTCTTCGCAGGGTTCTGGAGAAGCCGCGCGGGAAAAAACGCGACGCACTCGACAACTGGTTCTCTGGGCCTGAGGGGCCGCAGGCGCTGTTTGCGGGCCGCATCCTCTCGTTCGACGACAAGGCAGGGCTGATCTGGGCGCGGCTGATGGCAGGAGGAAAACTGGCCGGCAAGCCGCGCAGCGGGCTCGACATGATCATCGCCGCTGTCGCCGGAGCGAACGAGTGCGTGCTGGTAACGGATAACGAAAAAGACTTTGCCGGGCTCAAGGTCGTCAATCCGATACGCGGAGCGGTCTGATGCGGCGGCGGGTTAAGGAATGCTCGGGAGGGCAAGATGGCTGAAACTCAGATAGAGTGGACAGAATCCACTTGGAACGCTCGCGGATTTGGCTGATCCCCGGTCCTTCAGCGCGCCAAATCCAGCGGGACGAGCTCCCAGATGATCTACAGCCAAGGGAGGGTCTTCTCGAGCTCGGCGATCTTCTCGCTGTAGATGGCGATCTGCTGGAGGTAGAGACGACCAACGTCGCGGACGATCGGCTGGATGAGGCCTTCCTCGTCTTCGATTGCATCCGCAAGGCGCTTCACGTGGGCCGGGCCGTGTGGGGCGACGACCCCGTGCTTCGGCGAGGTGGCCGCGCAGGGCGTTTATCAGCTGCGTGCGCTGGCGCACCAAGAGGTCGCGCGTGCGGAAGATCATCGACCGCGCCTCTTGCTCCTCGGTTTTGACAGCCACGAAGCGCATTGTCGGCCTGAGGGCCGCTTCCGCGTGCCGCTTTACAAAGGACTTCACATAGACCGGCGGCAGGAGCCGGACGGCATGCCCGAGCCCGCCGATCGTACGCCCCCAGTCGTGGGCGGTCGCGCTTCCATCGCCACCGTGCACCGGGGCTGTCCGGCGAGAAACGGCAGCAACTTCGCGCGACAGCTTCTTGCGAAAGACAACCTTCCCGTCACTCGCCGCGCCGTGAACCTGGAAGACCCGCTTTGCGAGATCGATTCCAATGATGGTAACTTCCATGGATGCCGTCTCTGTCTTGGTCGATTCTGGCAATCACCAAACTGGCACATTGCGATGGCGTCGGGAGGGGGCATCTACTCCATCAGATTTTGACAACTAGCTTCTTTCCGGGCTCCGCGGCCGACGTCTCACTCAACGCCATCCGACATTTCCTGTCGCCTTTGTCAGGGCCGCGACACAAGTTTATTTAGCCAATTTAATATTTTTGCCAAATGTTAAACAGCTGAAAAGCAATCATAAAATTTCTTCTTCGATCCAACCGGCCGAATTGGCACGAGTTTTGAAACGATCGGTGCGAGGCGGCGGGATCTGCCGACCGGCATTGAAGTCGCGGTAACCGCTATGGATGGAAAGAAGGAAGGAAGCAACATGTCAGGTCTGCGTCAGATCGCATTCTACGGAAAGGGGGGCATCGGCAAGTCCACCACCTCTCAAAATACGCTAGCCGCCCTGGTCGACCTCGGACAGAAAATCCTGATCGTCGGCTGCGACCCCAAAGCCGACTCCACCCGGCTGATCCTGAATGCAAAGGCGCAGGATACCGTTCTGCATCTCGCCGCCCAAGAAGGTTCTGTGGAAGACCTTGAACTCCAGGACGTGCTCAAGATCGGCTACAAAGACATCAAGTGCGTGGAGTCCGGCGGCCCCGAGCCGGGTGTCGGCTGCGCCGGCCGCGGCGTCATCACCTCGATCAACTTCCTCGAGGAGAACGGCGCCTATGATAATGTCGACTATGTCTCCTACGACGTGCTGGGCGACGTGGTGTGCGGCGGCTTTGCGATGCCGATCCGCGAAAACAAGGCCCAGGAAATCTACATCGTCATGTCCGGCGAGATGATGGCGCTCTATGCCGCCAACAACATCGCCAAGGGTATCCTGAAATACGCCCATTCGGGCGGCGTGCGGCTCGGCGGGCTGATCTGCAATGAGCGACAGACCGACCGCGAGCTCGACCTCTCCGAGGCGCTGGCCGCCAGACTCAATTCCAAGCTCATCCACTTCGTGCCGCGCGACAACATCGTCCAGCACGCCGAACTGAGAAAGATGACGGTAATCCAGTATGCGCCGGACTCCAAACAGGCAGGGGAGTACCGCGCGTTGGCCGAGAAGATCCATGTCAATTCGGGCCAGGGCACCATCCCGACCCCAATCACCATGGAGGAGCTCGAGGACATGCTGCTCGACTTCGGCATCATGAAGACGGACGAGCAAATGCTTGCCGAGCTTCAGGCCAAGGAAGCGAAATTGGCCGTCGCTCAGTAGCCGCCGCTACCGACAGGGGGCGCCGACCGTGACCTGGCGCCCCTTTGTACGAAACAAGGCCTCGTTGGCGAGGCGTTACCCGAACCTTGAAAGGGGCAGGTCCCATGGGCCTCGACTATGAGAATGACGGCGCTTTGCATGCGAAGCTTATCGAAGACGTGCTGTCCCAATATCCAGACAAGGCGGCGAAGCGTCGCAAGAAGCACCTCAGTGTCGCAACGAGCAAGGACGAGGCTGGAGGTGAGGACAAGGGCCTTTCCGAATGCGACGTCAAATCGAACATCAAATCCATTCCGGGCGTGATGACTATCCGCGGCTGTGCCTATGCCGGCTCCAAGGGCGTGGTGTGGGGTCCGGTCAAGGATATGGTCCACATCTCGCACGGGCCAGTCGGCTGTGGGCAATATTCCTGGTCCCAACGCCGCAACTATTACGTCGGCACGACGGGTATCGACACGTTCGTGACCATGCAGTTCACCTCCGACTTCCAGGAGAAGGACATCGTTTTCGGCGGCGACAAGAAGCTGGAAAAGATCATCGACGAGATCGAGGACCTATTTCCGCTCAGTGGCGGCATCTCGGTGCAGTCCGAATGCCCGATCGGCCTGATCGGGGACGATATCGAGGCCGTGTCGCGCAAGAAAGCCAAGGAGCACAAAAAGACGATTGTACCGGTGCGCTGCGAAGGTTTCCGCGGCGTTTCACAATCGCTCGGCCACCACATTGCCAATGATGCGATCCGCGATTGGGTCTTCGACAAGGACGATGTCGCGTTCGAGTCCGGCCCATACGACGTCAACGTCGTCGGCGACTACAACATTGGCGGCGATGCCTGGGCCTCGCGAATCCTGCTCGAAGAGATTGGGCTTCGGGTGGTCGGCAACTGGTCGGGCGACGCCACACTCGCCGAAATAGAGCGCGCTCCCAAGGCCAAGCTCAACCTGATCCACTGCTACCGGTCGATGAACTACATCTGCCGGCACATGGAGGAAAAGTACGGCATCGCCTGGATGGAATACAATTTCTTCGGCCCCTCCCAGATCGAGGCCTCCTTGCGCAACATCGCCAAACACTTCGGCCCGGAAATCGAGGAGAAGACCGAAAAGGTCATCGCCAAGTACCGGCCCTTGGTCGATGCCGTCATAGCCAAGTACCAACCGCGCCTCGAAGGCAGGACGGTGATGCTCTATGTCGGCGGGCTGCGTCCTCGCCACGTCATCACTGCCTACGAGGACCTCGCTATGGTGATCGTTGGCACCGGCTACGAATTCGCCCACAACGACGACTATCAGCGCACCGGC
Source organism: Mesorhizobium sp. LjNodule214 (assembly GCF_964252735.1). NCBI lineage: Bacteria > Pseudomonadati > Pseudomonadota > Alphaproteobacteria > Hyphomicrobiales > Phyllobacteriaceae > Mesorhizobium > Mesorhizobium sp. LjNodule214. The sequence continues at coordinate 400,020 of NZ_CAXUPE020000004.1, forward strand.
CATTACGTGAAGAATGGCACGCTCCTCTATGACGACGTCACCGGTTATGAGCTGGAGAAGTTCATCGAAGGCATCCGCCCGGATCTCGTTGGCTCCGGTATCAAGGAGAAGTACCCGGTACAGAAGATGGGCATCCCGTTCCGCCAGATGCACTCCTGGGACTATTCCGGCCCGTATCACGGTTATGACGGCTTCGCCATTTTCGCCCGCGACATGGATCTGGCCATCAACAACCCGGTCTGGGGTCTCTACCGCGCGCCGTGGAAAAAGATGAAGGACGCGCCGCCGACGGCGGTCGCCGCCGAATGAGGACTGGCCTCCCTCCCTGGCAGGGAGGCCGATAAATGCTTGGGGCGTGCTCGATCCACGCTGGATGCCCTTTAACGCTTTGATGTCCCTGTGCTGCCGCTTGCCGCAGCCAGATGGAAAAGGTGACCACCATGCCGCAATCGGCCGAAAAAATTCTCGACTATGCTCCCCTGTTCCGCGAGCCGGAATACAGACAAATGCTTGCCGAGAAGAAACTGAATTTCGAATGTCCGCACCCTGATCAGATCGTCACCGACCAACGCGAATTGACCAAGACTTGGGAATACCGCGAAAAGAACCTCGCTCGCGAGGCGCTTGTCATAAACCCCGCCAAGGCCTGCCAGCCGCTCGGCGCCGTGTTCGCGGCCGCGGGGTTCGAGCGCACCATGTCTTTCGTTCACGGTAGCCAGGGCTGCGTTGCCTACTACCGCTCGCATCTGTCGCGACATTTCAAGGAGCCTTCGTCAGCGGTTTCCTCCTCGATGACCGAGGACGCGGCAGTGTTTGGCGGCCTGAAGAACATGGTCGACGGGCTCGCCAATACCTACAAGCTCTACGACCCCAAGATGATCGCCGTCTCGACCACCTGCATGGCCGAGGTCATTGGCGACGACCTGCGGAGCTTCATCGAGAACGCCAAGAACGAAGGCTCGGTCCCGTGCGACTTCGACGTGCCTTTCGCTCATACGCCTGCCTTCGTCGGCAGCCATGTCGATGGCTACGACGGCATGGTGAAGGGCGTGCTGGAGCATTTCTGGAAGGGCAGCGAGCGCTCAAAGGCCGCTGGGACCATCAACATCATTCCAGGCTTCGACGGATTCTGCGTCGGAAACAACCGGGAACTTAAGCGCCTCCTCGACCTGATGGGTGTCACCTATATCGTCATTCAGGACGCCTCAGACCAGTTCGACACGCCGTCGGACGGCGAATACCGCATGTATGACGGTGGCACCAAGATCGAAGACGTGAAAGGGGCACTCAACGCGGAGGCGACACTGTCGCTGCAGCATTACAACACCCGCAAGACGCTGGAATATTGCAACGAGGTCGGGCAGGCGACGGCATCCTTCCACTATCCGCTGGGTGTCCAGGCGACCGACGAATTCCTGATGAAGGTCTCAGCGATTTCCGGCCAGGAGATCCCCGAGTCAATCCGGATGGAGCGCGGCCGACTGGTTGACGCCATGGCGGACAGCCAGTCATGGCTGCACGGCAAGAAGTACGCAATCTATGGGGATCCCGACTTCGTCTACGCCATGGCCCGCTTCGTCATGGAGACCGGCGGCGAGCCGACACATTGCCTCGCGACCAACGGCACATCGGCCTGGGAGGCCGAGATGAAGGAATTGCTTGCATCCTCGTCCTTTGGCCAGGATGCCCAGATCTGGGCGGGCAAGGATCTCTGGGCGATGCGTTCGCTGCTGTTTACAGAGCCGGTGGACCTGCTGATCGGCAATTCCTATGGCAAGTATCTGGAGCGCGACACCGGCACGCCGCTGATCCGGCTGATGTTTCCAATCTTCGACCGGCACCATCACCATCGCTTTCCCCTCATGGGCTACCAGGGTGGATTACGCGTGCTGACGACGATCCTCGACAAGATATTCGACAAGCTCGATCGCGAGACGAGCGAAACGGGCGTGACGGACTATTCCTATGACCTCACCCGCTAAGCCCGTGCCGACTTTTCGCCGAGGCCGCCAATTGCCCAATGGACTTCGGAGACTGACGCAATGACCTCGCTCAGTGCCAAGATCCAGGACGTTTTCGACGAGCCCGCCTGCGATAACAACCGCGGCAAGGATGCCAAGGCGCGCAAGCAGGGCTGCTCGAAGCCGCTGACCCCCGGGGCGGCAGCCGGCGGCTGCGCCTTTGACGGCGCCAAGATCGTCGTGCAGCCGATCACCGACGTTGCGCACCTGGTCCATGCGCCGCTCGCCTGCGAGGGCAATTCCTGGGACAACAGAGGCGCAGCTTCGTCCGGGCCAACCCTGTGGCGGACTAGCTTCACAACCGACCTCACCGAACTCGACGTCGTGATGGGGCAGGGCGAGCGGAAGCTGTTCAGGGCGATCCGCGAGATCAAGGAAACATATGCGCCGCCGGCAGTCTTCGTCTATTCGACCTGCGTGACGGCGCTGATCGGCGACGACATCGAGGCCGTGTGCAAACGCGCGGCCGAAAAATTCGGCTTGGCCGTGGTGCCGATCAATGCGCCGGGCTTGGCCGGCTCCAAGAACCTCGGCAACAAACTTGCCGCCGAAGCGTTGCTCGATCATGTCATCGGCACGGTGGAACCCGACGACGCCGGGCCCTACGACATCAACATCCTTGGCGAATTCAACCTCTCCGGCGAATTCTGGCTGGTGAAGCCGCTGCTTGATCGGCTCGGCATCCGGGTGCGCGCCTGCATTCCGGGCGATGCGCGTTACATCGACGTTGCATCCGCGCACCGCGCCCGGGCGGCTATGCTGGTGTGCTCGAGCGCACTGATCAACCTGGCCCGCAAAATGGAGGGGCGCTGGGACATCCCATTCTTCGAGGGCTCCTTCTACGGCATAACCGATACCTCGGAGGCACTTCGCAACATTGCTGAGCTGCTGGTGAGGAAGGGCGCCGATGCGGAAATCCTCGATCGCACAGACACGCTGATTGCCGAGCAGGAGGCGATTGCATGGAAGAAGCTCGAGGCCTACCGCCGGCGGCTTCAAGGCAAGCGCGTGCTGCTCAATACAGGCGGTGTGAAGTCCTGGTCAGTCGTCCACGCGCTGATGGAGATTGGCATGGAGATCGTCGGCACCTCGGTCAAGAAATCCACCGTCGAAGACAAGGAGCGAATCAAACGGATCCTCAAGGACGAAAACCACACGTTCGAGCAGATGGCAGCGCGCGATCTTTACGCCATGCTCTCAAAACACAAGGCCGACATCATGCTGTCGGGCGGGCGCACGCAATTCATCGCGCTGAAGGCCAAGACACCCTGGCTCGATATCAACCAGGAGCGCCAACATCCTTATGCCGGCTATGACGGCATGGTGGAACTTGTCCGGCAGATCGACCTCGCCATTCATAGCCCGATCTGGGACCAGGTGCGGGAGCCGGCGCCGTGGGATCGCCAGCCTGCTGTGGAGGACAATCTGGCGAGCACGAAGAACGGGACCGCGACTGTGAACGCCTTCAATGAATTCGCCGGCGCGACGGCTCACGGCTTCGGCAACCGTTGAGGAAATTCGATGGTCCGCATCCTTCGCAAAATCAAATCAGCGGCGGTCAACCCGCTGAAGTCGTCGCAGCCGCTGGGTGCCGCCTTCGCTTTTCTTGGAGTCGAGGGTGCGATGCCCCTGTTCCATGGCAGCCAAGGCTGCACCAGCTTCGCGCTCGTGCTCTTCGTGCGGCATTTCAAGGAAGCGATCCCCTTGCAGACAACGGCGATGGACGAGGTGGCAACCATACTCGGCGGAGCGGACCATCTGGAAGAGGCGATCCTCAACCTCAAAACCCGCACGAAGCCAAAGCTGATAGGGGTGTGCACGACCGCGCTGGTGGAGACCCGTGGCGAAGATTGCGCGAGTGATATCGCCAACGTCAAACTGAAGCACGTGGAAGAGCTCGCGGGTACGGAGGTCGTGCTGGCCAACACGCCTGATTTTGACGGCGCGATCGAAGAAGGCTGGGCCAAGGCTGTCGCGGCGATGATCGAAGGGATTACACGGTCGGGTGAACGGACGCGGCAGCCGAAGAAGATCGCGATCCTGCCCGGATGCAACCTCACTGTCGCTGACGTCGAGCATTTGCGTGACATGGTTGAAAGTTTTGGGCTCAAGCCGGTTATCCTGCCGGACGTCTCCGGCTCACTCGACGGCACGGTTCCTGACCGCTGGGTAACCACTACCTATGGCGGCACCAGCGTCGAGGAAATCCGCGAGCTTGGCACGGCGGCGCAATGCATCGTCATCGGCGAGCACATGCGCCACCCGGCGAAAACGCTGCACGGGTTGACCGGCGTGCCTTACGCGGTGTTCCAGTCGCTGACCGGATTGAAGGCCGTCGACCGGTTCGTCTCGCTGCTATCGGCGGTTTCGGGCGCGGCGGTGCCGGCCCGGGTTCGCCGTCACCGGGCGCAATTGGAGGATGCATTGCTCGACGGACATTTCCATTTCGGAGGCAAGAAAATTGCGATCGCTGCTGAACCAGACCAACTCTATCAACTCGCAACCTTCTTCACCGGCATGGGCTGTGACATCGCGGCGGCGGTCACGACGACCGATATGTCGAAGATTCTGCAAAAAGTACCGGCGGAGTGGGTTCAGATCGGCGATCTCGGCGATTTGGAAGCTCTTGCAGCGGGCGCGGATCTTCTCGTAACACATTCCCACGGTCGCCAGGCATCGCGACGCCTTGGCATTCCGCTCATGCGCGTTGGCTTCCCGATCTTCGACCGGCTCGGCAGCCAGCACAAGCTCACAATCCTCTATCGGGGGACCCGCGACCTGATCTTCGATGTTGCCAATATCTTTCAGGCCAACCAGCACGCGCCGACGCCTGAGGCGCTTGATCCATTCCGGAAACGAGAAATGCCAGATGAGCTCCGTTCGTCGCCTCTCACTCGTCACTGACGAGGTTCACGCACCGATGACGGACCGACGGGCAGGCGCATTGCGCGTAGCCATCGCCACGCAAGACATGACGAATCTCAATGCCCATTTCGGGTCTGCCAAGCGCTTTGCTGTCTACGACGTGACGCGCGAGGAGTGGCATCTCGTGGAAGCCGTGGCCTTCGATGACGTTTCCGATGAGAGCGGGAAGCGTCGAACCGGCGATGACCGCATCACGCCGAAGGTGGAGGCGCTGAAGGGCTGCCATCTGCTGTTTTGTCTGGCCATCGGCGGGCCTTCGGCAGCCAAGCTTGTTTCGGCAAAAATCCATCCAATCAAGGTGCCGCAGCCACAAACCATCCAAGAGGTGCTGTTGCGCACGCAGACGATGCTGAGGACATGTCCTCCGCCCTGGCTGCGCAAGGTGCTGGCCGAAGCTGGTGTCGCCGAAAAGAAACCCTCCTTCGAGGATGAGGACTGAAACAAGGAAAGAGCAAAATGTTTGAAGTCGCGATCAGCCCTGCTGTCAACGATGACGAGGCGGCCCTTGCCAGCCCGTTCGTCAAGTGCCTCGTGCGGCTGATCCTTGCTCAAGATTCCCACGGGTCGTGGGACGGCAAAGCGGACGCCGAGTTGCTGGCCGACTTCATCGTCAGCAAGGAACGGCGTCGTACGATCCCAATCATCGGCGATCCCGATCCGGACGTGCTGTGGAGGCTCGATAAGTTTTACACTGCCGTCGCCCTTGCGATCGAGGAGCGCTCCGGCCTGATGGCATCGCCGATGATCGAAATGAGCCATGAGGGGTTCGGGCGCGTGCTTTTCACCGCCGGGCGGCTGGTCGTTTTGTCCAAGACCGTGCGCGACGTCCATCGGTTCGGCTTCGAGACGTTCTGCAAACTCGCCGCCGCCGGTACGAAACTGGTCGACGATGCCATCGCAGCCATCGACGCCTATCCCGAGGTGGCACGGGCATGAAACCAATTTTCGAGCAAGAGGATCATGTCAGGCCTTGAGGAGCCGCGATGGCCGGCCCACGCGGCCGACGCGGTCGAGGCCAATGTGGTTCTCGGGGTAGCGCTGATGAAGCCACTCGTCCTGATCTGTTCGCAAGATGCGGAGTTCTATCTGTTCCTCAGCCACATACTGGAGGTGGACGGCTTCGTCAGTGAGCCGGCAGGCGGCGCCAAGGAAGCACTTGCAAAGGCCGACGAACGGGAATTCCAGGCCGTGGTGCTGGACTGCGGTCCAACGAGCCTTACCGGGTCCGCAATCTGCGCCCGGCTCAAGCGGGAACCCCGGACCGGCGGCCTGCCCATCATTGCCCTGATCGCGCCCGGCGCCGAGAACCAGCACCTTGATCTGTTGAAGGCCGGCATTGACGAGAGCTTTGTGCGGCCAATGGCGCCGGCCAAGCTGCTCGATTATCTGCGCACGAGGCTGGCGCTGCCGAAGCCGGGTTCAAACGCGATTGAAAACAACAGCTGGCTTTCCTATGGCAGCCTTGAGATGAAGCTCGATGCCCACCGGGTTTGCGGCAATGGCCATGACATCCATCTCGGACCGATCGAGTTCAACGTGCTTCGGCATTTGCTCGAGGCTCCCGGCACGGTCTTCAGCAGGGACGAGCTGATCGGGGGGGCCTGGCCGGCCAATATCCATGTCGGTGTACGCACAGTCGACGTCCACATCAGTCGGCTCAGAAGGGCTCTGGAGGCGGCCTCGACCGGTATCGTCATCCGTACCGTCAGGTCGGCCGGCTACTCGCTCGAGAAACTGGACGGCTGAATTGAGTGCCGAGTGTGGTGCCACTCCCTTTCCTCGCGCTGTGAGCCGGTCTTGCGGCCTGAAACGCCCTCAACGGATACTCAGGAAGAAACAGGAAAATGGGCTTTAAAACGGTACTCTGTTTGACCGGCGCTGACCATTCCGATCAGGACGTCAGAACTGCTGCCGGCTTGTGTGCGGAAATCGGCGCGCACCTTTCCGTACTGATCATACCCCCTCCGATGCTCCTTATGTCGCATCGGCGGATCGGAGATGGTGTCCCAGAGTGGCCGGTAGCACGTGGACAGGCAATTGCCAGATTGAACGATCGGTTTCGGCAAATCGATCGATTTACACAGAACGCGGTCAGACTGGAAAAACGCTCCAGAGACATTCAGAAACTGCTGGAATCTATGTCGCCCGCCTATGACGTTGACACCGACTATTACGATCCGGCCAGCCTCGGTGAAGTGGCACGACAGCGGGCGCTCTGCGCCGACCTCACGATCATCGGACCGGGGCTCCTCAACGACGAGAATCTCGGACCTCCTGTGGTCAACGGCTGCTTGTTCGATACGGGAAAGCCGGTGCTCGTTGTGCCGAAGGGGGCTGAGGCGACGCTGTGGCCACGGCGCGTCCTGGTCGGTTGGGACTCGCGAGTCGAGGCGTCCCGTGCGGTTCGAGAAGCGCTGGGCCTCCTATGCGTTGCTGAGGAAGTTCGTGTCGCCCTGGTCGATCCGAAGGGCAACTACAACGGGAACGGCGCGGAGCCTGGAGCCGACATCGCTGCCTATCTCACTCGGCACGGTGCTCGGGTGTCGGTTGACCTCCTGCCAAGTGCCGGCAAATCGGCGGCCACGGTGCTTGCGCAGCACGCAATCGACATTTCTGCGGACATGATCGTCATGGGCGCCTATGGCAGCCGTCGGCTGCGTGAGCGGCTCTTTGGCGGTGTGACCAGATGGATCTTTGAAAAGCCGACATTGCCGCTGTTTTTGGCTCGATGACGGTTCCGGACCCGCACCGATGCTGTTCAAAGCTCTACTGTGACGCCTACATGCACGTGCAGGGACGCGACCCCAGTGAAGGCATACTCCAGCGTGGCTTCGCCAGTTCCGTTTCGTTGGCCCCCCTCAAGCCGGTCTTCCAACCGAAGGCCGAACGCGCCAATTCGCCAGCCAACTCCATCAACGATTGTCTAAATCCGCAACCTGGGGCGGTTCGCTCGAGCTCGTTTGCTTGAGCACGGCACAGACGGGATCGCGAGTACGATGCCGCGGAATGGGAACGCACCCATGCTTGGACACGAGGGCCCCGAGCCAACGCGCATCGCGCCAATCGGCGTCGTCACGTTCGAGATATATCACCGGCTGCTCGGCGCTTTTACGCTCGCATATGCGCCGGCCCGCCGCTGGCGATCGATGACGCATCTGCCGACGAGGCTGCTCGTTCCACGAAAAAGCGATAAGCGCGAGATCAATGGGCAACCTCGTCGGGATCGAAAAGAGCGCTAAACCGGGTTGCTAGATCAATCCAGGGTGCCGCGTCGCCGCTCTCTGAAGCTATTCGAACGACCGCCGCCAGATAATCGGTAAAAGCCTTCAGTCTTATGGCGCCTTGCTCTGAGAGGCAGTCAATGGCGTCAAGCCGCTGGTAAACGGCAGCGAGCATATGTTGCACCAAAAGCAGGGAGGATGGGCAAGGGCAATCGCTCTTACTCGCGAGGCGCCTGCACTCGCTGCAAAGCGGCGGAATGTCCTCTAAGGCTAGGTAGCTGGAAAGACGTTGTATGAGATTGTCAGTGGCGTTCCTTGTCGAGAAGCCGTCCACCAGCTCCCCATCGCGTTGGTTCAATGAGATATCACTGTAAAAGTTCATGGTTCTTCCTTTCCGATGGCGAGGCTAGGCTTCCGCGAGATAGTCGTGGACGACCTTCCCGAGCGCGAGCGTGAGATCTGCGACGAGGTGTACTGCCGAGACTACTTCCAGCACCGGCAGTTCGGCGACGGGGGCAAGCGCATGCGACCAGAGGTTCAGGGCTGCCGGGCCCGTCCAGGCGCCCCTCAAATGGACGTCCTCTAGATGATATTCCACGAGCTCACAGATGCGCGGCGTGCCGTCGACATGCGGGATAATTTTGAGGAGGAAATTCGGTTCAGCGAGCGAGGCCCTCACGCTCGCGAGGTCGGCGGCTCGGTGCTTGTAGCCCATGGTACCCGTCGCGACGCGGACCGGCCCGTAGTCCAGCGTGCCAACAAGGGTATCCGTCTCCGTTCGGAGCGTTGGGCTAGCGAGCTTCTTGGGAAAGCCCCACAACTCGCGTCCGCCCGCTATCGGCGGATGGTCGTCGAGAAACATGCAGTGGGTATAGCTCCCCCTGCGGCCACAGAAGGAGACAGGGATGACCTGTCCGCCTTCCGTGTAGTCGCCGAAGCCCGTCGAGTCCGGCATGCGAATGAACTCGAACTTGACGATAGGCTCGCACACCTGAAGCGGCTCCGGCACAAGGTCGCGCAGTTTCTGCGGATCGGTGCGATATGTGATGATCAGATACTCCCGGTTGCGGAAGCGATATGGGCCGGCCGGGTAGGCCGGGCTGGTCAGGGGCATGGCGAAAGCTTTCCCACGGACGGTATCTTGGTGCATGCTTGAAATTCCTTTGTGCTGGATCAGTGGGCTTAGATCGGTCTGCATGATGGCGGCGAGGCTCTCCGAGGTGCTGTCGTAGCCTCGCAAAGGATGCATGGCGTAATCGCGCGTAGCCATTTGCGCTGGGCAATTGCCTTGGGGCGCGAGGCCATGGTCGCGGACGCGGTTCCATGGCTCCGGTTGTGATCGAGATGCAAGATTCGAGGTAAAGTGATTTTGTCCCTCATTTGAAGGCGCTGCTTCCCGTCTGCCCTCGTGGTAGGAGGAGGTGGAGTGGCGGCCAGCTCCGATTTGTCCTCCATGACGGGGTTTGCGGATCGACGCGCATGCGCCATGCCAAATGAGAAATCGTTCGGTGCCCGCAGGACAGACGGCCTCGGCGAGCCAGTCGAGAGAGAAGGTCTTCGCCTCACGCGGATCAGATACGAATTCCCGAGCACTGCGGTGATGTAGCAAGAAGGCCTGCGACGCCACCAAACCTCTGTCGCGAAAATATGGAGGTGACGCGGTATCCGCCGTCTAGCCAAACAGCATACGCCGCATCCGGCAGCACGCACTCGACGGCCTAGCCCCATCGCCGGCTTCAGGAGAAAAGATCAGCTATGAGCCGGCAGGCAGTCGCTGCACGCGGCGGTCAGGTCGTGTAGATCTTCCGCGCACACAGCCGGCGCCGAAATGATGCTAGATGATGAGCCGACGCCAACATTACCGCAGGAGACAGCCAAGTCTGTCCTCAAGCGTCTGAGATGCATGTCCAAAAGCTGACAGCGACAAAAAACATGTCCGGTCCAAAACAACCGGCCGCCTTGGGCGTGAGGTTTCTCGAGGCCTGCTCGTGCAGTTGCTCGGCTAAGCGCGCTGGCACGGCCTTTGCTGGAGATGCGGCAATATTGAGTGGGGGCTGACCGCATAAGAACGCGAGACGATTGATGGTCTGCTGCGCGATCTCGGCGGCGCGCCCGCTCAACGGTCACGGCTACACCTTGGCAATGGCTGACGCGCGACTTTGCGGTTGCGCCGCCCTGCCGCGCCGATGCCCAAAGTTCGTTGATAGTCCGCTCGGCAGATTGAGGAAACCGGCTGTTGACTGCTGCCCAGGCGGAGATGGCTGGGCTCATTCGGACTGTCTTGACCGTCGGTGTCATGAAGCCAAAGACACCATCCTGGACGTTATGCATGACCAAGACGAGTGGGAGTCACAACGAATGATTTTACCGGAACTGCGCTCTGCTATCCCAGCCGGCAGAGTTTTGGAGATAACGACGACCACAGGATGCATCGTTGGATGTTCATATTGTCCGCAGGACAAGTTCGCTGACCGGCAAAGAAAAGTATCTGATACGAAGCATCTTAGTCTTGGAGATTTCAAGCGCTGTCTGGCGCGCGTACCAGCCTCCGTCGACATTAGTTTTGCCGGGTATTCTGAGCCATGGCTCAATCCGGATTGCACCGAAATGGTCGAGCACGCTTCCGCCAAAGGCCACGGCATCAGGATTTTCACGACGCTAGTGGGAATGAAGGGGCGGGATCTACAACGCTTGCAGGCGCTGCGGTTGGGGGTATTCGTGGTTCATGTTTTTGATGATGGCGCCCACATGAATAGCCGCCTTGTCGGAGACAAGTATCGCGATTTGGTTGGTCAACTCGTCGACGCCGACATCCCTTCGATCCGATTCGTGGTTTTGGGTGAGCCCCATCCCGATATCGCCGACATTATCCCTCCCCAAGCCCTAGTTCGCGCGCGACCGGTGAGCAGCAGGGGTGGAAGCGTAGACCCTAAGATTGTAGAACCACGGCAGCCAGTCGTCGGAGCGCTGATATGCGTGGACGAACGGCAGTATCGGAATGTACTCCTTCCAAACGGCGAGGTTACTCTCTGCTCCATGGATTTTGAGCGGCGTCACGTATTGGGCAACCTTCTATGCGACGAATATGGCGATCTCTTTAAAAGCCCAGTTTTTTGCGAAATCGTCGATCGCATGAATGGAGCGGCTGGTTTTCTGCTTTGCAGGATGTGTGAGTTTGCCGATCCAAACGATAGAACTGACTGACGCCGGCTGACCGCGGCGGGCCTGAAATGCCGACGTCCCTGAAACGGCAAGATGCACATGCCCGCGAAGTCATCGTGTTTTCACGTCACGCTAACACGATCCCGTAGGCGCGGCGGTCGGCCTCGACCATTTCCGAGACGAGCTCATCGTAAGTGGTCTTCGGCTTCCAACCGAGTTTGGTCGGCTGCCTTGGAGGCATCGCCGATCAGCGGGTCAACCTCGATTGGCCCGTAACAGCGTTTGTCGATCCGGATCAGCGCTTGATTACTCATGCGTTCACGGCCCACCTCGTCAACGCCTTCGCCCTCCCAGACGATCTCCTTTTCGACTCGCCTGAAGGCAAGCCCGGACAACGGTGCGGACCGTGTGTGTCTCGCCGGTTGGCAGCACGAAATCGCCAGGTTGATGCTGCAAGATGCGCCACATGCCCTCGACATAGGCGCGCGCCGAGCCCCAGTCGCGCTTTGCTTCCAGGTTTCCGAAGATAGAGACAGTCCTGTTTGCCGGCCATGATCGAGCCACCGCACGCGTCACCTTGCGCGTGATGAAAGTTTCGCCGCGCGTCGGCCCTTCGTGATTGAACAGGATGCCATAGAGCTCGTATACCTCGCGGTAGTTCATGGTGATCCAGTAGGCGTAGAGCTTCGCCACCGCATAGGTCGAGCGTGGATAAAACGGAGTGCTCTCCAGCAACGGGATGCCCTGGACCGAACCAAAGAGTTCGGAAGTTGAGGCCTGGTAGAACCGCGCTTCTTTCTCGAGACGAAGAATGCGGATCGCTCAGCAGCGTGCCGAGCGTATCGGCATTGGCGGTGTATTCCCGGTCCCGAAGGAGACCTGCACGTGGATTTGCGCAGCCAGATTGTAGATTTCGTCGGGCTGCGTTTCTTGCCGGAGACGGATCAGGTTTGCCGCATCCGTCGTGTCGCCGTAATGGAGGACCATGTCGGGATAGTCCTCATGAGGACCTTGATAACGGAGATTCCTTTGCAGGGATCGACACTCGGCGCCGAGGCCATTCCTCGATGACGGCCGTGTGGAAAGTGGCGCCTGCAACGCTATGAAGTCGAAAAGTACGATTAGGTGCAAAAATCGGAGCCGGTGCAAGGTTTCGGCCTCAATGTCGGGTACTCGACAGGATCGCAGACCTGCCTTCCGTTGCTTTGCTGATGTATTGCTCTGGCACGTTCGATGCAGGGTGCCTCCCGAACGCAGCAGCGGATGTCTTCTATGATCAAACCCACGGAAAAATGCTGTCGCCGCACTCATGACCGTGCCCTCGCTGGTCGCCAAGCAGGCCGAAGGTCGGCTCATCGCGGTCGAGGCGGGCAACTGCGTCCAATTGCAATGAGGGATAGGTTGCAAAAGGATGTCACTGACCACGCGGGGGTCATCGAGGCGGGATTCTCGATGCCAGCCACGCGCAACATGTCGCCGGCATGAGTGCCGATCTCATCACGGAGCCGGGATCCGCGGGCGTCACACCCGATACTACGAACGCGCGGACAAGCTGTCGCAAGTCCTGTGGTGTCGATGATGCGTGCGGGGAGGGCAAGCCGACCGGCTATGGTCCGCGTACAGCGCCTGATTGGGAGGCGTCAGCAGGAGCAAGGCACCTGGAGCTCTCTTGCATTGGGATCGGTGCTGGCCCGTCCAATTTGAGCCTCGCGTGTCAGATCCATGAGCAGGTTGGGCACGGGGCCCTGTTCTTGGATCGGCAGGTCGACTTCCGCTGGCATCCAGGCAGCGCATTCGAGTCCTCAGAACTCCAGGTCAGCCACTTCAAGGATCTGGTCACGCTGGTGGATCCGCAGTCAGCCTACACTTTCATAAATTTTCTGCACGAGAACGGGCGTCTATACCACTTTCTGAATGCACAGTTCGATTCTGTGTTCAGGGTTGAGTTCGAACAATACCTGAACTGGGCGTTCCGCAGGAACCCACTTGTCCGCGGCGGCGAGACCGTCCGCGAAATACGCTATGATGGCGAGTTTCGGGTGTGGACGGACGATGCAGTTCTCAGTGCAAGAGACCTGGTGGTCGGCATCGGCAAGAAAGCGCGGATTCCACCTCAATTTCAGGGCTGGATCGGACGCAACCTGTTCCATTCATCCGATTTGCTGCACATCCATCCTGAGGTGCGGCAAAAACATGTTTGCGTCGTTGGTGGAGGCCAGTCGGGAGCCGAGGTGCTGTTGCATTTGGTCGGTGGGCCAAGAGACCGGCGGCCTGCCTCGATCACCTGGGTCTCGCAGCGCGAAAACTACCTGCCCCTCGACAACAGCCCGTTCACAAACGAGTTGTTCATGCCCTGTTTTTCGGATCGTTTCGCGGCAATGAGCGAGCCGCAGCGCAAGCTGTTCCTGCGGCGTTTCGTGCTCGCCTCGGATGGTATTTCGGATCGCACTTTGCGCGCCGTCTACCAGGCGCTGTATCGCCACGAATTTCTTGAGCCAGACCTATGTGACATCGCACTGCGGCCGGGTTGCAACGTTTCGCGCTGCATCAACGCCGGCGCGGGTCATAACTTGACGCTGCAGCGCGGCTTGGGCGACGTCGAAGAAGTCACGGCCGACATCGTCATCCTGGCCACCGGTTACGAGAACGCCGTGCCAAGCTTTTTGGAACCGATGGCGGATCGGCTGCAACAGACCGACAATGAGTTGGTCATCAACGAGGATTTTTCGGTGTGCTGGGACGGACCGCGTGACAGACGCATCTTCGTACAGAACGCCAATCCCGGGCAGCGCGGGCTGGCCGATCCGAACCTAAGCCTGCTGGCCTGGCGAGCTCGCCGGATTCTTGACAGCCTTCTACAGCGCGCGCCGTGCGCGAACCCTGAGCATCCTGGCTTTATCAGCCGTACCACCGTCGAGAGCTGGCCCGACCCGGTAGCCGAAGAAATGGGCAGCGGGATATGACTCAGCGACTACTGATCGTCGGCGGTGGGACCCAAGGAATGATATCCGCCTCCGCTGCGGCGAAGGCCGGAGCCCGCTCCGAACTCATCGGGACTGAACATGCTCTTGGACCTGTGGGCGCATCGCTTTGTTCTGCGGGCGAGGATTTGCCCCACAGTCGTCGAAACCGTACCAGGTCGCTCACTCGAAAGTGCGCAGTGGCCTTGGTGGCCATGGCTGCGTCGGCGGTCAGCGGAGGCTTCCGGCTCGTAGCGATGCGTGTGGTGGCTGGACCGGGTGAGGTAAGTGATCGGGACCAGCTTCGGGAATCCCTGGACCCTGCGTGGCCTCGGATGGGCAGTCTGGCGCCGAACTTCTGCGGACAGTACCCGTTTTTGGAGCATCGATGGACCCGATGCCAGCGACGTGCCCTCCCTGATCGCCCGACCCGAACGGGAACTTGTCGCAAAGATTCGCGTGGCGCACGGCTTGCGTTGCGTCAGGCTGCACGAAAGGTCGTCTTATCGGGCAGTCGCACCATCAATAGCATGCTCGGCCGTGACTACTATGCAGACGTACCGGATCGACAGATCTTTACGGGCCTGGGCGATCTCTCCATTGAGGAGGGACAACAAAGCCTTGCAATCCACCCGGAGCGGAACGCACTTTGCGTCGCCGTCTGCATGCCGTGGAGTATCGTCTCCACGGGCCCACGCCCTGACGGCGCCCGACTGCCTCTAACCGGAATGTTTGACCAACCACTCTTTCCAACAGGAGGGTTTTCGCATGTTGACCGATGCACAAAGAGAAAAGTGGAAGAAAGACGGATACGTCAGGCTCGAGAGGTTCTTCGATCCCGCGGCTGTGGAAGGTATTTCCAGATCTGTTGAAGACATATCACGCTGGGATGTCAGCGACGATAAATGGCTCATGTGGTTCGAGAAGACGACGGACAATCGGAAGATCATCTCCAAGGCCGAGAATTTCCTCGACTTCCATGACCCATTGCGTCTTCTCCTCCTAGAAGATCAGCGCATAAAGTCTGCGGTCGAGGATTTGCTTGGCGAAGATTCGCGCAGGCTTAAGGAGTTGCTGATTTTCCACTATCCCGATAGCGGCGGCTATCGCCCGCATCAGGACATCTATCACATTCCACACAGGCTGCCCGACCGGATGGTTCATGCGGTCGTTGCCATAGGCATTGACGACTCCGATCCGGACAACGGCGGCCTTTTCTTCAGTCCCGGCAACCACAAGAAGGGGGTATTTCCCATGGATGCCGGCGGGGTGATCGATCCTGAAGTCGCCGGAACATTCTCCTGGGAACCCGTAGTATGGAAGGCTGGAGACGTCTTCATCTTCGACGATTACGCACCGCACTACTCACAACCGAACAAAAGCAATCGTTCTCGGCGGACACTCTACTTGGTGTTCCAGCGTGCTTCAACCGGTGGGCCGACCCGCGCTGAATATAACGTGCTTAAGCGCGCCCTTAATCCGCCAGAGGGCAAAGAGGCCGATCTCGACAACCTCAAGCTCCCAAACGGCATTTTCTATCGCGATTGAGCTCACGGAACCAGGCGAGGGAGGGCACACGAAACTGATCGACCGCTAAAAAATGCGCGGAGAGCATGGTTTTGATTGCCGGCTACTGGAGCATCGCCTGCAGTCCGTCACGACGCTTCGGTATGTCGATGTGGAGGTGTTGACGGGCGCTGTTCTGTGACGCCTAAAGCCCTCCTGGCGCCCGTAGTTTCGCCCGCCTGGGGCCCAGAGCCGGATTATTCTGACGGGGGCCAACGTGTCGGGCTGCCCCTCTCTTCGCAACTTGCAGCAGAGGCTGTTGCGTCGGCAGCCGAAGAGACCACTGTTTCGACAGCTGAGGTTCGTCATGCGGAAATCCACGTTTTCTCGAACGCAGCTGTCGCGGGCGTTCGGTATCGACATGGCTGCGCTTGGGACGGGAAGCGCGGGCACCGGGTTTTCATTTGGCGAGGTGGCACCAGGCGTCACATCCGAGCCCCATCGGCACGACGAAATCGAGGCCTTCGTGGTCCTGTCTGGAGCGGGCAAGGTCAGGACCGACCTTGGGGAAATCTCGGTCGCAGCCGGCGATGTCGTTCTGTTCCATCCTTTTGAAGCGCATGTGCTGCACAACGATGGGATCGAAAACCTAAATTTCGTCGATGTCTACTGGCGCGACGGCAAGGCCGCCCTCGAAGCTACTGCACAGGCCGCGACTCCCCGCGGGCCGATCTTCGTCTTCTCCACGCCGCCGACGCCCAATGGCGATCTGCATCTGGGGCATCTTTCTGGCCCTTATCTTGGCGCCGATGTCTACACGCGTTTCCTGCGCATGAAAGGGGTCGAAGCCTATCACCTGACTGGAAGCGACGATTACCAGAGCTACGTCGCCACGCGTGCCGATGCCGATCAATCGACGCCCGCAAAGGTGGCGCGCCACTACGCCCATGAGATTCGAGCCACGCTTGCGCTTCTCGACTGTGAGGTCCACAGCTTCCTCCCCACTTTGGGCGATAGCGCTTATGCAGAGTTTCAGGCCGCGTGTTTCCGTAGTCTTCTAAGCAGCACGGCGGTAGATCTGCGCCCGAGCCCTGCGCTCTTTGATGCTGTGACAGGCGACTACCTTTACGAACCGGATGTAAGCGGCCTCTGCCCCGATTGCGGCGGCTCCGCTGCTGGCAACATCTGCGAGGAATGCGGCGCGCCGAACCTATGCCACGACCTAGGTGCAGTCCGGTCGCGGCACTCGGCCGAGGCGCCGGTGGTCGGCTCCATGCGCCGTCCCGAACTTGCGCTGGAACGGTGCTACGTCAATATCGACCGGCATTTAAGGGAGTCGGCCGCCCCCGTTCGGATCATGGACCTCTTCGCGCGTCTACGCCAACGCGGCGACTTTTCCGTGCCCATCACCCACCCCTCGGACTGGGGCCTGCCGGCCGAGGGGCTCCCGGGGCAGGTGATCTGGGTCTGGCCAGAGATGGCGTTTGGTTTTCTTTACAACATCCAGGCGCTAGCTACATCGCTCGGTCGAGACTGGAACGCGGCCCTGCCCAGCAATGACTGGCAGATTGTCCATTTCTTCGGCTTCGATAATTCCTTCTATCACGCCCTGCTTTATCCGGCGCTTTATGCTGAGGTCTTCTCCCACTGGACCCCGCGCATCCGGTATCATGTGAACGAGTTCTACCTGCTCGATTGCCAGAAGTTCTCGACCAGCCGCGGCCATGCGGTCTGGGGCAAAGAAGTTCTGGGACCAAAGAGAGTCGATGTCGTCCGTCTTCATTTGGGCCTGACGCGCCCGGAAGGTGAGCGGACGAACTTCACGCTGGACGCGCTACGCCGCACCGAGAACGAGGTGTTCCAAGGGATCTGGCTGAATTGGCTTGATGCGCTGCATCGGGAAATCAAGCAGGACTTTGGCGGCTGTGTGCCCGACGCAGGCGACTGGGCTCCTGACGATCGCGCTTTCTTTGCTCGGATAGAGATCCATCGCGCGGCGATGGAACGCGCCTATTCGGACGATGGCTTCTCGGTGCGGCGCGCGGCCGCGCATGCCTGCGATTTCGTCAGCGATTGCGTAGTCTACCGACGGGCGCAAGACTATGAGGCGGCGCGACGTCTCTATCCCGCCCGCACCCGCACGTCGCTCGCCCTTCAGACGACGGCCGCTGCAATCCTGGCACAGACACTCGCGCCGCTGATGCCCCGATTTGCCAGCAGGCTGGCGCGAGGTATCGATGGCGTCTCGACCGAAACATGGCCCACGTCCGTCCGGCGCCTTGCGCCAGGAACGACCTTTGATCTCGGACCCGTGCTGGGCTTCTACGCCAGAGCAGACATTCCTGCTCTCAATGAAGAGGAGGCATAATAGCCCGTCGTAGTTTCGACCAGATTTGGGCCGCAATCAAAGCCGATGATGCCGAAGCTTTACTCGCGGCCACTGGCTGCCGAAGGCCACTCCCAGACCATAGACACAAACACTGGCCGGCCTTAACCAACAAATCGTCGAGACGCTGGCCCGCGCCTTGGAGGATCGCTCGGTTGACAAGCGCTTGCCATTCGTGCGGCAAATGCCGAGCGGGCTGCACTGCGCTGACCAACTTTCTCGGAATCGCGGAATTTCCGACCTATAGCCAGCCGGTCAAGAAGGTCATGCGGTTCGGGGCGCTGGGTCGGCCTAGCTGTGCGCGCCCGCGCATCGCCGGCGGCGAATGATGCTAGATGAGCCGACGCCAACATTACCGCAGAGCAGACAGCCAAGCCGTTCTCGCCCTCAAGCGTCTGACGCATGATGCGTGTCCAAAAGCTGACAGCAGCAGAAAACATGTCGGGTTCAAAACAACCGGCCGTCTTGGGCTTGTAAGGTTTCGAGGCAGAATCATGCATTTACTGCGGGCAAAGCGCTGGCATGACGTTTGCTGGTTGAGATCGGCAATACTGAGTGAGGGCTGATCGCATGAGAACACGCAAGACTTTGATGGTCTCCTAACCGGTGTGTTCCGTTCTGAGAGAAGAACCAGCTCGCGCATAAACGTCAGGAAAGGTGTGGGAATGGAGAACAACATGTTGCGTAGAGAGTCCCCGGCTCCTCTGATCAAAGTGGACGACTGGCTGCGTGGCGAACCTCTCACGAACTTTCAGCCCGGCAAGGTGTGGGGATGACAAGTGGAATGGAACCCTGGTCAATCCGCCCATTTTCTGCGGCGCGCCCGCAGTAACTATGTCCATGGAGCACAGGGTCGATCGTTCGCTCCAGGTCAGGGCTCGGACCTTAGACTTCCAACCAAATAGCCGCGGCCGCGATATTCGACGCGAATTTGGCCCGTCGTTGAAGATGTCACAGTCCAGGTCCTGTTCAAGGTCGGCCACAGGGGCCGCATTTACGTGGAATCGGCCTGGCCAGGCTGGACGTCGGCTGCGTAAGCGAGCCCGAAGTCGGCGTAACCGAAAGCAGAAATCCTCCGTTGAGGACGAGACCTGAAATTGAGGAAACGAAATGTCTCACGCAGCGCTTGGCCCTGCCGTCAACAAGGATGGCGAGGCCCTTGCCCGCCCGTTCGTCAAATGCCTCCTGCGGTTGATCCGTGCTCAGGATTTCCACGGCTCATGCCAACGGAAATCGGACACCGGGCTGCTGGCCGATTTCATTATCACCGAGGAACTGCGCCGGAATATCCACTCATTGGCAATCCGGATCCGGACGCGATGTGGAGGCTCGACATGTTTCAAACCTTAGTGGAGCTGGCGATCGAGGAACGCTCAGGCGTGATGTCATAGTCAACAACAGAAATCAAACCGACCGGTGCTTTCGGACGCGTGCTTTTCACCGCCGGGCAGTTCGTCGGTCTGTCGAGGCGTCTACCGGTTCGGCTTCGAGACCCTCCGGAAACTCGCGGATGCCGGCGCCAAACTGGTCGATGCGACTGCAGCTATTGCCTATCCCGACGTGGCGCGGGCGTGAAGAAACCGGTTTTCGAGGAAGGATCATGTCAAACCTGGATGAGATGGCGAAGAAAGTCCGAAAGCTTCAACTGCGCGCGGCAATTGCCAAGACGAACTTGCGCGACCTTGCCGAGGGTCTCCCGGTCAAATGGATTGAGATAGAGGAAGTCGCCGAGAAAACGCATGCCGTTTATGCCGAGTTGGATGGTGCCAGGAGAGAGCTTGCCAAAATGAAGACTTTGCGATGAGGAGCAAATTCATCAGCCGCGACGGCTCCATATGGGTGCCTGAATATCTGATCGCTATCGATGGCAAGATCTGTATCGGCTGCGGCCGCTGCTTCAAAGTCTGCTCGCGCGAGGTCATGCATCTTTACGGCGTCGATGACGCGGGTGAAATCCTCGGCGCCTGCGACGCCGATGACGACGATTTCGACGGTGAGCTCAATCGTATGATCATGGTTGTCGACCATGCCGGCCGCTGCATTGGCTGCGGAGCCTGCGGCCGCGTCTGCCCAAAGAACTGCCAGACCCATCTCGCGGCCGACCAGATCGCAGCATGAGGTGCATGATTTGACGAGACAAAATCAGGAGAACGCCATGCGCTTCATCATCTTTTGTCGGCTCCTCGGGCTAGTCCTGTGCGGCAACGCTGTGACGGTTTACTTCGCCTCGCATTCGTTCCGTCTAGCAGTCGTCACGACGCTGGGCTGTTCGCTACTTCTTCAGCTGGGCTATTTCGCAAGTGTCCTCTTTCTGATTTGGCGATCGAGCTGCGCTGGCAAAGCCGGGCAAGGGGCTGAGCTTTTCGATAGGTCCCAGGAAGTTCGGTACCAGTCGCGCGACGATGAGCATAGGAATGAAACTCAAGATGTGCCCCAGCGCAATCAAACGCTCGGCATATCGCTGCTCCTCCCTTGAGGCGCCGTAACAAGATCAGAGCTCAGAGTCATCCCTTGTTCAAGTTTGATTATTCAGGCCATGGTTCCCTGGTAAGGTCGAAGGCGACGGCATTCTCATCGTTCTACCGCCCAGGGGAATGCAGTTTCGGTTCTCCGGGCGGATTCGCCGATGACGGTCCTGTGTTTCGGCGTGCGATTTTGACACCTGAGGCGGGGAATCGGCGTCCAATTTTGACCCCCCGGTTGGAGAGCGCCCTAGGGGTGGACACTGATCAGGCTGCGGTTTTGCGCGTCTGCCGGATGGGTTGATCCTCGCGATCATCTGCGCGACCCATTCGCCGCGCCGTCTCTCGTGGCCGCTTGCCCTCTTGAATTGAAGGTACAGACATTTCCTCTTTTAAAAGCGACATCCGCCCTGTCCGTCAGCCGGAGAACGTCGGAGCTAAAACCCGGTCACCACCAGTTCGCCAGGTCGAAATGGAGCGAACGACCTTGCGGGGGCGCTCGGGTTCAGGCGTAGGTCGATGCCGAGAGGCACGTTCGGCATTGTCCGATAACCGACAATGTCGGCTATGCAACGTAGAGGAAGCGGACTCTTGGGTGTTTTTTAAATGCTTTTTGGCTTGGCACGGTACATGCTCGTTATTGCGCAAAACGAACGGATTGAGTGGTCCCGCCGCCACGAAAGTCGCTAGCTTACGCCACCTCCCAAGGCGAACCCGGCCCGGCAGGGAACTCCGTCTCTGCCGGGCATGCCTTTGAGACGACTCGCGTTCAGAACAGCAGCAAGTTCACGTCAGCAACACCGACACAGATTACTAATCAGTTGCTGGATACCGCTAGGACCGACACACTCGTCAACTACAATCCGACGACTTACGGCCGCGGCGAGGCCAGCTTTTCGAGGGCATTGGCACCCGTTTCGATCAGGTAGACGAGCACTTCGATCGAGCAGCTGAAACCTCTGTGAGGCGTTGAGCGCCACAAAAATCGCCTCGCGGAATTCGGCTCGGCAACCGTGCAGTTCCTGCCGGTCCAATCGCAAACAAGAGCCACTGCGTTTTTATCGAAGTCTGTTGGTTTGGCGGTCTGGCTGCACTTGCAAAGCTGGCAAAAAACGCAGAAGCCGACCGCGTGTCGTCGTAGGTTTCCTAGGCGATGGTCGCCTCATCGCAGCATGGCGACATGTGGATCGCTTCGTCTCAATCGCAAGGAGAGCGCTGGAAATCCCCAAGGCTCCGATGGGAGGTCGGAGAGCGCGGCCGACCAATCCAGCAGCGCTTACGGAACGAGTTTTGCGTGGCTATTTCAGCTGAATGATCATCGCCGGAGAGAATATGCTGGAAAAATTCGAGCGTTACCCGCTCACCTTTGGACCCACACCCATCGAGAAGCTCGACCGGCTCGGCAAGCATCTGGGCGGCAAGGTGGAGATCTACGCCAAACGCGAGGACTGCAACTCCGGTCTGGCGTTCGGCGGCAACAAGCTGCGCAAGCTCGAATACATCATCCCCGACGCGATCGCGTCGGATGCCGATACCCTCGTCACCATCGGCGGCGTGCAGTCCAACCATACGCGCATGGTCGCCGCCGTTGCCGCCAAGATCGGCATGAAATGTCTCCTGGTTCACGAGAGCTGGGTCCCCCATGAGGATGCCGTCTATGACCGCGTCGGCAACATTCTCTTGAGCCGGATCATGGGAGCGGAGGTGCGTCTGGTCGACGATGGCTTTGACATCGGCATCCGGCACAGTTGGGAAAAAGCGCTCTATGAGGTCAAGGCAAGGGGCGGCAGGCCTTATGCGATACCGGCCGGGGCGTCTGTTCACCCGAATGGAGGCCTCGGCTATGTGGGGTTCGCGGAGGAAGTGCGCGCCCAGGAGGAACAGCTAGGGTTTGGCTTCGACTACATGGTCGTTTGCACGGTCACCGGTTCAACGCATGCCGGCATGCTCGTCGGATTCGCCAAGGACGGTCGGCAGCGCAACGTTATCGGTATCGATGCCTCTGCTACCCCGGCCAAGACCAAGGCGCAGGTGCTAAGCATTGCGCGACATACAGCGACCCTCGTCGAGCTCGGATCGGAACTTGCCGAGGATGACGTGGTGTTGCTCGAGGACTACGCGCACCCGCGGTACGGCATTCCATCCGAGGAAACCAAGGAGGCGATCCGTCTGTGTGCGCGGCTCGAAGGTATGATTACCGATCCCGTGTATGAAGGCAAATCGATGCAAGGGCTGATTGACCTCGTCCAAAAAGGCTTTTTTCCAGAGGGCTCGAGGATACTCTACGCGCATCTCGGCGGCGCACCGGCGCTCAACGGTTATGGCTACACCTTTCGCAACGGCTGATGCTCGACAGATCTCGACGTGCTGTGCCTGCCGTAACAGCGCTGCGCCAAGTTTGTCCGAAGGCCCGTTGGCAAACCTCAGCGGGCAGCTGTTAACTGCCGCCACGAGGTGGGGTCGTGGCGCTGGATGCTTGCCAGTATTCGCCTGTGCTCAATGTGTCCTGGAGCCGCATAAGAAGGCAGCAGACATGGCCGTTTAACGTTTTCTGCCATTCTGCGTGCGGCGATGATCGCCGCAAATTAGATAAATTGGAAACCACTGAAGATGTCGCGCAGGTGCGGAGGTATCTACTTGATCAGGTGTGGAAGCTGTGACCAAGCGTGCTCGAGCTGGTCGTCGTCGGCGAGCACATCGCCGCACACCCCCAGCGCGGCGGTGAACTGGGCCAGCACGGGCGAGGGAAGAGGCGTCCCCGCGAGCGTGACAGCGGGGCAGGTCGGTATCCGGCTTAACGAGGCCTTGCTCATACCTTTAGCGAGCGTCGACGAGACCGTCGTCCCTTCGGCAATTTTGACCGAAACGGAGCGCGTTCAGCCGCCGCGTTGCCTTCGGGCGGGTTCGTCCACCTGGCGCTCTTTTAGCACCACGTGCGCAGGGGGCTAGGGCGTCGCCGAGCCGCTTTAAACGAAGGGGCGCGCGCGAGGAGGCGACGATGAGGTCGAGTTGTCCCCCGATCGCCTCTACATAGCTCTAGGCGTCGACAGATACATATCGGCCTGCTTCTCGATCTTCGAGACCGAGGGCTGCTTGATCTTGAGGGTCAAGGCAATCTCTGCCTGGGCCTTGCCCAGCCGCACGGCGCAGCTCGCCGAAGCTCTCGACCTCCCTCCTTAGCTCTTGGAAACGTGCGTCGACACGCTCCCGACGCTCCTCAGGGAGGGCTGCGATCACGTCATCAAGCCTGCGTTCCATCATTTCCTCTCCTTCTTGTTCGCCGCCGCCCGGCGGTGAGATGCCCTTGATGGCATTTGTCCAATGGCGTGTTGATTGGTGGCCCGGAACGGGAAGTCGCATCTGGCCATTGCCATCGCCCGGGCGCTCATCCGCGACAGCGGGCGCGGCCGCTACTTCGACGGAACAACGACCGCACTGCTCGATCATCTCACACATCGTTGCGAGATCATCGAAATCGGACATGAATCCTGGCGCTTCAAGAACCACGCCTGATCACCACATCGCCCAAGACGATCCGCGCTCGCCGGGCTTCGCAATCCCGGACCAGCTCCGCCCGGCGAGCGCTAAGCGCGATGCGCTGCAGCCAACTTTACCGGGATATTCGCTGCGGCCAAGCAAGACAGACACCTTCTCAAAAAAAGCAAAACTGGGCTCATTATCGATGTAGCACCGCCATTGCTCTACTGGGTGGATTGCAGAGCGTGATTGACTTGCGCCGAGCTGGAACGGTCCGTGCAGGCCAAAATGCGTTCATAGGAAAATATGATCACTTGGCAAAAACGGCTGTTTGACCCGAATCTTTTCTTTTCAGTGGCTGAGCGGAGTCAGATTGGTCGATGTCTGCAGCGTGATGGGTGTTGCAATCAACGATGCCCAAAATGGCGAGCAGCATCTGGCGGTCAATGCCCTCAAGGGATTTGGCGGCCGAATCCTTGCGGTGGTCGACGACTTAGACAGTGATACTTAGCGCCCGTCCGTGCCGTCGCTTCGCTGGTGTGATCTGCATCTTTGGTTCCAGTAGAAGGGCAGGGACACGCCCAAGTGCGAAGTCGATCTCGTTACAGCGATTGAAGGTGGCTGAGACGCACGATCGCGAAAACTATGGGAAGGAGCAAAGTCATGACTGAAGAATCACCGGCGAAATGACCAGCGGCAACGTGTTTGCGGATTTGGGCTTTGACAATTCCGAAGAGGAATTGCGGAAAGCCAAGCTCGCCCGTGAGATCCGCGCCGTCATTAACCGTCGGCGCCTCACTCAAGCCAAATCAGCTCCATTGCTTGCCATGAAACAGCTCGACATATCCGCCGTAGTCATGGGCGAACAGGCAAGTTCTCTATAGATCGCCCGGTGCGCTGCCTCGATCGAGGCGCTTATAAGGTGGACGTTGTGGTGCGCCACAAGCCGCGCAAATCGGCGCCGACGACCGATGCAGCCTAATCATTGGCGCAAGCTTGGGGGCCAGCTCTCGACAAGGTCGGCTTCCTCGGAGATTTCCATCTCCTCGTCCTCTCCTGGCCTATTTCGGTTGCTGCGAGGATCATGAGGGCCGAGCTGCCCTTTGCGCCCCAGTTTTACTCCACGAAGCGGTTCGCTTCGCAGCCGCACGGATGACCGTATCCGGACGACGATGCCTCTTCCGATTCTTAAGTCCAAATGCTCTCTGGCGTGAGGATCTCGAACGGAACAAGCCGCTGTTCGATTAGCCGTGTGTCCGTGCGTTCATCATTCGCAGCATCACGTCGATGAGTTCTTCATGCATCCTGTCGATGGGATGGCACAAGGAAGCAGTAATCAAGCCTTCGCTCAATCCCTTGCGTGTCTCGGGCCCGATGTCGCGGCAGACGACCCGGATTTTACAATGCTCCACAGCGAGCTCGCGCATGGCACGCAGAACGCCGGAAATGCCGCCGCCATTGACGAAGATGCCGCGGAGCTCCGGCTCCTCCGCTATCAGCCTGCGAACGATTGCATAGGCGTTCTTCGGCGCCTCATGGGTCAGGAGGGTTCGCTGACGTGGAACTCGGGCGCGTGCTCGCGCATGTAGGAGCGGAAGCTCGCATCCGAGATGTCATGGAACTGATAACGGTTGCTGCCGATGAGAGGAAAGACCCTGCCGGGCCGACCGGACGTCTGGCTGATAAACCATGCGGCTGTGCGCCCGGCCTTCCAGTTGTCGGTTCCCACAAAGCCGGCCCGGCTGGCGGCGGACAGGTGAGTGACGTAGGCGATCACCGGAACGCCTTTGACGCGCAACTCGTCAATCGCCTGGCCGACGAGCGGGTGATCGGCCGAGATCACCGCGATTGCATTGGCGCTTCCGCCTATCTTGAGCAGATTGGCAGCAACCGCTTCGGGGGAAGGGTCGTCCTCGAACAGCACGTCTGGCTCAATAACCGCATCTGTGCGTCGCGCGCAGGCACTGAGAAGCGCCTCGGCCCAGATCTGACAGAGCGGGCCGGTCCGATTGCTGCATGAGAAAGCTCAAGCGCCGATGCGGGAGATTGTCCCGCCTGCGTTCGTGCAGCGGCCCCGAACTGCGGAAGCCGATCTGCTGCGCTGCGCTCAAGATGAGGTCGGCCGTCTGCGGTCGCAGTGTGCCAGTTCCGTGCAAGAGCCTATTGACCGTGGAAACACTTACGCCCGCGGCTATCGCCAGATCGGCGATCGTTGGCCTGTTCATCAGCCGCCTCCCATTTCGTGAATGACGTCTACCAAGTGCAAACGCCATGTAGTCAGCGACGAAAGCGGAGTAGGCCCGGATCCTTCAAGGAGAGGCCTGACATATTGCACAAAGCTTCGCGCCGCCTGACGCCAATCGGCAAGATTGTTCGCCCGCGGCCGCCATTTTTCCCGATGGCACCACGCGCGCTGCGGCTGTGCGATCCGAAGCCGCGCGGCGCGCTGCAACGCGAAGGCGCCAATCTGGCTGACGTCAACGGACAGTGCTTTCTGGACCTCGACAACACTTTCGCCATTCTGATGCATAGGGATGGCTTGCCCCGGCGCCTGATGCGGTCGCGCGCATCCTTCATGACGGCAGCGGCCTTTTCAATTCGACGGTACATGAGATCGACTTTGCTGAATTACCTGCTCGATTGTCTCCGGCGATTGTGCAGATCATTTCGTCAACTTCGACACTGAGGCTGTGACGATCGCCATCAAGACGGCACGCGCATTCACTGGACGCAGGAGCATTGCGAGATCGAAGGCGCTTATCAGGATTCCTATGATTGGGCCGAGGTAGGCCAGGGGAGGGATATCCGCAACATCGCGTCGCCGCAGGCGCCTGCGCCCGTGCCGGCTTCCGCAGGCGCCGGCATCGATTGCCGATGAGGTCGTCATTCGTCGCTTCAATGATGCCAATGGTGCGGCCATGCTGGTTATGGACCTGCATGGACGATCCTCCAGGATAAGGGCAGGCTCGGGCATCAACCGCCTCTCGTCGAAACCACACCTCCCCTTTTTCTTGGCGGTACGCTCCACGATCAATCCGACCGGGACCAAGGATAACAACCGCAGCCTGCTCGCCATGGTGCTGAACTCCCCTACCAAACAGCACCACGCGAACGGCAAAGATCATCAAGGTCGATGGTATGGAACAGCCCTTCGAAACGGCATCGAAGGCGCCCACCCTGGTCGTGCTGAACACCACAAAGAGAAGGAAACGATCTATGGAACAGATTGCCACCGTCGGCCTGGATCTGGGCGCTCACGTCATTTCATGGGCGGCCACCGGTGCCTCTTTGCGGGATCGGAATTGCTCCCATCCTGCTGCGCGAAGATTACACTCGACGCAGGTCCCGCAACCGAAACCCCAGCTATGTCTATGCTCTCGGTCTCCGCTATAGCAAGTGTGGCTTCCCTCGCAGATGAGCTTCACCAGCGCCTCGCCGCCCAGCCAATCCGCCAGCGCCCAGGTCTGCGCCTTGTCGCGCCGCATGAGGGGTGTGTGAATGACGAAACGCGTCTCCATTCCAAGGTTCAGGGCAAGTTGCATCGCTTTAACTGCGTCATCTCGACAATCCGGGTAGCTGAAACGATCCGTCTCGGACACGCCGATCACGAGGTGTTTCGCGTCCATCCGGTAAGCTATCGCGGCCGCAAAGCCGAGGAACAGAAGGTTCCGGCCAGGCACGAAGGTATTTGTTAGACCGTTCGCGTTCAGTGCGACCTCGACGTCGCGCGTGAGCGCGGTATGACTGATTTGGCCGAGCACGGTCATGTCGATCATGTGGTCCTCGCCTAGTCGCCCACGCCAGGCCGGAAAGTCTGTTCGAATGCGCCCGAGCAGGTAGGGCCGCACATCGAGCTCGATCCGGTGCCGCTGCCCATAGTCGAAGCCGATTGTCTCGACGCGCTCGAAGTTCTCCAGCGCCCAAGCCAGGCAGGTTGTCGAATCCTGGCCGCCGGAGAAAAGGACGAGTGCGGTTCCCGGATCTGGTTGCATCGGGTCAACCCTCGTATTCAGCCCAGCACAGCGGTGTCTCATAGACTGTTACCGAGCACATTTGGCCAAGAAGCGGCTTGGTTTGGTCCCAGATCCAGACCGCAATGTTTTCCGCCGTCGGATTTTCGAGACCCTCAATCTGATTCAGACACTGATGGTCGATACGTTGCAGAAGCGGTCCGAACACAGCCTCGACATCGAAGAAATCGATGACAAAGCCCGTGTCTGGATCGACGGGCCCTTCCAGACGCAGTTCGACACGGTATGAGTGGCCATGCATGCGGTGACAGCGGTGGGTTTCTGGCACCCGCGGAAGACAGTGCGCTGCCTCGAAGGTGAAAGCTTGCGTAATTTTCATGGGATCCCGAGAAACTTGTGGGTTTGAAGGCTCAAGCGCCAACGTGGGTTGGCAAGACAATAGGCCACTGCGGCGGCCGTATTCGCCTCGCGCTCGGGCCCATCCATCGGCTGAAGCAAAAGATGCTCGAACGCGAGAACTTCGAAATGTTCGGGCTCCGCGCCAATCTGAGGATATACAAGCTTTAGCTCGTCCCCTGCCATGACCACGAGGCGTGCATTGCATTTCGGACTGACGCAAAGCCAGTCGATGCCGGCGAGTGTGGGGATGGTACCGTTGGTCTCCACGGCAATTTCAAACGCCAAGGAATGCAGCGCTTCCAGGAGTTCTTCATCGATCTGGAGGAGGGGTTCCCCTCCGGTGAGCACGACAAGACGCTGCCCAGTTCCCGACCCGCGCCAGGCTTGTTCGACCGCCAACGCAAGCTGCCGTGCGGTGTCGAAATGTCCGCCACCGGGGCCATCTACCCCAACGAAATCGGTGTCGCAGAATCCGCAGAATGCTTTTGCCCGGTCGTCTTCACGTCCCGACCAAAGGTTACAGCCGGCGAAACGACAAAATACGGCGGCCCGCCCGGCTTTTCGTCCTTCACCTTGAAGGGTGTAGAAAATTTCCTTGACCGCATATGACATTGCTTAAGCGGCCTTCGACTGAGCAAAGGAACATCTCTGCAGGCTTACGAGACGCGGCAAAGGGTGAGGAATGCCATGCGGCACGTTTTGCAGCTCGTTCCACAGTCGAGGGTCGTTGCCGAAAACCCACTCTCCCGAACTCCGGGCAGAATTAGGTTTCAGCGAGCGGAGGCTTTGGGGAAGGGCCTCTCGCTCTTTGAAGCCAGTCACCACGAGAAACGCTTCGATCACGTCGCTCATGGCGATGGTGCCTTGACGAGGACGAGGCGTGAGAATCCTGGGGTCTCCTCGAAAGCCTTCCTTATAGCACGGAAGAACTCGCTCATCAGACGCAAGCCGCGCTCCAGGATGAGGCGGTCGAGCGATGAGTAGGTCGTGTGCGGCGGCAGGGCGCGGAGAAAATCCGCCATGTCCTGATCGGTGATCTGAAGGGCTTCATCGATGGTCCTGCCGACAATGAATTCGGTAAACGCCGAGGAAGTGGCTATGGCCGAGCCGCGGCCGAAGGTCTGGCACGTTGCGGCGGTGATCGTCTGCGTCGTACGGTCGAAACCCATCGTCAATTTAAGCCCATCGCCGCAGGCGACGGCGCCGACCTCGCCGGCCGCATCGGGGGTTTCCAAAGCGCCGACATTGTGCGGGTTGATGAAATAGAGCTTGTCGCTGAAGAGGTAAAAGTTGTCGGTGTCGTCCCGCATGGGCGCCGATCCTTGTCGTGATGGCCGCTAGCCGAAGGACTTGCCGCAGGCACATTTGTCCCGCGCATTGGGATTGTCGAAGACAAAGCCCGAGGACTCCAGGTCCGTGACGAAGTCAACGGTGACGCCGGCGAGATGGGGCTGGGAGTTTGCGTCGACGAACACCTTGAACCCGTCCGTCTCCATGATGGCATCGCCCTCGCGCGAGACGCTTTCCAGACCCATCAGGTATTTGAGGCCGGCGCAGCCGCCCGCCTCGACCATGATGCGAAAGCCTTCCGCCGGTTCGTCGGCGCGGGAAAGCGCGGTCTTGACGGCAGCGACGGCGTTTTCAGTGAGTGTGATCATGAGGTTATTTTCTTGCTGATGCATTCGCAAGTCGCGCTGCACAGAGCGTGCCAGAGAGGAAGATTGGATTAAAACACCGGGTTAGCGGATTTGACGCCCTGTCTCACATCCAACAATTGTCGGATGTCGGACAGAGTGAAACCTTGCGTACAAAAAGCGGCATCGGACACATCGCCAGTGTCGTCGCCTGAGCCAGCGTTTTCGATCACAAGAACGTTGACCAGCGTAAGGGTGGGAACTCTTAAAGTCGTGCTGCGCTCCAAAGGCCGCGCCATCGTGACTACGCAGTGCGGTGGCGAACACCGAGTGGTCGATAGCCGCATCGGTCGCGCCTTGTCGATGGCGCCCTCGATTCTGCGTCGGCTCGTGGGTGCCGAATCCCACTCGCGTGCTCGGTCCATGGACTGTAGTGCGGCCGCCATCTCGCGAGGTCCGACTGAGGCATTCAATATGCCCTGAAGCCAGAAGGTGGGCCAACACGCCGCCCAGGGAACAGCGCAATCACCGCCACGGCGGCCACGGCCGCGATTAGAGGCCGCGGACAGTTCCAGTTCTATCGCAAATCGCGGTCTGGCTCGTCCGCGTTCCAAAACGAAACTCGAGCGAGCACCGGTCTCGCCGTCACATCGAGGAAGAGAAATCGCTATCTGTCACAGCTACTCGTCGGCAAGGATCCCGTCACGGCCGACATAGGGAAATACCCAAACATCGTGGTTGCAGTCATGCTTGGAAAAACCGGTGGTCAGTGGGCCCCGCCAACAACGCCGCCGATAGCGTTGCCGCAAGGCGGGTACTGACTGTCACGCTATCGCTATCCAATGCGCTGCAACAGATTCGTCAAACAAGTTTACAGACTCTTTGCGAACGCAAGTCGCTGACCATGATACGTTCGCTTTAAGGCAGAGATTGGCCGCAGCTAATCGTCGAAATCAATGGTTTGGAAGCGTGAACATAGAACCTGCAGCGTTGATCGCAAGCCGCATACAGAGGGGCCCTTTAATGGATATCGACATTTTTGAAGCTTACGAGTCTAACGTTCGTCGCTATGGACGATCCTTTCCAACAGTCTTTACAAAGTCTCTTGGGGCGACAATCTGGGACGAGTCCGGAAAACCTTATATTGATTTCATTGTAGGGTCCGGCGCGCTCAACTACGGCCATAACAACCCGGGTATCATTGCGCCGGCAATTCAATATCTCGCCGATCAAAATATCGTCTTGTCGCTTGATATGTATACAACTGCAAAGCGTGATTTCATCGAAGTGTTCGTGAATTCGATCCTGAAGCCCCGGGGCCTCTCTTACAAGATACAGTTTCCTGGGCCGACCGGGACAAACGCTAACGAAGCGGCGTTGGCGCTGGCGCGAAAGTATACCGGCCGCTCGAGTGTCATGGCCTTCACAAATTCGTACCATGGCATGTCGCTCGGCTCCTTGGCGGTGTCGGGTTCAGCGTCAACCAGAAAGCTTGGCGGCGTTGCTCGCCACGATGTGATCCGTGTCCCTTACGAGAACTATCCGAACCAAACTTTCGATTCCGCGAGTTACATTGATCACGTGTTGGGCGACCCAGGCAGCGGGATAGAAAAGCCGGCCGCAGTCATCCTGGAGCCCATCCAGGCAGAAGGCGGCATGAACACCGCATCTGCACCATGGCTTGCAGAAATTCAGCGCATTTGCCGTAAGCACGACGTTGTTTTCATCGTCGATGACATTCAGGCAGGTTCGGGGCGAACCGGCGATTTCTTCTCGTTCGAGTTCGCGAAAATCGAGCCCGACATCGTGTGTCTTTCAAAATCACTAAGCGGTTCAGGCAATCCGTTGTCCATAGTTCTGATTCGCCCTGACATGGACATATGGAATCCGGGAGAACATAGCGGGACCTTTAGAGGGAATAATCTCGCGTTTGTGACTTCCGCGGCCATGTGCAAAATGTGGTCCGATAGGCAGTTTACTAACGCCGTCGAGGGGACGGCCGTAAAACTGCAAGAACACCTTGATCGCCTCGTTGCGAAATTCCCTAAGTGCATCGAACAAAAGCGCGGCCGTGGTCTGATGGCCGGCCTCAAGTGCCGGTCACAGGCCGTTGTCGGCCGTGTGCACGATGTCGCGTTCGAAAACGGCCTGCTGATCGAATCCTCCGGGCCAAATCGCGACGTCATCAAAGTCCTTCCCCCGATAACAATCTCAGATGACGAACTTGATCACGGCATTGCCATCCTCGATCAGGCACTACAGGAGAAAACAAATGGCGACTAACCAAGCACGTCAAACGCCGGCCATCTCGCCTCTTACGATCGAGGAACGAACCGGCTCGATCAGCACTGCGGAGATCATCTCGGTCCTAAAAGGCGAGATCACGGCTCTGCATATCAGCCAAGCTTTCAGCACCGAAATAGCCGAGGAGATCACCGCGAAGTTTTTTGGCAGTCCCGGTCTCAGGGAGCGCAAAGATGGCGTCCCCGGACAATATGTGGGCGCATCCCACTACAGGAAGGATGCGGCCACCTATTTCGCGGAGGCAGAAACTGCGCGGCCGCACGTTGACGCTCTTTTTGGCTATTTAGTTGACCCGGTCCGAGCCTTATTCGACGCGTTGAAGCGCGAGCTTCACAACCAAGGCATTGAATTGCGGCTGGCGCGCTCAGAACACGGTCAGGCGAACGTTTGTCGGGCTCTCAGTTGGACCGGAAGCGGCACATTTTCCTTGGACCCCCACGACGATGTCGCTCAGGTGTTACATGCTGGGAACGATTACGAGCTTTCTGCGGTGGCGCACAACACCGTGGCAGCACTCAACTTTTATCCCAGCATGCCTGAGGAAGGTGGAAACTTGAGGCTTTGGAGTCACAAGCCGACAGTCGCAGATCGAAAGTCGCAGGGTGTGGAGACCACGGGATATCCCTACTCCGCAGCTTATCTCGAGGCAGTGCCTAGTCGCGAAATCCAGCTCAAGGCCGGGGATATCGCGCTACTTGACGGCGGTTTCGTTCATGGGGTTACCGGTCAATCAAGCAACGGAAAGCGTCGCGTGCTGCTGAATTGCTTTTTCGGATTTGCGCGGCCAGATCTTGTTCTCTGGTGGACCTGACGCCGCTGGCCGACCATCGGCCGACATATGCTTTGCAAATGGATGCCCCTTGATAACAGACATGAGGGGCTTCCAACGAGCGGTGAAGCCCTGGGGCGTTTCAAGATCTGCCGAGGTTCGTTTCAGCGTGAAAAGAAAGCGTCTGAAGACGCCGAACGATCGTGACCCAGAGGCCGGTCCTTATGTTGCAGTTGCATGACAGCGGCGAAGCTAGAGCTTTAACAATGTCGGCTGCTGAGGACGGTGGCTTCGTCGCCGCACGGCCAGAAGCCTTAGTGTTCCGGTAAATACCCATCGCAATTGGCGACGGAGCAGAAATTATGGAACCCCCGCGGATAACTGCTATCTCTCAAATTCGAGGGCTCCCAACCAGAATGTCCGACCAGTTGTCTTCGGCGCCCAAGATCCTTTGCCATGACGCTACAAGCGAGACGTTTGCCCTTGAGTTCGGCAAATTTCTCGACCACACCAATAGGGTTGGAAAGTCCGATCGCTTGTTCTGCCTACTATCTACTTTCGCTCTGAATTTTGATTGTCCTTGGCTGGCCTATGGGAAGCTTACGTCAGACAAAAGAGCCATGAAGCCGGTCCGAGGCGATGCTGAGGTCATGCTGAAGTACCCTGATGCGTGGCAAGAGCGCTATTTCGAAATGAGCTACGAAACAGTGGACCCCATCATCCGGACTAGTCGAACGCGAGCAAGTGCCTTTCAATGGAGTGAGGTGTACGACGACGCAAGCACAACTGATGACGAGCGGCGCTTCTTCGACGAGGCGGCCACATTTGGGATGAAGTCAGGCGTCAGCGTTCCATTGCACGACCCCGACGGCAGCTTGGCGATCATGAACTTTGCTCAGGCCGGGGAGGGTGAATTCGGGAATAGAACAGTCACGTACTTACAGCTTGCGGCGTTACATTTCCATCTGAGAATCGCGAAGTCTGTTAACTCAAGCGTCGGCGAAAAGATGCCTCTCCTTTCTCCGAGAGAAAAAGAATGCATCCTATGGACGGCGAAAGGGAAATCCTCCTGGGAGATAGCGAGGATATTAAGTATATCGATGAATACTGTCAATTTCCACATAAAGAACGTAATGCGGAAGACAGAGACGTGTAGTCGAACAACCGCTGCCATAAAGGTTATAGGAGCAGGAATAATTACGTTGTAATGCACCCAAAGACGAAGATAGAGCTGATCGGCATGTGTGGGTAGATGGATGTTACGTCTGATCGGAATTGAAATGGGCTATTCAGAGAGATTTTGCCGCCAGCCCCGCCGGCGTTGTTCTTGCTGGCTTAACGAGGAACTCGTTCGTGGTCCAAAGCCTGCGGTTGCTCCATTCTCAGCAAATGAACCCTCGACGTCAGGTTCGCTCGACGCGGACATCGACGTTCGAGCCGATCTTCCGCGTATCGCTGAATGAGTCTCCTGCGAACAGTGGCAATTACATGAAACAAAAGATTAATCTGAAAAATAGAATAGGCAATGGTGTGATAACAAATATTAACACATTCTGCGTTGACGATAGGAATGGAGGCTAATAGTGTTGTGCATAGCATGGTTATATCAACAACTGAGGCGTATATATAAGGCAGCTCTGCTGAGACTCGCGCGCAATAGTGGCAAGACAGCTCGAAAGATCGGATGGCTTCGTGCTTCGTGGCTTTGAACGATGTCGACTTTGATGGTTGGCGACGAAATATTATTGCCCGATTGTGTCATATGCCTTGCGTGTCGTATGCCTGAGTTGACCCCGCGAGAGCCGGTTGGGCGGCTACAACAATTGGCCACGAGGTGCTGCCATCCAGGATGCTGGCGTCTCTGTCCCTGCGCACACCAAACGAAAGCGGGCGGTCGCGAACAAGGAAAGCTACTGAATTCTGGCCTCACAAGTGAACAGCATCAAGGGATGACGATGATGACCACGTTACCACAAATTTCACTCGCGAAACTTGGAGCCGACGCAACCCGACGTGAGGAGCAACAGCGCTTGCAGGCGGCCTGCGAAGAGTGCGGCTTTTTCTACCTTATCGAGCATGGCATTCCGAAGAAACAGATCACACAAGCCATCGAGTCGACCCGGAAGTTCTTTGCTTTGCCCCAGTCGATCAAGGAAAGCTATGATCACGCCGCTCAAGGCATATACCCAACTATCGCCCGTGGCTACAGTCGGTTGAACGGCGAAATATTACATCCCGAGGCCGGCCCCGATGCGAAGGAAGTGTTCGACCTCGGCATTGATAGCGAAGGCGACCGGCCGTTTGCCGGGATCACGCGCCTTCCGGATGACGCATTGGCTCCTGGTTTCGCGCGAAGCCTCCTTGCTTTGCAGGCGACCGTGCTCAGCAGAGTTGTCCCGCAACTCGGAACGGCGCTTGCCGAACTGATTGGTATGGATCAGGGCTGGTTCAGAAGCCATTTCAGCCCGCCAACGCTTGAGCAACGCGTGATCCGGTATCCAGCGCGCAGCGGCACCTGCGCCAAACACACCGATGGTGGTTTCTTCACACTGTTGCTTCAAGAGGAGCTCCCCACCCGATCATTGCAGGTGTGGTTGGGCGGACGCTGGTTGCCAGTCCCGAGCCTGCCCGACAGTCTCGTGGTCAATTTGGGTGACATGCTTCAAGTTTTGAGTGACGACCGCTTCAAAAGTACGCCGCATCAGGTCGCGCACAGTGGTCTGAGTGACCGAATTTCGCTTCCTTTCTTTATCTATCCGGACATCGACGCCCACCTGACTTCGCAGCAAGGACGAAAAAAATTCAGTGTGGCTGAAATGATGCTGCGCAACTACGAGTCAGTCGAAGCCGGGAATGGCGCGGGACGGGCCCGAGAATTGAAGTAGGTGTCTCGGTTTCCTCAAGGTGCGCAAACTATGGGGACTTCACCTCGGCTGGTGCGCAGCAAGCTACCAAACTAAGTCGTTCCGCGCCTGGAATAATCTGATCCTGAATGTCGAGAGCACGGAAACACTCATGTACGCTAGTTGCGATCCAAGCAATTCTTTGCAGGCAACTCAGGATTGGGTCAGCGATCTGGCGTGGAGACTTCATTGGCATGATCGAGAGCGGGTTTTCCGAGCCCTGATTGCGACGTTGCAGGCCCTGCGCGACTGCCTGGATCACGACGAGGCCGTGTACATGGGCGCGCAGCTGCCTGCCCTACTGCGGGGCTTTTACTACGAGGGTTGGCACCCCGGCCGCTGCGCCAAGGCAAAAAACCGGAATTCATTTCTCGACCGGATTCATGACGGCGTCCACCGCGACCCGGCGGTGAATCCGGAAGAGGTTGCCCGTTCGGTCCTAGGCCAATTGGCAAATCGTGTATCTCCAGCGGAAATCGAAGAGGCCAAGGCCGCCAGTCCAACAGTGCTGCATGACCTTTGGCCACCCTGAGACAGACGCCTGCCCCAAGAGTGTATACATGCAGCCGCCGCTGGCGGCATCTCGATGAAAGACAATGGCATAGGTAAGTGATTGCATAAATTGGCCAAGGTCTCGACATGTAACGGGCCACGTTGTCACTCGTGACGCCGCCTCCGTTTAGCCGAGGTCATGCTATTCGTGCGATCCAAGCCTCAGGACCCCATCTACGTGCGGTGGTGCGCCTTGGTGAGATTCCAGAGAGAGCTGGAATGGCTGCTGA
>NZ_CAXUPE020000005.1:0-295816 GCF_964252735.1 Mesorhizobium sp. LjNodule214
GCCCATTTCGGCCATTCAGTCATATGCGTAACAGAGGCGGGTCTAGAAAGGTGTTGGGTTTCTCAACGCGATATGGAACGCCCCGACACATCGCACTCAGTTTGCTCAATTGCAACCACCTCGGGCGTCAGCATCGGCTATCATGATATTGTTCCTACCGAGCCGCA
The DNA here is from genome assembly GCF_964252735.1 of Mesorhizobium sp. LjNodule214. NCBI lineage: Bacteria > Pseudomonadati > Pseudomonadota > Alphaproteobacteria > Hyphomicrobiales > Phyllobacteriaceae > Mesorhizobium > Mesorhizobium sp. LjNodule214. The sequence goes on from NZ_CAXUPE020000005.1 coordinate 168, forward strand.
GTCAAACCCCGGTATGTTTGTGGCCGGAGACCGCTCAATGGCATTTCGATTCGTCCACACCGCTGACATCCACCTCGACTCGCCATTGCGTTCGCTGGCGATGCGAAACCCCGACCTTGCTGAACTCGTAGGAGACGCCAGCCGTCAGGCGTTTGTCTCGATCGTGGATCTCTGCCTTGCGGAAGGCGTCGATGCGCTGGTCATTGCCGGCGATCTCTACGATGGCGATCAGACGTCGATGAAAACGGCGAGATTCCTGGCATCGCAAATGACACGACTTCACCAGGCCGGCATCAGGGTCTTCAAGATCCGTGGCAATCATGACGCCCTATCGCGGATATCGAAACAGCTCGTGTTCCCGGACACGGTCACGATCTTCGGCGGCCGTCCCCAGTCAGTGCTGCAGACAGCCGGCGGGCTCGACGTCATGTTCCATGGCTTGAGCTTCGCGAGCCCTAAGGCGCCAGACAGTCTGCTTCCCAAGTATTCAGCTCCGCGTGAAGGCGCAGTCAATGTCGGCATCATGCATACGAGCCTGGCCGGATCACCCGGCCACGACGTCTATGCTCCCTGCAGCGTCGCTGACCTGCACCTCCACGGTTTTGACTATTGGGCGCTCGGTCACATCCATGTCCGCCAAGTCCATCCCGGGGCGAGTACCGTGGTGATGCCAGGAATTCCGCAGGGCAGGGACATCAACGAGGCCGGAGAGAAATCCGTCACCCTGGTGACGATACGAGACGACCGCACCGTCGAGATCGAGGAAAGGCTGACCAGTATCGCGCAATTCGAGCGGGTGAACGTCGACCTGACCGAAACGGTGGAGTGGTCCGAAGTCGTCGGGCGAGTCCGCTCCGCACTCGAAGCTGTGCGTGCCTCCGTCAGATCCCGTCATGTTGTGGTCCGTCTCGGCCTGACCGGGGCCTCACCTTTAACCTGGGCGCTGATCCGTGACCGCGACCTGCTGCTCGCAGAAGCCGAGCAAGTCGCGGAACAAACGGGAGACACCTGGGTGGAGAAGCTCGAGCTCAACGTCTCTCCATCCGCGGCCGAAACATTCGAGGGCGTCGCTGATCCGGTTTTCGAACTCGCTCAATCCATGCGCGCCGATGCCAGCTCGGAAGCTTTCCGTGCCGAGGCGAGGGCGTTGGTCCAGAAGATGGTCGCGGATCTTCCGCCTGACGGGCGCGATTTCGCCGGCAAGGATGAGGCTGAGCTGGAGTTGTTCCTCGACAGAGTGCTTACCAACGGCACTGACTTGGTCACCGCCCGCCTCAAGGCCGGTGGGTCACAATGAGGCTCCGGCGACTTGATCTCATCCGTTATGGCAAGTTCACCGACAGGACGATCGACTTCGGGCCAAAACCGGAATCCGGACCGGACCTGCATATTGTTTTCGGCTTGAACGAAGCCGGCAAGTCGACGGCGCTTTCCGGCTATCTCGACCTGCTGTTCGGTATCGAGGAACGCAGCCGCTACAATTTCCTGCACGAGTACAGCGCGATGCGCATCGGCGGTGTGCTGGAACTCGGCGGCGCGGAGCACACGTTCACGCGCACGAAGCAGCGCACCAACTCATTGCTGAATGCGACTGGCCAACCGGTCAGCGAGATGGCGATATCAGCGCATCTCGCCGGGCTGTCTCGCGACGCATACGAGACCATGTTCTCGTTAGACGACGAAACGCTGGAAGCAGGTGGAAAATCAATCCTGGAATCGCGCGGCGACCTGGGCAAGCTGCTGTTCACGGCCAGCGCCGGACTCGGGCACGCAAGTGACACATTGAGCGTGCTGGAGGCCGAAGCGGACAGGCTCTATCGCAAGCAGGCACACGGAACCGAGATCGCGCTGCTCAAGAAGCGGCTTGCGGAACTGAAGTCCGGGAGGGAGGCGATCGACACCTTGGCGTCGACGTTCGAAACTCTCGAGACAGAGCGCCTGGACGCGACAGAAAAATACGACCGCAGCATCGCCGAACGGTCGGTGCTTTCGGCTCGGCTCGATACCATCGCGAAGTATCTTCGCGCTATCCCAATCCTTGCCGATATCCGACGCAAGGATGCCCAACTAGCCGTGTTGCCTGAGATCGCTTCACCGTCACGGACCTGGACCGGCAGCGTCGCCGACATGATTGAGACCGACGCCAGTCTGAGAACGCGGCTATCCGCGAGTGTGGACGAGCTCGAGCGGGTGACGACGAAATTCGCCTCGGTCGATGTGGACGCAGTGATCCTTGCGATCTCCGAACGGGTTCGCGGCCTGGCCGACCGCAAGGTGCGCCACGTCTCGGCCGGCCTCGACCTGCCAAGTCGCAGGACGGAGCTGCAAATCCTCGACAATGCCGTGGCGACCTGCCTTGCCGCTCTTGGAAGGTCGTCCGAACCACACCCTGCCAATCTGCTCTTGCCCGCTGCGACCATTGGCGCTGTGCGCACCATGGTCGAGCAGCGATCCGGGATCGTTACCAGCGTGCGCGTTGCGCGCGAGGAGGCCGCGGCGGCGGCTGATGCGCTTCAGGCGGCACGCGAGCGGGTCGGCGAAGAACGGGCCGTACCCGAGCCTGCCAGGGCAAGGCTGCTTTCGGCTTTGTCGACGGCAAGGGCCGGCGGACACATAGGGGAAATCAAGGCGGCACGCGAGGTCACGGATGCTGGTGCAATCCGGTGGGAGGCCGCGATCGCGCGTTTGCATCCCTGGTCGGGAGATGCTCAGGCCCTGGCCAGGGTCGCCATTCCGAATGCTGGACAGCTTGGCGCATGGAAGGCGCTGGCCGCAGTGCTAGGGAAGAGCAGGGGCGTCCTTTCCGAACGTCTTGCCGAGCACCAGGGCAATCACGATTTGCTTTCAGCGCGGCTGGATGCCCTTCGTGCCTCGGTGGATGTCACCGACGACGATGCGGCGCACGCCATTCGGCGCGCCCGGGACGAGGCCTGGGCAAGGCATCGCGATGACCTGACTGGCGAAACGGCGGATGATTTCGCGGCAGCACTGGGTCGAGACGACAGTGTCGGAGCAGGCCGACTGGCTAACGCCCGGGAGCTCGTTGAGATTCGCAGCACGAACCGCAACCTCGCAGAAACCGTGGCCACCATCGCGTATGCGCGCGATCAACTTGAACGCAACAGCTCAGATCGGGAGGCTATGCTCTCGGAAATTCTTGCAGTCGCCAGAGACCTGCTTGGAAAAGTCCCGGAAACATCCCCCCAACAGCTGATCGAACTGATCGAGGATCGCATTGCTGCCCGAATCGATGCGCTCGCGGCCTGGGAGGAGATCGAGCTTTCCCGCAAGAAGGCCGAGCAGGCGGTTGATGAGGAAGGCCGAATACGCCTGAAGCTAAGCGATGCGCTGGCGAGCGTCGGCGTCGGTTCGGATCCTGGTGACAGCCTGGAGACGGTCATGGCCGTGGCAGAGCTGTTCCTTGACAGGCAATTCAAGGTGGACGCTGAGCGCACCGAGGCGCTCAAGACCGTTAGCACAAGGCAAGAGGATCTGGCCGCCAGGCGCCGAGCCATCGAAGTCGCAGAGCAGCGTGAGGATGAATGGCTGGCCGGCGTTGCCGAAGCGCTCAAGGGCACCTGGCTCGAGAGCGGCATCTCGGCGCCCGGCGTCGGCGGTGTCCTCGATCAATTGGCTGAACTGTCCAAATGTCTTCAAGACCGGGACGCCATGCGACTCCGTATCGAGAAGATGGAGGCCGACAGGGACAATTTCCTGGTCGAGGTTACCGCTGTTGCAGCCGAAGCGGGCGAGGCGGCCGATGACGACGAACCGGAACAGCTTGCGATTCGGCTTGCCGAGCGCCTGGAGCGCGCCGAGCGTACGCGCGAGGCCAAGGCAAGCCTCTTCAATGACCTGCAGCGACTGCAGAATGGGCGTGAGATCCTCGATGCTGAGATTTCGGCACATGAGCGCCGCAAGAACGAGGTCCTGAGCGTCTTTGGTGTGGCCACGCTGTCCGAAGTCGTGCAACGCGACGAACTGCTGCGCGACAGGGATCGCCTGCGCACAGCCGTGGCCGAACTTGAGGAGCAGGTGTCGTCCGAGCTCGCGGTAGAAGGGTTCGAGCAGGCGCGTTCGATATTGGATGCCGTCGATCTCGACAGTCTCGCAATTGAGAAGGCCGAAGCCGAGCAAAGGCTTCGCGCTTCTGACGAGGCGATACAGCATCAGCTCATTCGGCAGACGCGCGCGACCGATAAGCTGGACGCCATTGGCGGCGACAGCGCTGTTGCCCGCATAGATGCCGAACGGCGCACCGTACTTCTCGAAATCGAAGAAAAGGCCGTCCGTTATATCGAGCTGAAATTGGGAATAATGTCGGCTGGAAATGCTCTTCGCGTCTACCGCGAGCGTCATCGCTCCGGAATGATGGAGCGGGCATCAGACGCATTCGCACTCATGACGCGTGGCCAGTACTCCGGCCTGACAACTCAGCCGGTGAAGGGTGGGGAAGTGCTCATCGCGTTGCAACGCGACGGGCAATCCAAGGTCGCCGACGCGCTGTCAAAGGGGGCGCGTTTTCAGCTCTACCTGGCGCTCAGGCTTGCGGGATACTACGAGTTCGCCCAGCTTCGACCCTCGGTGCCCTTCATCGCCGATGATATCATGGAAACCTTCGACCATGTCCGGTCAGAGGAGGTTTTCCGGTTGTTTGGAGAGATGGCGAGTGCCGGTCAGGTCATCTACCTCACGCATCATCAGCACCTGTGCGAGATCGCCAAGACTGTTGTGCCGGGCGTAGCGATCCATGAGCTCGGATGAGATTGGACTTTACTTGATGCGTTGCTGACATACCGTGCTGTTCGATGTTTGCCCCTTAGTCTAATCGACATTCCAAGCGCCGGCTTTGGCGTCCGCTTTGCGCCGCATGCACGAACCCGCTTCGCGGGAGGGTCGCCTCGACCTGAGATGGCGCGACAGGCATTTGACTTGAGCGGGTAGAGGCGTCGATCTGACCATGGAGTTCCCTTCAACGAGGAACTCGCCATGGCTACCCTGTCGACCGATGCACCAATCTCTCCGCTTCGCCAGCGCATGCAGCACGACATGCTCATGCGCGGCCTGGGCTCCCATACCCAGCAGGACTACGTTCGTCACGTCCGGCGCTTCGCTGTGTTCCTTGGCCGCTCGCCCGACACTGCGACGGCTGAGGACATCCGCAGATTCCAGCTGCATCAGCATGAGAGCGGCGTCGGCCCTGCGACGATCAATGGCGCGGTCTCGGCATTGCGGTTCCTGTTCCTCGTGACGCTGAAGCGTCGGGATCTGGCGCGCGCGCTGGTGATCATGAGGTATCAGCGGAAGCTGCCCGACGTGCTGAGCGTGGAGGAAGCGGCGCGGCTGCTCGAAGCCGCACCAGGCATCAAGTACAAGGCCGCACTCGGCGTCGCCTGTGGCGCTGGCCTGCGCGTGTCCGAGGTCGCGCACCTCAAGGTCGACGACATCGACTCCACACGCATGCTGATCCGCGTCGAACAGGGCAAGGGACGCAGGGACCGCAACGCCATGCTCTCGCCGCAACTGCTGGAACTGCTGCGGCTGTGGTGGCGCGAAGGCAGGCGGCGCGGGGTGATGCTCCCGCATGGCTGGCTGTTCCCGGGGCGCAGCTGCACGGCGCCGATCTCGTCGCGGCAATTGCACCGCGCGGTCCAGGAGGCAGCCGAAGTCGCCGGCATCCGCAAACGCGTCAGCCCGCACACGCTGCGCCACAGCTTCGCCACCCACCTGCTCGAACAGGATGTCGACATCCGCGTCATCCAGGTGCTGCTCGGGCACAGCAAGCTCGATACCACCGCGCTCTACACCAAGGTCTCGACCCGGACGATCCACGCGGTCGCAGGGCCGCTCGACCGGCTGATGGCGCTGATGGAAGGCAAGACGCCGCCCGGCTGAGCCGTGCGCACCTCTGTCGAGGTCGCCGACATCTTCCGTGCTTCCGGCCCCGCCTATCGGGCCGCCCATGCACGTCACCTTAGCCTCATCCAGCTCAAGGTGATGTCGGCGATCGAGCATTGCCGCACCGCGGCGCTCGGCGGTCACGTCGAGGCCTGCGAGGACTGCGGCCAATGGCGGATCGCCTATAACTCCTGCCGCAACCGGCACTGTCCCAGGTGCCAGGGCGCGGCCGCGCGCACCTGGCTCGCCGAGCGCGTAGCCGACCTGCTGCCAGTCGGCTACTTCCACGTCGTGTTCACGCTGCCCGCCGAGGTCGCCGACACCGCGTTCCAGAACAAGGCGGCGGTCTATGACCTGCTGTTCAAGGCGGCATCGGAGACGATGCTGACAATCGCGGCGGATCCCAAGCACCTCGGCGCGCGCATCGGCATCACCGCCGTGCTCCACACATGGGGCTCGGCAATGACGCACCATCCCCATGTCCACATGATCGTGCCGGGCGGCGGCATCGCGCCGGACGCGTCACGCTGGATATCGTCGCGGCCGGCCTTCCTTCTCCCAGTCAGAGTACTGGGCAAGCTGTTCCGCCGCCTGTTCCTGACCCGACTGGTCGCGCTGCACGACGCCGGCCGGCTCGCCTTCTTCGGATCGGCGGCGCACCTCGCCGACCGTCGGGCCTTCCTACGCCACCTGGCTCCCGTCAAGAAGAAGCGCTGGGTGGTCTACGCCAAGCCGCCCTTCCTGGTCCCGAGGCGGTGCTCGCCTATCTGTCGCGCTACACGCACCGGGTTGCGATCTCGAACCGCCGCCTGATCGCCTTCGAAGAGGCTGGGGTCACCTTCCGCTACAAGGATTATCGCCGCGACGGCACCGACCGGCTGCAGGTCATGACGCTCGCCACAGATGAGTTCATCCGCCGCTTCCTGCTCCACGTCCTGCCGCGCGGCTTCCATCGCATCCGACATTATGGCCTGCTCGCCGGCTCCGCCCACAAGGCCAGCCTCGCACGCGCCCGCGAACTGCTGGGCGTCGCTGCCCCGTCCGATGACCACACACCAGACGAACCAGAGGACTTCCGGCCGCCATGCTCCTGCTGTGGCGGACGCATGATCGTCATCGAGGTGTTCGAACGGTGGAGGAGGCAGCCGCGCGGACCTCCGAACGCATCGGCACCGATCCGGGAGACCGCTCCATGACCCGGCATGGTCTGATTCAGCCTCCAGCCACAGGCGCTCAACCTGCGGCGACGGACCCACGCGCGCCCATGGTGCTCAGCGAGGCCCGCAGGGCCCCGTCCGCCTGCGCGCAGAGGCTACAAGGCTGTGCGGGGGCTTCACTGAGCGGTCCGTCCGTGTCCACCGCGTCGCCTAACGGGGGCGGCCACGCCGTCGCCGACATCAGCCGCAAACTAAAATCCCCATAGCCATCAACTGTGGCCCGCGGGTTCCTGCATGAGAGGCTTTCGTACGCCTCACGGCACCCGAAACCCTTCAGCATAGCGGTCGCGAAGACCTGCGTTGCCATTTCCTGCAAGCGGACGTCCGGCTTGGGCGGCATGACAGGGGTCGTCCACGAGCTTTCAGCGCGCTCGCCATTCAGGCTCTTGCACCGGCGAGCGCTGCGGGTCCCAAATACGACGGTAAATTTGATGTGTTCAAACGGCATGCTTCAGATAGATCCGGCATCTCCTCCCCCTCTGGCGTTATTTCCTCTAAGATGTGCCTGGAGCTGGCAATGGCCCTGGATCGTGTTCAACGCAAGATGGCCGCCATCCTTGCTGCAGATGTAGCCGGTTATAGTCGGCTGATCAGCGAGGACGAGGAAGCAACGCTCACTGTCCTGAGGGCGTATAGACAAATCATCGACCGGCTGATCACGAAGCATGACGGGCGGGTGTTCGGGAGCGCAGGCGACAGCATCGTCGCGGAGTTCTCCAGTCCTGTCGAGGCGGTGCGGTGCGCAACCGGAATCCAGTTCGAGCTAGGCAGACAGAACGCCGAGCTCTCCGAGCCAAGCCGCTTGCGCTTTCGCATCGGGATCAATCTCGGGGATGTGGTCGTAGAAGGTGAGAATCTCATGGGAGACGGCGTGAATGTCGCAGCTCGCCTGGAAGCGCTCTCACGGCCGGGCGGGATATGTATCTCGGAAGCGGTCTACGCCCAGGCCCGTGACCGACTCTCGCTCGAGTTTATCGATCTTGGCGAGCTCAAGCTTAAAAACATCGCCAGACCCATCCGCGCCTACCGTGTGCCGCTCTCTTCGGAGGAACAGGTCAGATCGCCCTTCCGCGGTCTCGATGTCTTCGAATATGAGAACGCTGACCTATTCTTCGGCAGGGCACGCGCGATTGCCGCCTGCATCGAAAGGCTGCAGCAGCTTGCGGCCGGCGGCAAAGCTTTCCTTCTCATCTATGGCATGAGCGGATCCGGAAAGTCTTCGCTTCTTCGCGCAGGGTTGCTCCCTTCGATCACTCGAGCGGGCGCGGTGGCGGGCATTGGAGTGTGGCGCCACTGTCTGATCCGTCCATCGGAGGGACCTGATGCTATCGCTGCGCTGACTACTGCACTGTTTCGCGACGGTGCTCTGCCAGAGCTGGCTCTCGAAGTGAATGTGGTGGACTTCACTCGACTCTGTCGGAGCGCCCCTGATCGCGCGCTGGCGCTCATCCGCCACGCCCTTGGGAAGGCTGCCAACGCCGCCGGGGCGGTCCGCTCGCAAGTCAGGCTGTTAGTTGCAGTCGATCAGATGGAGGACCTGTTCACCACGGAAAAGCAGGCATCGGCCCGCGACGCGCTTGTGCGGCTCATGGCGACGTTGGCAGCCAGCGGATTGGTCTGGTTGATTGCGACGATCCGCTCGGATTTCTTTCACCGCTGCGGCGACGTACCGGGATTCTCGGCGCTCAAGGACGGTTTGGCCAGCTATGAACTGCTGCCACCGACCGGCCCCGAGCTTGCGCAGATCATCCGCGAGCCAGCCCGTGCAGCCGGCCTCCGTTTCGAGGAGAGTGCCGACCAGGGCAGGCTCGATGATGTTCTACAGGAGGCAGCGGCTGCCGATCCCGGATCGCTACCGCTTCTTGAGTTCGTGCTCGATGCTTTGTACGAGGCGGGGCGCGATCACAGCGTTCTCACCTTTGCTCAATATCGTGCGCTTGGTGGCCTGGAAGGTGCGATCGCGCGTCGCGCTGACGAAGTTATCGAGGCGCTCCCGCCTGAGATCCAGGAGGCGTTGCCAGCGGTGTTGCGTGCCCTCTCGACGGTTCGTCCGGGCGATGAGAAGGTTACTGCAGGTCCCGTGTTGCTCGACGAGGTCGCGGCAACATCGGCAGGACTCGTGCTCGTCGAGGCGCTGATCGCGTCGCGGCTGCTCGTCAGCGACGAGGATGTCACCGGCCGCGTCTTCGTGCGGCTCGCCCATGAAGCGCTCTTGTCACGTTGGCCCCGCGCCGCAGAAATTGTCAACGCAAACAGGATTTTCCTCGGGACGCGGGCTCGCCTCAGGGCCGATGCCCAACGATGGCATGCTGACAACAGGAGCCGCGAGCTTCTATTGCCGCCCGGCAAACGTCTGGCCGAAGGCGAAGAGCTGATGCTGTCGAGACGGGAGGAGGTCGACGATCAGATCGTCGAATACGTCGAGGCGTCCTTCCGGGCCCAAAAAGAGAGGGAGGAGAAAGACCGGCAGGCTGAGCGGTTATTGATCGAGGCTGCCGAAGCAGCAAAGCGCGAGCGCCTGGAGCGCGAGGCCGATCGGCTCGCCGGCGAAGCCGAGCGTCGGGATCTCGCGGCAGCCGCTGCGATAAAGCTGGCGCGCCGCACGCGTTACGCGGCCGTCGTCGCCGCAGTCCTGGCGTTGGTAGCCGGCGCAGGTGCGTTCGCCGGCTTCCGAGGACAGCAGGAAGCGAAGCGGCATGCGCAACTGGCGCAAGTTAGCGCTGACAAGGCCAGATCGGCCGAACGGGAAGCGCTCGAGGCACGCGACGAGGCACTCCGCACCCAGTCCCTTTCGCTTTCGTTCCTTTCGCAGCAGGCCGCGGCGAGAGGCGATACGGAGGCGGCAATCTTGCTGGCGCTCGAGGCACTGCCGGCGAATACATCTTCGGTCGCGCGACCGTATGTTCCTGAAGCGGAGGGCGCCCTCTACCAGGCCTTGCTGGCACATCATCAAGTGAGGATCTTCAAACATGAGGCCGCGGTGACAGATGCAGCTTTCAATCGGACCGGCGATCGCATCGTCACTTCTTCCTATGACAAGACCGCACGCATTTGGGACGCCTCCAATGCTACCCAGATAGCGGTGTTGAAAGGTCACGAGGGTGTCGTTGAGAGGGCCGAATTCAGCCCTGACGGAAGCCGTGTCCTTACGGCGGCGAGGGACGACACTGCCCGCATCTGGGACGCCAATTCCGGAAAGCAGCTCTTTGTTTTCCAGCCGGTCGGCAATTTTCCAACAGCTATTTTTAGCCCGAGCGGCAACCAGGTGCTGACGGCCGGCGATAATAGTGTTGCCTCGCTCTGGGACGCTCGCACGGGAGTGAAAGTGCTCAGCGTGGGCAACCGCGGAAGCTCCGCGACGTTCAGTCCGGGCGGCGGGAGCTTCGCAACCGTCACAGGCATTCAAAACGGAGACAGTGATCTTGTCGCTTCGATTTGGAATACCGCAGATGGCAGGCTGAAGCAGACCCTATCGATTGGCACCTGGCCATACAGCGTTGAGTTCAGCCCGGACGGAAGGCGGATGCTGGTAAGTGCGTGGGGGCCGATTTCATTCGGGAGTCTGTCGCGCCTTTTTGACGTCGCGAGAGGCACCCAAATTGCCACTCTGGCAGGTCAAAAGAGCGACACACAATTGCAAGGTGTCATGTTCAGTCACGACGGCAGCCGAATTGCGACGGTATCGGTCGACGGCAGCGCAAGACTCTGGGACGGGATCTCGGGAAGGTTACTCGATGCCTTCGGCCAAGAGTCCGCAGGGCTGAAACTGGATGACATTGCCGCCGATGAGCAGGATCGGGAAATTAACAGCGTCTTCAGTCACGACGATCGCTATTTGGCGACTACTTCCCTCGACGGCACGATCCGTATCTGGGACGTCGATCGCAGGTCCCTTCTGACAGTCATCCGGGGTCATACAGCCCTAGTCGAGCATATCGAGTACAACCCGGTCGACAACAAGGTCCTTCTCACCGCGTCGCACGACGGCACCGCTCGGCTCTGGGACATCGACGGGGCCCTGGCGACCGAGCTGGCCCACGACAATCTGCCAAGCTTCGCGATCTTCAGCCCGGACAATGTACATCTTCTGACAGGCGGCGGAGACGAGGCAGCGCACGTGTGGGATATCGTAGCCGATCGCGAGATAGCCAGGCTCGAAACGCAGCAAGCCGTCCATCACGCGACGTTCAGTCCCGACGGACGTCGCGTTGCAACTGCATCGAAGTTTGGCAACGTTGTTGTTTGGGACGTCGCAAGCAGACGCGAGATCACGCACTTCAAGTCCAACGTCGGGCTGCGTCAAATCCAGTTCAGTTCCGAGGGCGATTTGCTGAGTTTGGGAGCGATCGATGGTACCGCTGAATTGTGGGACGCAGCAAGCGGCGCCAAGCTGGCCGTCCTCAAGACGAGCTCTACACTGGCGCAGTCCGTCTTCAGCCCGGACGGGCAACTCATCCTCACCGTGACGAGCGACAACGTCGCACACTTGCTGAAGCCGGACAGGACTGAGTTCAAAACCCTTCCCGCTCATCAGAGCCGGATCACCGCAGCGGATTTCAGCCCGGATGGCCAGCTAGTCGCCACAGCTTCACTCGACCGCACCGTACGGATTTGGTCGGTCAAGGATGGAACGAATGTCGCCACTGTACGAGGTTCTGGTGGCGAGGTAACGATCGTCTCGTTCAGTCATGACGGCCAGTCCCTGCTCACTGCCTCGCGTGACGGAACCGTGAGGATCTGGGGCGTGTCTGACCGGAAGCAAGGGACCGTTTTCAGGGCGCACAGGGGAGAAGTCAGCAGCGCCAAGTTCAGTGGCAACGGTTCGTATGTTGTTACGGCATCATCCAGGGATCGTACGGTTCGGCTCTGGGCAACGCAGTCGGGGCGCGAGATTGCGTTGCTTTCCAGCCCCAATGAGGAGTTGGTTCGACCCGTGCTGACACGCGCGGCTTTCAGCTCGGACGGAACGAAGATCGTCATCGTCTCCGGCGAGGAAGGCGTGCGCGTCATTCGCGTCTTCCCGACACCGCAGGATCTCATCGACTATGCGCGGAGTGTCGTTCCTCGCGAACTTACACCGTGCGAGAGACAACGCTATTTCCTTCCAGTTCAAGCCAACATTAGCGATTGTCCAAGCTGATGCCGAAGGCCACTGCCGGTGACATTGTTTCAAATGGCATGCCGCTTGGCATCAGAAGTGTGTTTTGCTCGGCGTTCTGCGCGACCGTCTGGGTATCGCGCGGCGTTGATGGCGGCCAACTGACGTGCTCATCTCGCAGGTGGTAGGTCAGTAGCTCAGGTTGGCTATAACGGAGTATCGGCGCCCTTCGAAGACGCGTTTGGACCCTATGCAGTCATAGCGCAGAGCTATCCCAGTGGCTGCATTTGGCGAAAGCGGTCCGCGTTGCGCTGGACGCAATGGTCAGCTTACTAGCCACTTGTCCCGAAAGCTGCCAGTCCGCTTCCGGCCGATGTCGGTCATCTCTGAAGCCGGCAACATGACCGCCACTGCCGCATTGCTGTCCAAAACTCACCACCAACGTAAGCGCTGCCTTTGTGGGCAACGCTCAGCTGTCCGGCTACTTGCCGGATACGGGAGCGCCGAAGAGCAAGCCGTCAATCCCTGCCCCCGAGGCGCCAAGCAGGCGTCCCGACTCGCTTGCTTCCGTGTTTTCTCAAACGATATTGACGCGCCGCGTCACCTGGCCATTGCTCTCCCAGTAGGTGTGCTTCTTGGCGATCAAGGGGTCGTCCATTGCTGGTTGAATCTGTCCCGTGGTGCTGACCGCGCGCGAGGTCACTGTGTGTTCTCCCGGCGAGGGGTTTGCCCATGGCAGGGACCAGATTTTCCAGGCGTGTTCGGCCTCCTCGCTGTGGTCGATGGTCGCTGACGCCCAAGGCGCTTGATCGATTTGCACTTCGACGCGGTCGATCGGTGCCCCCCAGGCTGCCCCGACGATGGCGTAGTCTGAGTCTTTCCGGGTGACCTTCGCAGGTGCCGACTTTAGCAGCGCCCGGCCGACCGACGTCTCGGCCCATACGGTCTCGCCATTGTGGTCTTCCTCCCGGATGGTGACGTAGTCACGGGCCATCAGAAGGCTCATGAACCGGGTGTCGCGAACCTCTATGCGCTTCAGCCACTTGACGTTGGCTATCCCGTACCAGCCCGGAGCAATGAGCCGCAGCGGGAAACCATTGGGCGCCGGCAAGGCAGCGCCGTTCATTTCATAGCAGAGTAGGTTGTCGGGATTCATCGCGTCGGCGAGCGACATGCTGCGAGCGAAGTTCTGCTTCATCTTGACGTCACGTATCGGGATCTCGCTTTCGTCAGTCCCGAAAAAGACGACCTCGATGCCCTTCTCCAGCACGCCGGCTTCCTCGAGGATCGGCGCGAGCGGCGTCCCTGCCCAACGGGCATTGCCGATGCCGCCGGTGAAAAAGGGAAAACCGTGGTTGCCCGAGCATTCCACCGTGAAAACGACTTCCTGGCGCGACCGCGCCCTGATGTCGGCGAGCGTCAGCTTTAGGGGCTTCTTGACCAGGCCCCCGATCTCCATGGACCATGTCTTCTCATCGATCGTCGGTCGATTGAAATGCGAGATGCTGAAGAACTTGTCGTTTGGCGTTATCCAGCTATCCAGATCCTCCCAGACAAGCTGACTCTGGATGCCTACCGGATCGGGATTTTCGGTCGGTTGATCCAGCCACGGAATGACTTCCTCGCCCGCCTGTGTTGGAAAAGCGTAAGCCCGACGCGAGGTATAAAGAGCAGCTGCGGCAAGAGCCGCGCTTCCTTGAACAAGAAGTTCTCTGCGTTGAAGACTATGCATGTTGTTTACCTCCCAGTTGATCCGGAACAGGCTGCAACGTGCGATAGGCCGTAGCCTGATCACGGATAGGCGACACAAATGAGAGTTCTGCCCAGCCGGAAGTATCCGGATAGGTCAGACAATCACCGACGCACCTCAAGCATGTGAAGTGTTGGGCGAAACTCTAGCTGCGTTTCGCAATCTAAGAGTGCGCCTCCGAAAAGGAAGTGTCCACAACCTGGACGGGACATGATAACTTTGTGGCATTCCAGACCGATTTCCAGTCCTGCCGTTTGCTGCTCGGGGCGCTGTCGAAGTCCGCGTCTGGCGCTAATTGCTCATTCCCGTCAGCGAGGATCATCAGCGAAACCGGCAGGAACCAGGAGGTAAGCTGCGGGTTTGCTTGGATGCCGACATGATCGGCGTAGCCATTCACCCACAGGAGAACACCATGACCCTTCCGAGCAAAACCGCGGCAGTTGCCGCTGTGTTGATCATGTTGGGCTCGCCCGCGCTGGCCGAGTCGAGCGGAACACCTGTGCCCGCAGTAAAGGCACAGGATCATGGTCCCGAACAGTCGCCCGAAGGGACCGGACAAACCCAAGAGTCTATGCGTGAAATGATGCGCCAGATGATGGGAGAGATGATGATGGAAAGAATGCAGGAGGATCGGGGTCCCCGTGCAGAGCGGCACGGTCGCGACAGGTGGCATCGGGACTACAGAATGGGCCCGCCTGAAGGGCGGCGGATGACTGGAGGCCAGGGCGGTATGGGAGCCAAGATGATGCATGGCGCAAAGATGCGAATAATGTTTGCCATAGTCGACGCCGACGGCGATGGCGCGCTTTCGCAGACCGAGGTTCAGGATTTCATCGGGCGCATCTTCAACGCCGTCGACGAGAACGGAGATGGCAGCGTCGACATGGAGGAAATCCAATCCTTCTTCCATGGAGCCGGCAACGAGGATGCGGAGTAGACTCGGGAGGGCTCACGCCAGCCGGCACGATCGTCATTCAACACTGTTCCTCGTATCCTTGGTCGGGCATCGTCATCGTTGCGGCGCAGAAGCCCGTCCCTCCTTTATAGCCCGCGGCATCGACGCGCGGCTGTCCCACTGTCCCACTGTCTAGCGAGCGGGACAGTGGGACACCTGCAATTCAAGGCTTGCTGGTCGACGGCTCAATTACTTTCAACCGTGTTTGAATGCGGTTGACCTTCGATTTGCTCAGTCCGATTGCCGTCGCGATGTTCGCGTACGCTTACACCATCGCGCGTCATCGTCATGACGAGATCGGCTTCGGCATCCTGAAGATCCTTCACCGACCACAATGCCTCTCCGTTGCTTTGCCTTGAAGGGCTTTGCGGCCTCACCGAACACGCCGCGCGCCTTGCCCAAGTGAACCTCGAAGCGGCAGCCATCCTCGATCGTATAGTCGTCCGGGTGTTTAATCTGATGAGCGTGTCCAGGACGTCTTCCCGCTTGCTTTGTGCCACGCGGATTTCCACCGGCCTTCGTGCTCGATCAAAAGAACGCTGATGCCTCGGCGACGGAGCCTTAGTTGCCAGGATTGCATCGTGTCCCAGCTTTCGGCCTCATTCTCGCGGCCGCCGCTCGTCAGTGTGGAGCGGTTGTCTAGGATGAGTAGCTCTGTAGGGCCGAGAATGGCTTCCAGCCGCTCCTGCGCTCCGTCTGCGAGAGATTGAGGCTGACGCAGATCTCCTGCTCGTCCGTTGGCAAGATAGCAGGCGCCCAGCTAACCTGGCTGAACATGCGAAGCCGTTCCTGCCGATCCGCACCCGGCATTTGGCCATCGATGAATTGGAGTGCGCTGATCACGAAGATCGAAACGGGCGTTATTCTTCCCATGTTGGAGCCGGCTGAGCGCGCGATTCTGAACGAGGCTCGGATCATGGGTATCCAGCTAGTTCGCGCGTCACCAATCGTGGCGAACGATCAACGTGCCTAAGCCTGCTTCCGCCTGCATTTCACGAAGCTGGCAAGAGCCAGTGGCAAATGCACTATAGCTCAGTAGCGATCGTAGCGCGTCAAGCCGGGCGAGTTGAGCCGATGAGCTCCATACGATCAGCGCGGCAAAGTTCATGTCTCCTGTGGAGAGCGCGGAGTTCGGCCCAGCTCGGGTGTCAGTCGCGGCGAAGCGTCACGGCATCATCCAAGGTGGCGAGGTATTCGGCCACGGCCCGCTTGGCCTCGGGCTTGAGCTCCTCAGCTGTTTCAATCCCGCGCTGACGCTGCGCGTCGGCGACTGATCATGCTGGCATCGACCGCAAAGCCTTCGCCGCCTCATGAAACGGTCGATCGCTCGGAGAAGGTGGTCCGCCGGCACATGCCGCTGCAGGCTGAAGCCATAGAACAGCTCCTCCTGCATCACACTTTGCTCGCCCATCATCGACTCAATCTCCTATTACAACGAAGATCGAATCAGTGCTCCGAAAACAACTTCAATCCGACGACCACAGCGAAAGCTGAGACTTCAGTTGTGACCGTATGTCGTCATTGGCGAAGCTCGCCTCGATTGACGTTCGGGCCACGTCGCGCACAATGGCGTCTGTCCAGCCAAAGGTGGAGCGGGCCAATTCATACTCCGACGGCAGGTCGGTTGCGAGAAGGCCCGGATCGTCGGTGTTCACCGAGACGCGCACGCCGGCGCTGCGCAGCCTCTCGATCGGATGGGTATCCATCGACGGGTAGACCTTGACCGTCAGATTGGAGGTCGGGCAGATACCCAGCGGTATGCCGCGCTCTGCAAGCAGTGCCACCACTCTCTCATCTTCGATCGCCCGCACACCGTGATCGATGCGGTCTGCGCCAAGAAGTTCTATGGCATCGCGTACGCCTTCTGGTCCGCTTGATTCGCCTGCGTGAACGGTTCGCCGCAACCCGGCGGCACCGGCCCTTCGGAAGGCATCGGCAAAGCGGGGGCCAGTGCGGCCGGCAGCTGCCTCGTTTCCGTCGATCGAAAGCGCCACCACGCGTGGGTGGCGCCATTCCACGAGTTGGTCAACGAGTTCGGCCGCTTCGTCCGCTGTCTGGTTGCGCAGCAGGCTGATGCACAGGCTCGCAGGCGGCAAGCCATCCTGTTCCGCCGCGGTGAAACCCGCATCGAGGGCATCGATCATCGCCTTGGTCCGCCCCTGCCAGGCACTCCAGTGGGTCGGATTGACAATGACATCGGCATAGCCGGTGCCATCGGCGGCGAGGCGCTGGCAGAATGCGTAGGCCATCTCAAACACATGGTCTGCGGTGTTTGCTAGCCCGCAAGCCCAGTCGAGAAAATGTAGGAAGTCGGCAAGTCCCTTGAATTCCAGCAAACGTTCACGCGGCCTCGGCATCGCGACGCCCGCGTCCGCTGCCCATTGCTCCAGCTTAGCGGGCTCGAAAGTGCCTTCGAGATGAACATGGACCTCGGCCTTGGGCAGGGCGCACAGCGAGGTACGTTGCTTTACATTTACGGGGCTGTTCATTTGGGTGCATCGCGCGCCTATCAAACGCGCCTCCACATTCGTCGGAAGGTCAGGTGGAGGCATGGGTCTCACAGTGAACCTTGCCTCAATCGGGTGGCGTCAAAGCTACATGCGTGACGGGTGACGACAAGCGCATAGACTCGTGCATAATGTTCGCAAAAATAGGACACTCAACGGATAGATGGTGGCCGATGCCCCTGATCACGCAAGCAGCCAGAGTGATGGAGATGGTGGCGCGCTACGGTTCAATCCGCCGCGCCGCGGAGCGCGTCAACTCGGCACCATCGGCTATCAACCGTCAGATCCTCAATCTCGAAGCCGAGCTTGGCACGCAGCTCTTCGAGCGATTACCCCGCGGAATGCGTTTGACCGAGGCGGGAAAGATCATCGTCGAGCGGGTCAGGGAATGGCAGCGCGACAACCAAAGGACCTTGGCATCCGTCGACCATTTGAAGGGGAGTGGCGGGCGCCAGGTGAGGATCGGCCTGATGGAGTGCCTGGCCGCGGAGTTTCTGCCGCGAGCCTTTAGGGAATTGCAGGTGCGTCATTCCGGTGCATCGCTTCATGCGATCGTCGGCGGCACGGCCGAGATCACCGGTCGGCTCATGGCCAACGAGATTGACCTCGCCGTCACCTTTAATGCGCCGCACGACATCGGCCTTAAGATCATGCATGAGGTGCGCACGGAACGGGGTGCAGTCATGCGGCCGGACCATCCACTGGCGAGCCGCCGAGAGGTGCATCTCGAAGATGTGTTTGAGTATCCCCTGATCCTTTTCGACAACACGCTGACCTCGGGACCGATCGTGGAGGACATGCTGCAGCGCTCGCCCAGGCCGCCAATCAGGGCGGTAGTTACCAACTCCGTGACTATTCTGAAGGCGATGGTCACCGAAGGTGCTGGCATCAGTATTCTCGCCCCCATCGACGTCTTCAGTGAGGTTCGCGCGAGAAGCCTCTGTTTCAGGCCGCTCAGGGGCGCGCGCATGTTCGATTTGCTGTCAGTGGCGGCGCGTGACGCCAAGGCGCTCAACCCGACGACTCGGGACTTCGCAAGTATCATTGCGTCGACACTGGATGGTCTCAGACCCCAGACAGCTGATCCATCCTGATGACAGCTTTCAGGCGCATTCAGAACATCCGAGTTCGTCACCAGCAATGACCGTCTTGGGTCAGATCTTCCCATTTCCCGGATGACATAGTCGTGCCAGCAGTTGACATTTTGGGTACCGCGGGGGCGCGTCGATCCAAATGGCGATTGAAGAAAAGATCCTACGCGAGCTCTGCGGCCCGCGCCGCCGCCAGCTTTGCTTCCCCCCATGCAACCAGAGCTTGGAAGCGCGGATGTTGGTGCAGCAGCGTCAGGTCGCCGTCTTGTTTGGCCCAGAGGACGAATTCGACGGACATTTTGCCGAGACAAGTCTCCAGTTGTTCGATAGCTTGATCGAATTCGTTCATCTGCACGAAAGCACAAGCCAGATTATATTGGTCAATCGGGTCGTCGTTCGGTTCGATGGTGAGGGCGCGCGACGCCCATTCCTTGGCGCGTTCTGTCTCTCCCAAATAACCCAACGCGACAGCACCTCTCATCATCGCATTGGCATTGTCGGGTCGAAGCGAGATTTCCCTTTCGATACGCTCCAGTTCCCACCGAGCCGAAGACTTGGCCTCTTCATTTCGGCCGAGAGATTTATAACTCTGGGATAAAAAGCCCGGAGAAGCATAGTCCGTATCGAGAAGCTGTGCCGCGCGCTCGAAATGCGTGACTGCATCTTCATGACGGCCAAGCCATGAGCAGGTTCGCCCAAAACTGTGCCGCACGTCGTTGGAATCGGGCTCTAGGCGAAGGGATTCTTCATGCGCTGCGAGAGCTTCGTTCAAGCGCCCGAGCTCCGCTAACGCCCGTCCCTTGGCCGCGTGAGCCTCAGCCAAAGTGGAATCTAAGGCGAGTGCCTTTTCGGCCGCTGATAGGCCAGTCTCCTCCGACTTTCCACTTGTATGCAGAATAGCTTGGCATAGGGCGATCAATGCCCAGGCGCGGGCATAACTTGGGTCGCTATTCAATGCGCGTTGGCAGAATCTAACGGCTATCATCAGGTTCCTGGCGCCGCGCTGCCTCTGGTAAAGCCGGGCCAAAAGATAGAGCTGGTAGGCTTCCGGATTATGGGTCGAGCGCGTTTCGATCGCCTTCTTTTCCTCGGGTAGCAGCTTGCCCTTCAGCGCCGCGACGATTGCGTTAGAGATTTCATCCTGCAGTGCGAAGATGTCTTTCAGATTGCGGTCGTAGCGCTCGGCCCAGATGTGGTCGCCTACTCTCCCGTCGATCAACTGAGCGCTGATCCGCACGCGCCCGCCGGCCTTGCGTACGCTGCCTTCTAGGACGTGACTGACCTTCAGCTGATCGGCGATCTTGGATACGTCCACCATTTTGCCCTTGAATGCGAAGGTGGTGTTCCGGGCGGTGACGGAGAGGGCAGAAGCCTTCGAAAGATCCGTGATGATGTCCTCGGTAATGCCGTCGCTGAAGTATTCCTGCTCCGCATCGCCGCTAAGGTTGGCGAAGGGCAGCACGGCGATGGAAATTCTCGAAGGTCGGTCGGTCTTTCTTGGTGCAGCGGGGTCGGCAGCGGCTCTCGAGACTTTAAATATCCGCACCGGCTCTGCCATGTTCTTCAGGCTGTGCTCGCCAAGGTCTTCGAATCCGAACTGGAGCTTGCCACGAACATGATTGAACACCGTCTGGGACAAATAAACGCTACCGGGTTCCGCTAACGCCTGGAGCCGAGCGGCAATATTAACGCCTTCTCCGTAGAGATCGCCTGCCTCAACCAAGACGTCCCCGAGGTTGACACCGGCGCGCAGTACGATTCGATGATTTTCCGGTGAACCGGCGTTGGCACTATCCATCGCCTGCTGCAGTTCAACGGCGCATGTAACGGCGTTGACGGCGCTGGCGAACTCCACCAGCACCCCGTCTCCCATCACTTTGGCAATTCGGCCCCGATGCTGGCTAACCAGCGGACCGAGTATCTCGCGTCGCCGCTGTTTCAGCCTCACCAGCGTTGCCGCCTCGTCCACTTCCATGAGGCGGCTAAAGCCGACTACGTCGGCAGCTAGGATGGCGGCAAGGCGCCGTTGTACGCGTTCTTCGGCCATTTGGCGCCATTGCTTTTGGAGGATGCATGCGCAAATCGAGATACTATGCCAGACACCAAGCGGCGTCCATAAACCGGACTTCCCGTGGGATCATGAGTTGCCCTTCGGTGTAGGCTGAACGAACGTGTTGGGACCACTAGCTGCCCCGCGGGGAAGCGCCGGGATGGATGCGGACGGACCGCTTCGCCTTCCGGCCACGCGGCGTTATCTGCTCGTCGCACAGCCGGATGCGGCGGTGTTGTTCAGCTTGGCGTGCCCGAGCAGGACCTGGATGATCCGGATGTCGGTGCGCGCGGGCGAGGACGCGAAGGCGACCAGTCTTGCCGAAAACGTCTTGCGCGAGGACATGCATCCGGTCGACCAGTACGAGGCGTTCCGCGATCTGGCGGACGAAGGCAAGTCGGTCCCCGATATTGCCGCACGGTTCGGCACGACCGAAACGATTGTGCGCCGCCGCCTAGCCCTTGGTCGCGTGTCGCCGCGCCTCTTGGAGGCTTACCGCAACGAGGACATGACCTTTGAGCAGCTTTCGGCCTTCACGATCAGCGACGATCACGAGGCGCAGGAACGGGTATGGAATGAACTGCCAACGTGGAACCGCTACGCATCAAACATTCGTTCCGCACTTGTTGGCGAGGGCGTTCGGGCAAGCGACAAGCGGGTCAAATTCGTTGGCGGGCTGGACGCCTACGAGGTGGCAGGCGGAACCGTCAAGCGCGACCTGTTCGATGACAAGGAAGGCGGTTTCGCTGTCGATGTCGTGAAGCTGGACGCCCTTGTCGCAGCCAAGCTTGAAAGCGCGGCCAAGGCGGTGAAGGCGGAAGGCTGGAAGTGGGTCGAGATCATGCCGGATGTATCCTATGACACCTTCCAAGCCTATGGGCGGAGCTATCCCGAACAGGTGCCGTTGTCCAAGGCCGAACAAGCCGAGCTCGACCAACTCACCGCAGAATATGACGAGCTGGCCGAGTTGATCGAGGCCGAGGCCGTCGACGAAGAGTCTCATGCGAAGATCGAGGAAATCGACAAGCGGATCACCGCGTTGCAGGACCGCACGGAAATTTATACGCCGGAAGCTTTCGAGATCGGCGGTGCGATCGTCACGCTGACCAACTACGGCGATGTGCGGATCGAGCGTGGTCTTGTGCGGCCCGAGGATGACCGGGATGACGAGGCCGATGGCGACGACGAAGGTGGCAACGGCGTTGAAAAACCACAGCAGGCCGGACAGCCGAAGGTGACGCATTCGGCGGCGCTCGTCGAGGACCTGACCGCTCAAAAGACGGCGGCGCTGCGCGTCGAACTCGCGAACAATCACGGAATAGCCTTGGCAGCCGTAGTTCACGCGATGCTGTTGAGTGTGATCTATGATTACTGCCCAAACGTAGATAGCGCGCTGCAAATCAAGCTGACACATGAGCGCATCGAAAGCAGCATGAAGCGCAGCGATGATTGCCGAGCCGTCGCGGAACTTGAAAGGCTTCGCGAGACATGGGGCGATCATATCCCCGGCAACCCTGCCGATCTGTGGGAATGGTGCTTGCACCAGAGCCGCGATGAACTGTTGTCGCTTCTGGCTTTTGCGGCGGCTCATTCCGTCAACGCTGTGCGGAAGCTTCATTGCTATGACCGGAAAGGCGCTTTCGAGCACGCAGACCGGCTTGGACAGGCTCTTGAGGTGAACATGGCGAAATGGTTCGAGCCGACCGGCGACAGCTACTTCTCGCATATCAACCGCCAGAGCATCGAGGCCGTCATTCGTGAGGCGAAGGGTGATCAGGCCGCGCTTGCCGTCAAGGCAGCGGGCAAGAAGTTGGAAGCCGTCGGCATTGCAGAGCGGATGGTCGTCGACAGCGGTTGGCTTCCTGAGCCTGTGAGGATTTCCGTTCCTGCCATCGAAACGACGCGCGACGAGGCCGATTTCGATGAAGAAGCGCCGCAAGCCGTAGCGGCTGAATAACCATCAGCCGTTGCCGGTCGCGCTTTCTCGGGCGCGACCGGTTTGCCGCGCCTGCCTGCTGCAAGCTCATTAATGCTTATGTCGAGAACCCTGCACGTGACGATTGGGCCGACATTCAGGACGGGCTTGCCGTGCGCTTGAAGCCTTCAGCCTTCATCGAGCTCGCCAGAATGTGGCGTGAACGGCATATGCAGCAGCCGCACAATCCCCCGCACATCGTGCCGATGCGGAGGTGTGCATGAGTGTGGCCCTGCTGATGCCGCGCGAGCCGATCCAAGGTGCGGTTGCTTCGGACAACCTAGCCAGCGCTTGCTCGACTTTTTGAGCCGAGGCGTCAGTGCGCTTGATGTGTCGGATGATTTGCTGCCTCAGCAGCGCGAGCCTTGCGGCGCGATATTCGTCGCCGTATTTCGCAGTTTCAAGGTGGAGGGTCGCGAGCCTCATGGGCGACGATTCCAATTATCTAGCAGTAGAATTCGCGAATCCGCCTTTCGTTCCGATGTCCGACCTTCTGCCAAAAGAGAGATCGTCCGCTGATGCTGCTCAGTCGACCTGCTCAATCTCTGGACCTGGTTCAGTCGGCGGAGCTGGCATGCAATCTTGCCCGGTGCATTCCTGCACAGGTTTATCCGCCGGCGGGAGACAGTTTTGCCCCTCGCAATGAACTGGCGGCTGCTCTGTTGCTGCTTCGTTGTTCGGCGGAACGGGCTGATCCTCAGCGCGACCGGCCGGCATTCCAAGGCCGATCATGGCTGTGCACAAGAGCGCAATCCGAAGCAAATTCATTTTCGCCTCCGCGGCTGACAGCGAGATGCAGACTACACTTTCGAACTGCGGCCGACATCCTGTCACCCGCGAACGGCGTTAACAGTGCGTTTCGTTGCTGGCCGGCGCGGACCGATGGCCGCTGATGCGATCGGGCCTGATCGACCGGCCCCGATCCGGCAGTGAGTGGAGGCTCCCTCCCTCCCCTCCCCTTCCCGAACCGCAAGACATCGGCTTGGATGCCCAGGCCGACGCTACTCTGTCGGTCATATATCCGAAATGGTATCACGCGCGGTGGCGCTTTAGCCAGCTTAGAGCCCACAAAAGTGCCGAGAAACCGGCATTCTGGCCATTTGGTGCGGTTTAAAGTTAGGTTTGCCCACTTGCTCTGCAGCACGATTGTTGCGCCAAAATGGCTATTCAGGCTATGGTTGTACAAATCACCCGGAATCAGTTTTCCGAGCGATGCAATCTAGCGCTTACGAGGAGAGACCGACCGACCAGAAAAAGAAAAACCGCCCCGAAACGAATCCCGGAAGCGGTTTGCGAATAAATCAATCTAGCCAAGACTTTGTCGCAAACCTCCCTTCCTCTGTCAACCTGAAAAACACCGTTTCGGTGAACGGGATTGCTTTGCCTGGTCTCCGCCAAAAAGGAGACGAGAATGGGAGAAGCTGTGCCACTGAAGCGGCCGATTGGCCGCAGAGTGACGCCACAACGCACCGAATACCGGCGACTGTCAGAGTCAGCCGAGATGGGATCGGTGGCACGCGGGCAGCTTGCCGTGCTCGCGCACAACCTGCCTTGCACGGGCTTGATTAACGCGAGCGAAAGCCATCTTCTGGTCACGTTGGTCAACACGGCGTCGCCTGAGGCCTTTGACAAAGGCGGGCGGCCGATCGTCTTCAAGTCCAACCAGCAGCTCGCCTTCGAGATCAATCGCTCGGTCGGACGGGTCAGTCGCATGCTGTCGAACCTCTTCGACGCCGGGCTCGTCACCATGCAGGACAGCGGCAATTACAAGCGCTATCCGCACCGCAACGCCGACGGTCTGATTGTCGACGGTTGCGGCATCGATATGCGCATTCTGATTGTTCGTTACCGCGAGCTCGATGGGCTGGTGCGGCAGGCGAAAGCCGAGAAAGCAGCCGCGAGCGCTGCGCTGCGCCGTTATCGTGGGGCGCTGCGCAATCTCCGGTACGCTTTGGCAACCGCCACCGGGCTCTCAGAGCGCGCCCAATCACGGCTTGAGGCGCGACTTGAGCGGGTTGTTGCGGTTGTCGGTATTGCCGCAAAGGCGTCGAGCGCAGCTTTACGCCGCGCTACGGCGTTGTTCGAGTGGCTCATCGAACGAGCCCTGCAGCTCTGCAGTCGTTCGGAATCGACAGAAAATTCGGTATGCGCGAATGCCGAAAACGACATGCACAAACAGACTACAAGCCCTGATCCCCTTGTGAATAGTAGTGAGAATCGGCGTTCGGCTCACGCCGAACAACTCAGGTTGCTAGAGGCTGGCTCTGCCAGCCAACGGGCTTATGAAGCAAGCCTGGGGGGCGGCTCGCGCCAAGTCAACCAACCGAAGCACCCACCACAGGCACTTGTGGCCTTGCAGGACTTGGTGCGGGCGATACCGGCGCTAGACACCTACGGCTTTGCCCTGCCCCGTACGTGGGCCGAACTGGCGCGAATCGTGCCCCAAATGTGTCGAATTGCTGGAATTTCCGACGATGCGCGCCGCCGCGCGGTCGACCAAATGGGCGAGCAGCAGGCGGCCGTGGCGGTCGCGGTGACGCTGCAGAAGTTCGACCGGCAAGAAGTTACCTCGCCGGGCGGCTATTTGCGGGCCATGACAAAGCGCGCGGCCGCCGGCGAGCTTCATCTTGCCCGGTCAGTGTTCGGGCTCGTGGCGCGCAACATGACGGAGGCGTTGAATTGAGGTTCCGAGCGGCATTGGCGGCTGCGGTCGCGATAGTTTGCATCGGCGTCGGCGCAGCCGCGGCCGATCCAACCACCTGGTCCGGCACTGTCCGGGTGATCGATGGAGACACGATCAGCGTGCGCCAGCAGCGCATCCGGATCGCGGCGATCGACGCTTGCGAGCGGCCAGACAGGCTTTCGCAATGGCAAGGTCTGGCAATGTGGCATTGAAGGCCGGGCCTTTCTTCGGCGAATGATCGATGGGAAGCACGTCTATCAGCAGGGCGATGAGGCCGATGACCGCGCCGCGCCTGCCCTGGTTGACTTTCTCGATGACGATCGTCGCCGCACTTGCTGTTTCCGATCCCACCCGATGAGCAGCGGCGAAGATCGATGCGAAACGGTCGCGTGTGAGCGCCTCCCATCGGGAGATCTGCTCGAGGGTCGTGGGACCGGCATCAGCCGCGGCGGGTTCGGACTTCGTCTGCAGCCAGGCGCGAATCTCCGGGTCGTCAAGAATCTTGATCAGTTCCTGGACCTTGGCGGGTGGGGGCGCAGCCGGAAGTGTCTGTTGCGCCTGCGCATTGGCCGCCGCGGCAAAGGAGGCAAGTCCCGCAGACCGCCGAACCACTTCGCCCAATCAGATACATGCTCGTTGACCAGCATCGTCGCAACCCGCTTCGCAGTTACAGCTATTCCTGCTGAAATCGACAGGGCCAATTCTCAGGCCTCTTGAGTTCGGTCGGCAGTCCGGTCCGGGCATCGCCGCAAGCCATATCAACCTGCCACTGGGACAGACCCGTCGAATTGGAAAGGTCGACGCCCTCGATACGAGTCAGAAAGAAGAAGGCGCGGTCGAAGTCTATCGGCGCGGTGAAGGTCGCTCCTCGGAAGTCCGCCCGGGCTAGATTGGCGGACGAGAAGCGAGTTCCGCTGATGTCTGCGTCATGAAACTGCGCTCGCCCCAGTTCCGCCTTTGTGAAATCGACATTGGCCAGATTGGCGTCCTGGAAATTCGAACGTTGCATCTCGGCACTCGCAAACACAGCCCCCTGCGCGTCCATCCCGCTGAAATCGGTTCGATAGGCCTCTATCCTGTCGAAGCGGGCACCTTTGGCAGTCGAACCGGCCAGCGACGCACGTACAAGTGTTGCCTTCTCAAGATTCGCCGCAAGGAGGTTGCTGTTTCTGAGATCGGTCGACGTGAAATCAACGCCGAACAAATTAGCGCCGCTCAAATCCTTTCCTTCGAGAATGACTAGCTTCTTGTCACATTCGTGCCAATTTACGCCGGGCCGCGCGGCGGCATGGCAGTCAGGAGCCGCGATGGCGACTTGGCTAGCGAGCCCGGCGCAGGCAGCAATTGCCACGGCCAACCCGGCAGGGATCTTGGTTTTCTTCCTAGGCATGATCGCTGCACCCCGCTGCAACACAGTTCGGGCAATTGAATCCCAATCATATTATCCACGGCGCGGTTCGTGAGTCTACGGAAAGGCCTCTGGGTTTCGTCTGACCCTCGCGGTTAGATTTAGAGGGCGATGGCGAAAACGTAGTTCTCATCATTACCTGCGACGGTGCGCTAAAAAGCCTCCAGCGCATTGACGTGTCGTATATCCAAATCGGCACTATAAATTGGGCAGAAGCGGTGAAGCAATTTGCTTCTCGAATCTTGCGTGAAATGGCAGAAATCCATTGTAACGGCGCGGAATGTGAATAGAATAAGGTCACTTCTTGCCGCTTCAGGCCGTCACCGATCCGGAGGTAGATAGCCAATGTTGTTCATCCCTCACCCCTCCATGTCGGTTGCTTTTGACGCTCGTTCGCACGTCGACGCGGTTTGCGCAAATCCGGCGTCCGCAAAAATGTCCCCGCCTGCGGCTTCCTCGCGCAGCAAATTTTTCCGGCCTCCGGCTTCCTCCGCTCTCGCTTCGGCCTCCGGTGCGCACCGCTTTCCGCCGTGCCCGTGAACGATCATTGCAACCACCAAAGAGGAGTGACTGACATGACCACCACCAACTTCATCCAGTTCGACACGGACGACCTGGACGCCGCCAAGGGCAACGGCCTTATCTCCACAATCGATCGCGACCTGGACATCCACGTTGTCCCATTCGACTCGAGCAACGACAAAGCCCCGACGCACCGCGTCTACGCCAAGTCCCCGCGCGGCTATGACATCGAGGTCGGCGGCATCTGGAAGAAGACCAGCGAGGCGAAAAAGCCCTACTACACGCTTTCGATCAAGCGCCTCGGCTTCAACGCCAATCTCGGTCGCTACCCCGGCCAGGACGATCCCACCCTGCAGGCGATCATCGAATGGGATCCCCGCGATTGATTGACGTGGAGCGCCCGGCCTCGAGCCGGGCGCATCCCTCACAAGGCCGATAAATGCCGCAAACCGCTCGATTTTCGGCGGTTTTTCTGCTAGTGTTTGTCGCTATTGGAGATCTGCGGATGAATATCCATTCGACCCGTCCGGACCGCTCGCCGGAAGCCGTCGCCCGGCGTCGCAAGGCGACGGATCAGGCCCGTGCGGCCAATATCCGGCAGGGCTACACCCACGATCCGGTGCTCGAGGAAGCGACGGCGGCCTACGTCGCCGGCGACATCACCCGCGAAGAGTATCGCCTGCGGGTAGTGCGGCCGGCGAAACGGGCGTAATCGAAACACCAGCTATCAAGGCGAAAGGCCGCCTGCCCCACGCAGGCGGTTTTTTGTTGACCCGCCGATGTCCGAGAGCCCCATCAAAGGTTCCTATTTCTACCCGAACACGTCGGACGATCCCGATCGTACCGATGTGCTGCGTAATAAGTTCGGCATCGAGACTCATTCCGAACTCCGCATCGAAGAATACCGCGCCACGGCTTTCCGCATGGCGGAAATTGCCGAAGGCGACGGCCCGACGGGCCTGTTCGACAGGTGCATTTGAAAGCCATCCACAGCCATATCTTTCAGGACGTCTATGAGTGGGCCGGGCACGCGCGCAATGAAAGCCCGATCGTGGACGGGCAGCGCGTGGAGCCGATCGGTGGCCTCTCCAAAGGCGGCACCGCATTCCTGCACGGCTCCCGCATCGAGATGGGACTCGACGAGGCGTTGAAGGCTATCCGTGATCCCAACGTTTTGCGCAATTCAACGCCAGAGCAGTTTGCCGAGCGTGCGGGCCAGGTCATGGCCGAGCTCAATTTTGTACATCCCTTTCGCGAGGGCAACGGACGCACCCAGGAGGCGTTCATCGCCGAGCTTGGCCGTCACTACGGCCATGAGGTCGATTTCACCGTCATCACCAAGCCGCGCATGATCGAGGCGTCGATCGAAACCACGAACGACCCGTCAAGCGCTGCCATGAAACATGTGCTCGAGGACGCGGTAGACCCGAATCGCCGCGAAGCCCTTCGCGCCGCGTTGTCCGACCTCGAGGTGCGCGGCGAGGTACCGTTTGAACACAACGTTCGCACAGCCCGCCCAGGCGAAGAAGTGACCGGCCAGGTGCTCGGGCATGACGACCGTGTCGCCAGCATCGTCTCGGACGAACGGATCATCGCCGTCGATCGCGCAGACCTCCCGGAGCGACTACCCGAGGATGAAGCGGAAATCACCTTCACCGCCCGATCCGACTTTTCTCGCCTTGGCCGTGAGCCACAGGCCATCCAGGCGCCCGTGCAGGCCGAACGCGCCGAAGCGACCCGGCAAGACACGCCTCCTGCCGAGCTGAAGGCCATCGAGACGGATATCGCGGCGCAGCGGGCTCGCGAGCGAGATAGCGATGGCCATGAGCGATAACGTCGCTCGCCGGCTTCAAGCTGCTCGGCAACCGTAGTTGACCGGCCGGGCGGGTTCGATGCGGCCAGGCCGCCTCCATCCGTTGGCTGATTTGACGGACAAGCTACGATAGCCCCTCCCCCATGCAACCGCTGTCGCAGTCCTCCTCTCCGTTGCGGCCCCTACGGGGTGCATGGGCTCGTTTCGGCTATCTCCGGTCTTTGCCGTCAACCAACGGATGGAGACGGCCATGCAGAGCATCAAGGACACCTACCAGCGCATCACGGACACCATTGTCGAGCAGCTTGTAGCCGGCACCAAGCCGTGGATCCGCCCCTGGCGCGGCAATGCCCGCCGCAGCGCGATCATTCCCCGGCGCGCTACCGGCGAAGCCTACCGCGGCATCAACGTCATCATGCTGTGGGTCGCGGGCCAGACGTTCGGCTACGAAGAAAACACCTGGATGACCTACCGGCAGGCCCAGGACTTCGGCGGTCAGGTCCGCAAGGGCGAAAAAGGCACCCTTGTCGTCAAGTACGGCACGTTCACTCCGAAGGATCACGAAGACGACGAACACCGCGCGATTCCATATCTGAAGGGCTACACCGTCTTCAATATTGAGCAGATCGAGAACATGCCGGACAGGTTCTTCAGCCCGGCCGAGGAGTTGCCGACCAATGCTGTTCCACACATCGAAGCAGTCGAAACCTTCGTAAAAAATACCGGCGCAAAGGTCAGCTACGGCGGGACAAAAGCCTGTTATCAGCCGGTCTGCGATGACATCCTTATGCCGGACCGCGAGCGCTTCGACAGCGAGGTTCACCTTTATTCGACCTTGCTACATGAGATCTCGCACTGGTCAGGTGCGAACACTCGCTTGGACCGCGATCTGAGCGGGCGATTCGGAACCGAAAGCTACGCCGCAGAAGAGCTTATTGCGGAGCTCGCAGCGTCTTTCCTCTGCGCCGATCTCGGCGTGCCGCACGACCCTCGCGACAATACTGCCTCGTACCTTGCGAGTTGGCTCACAGTGCTGAAAGACGACAAGCGCGCCATCTTCACCGCCGCGGCCAAGGCGCAAGAGATCGCCGACTGGATGCACGCGCGGCAGCCGGCTTGAGCCGGCTGCCCAGGTCTCAACGATGCCGCCACACCTTGATCGCGCTGACAAGCAGGATGATCGTCAGCAGCGGCAACAGCACCGCGCTCGGCACGATGCCGAGAAGCCGCGCGCCGACAAAGCTGCCGACAACCGAGCCGGCCGCCATCATCAGCACGAACGCCTTGTTGCGGCCAAGCACGGCAAAGCTACTGTCGCGGCTGTATCGCGTAAATCCCACCAGCATCGTCGGCAGGCTGACGGCGAGCGAGAGGCTGCCGGCCAGTTTGATGTCGCAGCCGAACAGCAGGACAAGCGTCGGGATCAGCAACTCGCCTCCAGCCACGCCGAGCAGCGACGCCACCACGCCGATCACCACACCGGCAGCGACACCGGCGACGAGTTGGCCCGGACCTTGGAACAGCGGCTGACCACCGCCATGTGGGTCATGGCCGATCATGAGCACCACTGCGATCATTACCAGCAGCGCCGCAATGACCCGATAGAGCGTTCCGGACTTGAGCCGCGTCGCCCATCCCGCCCCGAACCATGCCCCCACTAGGCTACCAGCCAGCAGGTTTGCGATGACCGTCCAATGCGCCGCGACAGCGCCCCAGGGCACTATGGTGGCCCGGAACGGTAAAGCCGAGGCGACCACCACCAGGCTCATCGCCTTGTTGAGGATCACCGCTTCCAGCGCAGCGAAGTGGAAGGCGCCGATCAGCAGAGGAAGACGGAACTCCGCTCCGCCGAGTCCGATCAGGCCGCCGAGGGCGCCGATGGCAGCCCCGCCGCCGAAAGCTCCCAGGTTGTTCGGCTGCTCTCTGGCAGACTGTGTTCCGATGTCATCTGCGTTCGTGGCGACGTCCCTGGGCTTCATTTGCCATCCATTTTCGGTGTAACCAGAGAGAACCATCAATTGAACGCCAAGACCATGGATGACTCCTCGCACGATCAAGGCCTGCGCCGGGCAGTTCGTCTGGTCGCGCTTCTCAATCTCGCCTATTTCGGGGTCGAGTTCGCCGTCGCCCTCGCCATCGGCTCCGTGTCGCTGTTCGCCGACAGCGTCGACTTCCTCGAAGACGCGTCCGTCAATTTCCTGATCCTGGTGGCGCTTGCATGGTCTATTCGCAGCCGCGCTAAAGTCGGAATGGCGCTCGCCGGCATCCTGCTCGTTCCTGGCCTGGCGACGCTCTGGACGGCATGGGACAAGTTCGTCGCGCCGACCCCGCCTGAACCGCTCGCTCTGTCGTTGACCGGCGCCGGCGCTCTCGCGGTCAATCTCTTCTGCGCGCTGACGCTGGTCCGTTTCCGACATCACAGCGGCAGCCTGACGAAGGCTGCCTTCCTCTCAGCGCGCAATGACGCGCTCGCCAATGTGGCGATCATCGCCGCAGGCCTTTTTACAGCCTATACTCTTTCCGCCTGGCCGGACCTGATCGTCGGTCTTGCCATCGCCGCCATGAACGCCGACGCAGCGCGAGAGATCTGGCAGGCGGCGCGCCAGGAGCACCGCAGGGCAGAGGCTTGAACAGCCAACCGTTGACCCCTCGACCTGTTGAATCTGTCTCACGCTGATCCGCTGATCAAAGATCCGGTGAATTCTCGGGGATTCAGCGCCAAGAAGCACCGCTGAGACAAGTTGACTGGTCAGATAACTGGGCGTGGCGCATGTTCCGCGCGACAACACAGACGCCTATCTGGCGGGCTGGCTCGCCGTCCTGAAGAATGACAAGAGGGCCATCGTCACGGCCGCTGCTGACCGGATGCACGTCAGCAGTTGCATTTAAGCCAGCCTGAGGTGCAGGGCGGGTCGCAATAGGCGCTCTGTGCCGACTCATCTGGCTTGACCATAGAGACGATGATGACCGCTCATTGTCGTTTGGCACGTATCAGTTGGAACCGGGCGCTATTGGCGCCCTCGGCTCCGATAGTTGTTCCCCTCTGTTGAACATACCGCGCAATTCATTGCCGACTCCGGAGAAGTTGCCGATCCTGACAGTCTAATATTAGCGTGTACTAATAATTCTCTGTAAGCAGCGGGCCCACCCCCGCTTGCCCGCCTCAGATCGGGCCCCAACCCGATCGGGCCCGAGCTCTTCGCACGAGGCGCGGGCTTGTTTTCGAACGAAAGCAAACGGACATGCCGCAATCGTCATTGCAGGACAACATTCCCGGATGGGGGGTGATTGCCAACGCGCCGTCGTCCCCCCTGCCCTGCCCAGTATCCGAAAGCTTCGGCGGGGTCTCTTGGCAAACATAAAGTTTCACGTGAACTCGTTTCACGCTAAATGGAAAGGGTGCCAGGCCACTTGTGACGGTTTCCAGCACGGTCTGATGATCGGCGATATACTTACGAAGATTGACTGACGGCTGCAGTAAGCAGGAAATTTGTCCGCTGACAAAATCGGCAAATTGTGTAGCCTATTCAATTGCATGAATCGGATCACGTGATTCCGCTGCCGCGAGGCCGTTAACCTTTTGTTAACTTAAAATTTCTTGCCGGATCGAACGAATCGGACATAATGACGGTTGCTTAGCGTCTTTACGCCAAAAATCGTTTTTAGAGAGTCTCGATCGAATGAACGTGAGTTCGCCCGTTCCCACGAAGATCCCGTTGCTGTTCGAGAAAAGCATTCTCGAGCAGGGCGACCAGATATCGAAGAAGCTGCACCTACTCTCGATGCAGCGCTTCCCTCCCCATGCGAAGAAGGATCTTCGATCGTTCTCGCTGGCCGAGGTTGCCACGTATCTTGGGGTCTCCCAAAGCCATCTGAAGAAACTGCATCTAGAAGGCAAAGGCCCGGTGCCTGAAACCTCAACGTCGGGCAGGCGGTCGTATACTGCTGAACAGATGCTTGAGCTGCGCCGGTATCTCGACCAGTACGGACGATCCGACGCCCGAATGTATGTTCCCCATCGGCGGCCGGGCGAGAGGCTCCAGATCCTAGCTGTGGTCAATTTCAAAGGGGGCAGCGGCAAGACCACCACCGCTGCCCACCTCGCCCAATACCTTGCGCTGACCGGGCACCGCGTCCTAGCTATCGATCTCGACCCGCAGGCGTCGCTTTCCTCATTGCATGGGTTCCAGCCTGAACTCGACCAGACCAAATCGCTTTACGACGCGATTCGATATGATGACGAGAAGGTGCCTCTCTCGGAAATCATCAAGCCAACGAATTTCCCGGACCTCGATATCGTCCCTGCGAACCTAGAGCTACAGGAGTTCGAATACGACACGCCTCTGGCAATGACGGACAGGTCTTCGAATGTGGGTAGGGCGTTCTTCACGCGCATCTCGGCGGCATTGACGGAGGTCGACGATCGCTACGATGTCGTAGTTATCGATTGTCCGCCTCAACTGGGGTACCTGACGATCACCGCACTGACCGCGGCGACGTCAGTGTTGATCACGATCCATCCGCAGATGCTCGATGTGATGAGCATGGGCCAGTTTCTGCTGATGCTAGGGAACATCCTCGAGCCGATCAGGGCGGCGGGTGCCGAAGTGAATCTGGAGTGGTATCGCTATCTTGTTACTCGATTCGAACCCACAGATCAGCCGCAAGCGCAGATGGTGGCGTTCCTGCATACGCTGTTTGGCGAATTCATTCTCAAGAACCAGATGTTGAAATCAACGGCGATTTCCGATGCGGGGATTACCAAGCAGACCCTCTACGAAGTCGAGAAGAATGCGATGACCCGTTCCACATACGAGCGGGCAATGGATGCGCTGGATGTCGTAAACGGCGAAATCGCCGACCTAATTCATGAAGCATGGGGGCGCTGACTTTTGTCCGCTGACAAAATCGGATCTTTTCCGAATGCATTCAATGGTCTAGGCGCTATCTGGAGGTAGACAAATATGGCGCGTAAGAATCTTCTTGCAGGCCTCGCAGAAAAGGAGGCGGACGACCATGTGTCGTCCGCCTCCAAGGCGGCATATCCGATCCGAGGCGCTTCGAAATCCATGATCCGCTCGGTCAACGAGTTGGCCAAGCAAGCGGATGCGTATCTTGAAGGCGAGCATGTGGTCGAACTTGATCCAAACTTTATCGACGGGTCGTTCGTTTCCGACCGCATGGGCGACGACAAGGAGCAGTATAAAGAGCTGCTGGAAGCGATCCAGGAGAGGGGGCAGGATTCTCCCATACTTGTTCGTCCGCATCCCCGTATCGACGGCCGCTACATGATCGTTTTCGGCCATCGCCGCGTCCGCGTTGCCAGCGAACTGGGGCGGAAGGTGAGGGCGGTCGTCAAGGAGATCGACGACAAGACTCATGTCATTGCCCAGGGTCAGGAGAATTCCGCCCGGGCAAATCTCAGTTTCATCGAGAAGGCGATGTTCGCAAAGCGCCTTGAGGACCTGGGATATGACAGGGATGTTATTTCCTCGGCATTGGCCTCGAATGCCGCTGCTGTCTCGAAGATGGTGTCAGTTGTCACAAGGATTCCGGCATCCGTCATCGGCAAGATTGGATCAGCTGCGTCTGTCGGCCGCGAGCGGTGGGTTGAGCTGTCCCTTCTTGTTGGCAAGAAATCCGACATTGTTGATGAAATCCTGTCCGAACTCGAATTCGATGATCTGGAAAGCAACGGACGCTTCGAAAGGTTGTTTGCGGGCCTGAATGCGAAGGGGAAGCCCGTTCGCAAGGCCAGTGTGAAGCAAGAGGCGCATTCCTGGGCTGCCGAGGACAAATCAGTTAGCGTCAGTGTCAAGAAGGCAGGCAAGGCCGTTACGATCGCCGTGAAGGAGACGGATGGCAGCCGCTTTGGAACGTGGATTTCTGACAATCTGGGCGACCTTTATGAGGCGTTCCGGAAGTCGGAGAGGACAGCAACAGGAGACTGAACCGCAAAAGAAAAAGGCCCCCGACGGCGAACCGTGGAAGCCCTTCTCGATCTTTAGCAAGCCGAGAATCTCATTTCCACGAATCAGTGTCAAGAGTTTTAAGCGTCGATTCGGCGGACGGATTTCTTTTGCCTAATTGAAGGCGAAGGAAAAGAAATGGAGACGGGTATTGCAACGACGCCCTTTGGGCGGCGGCCGATGTCGCTTGCCATGCTGGCAGCGCAAAACGAGTCACGTGAGATCCCCAAGGGCAGGGTCGTCGACAAGTGGCAGATCTATCGCAACCTCTGCGAGGGCAAGAGCCTCGTCGGCATCGGCGATCGCGCCCTGGCCGTCCTGAATGCGTTGCTGTCATTCTATCCTGACTGTGAGCTGAGTGAGGAAAACGGCCTCATCGTCTTTCCCTCGAACGTGCAGCTGTCCCTCAGGGCGCACGGCATGCCCGATTCCACATTGCGGAGGAACCTGGCGGAACTGGTGAATTGCGGTCTAGTCATCCGTCGGGACAGCCCGAACGGCAAGCGTTATGCGCGGAAGGGCAGAGGAGGCGAGATCGAGGAAGCATTTGGCTTCTCCCTGGCGCCGCTGCTGGCCCGTGCTCACGAGTTCGAGGCGGCGGCCGAGCGTGTTCGCGCCGACAACCGGGCGCTCCGGCTTATGAGGGAACGCATTACGCTGCACCGGCGGGATATCCAGAAGCTGGTCGAGGCGGCCGTTGAGGAAGACGTACCGGGCGACTGGGGAGGCCTATGGAGGCGTTTCCGTGCCGTTGTGGAGACAATTCCGCGCCGAGCATGCATTGCCGACCTCGAACCTATCGTGGCCGATCTGGCCGCGTTGCGTGATGAGGTGGATAAGCTGCTGGAAATCCATATGGAATCCATGAATCCGAACGGCAATGAGTCCCAAAGCGGGCGGCAGCAATCTGATTCAAACACCGACTCTACTTTTGAATTTGAACCTGCTTTGGAAAAAAGCGGGGCGGCGGTCGAGCCACTAACGAGGACTGCAGAGCCCCCAAAAACCTATCCGCTGGGGATGGTGCTGAAGGCCTGCCCCGAAATTGCGGACTACGCCGTCGACGGGATCGGCAACTGGCGCGATCTCATGATCACCGCCGCCCAGGTGCGGGGATATCTGGGCGTTTCGCCGTCAGCGTATGAGGATGCCTGCCATGTCATGGGTCAGGAAATCGCCGCGGTGGTGATTGCCTGCATTCTGCAGCGGGCACAGCACATCGATTCAGCTGGCGGCTATTTGCGGGTGCTAACGGAGAAGGCGAGGGCAGGGGAGTTTTCGGTCGGGCCGATGCTGATGGCGGCATTGCGAGCGAACGGCGCGACTGCAAAGATGACAGGGTAATTGTTGGCGGATCGGTTCGCGCTGATGCAGAGGCTTGTATGTCGCATCATGTGAGGCTATATTTCGTCTCAGATGGATGGAGAGTGAGATGCTAGCGTTCGAAAATGTGGCCGACGTGTTGGGGTTGCCCGTTAAAGAGGTGGCGTCACGGTCGCCTTTCGGGCTGATCTCCCGGATCGAGGATGGACTTCCCATCGGGGCGCTCGAGCGCGTTGCGCATCTTCTAGCGCCTGGCGATGCTCAGTTCAAATACCGGCTGATCCCCAAGGCGACCTATGAGCGGCGCAAGACGGTACATCGTCTCTCGTCGGACGAGGGCACACGATTGGCCCGCGTGGCGCGCGTCTGGGGCCTTGCTGTCGATGTCTGGCAAAACGAAGAGGAGGCGCGCGATTTCTTGTTTCGGCCGCACCCGATGATTGAGGACAAGCGACCGATCGACGTCGTTATCCTGAGCGAGTTCGGCGCCGAAATGGTGGTCGATATTCTCGGAGGTCTGAAGTACGGCAGTGCTGCGTGACGGCGCAGACTCTCGATCGCACGCTATCGTCCTTTCGCATCGGCGATCCGGCCGGCACCTACCCGATCTTCGATGCAACCGGCTCGACAATCGCGCCAGGGCGATGGAACACGCCCGGAAGTCCTATCATCTACACCAGCGAGCACTATTCGACGGCCCTGTTGGAAAAGCTGGTGCATGGCAGCGGCCGACTGCCGGCCAACCAGCACTACATCGAAATCACAATCCCGACCGGACTGAGCTACGAGGTCTTTTCCCAGCCGTCACTGCCCGGCTGGGACACGATGCCGGCGACGGTGAGCAAGGGATTTGGCGCTACCTGGTGTTTAGAACGGCGCAGCGTCATCCTGCTGGTGCCGAGTGTCGTGGCGCGTCTCGATTGCAATGTGCTGATCAATCCGGCGCATCCGGAGTTTTCAAGGATCCAGACAAGTCTGCACCAGCCCGTCTACTGGGACCGGCGGCTGTTTGGCGCGTAACGGGGAGGGGCTCTCTGTCGCCTACAGCCCCGAGGCCTTGGTGAGATTCGACGCGGAACCGGTGGGCCGAGATGCTTTAGCACGTAGCGCACATCAAGCTCGGGCCGACGAGGCAAGCCCGGCGCGCAGCGAATGGCCGGAGAACTTTTGCCCCGTTCGCCGCGCACGCCGGCAGGGCCGCTGCCTCGGAATCAATTTTCTGGAGCTGACGCCGCAAGCTGTGTCGATATCGATCTGCGACTCGGACGATTACCCGCGCCGCCCGCCCGACCGTGCGTTCGGCATCGTTGTGGTAGTTCGATGCTTATTGCGGGAGCGATGCTGCGACTGCTGCATGGCTTCCGGCAGCGGAATGCAGCTGCGGTTGCGGGAAGGTAGCCGGAGCGCAGGCTATGGGCGGAAAACGCCGCCGGGTCGAAACCGGCGGACGCGGCGCTTCAGGATCAGATAGACGGCCTGCGGCGTCAGGGCAGCGTTTTTTCGAGATCGCCCCAGCGATCGATGCCGCGAAAGGCGGCGCCCTCGGTGATCCTGGCGCGTTCGAGCCAGGATTGCAGCACCATCACCGGCCGGCCGATGAGCAGCACGAAGGCGTCGCTTGGCCTTTGCCGTCTTTGTCCGGCAGGGCCGGATCGACAGGCAGGGCAGCTTTTCGCCGTCGGGAGGGATCGGCCAGGACAGGCTTTCAGGAGGGCGGAAAATCTGCGCTCACGTGCTTTCTTGCACTTGCGGCCGCGCGGGCGGACGCTGGCGCACACCGCCAGTTTCACCGCGCTCTGCAAGCCCGCTACCTATTGGATCGCAAGCGACGATATTAGAAGGAAATTTTGAATCGATTCGGCACTCATAGGGGTACTCAACAAATTGCCCTGTAAGCGATCACACCCTCTCTTTCGAAGCCAGGCAGCCTGGTGCGCGTTCTCGACACCCTCCGCCGTAACCCGCATTCCCAAGCCGTGAGCGAGGGCAATGATGGAGTGGACGATTGTTTGGCTTTTGACGTCGGTTTCGACGTCTTTAATGAAGTATCTGTCGATCTTGATCGTATCGAAGGGGAAGTTTTTGAGATACGCCAATGAAGAATAGCGCGTGCCGAAGTCATCGAGTGAGATGCGGACGCCCAGTACCTCTAGCGTATGAAGGGTGTCGAGATTGTTGGTGGTGCGTTCGAGCAGGACCGACTCGGTAATTTCCAATTCCAGATGCTCAGGTGGGAGGCCGGCGGAATCAAGGATTTGGGCCACCCGATCGATCAAACCCTTACGCAGGAATTCAGCCGGCGACAAATTCACCGCGACTGTGAAATGCGCTGGCCATGTGACTGCTTGCCGGCAGGCTTGCTCAAGCACCCATTCACCGATCTCTCCCATAAGCCCATCTGCTTCCGCCATGGGTATGAACATGCTTGGCGGGATGATCCCGGCGAAAGGGTGCTGCCACCGGAGAAGCGCCTCGAAGCCAACTATGGATCCGGATTCTGCCATCGGCTGGTATTCGATGAAGAATTGCTGTTCCTGCAACGCCACTCGCAGACTGCGTCTCAGCATCTCGCGCTGTTCCAACATAATGAGCATGGAGCGATTGAACGTTCTGGCGCGCCCACGCCCCTCGTTCTTCGCAGCATAGAGGGCGATATCCGCAGCCTTCATCAACTGCTCGCCGTCATTCCCGTCTTCGGGCGCAATTGCGATGCCTATGCTCGTACCGACAAACACATCAATGCCGTCGACGGTGAGCGGCTCTTTGAAGGCATTTACAATCAAGTCAGCCAAGCCCTCGGCCTCGGCGGGCTGTACTCCGCCCCGCTGAATGACGGCGAACTCATCGCCGGCCAGCCGATAGGCAAGCTCTCCATCACCGAGCAAAGTTTGAAGTCGCTTTGCTGTTCCCTGCAGCACCAGATCACCCGCAGCGTGTCCAAGCGTGTCATTGACGGGCTTGAAGTCATCAAGGTCAATTTGCATTAGGGCCAGTCTGTTCGCGCCTTGTAGCACCGGCAGGTCGCCACATAAGTCCTCACTAAATTGCCGCCGGTTCGGCAATCCCGTCAGAACATCATGCGTTGCCTGGTGGAGAAGCAGAACGCGCTCTTCGCTCTCGGAGTTTGGCGCATGCGGCCGGGCCATGGCCTCGCTCGTCTCGAATATCCCGAGGCCACGTTCCGCGCGAAAGATGAAGAGTTTCCGACTAGTCCCCGACGAGCCAGGGATATCGATGCTTCGGGGCAAACCGGTGGCAAGCACCGATTCTACCGCCAACTTATGGCGAGAACCCAAGAGCTCTGGATAAACGTCCCATATTGTCGCCTGCAATGATGCGGCGATCTGATATTTTCGCCCGAGTGCTGCGGAACAGCCGATAAGTCTGGCATCCTCGTAGAGCGAAATGATCTCGTCGGCTTCGCTCCAAGGTAAAGTAGACGACGGCGCATCGAAATCAGTCATTCCGGTGCTCTTTCGATTGAAGTGTTTCAGAGACCAGGGCCTTCCGGTACCCTATCGTCCCATTCCGTTTAGACCGCTCATCGCCCCTTCCAATCAGCTCGCGGCGGCTCTGCCTTACTGAAATTATCGAGCCGCGTGTGGCGGTCAATGTTGCACGACCAGGGTGATAGCAATTTCTGAAATTCCTGTCTCTTCCTGCGCGAGGGTCCTTTGCTCTGAGGCATTTCCATTTTGCACTAGTAAAACACATGCAAAATTAAGGGTTGTTCAACGGGCGCGCGGTCGGCAGTCAGGTCTGCGCCGAGGTGGTGAGGTCGCCGAGGTAAGCGCGCTAGCGCGCCGCCGCCATTGCCCGGACAGCATCGGGACGCCGCTCGCGCAGTCCCAGATTGCCGACCCAGCCGGCCACGCGCCTTGGCGGCCTTCATCCTGCCGGCGGCCTTTAGCGCGTCGATCTGGGCGTCGTTGAGTTGATTCTTGAGGAAACGCGCATAGCCGATGAGGCGCCGCGACCGGGCGGGAGAGAGCAGGGGCCGATTCTGGTTTCCAAAAATGCAATGCGTGACCAAGGAAGGGATGCCGGCGTCTCACGCGTGATTTGGTGAAATTCGACCACCCGGGGATTGAAATTTGACCTGTCGAGTAATACCTTCTGGAAAACTGGTATTACCGAGGTAGGAACATGACCACTACAGTCACAGCCAAGGGACAGGTGACCATCCCAAAGCCGGTCCGCGATCTTCTCGGAATCGTTCCGGGCAGCAGGGTCGATTTCCGCCGCGCCGCCGATGGTAGCGTGGTGCTTGCACGCACTGACAACAAGCAGCCCGTGAGCCGATTTGCGAAGTTGCGTGGCCATGCCGGCAAGGGGCTCGATACCGACGCGATCATGGCACTGACGCGCGGCGAAGCGTGACGCTCGTCGACACCAACGTTCTGCTCGACCTCGTAACTGACGATCCGAAGTGGGCGGATTGGTCGATCGCTCAGCTTGAGGCGGCAAGCCTCAATGGGCCGTTATCGATCAACGACGCAGTCTATGCCGAGCTTGCCGTACGATATGACCGCATCGAGGATCTCGACGCGTTTCTTGACGAAGCCGGTCTCGAAATCGCTCCGATGCCACGAGCCGCCCTGTTTCTCGCTGGAAAGGTATTTACGCAGTACCGCAAGGCGGGCGGATCGCGCACCGGCGTGCTGCCCGACTTCTTCATTGGAGCCCATGCCGCCGTCAACGGACTGCCGCTGCTCACCCGCGATGTTGGCCGCTACCGTACCTATTTTCCAACATTGAAACTGATCACACCGAATACCTGAGCGAAACGGCATCTCGGTCAATCCCTCGTGCGATCGACGTGTCGGACAGGCGTCGACATCGACACGTCATCAAATCATGCTCCGCATCTACATGATCACCCTCGCCGCCCGCCCGAGCGTCCGCTCGGCATCGTTGTAGTAGTTGGAGGCCTGTTGGACCGAGCGATGCTGCGACTGCTGCATGGCTTCTGGCAACGGAATGCCGCGACGGGCGGT
The DNA here is from genome assembly GCF_964252735.1 of Mesorhizobium sp. LjNodule214. Classification (NCBI taxonomy): domain Bacteria; kingdom Pseudomonadati; phylum Pseudomonadota; class Alphaproteobacteria; order Hyphomicrobiales; family Phyllobacteriaceae; genus Mesorhizobium; species Mesorhizobium sp. LjNodule214. Next base: position 41,424 of record NZ_CAXUPE020000005.1, read on the forward strand.
TTCGGTGAGATATCCGGAGCGCAGGCCATGGGCGGAAAACGCCGCCGGATCGAACCCAGCCTCGGCGACGCGGCGTTTCAGGATCAGGTTGACCGCCTGCGGCGTCAGCGCGCGTTTCTCGAGATTGCCCCAGCGGTCGATGCCGCGGAAGACGGCGCCTTCCGTAATCGCGGCCCGCTCGAGCCAGTCCTTCAAGGCCAGCACCGGCCGGCCGACCAGCAATACGAAGGCGTCGCTGTCGGCCTGCGTCGTCTTGGTCCGGCCGAGCCGGATCGACAGGCATGGCAGTTTGTCGCCGTCGGGAGCTTTGGGATCGGCCGGCACCGGGTCTTCTTCGATGATCTGCTCGATCCTGAGCGAAGCAATCTCGCAGCGGCGGCGGCCGCCGGAGGCGAAGGCGGTGATGAGAAGGGCGCGGTCGCGCACGTCGACGAGACGGTCGCCGGCGCAGGCTTTTAGGAGCGCGGTCAAAATGTCGGCGGTCACGGCCTTCTTGCTCTTGCGGCCGCGCGGGCGGGCGCTGGCGCGCACCGCCAGTTTCATGGCGCTCTGCAGCCCCGGCGCGTTGAATTTTCCCCTAAGACCGCGCCATTTGGTCAAGGTCGACCAGCTCGACAGGCGCCGGCGCACGGTGGACGGCGCATGGGGTCCGTCGCTGCGCAAAAGCCCTTGGGATTTCAGCGTCGCCGCGACGTCGGCCGGCATGCCGTGCGTCAGATCGGTTTCGCGTTTCGCAAAATCCCACAGGTGGTGCGCGACGAATTTGATCAGCAGTGCTTCCGGCGCAGGCCAGGGCAGCGGCTGTCCGGTCGCGGCAAGGCACCAGGCCTCGAGATAGCCGAGGTCTGAGGCAAGCGCGCGCAAGGAATTCTCCCCCATGCCCTCCCTGGCGAGGTGGCGCAGCGTCTCGACGTCATCGTCGGTGAGGATGTCGGCCAAAAAATCGCGGCGGCCGAACGGCAGCACGGAGTCCAGGGCGTCGAGCGCTTCGGCGCGGCGGAGCTTCTGGTCAGTGGCGGGCTTGGGCAGACGAACGTCCATGGACCGTCACCTTTCAGAACTGACAACGTCTGTTGGACGACTCGAGCAGCACGTCCGGGTCCCGATCGGGCAGGCGGTCGCGCCCAGCGTGCCGGCCCTGCACGGGCGCTTTGCCGGCATGCACAACGTGCAGCGATTGGCCGACAGAACCTTGCACAATGTCCCGATTTTCGCTATTTTGGCGGAAATGGAGGTTATCATGGCCATTGTCACGTTGAGCGCTAGCGAATTCCAGGACCGGATCGGCGAGGCCCTCGACCGGTCGCTCAGCCAACCGGTGCTGATTACCAAGCACGGTCGGCCACGCAACGTCGTCCTTTCATATGACGAGTATGAGCGACTGCGCGCCCGGGACCGGCGTGTGGTGCGGGCTGAAGACCTGACGGACGAGGACATCGCCGCGATCGAGGCGAGCGAGATGGCGCCCGGGTATGAGCATCTCAACGCCGAGCTTAAGGAGCAATGAGTCTTGAGCCGAAGGTCGGCTGGCTGCTCAGCTATAGCTATCTTTGGGCCGACGATCATCGGCGCGGCGACGAAGAGGGGATCAAGAACCGGCCGTGTGCCTTGGTGGCGGCCACGCGGCGCGACGGCGATCGCATCGTCGCGGTCGTGGTGCCGGTAACCCATGGCCCGCCGGCCGACCCGCGGACGGCGATCGAGATTCCAGCGCTCACCAAGGCGCGCCTCGGCCTCGACGCCCAGCGTTCCTGGATCATCTGCAACGAGGCCAACGTGTTCGCCTGGCCGGGCCCGGACCTGCGGGCGGCCACTGGCCGGGCGGCGCCAAGCATCTGGTACGGACCGTTGCCACCGAAGCTCGCCGCCGCAGCCCGCGACAAGCTGCTCGGGTTCGCGCGCGCCGGGCGCCTGCGCCGGGTGCCACGCACCGAGTGAGGCGGCGTCGGGCAGGCGGATCGCCGTTGCAGTCATCCGGTACCCCTTTCGCATATCGTCCATTCAGCCGGTGCGAGCGAATCCACTGAACCAGGAACAGCAGAAGCACCGACGATCCGGCATTCCCAAGCCTTTCCAACGACACAGGATGACGATCCTGGCTGATTTGGGCGGCGAGAGCAATCGCTATCGATAAGCGGTGATTATCGATAGTTATTTTTCCCCGACAGAAAATCGGCGGCGGGTCCACCTAACATCGAGATAGCTTGACTTACGCGAATCAGCCATCATGAAAACAATGGCTTACGACATCGGTCTTTTGTCCCTCGACACTCTCATCGCGCCTGTCGCGAAGGCGACCGAGGCTTTGGCGCGGCTCGACGAGCGCCTGACGCGCTCGCCCGTCCGCGACGGATTTCTCGAGCGCCAGCATTTTGCCGATGCGGCCGCCGCGCTCTGGCTCGAGGGCGAACTCGTCCATCTCGAGGATCTGGTCCTGCACGACGCCCACATGGACATCCGCACCCCGACCCACGAACTCACCCGGGCCTATGCGGTGCTGCGAACCCGCCGGCGAATTTTTGCGCAAAAGCCGGACTGGGCGCTCAGCCGCGACGGTTTTTTGGCCCTGACCGGCCGGGGTGGCGCGACGCCGGCGTCGGGACCAAAAAGCCGGGAAGGGGAGGGGGCTGGAACTGCCTCTGTTGAACCCGACGGTCGGGATGACGCTGAGGATGATCTTCTGGCTGAAGAATTTGCCGAGATCGATGCTGTCTTGGCGCGATCGTCAAAGATTCTCAGCGGCTCAGACGTGCCTGGTCGAAAGGAGGACACGTCACGACGTGAGCGGCCGGAGCCGCAAAACGGCCTGATCTACGATCTCGACTGGAATGAAGAAGAACGGTTGGCCGAATGGCGGGATGTGATTGCCAGGACGCGAGATCTGCCGGTCGTTCTGCGCGCCGCGATCCTGCTCGAGGCCTGGTCGGACATCGAGGTGCTGCAGCATGCCGTCTGGCACGGGCCATTGCTGGTGTCCGCACTGCTGCGGCAGGAGGGCCTCGCCGCCAACCATCTCGCCAGCCTGCATCTCGGCGCCAAAAACATTCCGCGGGAGCGGCGGCGGGCACGCAATCGCTCTGATCGGCGGCTGGCTTTCGTCGACGCTATGCATGACGCAGCGCTGGCCGGGCTGAAAGAGCTCGATCGGCTGACAATGGCGAAAAGCCAGATCGAGCGGCGACTGCGTGAACGACGCGCCAGCTCAAAATTGCCAGACCTGGTCGAGCTAGTGCTGTCGCGGCCGCTCGTCTCGACCGGCATGATCCAGCAGACACTGAAGATGTCGAAGCAGGGCGCGCTCAATCTTGTCGGGCAGCTCGGCCTGCGCGAGATGACGGGGAGGGGAAGGTTTCGGGCGTGGGGCATCGTGTGATCGGCAGTCCGTCGCCGTAAGGGCTTCACTTTACGAAATTATCGAACTTGACGAACTTGACGAACTTGACGAACTTGCATTCTGTCTCCACATTGGTGGAAACAGGAGGTTGCCGTCATGGCCGTTTCAAAGCGCAGCAATCACAGCGTGACCCCGTCCCATGCGGGAGTCACGACAATGGCGTTCAGCACGAAGCTGCCTTCGCAGTCGGACTTCAAGAAGGTGCTACTCGAACGCTATCAGGAAGCAATCGCACGCAGCCGCAAGATCGGCCATCGAGTCTCGTTCCGGGTGGAAGTCGACCCGGCGGCCGGTGCCCAGACAATTACCCCGGTCGAGGAACAGACTGTTGCTTCGGATGAAGCGTTTCCCGTCGACGACATGGGCAAGCCTGACGACGAGCTTGAGGCGGCTCTTACCGCGGCGCGTGAGCGCGGCCGCAAACGTGTCGCCGAAATTGTCGCCGGCGATGACATGCTGAGCGCGGATGCCTTTGCCAAGCTGATCGGCACGTCGCGGGTGACGGTCAACGCCAAGCGGCAGAGCGGGCAGGTGCTCGGGATCGATGGTGCCAAGCGCGGTTTCCGCTTTCCCGTCTGGCAGCTCGACAAGCATGGCCGGCCGTTCGGTGCATTGCCGGCGCTCCATACGACGTTGGGCAGTAGTGCCTGGGCGGTCTACCGGTTTCTGGTGTCGCGTCACGGCGCGCTCGATGGGCGGACCGGCCTTCGAGCTCTCCAGCAGGGTGACAATGCCGCGGTGTTGGCACTGGCGGAAGGCATGGCCAGGGGCGATTTCGACTGAATGCCCGGCGTTCCACCTCCACCCGATTTCGGGCGTGCAAAGCTCGAAATCGAGACCATATCGCCAGGACGGACATTCGGCCGGATCTACTGGGGCACCTATCCCGATCCCCTCGGATACGGGAAGTCACCAAGCCGGTTCAGCGATCCGCGGCGCCGCGTTGATTGAGCACAGCCGATTGTCGTGTGCCTGGCCGCCGGTGAGGCCAAGGCGAACTGGCAAGCCGTTGGCATCGACTACGACATGGATCCTGAGGCAGGTCGCGCCATGGGGCCCCGGATCGCAAGACCCAGAAGATGCCATTGAGGACACGGCGGTCATTCACCCGTGGAACACCACGCGGCTTATTCGGCAGGAACGGCTTGATGGCCGACCACTCAAGATTGGCGAGTTCGTAGCGCATGATTCGAGGCTCCAGTTTGGGAACTTGAATCACGCGCCGGGCGCTATCATCAACCCGCCACGTCATCATGATAGACACCAATAGCCTGATCTTACTCCCGCTTTCGCGGAGCTACGGCCCGACAGAGCTGCATATGCTGTTGGACGCCTCGCGGTCGAAAGCGACCCAAAACAAACAATTGTATGCTAGGCTCGCGAGCCATCAAACGGACGGCGGGGGATAGCAATGTTGGAAACGGACAAGGTGTTTGCTGGCTCGATTCCGGAAAACTACGACCGCTATATGGTGCCGTTGATTTTCGAGCCGTTCGCCGCAGATCTTGCACAACGAGCAGCGTCCTTGTCGCCCAGGGCCGTTTTGGAAACCGCCGCAGGCACCGGGGTTGTCACCCGCGCATTGGCGCCAAAACTGTCCCCCGGCGCAAGCTATATCGTAACCGACCTCAACCAGCCGATGCTCGACTACGCCGCTTCGCGACAAGCTCCAGACAGCCGCATCAGATGGCGCCAGGCGGATGCCCTGGCGCTGCCGTTTGAAGATGCGGCCTTCGATCTCGTTTGCTGTCAGTTCGGCGCGATGTTCTTTCCCGACCGCTCGTCCGGCTACCGCGAAGCAAAGCGCGTCCTGAAGCCCGGAGGACGTTTTTTGTTCAACGTATGGGATCGCCTCGAGGAGAATGTATTTGCGGATGATGTAACGAATGCTCTCGCAAGGATTTTTCCCAACGACCCGCCGCGCTTTCTGGCACGAACGCCGCACGGTTACCACGATAAGGACCTGATCCGTCGCGAGCTGGAGGACGCAGGTTTCTCCGATGTGGTGATCGAGACGAGAGCCGAACAGAGCCGTGCCTCCTCGCCGCGCATTCCAGCCGTTGCTTATTGCCAGGGAACTGTGCTTCGCACCGAAATCGAGGCCAGAGGCGCGGGAGAACTGGAAGCTGCAACCGACTATGCCGCATCCGCGATTGCAGACAGACATGGCAGCGGCGAGGTTGCTGCCAAAATTCAGGCACACGTAATTGTGGCTGTGGTCTAGGTGTTGGAATATCCCGTTCCGGCACTTCGCGACATTCCGCTGCTACACAGCAATTGCGTTGCTTTCGGACTGAAACGGACATGAACCGAATTTATGAGTACGCGCCCTAGTTTTCGTCCACAAACACCAAACTATTGACGTCATTGCTTAAATAACGATTCTTAGCGAACGGCCTTGCGGCTTCAGGTGACTTTAGTCTCATACCATCGGCTCCAAGGTGCTGCCACGGCGGAGCCGACAACGTGACAGCCCTGAAGCTCTAAAACTCCTCCAGCGAGGTGTCAGGGTTGAGTATGCCTCTGCTAAGCTCCGGTCCTAAAACCGCGCTTCCGCAATCCAGTCCAGTGCTGCGGGGGTTCTAGACGAATCACGGTTGCGCAGAAGTTTCCGATGCTTAGAGGACAAATCCCTAGAATACCAAACAGGGAATTATCTCGACGACATCAGGGAATGATTGGGCTCGAACAGGGTTGCGGAGTTGCGGAGTTAGCGGAGTTTCGGATGAGCGGATGAGCGGATGATAAGCTAGCATTTTTGGTTGGGTGCCCTCCGGCGACCCAACTCCGTGGAAAATGGAAAGCTCATCGCACCATCCAAACCCCGGAGGCCACCTCAGCGCCGACTACCCTTGAAGCCTGCCCAGAGTTCACTGCTGCCGTTCTCGGCCTGGGCGGCCTTAACGCCGGGCGTGCCGGCAATCTCCAGAAATCGATAAGGCATGACAGACCTTTCGCGAGAAATCCGTCCGGCTATGCGCCTAGTGACGGCCGATGAAGCCGGCGGCGCGCGCGACATGAGCGTTCATATGGGTGCGCGCGGCCATCGACACCCATTCGCGGGCGATGGCGTCGGCAAGTTCCGGCTTGCCCTGCCTGACGCTGATATCGACCTGGCTGGCCAGGATCTCGACCTGGAGTGCGGTATAGGCGTCGGTGTCGCGGGCGCAGCGCCGGCGCGCTTCGGTCAGCCAGTCCATGGCAGGCGAGAGTTCGTCCGCTGCGGCATAAGTCAGCGCCATCGCACGGGCGACCGCGGCTTCCCAGCAGGGATCGCCAAGCTGGCAAGCCGTGGCGAAGGCATCCTCCAGCCCGGCGCGGAGCGCGGCCGGGTCCCGCTTCTGACGCAGCCTGGATTCGCCAAGCAGCGCCACCGGCCACGGACGGAAGGCAATCCAGCGCTGCTCCTCACTGAGGACAAGGCAGGCTTCGAGCCACGCATCGGCCTCGTCCAGCCGGTCTGCCGCCAGCAGCCCCCGGGCGCCAACGCCGAGCGACCAGATTTCACGGCGGCGGTTACCGGCCTTGCGGGCATGGTCCAGCGAGACCGCGAAATGCTCAAGGCCTTCGCCGACTTGGCCCCAGTCGACGAGGTTGAAGCCGATGACCCCGTGGACGCCGGCCAGGCTGTCATCGTCGACGGCGAGGCCAATCGCCTCCGACAGATAGGCAGCCGCAGCCGGGCGGCGCCCGGCCAGCGCCTCGACATAGCCGAGCTCGCGAAAGCCTGCCGCGGAGATGCTGGCGCTGCCCGACTGCCGCGCGAGTTCGGTGGATTGGCGCAGCAGAATCGCGCCTTCGTCGTCATAGCCCCTGACCGAGTGGACAAGAGCCGTGCCGAGTTCAAGCGTGGCCCTCGCCTGCAGGTGCCTATCCTTCAGCCTTTCCGCGTCGTTGACAGCGCGGCGCAGGCAATCGATACCGGCATCAACAGCACCGGCCGACAGTGCGGCAAGGCCGGACTGCATCAGCGAGTTCACGAAAACTTCCGGAGATATGCCTACTGGCGGTGAGGAAATGGTGCGGCGCGCTGCACTTCTGAGCGCCAGCGACGGCTTCTCGCCGAGCTCGACGAGGAAGACGTTCTCGGTCGCCTCGACATGGGCGAGCGCGGCATCATATCGTCCGGCCAGCGCAAGGCTCTTCACCAAGAGCACATGGGCGCCCTCGTTGAAGGCGTCGCCGCGGACGCCCAGTTCGGCGAGGCGGATGGCACGGTCGTAATCCTCAACGGAAATGGCGCGCATCGTTTCCTGCCGGATCCTCGCCTCAACGAGGCCCGAGATACGCTCGCGCTCGACCAGCAGCCAAGTCAAGAATTCGGAGCTGCACCGGGGTTCGATGCCGCCGAGCAGCCGGCCGGCCTGCTCGATTTCGAAGTCGTCGCGGTCGAGCTGCAAGACGTCGACCTCGACGTCATCAGGAAAATTGGCTTCGATCGGATCGCCCGACAGACAGTCCGAACAATTGAGCGCCTTGCGCAGCGACGCCAGGCACCAGCGGAGCGAGCCCAGCGGGTCGACTGTCTCGGGAAACAGTTCGGCGGCAATGATGCGCCGGTCAAGCGGCGTCTGCGCCAGCACCACGCGCACGAGCAGCGCCCAGGCCTGAAAGCCGCGCACAGACTGGCTAACCCCGTCGCCATCGAGAATGGCGGGGTCGCCGAGAAGTTTGATCCTGATGCCCATCGATTGCTCTTTCCGGCGTCCGTTGGCGCCGCCTTGCGCAATGAGCGTTTGACGAAGCGTGTGACTGGAATTCGTCACGGCCGTGGCGCCTTCCACATCCGGTACAACGCCTGACAGCAATGGTGAAGCGTCGTTTAACAAAAAGGAGCATGACGATGCCCACCTACATGATCGAACGGGACATACCGGGAGCCGACAAGCTAAGCGCCACCGAGCTCAGAGAAATCTCGACAAAGTCCAATGAAGCCGTGGCCGGCCTCGGCGAGCCCTATACCTGGATCACCAGCTACGTAGCCGGCGACAAGTTCTACTGCGTGCACGAGGCGGAAAGCGCCGACACTATCCGCCGGCATGCACGCGATGGCGGCTTTCCGGTCAATTCGGTGACCGAGGTGGCGGCGGTGATCGGCCCGTCGACGGCGCGCGGCGCCTGAGGCTGCGCCCGTCCGCAAGCATCAAATCAATGGAGATAGACATGAAAAGCAACATCCGCACCATCGGCACCGCCGCGATCCTGGCGTTCTCAGCCGGCGTCGTCGGTGCGCTTGCGCATGGCGACTTGGTCGCTGGCAACAACCCGCTGGCCGACAAAGTGCGCGCCGCAAACAACCGCTTCCGGGACGTTGCCGTGGCGAGGGCCGAGGGCTACGCGCCGGTCCCCTGCGCCAGCAACGCCAATGGCAGCGGCGCCATGGGCATCCACTTCGTCAACGCTGCCTATGTCGGCGACGACACGATCGACCTCGCCCGACCGGAGGCTGTGATGTACGAGCCGATGCCTGACGGGTCGCTGGCGCTGGTGGCTGTGGAATACATTACGTCGAACGGCCCGGCCTCGCTCGAAGGGCAGCTGCTCAGCTTCACCAGCGCGCCCAACCGCTATGGGCTCGGGCCGTTCTACGAGTTGCATGTCTGGGCCTGGAAGGTGAACCCGAGCGGCACATTCTCCGACATGAATCCCGACGTCTCCTGCGCCCTTGCCACCCAAGCGGCGCAGTAGCCAGGGAAGCGGCGCCCCTCGGGCGCCGCTTTTCGGCCGTGCAAACCTGGACTGGATTTACCATGACCGATACGAGTTTTGAGCGCCCAAAAGCCGAGAGCGAGGCATCACTGCCCAGGCTGAGGAGCGTTGCTGCATCGATGCTGGCCGGCGTGCGGCATGTGTTGGCCGTTCGCCGCGACCGCCGCCTGTTGCAGGCGTTGCCGGATTCCGTGCTCAAGGATACCGTCGCAAAGTGTTGCCCTACAAGAACCCCGAGGATTTCGAGTTGGTGACCAGCGGGAACACCCCTTCGATGACCGTGCGAGCCAACAGGGAGCGGGGTTCGCTGTGCTTGCTCGACTTTGGGTTGCCGTACTCGAATGGGCCAAGGCTCTTGGTCATGCCGGGACGACAATGCCAGCAGGTTAAGGAACCCTTCGCGCCGTCATCAGCGCTCGGCGTCCAGCGTCGGCTTGAGGCGCGGATAGGGCAAACGATCGGGCCTTCCCAACAGGGAGACGCGGACAGATCTCAATCTTTCGGTCGCGACCGAAAGTCCAAGGTCAGCAGCGACGACGGGACCGACTTCCGCCCCGCAGAGCTTTTCAACTGCGGGGCGAGCCGACTGTCAGCCGTCAGGCAGCAGGTTTGAAGCTAGATGCTATTTGGCCCGCCTTCTTCTGGGCAGCCATGAATTCGGCGCTTGTATAGGCCTGCACAGTTTTGAGGTTAGACACCGTTCCAGATGCGCCGGCAACCATAAGGGGCGCGATCATGTCGAGACCGTTGGCGCCTTCCACAATCATCAGGAAGTCATTGTCACCCGTTGTCAGGTAATAGGAAATCAATTTTCCACCCGACGCGTCCACAATGGACTTGGTCGCGGCTTCTCTATCAGATGGATTTGCGATCATCCCCTTCATGGCGGCAGCTGTGTAGCTTCCAGTTACAATAAATAGTGGCATATCGATTCCTCCCGAGTCCGGTTGAGCGCGTGCGATCATCCGATTTTTTGAGTTCACGCAAAATTTCGGAACGGGAAAAGGATAGCATCAAAAACCTGCCGCTCAAACGCCGGCCGCACGGCCGACAAACCGGCCAGCACCCATGCTCGCCATTCACTGCGAAGCCGACTTGAGAACGTGCAGCGACACATACGGCACATCTCCGACCACCCAGCTGTCATGAGGGGTGGTCGTAATGTGAAAGACTGTGCCCGGCAGCAGGTCGAGGTAGCCACCATCTTCGTATAGGACGGCGCCATGACCTGAAAGCACAGTTCCAGTGTGGGGCGCGTGACAAAGCTTCGTGCCGGCCAACGGGGCATTGTGGACAGACCATTTCCATCCCGGCTGGTATGTCGCACGCCCGAGCGTGACGCCGGCAATGTGGATTATTTCAAATCGTCCAAAGGGAAATTCCCGGACCTCATCCGGCCGATCGAATCCCTTCAACGCGCCCTCTGACATATTTGCCCGTCCTCCTAGTCAGCAAGATCGGATCTAGCCTCAGGACCTTCTGGTCCTCATGAGCATCGCCGAGGGCGCCCGAGCATCACTGCAACTTTACACCCCGGCTTTGAGGGCGCAATCTCCCAGGCTGAGACAACTGGCTCAGCCTACGGGGCTCTGCTCCGACGCCGCCAGTTCTTCGCGTTCTTGACGCCCCGGATGCAGCCGGCGGAGGGGGAACAGTGATGACCTTCTCTTACATCCACGTCATAGGCGGGCTTGTCTTAGCTATCGCGATCATCATGTCAGTCCTCTTCACCGCACCGAACCTGACTGCGGGCACACAGCGCTTGAGGCTGGGGGTGAAAGTTCTGTGTCATACAATTGTCGGCGCCGGCTTTGTCCTCTGTGCGGTCATGCTGGTCTGGGGTGTCATCACGCGCAGTGAAACCTTGATGTACACTTCCATGTTACCGCTCGCCATCGCGCTTCTCACGTCAAAGTTTATGCAGCGCAATGGCATGTAAGCTCGCTTGCGACCCCAGTTCTTGGCGCTCTTGACCGCTTCCACCACCTTGGCGACCAGTGCCGCGTCGGCAGCATTCCGGCCCTTGGTCGCGATGATGCGTCGGGCGCCTCAACGGCTCGGGTTCGCGCCTGCCATAGCATTGTCGGCCGGGCGCGGAGTCATTTCGGCTTGGCGTGGCGCATCCGTCCGGCGTCTCGCAAATGGTTCCGGCGGGGGCCTCTCGGTCTGTAGCGGTGGTCCGCTTGCCTCCAGTACTACCGTCGTCGCTGTTTCGATAATGCTGGCGGCCAACTCGTCCTCAAGTTTCGTCTCGGCCGTCGCCTGATCCCAGAGTGTTCGTGTACAGATTATATCTGCGGGCCGTAGTTGGAATCCATAGGCGAAGAAGGGAGCGTTTCGGCGAGCATCAGGCAGTGTCAGCGATGCAGTGAAGACCGAAAGCGCAGCGTCAGCGCGCGACGGTCCAGTTGACGGTACTCGGCAAATCGTCGCAGACTAAGTTACTGGAATCGAGGGCAAATTCCGAGCAAGAAATGATGGAGTGGGAGTAGGGGCGAATCCGGATGCTACACCGGCTCGGCGACGAACAGTCCACGCCGGAGCAAGCGACGTTCGATCGCCGGCAGCTTTTGCCGTGCGCGCGCAAGGGAGTCCGTGGCGGCTTGCGCGCCGACAAGCTCTTCAAGCTCGTTGGCGCTCGCTTCGTTCGCCTCGATCCATCGGCGCATGGACTCGGCGAACGCGGATGTCAGATCGGTATGCGAAATCAGCCGCCATCCGGTTCGCGACAGCATTGCCTCGTAGGGCGCTTCCGACTCAACGAACGGGGGACCTGCCGCGACAGCTTCCGCGTGATCGGTATCGGACAACTCGGCTGCGAGGTAGATCACCGTGAAGGCCATGCGCCCCGGGTCGCGTACGGCGCGGCGGCATTCTTTCAGCACACCCGCCTTGTCTGCGAGGCAGCAAAGAACGTCGGAGTGCGAGACGGCATCGAATTCCGCGTTGCCCACCGGCAATGCGGCACCGTCGGCTTGCATCACGATGCAACGATCGGCGAGGCCATCCCTTTCCGCGCGCTCTGACGCGACGCGAAGACCTTCGAGCGGAAGGTCTGTCAGCACGGCGCTGCAGCCGCTGAGTTTTGCGAGATAGAGGCTGGGCCAGCCTGCGCCTGCGCCGATTTCCAGCAGCCTCTTTCCCGGCGCGAGCGCCAGCAGTCGGCCCATGGTCTCAGCCTCATCCCGCGTCGTCCAGCTCGTGCCGCCGTAGTCGCAGCCGCAGACGCGCCGTTCGATCGACTGCATCACGCAAGACGTGACGTTCCGGTACGACGCCTCGAACTCATTGATCGTGGCCAGCTCGGCTTGCGTCTGCGCCATGGCGATCAGCGCGCCATCGGCGGCGCGCCCGCAAGCCCGCGTATCGCGTGAAAGATGACCATATCGGTGGCGGACTAGCCCTGGCCAGTTATCAGCTCGACATTGTTCTCCCCAGCATACTTCTTCGCAGCGTCTTCGATCGTCGCGAAGAAAGGAACCGGGAACTTCGTAATCGGGCCGACCTTCAACTTATCGGCAGCGAATGAGGGCGATGCGAGCGCGAATGCGAGCGCGCCGCTTCCGGGTGCCTCTGCTGTGGACGTTTCTGCCGCATCAGGGCAACTCCGACACGGGCCACCGCATCGCCCTGATGCGCCGCTATCTGGCATTGTTCGATTCCGCGTCGATCACGATGCTTTTGGCCGACCGGGAGTTCATCGGCGCAGAGTGGATGGATTTCCTCTGTGAAAACAAGATCAACTTCGTCATCCGCGTCAAGATCGACATGACCGTTACCTTGGACGACGGACGGACATGATCGTTTGCATCGCTTCTACGCAGAAAGCGCGCCAGAACCGCTCCGGCGATCGGCCAGGGGCGTCTCAACGGCACGCCGGCCCAGCAAAGCATGCGGTGCATTTCGCCGCAAAGCGGCTCAAGAGCGATGAATGGCTGATCGTCGTCACCAACCGGATGTCAGGCAGGCACTCAATGACTATCGCAAAAGATGGGCCATCGAATGCCTCTTCGGGGACGCCAAGACACGCGGCCTCAATCTCGAAGACACTGCGCATGTTTTTACCCCTAAATCGGCTCCGATTTAAGGGAAAATGCTAGCCGACAAAGACCGCCCAATCGGTGTTGCAATCACCCCCTAGCCTTTTCGATCCGGTTGGCCAATCGACCGGCTCACGCGGCCGGGCATTGCGTTTGAGTCTGATCAGGCGAGCAGCCACTTGTCGAACATGAATTCGTACACCTTGCCGTCGTTCTCGTTCGGATTCGAGTCGTTGTCGACGGCGCGATCGACGATGTAAAGGCTCATCTGGCTCGGATCCTCGCTGCTCGGCGCCAGCGCCAATCCCGCCGGTTTGCGCGCATCTGCCGCCGAGATATCCAGCGTCCCCAACAATTCCCCTGTCGGTGTCACCATGGACACCGCGGTGCGCGACGTAATGATGTAGAGCAGATCGCGGACCGAATCGTATTCGACGCAGGGATCCCCGTTTGTCAGCGAACCCATTGAAAAACTGGTCACTACGTCATCGCCGCCTACGGACGGCACGCCGTCGAATTTCCCGTTCACTCCCGGGTCGATGGTGTGAAGCTTCGCTGCGCCATCCGCGATGTACAGAACTCCGCGGTTGGTGTCATAGGCAATCCCTTCCGGGTCCGAACTACCGAACGCCGACGTCTTGAACGAGGTTACGATGTCATCGGACGTGTCGTAGAGTCCGTCCGACCCGGGGTTGAGTTCGTAGACGGCCTTCGTGCCCGTGTCGTCCGTGAAAAAGAGATGCCGATTGGCTGGATTGTAGGCAAGCCCACATGGCTCGTCGGAAAAGCCGATGGTGGTGAGCGGCCTTACCAGTTCGCCGCTCAGACTCATCTCAAAGAGATTCTTGCCCGTAAATATCGACATCTCATCGACTTCGCCATCGGAAACCAGCAGCGTGCCGAGATGCGAGATATAGGCGATCCCCGAAGGATCGGGGCTCGACGGTGACCACTGCGAGGTCAGGATCGTATGCACCAAGGTCACCGACGTCGGCAGCTGATTGTTCGTGCTGGTCGTGACGCTCACATTGAAACTCTCAGTGTCACTGCTTCCGTCGGAGGACGTTGCCGTCACGGTAAAGGTGATCGATGACTCGTTCTGGGCGTCGAGCGTGCCGGTGCCCGAGCGCGTGATGACGCCGTTGGTAGAGATGGAGAAGCGATTGTCGTTGAGGCTGTAGCTGACCGTCGAGCCGGCGTCGGGGTCCGTAGCCGATGCGGTGACGCCGACATTGGTGCCTTCCGCCGCGTCCTGGTTGATGCGATTGGTGTCAGGGTCGGCGTCGGCCGGGATGTTGAAGGCGACCGATTCCGGGCTGTCAAGAATGTTAAGGGTATAGCTCTGGGTTGCGCTGCTTCGGTCGGACGAGGTTGCCTTCACCGTGAGGGTGATCGAGGTCTCGGTCTCGAAATCGATGATGCCGGTGCCCGAGCGTGTGATGACGCCGGTGTTTGGGTCGATGGCAAAGCGCGGATCGTTGAGGCTGTAGGTGACCGTATAGCCGGCATCGGGATCGCTGGCCGAAGCCGCGATGCCGACTTGCGTCCCCGCGGCCGCAAGCTCGGCGATCTGATTGGCTGCGGCATCGGTGTCGGCCGGGGTGTTGAAGACGACCGGATCGCTGGACAGCGGCACGTAGTATTCGATGTGCAGCAGCGGCGCGCCTGCGGCGCTGCCCTCAAAGGATTCCGCCGTGCGTGTCCCGGTACCGGTGACCAGGAACACCATATCGTTGAATGCAGCCCAGCCCAACCGGTCGATGATCTCCTGGATAATCGTTGCAAGGTCCGGCGTGCGCTGGGCCGGGCCGGCCTCGCCGCCTATCGTCCAGTCCGCCGGTTCCCAAGCCACGGCTGCATCGGTCGTCAAGCGTGAGGAGACATTGAACTTGGCGGTGGTGAAGGCAGCCGCGTCGTCCGCATCCTCACCGCGGATCGACAGCGATACCGTCCCGGTCTTCACCTCGTCGGCCTGGAACTGGATATAGGCGCCGGTGATGATCGCGCCCGGCGGGATGTCGATGCCGGTGAAGCGGAGCCCGACCGTCTGGGCGCGACTGCCGTCGTAGCCCAGCTCCAGATCAGAAACATTGCTGGAAATCGACCCCGAAGCGCGTTCCTCGACGTCGTCCCCAGCGGCCGCCACTCTTGTCTCGAAGATTATCGGTGTGCTGCTGGTGGTGAGGGTGGTAGCGAGTGCGCTGTCGACGGCGATGCTGGTGACAGCGATGTTGGAAGAGGCCTCGCCGTCGTTCACCGCGACCTCGATCGTCCGGGTCTCGGCGCTGGGATCCTCGCTGGCGTTGTTGAACAGGGCCTGCCGCAGGGCGGCCTCATAGTCGGCGAGTGACGCCGATCCGGTGAGGATGATCGTGGTCGACGTGGAGGCCGGATCGATAGCGATGCCGGCGGGCAGATCAGCGCTGTTCACGATGAGCTCGTCCCCCGCTTGCGGGTTGGTGAGCGTGACAGTTGCGCCGCTTATATGTGTGTCGTCGCCGTCGCTGATGACGGCATCCGTGTCAGCAATCGCGACCGGCGCGCCACCTGCGGTGAATGTGACGTTATAGCCGGTGCCGTCTGCCGAGCCGTCCAAATCCAGCACCGGCGCCTCGTTTGGCGGCGAGTAGGCATAGTCAGCCGCCGTCTCCGCCGTGTTCCCCGCCGCGTCGGTGGCCGTGGCGCTGTAGGCGACGCTACCGCCTCCATAGCTGGTGTCCAGATACTCCCACAGACCGGAGGCGGTCGCCGTCACGATCCCGAGCAAGGTGCCGTCGCGATAGATATCGATACTGGCTCCCGCCTCGGCGGTGCCGACAAGTTGCAAGCCGCTCTCGGCCGGATTGATCGAGGTGATTTCCGGTGCGGCAGTGACGCTGTCGATCGTGATCTCGAACGGATCTGAGCCCTGCAGGTCGCTGCCTTCGCCAGTTTCGGCGGTGAAGCTATAGCTGTCTTCGGCAAGCTCAAGGGTCGTGAAACTCCAGGCGCCGCTCTCGTCAGACGTTGTCGTCCCCAGGAGGACGCCATCGGCATAAAGGCGCACCGCCACATTCGGATCGGCGCTTCCGATCAACGTGATCGACCTGTCACTGGTCAGCCGGTCTCCTTTGATGCCGGAATCGACGCTGAACTCTGTAATGACGGGACTAGCCATGTCGAATCTCCTTTACGCCCGTGGCTTTCCGGGTCTCGAGCGGGATGGGGGAAAGTGTGTGCGGTTTTCGCCCGCCGCATCCCGCTCTAACCTGTTGGGATCGACCCCCGGCCATCCGGGGAAGTCGCTTGCATGGTTCGTGGCCCAATCGTGCCAAACGCCGGAAGCGCCACCCGCAACAGTATTGAACCGGCTACCGTCGAAACGGATGCCAATTTTGGCTGCTGCCTCGGCGATCCGGGGGGCCGAGTGCGCTCTCCGCGCCTTGATCATGGTGATCCCAGGCGGGAAAATCGAGCTGCCGTTCCCGGTCGGCTCCGGATCACAGGCTGGGTTGTAGCCGTCCTTGCCGGTTTCGACGGTGAAGCGGTGGCTGCGATCAGCAGGCTCGGGACTGGCCAGGTTGAACTGTTCCATGGATAAAAGTTGACCGCGAAGACCGTGGCGGATCCGTTGCGCCTTGGAGCGACTTTTCGCCATGTCGAACGCTCGACATGAGCGCGCGGAAACGCGCCGCAGCCTATTTCCGCGCGTTCTTCAGTTTGTTCAGGGTGGATAGATAAGTTTGGAACTCGCTGCTAATCCCACCAGAAGCGGCGGGTCCTGTCGATAATTCAGGTGCTCTTTCGTGAATCGGCGTAGGACGCGAGCACTCGCGGTAGTAGACCGCTTGTCTTGGAAGAGCCTCGTGCCGACAGGCGATATGTCTCTTCTTGGCAAGCTACCGCACTCGCGGTGAACTGTTTCCACTCATCCCGTTGCTGCGAACGCCGCCCCGGCGTCATATCCTCAATGAACGACACAACTACAACGTTTTTGCTCCAGCTATGATAATACCAGCTTGGCGTACCTCAAACAACGTGCGAATCCGCATTGCATTTGTCAGGACATGTCGCCGAAGCGCTATGTTCCGGGCCGCCGGCCTCCGAAGCAGGAGTAGACATGAACCCGACGGGATTTCGCGCGCTGAAGGTTTGTCGCCTTCCTTCGATAATCTCCAGGTCGTGGATGGCTGACATGGCCGCGTGGAGTCGACCCTCCATCGACTCAAGCCGTAGGGCGAACGGCGGCTCTGGAGAAGCGCCAGGAAGATCCGGAACTGGCGCGGCCGAGACGGCCGGCACATGGGCTCGGATTATACCGCGATGGAGCGTTCTACGTCTCAATCGGGTGGCAAGCGGAAAAGCAGCCATCAATCTCCAATTACCGGATTGTTCCCGCATAGCTGGCATTGCTCGAGCCGCTTTTTACGGCGAGTTGCTCCCGCTGCCATGGGACTGCAATGCTCTCAAAGAGGCTCATCGTCGGAAAGCGGACGTGATAATCTGAAGCCACATGCTTTTCGCGGCGGCTAGCGCCCAGTGGAGAGAGGGCACATCAAAAATGAGCGGCGGGCTGGAATTTGACGAAGAGACCAGCCGAAAGGTCGAAGCGCTCTATTTGACTCCCGACGTGGTCGAACAGCGGTGCCAAGTGCTGAAGGCACTGCAGCTGAGGGAGGGCGAACGGATTCTCGACATCGGTTCTGGCCCCGGACTCCTGGCTTATGACATGGCAGCTTCCGTCGGGCCCGACGGCCGTGTGTGCGGTATCGACATCAGCGACGACATGCTGGCCATGTCCAGAAAACGTTGCGCCAATCGGCCTTGGGCCGAATTCCTGCGGGCGGAGGCAACCAAACTGCCCTATCCGGACGATGATTTCGATGCTGCCGTATCAACTCAGGTCTACGAATATGTTGCCGATATTCCGGCAGCGCTCGCGGAGCTTTACCGGGTAACGCGCCCGGGCGGTCGCGTGGTTGCTCTGGATACGGACTACGATTCGTTGGTAATTTACACGGGCGATCAGCCGCGCATGGAGCGGGTGCTTTCGGCTTGGGACGAACATTTTGTACACGGCGGGCTACCCCGGACCTTGTCGGGGCAGCTCCGCGACGCCGGGTTCACGATTCGACAACGCGATGTGATTCCGATGTTCAATCCCGAGTACCACGACAATACCTACGCCAGACGCATGCTGGCTATCATGGCGTCCTTTGTAGTCGGGCGCAGAGGCGTGTCCCAGGAGGAAGCAAACGCTTGGCTTGCTGAGTTTTCTGAACTTGGCAAGCAGGGAAAGTTCTTCTTCAGCCTCAATCGGTACCTTTTTGTCGCGGACAAGGTTGCGGTTACATGACCGGTGATGTTCAGTGGAATCAATGTCGCGTTAGCGGTCAACTTCCGTCGTACCCTGCTCGATCGCGGATGGCCGGATTGGGTCAACTCAAGCGCGAACGGCGGCTCTGGAGAAGCGCCAGGAAGGTCGGCAATTGGCGCACGTGGTCGGGTTGGTGCGTTCAGACTTCAGATTGCCTGATGAGGCTCGGGAAAGTCCCGCCGGGTGAACTTTGCCGTCTGGGCCGGATTACCGGAACGGGCAGTGAGCGCACAGAAGCGGACGTCCTGTTAGAGCGAACTGAATCTGCCTGTCTATGGTCCTCAAAAAGTGGCGTCGATCTGAGCAGCGACCAATCTTTGTAGGCGCCACAAATAACGGTCTCGAATACCGCGCTTTTCCAGGTGGAAAACGGGGTTGTAGAGGTATTCGGCTCCGGACCCCCAGTGTCCACAGGCCCTTACATGTCGATCAAGAGATTCTTCGTTCCCACTATTCCGACGTTCCAGGCAACGTGGACTATGTCTGGGGGCGGTGGCGTCCCGCCGACCTCGACGAACTCATAAAGACCTGGCCAGCGCGTTCGGGAGCCAAGCCGGAGATTGATGGCGCAGTCTGGTGGCAGCCGAGTCTCGACGAACTCAGGGTTGCGCGAAAGTCGGCTCGCAGACTGGAGAGACGGCGCAGCCGGCTGTGAAGCCTAATTGCCGCCGTTCAGGCTCTTCTCGATCTGCCCGGCTGAGGCCAGGATGTCGTCAAAGCTCGGCGGAGTGCCGAAGATCATGGCGGTGGTGTTCTCGTAGTCCCGGGCCAACGCGTCCACCATCTCGGGTATCGGCGTGATCGCGAAGCTGCCCGTTACGGCCGAGGCGAGATCATAGTCCGGACGATCGAAAAACATGCGCGCGTGGCGCACGCAATCGGCGCCAAGATCGAGGTCGGCGAGCGCAGCCTTGCCGGCTTCCGACTGCATGAGACAGTGCAGGTCATAGTAGTGCCGTGAAACCCGCTGCCCTGCCTGCCGCAGTTCGCCGCGCCGCTCATACCAGCGGCGCAGTCCGTGAGCGATCACCACCTTATCCCAGAACGTCCGCGTCGCCTTGATCGTGGTGACTTCCGGTACGGCGAGATCAAACCCTGCTGCTTCCCCGGCGACGTAGGGGGTAATCGTGAGGGGACCGTGGGGATCGAGCGCCGATTTTGCCCCGGATTCGAGACGTATCGCCGGTCGGACATAGGCTCCGTCGCGCGGTTCCACCTCAGGATACCAAAGCAGCAGGGTTTGCCCGTCGGGATCGGCTTCGTCGATCTCCACGCGGCCGGTCCCGTTGATCACGTCCGCCAATTGAGCAGCGAGGAAGTCTCGCAGCGGGCCCGTGATGTAGGCGCGACATGCGTCCCGGATGGCGTCGAGTTTGGCGCGGCGCTTCTTGTTCGACAGCGCCTCGAGTTCTTCGACAGCGGCAGGCTCTTCGAGATCGTCTCGGAACACGGTGACGTCGATGTCCTCGGAGAAGCGCTTGATGAGGTCATAGCCCTTCGACAGCGACGTACCGCCCTTGAACAGCAGCCGCGGCTCTCCCGCAGGCCGTTCGTGATAGAGCGCATTGAGCGCCCAGCAGACCCAGAAATCCTTTTCTATATTGCCGACCGGGGCACCAATGCGATTGGCCGTGGCGAGGAACAGATCGAGCCGGTCACGTGGCGGCGCGGCAATAATCTGACGGTAGGCATAGGTACTCATGGCTTGCCCTCGAGCCCAGCGCTCGGGCTGAGCAGTTGGCGCAGGAACTCCTGCATCCAGATCGGCACGGCGGGGAGACCGGCGCGCAGATCCTCGCGGATCGCCTCACCGTGTTTGGGGTCGGCAAACAGGCGACGCAGCGTTGTCTCAATGCGCTTGCGTTCTTCCGGCTTGGTGAGCATGTCCTGTAGCCAATGCAGAGCCTGGACGACTCGCATTCCTGGCCGGTCCGCCCAATAGAGGCGGCTCGGGGCCGCGTACTTGAAGTGGATTTCCTGGCTACCGAGCTTGATCGGCTTCAGCCGGGCATCGACCAGCACCTCAATCCGCGCTGGGACCGCAGTGGTGAGGCCGAGATCGTTGGCGGCCGTCATGCCGTCGATGACGGTGCGCGCGTTGTCGCGACGCGTCACGGCACGGATCACGGCGCGATAGTCCGGCACGGTGGCCCGGCCGGTCAGACTGTTTGTCCGCGGTCGATCGTAGAGCCCCCGGTCAATGCGACGCAGCTCGCCGCTTGCCGCCAGGCGCTGCAGGCTCTTATCCACCGCCGCCCGACCGCCCAGGTTAGCGAAGTCGGCCGGCGTCCAGACCTCGTCGGGTTTCGCTTCGATCCGCGCCAGCACGCGCGAGCGGATGTCGGTATCGAGGTCAGCTGTCATGTCCGAAATATGCGACAAATTTCGGACCGAGGCAAGGAGAAGTCCGAAGAATGCTACAAATTTCGGACAACGCTTTGGCCCGCGCCTCAACCGAAACGACGTTCACTTTTTGTGCTTCGAAAGTCGCATAAAAGGCAGTCTGGAACTCAACAGCGGACCTATGGGCTGCTTCCTGATCCATCACCAACCTGCCGAAGGAGAGATCTGACCAAAAACGGACTCTGCGAGACGTTTCGCCAGCCGGCTCCCAGTCGCCTATTGGCAAACTGGTCGAACGGCCTCGAACCTGAGACGGCCCCTGCAGCTCCCAACATATCCAAGATTCGCTCTTATTCAGGCGCTTTCGTCCAGCCAGACGTTTTCGAAATTCTGTTCGAACGTCGGATGGATGCCGTAGTTCTTTACCGACTTCGTCGAGTGATTGTAGATCTTGCGCCAGTAGGGCTGGATGATGACGCCGGACTCCTGCAGGATCTTCTCGATGTCGACCATCAGTTCGCGCCTCTTGTCGATGTCGGCGACGGTCAGCGCCTTGGCGATCTTTTCATCGAGTTCCTTGTTGGAATAGGCGGATTCGTTCCACGATTCGCCGGTGCGATAGGCGAGCGCGATGACCTGCACGCCGAGCGGGCGCATGTTCCAGTTGGTCATCGAGAAGGGATATTTCGTCCAGTCGTTCCAGAAGGTGGAGCCCGGCAGGACGGTCCGCTTGACCTTGAACCCGGCTTCGCGGAGCTGGGCTGCGATCGAATCGGCGGTGTTCTTGTGCCAGTCCTGGTCGAGCCCGATCAGTTCGTGTTCGAAGTCCATCTGCCCAGCCTCCGTCATCAATGCCTTGGCCTTGGCGATGTCGCGCGACACTTTCGGCAACTTGGCATATTCGGGATGGATGGCGCAGACGTGATGATTTTCGCCGAGCGTGCCGGTATCCCCATAGCCAAGCTTCAGCACGGTCGCATTGTCGACGGCGAGCTGGATGGCCTGGCGCACCTTCTGGTCGTCGTAAGGCTTGTTGTTGACGTTGGTGCGCGCCACGATGGTGTTGGCAGTCACCACCTCGTGCTTGACCAGCCCTATCTTGTCGAGGATGTCGACATAGTCCGCCGTGGTCTCGTAGTTGGTGTTGACCTCGCCGGATTCGAAGGCGCTGATCATGGCGTTGGCCTCGGTGCCGTAGTCGATGAATTCGATACCGTCGAGATGGGCTTCGCCGCCCCACCACTTGCCATTCACCCGGCGCTTCAGCACGACTTTCGAGCCGACATCGTAGGACACCAGTTCGAAAGGTCCGGTGCCGATCGGGTGGGCGACGAAATTGCTGCCCATTTTCTCGTAGTCGCGGTGCACGATCAGCGCCGGATAGTCGGAGAAGCCGGCGATGATCGAGATGTCGGAGGCCGGCAGCTTGAGCTTGATCGTGTAGTCGTCGACCTTGGTGATGGCGCCTTCTAGCGGCTTGCCTGTCTTGGCGTCGATGAGCGCGCCCATGCGCGCCGCCATCGAATTGCCCTCGGCCGACTTGTCGCACCAACGCGTCAGGTTGAAGACCACGTCATCGGCGTTGAAATCGTCGCCATTGTTCCATTTGACGCCCTGGCGCACCTTCAGCGTGTATTCCGTGGCGTCGTCGTTGATTTCCCAGCTTTCGAGCAGGATCGGCTTGAAGGTGAATTCGTTGGTGTATTTGACCAGCGGCTCGAGCGTCTGCCGAGTGACATTGGCCATTTCGGACCAGTCATAGGTCCGCGGATCCTTCTGTTCCTTGACGCTGGTTGCGACTTTCAGCACGCCGCCCTTTTTCGGCTCCTCGGCCCGCGCAACCGTCGGCGCGGCGAGGCCAAGCATTGCGTAAGCCGCGGCTGTCGTAGCGCCGAAAGCGCTGGCGATCGCCAGAAACTCACGACGGTCGACCGTGCCTGCCTTGGCGCTCTCGGCCATTGCCTCGACGAAATCGGGAATGCGGCCGCCATCGTTCTTGAGCATTGTCATCAAACTCTCCCCTTGGTTTCCGTCCCGGACGCGCTGTTGCTTGCAGCGGCTCTTGGCCGCATCGTAGACTTTGGCCAGCGCGATGGGATCGAAAAGAATTCAGCACCGGCTGAGAATAATTCCAGTTTGATGTGACGATCGCCCTCGCTCGCGCCCTGGCAAGTCAGCGATCAAGCGGCGCGACCACCAGATCGATCAGCCGGCTAAGTCCTTCGCTGTCCAGCGCGTCGAAGGAGAGCGCCATCGCCTCCATGTCGTCGGCCCGGTCCTTGCCGATCAAGCCATCGGTGAAGGTCACATATTTCTGATGAAACTCGTCCGCGCTCATCGGGTTGTCGCGGTCGCCTTTCGGCGTGCGCGGCTCCGACATGATTTCGCGGCCGTCCTTGAGATAGAGCGTCACGTCGGCCCAGCGCTTGCCGACGCTGATGCGAGTGTAGTGCTCGGTTTCGACCAACTCGGTGGCGTTGGAAATACGACGGATCTCTTCATCCTGCAGAACCTGCGGCAGTAGCTCCTGCGGTCCGATCTTGCCTCGCACGATCATCGTCGCGACCGGGAACGCGATCGAATAGCTCATCTCGTCCAGCGTCTTCGGATTGTGGCCGGCAAGCCGCACCGCATAGTGAAACGTCTGGATGCGCACGCGCGCGACATCCTTGCTCGACAGCTTGTTGTCGCGGATCAGATCGCGCGCGGCATCGATCGAGGGATGTGCCCAGCGACACACGGGGTAGGGTTTGTATGAGGTATCTTCGACGACACGCCAGGCCTGTCCGAGATCGCGCCACCAAGGCGCGGCGGCTTCCCCTTCTGCCGTGATCGCCGGTGCACCGGTGAAGCCGAGTTCCGCCATATAGGCCGCCATGACGCCCGATGGCGCGCCCCAGCCGACGCCGTCGCGCAGCATGGTCGGGAAATCGATGCAGCGCATCATCTGGCTGCGTGGACCGTGATATTCGGCGATGCCCGCGGCATGGCGCGTCTGCTCTTGGCTGAGCCCCAACAGCCGGGAAACACCGGCCGCCACGCCGACCGCGGTCCACGCCCCGGAGGTGTGGTAGTCGGGTACGGTGGCGTGAAGCGTCAGCCCGGCGCGATAGGCAACCTCGTAGGCGACGGCCAGCGCAATCATCAGGTCTTCGCCGGAGATAGCGGCGCCCGAGGCCCTGAGCGAATCCGCAACGGCGAGCAGGGCCGGAAACACCGCCGAGCCGGCGTGGCCTTTGCAGGGGCTGGTGGTGTCATGCCCGTCGATGGAATCGATGGTGAAGGCGCCGGCAAAGGCGGCGCCGGCCGGACTGACCGGGCGTCCGTCGAAGATCATCCGGGCCGCGCCGATTTCCGGCGACGAACGCCACAGGCGATCGGCAACCTTCCTGGTGATCGAAGAGATCTCTGTCGTTGAGCCCACCGCCGCCACGCCGAGCGTGTCGGCAAAACTGCGCCTGAGGATGGTGCGGACCTCTTCGGGGATGGCGTTGTATGTCAGGCTGGCGGCAAAGTCGGAAAAACGGATCACGTCGAAAACCTCCTGCAGTCTCAATAGGACAGGCGCCGCTTGAGCGTTCGTCGGCTGTTCAAGGTGGACACGGTCATGTTCGGGCCGAGATGGTCGACGCCAACTTTGACGTGGATGACCGCAGCTTTGCGGCTTGCCAGTGCGCGCTCGAATGCCGGCGCGAACTCGTCGGTTGCTTCCACCGTTTCGCCATGGCCGCCATAGCCGATCGCCACGGTGGCAAAGTCGGGATTGGTGAGGCCGGTGCCGGAGTTGCGGCCGGGAAAGGCGCGTTCCTGGTGCATGCGGATGGTGCCATAGGAGCCGTTGTCGACGATGATGAAGATCGGATCCAGGCCGTACTGGATCGCGGTGGCGAACTCCTGGCCGTTCATCAGGAAATCGCCGTCGCCGCCGACATAGATTGCGGGCGCGTCCTGGTCGGCGATCTTGGCGGCAACCGCCGCCGGCACGCCAAAGCCCATGGCGCCGCAGACCGGCGCCAGCCCGCCGCGAAACCGGCGATAGCGGAAATGGATGTTGGGCCAGTCGGACGCATTGCCGGCGCCGGTGGTCATGAAAGCGTCGGCCGGTAGCTGCTGGCTGAGGAAGCGCATGACCGCGCCCATATCGACCGGGCCGGGCTGCGGAACAAGCTCGAGCATGGCTTCGTAGCGGCGGCGCGCCGAGGCGCAAATCGCAGTGCGTGTGGGATGCTCCTTGCGTGGAATCAAGGTCAGGGCGGTGGCAAAGGCGTTGGGGTCGGCCTGCACCAGAAGATCGGCCTGGTAGAGCCGGCCAAGCTCCTCGGCGCCCGGGTGCACGTGGACCAGCCGGCAATGCGGGATCGGTGCTGGAATGAGCGAGAATTTCAGCGTCGTGCCGTCACCGAGACGGCTGCCGACGACAAGGATGAGATCGGCCTCTCGGCAATAGTCGTTGGGCATCGGCGTGCCGCCGAAACCAAGGTTGCCGATGTAGTGCGGATGGTCGTTTGGAAACAGGCCCTGGCGGCGGAAGCCGACAGCGACGGGAAGGCCGAGAGTTTCCGAAGCCTGGATGATGGCGTCGTGGCCGGCTTGCGTCCAGTTGGCGCCGCCAAGCAGCAGCAGCGGCCGCTTCGAGTGCGTGAGCAAGGTCTCGATCGTGACCATGTCGGAAGCCAATGGCGCGACAGGCGTCGCCATCGCCGGTTTCAGGTCGGGCGTGTCGCTTTCGGCCTTGAGAACATCTTCCGGCAGAACCAGAACCACGGGACCGGGTCGGCCGGAAATCGCGGTTCGCCAGGCCCGGTTGACATATTCGGGGATGCGCGACGGCCGATCGATTTCCGCCACCCATTTGCTCATCGGGCCGAAAACACGGCGGTAGTCGAGTTCCTGGAACGCCTCGCGGTCGCGATGCGCCGTCGGGATCTGGCCGACCAGCAAGATGAGCGGCGTCGAGCCCTGATAGGCGGCGTGCAGGCCGATCGCGGCATTCATCGCACCCGGACCGCGAGTGACGAAACAGACGCCCGCATCGCCGGTGGCGTCGGCGTAAGCCGTCGCCATGAAGCAGGCGCCGCCCTCTTGGCGACAGGTGAGGTAGCGGATGGCGTTGGCGTGCTGCCACAATGCGTCGAGCGCCGTCAGGTAACTCTCACCGGGAACGCCGAAGACCGCCTTGCAGTTGTTCTGCAAGAGCGCGCTGATGAGAATCTGACCGCCGTTTCGCAAGATCGCCCCGCTTTTCGCGCGACCGTAGGGGCGCGTCCGAAGCGTCTCAATCGAATAAAATTTCGATGCCGATGAATTTGATTGCGACCGGCGGCAAAGGTCAGGACCAAGCCCGTCACTCGACCCGAAGGCCTGTGCTGAGCGACAGCAGCCAAGCTTTGAAATGCTTGACCCGGGCGAGGGCGGCCGAGCGCTTCGGCGCGATGAAGTAGTAAGCGCCGCCGGTGGGTACGTCTTCAGCAAAGGGGGCGATCAGAGAACCTCGCTTCAACAGGAGGTCGCCATAAGGTCGCCGGTTCATCGCTACGCCCATGCCTTCGCTTGCGGCAAGCAAGGCGTGGGAGCGGGAGTCGAACATCAGTTTGGGTATCTGGTTCGAGCCGGGAACGCCCATCTTCTCGAACCAGAAATCCCATTCATGCGGCACGTATTCGCAGCCGATCAGCCGCCGCCCAAGCAGGTCCTCCGGCGTCTCGATCGGCCCGTTGTGGCGCAGATAGTCCGGTGAGACGACCGGCGCGATGACCTCGTCGATCAGCTTTTCGCACATGTGTTCCGCAGGTGCCGCCATGGCGTAGCGAATGTCGACGTCGATGCTGGAACCGGAGAACTCGATCTCATCCGGTTTGGTCATCAGCTTGACGGTGATCTCGGGATTGGAGGACAGAAAATCGTCCAGCTGCGGGATCAGCCACATCTGCGCCAGCGACTGGAACAGATGGATGGTCAGGCCGCCATTCTTGGTGACCTGCATCACCGACAGTGTGCTCGCCTCGATGCGGTCGAGCGCATCGCCCAGCCCTTCGAGATATTTCTCGCCGATTTCGGTGAGTTTCAGGCCGCTCTGCTCGCGCAGGAACAGCCTGGCGCTGACGAAGGTCTCGAGCGACTTGATCTGATGGCTGACGGCGGAACTCGAAATCAGCAGCTCTTCGGCGGCGTCGGCCAGGCTGCCGGCCCGTGCCGCCGCCTCGAAGGCCCGCAAGGCGGCAAAGGGAGGCAATCGCCTTGCCATTATTTTCGCAACTCCTCACCCACCGGAACCGACTGCTCCAGCGCGGCACCTATAGGGGTTTTCCGGAGGCGGTGGAAGATTTGGATTTTGGATATGGTGTCGTCACATCCGCATGCGCAGCCCTTGCGGGTCGTAGCGCGGTCCGTTGGATGCCGACGCAGCGCGGCGCTTGCCGTTGATCTCTACCTCGAAGCCGGCGCCGGTCTGGGCGACATGCGACTTGAGATAGCCGAGCGCCAGGCTTTCATGCGTCGCGTAGCCGTAGGCGCCCGACGTGACGTAGCCGACATAGGCATTGTCGCGGAACACCGGCTCGCCGCCGCTGCAATCGGCGTCGTCCGCGTCGACGGTCAGTGTGACAAAGCGCTCGACGGCGCCTTGCGCACGATGTCCGCGCGCCGCCTCTTCGCCGATGAAGCCCGAGCGTTTCCAATCGACGAAACGGTCCATGCCGGTCTCCATTACCGTGTAGTCCGGCGCGAGATCAAGGCCCCAGCTCTTGAAGGCCTTTTCGACACGCAGGCTGGCCAGCGCTCTGCTGCCGGCCGGCACCAGGCCAAGGTCGGCACCGGCCCGCAACAACGCATCGTAGAGGCCGGCCTGGTACATTGCGGGCGTGTAAATCTCGTAGCCGAGCTCGCCCGAAAACGAGACCCTGAGCACGACGGCGTCAGTCGCTGCCTCGATCTCCATGCGCCTGACCGACAGGAACGGAAACGCTTCATTTGACACGTCACTGTGCGTTACCTTGGCCAGAATCTGCCGCGCGCTCGGCCCGGCAAGCATCAGACCGCTCCAGCTGTCGGACAGGTTCTCGACCGATATGCCCGGTGTCTTGTGCGCATCGAACCAGCGCATGTGCTGACCCTGCATGGTGCCGGCGCCAAGCAGCAGATAGCTGCCGTCGTCGAGCTTCGAAACGGTCAGGTCGCCGGTCAGCCGGCCTTTTTCCGACAGCATCGGCGACAGTGCGACGGCGCCGGACCGCTCGGGGATCCGCCCCGCCAGCAGCCACCGCAGCCAGCCGGATGCGGCGTCGCCCGAGATCCGGTATTTGGCGAAGGTCGATATCTCGAACAGACCGGCGGCATTTCGCACCGCCTTGCATTCCTTGCCGACGGTGTTCCACCAGTTCTGGCGGGCATAGCCGAAAATGTCATGCTGCTCGTCGCTCTGGCGGGCAAACCAAAGCGGCTGCTCCCAGCCATTGTTGAAGCCGAAGACCGCACCCCTGGCCTTCTGCGCGGCGTAGGCCGGGAATGTCCGCAACGGCCGGCCGGCGGCGCATTCGAGATGAGGGTAGGGGCGTTCCTGCCGGTTCTCGTAATAATATTTGGTCCGCTCGAAGGTGAAGCGCTTGCCGGCCCAGCGGCCGAAGCGGGCGACATCCCAGAAATTCACGTCCATCTCCGGCTCGCCGTCGACGATCCATTCCGAGATCACCTTGCCGATGCCGGCGCCCTGGTTCAGGCCGCTCATCACGCCGCAGGCGCAGAAATAGTTCTTCAGCTCCGGGTGCGGCCCGAGCAAAGGTCCAAGGTCGGGCGAAAAGATCATCGGCCCGTTGATGACGCGCTTGATGCCGGCTTCACCCAGGCATGGCATGCGGTCCATCGCCACCTCGAAATTGCGATCCATGCGCGCCAGGTCGTTGGGCAGAAGCTCGTGGCCAAAATCGAGCGGCGTGCCATCGAAGGCCCAGTGATGGCAGGTGTTCTCATAGGCGCCGAGCAGGATGCCTTTGCCCTCCTGGCGCGAATAATAGCCGGCCTCGCTTTCGCCGATCGTCGGAAGTTCGTGGTCCATCGCCTCGATCTCGGGGATCGCATCGGTCACCAGATAATGATGCTCGACCGGCTGCAGCGGCAGCTTGATGCCGGCAAGTGCGCCGACTTCGCGCGCCCACAGGCCGGCGGCATTGACGACAAAGTCGGCATGGATGATGCCATCCGGCGTCTCGACATCCCAGCCGCCGTCGGCGCGCGGTGTCGTCGCGGTCACCGGCGTGTGGCGGTGGATTTTCGCGCCAAGCTTACGCGCGGCAGCAGCAAAGGCGTTGGTCGCCGATGACGGGTCAACGTGGCCCTTGATCGGTTCCCACAGCACCGCCTTGAGGCTTCTGGTGTCGAGGACCGGTGCGCGTTCCTTGGCTTCTTCGAAGGTGATCCATTCCGCCTCGACGCCGTTGCGCCGGGCACGGGCGCGGGCAATGGCCAACGTGGTGACCTCGTCGTTCGATGCCGCCAGATGCATGCCGCCGGTCGGGTGGTAGCCGACGGCCTGTCCGCTTTCCCGCTCGATCTCCGGATAGAGATTGATCGTGTAGACCTGCAGCCGTTGGGCATTGGAGGGTCTGGTCAGAGAGAACAAATTGCCGGCGGCGTGCCAGGTCGAGCCGGATGTCAGTTCCGAGCGCTCCAGCAGCACCACCTCCTTCCAGCCCTTCCTGGCCAGATGATAGAGGATGGCGCAGCCGGTTATCCCACCGCCGATCACCACCACGCGGGCATGTGTATCCATTCCGTCAGAATTCCACTTTTTGTTGTTGTTAAAGGGCGCTAGCGCAGCGCCTCCAGCTCGATCTTGCGCCGCGCGACGTAGTCCTCGAGCTCCTCGATCACCGCCGGATCGATGGCCGGCGCCTCATATTCGTTGACCATCTGCTTCCATATCCCGTTGGCGCGGCGGGCAGCGTCGGGGCTGCCCTTGTCCTGCCAGTTCTCGAAGTTCGACCAGTCGGAAACCAGTGGCTTGTAGAAGGCGTTCTCATAGCGGGCGAGCGTGTGCGCGGTGCCGAAAAAGTGGCCGCCAGGGCCGACTTCCTTGATCGAGTCCAGGCCGATCGTATCTTCATTGACGGTGAGCGGCGTCATCCAGGCGCACATCATGCGCACCATCTCGATGTCGAGGATGAACTTTTCGTAGGACCCGACCAAGCCGCCCTCCAGCCATCCGGCGCCGTGATTGAAGACGCTGGCATGGCCCGTCAGCGCGCCCCATAGCGACATCATGGATTCGTACGCCGCCTGCGCGTCGGGCGCGTTCGATGCGTTCACATTGGACGAGCGCCACGGCAAGCCATAGCGGCGCGCCATTTGGCCGGTGGCCTGGGCGCCGAGCGTGAATTCGGGTGTGCCGAAGGCCGGCGATCCGGTCTTCATGTCGGCATTGCAGATAAAGCCGCCGTAGATGTAAGGGCAACCGGGACGGATGATCTGAGTCAGCGCGCAGCAGGCCAGCGTCTCAGCATTCTGCATGACCAGCGCACCGGCAACCGTCGCCGGCGCCATCGCGCCTGCCAGGCCGAAGGGTGTCACGCAGACGACCTGTCCGAGCCTCGCATATTCGATGACGCCTTGCGCGATCTCGCCGTCGAGCACCAGCGGCGTGTTGGTGTTGGTGTTGACGAAGAACACAGGGTTGGCGGCAAGACCGTCCTCGTCTTCGCCGTACCAGATCTTGGCCATCTCGATGGCATCGCGGGCACGGTGGCGACCGATGGTCAGCGGCTTCCACGGCTTGTCCGACAGTTTGCAGCAGGCCAGGTAGAAGTCGAGATAGCGTGTGTCGGCCGGCAGGTCCTGGGCCTCGACGCTGGTGCCGCCCTCGATCTGCAGCACGTCTGTCATGTGCGTCATCTTCAGGAAATTTTCCTGATCGCGAAACGTGCCGGCGCGGCGGCCGTGATCGAGATCGGACACGAAAGGCGGGCCGCTGACCGCGGTGAAGGCGACCTGGCCTTGGCCCATGAAAAGCTTTTTTGCCGGGTCGCGGCCACGCACGGTGACGACCGCCGGCGCCTTGGCGACCAGCGCCAGCAGGCCCTCGCGATCGAAGACGACGCGTTCGGTGGCGTGGTCGACGGAAAAGCCTGCGCTGCCAAAGAGCTTGCGCGTCTCCTCGTCCTGGATGCGCATACCGACATCTTCGAGCACCGACATGGCGGCGTCGTGGATCGTCTCGACCTGCTCCTCTGTCAGAACCTCGATAGGGGCATGGGGATTGCGGAGCTGCAGCCACTCCCTGGAGAATTCCAGCCTGCCGTCGCGCACCCTGCGCACTCTGGCCGTCGTTCGCATGCCTGCCCCGCAGTGGTTCGATCTTCGGCCGCAAGTTGAGGAGCTTTGGCCACGAACGGCAATTGAAAACGCTTCAGCCGGCAATGAGTGAATTTCGTCGCTAGGCATATTGCCATACTCGCCTCGCGTCCCGCTCTTGGCGAATTCAGCAGCAAAAATCGCTCCACACAGGCGTCCTGATGCGCGGGGTTTCGTATCAGCCACTCATCTGCGCGTACGAGAACTTTTTCGATAGATGCCGCATCATCGCCGATTTATGCGAGGTCAAAATCGCATAAGATGCGGCGTGGAACTCGAACATTCCGCTCAGGGCAGGCGCGCGGCCGCAAACTGTGGTAGGTGCTCGTTGCACATATCTTGGTCGCCCAGAGTGCCTCGTTGAGGCCATGCCGGCAAAGGCGGAAAGATGTCGGCCTACACGCGTTGGCCCGTGGGCAAGGGCCGTAATTGCCCCTTGGCGTGCTCGGAGGTTAGGGCATGTGGAACGATGTCCCTATCGCAGTGTTAAAATGGCGAAAAGAGGGAGGCAGTACGGTGGCTGATCTCAAAGAGACGGCATTGGTCGGGCGGCTGGCGGCGCGGCACGGGTTGTCAAGGGACGCGGTAGAAACCGTGCTGCGTGCCCTGCGCTCGGGCGGCGGTTCCATGGCCCAGTTCAGCCATGCCGAATTCGGCGGCATGTCGCAGTGGTCATCAGGCATGACAATGGTCGGCGACATGTTCAACGATGCGCTAAGGGCGAAGCTGAACGCTGTGGCCACGGATCTCGCAGCTTATCTGCGGGAGAATCCTGAGGTCGCCCGTAATGAACCTGCCGAAGTGAGCTACAGATCGCAGCAGCAGGTAGCTAAAAGTTGGCCGAGCGGACTCGGCACGCCCTCATCGACAGGATCGCAGAACCATCTGCGCTACGCGATCTATCCCGACTCGCGGCGACTGGTCATCGAGGATGCCGGCCGGCGCACGATGTACGACACCGGCGATCACGTTATTTCGGGGATCGCCCAGGCGCAAAGTACGGATGCGACACTGACATTCCGCAGCCAGAACGGCCTTGTGCGGCTCTCGGAGCTGAAGAAGGTCGAGGCTTAAGGCGCGGCCCTACTAATGCCTCGCGGTGATGCTCGCGCCCCGCTCCATTCACCGCAGCGCGAGGCGCCTAAAGACGTCCTTCTTCGCCTCTTTTCGGTTCCGCCGCCGCTCCGTCTGCGGCCCGTTCGAGCGCAACCATTTTCTTGACCAGGGCCAGCAGGTCGCGCTTGGTGCCGTGCGGCAGAGACACGACCTGTTGGGCGAGTTCCATGGTGTCGCGCGCTTCCTCCGGGGTGCGGCCCCATAAATGCGGGGCAGCGCTGAACAGCATTTCCATCGGCATGAACCCGAGGATTTCGCAAAGGTGGATCATGCGGGTGACGTGCATTTTTGAGAATGCGCGTTCATAGCGGCCATAAACCTGCATCGAAAGGCCAAGCAAGGGCGCGAGCTCGGCGCGCGTCAGATCCTTGTTCTCGCGCGCCTTGCGGATGAAGGTGGCGATTCTTTCATCGATCTCGCCGAGGGTTTTGATGCCTTCGAACCCCGGGCGGCGGAAGACAGGTTTATCGATCTCGGGATCGATCGTCTCAACCAATTCCATTTTGTTTTTATAGGCGTCCATATCCTTATGCACGTCCTCTCCCTTCTTGCTTCTTTCCAGTCGCGGACAGGGCGACGACCTCAATCAAACATTCAAAACGGGATTGACCCAAGTAGGCCCCGGCACTCTCTTGCACCGCGATAAGCGGGGAGGCAGGACAGCGCTTTCGCTACTCGCAAATAAGCAACCATCAGGGCCGTGCTGCGCTCGCCTTGCATGGTTCTTTCCAGCGGAAGCCTGCATTCACAACGCCCTTGAGCTGGCGCGGGGACAGGCACAGCCCGCTGAGAGAAAATCAGCGCGCCCTGGCTGCAACCATTCGCCAAGCACCCGGCTTTCCCTGGAACACAGCTTCGACAAGTTTTTCCCCATCGACCCACCCCAGATGCGCGTTCGCACGCGACAGAATCTTTGCCAATACTAATACATCGCTTCACGGTAACCGTCGATCCAGTGCCGTGCATTGAGATATCCCAATTGGATAAGCGAAACAGCTCGCCTTTGGCGGTTTCGTCAGATGGCCGGATGGCCGCTGTGACAGCGGATTCCATAAGCCCGTTCAATGGAGAAGTGGCTTTTGAGCCTTCACCAAAGTCGAAGCCTCGGCGACCGATCAACGGTGCGGCGTAGATGCCAATAAGGATACCGATCGTAATCCCGAGCAGAAGGCTTCGACCGCTCACGGATCAATAGCCGTTGTCTCGGAGAAACTGGTCGATGGCGGCCTTTATGATCACCGTCATCTTGATGTCGTTGTCGAAGGCGGCCTTTTGCAGTCGCATCTTGGTGTCGTAGTCCAGCGGGCAATTGACGTAGTGCTTGGCTTCTCGCGTGTGCGCTCGTTTCAGGTCGCGCAGGCGATAGCGTCCCTCCTCCTGAGCCAAAGCACGTTCGATCGCCTTGCTCTTGCGCTCTTCCCCGCTCGGGTTCGGCAGACTGCGCCGCGGCCGTTCTCTTGTCGCATCCGCTTCTGAAGCCGGCGCCGCTGTTGGTTCCGGTACAGCCGTTCGCGCCTCCGCCTCTTCCGACACAGAGGCTGGCTTCATTGTGGCTTTGGATGTTTCCGGCTTCGGCCGTCGCGGTGCGATCGGAAAGTCAGAGACGGATAGTTTGCCTGGCTTAGACATTTCCCACCCTTTCCCGGTTTGCCGCGATATGGCGATCGAGCTCGGACACAAACGCCGCGACCTCCGCGCGACCCTTCATGACCGGGTCGGTCAGGTCGAGCATCTGCAAGGTGCCGAGGCCGTTACGAATTTCGCGGTAGCAATTTCTTTCGGTGAGCTCGGTTTCCATCAGCGTCGATTCATAGCCATTGTCGCGAAGATTGGTGATGAACGGACGGATCAGCCTGTAAGCCTCGAGAACGCGGCCCGGCAAGGCGATGCGTGTCACCACGTTGACGTGGGGAATCGTACGCCCCTCCCTATCGCCAATATCCGCCGTGATGGTGGCGGCTTCGCCGGCCGCCTTGATTTCATCCTGGTTCGGCTGAATTGGCGTCAGCACCAGGTCCGAGTTGCGGATGATCGTGTCGCGGATGACGCTGTCGACACCCGGTGAGTCCATCAGGATTACGTCGTAGACGCCGTCCTGTTCGGCGAGCGCGGTTTCAATGCTTCGCTGGGTTGCCGCGCTGAGCAGCTCGATGTTGGCCGGAAGATTGTCCTTGGCCTCACATCGCTTCCACCATTCGGCGAGGTTCTGGCGCGGATCGGCGTCGATCAGAAGAACCTTCTTTCCATGAATAGCGTACTCGCCGGCAACGAGGATAATGACCGTCGTCTTCCCGGCGCCGCCTTTTCCGCTGATCGCACAAATTCTTCGAGGCATATCTGATCCCGCTTTTGCCGTCTCCAAAGCTTGAACGCGGCAGGCCGTCGCCACGCTCATGCCTCCTCTTGAGCAACAGCATTTCCAAACGAAGTGAATGCGAAACCTCGCATTGCGTGTTCACCACGATGCGATCGCGCCTCACCTAGCGTGTGATACTTCAATCACATTTTAATTTCACATCATAACGTCGTCGCATGTGAACACATCGTGTGAAACAAGTCGTGTGAAACGAGATCAACCGCGCGCTGCCGCTTGAGTGATCCTGGAAGTCTCGACTGTCGCCCAATTCCCCTGGTTGACCGATGAAGTCGCCACCGGCCCTTCCCGCTGCTTTTGTGGTGAACCCCGGAGCCGCGCGAAGGTCGTCTGTGACGCTCGCACGCAGTCCGCCAGGGCGAAGAGCGGAGCGTCCCTTGCGGGCGAGTACGAGGGGCACACAAAGGCCGACAAAGCGGTCCTGGAGGTGAACCCTGGAGAGCGTTTTAGCGTTTGATGGGCAGCGGCCTTCGTCCGCTGCCCATGGTCGCGATAAAGTCGAGCGATGTGTGGGTCGCTCCAAGTTTTCCTCTGTTGAGTGAGAATTTCACGTCTATTGATGGTGGCAGGATACGGAAAAATGTGCGACATTTTTCCCGACGATCGAGGAACCAGCCCTCGATGCCTGCCGCAAGCGCCAGAGAGGGGGCCCAAGGCCAATGGACGACGCGAAATTCGAGGTCCGGCTCGAGCCGGACCGGAAGGGTCGGATGGTGCATGCCCGCGTCAGCGCGGACGAATATGCAGCGATCGAAAAGGCCGCGAAGGCGGCCGACATGACGGTTTCGGGATTTTTCCGGTCGCTGATCCTCGAAGGCGCCGGCGTACGACCGATCCTGACTAAGGATGATCGGCTCGTCATGGCGCTGCTGCTGGAGGACATGCGCGCGATCGGCGTGAACCTGAACCAGGTGGCGCGATCAATAAACAGCGGCAAGAGCGTTCACCCGAGCGAGCTCGACATCAATCTTGGCAACGTGCAGCGCGTCCAAGCGGCCGTTTTGACGGAGCTGCGATCGCTATCGAAACGTGCCGGTCACAAGCGGCGAGGGGAGGCGTAGTTGGAAATTTTCTTCGGCGCCTTCACCAGCGAATGGGAGCAGCGGCGCGCGGCGTTGCTGCATGAGTTGTCGCTTGGTGGAAAGCGGCGGTCGGCCGGGGAAGAAATGCGGCGGCGGCTGAAGGCCCTGGCAGAGCTAGGCGGCGGCGGTGGTGTTGGTGGCGGCGGAGGCAGCCAGCCGAAAATGCGGCGGACGGCCGACAGGCCGATCTTCGCGGCCGAGACGCGGGCAGCAGCGGCGTCCCGTCCAATAGAAGCGCGGCTTGCGGCGGTTGCCCAAGGCAGCCAGCCCGCGGTTGTCAAAATGGCATCCTATGGCGCCGGCGCGAGGGTAGGGGCGATGCTGAATTATGTGTCGCGCGGCGGCGAGCTCGCCGTCGAGAACGAGAACGGCGAGCGCATCAGCAGCCGCGAGGATCTGGCGCGGTTGCGGGGAGACTGGAACCATCTGTTCCAGAACCGTGCAGAGAGCCGCGATATAGGCAGCTTCACCGTGGAGATTGCGACTGCGGCGGTTTCGTCAGACGAGTCGATGCATGAGCTGGTCAGGAACAGTTTGAAGGGCGCGTTCGGCGATCGCCGCTATGCTTACGCTGTCACGCGCCAGGCCGACGGCGCGCTGACGGTTCAAGGTGCGGTCGTTCTCAGAAGCGCGCAGGGGGAGCGGCTGACTGGCGACGACAAGGCCGCCAGCATTGTTCAGGCGCGCTACGACGCCACTGCGGCCGCGCAAGGGACAGAAGCACGGTTCTCGTTCCTAGGCTACGGCAACGGTGTCGAGTATGGCGCCAGCAAATTGCGGAGCCTGGTCGAACGTCATGACGGCAACGTTCGCGACGACCGCGGCCAAGTCCTCGGTGACGAAAAACATGCTGGCGATCTGGTGCAAAAGGAATGGCGCGGTGATCTGCACAGCCGCAAAGGCCGCGACGTGATGCACCTGATCATGTCGGCCCGGGCCGGCACGAATGTCGAGGCGTTTGAAAACGCTGCACGCGACTTCCTTGCCGAGCAGTTCGCCGGCCATCGCTACGTGTTTGCCATGCATGATCCGGCCAATGATCCGAAGGAAGAAGGGGAGGGAGGCAAGCGGCCGCATGTCCACGCGCACGCGATCATCACGATGCGATCGGAATCGGGTGATCGGATCGAGACGACCCCGCAGGTGTTTCGGGAGTGGCGGGCCACAATGGCGCAAATGGCCCGGGCGCAGGGAATAGCGATGGAGATGACCGATCGTCGCGAGTTCGCCAGTCCGCCCGCCTTTACCCGCAATCAGGTGAGGCCGGTGAGCAGGGAAGGGCGGACCGAGCACGTCGGGACCAGCGAGGCGGCGCAGGGACGGTACGACGCCAAGCGGGGCGGACGGCGCAGTCTGGCGAAGGCCGAGAGAAGCCGGGAGTATGCCATAAAGGCAACGCAGAGTTGGAAGAAAATTGCGCTCGCCAGCGGTGATCGGCGTGTTGTCGCTTATGCAGAACAGCAGCGAGATCATTTGACGGCAAGCCTTTCAGCAGGTCAGACGGAAGCTACACCCAATGTGGTGCATGCAGATTTCGGATCAAAATTCCGCACCAATCTGGTAACCTTGCAGAAAGTCGTTTTGGAGGGCCAGGAAATGCGCGAGACAACGCGGGCAGAGTTTGAAGCCTATGAAAAGAAGGTCGAGACGGCCTTGTTCCGGCTGGAGCGGAGCGTCGGTCCGGACGAGGGAAACGACTTTGATGAAGTCGCGTCTGTTGCTCGCGAGCATGTGAACGGCCGGCGCGAGCTGATGGAGCTTTACGAGCTGAAGGGCCAGGCACAGGCGGAGCAGGGGGCTGCGACCGAGCCAGACGAGCGCGGCAAGCGTCGCGACGATGCGAATGAACGGCGGGATGCGGCAGGCGCCAAACACGGTGAGGCGGTTGTCGAGGCGGCAAATGACATTCTTATGGACATCGAAACCAGTCGCGAGGGTTTGGATAGAATTGAGGCCGGTGAGCTTTCCAACGATCCAAGGGTATTGCGAGCTGATATTGAGCGCGGACTGGCTCGCGCGGCAGAGCTTGCCGTCCAGGGCAACACCTATATGCGCGAGGTAGCCGAGAAAGATCCGGAGCTCAAGCGCGCCATCGAGGCGGCAGAGCAGACCGAAGAGCGGCCGGCACAAGAGCAGGGCAAAACCCCTGCCAACGTCGATGCCGTGACCGAACAGCAGCGAGATCCTCGCCCCGAGGAGGCCGGGCGTCGGCCGGACGAACCGGCCGAGCAGGCTCACGAACTGGCGTCGACCGCAGATGCTACAGATCGGCTGCAGGACAAGTCGAACAGGGACAAGGAGGCCGCACAACGCGGCGGTGAAACGACGCGGAGCGATCCGGCGCAACAGCACATTCCTCGCCTCGAGGAGCTGGAGCGCGAGGAACTAGAAAGAAGGGAACGCGACCGCGGCGACCGGGACCGTTAGAGGACCATGTTCAATCGACAGGATTACGTTTACCAGAGCAACGACCCGAAAGGTGACGAGGGATTTGGCAAGCTATTTGGTATCGTCATCTGTTTCGTTTTCTTCCTGGGTGCAGTGCAGGTTGCCTATGAAACGGTGTCTGGCTGGTACCAAAGCTTCATGCAGTGGAGCAGCGAAATGTTGGCTTTTTTGGGCGGCTTGTGGCCGTTCTGATAGTTACAGGCCCCCTGGCGCTCAAGTCTTGTGCAAGGATAAGAAAATGGCAGACGAACTGAACCGGAATCCGACTGCTGACGAAATCGCCGGTATGCAGTGGTGGAATTCACTTACCGAGGCTGAGCGCGCGGACTGGCTGGCCCGGGCGGATTCGGCAGTGCCCGCCGAGGCTTGGGCAGCCTATAAACGTCAAGGGCGGCTCGATCTAAAACCTGCTGCAGGGATCCACTAATATAGACCAAGGAAAAATCCGAGTGAGGCTGCTGACGTTCGCCGTACGCAGCGCATAAAGTGACACCGCGGAAATTGAAAATCTGCAGCGATGCGCCGAGTACAGCGACGGGCTGCAATTCCAGGAAAAGTGCGAAGCGGTTTTCCGT
Organism: Mesorhizobium sp. LjNodule214; assembly: GCF_964252735.1. Taxonomy (NCBI): domain Bacteria; kingdom Pseudomonadati; phylum Pseudomonadota; class Alphaproteobacteria; order Hyphomicrobiales; family Phyllobacteriaceae; genus Mesorhizobium; species Mesorhizobium sp. LjNodule214. The sequence continues at coordinate 80,202 of NZ_CAXUPE020000005.1, forward strand.
CCGGAATTGCGTAAAAACAAATGCTTAGTGCGGGTCGACGGTTCTATCAAAAGCTGAACCGCTTGTCTTATGACTTTCCGTCGTTTCGAGGCCAGAGTGGGGTTGCCGCCTGCGGGCGTCACCACAGAGCCGCCGCGCCGAGACCGAGAACCGTCCAACGAACTGCGGGCACTGATTAAGGCGCACAAGGCAGCACACGCGGCGTTCTGCAAGGCCGTCCAGGAAATGGGCGGCAGCAGCCGCGACTACGACAGCGCCAGCCGAGCTGAGGAAAGGGCGCTGCTGGCGATCTGCTGCCTGTCCTGCGGTCAGGGAAGGCGATCGCCTCGCCAAGGTCCGATACCTTTTAGAGATCGAGGCGCGCGGCGAACTCGACCTGCCAGGGCACATGCAGGCTCTTCTCCGCTCGACGATATGGAAGGGATAGAACCGACCGCGCGTGGCCGATCAGATACCATCAGATCACTCGAAGCTCACCGGCTGACGTCTTTCCGGTACGTTTGTCCTGCACCAGTTCGTAGTTGACCTTCTGGCCATCGTTGAGGCCCCGCAAGCCGGCCTGCTCAACAGCGGAAATATGCACGAACACATCCGGGCCGCCCTGATCAGGCTGAATGAAACCAAAACCCTTTTGCGAATTGAACCATTTTACCGTTCCGGTAGCCATAGAGCGCCCCTTTTCTGACAGGATGACCGCGTACTGATCCCTGGGCGTTTAGCGGCACGATCAGTAGGCCAAGCATATCCATGACGGTCACCCATTGCCACCACGGAAAGTGCACCGGATGTCGCCCCGCGGTAGTGTCTCAGTTTGCCAAAGCGCCCCAGCCCCCGACCGTCGGGCCGCTGGACCCGGACTCTACTTCCGCACGATCCATTCCAGCAAGTCGGGATCGACCTTCGCTATGCCGGTGAAATCTCGGACCATTTGTGAGGCATATTCCCGCCATCGATCTTCAGGGATGTGCTCTTCGAAGACCGCTTCGTGGAATGCGCTTCGTAGGATTTCACTCTCGAGTGCTGATACCTTGGTGCATGACATATCAGTCTCCCGCTCAAAAAGGCGGAAGCACTGCCAGCTCCCAAGCGTCCGCAATGCCCTCTATTCGATACGGACGACTTGAGAATTATTCGCCGTATGGCGACATTCGCGAGTCACACGAATTTGATGGCGTTGCCGTTTTGACGCGAAGCAATTTCAAGCTGAGACACTACTCACCCCGCACTTGCGCCTGTCGACCCCGCCAGGTCTACAACCTGCTGGCGCGTTATCGCGTCGATCGGAGAGTGACGTCCCTGCCGCCGCGCGCACTCGCCCGCACGCGGAAAAAGCGGCTTCATAAGGGCATCGCTGTGCGAGTGAAGCCTCGGTCACGGGGCCTGGAAACATCGACGGGGCATTCTGCCGTCGATGCGGGCCGAAATCCACAGATCGCTGGGACCAGCGCAGTTCGGCGGCGGCTCGATCTATTGCGGCACGCCGCGGTCCCAACCCGACGAGGATCCGGCTAGTTCGCGGGCTATCCGGCGCGCAGCCGTGTTTTCGGACGTGCAATCGGTTCGGCAAATTGAACGGTCACTGAAATCGTTAGCGGAAAATCACTCCCATCTTAGCGCGCAACTCTAAGAGCCTGACCCGAAAGTCGATTCTGGGCAGCTGTCCCTTGCCTGCTTCCGCGCGTTGCCATATCGATTTGTCCTACAAATATGGAGACCATGATGGCCGGCGCCCCCACAGATAAGAAGAAATTTCGCTCGCAGGAGTGGTTCGACAACCCTGATAACCCCGGCATGACGGCGCTCTACCTGGAGCGCTACCTGAATTACGGCCTGACGCGGGCCGAGCTGATGTCGGGCAAGCCGCTGATCGGTATCGCCCAGACCGGATCGGATCTGTCGCCCTGCAACCGCCATCATATCGAACTGGCGAAGCGCGTGCGCGAAGGCATCGTCTCGATGGGCGGCATCCCCTTCGAATTCCCGTGCCATCCGATCCAGGAGACCGGCAAGCGCCCGACCGCGGCACTCGATCGCAACCTTGCCTATCTCGGCCTGGTCGAGGTGCTGTACGGCTATCCGCTCGACGGCGTCGTGCTCACCATCGGCTGCGACAAGACCACGCCCGCAATGCTGATGGCGGCGGCCACCGTCAACATTCCGGCCATCGCGCTGTCGGTCGGCCCGATGCTCAATGGCTGGCACAAGGGCAAGCGCACCGGCTCCGGCACCATCGTCTGGGAGTCGCGCCAGCGCCTGTCGGCCGGCGAGATCGACTATGACGAGTTCATGGACATCGTCGCCTCCTCGGCGCCGTCCACCGGCTATTGCAACACCATGGGCACCGCCACCACCATGAACTCGCTGGCCGAGGCGCTGGGTATGCAGTTGCCGGGTTCGGCCGCCATTCCGGCGCCCTATCGCGAGCGCGGCCAGATTTCCTACGAGACTGGCAGGCGCATCGTCGAGATGGTGCATGAGGATTTGAAGCCGTCCGACATCATGACGCGGCAGGCGTTCGAGAACGCCATCGTCGTCAATTCGGCCATCGGCGGCTCGACCAACGCGCCGATCCATCTCAACGCCATCGCCCGCCATCTCGGCGTGCCGCTCGACAATGACGACTGGCAGACGGTCGGCCTCAATGTGCCGCTGATCGTCAATCTGCAGCCGACGGGCGAATATCTCGGCGAGGACTATCACCATGCCGGCGGCGTGCCGGCCGTGGTGGCCGAACTGCTGAAGGCCGGACTGTTGCCGCACCCCGACGCCGTGACCGCCAATGGCAAGTCGATCGGCGACAATTGCCGCAGCGTGGCCAACGAGAACGCCGACGTCATCCACACCGTCGCCAAGCCGCTCAAGGCCAATGCCGGCTTCATCAACCTCAAGGGTAATCTGTTCGATTCGGCGATCATGAAGACCAGCGGCATCTCGCCGGAATTCCGTGAGCGCTATCTGTCCAATCCGAAGGACCCGGAAGCCTTCGAGGGCAACGCCATGGTTTTCGACGGACCGGAGGATTACCACGCGCGCATCGACGATCCGGCGCAAGGCATCGACGAGCACACGATCCTGTTCATGCGCGGTGCCGGCCCGATCGGCTATCCCGGCGGTGCCGAAGTCGTCAACATGCAGCCGCCGGCCTATCTCATCAAGAAGGGCATCCACGCGCTGGCCTGCATCGGCGACGGCCGCCAGTCGGGCACGTCGGGCTCGCCGTCGATCCTCAACGCTTCGCCGGAAGCGGCGATCGGCGGCGGCTTGGCGCTGCTCAAGACCGGCGACCGTGTCCGCATCGACCTGAACAAGGGCACCGCCAACATCCTCGTCAGCGACGAAGAGATCGCGCAGCGGCGTGCGGCGCTGCAGAACAATGGCGGCTTTCACTACCCGCAACACCAGACGCCGTGGCAGGAGATCCAGCGCGGCATGGTCGACCAGTTCTCGGCCGGAATGGTGCTGAAGCCGGCGGTGAAATACCAGGATGTGGCGCACACCAGGGGTGTGCCGAGGGACAATCACTGAGGGGCGATTGCGTGCCTTGCGTAAACGTCGAATGACGGCTAGATCCGGATCAAGCCGTCATTCGAGTTTTTGGCATTTAGGTCAATATATCCCGCGTTTTGAGTTTCTCAGCGGGCTGATCCTGGCAGACCTTGCGATCGTCCATCATCTCGCTTTGATCACACCGCCTACATCGCCTTGCGGCTCAAGTAATCGCGAGCACGCCATCACTCGAAAGCTTTTCCAACCACAGCCGCACGGCGTTGGAATCGTAACCACTGCCTTTGCAGCATCAACCACACGCGCGCCTGGGTGTCGGCAAATCCAGCCTTTCGGGCAATCGCATCGTCGGCGATGAACGTTGCCCAAGTCAGGAGCCGGCGCGAACCTGATCTCCCCAATAGCCGCTGCCGTCGGTGAAAGGCATAAGTGGTTCCGTCTGTGTTGTTGCGGGCGTACCTTCAGCCACTCACCAAATGGAGGCAATGATGGCTAGCGAGGTAAAATGGGAAGAATACCGTGACCGGTTGCTGACGCAGATCGAGGAAGGAGAATCGCTTCTCAACGAACTTCACACCGGCACCATGCGCCTACAGAGGCGAAAGGCGGGCCGAACTGTATGGACCGACTACACTGACATCGCGACCCAACGCGCAGCCGAGGCAATTGCCACGTTCAAAGCAATTGTAGCCATGATTGAACAAGAACACTTGCTGTGACTGGCTACTCTCCAGAGTAAACGTGGCGACCTGTTCGAGGCCTAAATTCCCCAGCGTTTCCTGGGTTGGCCGAGGCGGGATACCTGACCAACAAGACGGTCTTCGAACTCAAGCAATGCAAACCTTCAGCGGTGATCAAAAGCGCGGCAATCGAGCCGGCGTCCTGCAATGCGGTGCGCACCACCTTGACCGGATCGACGATGCCGGCCTTGATCATGTCGACATAGGTCTCGTTCTGGGCGTCGAAGCCCTGATTGTGATCCTTGCTGTCGGTGAGCTTGCCGACGACGATCGAGCCTTCGACGCCGGAATTCTCGGCGATCTGCGGATCGGCGCCTTCGAGTGCCCGAAGCACGATCGAGATGCCGGCATTCACATCGGCATTGGCGCCGGTCAGCCGTTGAGCGCCGACCTGGCGCGCAGCAGTGCTAAACCGCCGCCGGGAACGATGCCTTCTTCCACCGCCGCACGCGTCGCATTCAGTGCGTCGTCGATGCGGTCCTTCTTTTCCTTGACTTCCGACTCGGTGGCGCCGCCGACGCGGATGACGGCAACGCCACCTGACAGCTTGGCGAGACGCTCCTGCAGCTTTTCCTTGTCATAGTCCGAGGTTGTCTCCTCGATCTGGCCCTTGATCTGCGATACACGCGCCTGGATGGTCGCCTTCGGGCCGGCGCCGTCGATGATCGTCGTGGTGTCCTTCTCAATCAGCACGCGCTTGGCGCGGCCGAGCATCTCGATGGTGACGTTTTCGAGCTTGATGCCCAGATCCTCGGAAATCATCTGGCCGGCGGTGAGCACGGCGATGTCTTCCAGCATCGCCTTGCGGCGGTCGCCTAAGCCGGGCGCCTTGACGGCCGCGACCTAGAGGCCGCCGCAGCGTCATCGTCATTCTCGACAATCTCGGCTCCCACAAGGGGGCTGCCATGCCCGACATGTCAACGGTTACCATTGGTGTCCGAATTTTCTATGACATCCACCATTCTCGAAAACTCGTTGCAGAGAATTCGCTTATCGGTTTCGTCCACGGGATTAATGAAGACCTCTCCGCGAAACTTTTCGATCCAGTGATGTCCTGACCCAAAGGTACGTAGATGGTTTCCGATCTCCCGGATCGCTGACTGACCAAGATCTGGATGCAATCGAAATTTCATCGGCTAGAGAAAGCCGTTGGCGCGACTAATGCGTTAACCCGGCTTCACCCACTGGGTGAGCCTGGCGCACGCCCCGACTACCGCCGCCGCTACGTTCATGATCACCAATCAACTCTGTCCCTACTTCCCTGAAGGCTCTGATGACCTTCTGCTGTGCATCGACAGCCCCCAGCACAGCACCTTCGGCGGCCTCCATGCGTCGAATGGTTGGTACCGAAAGTCCCGAGCGTTTAACCAACGTCTTCCGATCCCTCCCGAGCAGGGCTTTGGCCGCGCGCATCTGCGAAGCGCTGATCATAGCGGATACTCCGGACCTTTAGTTCTCATGTGAACAAACCGGTTCAGCCTAACGCTTTTAGCCGCGTCGTTCCCAACCGTTGATGCCCAGATGCTCCTGGGGGGTGAAGCGGATCTTGTATTGCATCTTGCGGGAGCCTTCGACCCAATACCCGAGGTAGACATAGGGCAGCTTCAAAGCTTGCGCCCGATTGATGTGGTCAAGGATCATGAGCGTTCCGAGCGACGTGCCTCTGTCATCGGGATCGTAGAAGGAATAGACCATCGACAGGCCGTCAGTCATGACGTCGGTCAGCGCAGCGGCGACGAGCACGCCGTCGCTGGTTTTGTCCGTCAGCGGGCCCGGTCTGCGGCGCCGGTATTCAATTACCTGCGTATTAACGTGCGTATCTTCGACCATCATCGCATATTCGAGGATGCCCATGTCGGACATTCCGCCTGCACGATGCCGCGCGTCCACATAACGTCGGAAGAGGGTAAATTGCTCGGTTGATGCCTGAGCCTTGTGGGCGGAACTGATGAGGTTCCTGTTGCGCAGCCAAACCCGTTGCATCGAGCGCGCCCTATTGAATTCTTTGACAAGGACCCGCACCGATATGCAGGCGTGGCAGGTCTCGCAGGCTGGTCGATAGGCAATGTTCTGCGATCGCCGGAACCCGCTTTGTGACAAGTGATCATTCAGTTCGGCTGCCTTTCCGTCGACAAGGTGCGCGAAAATCTTTCGCTCGAATTGGCTTTCCAGATAAGGGCAGAGCGTTGGGGCGGTCAGATAGAACTGTGGCGAAGATTGTGGGTGGTGTGTCATTCGTCTTCTTTCAATGTGCTGGGCAGCATGGCCCTGCGATCGGAAAGGTCAACCGCTCTTCGAAGAGATTGAACTTGGGTCGCCTTCAACACGTCAATTGTGGGATTTCACCCGGTTGCGGCCTTGAGCGCGTACCTTTACCTCGTGCGTTTGATTGGGTCACACCTATTGTCCTATTCCGCTTTTTTACCGCCCCTTAAGTCCTCGCGCGCATGGTTGTCGATGCCATTGAACTCACAGCTATCTGCCAAGGATTTTGGAAATATATGTTTTCTATCGCGGCGGAAGCCGTGAGAGTCGCTGAGGGTCGAATTCTAAGGGGCTGAACGAGGCGGATTGATGGGAGCGAGTGTGTGTACCGGAGTACCAAGTCATGAGACCACGTGGCAATCTGGTCGGACTGAAGCAGTTTCAGGTGAATGAGAAGCGGTGGCAGCTGCTGCAGCTTGACATGATGATTGCCGATTTCGATCGAATGGCGCAAGAACTGGACTTCCAGATCAATGCCGAGGAAAAGAAAGCCGGCATCTCCGACATCAACCATTTTGCCTATCCAACCTTCGCCAAGGCTGCCCGTCTGCGTCGAGACAACCTCAAGAATTCGCAATCGGATCTTCTACGGAAGAGAACAGCGGCCGAGCCGTCCTTGAGCGAAGCCGAAGCAGAGCTGTCCAGGGCGCAAATGCTGGAATCACGCAGCGACAGGACCCACGACCGCGAACCCGGTAACCGGAACCATGATCGGCTGATCTAGTCATTGCGCGCACCCAATTCGCAACTCCCGACGGGTCTTTGACCGCGATGAGGCGTCCGGCATCTGTATGCCCCGCACCAACGAATTTATCACCAATACCGGAGCAGAAAGCCAACTACGCCTGCTTCCGGCAAAATCACCGCTGTCGATCAATTTGCATGCCTGTGTGACGCATCTTGACTGCTATATCAAACATCACTATACAACTTTTGTATCACTTAATTGCCAGTTGACGAGGGAGTAGTGTGATAACTTCTGCGTAAATGCGAGCTGCGCGGGCACTTCTGGGTATCGATCAGGTCAAACTGGCCGAATTGTCCGGAGTATCCATCGCTACCATTCACGCATGGAAGCCAGTGATGGCAACGTACGCGGCGTGCTCGACTCGCTGACCAAGGTCATTCAGGCACTCAACAGCGTGGGTGTCGATTTCGTCGGCGACCATGAGCGGAGTGATCGGGGCGTCCGCTTGCGTCAACCCGACGTGCTTCTGGGGAAAGCGCATTGAAAGACCGTCTTAGCGACGGCAGCCGCCGACGTTCCCGCCGCCTTCAACTTAGGAAGGCTAACACCATGGACATGAAACCTCTCTCACCACCTTCGGCCCGGCCGACCCTTGTCGAGCTGTTCACACCGAAAATCACTACCGTGCTGCGCGAGGGTTACGGGTCTGGCCAGCCTTCGTGCCAACTTGCTGGCCGGACTGACCGTCGCAATTGACTCATGCCGCTGTCTATCGCGATTGCCATTGCCTCGGGCATAACGCCAGCTTCGGACGTTGCTTCTCATAGCCTAGGACCGAAAAATGCGATTGGGGTATGCCCTTCTAAAAGTGACTGACGAAGACGGGGCAGCTCAGACCGCACGCCTGCTGAAAGCCGGGTGCGACCGGGTCTATCTTGAAAGGTCTTTCCGTCAACCGCACCTGGTAACCCTGCTTGGGACCATCAAGTCAGGTGATGTCCTGGTGGTCGATGATCTTTCCAGGCTTGCCCCTACACCCGGCAAGTTGAGCATGGTGTTAGGATCGTTGCGTATTCTCGACGCCGGATTGGTGTCGATTGCAGATAAAATTGACACTGTGGACTGGCTACCCAACCAGGCAGCCCGGGTGTTCGAGGCTTTTGATCGCCTCGACCACCCTCGCAAGGCTGACAACGACGATTTAGACAACAAGCAGATCGCGGCGGCGCGTTTGATGCTTTCGTCACAGACAATGTCGGTGCCCGAGGTAGCAGCGCAACTGGGCGTCAAGGAAAGCGTCCTGCTTCAAAAGCTTGGCGCCAACTGGTTGGTTGCACAGGTTCTTATTTCGTCATTGCATCTGCTCTGATGGTGCGCCCCGCGAGTTCTCGCTAAAGTCTTTTTCAAAGCCGCGGCGGGTGGTGTTGCCAAGTCGAAATCCGGCGATGAGGACACCGCGCTCACAATCCGGTATAATGCAGACCCTGTCGGGCCTTGACGACGAAGCCAACTAATTCAGGCGGCAGTTGCTAAGGGTCGAGGGAAAGCCCCGTCCACTTCAACGAAACAAAGCGTGTCGATTTACCCGGTTCCCAGAAGGACGAACGATGATGAAGCCGAACGCTTGGAGGCGTCTCGTAGACGAACCGCATGCGATGACAGTGATTGACGTGCAGCCCATTGGGATGGCGGACGAAACCGTGCGAGTGGTTGTCTACACACGAGACGTTTATCACGGCGTGGCTGCGCTTGCGGCTCTGCGATCTGCCATTACGGAGGTTATTCAGGGGGTGGCGGAAGGCACCCTGTTTGGTGCTCAAGATCAGAACGGCCACCTTGAATATGAGTGGCAGTCGCCCATGGCGAATGCGACTCGGGGGCACCGGGAACGGTAGTCGGTGCTGGTATTCTGCGAACCCTTTTCTCGGCTTTGAAGGATGGAGCAGCCGGAGGACGCAGAATTCAAACTGGCGTGTAACCCTCGATCGCGGTCAGGTCGGTTCCGGTAGGGGGCGAAATGACACCCTAGGTTCACCTCGACGCGAGCGGTTTGCTCATGTTGATCCCGGTTACCCGAAAGCCGGTGACTTCATAAACATGCCTAGCGCGTTTGTTAGCGTCAGCTACTCGGAGCTTTATTTGTTGAAAACCTTTGCGTTCTAGCTCGTTTTCGAGAACCTTTAAGGTTTACCGAGGCCTTGACCCTGATACGCAGGGAACATGTGAGAATCGCTGATGAACGCCGCGCGCTTACCGGATTTTATTGGAGATGTATTGGTATTATTTGCTGGGCAGCATTCGCGGCCTGGTGTTCATATTATGTCATTTGAGCGACATCTCTTGGCTACATCGCCGACGGTGTTCTTGCTGATGCCTAGATCGCGAGCGATCCAGCGATAGCTGCGGCCTTCGGCAATTAAAGCCATCACCTTTGGTGCCAGCCGATCTTCTTACCGCGTGCGTTCGCGGCAGCGAGACCGATAGCGCGGCGATCCGGGCCATTGCAAGGAAAGGACCCACGAATGGAAATTTTACGCCACTTGTCTATCCAGCGCACATTTCGACCAAAGGTCGGAGAGTGAGTTAGCCAGACGGTCAATGTCTGAGTCCGTATGCAGCGGCGAAGGCGTAATGCGCAATCTCTCCGTGCCACGCGGCACGGTCGGATAGTTGATCGGTTGCAGGTAGATCCCATATCGATCGAGCAAGATGTCACTAATCCATTTGCATTTTACGGGGTCGCGTACCATCACTGGTACAATATGGCTCGGATTTTGAAGACATGGGATACCAATGTTCTTAAGCCGTCTGCGGACTTTTCTCACGCACTCCCGGTGTCGGCCACGCTCTAAGTTCGATGCTTTCAAATGACGGATCGAGGCTAGCGCGCCGGCCGCAACCGCCGGCGGGAGCGCTGTGGAGAAAATGAACCCGGAAGCGAATGAGCGGACAAAATCGCAGACGACAGCGGACCCGGTGATGTACCCGCCCATTACGCCAAATGCCTTGCCAAGCGTTCCCTCGATGATCGTGACACGGTTCATCAGTCCCTCGCGCTCGGCGATACCACCGCCGTGCGGCCCGTACAGGCCAACCGCATGGACCTCGTCGAGATAGGTCGTCGCACCGTGTCTCTCAGCAACCGCGAGGATTTCGGCGAGCGGCGCAATATCGCCGTCCATCGAATAGACGGATTCAAAGACGATAATTTTTGGGCGCTCGTAGGGGTACTCGGAGAGAATGCGGTCAAGATCCTTGGGGTCGTTGTGCTTCCAGATCCGCTTCTCGGCCCTGGAATGGCGTATTCCCTCTATGATCGAGGCGTGGTTGGCCTCATCGGAAAGAATCAGGCAGCCCGGTATATTGGCGCCGAGGGTTCCGAGGGTGGCCCAGTTCGACACATATCCGGAGGTGAAGAGGAGGGCAGCTTCCTTGCCATGCAGATCAGCAAGTTCGCGCTCGAGAAGGACATGATCATGGCAATTGCCGGATATGTTGCGGGTGCCTCCGGCACCGGCACCGGATTTATCGAGGGCTTCGTGCATAGCGGCAATCACTGTTGGGTTCTGCCCCATGCCCAAATAGTCATTGGAACACCACACGGTCACGTCGCGCTTCAAGCCGCCGGCATGGCGTATAGCGTGTGGAAACGAGCCGGCGTAACGTTCAATCTCCGCAAAGACCCGATAGCGCCCTTCCTTGTGCAAGCCATCAAGCCTTGCGGCGAGGAGAGCTTCGAAGTCCATAGTCCTACCTTCCACCGATTTATGGAGTCTTGTTCATTCTCTCGGTGCGTCAGAAGGCCAACGACTGGCGCTGGTCGACGCCGGATTTGTGGGAATCCGAATGGCGTTCGATCAGGTCAGGGTATTGCGAGGTGACCAGCTGCAGGTCCGCGAGCTTTGTAAGGTGGATTGACCAGCCGCCGTCGACCGCGACCCCCAGCGCATCGCCCGAGCCGAAATCGGTGAGGTAGCGGACCAGAGCAACAACATCTTGCGCTCCGAGCTCGCGTCGTACCCTGACGACAAACCATTCGGCGGGTTGGCAATGCAGACCGGGTGCCGGGTGGTGGTGATCGCTGGGGGCTTCCGCAGTGCCGCATGGTCGCACAGAGTCTTCGGTTGAGCCACTTCCGTTGCTGTTGCTTCCGCTGTCATCTAGTAGGTCAAAGTCCATCATCCGTATCTGTATTCCTTCTTTTTCAACGGTCATCTTGCATGTAGGCCTGCCGTAACTCTCCAGAGACGGTTAGGCAGGTGGAAGATCAAACAGGTCACTTCTTGATTTAGTTGCACTTCGTCTTTCATCTAGAACGCCGATCTTGCTTGGATCGGCCTGTCTTTTGATCATCAAGCTTGTTAAGCAGATCGGCGGCGTCAGACGCATCTTCCTTGCTAAGGCCGACCATAACGCGGGAAGGCGTTTCTGTGGGCCGTTCAGGGCGATTGTCCAGAACGGACCAACTGCCACCTGTCGGCTCTTGACTTGACGTATACCGCCGCTTCATTGAGCGATCAGACCTCATGGCTTCCCCGCTAAGTCCGTTGAACGACCCTGCTGCACAACCGTAGTTGGGTTCCAAACGAACATTGGAATCAGTGAGTCCGGCCTGTTAACCCGACCGGGTGCGCCAGGCGTACGCCGCGCCCCCCGTCATTGCTGCGCTCATGGTCCCCGATCATTTCAACGCCCTCAGCTTTGAATGCGCTTATGACTTTCATGAGCGTCTCGGCGACACCCCGTACGTCGCCTTCGCTGGCCTCCATGCGTTGAATGGTCGGGAGCGAAACGCCAGCACGTTCAGCCAGAGTTCTCTGGTCCATTCCGAGCAAGGCCCGTGCTGCTCGCATCTGCGAAGCGGTAATCATCTCCAAATTCTCCGGACCTGCGAATCCCTTGAAAAACTACATCGCGAAAAACCGCTTAGCGGCGCCAAGGCAACGGCCTTGAATGCACCTAGCTGTCATCCGGGGCTGCCCGCCCTAGCCGTGATAGCCAAAAAGCACTGAGCAATACGCCCTTGACCCGTGGCAGTAAAACGAGGATCAGCACAACGACAATTAGCACCAGTAACAGCATCGTAACAACGAAATGAGATGTCAGAAGAGTCTGAAATAAAAAATAAAGCGGTGCTGCAGCGATGCTTGCCAACAGGATCGTAAACCATGGCGCGGCGTCGTCTGATTCAATATCACCAAAGCGTGCGCTGCACTCGGAGCAACTTTCCACTTGTTTCAGATATGCGCGGAACAGTTTTCCCTGACCGCAATTTGGGCACCGCCCCATGAAGCCCCGCGTCAGCGCGACTTGCAGAGTCGGACGCGCCCCTTCTGTGCCATCACTGCCCATCATGTCTCATGTATAAGACTTGACCCTAAATGCATCAACCCATAAATATCTGCTATTCGACATGACTAGAAGAAATGGCTCGGAGTGAGCCTGCCGGCTCCCTTTCCGCCTCGCCGATTTTTCTTGAAATGCGAGTTTGCCATTAGAAAACATCGGAGACCGGCCAGCCCCCACTTTCGGGCAGAAGGGCCTCATTCGCGGCGATCGCGGCCATATTGACGACGCCTCGACTTGTACAAGAGGGTGCCAAAATATGTGCAGGTTTGTTTGGCCCCATCAGGATTGGCCCGATGGACAACGCGTCGTTCATTTCCTTGAGCAAGGTCATCGCAAGGTTTGCAGCGTCAAGGTTCGGAAATATCAGCAGGTTTGCCTCACCCTTCAATATGGTGTCGGGCACATAATGTTCACGCAGACGTTGATTTAGCGCAAGGTCACCTTGCATCTCGCCTTCGACGATTAGAGTGGGGTCCGCCTCTCTCAGTTTTCCATAGGCTTCGCGCATTTTGAGCGCACTCTCGCCATCGCGAGACCCAAAATCGGAATAGCTTAACAACGCTACGCGCGCGGTGATGTTGAAATGCCTGAGATGGTCTCTCGCCAGAAGCGTCATGCTGACGATCTCATCGGCACTTGGGTTCGTAGTCACATAAGTGTCGGCAAGGAAGAAAACACCCCGAGGGATAACAAGCATCGAGAGCGCTGAGGCCTCTTTCACAGAGTCCGCTAGCCCAATGATAGAGCGGATGTCTCGCAGGTGTTTGACATAGCGTCCCTGCAGACCGCAGATCAGGCCATCGGCTTCGCCGCGTTTGACCGCGAGTGCGCCGATTACCGTGGTGTTCGTGCGGACCACGGAACGCGCCGTTTCAGGCGCTACGCCGCTCCGGCCGACAAGAGAATGGAACAACGCGACATAATCGCGGTAGCGTGGGTCGTCTTCAGGATTGATGATCTCAAAATCGCGTCCTGGTTCAAGCGTAAGGCCGAAACGTGCAATGCGCTGTTCGATCACGGCCGGCCGGCCGATCAGAATCGGGCGCGCGATGCGCTCTTCTATGATCACCTGCGTCGCCCGAAGCACTCGTTCATCTTCGCCATCGGCAAAAACGATCCTCTTACCCTGGTTCCGCACACGGTCGATGATTGGCTTCATCACCAGGCCCGAGCGGAAAACGAAGCGGTTGAGGCTATCGTGGTATGCGTCGAAATCGGCAATCGGGCGCTTCGCGACGCCAGTCTCCATTGCGGCCCGCGCTACCGCCGGAGCGATCCTCAAAATCAGCCTTTGATCGAAGGGGTCCGGGATGATGTGATCCTGTCCATATATCGCCGGCTCGCCCGATGGGGATGCTTCAAGGCCGGGCTCGTGGGCCAACTTGGCAATCGCCTTCACCGCCGCAAGCTTCATCTCCTCGTTAATCGTCGTGGCGCCGACATCGAGAGCGCCGCGGAAGATGAAGGGGAAGCAAAGGACGTTGTTGACCTGGTTGGAATAGTCAGAGCGCCCTGTGCAGATCATGGCGTCGGGGCGAACTGCCTTCGCTTCTTCGGGCATGATTTCGGGCGTTGGGTTGGCAAGCGCGAGCACCAGCGGATTTTTGCCCATCGCCTTGAGCATTTCGGGCTTGAGAACGCCAGGCCCAGAGAGTCCGAGAAACACGTCGGCGTTGTCCATCACGCTGGCAAGCGTTGTCGCATTGGTAGTCTGGGCGTATTTCCCGCGCCAGCGGTCAACGACACTGACACGTTTATGGGTGACCAGACCGCCTTTGTCTGCGACCCAGATGTTTTCGTATTTGGCGCCGAGCGCCACAAGTAGATTGAGGCAGGCGATAGCCGCTGCCCCGGCGCCCGACGTACAAATTTTTACCTTCTCGATGCTCTTTCCAGCAAGTTCGAGTCCGTTGAGAACAGCGGCTCCGACAATGATGGCCGTGCCGTGCTGGTCGTCGTGAAAGACCGGGATGTTCAAGCGCGCGCGAAGCGCTTCCTCGATCTCGAAGCATTCCGGAGCCTTTATGTCTTCAAGATTGATACCCCCGAAAGTGGGCTCCAATGGCGCTATGATGTCGACGAGTTTTTTTGGGTCTGTTTCATCGATCTCGATGTCAAAGACGTCGATGCCGGCAAATTTTTTGAACAGGACGGCCTTTCCCTCCATTACGGGTTTTGCGGCGAGTGCACCGATGGCGCCGAGGCCCAGCACGGCCGTGCCATTGGATATGACTGCCACCAGATTGCCGCGCGAGGTATACTTGGCCACCGTCTCTGGGTTTGCCGCGATTTCTTCGCAAGGCGCCGCCACACCGGGCGTATAGGCGAGCGCCATATCACGTTGATTGCCAAGGGGTTTGGTCGGCTGGACTTCTAGTTTTCCCGGGCGCGGATGCTCATGATATTGAAGCGCTGCTTCCCGCAATCCCTTTTGTTGCTCATTCGTGTCGGCGGTCATCGCGGCGCCTTCCTATTCGTCTGGTTGATAATCAAAATCTCGGCATTTCGTTGCGACTTAGGATTTCATGGACCGACGTAGCCACACTATGTTTCTTAAGTCAGATCATTTTGCGGACGGAAAAGCTCTTTCCAGTGCTTTGGAAACCGTTGCGGCCGGCCTGAGCTGTTGACAAGCGCGCACTCCACCCGGGCCGTGATCAGAATGTCGGCACCTCGCCGAATCGTTTGTGCCATCAGGACGCGGGCACTGGAGATCTTTGCCGTCGTCGTTTCGACAGTGACGAGATCATCAATTCGGGCCGGTCGTCGAAAATCGATTTCCAAGCGTCGGATAATCCACGCCAATGGCGCGTCAAAATGGCCATCCGCGCGTTTAAGATATCCAACCCCAACCAGCCGCAGATACTCGATGCGGCCCCGCTCCAAGAATTCCAAGTATCGTGCGTGGTAGACCACTCCGGAAAAATCCGTATCTGCATAATAGATGCGGGCCTCCAATCGGTGGCCGGTATCCGTCAATTTTCCCGTCATTATCGCTCCGCGATCGACAGCGGATGCTCTTTGATTGCCCATACTTACCGTCCGTCCGTGTCAAATCGACAGAGTTGTCACGAATTGTTCAATCGCGCTCCGATCCCGGTGACCGCGTGCTCCAGATCACGCTTAAAAGCAGCCCTTTGGCGCGCGGCAGAACGACGAGCGCCGCACATAAAGCCACCACCGGCCATAAGGTCATCGAAACCCAATTCGGCAAAGATGTTCGACTTTCGACAGCAAGGGCAGTTGGTACAACGAGATGGCCGACAACCAGAATCGTGAGCCAGGGAGCTGCATCATCGGACCGGATATGCCCGTACTGCTGACCGCAAACATCGCAGTGATCCACCTGCTTCAAATATGACGCAAATAGCCTGCCTTTTCCGCAGTTGGGGCATCGTCCAAGCAGCCCGCGTCGGGCGGCGACACCGAGAGTGGGCCTTTCGCTTTCGTGCTCTTCGGGCGTCACATGACCGCGCCTTTGCAAATAAGATACGCCGTTTCACAGCGAGGCAGGCCCGTTGCGGGCGGTCTTTTCACATGGTCAGCCGTTGGCCGATTCATAACGCCCTCCTTGCGGCGTGGGCATTGGCGCCAAAACCGGCCACTACGGCGCTCATCAAGCCTGACCAAGTGACCAAGGCGGCCCAGGCACACTCAGGAGAGACGGCCTCGATCAACGAAGCCGGCGGAGGGCGAAGCGCCAATACCGCAAATCCAACCGATGCTAGCGTAAGCTGGGTCAGCAGGCTTTTTGTCGCATGATCCGGCGCGGTCGGAAGCATCAAGCGCGATGCAAGGCGGATACGCGCAGCAGTGAAATAGACAACCCGATTATAGGTCAGGGCTATCCCAAAGGCCATCGCGAGATAGATGCACCGCAGAATGGGGACGAGCGCGTCCAATTCGGATTTGGGTTTAGCGCCGACATCCGGAGGCGCCAGAACGATCAGGGCGTGTCGTGCGGCCAGCAAGACGACAAACGTGGCCAGAACTGCGGCTATGCATTGAGTGCATGCGGCGACAAGGCCAGCCAGAGAAAGCCGCAGCACCGCCATTTAACCTCTGGGAGCACCTGTCTTGACGTTCACTCCCTCAAGCAGCGCGAGCAATCCCTTTAGAATCTCCATCGGCGGCGGTGGGCAGCCGGGAATATGCAGATCGACTGGCAGCACCGCAGATACCCCGCCCATGACGGCGTAGCTCCCGGCAAAACACCCGCCGTTCAGGGCGCAGTCGCCGATGGCAACCACCCATTTGGGGTTGGGTGTAGCATCGTAGGTTCGGTGCAACGCCTCGCGCATATTCTTGGTAACCGGCCCGGTGACGAGCAGCACATCGGCGTGGCGCGGGGACGCAACGAAACGGATTCCGAAGCGCTCGATATCGTAGAAGGCGTTGCTCAGGGCGTGCATTTCGAGTTCGCAGCCATTGCAGGAACCGGCGTCGACCGCGCGGATGGACAGACTTCGGCCCAATCGCTTGTGTGCCGCGCCGTCAAGAGTGCGCGCGAGTTCGTTGATCGCCGCATCGCCTGCCGGCGGTGACTGCTCGGTAAGCGGCGGTTGAATCAGGCTTCTTAGGAGGAGCATTCGCATCGCAGCAGCCTTTAAAGATCATGGCCCGAATAAGAGCAGTTGAATGACTTGTTGCAGAGCGGAAAGTCGGCCACGATGTTGCCCTCGATAACTGCCTCGAGAAGCGGCCACTGGAACCAAGAGGGATCGCGAAGGTGACAGCGCTCAACGGTGCCGCCTTCGCCAATGCGCAGCCAAGCCAGAATGTCGCCACGGAAACCTTCGACGAGTGCCATGCCTTCATGCGGCCCGTTTGTCTGCGCAACATCGACACGGATCGGGCCGCTCGGTAGTTGTCGCAGGATTTGTTCGACCAGAGATAAGCTCTGCTTGACCTCATGGATGCGAATCCAGACGCGGGCGTTCACGTCGCCCTCCTGGAGGAGAGGCACATCGAAAGCCAGCTCATCATAGGGAGGATAGGCGAGATCGCGCCGCACATCGAAGTCCCGACCGGAGGCTCGGCCGACATAACCCCCGGCGCCATATTGCCCGGCGAGCTCTGCGTTGAGCCGGCCAGTTGCGACTGTCCGATCCTGCAGCGAGGCGGTGTTGTCGTAGAGTTCGACCAGTGCGGGAAACCGCCGCCCGATTTCTGCGATCAGAGACCGAATCGCTGTCGTCCCCCCATCGCTTAGATAGCTTGCTACTCCTCCGGGCACGACACGGTCGCGCATCATACGGTGGCCGAACGCGGCGTCGCTGGCGCGCAATACACGCTCGCGCAGCACGCCGCAGTGGGCATGCATGAGTGAGAAAGCGGCGTCGTTGCAGATGGCGCCGATGTCGCCGAGATGGTTGGCCAGACGCTCCAGTTCGGCCATCAGCGCGCGCAACCAGACCGCGCGTGGCGGAACCTCGACACCCAGCGCCGCTTCGACCGCACGAACAAAAGCAAACGAATATGCCACGGTACTGTCGCCGGAGGTTCGGCCGGCCAGCTTGGCGGCACGGTGGATATCGGACCCCGCCATCAAGCCTTCTATGCCCTTGTGCGTGTATCCGAGGCGCTCCTCCAGTCGAACGATCGTTTCGCCACTTGCCGTGAATCGAAAATGCCCGGGTTCGATGATGCCGGCATGCACAGGCCCAACCCGGATCTCGTGCAGGCTTTCGCCCTCGGCAGGAAGAAAACGGTATGATGAAGCTGCTGTTGCGGCAGGACCCGGCGCCCCCAATGGACGGCTAAACCCCCATTGCCCATGATCGAGCCACAGCCGGGAATCAGGCGCACCCTGCGGCAACAGACCGAACAGGTCAGCGGCCGCGCGTTCCAGACGCATTGCAGGCGGATGCAACTGGCCGACCGATGGGTAGCGGCCGCCCGGGCATTCCAGACTAATCACGCCGGGCTCTGCGGCGTTTTTGTCCAGAAGCGCCATGTGCACGCTAGCAGGCTCGCCCCACAGACCGAGCAAGCTCCAGCGACCTGCAGCCAACTGTTCGGCGGCGAAATTCCACATTTTTGGAGCCACCACGGCACGCATCCAAGGAAAGTGCCGCTCGACGCGACGGCCGGCCAGGATGACGTCTTTGAGTGCGGGTATGGGTTTCTTCTTGGTCATCTGCTCATCCCAGCAGGTTTGCGACATGCTGAAACCATGTAACCAGCGGCGGCGGCAGATAGATGCCGGCGATCAACACAAGAGTCAGATGGGCGTACAGCGGCGCGTAGGATGCCTCGACAGGTGCAAGACTGCCTCGTGGCTCACCGAAAGCGACGCCAGTCAGCCGCAGCAGCAGGGCGCCAAAGGCAAGCAAGAGCCCGAATACCAAGGGGATGGCCAAAAGCGGGTGTCTCGCGAATGTCGAACTCACGACCAGGAATTCGCTCATAAAGATCCCGAGCGGCGGCAGGCCGGCGATGGCGACGACACCGATGACGAGCGCCCAGCCAAGCCCGGGATGGGTTTCCGTCAGCCCTCTTATGTCGGCGATCTTTTGCGTCCCCTTGACCTGCGCAATGTGGCCGACCGCAAAGAAGATCGCCGACTTGGTCAGGCTGTGCATGACCATATGCAGCAGGCCGGCAAAGTTGGCGAGCGGACCACCCATGCCGAAAGCAAAGACGATGATGCCCATATGTTCGATCGAAGAGTAGGCGAACAGGCGTTTGATGTCGCGGCGGCGGTAGAGCATGAAGGCGGCGAAGATGAGGGAGGTGAGCCCCATCGTGACCATCAACGGTCCCGGGGGTATCGCCTGCGGGCTTGCGGCCAGCAACAGCTTGAAGCGCAGCACGGCATAGAGCGCGACATTCAGCAGCAAGCCCGACAGCACCGCGGAAATCGGCGTTGGGCCTTCCGCATGCGCGTCGGGCAGCCAGGCATGCAAGGGGGCAAGGCCGACCTTGGTGCCGTAGCCGAGCAGCAGAAAGACGAAGGCGACGTTGAGCAAAGCCGGGTCGAAACGGGCGGCATGTTCGATCAGCACGGTCCAGACCATGGCATTCGTGCCCTCGCCGACGACCGGCTGGGCGGCCATGTAGACGAGGATAGTGCCGAAGAGGGCGAGCGCAATGCCGACGCTTCCCAGAATGAAATATTTCCAGGCCGCCTCCAGCGCCTCATGCGTGCGATAGATGCCGACCATGAGCACGGTGGTCAGCGTGGCAAGCTCCACCGCCACCCACATCAAGCCGATATTATTCGACACGAACGCCAGATTCATGCCGAACATCATGACCTGGTACATGGCGTGATAAAATCGCAGGTTTGGCGCGGTCAGCCGGCCGGTTTCCAGCTCGTGGCCAATGTAGGAGGCGCTGAACACGCTGGTCGTGAAGCCGACGAATGTATTGAGCACGATGAAAACGATGTTGAGGTCGTCGACGAGCAGGTATTGTCCCGGCGTGGGCCGGTCGGTGACGAGAAGCGACACTGCGGCGAGCAAGGTCAGGAAGCTTGCGGCGACATTCAGGCGCGCCGTGACCCGGTAGTTTGGCAGCGCCGCCAGGAGTACGGCTGCACCGACGGGTATCAGCAAAATGGCGGCCACCGCATTGAAGGAAAACGCGGTCAACGGCGTTCTCCCCTGTAGTCGTCGAGCGCGCCGACATCCACCGAGTCGAATCGTTCGCGAATGCGGAACAGGAAGACCCCGATGACGATGAACGCGATCAGGACTGAAAAGGCGACGCTGATCTCGACAACCAGCGGCATGCCCTTGGCGCCCGTCGCTGCAAGGACCAGGCCGTTCTCGAGCGACATGAATCCGACGACCTGGCTGACGGCATTCCGGCGGGTGACCATCACAAGGAGCCCGAGCAGGATGATGGACAGCGCGAAGGCCAGATCCTCGCGGGCCAGCGGGTCGGCGTCGGGAGTAATCCGCAGCATAAGCACCATCGAGAGCGTCACCAGGCCAATTCCCGCCAGCATGGTCGGGCCGATGCCAATGGCCGTCTCGATGTCGCGATGAATACCGAGGCGCTGAATGATGCGGTGAAGGCCCACGGGAATGATCATCCCCTTGAACACGAGGGCGATCGCCGCCGTGACGTAGAGATGATGGGCGTCCTGAATGTAGGCCTGCCAAGCCACGGAAAAGGCAAGGACCACTGCGTGAAGCGCGAAAACGTTGATCAGCGCAAAAAGACGATCCTGATAGAGCATCATAAAACTGATCAAGACCAGGCCGCCAGCGAGCAAATGGGCGATGTCGAAGATGAGGCCGCGCATCATAGGCTCCGCGATACAAAAAGGAGGAGCGTGCCGAGCAGGGCAAGCATCAGTGCCGCACCCAGGAAATCCGGGACGCGAAAGACACGCATCTTGGCAATGGAAGTCTCGAACAAGGCGAGAAGGACGCCACCCGCGGCCAGTTTGCCGATATAGGCGACCAATCCGAGCAAATAAGGCTTTGGCCCGCTCCCGTCCGTCACCAGGCCCCACGGAACGAAGACGCAGGAAATAAGCGACATATAAAGCAGTAGCTTGAGGAAGGCGGCGAACTCGATCATAGCCAGATGGCGGCCGGAATATTCCAGCACCATCGCCTCGTGAACCATGGTGAGTTCCAGGTGGGTTGACGGGTTGTCTACGGGTACTCGAGCGTTTTCGGCGAGCGCCACTATGACCAGAGCAATGAGGGACATGCCGAGCGATGCCCGCAGACCAACGTCGGACGAACTCATGAAAGCAGCGACCGTGGAGAGTTGCGTCGCTCCGGCGACCAGCGCGAGGCTGAACACGATCAAGAGCATGGCGGGCTCGGCCAGCGATGCGATCATCACCTCGCGGCTTGCGCCGATGCCGCCAAAGCTCGTCCCGACATCCATCCCCGCCAGCGCCAGGAAGAAGCGCGCGCTTCCAAGCAAGGCAACAATGGCGATGAGATCCGCGGTCCAGCTGAAGGTGAGGCCGGTGGCGAATGTCGGGATAAGTGCGGCAGCCACCCAAGTGGCGGCGAAGATCAGATAAGGTGTCACGCGAAACAGCCAGGATGCGTTGTCGGCCAGGACGACTTCCTTGCGCATAAGCCGCATGAGATCGCGGTAGGGCTGGATCAGCGAAGATCCCTGGCGCCGCAGCAGTCTCGCCTTCACCTTGCGCACGAAGCCAGTCAGCAGCGGCGCCAGCAGAAGCACCAGCATCATCTGCGCGCCCTGGACAACCAGTTCTAGGATCAGGGCCATAGCGCGAGCACCAGAAGCAAGGTGACGAGGTAGAGGAAGACGAGGGTCAGATAGCGCCGGATTGTCAGGAACTGCAGATGGTTGAGTTTCTCGGTTGCAAAATCGAGGAACCCGGCGATCGGCTGATAAAGCGTCTCCCAGATGACATCGTGGGCTTCGACAGTCAGGCGTGCCGGACCGGTAGCGCCCGGCGCCGGCATATCCACATTTTCCCTGGCTCGGAACGCGAAAGTACCGAAGACGCGGCGGATAGGCTGCGCGAAACTCACCGCCGTGTATTGCGCGGCCGGCGTCACGTCCGGGAAGCCACAGCCCCAGGCGGGACCACGACGCAGCGCCTGTGAGGCGAAGCGGTGAATGACGAGTGCGGCAAGCGATGCGGAAGCGGCGATGAACAGGAACACCAGCAGGCCATTGTAGGAGCTGCGGCTCTCGCCGATCGGCACGATTGACAGCCAGGGCTGCGCCATCTGCACCGGCATTCGGTTGCCGATGAGCGAAAGCGTCACCGGCGAAAGGCCGTCTATTACGAAGCCCGGTAGAATTCCTGCCAGCAGGCAAAGGGCCGCGAGGATGAACATTGCCGCCAGCGCGTAGCGGTCAACTTCGTGTGCGTGTTCCACCACCGAGGTCCGTGGCCGGCCGAGGAATGTGATCCCGAACGCCTTTACGAAACAGGCGGCGGCAAGCGCCGCCGACAGCGCCAGCAGGCCACCAACAGCGGGCACCATGACTTTCAGGCCCCATTGCGGCAAATCCGGGCTCTGCAGTATCGCCTGGAAAGCCAGCCATTCGGAGACGAAGCCATTGAAGGGCGGCAGCGCGGAGATCGAAACGCAGCCGACGAGAAAGACGAAACTGGTCAGCGGCATGCGATGAATGAGACCGCCCAGTTTCTCCATGTTGCGCTCGCCGGTCGCTGTCAGCACGGCGCCTGCACCGAAAAACAGCAGGCTCTTGAAAAAGGAATGGTTGAGAACGTGGAAGAGTGCGGCGGTGAGCGCCAGCGCTGCGGCCGACGGCATCGCGTTCGCCTTGAAGGCGAGTGCGAGGCCAAGACTGACGAAGATGACGCCGATGTTTTCGATTGTGCTGTAGGCAAGGAGCCGCTTGAGATCCTTTTCCATCAACGCGTACAGGATCCCGAGAACAGCAGTCATGCCTCCGAGGAAAAGCACGACGACGCCAGACCACCATGGCGGTTCGCCGAGCAAGTCGAAAATAACGCGTATGAAGCCGTAGATGGCGACCTTGGTCATGACGCCGCTCATGAGGGCAGATACGTGGCTTGGCGCTGCAGGATGAGCGAGTGGAAGCCAGACGTGCAGCGGGACGAGACCGGCCTTGGAACCTGCCCCGAGCAACATGAGGGCCAGAACGGCACCCGTGACAAACCGGGTGGGCTCGGCTGCACGTATCGCCTCGAATGCGTAATTTCCACTCGAGCTGGACAGCAGACCGAAGGCGAGAAGCAGCGCCAGCGTGCCGAAGCTCGCCATGACAAGATAAATGTATCCCGCCCGCGTCGTACCCTCTTCGCGATGGTGCGCGATGACCAGCGCCCACGAGGTCAGGGACATGAATTCCCAGGAAAGCAGGAACGTGAAGGCGTCATCTGCGAGCACCACAAGGTTCATGCCTGCAAGGAAGGCGGGGAAGAATGGCAGTACCCGGTGCGGCGAAGCCTCATGACGGCCGTAACCGAGTCCATAAAGACTGGCGAGCGCACCGCCTAGGTTGACGACGACGAGAAAAAAAGCCGAGAGCGCATCGAGACGGAAGTGAGCCCCAATCCAAGGCAATCCGAGTGGCAGCGTGACAACCGACACACCCGGATCCACTGCGAAGTGGGTTAGGACAAGCACCAACAAGACGGCTGAAATGCCAAGGGTTACGCCATAAATCAGGCGCGTTGCCGAGTTGCGTCGACTGGCAGCTATGGCCAGCAGGACGGTTCCCAAAAGCGCGGCGACGCCCCATAGAAGAACCGCGACACTTGGAATCACGCCACACTCCTCATACTCAATTTGGCTTTCGAATTGTCGGTGCCGGAGATCTTGGCGGGATCGAAGTCTGCCTTCAGCCGCACCCCACGCCCGCTAGCCTGGCTGGTCGCGCCTTCTCCGATCAACTCGACGCCGGCGAGTTCAAGTGCCCCAATTAACTTCATGAGGGAATCGACATTCCCCCGGATCATCGCCTCGCTGGCTTCCATGCGCTGGATTGTCGGCACCGAGAGTCCGGACAATTCGGCGAGCCTGCGCTGATCGATGCCAAGCAGCGCCCTTGCGGCGCGCAACTGTGGAGCAGTTATCACGTGTCGCATCCTCTCTGTCAGCTTCAAGATATGATGTCTACACGTTGCAGCATATATTAAAATGTGTTAGGGTCAATAAGTGATGCACAAGATATCGATTTTGATGGCAACGCCGTCAGATCGACATGTTGGCAGCCGTGATGTGCTCAACTCCCGGGTGCATGCGCCGAGCCTCCGGGCCTTGGCATAGTCGTTTCATGATTTCCGGCCGAGCTGGCTCGGATTGGAAGAGACAGGGGATGAAGCCGACCGTGCGCTTGCAGCGAAGACCTCTTGCACCGCATTTGCGGATCTATCGGCTGACGATGACCATGATGATGTCCATCCTGCATCGGCTCACGGGAATCGCTCTCTATTTAGGCACGCTGTTGCTGACCTGCTGGTTGGTTGCGGCAGCGTGGAGTCCGGGAGCTTACGCCACATTTCAGTCCTTTATTGGCTCGCCAGCCGGAGAGATCGTCCTGCTCGGATACATCTGGACGCTTGTTCACCACTTGCTGGGTGGCCTTCGGCACTTTGTCTGGGACATGGGGAAGGGGTTTGATCTGCCGGCGGCAAACTTCATGGCGCGCGCAACGCTTGTGGGTTCGCTCTCACTAACCGCTGCGATTTGGATGGCGGGCCACCTGATTGGGGGACCGACATGACCAATATGCAAACGCCGATGAAACGCGTGCGCGGATCAGGGTCGGCTGGTGCTGGTACCGGTCATTTCTGGATTCAGCGGTTGACGGCCGTGGCCAACGTGCCACTCGCGCTTTTCCTCATAGCGTTGTTGTTGACGCGCATCGGGGCAGACTGTGCGACCGCCCGAAGCTCGATTGCTAACCCGTTGGTGGCGATTCCACTCTTGCTGCTCGTTCTTTCCAGCGTCTGGCATATGTGCGTCGGCATGCAGTCGATCATCGAGGATTACGTACAGGGGCCTGGCGCTAAGATTGTCGTGCTCATTCTCAACATTCTCTTTTCGGCAACGATCACTGTCGCGTGCCTTTATGCGGTGTTGAAGATCAGCCTCGGCCCGCAAGCCATGTGAATGAGAACGTAATGAGCACGTCAAAGGCATACGCGTTTGTCGATCACACCTATGACGTGATCGTCGTTGGCGCCGGTGGCGCTGGTTTGCGTGCTACCCAAGGCGCTGTCGAAGCCGGTCTGAAGACGGCATGCATCACCAAGGTATTTCCGACCCGCAGTCACACAGTCGCCGCTCAGGGCGGTATTGCAGCCAGCCTTGGCAATCTTGGCAAAGATAACTGGCAATGGCACATGTACGACACCGTCAAGGGGTCGGATTGGCTCGGCGATCAAGACGCTATTGAATACATGTGCCGCCAGGCTGTTCCGACGGTCATGGAGCTGGAACACGCCGGCATGCCGTTCTCGCGTACCGAGGACGGGAAAATTTATCAGCGTCCCTTCGGCGGCCACATGAGCAATTTTGGCGAGCGCCCCGTGCCAAGGGCTTGTGCTGCAGCAGATCGCACTGGGCACGCCCTGATTCATACGCTCTATGGGCAGGCCCTGCGTTTTGGCGCTCAGTTCTTCATCGAGTATTTCGTTCTCGATCTCATCATGGTCGATGGTGAATGCCGTGGCGTCGTCGCCTGGTCCCTAGAGGACGGCTCACTGCACAGATTTCGTGCGCAGACAGTCATCCTGGCGACTGGAGGCTATGGCAGAATCTATTATTCCTGCACATCTGCCCACACCTGTACCGGCGATGGCGGCGGCATGGTTCTGCGTGCCGGCTTGCCGCTCCAGGACATGGAATTCATGCAGTTTCATCCAACCGGGATTTACGGTGCGGGCTGCCTGATTACGGAAGGCGCGCGCGGCGAGGGCGGCTACCTGGTCAACTCGGAGGGCGAACGCTTCATGGAGCGCTACGCTCCATCTGCCCGGGATCTCGCCTCCCGCGATGTTGTCTCTCGAGCAATGACGGTTGAAATTCGGGAGGGGAGGGGCGTTGGGCCGAACAAGGACCATATCTATCTGCACCTCGACCATCTCGATCCCGCCATGCTGCGCGAGCGTTTGCCCGGCATATCGGAGTCGGCCAAGATCTTTTCTGGGGTCGACGTGACGCGCGAGCCGATACCGGTCCTGCCGACTGCCCACTATTGCATGGGCGGCATCCCCGCAAATTACCACGGCGAAGCGATCAGCGGCGCCAATGGCAATCCGGATGCCATTGTTCCCAGTCTCATGGCCGTGGGTGAGGCGGCGTGCGTGTCCGTCCACGGCGCCAACCGGCTTGGGTGCAATTCGCTCCTCGACATCGTGGTCTTCGGTCGGGCGGCTGCGTTGCGCTGCGCCGAACTGCTTGTTCCTGGCGCTGCGCAGCCGGCGCTGCCATCCAATGCAGGCGAAGCCACGCTCGACCGCTTCGACAAGTTGCGCAATGCCAAGGGGGACACACCGACACCCCGCCTGAGAGTCAGGATGCAGCACACCATGCAGAGCTATGCCACCGTGTTTCGAACGGCGGAGATCCTGCGAGAAGGCAAGGAAAAACTGAGGGAGGTGTGGGGCGGCCTCTCCGATCTGCGTGTTTCAGATCGCTCAATGATCTGGAATTCCGACTTGGTTGAGACGCTTGAGCTCGAAAACCTTCTTCTCCAGGCAACAACACTTGTCGATTCCGCTCTCGCGCGCACTGAAAGTCGTGGCGCTCATGCACGCGAAGACTTCCCTGATCGGGATGACAAAAACTGGATGACCCACACTTTGGCCAGGAGCGACGGCGAGGGTCATGTCAGCCTGAATTATCGGCCAGTCCACACATATACCCTCACCACGGACATCGCATACATCGAACCCAAGACCCGCGTCTACTGATGGCAATCCCTGCCGCGGCGCGTGACGGGTTTTCAAAGGAAGAGACGATGGTTCAGCTCACACTGCCCAAAAACTCCACAATCACAGCTGGGCGGACTTTCAAGAACGATGACGGCGCTACCAAGGTCAAAAGATTCCGCATCTATCGCTGGAATCCGGACGATGGGCAGAACCCACGAATAGACATCTATGAAGTCGATCTTGGCAAATGCGGTCCGATGGTTCTCGACGCGCTGATCAAGATCAAGGAAGAGATTGATCAGACACTGACGTTTCGACGGTCTTGCCGCGAAGGTGTCTGCGGTTCCTGCGCCATGAACATCGACGGAACCAATACGCTTGCCTGCACCAAAAGCATCGAGGATGTCGCTGGTGATGTGAAGATCTACCCGCTGCCCCACATGGAAGTGATCAAGGACCTGGTTCCTGACCTGACCCACTTTTACGCCCAGTACGCTTCAATCAAGCCTTGGTTGCAGACCATAACGCCAAAACCCCAGGGAGAATGGAAGCAAAGTCATCAGGATCGCGAAAAACTTGACGGTCTTTATGAGTGCATATTGTGCGCTTGCTGCTCGACCTCCTGTCCAAGCTATTGGTGGAACGGTGATCGCTATCTCGGGCCCGCCGTGCTCTTGCAGGCCTATCGATGGCTGATCGACAGCCGCGATGAGATGACGGGGGACCGTCTTGACGACCTTGAAGATCCATTCCGTCTCTACCGCTGTCATACCATCATGAACTGCACCCAAACCTGTCCGAAGGGTCTCAACCCGGCAAAGGCTATTGCCGCCGTTAAGACCATGATGGTCGAACGGCGGATTTAGAAACTTGGCCGCAGTGATGAAATCATGATCCGAATAGCGAAATATCATTCCGATTTCGGCAATATAGAGGTCCTTCGCGCCAAGGATACTGGCTCGTTCATCTATCGCCAGGGCGGTTGCTTTCAAAGTGAGTGTGACCAAAACGGCGTGAGCGTCGTACCCTACGTCCATGCAATCTTCGGCCTCCTCGCTCAGAAGCAGGTCACCGACGTGCTCATGATTGGCGGCGGCGGCGGCAGCTTGGGCACGATGCTCGATCGAGTTGGAGCACGGGTGACGATTGTTGACATAAATCCCCAGGCTTTTCAGATCGCACGACGACACTTTGGGCTCCCGCGCCATGTCGTCTGTTGTGTCGCCGACGGGGAGGAATTCTTACGCGCCGAACGCCAACGCTATGATGCAATCGTCCTGGACGCATACGTCGGGAAACGGATCCCAGAGAATCTACGGACTGAAACATTCTTTCGACTGGCGCGTAGCCGGCTAAAGAATTCTTCCGGCTGCTTTATCGGAAATGTTCATGCTCGCCACGATTTGGATCCTTTGCCGGATCGCGTTGCCGCCAGTCTCAACTCTGTTTGGAATGACGTCAGATTGCTTGATATCCGCGGTGTGCCAGACCGCAATGCCATCGTGATGGCTGGCAACGTTCACGAGCTGGTGCCGCCGAGAATGTTGATGCCGCCCGTGGTCGGCACGGATGATATCGCCTGGGATCTGAGTCGGCTCGCGTTCAGACCTTGGCGCCTGCCTCGCCAGACGGAGCAAAGCAAAGCGGGTTTTTGATATACCGCGGTGGGCACGAAAACACTGATGATCACCCTTCGTTCAGAAGTCCTAGCTGGCGGGTTTTACTTCCTGGAAGGACCTCGCTGGCATGATGGGACGCTTTGGATGTCAGACATGATCGGCCGTAAGGTTTACCGTCTTGGTCTTGATGGACGCACCGAAGTCGTCGCCGAGGTGCCAAACCGTCCTTCTGGTCTCGGCTTCATGCCGGACGGATCGCTTCTCGTTGTTTCGATGCGGGACCGCACTCTGTTGCGCCTCAAGAATGGTTCACTCGCCATACACTCCGATCTAAGTGCCTGCGCAACGGGCGAACCCAACGATATGGTCGTCGACCAGAACGGCCGGGCATATGTCGGCGTGTTCAGCTTTCGGAGAGAAACTGCGCCTGGTTATGCGGATGCAAGCATCGTGCTGGTCGAACCTGATGGACAGGCGCGAACAGTTGCACATGATTTGGCGTTCCCGAACGGGAGCGTAGTCACCGCGGACGGACGTCTCGTCGTGGCGGAGACCTTCGGCCATCGCCTTACCGCATTTAGAATTCTGGCAGACGGCACGCTCAGCCGCCCGACGCTCTTTGCCGAACTTGGCAACGTGGCGCCGGATGGCACTTGTCTCGATAGCGAGGGCGGGGTCTGGCTTGCCGGCTCCGGATCACCGTATTTCATGCGTGTCCTGGAAGGTGGAAGAGTCACTCACCAGGTTCGTATCCCACACTGTCAGGCTGTTGCTTGCGCCCTAGGGGGGCCTGACGGCAGAAGTCTATTCTGCACAACGGTGGATAAGAGAATTGAGGCCGTCGACGGCTGCTCTGCGACCGCACAGGTGCATGTCGCCTATGTCGAGGCCCCCGCGCTGCGATTGTTTGATAGTAGCTAGCGAGCGCGACTATGCGGTCATTGCTACCGCCAGAGACAATACTTGATACATTAGTAGCGGATTGGAGAGCAATCATGGCAGAGACGAATAAAAGAGCCGTATACCTCGGCACTTTAACCAAAGATAATCTGTTTAATTTGCCCAGTCAGGACGACAGGCGAAAAACCCGCAGCAATATCGAAGTCCGATCAATCGCTGACGTGGAGAAGGCAGAGCGGGACGCAAAGACAGCTCGGCTAAAGGCACAACGAATGGCGAAAGAGAAAGAATGAGGCTAGGGACGAAAAGCAAGGGATGGCGATCACGCGCCAGCCGAACTTTCTATCTCCTTGCAGCGTTGGCGGCGGCTGTGCTGGTTTTAATATTTGTCTTCCACAGATGACCTGACCTTCAATCGGATCGGTCGGTCGTCGCTGTTTATGTCGGCCCAGTACCGTCTGCGCCGGACTCAAGCGTCAGACGATCTTTCTGCGCTGCCCGAGCGATGGACTCGGCTTCAGCGAGAAGCGATTTTCCGAACCCGTTACTTTGATGCTCGGGATAGATGGCCGCCGCTGAAATATACCATGTGCCAGTGGCTATGGCCTTTAGAGCGTTTCATTTCTTGAGAGAATCGTAGGATTCCCAAAGCAGCTGGTTTGTGATTCAAGATGCTGGCTGGACGGAGGCCAGCGTCTGATGACACGAGCCCTTTCGAACGATCTTCGTGAGCGTGTTGTTGAAGCCGTCGGCACCGGCGAGAGCTGCCGTGTGGTGGCGTCGCGTTTTGGCGTCGCAGTGTCCTCGGTGGTGAAGTGGTCGCAGCGTTACCGTGCCACCGGCTCGGTTGCGCCGGGCAAGATGGGTGGACACCGCAAGCGTATTCTGGAGCCGCATCGGGCCTTCATCGTGGAGCGGATCAACCAGACCTCTGATCTGACGCTGCATCGGCTGAAGGATGAGTTGGCCGCGCGCGGGGTGATGGTCTCGCACAACGCGGTCTGGGTGTTCTTGAGGCGCGAGGGCCTGAGCTTCAAAAAAAACGCTGTTCGCTCTTGAGCAGGCCCGAGCCGACATAGCTCGTCGCCGCCAGCGCTGGAGGTCGTGGCAGGGTCGCCTCGATCCGGCGCGTCTGGTCTTCATCGACGAGACGTGGATCAAGACCAACATGGCCCCACTTCGCGGCTGGGGGCCAAGGGGACAGCGCCTGCGCGGCTTTGCCCCGCATGGCCATTGGCGAACCCTGACCTTCCTGGGCGCATTGCGCTGCGACGAACTCACCGCGCCATGCGTCTTCGACGGCCCGATCAACGGTGAATGCTTCCGCGCTTATGTCCGTCAGCAACTGCTCCCGACCCTGCGGCCAGGCGACATCGTGATCATGGACAATCTGGGCAGCCATAAATCTGCAGCCATCCGTCACGCCATCAAGGCCGCCGGCGCAAGGCTCTGGTTCCTGCCGCCCTATTCACCCGATCTCAACCCGATCGAGCAGACCTTCGCCAAGATCAAACATTGGATGCGCCACGCCCAGAAGCGAACTATCGAAGACACCTGGCGCCATCTCGGCACCCTCGTCGGAACAATCAAGCCAGACGAATGCGCAAACTACTTCAACAACGCTGGATACGCTTCCGTCAAAACATGAAGGAGTCTAGCTGACAGTTGCAGAAAATAAAAAACCTGCCGACCGAGAGGTGGGCAGGTTGCGGAAAATTCTATGACGATGAAAGGGAAGCTAACTTCCTTGGAATCCTCGTCGTCGCAGAATCGACACGCCACGCTGCACGATCATGCAGCATCGGCGTCGGATGATATCTGCGGGGCGAAGGTTGAAGCTCATAATGCAAACATGGTCAGAATTGTTTTACCCGTCAACGCATTGTTTCGCGCTTACTGATGGTTTCGCGTCCGACTTTTGCAACGTCGCAGAAATAGCATTTCGCGACAACACTTAGCGTCCACTCAGGGTCGAACCTTGCCGATCAGGCAGCGGCGAAACGCCTACCGTGAATCTGTGTCCCAATAATGCACAGGGGCCATATGGGAATAGCCCTTCCAAGGAAAAGAAACATCCATTGAAAGGCGAAGTACCCTTATCGTTGGAGATTGCCCCATCTCACGCACCCGCCGAAGCCGGCATTGAATAATGCTCTTTTCGTTGTGACCGCCGCTCGGCTCTAGAAAGGACAGATACCCGCACAGGTGGGCTTAGCCGGCTGTTAGCTTTGTCTTGGGCCGACAAATGCCCGGACAGCGCCGCTGCGCGCCTGACGGCTGCGCCTATACCGGCAACGCTAGACAGCTACCCCGACAGCCTTATATCCAGGTGCATCAAGCTGAGTGGCAGGTGCCATCACGACACGTCATACTGCTGCGCCAGCGAGGCGGAAAGCTGGTCGGCGAAACGGGCAGCGGCCACCGGTAGGGTGCGGCCCTTGAGTTGGCCGACATAGAGCATGCCAGCGGGCACGTCGCGCGGGTCGAGCGGCCGGGAGATCATGTCACCGGTCATCGTCTGGTGGGACAGGCCAATTGGGAAATGGAAGGTGATGATATCCTCCGAGATAGCGTGGTTGCGCAGGAATTCGAAGCTGTCCGACTGAATCACCGGCTCCAGCTGCAGCGATGACGATTGCGCCCCGATGTCGAGCAGGTAGCGCACGCCGTAACCTGATGTGGGAAGCGCGATTGGATAGTCGAGGCAAGCGCGCAACCGCACCGTCTCGTGAGAAGCCAGCGGATGATCGGGCCGCATAACCGCATGCACCGGCTGGTGCACCCGCATCAGCGTCATGAAAGCAGCCAGCCGGGCTGGCTCGTATACGATGGCGATGTCGGCCGTGTGATCGACCAAGGCACGCTCGGCCTCCTCCCGGTCGCGCAGGTGCACTCCGAAGGTCACATTCGGATGTTCCTTGCGGTAGAGCGAGATCTGCATCGGCAGATGGTAGGGCAATAGCGCCTGGCTGCAGGCGATCGCCACATGGCCGCGCCGGGCGCCAGCAAGGTCTGCAATCTGCGATTTCACGTGCTCCATATCGGATAACTGGTTGCGCATGTGATGCACTAGAAGCTCGCCCGGGCCGGACAATCGCACGCCGTGAGGCAGTCGCTCGAAAATCGCAACGCCGAGTTCGGCCTCCATCGCCAATATACGCCGGTTGAGCGCCGTCGAGGTTATGGCGAGCAATTCCGCGGCGGCGCGGATCGAACCGGTCTTGGCCACCACATTGATATAGTGAGCGGAGTTCAGATAACGCATCGGCAGCCTCCGGCATCACCGCTGCAATTCTTGCAGCAGGCTGAACAAAACATAGCACAAGACAGCAGCACCGTCATCGAGATAATTAATCCTGTCGATACATGGGTGAAGAAGTATCTTCAAGCGACATTGATTATTTAAAAACAATGAAAGATGGAATAATGTATTTATTCCACTTTCTTCAGTTAATTCATTAATTGAAAGGAGCAACCATGCGCTACATATCAATTGTAAGCTTAGCTTCTCTCGGTCTTATTGCCCTTGCAAATGTATCGGCGATTGCCGCCGAACAATGCGGCGACGCGAGCGCGTCATCGGGCCTACCAGGTTATACTCATCAATGTAGTGTGACCTCCAAGGCCAGCATCGATGAAAGCGTTATAGCGGACGTCGGCGAGCATAAAAGCTGCGGTTCGGATTGTGCGCAAGTCTACAGTCTGTGCAAGACCAGCAGGGGTAGAGACTGTCGCCAAGAATACAAAACCTGTTCTTGGAAATGCGTCTTTGGTGCGGCAATAGCGATTCGCTAGTAAAGAAAACCCGACATTTGAAATCTCTTGTGCGGAATTCTTGTTGGGCGTTTAGTGCGCGGGTCGGGCGTATGCGCGCCGAAATTACCATCACTGTTTCGCCCGCCGACCGCTGCCGCCTTCTAGCTGTGGTCATATGGCATAAGGTCCTTGAACAGAGCTTGGTACGCCAAATGTCATGCTTCGATTTCATTTCGGACTTTACCGAAAACGAATCTATCTTGGGATGGTAGCGTTTGCGACCAAGGGCAACCAATTGGACAACCTTTACACCGCCCCACAAGCGCGAATTGCTCACGGTGATGTCAGATGCCTTTCAATGGGACACAACGGTGCCAGCGGGTACTCTCGCCCTCGTCAAGCCTGATGGAGAGACGGTAGAATGCACCTTGACCCTGATGAGTGAGTGGCAAGTAAAGCTGCCTGACTACCTCAAAGTGCCTCACGGCGATCAAACCCAATCTTCATAAGAAACGGCAAGCAACCGGCTATTTCCAGGTGGGTAGCGGGGTGGATGGAAATCCGCTCAGTCCTTGTATCTTCTTGGAAACAAAGCATTTCTTGGGAGAAAATGGTGCCCAGAGGCGGATTGGTCCGCTTCCTCTATTCGGCATTGATTTTATTATGGAATTTCCAATCGACTTCGTTAGGATGTATCACACATCGTATGGCAGCCGCAACATCCATGCGACGGTTGCCGTTGCAGAATAGATATTTGCTTTTGCGTCCGGGCACCAAAAGTCTCAAATGCGCCACTTGCGGGCGGCGACGCACCGAACGACCTGATCGGG
Organism: Mesorhizobium sp. LjNodule214; assembly: GCF_964252735.1. Classification (NCBI taxonomy): domain Bacteria; kingdom Pseudomonadati; phylum Pseudomonadota; class Alphaproteobacteria; order Hyphomicrobiales; family Phyllobacteriaceae; genus Mesorhizobium; species Mesorhizobium sp. LjNodule214. The sequence continues at coordinate 114,182 of NZ_CAXUPE020000005.1, forward strand.
GCCGACAGCGGACTGGCAGCTTCAGGCTGCGGAAGCTTCAAGAGCGGACATTCAGGTCGGCGGGGGCATCGTCGTGAGCTGACCCAACCCAGACGTTCGCTACCGCGCATTGAATGTCGCATGTTGCTCAAAGTGCAGTCGCTCCGGCTGTTGGGACGAAGCGCCTGAGACGCCACCGGTTCGTCACTCGTACCCGTGTGCCGGCCCGATTTGCGGTGCGCGGACGGGCTTGGCTACTCCATAGAAAATGACAACGCCCTGGCCCCCGCAGCGGGTCGAAAGCGCCTCGCTAGGGTTGGCGTAACAGCTGTCGATATCCTGCCAGTTGTTCATCACCCATACGTTGCCCGCCGGATCGACGGCGAGATCGGTTTGCAATTGCAGGCCCCCACCGACATATCCTCCAGGCGGCGAAATCTGATCGCCGGTCTTCATACCGGGAGGGCAGTTCTCGGTGCGAGCACCGCACAGCTGCACGATTGGACTGCTAGGCATCGCAAAGTTGGAAATCCAAACGTTGTCGTTGCCGTCCACGACCGCAGCCCATGGACCGGGAAGACCGCCGCCCTTGAAGGGGCGAACCGGGGTATGGCGTGCCATCCGGCCGCAGCACCGTAACGCTGCCACTACCTCCCTCCTGCTCCGACATAGTCTTCGTCAGGTAGTCAGACGCCTTTGCAACACCCTCGAGCTTCACGCGTGCATCGAAGTCAAACAGATGGGCCATGCCCAGCAGCCCGCTGCCGAACCGTTCGGTGATCCAAACGTTGCCCAGGCTGTCGATGGCAAGGCCGCTATTGTTAAATCCGGTTTTGAATTTCTCCGCCTTGGTAGGATCGGCGGCGGGAAAGCGTGTAACGTGGTCGAGCGCGCTATTGGATACCCAGATCCGGTCCTGCTGGTCTATGGCAAGGAAAAACGGTGCCTTGAATGACTTGCACGGCTCCGCGCTATCGCCCTCGCAAACGATCCGGCCCGCAGCCAGATCCCCCTTGGGAAAGTAAACGAGCTGGCTCTTCTCGACGCCGAGAACCCAAACGTCTCCGCTTGGCGCGACGATGACACCCTGCATAAGACCAAGTTTGCCATCGAACGTGATGCCTTCGGGCGGCGTCAGCGGCTTGCCGTTCTTGTCAAATACTGTGATGGACTTGCTGCCGTAGTTCGTCAGCCAGGCATTGTCTTTGGCATCGACGGCCGCGCCAAAGGTGCCACCCTCCATGCCGCCGCCGGTAAAGCCCGTGGTGATCGGGGAGAGCGCACGACCGTTGGGAGCGAACTTGGTGGCGCTGCCTTGCCAAAGGGCATCCGACGCCTGCCAGCCGACGCTGAAGTTGTCGCCCACCCAAAGGTTGCCCTCACTATCGAACATTGCCTTGCCGCCCGCCCGATACCCCCCGCCATCGAACTTGAGCGGCAGAACCCACGCGCTGGGCGACAGGTTGAGATATGGCATGTACGGCACCGGCCGCAGGTTCTTGCCCTCGGGGACCGGATAGAACGCATCCAGCAGGGCGAACAGCCGGTTCGGTTGATACCAGGGATAACGGGCCACGTTCTCCGCCGCCGCCAGCGTGTCGGTCGGAGCGCCTCCTTGCTGAGGCGTGGCGGCCGCGAAGAGCTTGCTGCAAGCGTCGGGCGTCACGGTCGTCACACACCCTGACAGCACGTCGGCCAGCGTCGCGAAGTTGGCCATCGTCGGCGTCTGGCCACTGTTGAGAGGGTCCTGGATCGGCCCGCCCCAGCCGCCCGTCTCAAGATCGACGAAATTGGGCACGTTGCCCGCAGCGATCCTGAGGCCGAGCGCATGGCCCTTGATTGCAGCGCCGTCGAGAAACTGGGCGTGCGTCCACACCGAGGCGATTGTCGTCATCTCGTTGATAGTCACTTTGGCTGGCACTGTCGGACCCACCGCTGCCATGAGCGCGATGGCCGGGTTGTTTCCGCTTCCCTTGTTGGCCGTCGGTTCACCGCCGGTGGCGACGAGATACAGGTTGCTGTCGCCGCTCGGCGCCTGGGCGGAGTTCAGCGTGAAACGGCCATCCGCATCGCTTTCCGTCCTGGCGAGCTGCTTGGGGGCGTCGGCACTTGCAGCCCAAAGCGTGACCGTCGCGTTGGCGATTGGGGCACCCGCGCCGAGGACCTGACCTTCGAGCTGCTGTGCGGACGCCGGCGCGATAGCCACCACCATCATGGTGCCAAGTGCGAGCAGAATTAACCAAAGCCCCCGAGCGTGTTTCAATGCTCTCTCCTGTGGTGTTTTTTTGGCGTTACCACCCGCTGCCAACAAGTTGCCACCAATCTGTCGCCGTCATTGCGTGAGCCAAAATATTGATACGCGTCGCCCTGACGACAGTCTTTCTGGGCATTACTCTGGTGTCAAGATTAAGCAGGGATCGTCGAACCGCGATATTGCCCTTTAGGGAAACGGACAATGACGCGTTGATCCCATCTAAGGACGTTCATCCCGATCACTGACTCCGTCCGAGATTGGCGCGAACATGACCTCCAGCATTGTCACCCACGATGTCCGCTTCCGGGCGGAGGCAAAGGTTGCCTCTATGACGGAGATGAGGCGCTTTTCGGAACAGGGCTTTCTGGGACCGGAACCGGAAGTTCCGCTCCCGAGATGATGGGCCTAGAAGACCGAGCCCTCGCGTGATATCGCAGACTGCCTTGCTCCACTAACGAAGGATAGGAGCGTGTTCTTCGGCGGGACACCCCACACTCATGACCTGAGACCGGGTAGTGGGTCAGTTTGAATGTTTGGGCAGTGTGCCTATAAATTGACCCAGCCACACAAGCCCCTGTGGCCAGATGCCGAGTTCGGTATCCATGTGCCCAAGTTCGCCCGCGTCTACGAAGGTAGAACCCCAAGCGTCGGCAAAAAATTTCGCACGCTCGAAAGTGACCCTCGGATCATTGCGGCTTGCTAGCAGCATTGAAGGGAATGGTAGCGGGTCAGTCAACATCGGCGCGAAACCCCGGATCGGGGAGTCGGGCTGGTTATCAAAGCGATCCCGGTCAGAAGCCGCAACGAAGAAAGCACCAGCAATTCGCTTAGTATCTCCTTGTTGGGCCCAACGCATGACCAGAGCTGTTCCTAGACTGTGCGTTATGAAGAGTATCGGTTTGTCGGCGGCAGCGACCGCTTCGGCCAGAGTTGCCGCCCAATCCGAATAGACCGGTGTTTCCCAATCATCTTGCTCTACTCTGGTCACGTTTGGAAAAGTAGCCTGCCATTCCGACTGCCAATGGCCGGGCTCCGAATTGTGCCAGCCGGGCAAAATCAGAATGTCGAAGTCGCGAAGGTCGCGCATCAGAGTGCTCCGGCACGAATCCTCTTGTAGGGACCGCGTACCATCGGCTTCTCGGCTTCCTTCGCCTCGATCAGCGCAACGATGTCCGCTATCTCCCAAAGCTTGTCAGTGACGCCAGCAGCCATCGCCGGGGTCATGCGCAGAGAAGCATGAATGCGAACGAAGTTGTGCTTATCGGTCATGGTCTGAAGATGGCATGCACGTTTGCATATTTCTAGGCGGGCGGGATGCAATCGGGCATATTCCTTCCGGCCTAGATTTCAAACTGACCCACTACCTGAGACCGTTGTCGCTTGATCGAAATGAGTGCACAGTGGCTTCATGAGTGTATCCGACGAGACGTTGGCCAAGATTGCTGATGAGGTGTTCGATACAATGGCCGCACCCCGTGAGGTGCCTCCTTTCTCAGAGCGATTTCCAGGATTTGGCCTTGAGGATTCGTATCGGATCGTCAACGAGATCCGACGGCGACGGGAGGCTCGGGGTGAGCGCGTTGTCGGTCGGAAGATTGGCTTTACCAACGCTGCCGCATGGGCCGGCTACGGCATTTCGGGTCCGATTTGGAATTATCTCTATGACGCAACAACTATCGACTTGACGCCGGGAAGCACCTTTTCGATTGGCGGTTGGCCAAACGTCCGCATGGAGACGGAGGTCGCTCTGGGACTAAGTGAGGCACCCGATCCGAGCATGGAGGATATCGATCTTCTGCATTGCATCGAATGGGCGGCCCTCGACTTTGAGATCTGCACCTCGATCTTCCCGGATTGGCGATTCAAGGTATCCGATGCGGCAGCCACCGGCGTGCATGTTGCACTGCTGCTAGGCGTGCGACATCCTATCGGCGAAACTCGAAAACATTGGGCCGATGAGCTTGAATCTTTTTCGGTCACACTTTCAGAAGCGACAGGGGCGTACGCGATGGGAGGCGGTGCTCAGGTCCTCGGCAGCCCGATCAAGGCGCTGGGGCATCTTGTACGACAACTCGAGCTCTATGGAGGCGAGCCACTAGTCGCGGGTGAAGTTGTTACGACAGGCACGCTCACGCAAGCGCTACCCGCCGTGTCTAGCGAATTGTGGAGGGCTAGCGTCAAGGGCGCCCACTTTGGAGACATTGAGGTTCGGCTTACTTAGTCGGCGGCGCGCAGAGGCCAACCGGCCGTCAGGAAGGCCGGCATCAAAGCCAAGCCGATAGGCGAAAGTCGACATTGCGCCAAAAGCGGAAGTCAGACTGCCTCGATCAGGCCCAGCAAAGATTGGGTGTCCCGCACGTCGCAAAATACGTACGCCATAGCCGATAGCGTCCCTTCCTGTTCCGCGTCGGATAATGTCGCGCAAGCATCCGAGATGAAGAACACCTTGTAATTCATCATCATAGCATCTCTTGCAGTGGACTCGCAGCAGACCTGCGATAGGGTTCCGGAGATGATGAGCGTATCGACGCCGCGTTCCTGAAGGCGGGCGTGTAGATCCGATGAACCCGGAACGAAGGCGCCGAAGCGACGCTTCATAAGAACCAGATCCTCTTGGGCCACCTCCAATTCCGACCAGAGGGCGTGACCGGCGTTCCCAGGAGTGAATGCCTCTACAAGCCGGGCCCGACGTTCGGGTCCGCAGAAGTGCTCAAAAAAGACCGGCCAAGCGTGGATCGCCTCGGCATCTGCCGTATGCTGCGTATAGACTACAATCCCGCCTGCGGCGCGCAGGGCAGCGCTGATACGGTTGACATTTGGTACTATTGTGCGGGCCATAGGCACTTCCGCCACCTGACCGTAGTCCATGAAGCCGTTTTGCAGATCAACGACAATGTGCGCCGTGTGACGCGGACTCAGGCTGTCGAATACCGCGATGCCGCCACGGTTGCGTCCAACTCGTTCGCGAACCTCGTTCAGGATTCTAGCTTTATGCATGGGGTGCGTGCCTGACTGATGGCGGGCTAACCGCCTTCACGCATATCAAAGTTTGGGCCCGCGGATAAGGGTCGGTCACTGAACAGCATGGCGCGGTTCGCAGAGCGCGCGCTCCGTTCGAAACTAAGTCGCTTTGGGGTCAAAACCGGAAATGATTCCGCCTAAGCCGAATGTCTGCTTTCGGGCAACAACGCAGGAGACCTCAATGACGAACATGCGGCGCGAAGCTGCCTTTCGCACCGTGGAAGACGTATGTCGGCCTCGGTCAAAGGCGACCTTATCCGGTGGACGATCCATGCTGACATTGTGGCCAATTAAACGGCGAGCGATGATTGAGGTGCGGAAAGGCCGCTGAGGGGCCGTAAGCAGATCGGCAGCTTTCAAGCATCCAGTTGGCAAAAGCAGCCAATCAGCTCACGACCCAAGGGGACGCCGGGTGTAGGTCTGCTGACTAATCTGCCAGAGCCACTGGCTTGCCATGCGGTGTATTCAGATAGGCGTGTCGCCAGTCCTGTTCGCGTCTGTCCACCTCGGCCTGTAGCGCGAACCGACTCCTGTCCAGTATCTGCTCCAAAGCGCTCAGAAAGGCGCTGTAATAGATCGCGTCGGTGTCCATGGCAGTATCGGTCACCCGTCGATCAAGCTCGGCGCCCAGGGTCTGAGACCAATCCTCTGCTTCAATCTTTCCGTCGGCGATGAGCAGCTCGACCAACGCAATAACCTGAGCGTGCCATTGCTCGGAGAAGACCGGCTCGCCATCGCGATGGCGCCGGGCGCCACGGGCAATCTCAGGCCGGCTCAAGATAGCTGTCCCACATGTCAATCTGCAGGCTGTCTGCGCTGCCGCCGGCTTCAGGCCAAAGATCCGACATGCGAAACCGCACAACGTATGTCTGCTCGCGCCGTATCGTGCCGACAGCTTTCTCGTCGGGCAAAGGCTGTGGTCTGATCACGCTGTCGACAACCCCGGGCCGGCCGCGGACATACCCCGTCAGCCGCGTGTGCATTGTGGCGATGTCGCGCCGTGCCACAACCTTGTCGCCAGCTTTGAACCTTGCCTCTGTGGCCGGGCCCTCCACCGTAGGCCTGGGCGACTCGTATTCGAAGGTTCGACTTGAGGCCCTGCCATCGAAGAACTCCTGAACGCCCGCGACGCCTTCATCCACAGACGTGACCATCATGGCCAGAATCCATTTCTCGAAATAGTCGAGGCCGAGGTAGGCGTCCGGGGGAAGCCTTTCCAGGACGTGGCGATACCAATCGAGCGTCCATCCCGTGCGATCCGTCGACAGCTTTTTCATCGACATCATGGCGATCGCCCATGTGCGCGCCTTCCATTCATCGGAAAACAGAGCCGAGTCATCTTCTGCGACGTTCGGGATCGGTCTGAACCCTTGCCTGCCGCCGAGGTCGTGTACCGTATCCATCACCGCGCCTCCTGTTTTGGCGACAGGTCCCTCGTCGTCCCGATCATTGCATTGCGCGTTACGAGGCCGGCGAGGTCCTCTTCGGTCCAGCCGTCCGTCCCCTCCGGACGCTCTGGAACCACCATGTAGCGGCGGTCTGAGGTCGAATCCCACACCTTGACCTCAACCTTTTCCGGCAGGTCGGTTCCGAATTCAGCGAGAACGCCACGCGGATCGCGGACCGCTCGCGCCCGGTACTCGGTCGACTTGTACCAAGATGGAGACATTCCCAAGATTCCAAGTGGATAGCAGGAACACAAGGTACAAACGACAACGTTGTGGATATCAGGCGTGTTGAACACTGCGACAAGGGGATAATCCTTGTCGACGCTTGGGACGATTTCCGAAAACGCCTCGGCCGCATGTTTCGCGAGCCGTTCGGCGAACTCGGGGTCAGTCCACGCCCGCGCGATGACCTTGGCTCCATTCATCGGACCTACGTTTTCCGAGTAGTCGTCGAGCCACTTGTCCACGGCGTCGGCCGCTAGAAAGCCTTTCTCGACCAGTACCGTCTCCAGTGCTTTCAGGCGAAGAGCCGGTTCAGGCGGAAGATGGCTGTGCAATTCGCGATGAAGTTTGGCAACCTTGTCGGAATCGTATGAGCTCACTGATGCCCTCCCTGAGTATCATTCTCGCTTCGCACCGCGCTGGGTGGACCCTAAGGGTTGCGTGGCTAGCTCCCCGCTGACCATCAATGACCAGACTATTGGAGCAGTGCACTCGAGTCATTGACTTTCTGACCCTACGTCAGCTTCGAGATCGAAGGCGATATCGTGCAGTTTGGGCCCCCTGCAAGCGGCGACCGGACCGATCGCGTACCGGGCGAAAGGCTTGGGCTCGCTCGATCTAGCCAGCTGCATCACACCACTTTTATGAACACGGGGGCGGACTCGCCTTGACATTCAAAAGGCCAGAAGGCACCTTATGTTCGTATTGTCCGTACAACAGGGACAGACCGGTCAAATTTCTTCCAACATTCTCGATCTTCTCAAACGCCAAGAAACGATAGGGACGAAACATATGTCGATGGAATATCGTCTGCGACGGATATTACCCAGTGATCGCGTGGCGATCATAATGCCCGTTGACCACGGTCTGATATTCGACCGGATTGCAGGTCTGGAAACACCATCAGCACCCTTTGCCGCATGGGCCGATCAGGATGTGACCGGCTTCATGATGACCCCGGGGCAAGTGAAGCAAACTGAGAAGTTTTTTGCTGCAAAACCCCACCTCACCCGCGTTCTCACCATCGACACCTACTACGATTTCCGCGTCCTGGACGGCGGATCGCATGGTTTGATTACAACGGTTGAAGAAGCTGTGCGGATGGGGGTCGACGCCGTCAAGATGCTATTCCCGTGGAACATGTCCAACGCCGAGCGCGTGGCTATGTGCACCCGAGTTGGCAAGGTCGTCACCGCATGCGATCACTGGAACATTCCTCTCGTGCTCGAGCCGGTGGTCATCGGGGCTCCTCGCTCCGAGGATGTGATCGACCAGGAAGAAAAGGTGGCGCGGATCGCCTATGACCTCGGCGCGCATATAATCAAGATCGCTTTCCCCGGCGAGGAACGCACGAAACGCCTGGTGGATGAACTCAAGGTCCCGCTGGTGATCGCGGGCGGCCCCCTGTCAGGTCCTCCAAGCGAAACGATTGATGCCGTTGCACAGACAATCCGCGCCGGCGCGCGAGGCGTGATTGTCGGCCGCAATATCTGGCAACGTGACCGACGTGAAGGCGAGCAGACGTTGGCGGAAATCGCCAAGATTACCCGGAGCGTCAAGTTCCCCGACTGACTTTCGATACCTCCTCCCTTCGGAAGCAATTGGCGGAGACATTTGGCGGAAGGACGGCCCTTCCGCCAAATGCATTTAGGAGACAAGAGTCGCCTTCTAGTCTCTCTTGAATGACAGCCCCTGTAACGGGCATCGGCCTTCCAGTGCAGACATGGACAACATTTCAAATTTGTTGGCTGGCAAGGGACTCAAACAAAAGCGCCACAGCTTCAGCGCCTGGGTCAATATGGCCGACCAGTTGCCCCCCAGTCACATAAGACGCCCTGCCCGATCGAGCCTGCGTCATCGCAGCGGTGAGGTTCGCTCCTTCACGTGCGGCGGCTGCCGCGGCCGGAAGGCCCAGCGTCAATTCGTCGAGAGCCGGCGCAAGCGCATCGACCATTGTCCTGTCACCGATCCGGGCGCCGCCGATTTGCTGCAAGCGCTCCAGGCCGGCACGAAGAGATTCCGGCAGTTGGGCACCACCGCTGGCTGCTTCCCCCGCTGCCGAGAAGAAAATGGCCAGCAGAACACCCGACGATCCGCCTATGGTTTGGCTAAGCAACTGGCTGATGGAGCGATACAACGCTGGAGTGTCGTTCAGGGGCAGTTCATCGACCTGATCGCGAAGGGCTCGCGCCGCACCGGCCAGCGTCGACCCAGTATCGCCGTCTCCGGACTTTGCGTCCAATGCATTGAGATCAGACGCAGCAGCCAACAGTGTTGCGCAGATACCCAGAACTAGCTTGCGTACCTGGGCGTTCGCTGATGGCACGCGTGCCTTCGGCGCAATCCCGACCGGCATAGGGATCATCTGGGGCACGCCAAACTTTGAGAGTCCCGGCCACGCCGGAACCTGGACGTATGAGGTGATCGCGGCAAGATCGGCCGCCGAGGCCGGGTAAACCGACAGTGAAAAACCGCGCATGTCGAGTGCGGTCATCATGCCGGCCGGGCCGATAAGATGACTGATGCTCGCGGCGATGCCCGAGCGAGCCAGCTCATTCGTCAAAACGGCCATTTCCAGAGCGGACGTACCACCGAGATTGTTCAGCAGGGCAACGTGCGGACCCGGTCCCATGGCTTTGCCAAGCTTGGCAACAACAAGCGCTACAGCGCCCCGTGCCCCGGCGAAGTCAACCAGCTCAACGCCTGGCTCGCCGTGGATCCCGAGGCCCAGCTCTGCTTTGCCGACGGCAATGCGTTCCTCCCTCGGTGATCCAGGGACGGTGCAGGTGTCAAGCGCGATGGCAATACTGCGCGTACCGGAAATGACCCGCTTCGCTATGGCGGTCACGGCCTGAAGGTCCGCACCATTTTCGGCGGCCGCGCCAGCGATCTTGTGGACGAAAAGGGTACCAGCGAGGCCGCGTGGTTGCGGGATATCCGGCAGCGCAATGTCGTCGGCCACAATGACCATACTCACATTCTTACCCAGAGTACGGGCGCGCTCGGCCGCCAGGCCGAAGTTCAGTCGGTCGCCGGTGTAGTTTTTGACCACAAGCAAGCAGCCGGCGTCCCCGGTCACCGCCAGAATACCCGCCAAGACTGCGTCAACGGACGGCGAGGCGAAGATGTCGCCGCAGATCGCCGCAGTGAGCATACCTTTGCCCACAAATCCCGCGTGGCTCGGCTCATGACCCGAGCCACCACCGGAAACTATGGCGACTTTCCTGCGATCCCAATCTGCCCTTACGACGACCTTGATGTGAGGATAGCCGTCCAGCCGCGCCAACCGGCCGTTTGAAATGCCCACAAGCCCATCGATGGCTTCCGTAACGATGGTTTCGCGGCCGTTCAGAAATTGAGCCATAATCTTCTCCCTGTTCAAAGCGGCCGCTCCCCGCCCGCGTCTGTTGCCACGAAACGCTCGAACGCCTCGGCGTAATGTGGCTGCCACCGTTCGTTTGGGTAAATGACCGCCACAGGCGTATCGAGGCTGGTCCTATGTCCGGCGGCCGCCGCCGCGAAGATTGCGGCACCCAGGACGGATAGTTCTTTCTCCTGAGGGGCGTGCACCGGTTGACCAAACACGCTTGCGCGCAACTCCAGCAACGCACGGGAGCGGCTCCAGCCGCCGGTGGCGTAGACCGGACCTTGCGGCACGCCGAAGGCGTCAAGCCGTTCCAGCATGAGGCGGGCATTCATAGTGGCCCACTCGAGCAGTTGACGCTCCGTCGACATGCGATCACCGGCCCCCGTACCCGGATTACCGGGGAGCATCTCAAGTGCCATCACGCGACGGATCGCCTCCATGCCACCAGGAAAGCGGTTGACCGCCGCGGTGAACTCAAAAACACCAAGGCAGGCGAGTTTCCCCACCCCTTCGATCGATGGCATGAACGCGATCTTGGAATCGAAAGCGTCCCAAGTCAGCGCTGGAGCGTCGCCGTAGATCACGTTGGCCGTTCCCAATGAATCGACCCGGGCGTTCGCTGCCAGCTGGTGGATTGCATGGGCAGCAACCGGATGATCATGACCGCCCGCAACGAGAAGGGTTTGCTGGTCGGCGGCACCACTGTCGAGTAACACCGAACTCCGGACCGTCCCCACGGCGGTGCCTGCGCTGACGACCTGGGGCAAGACGGGGGCACGGCTGGCGGTCAGCAAGGGCGCAATCCATTCCCTGGCCGACGGATCAAAGCAACCGGTTCGTGACGCGAGCGTATCGCTCATGAATGGTACCCCTGCCCACGCAGCCAAGGGATAGTCGGTCAGCGATATCCAGTACGACGCCGCAATGGCCTGGTGCGGTAAATTCCGAGCCGACCAAAGCCATTTCGCCGCCGTGCGTGTCGGGTCTATGGAGATCCCCGAAAGTGGCGTGGCGGCTGCATTCCCCGCCAGCTCCTTGGCTTCAGCTGTTGCTCGCAAGTCAAACCAGGGGATGGCGGAGCCGAGTGGGTTCAGCGTCGTATCAACATACAACCCATCCTCACCAATGCCGGCGGACGAGATTGCCACCAATGGCTTCCCGCGGCCGAGTTCCGCCCAGCCACACACGAGCATTCGCTCGATGACAGTGACGAGATCGGCGGCGTCGGTCACCAGACCAACCGCGTCCCTCACTCGCGGCGTTGGCTCGGTGCGCAGCCAGACAAGCCTGTTGGACTCGTCGAAGAGCGCCACCTTGAGGTTGGTGCTTCCGATGTCGATACCGCAAACAAGCATGTCCATTCACAGAGTCTGAAGGTCTGAGATCAGCGGAAACTTAGCTGGGTCTTCACTGAGGTCCCTTCGCCCATGCTTTTGACAGCGGGCTCGAAATCCCAAACATCGAAGGTCTGGCCAACCAGCACCTCGGCTTCGCCACTGATATCCTGGATGAAATCGACTGCCTGGGCGAATTGCTCCGCACACGAGTTGGACCCGACGAAGGTCTGTTCGCGTTCGTACAGAAGAAAGGGGTTGAAGGGCGCGGTTTTGTCAGCGTCGTGGACGCCGACCTGCACCAGGGTTCCGGTCTTTTCCAGATGTTCCATTGCCTGCTGCAAGGCGGGCTGAACGCCGGCAGCTTCGAAAACGATGTCGAACAGATCGCCGCGGAAACCGGAGGGCAAGCGCGCCTCAGTGATTCCGATGCGCTTTGCGATCTCGAGTTTGGCCTGTGCCGGATCACAAATTGCCACCGACCCCGCACCTTGCGCCTTCGAGGCAAGCGCAATCAGCATGCCCATGGTGCCGCCGCCAATGACCAGGATGTTGCGGCCCCTGACCCTGCGCGACGATTCCACCGCGTGCAGGGCACAGGCAAGCGGTTCGATCAGGGCGGCTGCCCCGTCGCCGACATTTTCTTTGACACCCATTGCATTGCGCGCAGGAACAGCGACGAATTCAGCGGCTGCGCCAGGGCGGCCGACGCCAATTGGGGTGAGATGAATGCAAAGGTTCGGACGGCCCGCCTTGCACCACCGGCAATTTCCACAAACCACGTTGGGATCGACGGCGACGAAGTCCCCTTCCTTAAGGCCTTTGACGTTCCTGCCCACGGCCGTCACGTGGCCGGCAAACTCATGGCCCGGCGTGACCGGGTAGTGCGTCCCAACAAAACCGTGGTGGAGGATGTGCAGGTCGGTGCCGCATATTCCGCAGCGGGTCGGCTTGACGAGGATTTCGTCCGCGCTGATCGCCGGGACATCGCGTTCGACCACGCTCACCTTGTGATCGTCGGTGATCAGAACTGCTCTCATGCCGCTTGCCATTTGGCGAATTCCCTTAAGCTTCTCGCGTTCAATCATTGCCATCGGCATGCGGAGGTCTGACTCGCCTGCGCATTAGCCCCATCCGGGGCGGTAGACCGACCGTGCTCACGCCTCTAGTCGGAGGCCGTTTTCACCAAACAGGAGCGGGCGACCGGCCCTGGCGACACCCAGATGAACCGCATCACTGACGGAGACCTTGGTCAACGCGTCGAGCTTCACAGTGATCAGCTTGCCGGTTCCCAGGTTCACGTAGCAAAGCGTCTCGCTGCCGAGGTGCTCAACCACATCGACGACACCGGACATGGTGCCGCTATCATTGATCTCGATCATTTCGGGGCGAAGACCCACCGTCAGGCTGTCGCCTTGCACCAGGTTCGGCTGGAGCGGGACGATGATGTGAGATCCGCCGCTTAAGAACAATCTTACGCCGCCAGGCCCGACTTCAGCGACGCGAGCGTCAATCAGATTCATTTTCGGCGAGCCGATGAAGCCTGCCACGAACGTGTTTGCGGGATTATTGTAAAGATCGAGCGGTGTTCCGATCTGTTCGATGACCCCTAGCCGCAGGACAACAATGCGGTCTGCCATCGTCATCGCTTCGACCTGGTCATGGGTGACATAGATCATTGTCGCCTTGAGCTTGCGGTGCAATTCGGCCAGCTCGATTCTCATTTGGACCCTGAGCGCCGCGTCAAGATTGGAAAGGGGCTCATCGAACAGGAAAATCTTCGGCTCGCGCACGATCGCCCGTCCGATGGCAACCCGCTGGCGCTGGCCGCCCGACAGCTGCTTGGGCTTGCGGTCAAGCAGCTGCTCAAGTTGCAGGGTTCGCGCAGCTTCCTGCACTTTGCGGTTACGTTCGGCCACTGGCACGCCAGCCAGTTTAAGAGCGAAGCCCATGTTGTCGGCGACGGTCATGTGCGGATAGAGGGCATAACTCTGGAATACCATTGCAAGCCCACGGGCGTCGGCCGAGACGTCGTTCATCACCTCGCCATCGATCGTGAGTTCACCGGACGTAATTTCCTCGAGACCAGCGATCATCCGCAGCAGGGTAGACTTTCCGCAGCCGGAAGGCCCCACCAGCACGACGAATTCACGGTCCGCAACCTCGAGGCTGACGTCGTTGATGATGTGGACGGCGCCGTAATCCTTGTGAATGTTCGAGAGTTTGAGCGTGGACATGAATGGTTCCTATGTTACTTCACAGCGCCGAATGTCAGGCCGCGCACGAGCTGGCGCTGGGTGATCCAGCCGAAGATCAGGATGGGGGCGACCGAGGCAATGGAAGCGGCCGACAGTTTTGCCCAAAACTGCCCTTCGGAATTGGCAAAGGACGCGATCGCGAGGGCAAGGGTTCCCGCCTGGGTCGCGGTGATGTTGATGCTCCAGAAGGATTCGTTCCAGGCAAGGATCATCCCCAAAAGGGCGGTCGACGAAATGCCGGGCGCCGTGAGCGGTATCAGGAGATATCGCATCTGGGTCAGCGGACGGGCTCCATCCATTCGGCCCGCCTCCAGGATCTCGACTGGAACCTCCTTGAAATAAGAGAAGAGCATCCAGACGATCAATGGCAGGTTGCTCAGGCACGTGATGATGACCAACGCAATCCGGGTATCGATCAGGCCGAATTGGACCAGCAACAGGTAAATCGGGATAAGGACGCCGACGGCCGGCATAAAGCGCACCGAGAGCATCCAAAGCATGATGGCCCGGGTGCGCTTGGTCGGATAGAAGGCCATCACATACGCCGCTGGCGTAGCCAAAACGATGGCAATCACGGTGGAAGCCACCGAGACCGCTATGCTGTTCCAAGCATGGCGCAGATAGCCCACGCGATCATTCATCTCAATGAAATTCTCGAGAGTCGGGTGGAAGAACAGCAAGGGCGGGATCGCCGCCGCGTCCTGTTCGGTCTTGAAAGCGGCCAGCATCATCCAGAACACCGGGAAAGCCATGACGATCCCTGCCAGCCAACCTGCAATTGTTCTCGCCATATCCTGTGTTTTCAACGATTTGCGCTGCATCACAATTGCTCCGACATGACGCGGACGAAGAAGAAAGCGACGATGTTGGCAATCAGGATGGCAAAGACGCCTGCGGCAGACGCTAACCCCACATCGAAACCCTGGAGCGCGCGTGAGAAGATGTAGAAGGGTATGTTGGTCGTGGCTGATCCGGGCCCGCCCATGGTGGTGACATAGATTTCAGCATAGGTGCTCAGCAAAAAAATCGTTTCCAGCATGATCAGCACCGCAATGGGCCGATACAGGTGCGGCAGGACAACGTGGATAAACCGGGCAATCGCCTTGGCGCCGTCCATCTTGGCCGCCTCGATTTGCTCGCGGTCGAGCGATTGCAGCGCGGTCAGCAGAATCAACGTGGCAAAGGGTGTCCACGCCCAGGAAACGATGATGATGATGGCTGCCATCGGATAGCTGGAAAACCAGTCGATCGGTTGCAGGCCGACGAGCCGCATCATCCAGGAAATGAACCCCCAGACAGGGTGCAGGAGCAGGTTCTTCCATACTAGTGCAGCGACGGTCGGCATCACGAAGAATGGCGTGATGACAAGGAGGCGAGCAATCGAACGGCCTGGGAACGGCCCGTCATAAAGAACCGCGAAAGCGCATCCCAGGACGAGCGTGATGACCAGCGGAACGAACACCAAGATGAGCGTGTTCAACACGACGACCGGCAAGTCGGGATCGGTGAACAGGTACTCGTAGTTGACTAGACCGCCAAATTCCGGCGGCGGCACCTGCAAGTTATAATTCTGGAAGGAATACCAGAGGGTCAGCACCAAGGGCACGAATGCCCAGACCGCAAGGATTGCCACCGACGGCAGCAACAGCGGCCAGGTCTTGACCCGAAGAGTTGGCCGCGCCTTGGTTCGCCGCTGAACTGTATCAGTCGATGCTGTCAACTTGACCTCCCGTGTGCGGACCTGCGCCCCGAGCCAGCCGAGGCGCAGGAATTCATCCCGGCTTACTTGATATAGCCGGCCTTCTTCATGATCTTGTCAGAGTTGGCCGCTGCCGCGTCGAGGGCATCCTTGACGGACATCCTTCCAGTCAAAGCAGCCGCGATCTGCTGGCCGAGGAAGTTGTTGATGGCCTGCATTTCGGGAATGATGGGGAAGTTGATCCCGACGTAGGGCTTCGGCACAGCGGTGTTGTCGGTCAGGCTGGCGCTTTCGATCGCGTCCAGCGTCGGTTTTGCAAACGGGGCCGCCGCGAGATACTTGGGATTCTCATAGGTCGACTTACGGGTGCCCGGGGGGATGGTCACCCAGCCTTCCTTGTCGCCGATCATGTTGATGTACTCTTTGGATGTCGCCCATTCGATGAACTTCTTGGCTTCATCGGCATGCTGGGACGACGAAGGAATGCCCAAGGCCCAGGCCCAGAGCCACGCACCGCCCTTGTCCCAGGTCTCGACCGGGTTCTGGGCGAAGCCGAGCTTATCCGAAACTTTTGAACGCTTCGGGTCGAAGAGCAGTCCAGCGGCAACCGTGGCGTCGTTCCACATTGCGCACTTGCCTTCGGCGAGGAGATTCAGATTCTCATTGAACCCGTTGCCGACCACGCCTTGGGGACCATACTTGTTCGCGAGGTCGACATAGAAGCTGATCGCTTTGTTCCACGCCTCGCTGTTAACCGCGGAAGTCCAATCCATGTTGAACTGCACCCCGCCGAAGACGTTGCCTACCAGGCCCAAGAGAGCCATGTTCTCGCCCCAGCCGGGCAGGCCCCGGATGCAGATGCCGCTGAAGCCGTTGGACTTATCATCCAGCTTCGAGGCGAATTCCTCGATCTGGGTCCATGTCGGGTGTTCCGGCATGGTCAGCCCGGCTTTCTCGAACAAATCCTTTCGGTAGAAGGTCATCGCGCTCTCGGCATAGAAGGGAACCGAGTAGAGGTGGCCGTCATAGGACAGTGCATCACGGACCGTCGGCAGAATATCATCGACGTCGTAGGAAGCAGGCAGATTGTCGAACGGGACCAGCCAGCCCTGCTTGCCCCAGATTGGCGTCTCGTACAGGCCGATCGTGACGATATCGAACTGGCCGCCCTTGGTGGCGATGTCTGTTGTCACTCGCTGGCGTAAGGTGTTCTCATCCAGCACCAGCCAGTTCAATTTGACACCGGCCTCCTTCTCATACTCGGCCGAGTACTTCTGCATGACGACCATGTCAGGGTTATTGACGGTCGCGATCGTCAGAGTGGTCTCGGCCCGGACAATCCCTGTGAGGGACACGAGAGCAAGGCCAGATGAGAATAGTAGTCTCTTCAAGTTCATTACATCCTCCTGTTGATCTTTTTGGGTTCCAAGGTGAATGGCGAGCCGCTTGGAGGCGGCAGTCAAATGCGCGCGCATGTTCGGCGCGGTCGCTACATTTCAAGTCTGGTGCTTGGAGGCTCGGTGGGCAGCGCTAGTCAGGGATTACCAACCAGGGCTTGATGCAGAGGTCCCGTTCAGATTTTGCCAGCACGATTATTCCTCCCGACATAGGGACAGCCTCGCAAACTCTTAACGGGTTTGTCCAACCTGTCCCTCTTGTACGTACAGACCGTGCCACAGGAGGCCGGCGGAATCAAGCGGTAATGTTCCAGCCGGGAGTTGTATTGGATAGTTTTAGGGTCGTTGAAGGCTTGTCGGATCGGCCGACGCGACGACGGTTACACGCACCACATCGGTGCGCACCCATGACGTATAGTAGTCAAAGGGCTTCATGTCCTCGCCCCAAGATATGGACGTCACGAGCAGAAGAGGTGACCCTGGCTGCACGTCGAGAAACACAGATAGCTCTTCCGACGCGGAAACGGCTTCGACGGTGCGTCTCGCACCATAGATCCGATAGCCGCTTCCCTTAAGAATACGGTTGAGCGAGCCGCGTCGCTGCATAACATCGCTTTGGAGGACGATATCCTTGAGTTCCGGAAGCAGGTAGTTGACTGAGAGAAGGGCAACCTTGCCATCTAGCCTTCGCAGGCGACGCAGCAGGAAGCCCTTTTCTCCGTCCTGCATTCCCAATGCACGGGCTGCAGCTCCAGAGAACGCCGTGGTCGTTGCTTCCAAGACCTCCGTTTCAACATTCCGGCGGTCATGATCAACCTCGCCCTCAAAGAAGCCGTCTGCCACTTGAAGGACCCACCCCGCGCCCTTGTCCTTCGAGTTGACTACGAAGGCACCCCGACGGGGAATGACACGTATCTTGTTTTTGTCCTCAAGGCTCCGCAGCGCATCCCTGACTGTCGATCGCGCAAGGTTGTAAGTTCGGCACAGTTCGCTTTCGGTCGGAATGCGATCGCCAGGCCCATACTCCCCCCGGTCGATAGCTTCCTCTATTAGCCTAGACAGCTGTGCGTAAAACGGCTCAGGGGAAACCCGGTCAATAGACTGTTCCAGCTGCTTCGTCTGTTCCATTTCCGATCCTCATCTTGTACGAGGGCTGGAGGGTTGAGCAAATCGTTGTTGCGTCAAGGCAACCCGGCTTTCTTAACGTGTACGGCCCGTCAGTTGAGTACGTACAATAGCCCCAGGCAAGTGGGAAGGCATTTCCCATGCCACCCGTCCCGCCGGGTATGGAAGCGCAAAGTGAAGGTCGGGCCTCTGTCGGAAACCTGGCGCCACGCATGTCGGTGCCAGCCAGGCCTGGCTAGAGCTAACAGTGCTCTGTGAGTTCTGCCAAATGTCACTTTGCCGTCGGAGCATGAGAGTCCGCACGACGATGCAACCGCAGCAGCCCGGTTTGGAATCACGGTCTTCTCATACGCATGGATCATCGGGGCGAAACGCCAGCCTATGCGCAAACACATCTGCCAGCGTGGTCGTTTGGGCAGGAAGTCGGCTTTCAGGAAGCGCCAAAGGCACCCTCAATGGCCGCTGAGAGGCGCAAAGCTGCCGATTTTTCGCGCCCAAGATTGACCAATTCGCGTCAAGAGCCAACCTTTGCCGGCGGACAATCGATGCTAACATTGTGGCTAATTAAACGGCGCGCGATTATCGAGGCCCGGAAAGGCCGTTAAGGGCCGGTAGCGGCCCGACCGGTTCTGGTAGGAACGCGCGAGAATGCAGATATTCAATCCGGTGGGTCGGAAGTCTCGAACTGACCCTCTGCTGCCCTTCAAGCCCCGTCCTGGAACGTCCGCTTGGGTGGCAAACAGGCTTTGGTTAGCATTGCTGGGCGGCCATACTGAGGCGGATCATTCGGTCCTGTGGTATGAGACCTGCGTCGCGCAACCGCTCCTTTTCGCTCTTCGGCGCAGCCGTGTGCGATCCTGCCTTGCCTCGAAAATGTGCCAAACCCTTGTGGTCAAAGCGTCTGCCCTCCATCTTCAGCGAGGCAGCGGGTTAAATGACTGAAAGGAGGTGATGGCGATGAAGTGTCCGATCGATGGATCCGAATTGGTAAAGAGCGAGCGTCAAGGCATAGAGATAGATTATTGCCCGAGATGCCGCGGCGTGTGGCTGGATCGCGGCGAGCTTGACAAGATCGTTAAGCGCTCCGGGAGCGAAGCCATGCCTTACGGCACGCCACAGCGCAATCAGCCTTCTCAGCAGCCCTACCAGAAGAAAAGGAAGTCTTTTCTGGGAGAAGTTTTCGATTTTGACTGAGCTCTGACGACGTGGCACAGGGCGCC
Source organism: Mesorhizobium sp. LjNodule214 (assembly GCF_964252735.1). NCBI lineage: Bacteria > Pseudomonadati > Pseudomonadota > Alphaproteobacteria > Hyphomicrobiales > Phyllobacteriaceae > Mesorhizobium > Mesorhizobium sp. LjNodule214. The sequence continues at coordinate 133,506 of NZ_CAXUPE020000005.1, forward strand.
CGGTGTCGTGGCGCAAAGGACCGCTCAGGGTCCGTTCGAGCCATTGGTTGGGCGCCGACCAGACGACCGCTCATGGCGCTCCTTGCTCGTTCTTGGGCAGATGAGCCGAACGGCAACATTCCACACCCAAAGCAGCAGTTCGTTCGACGGCGGTCGAATTCACACCCATGACCCCAGCCGGTCGTTGCAAACCCCGCGAACGAATGTCTCGAAGTGGGACCCGATGCGGACCCTCAGTGCCTCGACGAGAAGCTTACGCCGGCAATCCAGCCTCGCGTAGAGCGGTAGCCAGCATCTCCATTCGTTCCGGTGTTGTGATCTGGCCGGAGACCAGCCCGTTTATCGTGAAACCGGGCTGCAGTTCCAGCACAACCCTGGCCGTCGACTTTGCTTCGGCCAACTGGCCGAGACGGATCATTGCCGCCGCGTGCAAATAGCACGGCACGCTGAACCGCGGATTGGCCGCCGATGCCCGGCTCGCCGCACTTGCAGCTTCCACGAAATTTCCCTTGAAAAAATGGCCGTAAGCAAGTCCCACATAGGGCATGTAGATCAACGGATCGTACGGACTAAGGCGGATTCCGATCTTGGCATGTTCCATTCCCAAATCGTCGCCGACCCAAGCGCGAATGATCGAACTGCACCCAAATGCAAACGCGGATGAGGGACTTAGCGCCAGCGAACGGTCAAGCGCCTCAAGCGCCGTTTCGTAATTGCGTTCCAGGACTCCAATCACAAAACCGCCCATTGCCAACGCCATGGCATCGTCACTGCCCGCTTCGATTGCTGCATGAGCATGGCGGAGCGCAGCCGCACGGGTTTCGGCGCGCAGTCCTGCACGCAAATAGCGCTGCTCGTGACACCAAGCCATGAGCCCATGGACTGCAGCATAGTCTGGCTCCAGCCGGATCGCCTGGTCCAGCAACAGAAGCGCTTTGTCTGCGTCCTCCGGCATCGCGGTTGCCGCTAAGGGGAGTGCCCGGAGGAAGAGGTCGTATGCGTCCAGATTGTCCGGCCGCTTGCGACGAGCACGGGCGACTTCCGCTTTGCGCAGGGTCGGTTCGACAGCACCGATGACGCTCATCGTCATCTGATCTTGGAGGGCGAAGATATCACCCAGCGTACCGTCATATTTGTCGGCCCAAAGGTGGGCCCCAGTCTCGGCCTCGACGAGTTGCGCTGTTATCCGAACACGCTTTTCTGACTTGCGCACCCCGCCTTCCAGGACGTAGCGGACGCCGAGTTCGCGGCCGACCTGTCGCACGTCGACTGCCTTGTCTTTGTAGATGAAGCTCGAATTGCGGGCGATCACGAACAACCATCTGATCCGCGACAGCCCGGTGATGATGTCTTCCACCACCCCGTCGGCGAAATATGCCTGTTCCGGGTCGCCACTCATGTTCTGAAAAGGCAGCACGGCAATCGAGGGCTTGTCCGGCAAGGCCAGTCCCCTCGATGACGCGTCGGATGCGGTAGTCGTGGTCTCAGTGGCGTTGTGACCCGACCGCACGAGATAGGCGCGCAGCGGCCTGGCTATGTTTTTGAGGGACTGCTCGCCAAGATCGACGAATTCTTCCCTGACCTTGTCGCGCACCTGCCGATAGGCATCTTCGGACAAGCAAATCCCGCCGGCCTCGCAAATGCCCTCGATGCGCGCGGCTATATTGACGCCGTCGCCCATCAAATCGCCGTCGGTCTCCTCGACCACATCGCCCAAATGGATACCGACACGGAACTCGATACGGCGCTCGGACGTCAGGCCGGCGTTCCGCTCGACCACGCCGTTCTGCACCTCAATAGCGCATCTCAGAGCATCGACGACGCTGCGAAACTCGACAAGACTTCCGTCACCTGTGCGTTTCACCACCCGCCCGTGATGCAATTCGATAGCGGGATCGATCAGGTCGCTGCGGAGCCCCCGCAGGCGCACCAAGGTGCCCTCCTCGTCCGCGCCGGCGAGGCGGCTGTAGCCGACCACATCCGCGACTAGTATCGCCGCGATCTTGCGGGTTTCGCTCATAGCGCCCTCTGCGGCTATCGAGATTAGCACAACGAACCGATCACCGCCTCCCCAACTCGATGGGTACGATCCAGGCGAAGAAAAGTAATTTTCAATCGACGGTCGAATGACCGCTTTGGGCTCGAGACGCGACCTTCGCTGCATTCAGCGCCGATGTCACGAAATGGCGCTACTTGCTGGTTCTCATCTGCGAGACGAAAGGCAACATTCGACCCCGTTGCGGACGCTCGTTCGCAGAAGGCGTACGGTGAAGTTTGACCCGATTGAGACATTTCTCGCCCGGACCACAAAGGTCGGGTTCAGGTGGGTTCCTCGTCATTCGTACTGGCGGCCCCGCAAACTGGTTGCGCACGGGAGCGAAGGCTGCTTCAACTCGCCAATGCGTAGAGCTCCCAGCTTTCGGGAATACCCTTCATCTCCCGGTGTCCGACAGATATGAAGTTCAGACCGGAGCCGACCGCCAGGTCCTTCACCGTTCTGGAGGTAAGGATCGAGCCTGGGGCCGATTCGGCCATGATTCTCGCAGCCAAATGAACTGCTAAGCCGCTCAAGTCATCGCCGCGACGCTCGCACTCTCCGGTGTGGATTCCGGTCCGTAATTTTAATCCGAGAGCGTTCGCATCGCGCGCCAGCGCCTGGGCACATTCGATGGCTGGGGTCGGCCCGACAAAGGCAAGCATGTATCCATCGCCAGTGTGTTTGACAATTTGCCCACCCAAAGCTGCGGTATGCCGGCGTGCACTCGTGTCCAGATGTTCAAGAACCATCCGCCAACGATCATCCCCCATGGCACTCAACGCGGCGGTGGAATCGACGATGTCTGTGATCGCCACGGTGACAAGCGCCCGATCAACATTTGCGGATGCTCGCTCACCGGTGAGAAATTCCTCCATTTCCTCGACTAGCCGGTCCTGATCGCCATACCAAGGGATGTGGTCGTTGCCAGGCAGGGGGCGAAACTCGGCGCCGGGAATCCGGGCAGCCAGATAGCGTCCTTCATCGATTGAGTGCCAACGATCGCCCTCGCGATGCAGGACAAGCGTCGGGGCCTGTATCGCAGGAAGGACCGCGCGAACGTCGATTTCGTTATTCAGCCGGGTGATCCGTTCCGCGGCGCGAGGGCTGGCGGAAAACCGAAGATACGCTGCAAACCAGTTTCGGACACTGAGGTTCCCGGCGACGCTCGGTGCACCTTCGTCAAGGTCGACGGGTTGTCCCCAATTCTTCATGAACGAGGTGACAAATTCTTCGAGCTCCTCTCGGGTCTGGCCCCAAGGATAATCGGACGCCCGGGCGCGACGCGCAAAGGCGCCGTAGAGCACCAGCGCCCTAACGCGTTCTGGGTGGGTGGCAGCAAAGAACGAAGCTATACCGCCGCCCTCAGAAACTCCGAAGAGCGCCGCTTGCTCTGACCCCACTGCATCGAGAACGGCTCTGATGTCCTGGGCCCTTTGATCGAGCGTCGGAAAGCCGACATCCCGGTCGGACATTCCGGTGCCTCGTTTGTCGAATGTGATCAAACGGGAGAAGCGACCGAGCTTGCTCAGAAAACGAGCATACTCGGGGCTTTCCCAAGCATATTCGATGTTGCTGAGCCAGCCCTGGACATAGAGCAGGTCGATCCGTCCGGCGCCGACGACCTGGTAGGCGATCGAGATATCGCCGCACCGGGCATAACGCGTCTCAGGTCGCTGCATGGCCGCCTGTCCAATCGGTTGGTGGCTACGAAACGGTTGCCACATACGCAGGTACGCAGGGCAAAGGTACTGAACCAAAGCGACAAATGGAATGGTGCTTTTACCGGAAGACTGGTCCGAAAGAAGGGGCAGAGAACGCCGCATTGAGCCTTTCGTCGAGCGTTGGCCGGACGTCAACTCCTGGCGCGACCACGACCTTCAGCATGGTCAGCTGCGATGTCTGCTTCCAGGCGGAGGCAAAGTTCGCCTCTATGGCCGACATGCGGCGCAAAGCGGTCGTTCTTTCGGCTCCACCAAGGTCAGTTGCGCAGAGAGTGCGGCCGTAATAGTCCATGGGTCGCCCGCTGCGGTTTCTGCGGTCCGGAAATTACTAGCAGTTGGCACAATCAGATTACCGCCTCAGCGCGGTGATCATTCCCAATCGAGACGACTTGGCAGAGCTAGCAATCGATCCTAAATCACCTGGCGAGGTTTGGTATTCCGCTCGATAGTTGTCACGGCCAACGAAACGCCGGGTCACTCCTTCATCGCAAATGGCGGGTTCCGATGGCCGTATTTGTCATCCGCGGCGGCCCATGCATTCCAATCGATCGAGATTGGAAGGTTTTCATCATGCGCATCCCAAACTATGATCTCCCAGGCCGGATACTGTCCCCGACAATGCTTGGCATGTGCCTCGGCATCTTTCATGCCGTCGACATCGAACGTGAGGCCAAGCGCCGCGTCGGTAATGATGTCCGTCCACCAAAAGCGAACGCGCGTTGGCGACCAATTCATAAAGAGGCTGGTTTCTATGAGACCAACGAGTCCATTCTGGCCTGGGCGGCGCGCCAAGACGATTGCACCCTCTAGTTGGGCTCGGCTTCGTTTCCAGGACAAAACATTCGTCATTTGGATTCCGTTCATCGATGTAGCTTCGCCAGCGCCGGGCTCGATCCGTCGTCAGAATGAAAATGGCCAGTACCGTGTTTAGATGCCGCCACCACTCAGCGGCCGTGAAGTCCCTGGGCGCGGACTAAGTCCCCCCGCGCTCCGCGAGGATGGCCGCCAATTCCCGGCCCGCTATGCGGGATTGGGCACCGTCAATGTAGTGTTTTTCGGTCATGGCGAACGACCGATGTCCGAGCAGATCTTTGGCCGCCCGGATGTTCTCAGGGTCCACGACCGAGATGAAGGTGGCAGCAGCGTTCCGGAAGCGATGAGGACTCACCTCAAAGCCCAAACCTACGCGCGTCCATTTGATGATACGCCTCCTGATCATCTTGTCGGTCATTGGACGCCCTTCGTACGGCCAGAGACTATTGTGTGTGTCAGCACCCGGGAACTCCGGACGGATCTGATCAAGATAAATGTCCATGTAGCGAGATAGACGCTTTGACAACTCGTAATCTTGTGCGGTCCTGGTCTTGGTGTTTTCCGCTGGCACCGTCAGGTACCATCGCTGCCCGACACACACGACATGGTCGTCAAGCTGCAGAAGAGAGAAAGCTCCCCTGCGCATGGGAGCTTCCATCAGCGTCGCGATCAGGAGGCCATCGCGATAGGCGACAACACTGCTCTTCGTCAGACGCCCGAGAGCATTGGCCTTGATCAGCGCACGATCCATCAGGCGCAGGCCAACGGCATAGAGTTCCGGACTCAACACCCGTCGATGCTTGATTGGCTCCGCTTTTGCAGCAATCCGCCTGGAGATGCGGTAGAGCCACTGCCAGTCACGATCCGGACAAAACGCCCGGATCGTATAGAACAGACGTCCAAGGCGATGTGCGATGGTCGTCTCCCGGCAGTTTTCGCGGAGATACTCGACGTAGTCCTCGATGAACGACCGATCAATCCGCTCATGAGGCGGAAGTTTGAGAGCTTCGGGGAGAATGTGGGAAAGGAAGCCAAGCCACAGGCCGTAGTCGGCTTTCCTGCCATATTTGGTTGATGGAGCCAGAGAGGCTCCTGGTCCACTGTCAAAGATATCGTGCTGTTCGACTGCCAGCTCCCAGAGGCGTCTATCTTCGAGCGGCCAAGCCTCAAACGGCATGCTGGCCGCTTACTGGCGGCTCGTCCGGCTAGAGCCTTCATTGCGCAACGCGCTTCCGTAGCGCAGAGTTGCCGTGTGTAGTTGAGGGATAGCAATGGCCACTCGTCCAGCGTCTCCGTCACAAGAAGTAGCGGTCAGCGGGCTTCGCGACCCCGGCGTTCGGGCTGACTACAAGCCTGAGTTCAACGGCAAGAAGTGCGTGAACCCGTCTTTGCGCCTACGGCAAATAGATGAGCTCGGGTCTCCAATCGATAGAATGAAGCTCATGTGGCCCGATGCTACTTAAGGGACGGCAACCCGGTTTTTGCGGCCCAACAAGCCAGTTGGCTTTAGGGGTCAGATATGAGCAAAACGACTCTCTGTGCTATCGCTATCCTCGCGATCAGCGTCGGCTGTGCCGAAGCCAGGGACCGCAAGGTCCCGCCGGCTTGCATCGCGTCAAGCCCGCTCTTCGAGGTCCTGGGTGGCAAGTGTTTTCTCGTCAAAGGTTCGATGATCTATGGCGACATCGCCGATCTTTCCCAGATAATTCACTTGGGCTGGTAGCCAGGGGGCATCGGCGCCAGACGTAAAGAAGGCCCGCTGGCGAGCTTCCCTCTCGTGCGCTATTGGCCGCATGGGCTCGCGCTGGACGTTCCAAGAACTGATCGACGCACGTGAATCGACTTCTGGCGCTCGGCAACGCCGACCGCCGGACCGTTTTCGTCCTCGGCGACCAGGATCGCCTTGGCGCCAATGTCGGAGAGATAGAAATCGAGTTCGTCGGCCCGGTAGGCGGGATTGAGCGGCGCCGTCGAAGCGGCGGACGCCACCGCGACGAAGGCCGTCGCCATTTCCGGTCCGTTGGGCAGCACGATGGCCACCCGATCACCACGGCCGACGCCGAGCGCATGCAACTGTTCGGCCGTCTCGCGGATCAGACTGCGCAATCCGCCATGCATGAGGGTCGTCCGGTCGGGCGCCGAGATCGCCGGCGCGCCGTCTGCACCTGCGGCGATCCGAGCGATGATCGATTTCGCCTCAGACAACCCTGACCTCGATGTCGCCAACACTGTCGATATGGCCGGTGAGAATGTCGCCGCGCTGGACGGCGCCAACGCCGGACGGCGTCCCCGAAAGGATAATGTCTCCGGGCATGAGCGTAAACAGGCCAGACAGGTAACTGATCATTTCAGACACCTTCCAGATCATCTGGTTGAGATCGCCCGTCTGCTTGCGCTGCCCGTTCAGGTCCAGCCAGATCGCACCTTGGGCGGGATGGCCGATCGCGCTTGCAGGAACCAGCGGGGTGCATGGCGCCGACGCCTCGAAGGCCTTGCCGACCTCCCATGGCCGACCGAGATCCTTGGCCACGGCCTGCAGGTCGCGCCGCGTCATGTCGAGGCCGACGCCGTAGCCGAAAACGCAGTCGAGCGCTTTGTCCGCCGGAATGTCCTTGCCGCCGCTTTTCAACGCCACCACCATCTCGATCTCATAGTGAACGTCGCTGGAAGCCGGCGGATAGGGAAATTCGCCGGACGTATTGAGGTTGTCGGGGTTCTTCTGGAAGAAGAAAGGCGGCTCCTTGTTCGGATCGTGGCCCATTTCGACGGCGTGCGCCGCATAGTTGCGGCCGACGCAATAGACCCGGTGCACCGGAAACAGCTTGTCGGACTGAGCGACCGGGATGGCCGGCATCGTGGTCGGTTCGATTGCGTAGTCTGCGCCGTGAATGTTCATTATCTTGCTCCTGCGTAGTATTCGACTTTGGCTTCGGCCCGCTCGATCAGTTCGGCGATCAGGAGGGCGAAGGCGAAAAGGATGATGGTGAGGGCCCAGAACTCGGCCATGCGGAAATTCCGCGAGAAGGTCTCGAAGAGTGCGCCATAGCCGACGATGGCGACCAGCAGTTGGCCGATCACAACGCCCTTCACGCCACGGATGAGGCCGAGCCTTATGCCGGCGAGGATTTCCGGCAGCGCCGCCCAGAGGATGATTTTCAGGTACAGCGCCCATCGCGAAGCGCCATAGGAGCGCGCCATCTCGATGAGCGACGGCGAGATATGCCGGACGCCGGCGCGGGTATCGAGGACGATGATCCAGATCGCAAACAGGAACACCGCCGCGACGATTGTCCTTTCGCCGAAGCCGAACAGGATCATCAGCACCGGCACCAGCGCCGAGAGCGGCGCGCTGGAAAAGATGTTCACCCACATGCCGAGCAAGTCGTCGGCGATCTTCACGCGGCCCATGAGAATGCCGAGCGGCACGCCGATCACAATCGACAGGACCATTCCGGTGAAAAAGGCGCGCAGCGTGGTGACCGTCGCGCTCTGCCAGGACGGAGTCTGCACCAGACCGACAGCCGCGCTCAGCACCTCGCTGAGGGGCGGCAGCAGGAAGACCAGATCGAGCCTGCCGACGATCTCCCACAGCACGCACCAGACAAGCAGCGATGCCATCATCGGGACGCGGTAGCCGAACAGGGTCATCTCAGGGCCTCATTCGGCATATTGCTTCAACCCCCGCCAGATTTCCTGAACCGTATCGAGATAGAGCTTGTCGCGGTGAATGAGGTCGGGGTCGCCGGAGCGGTCGATCTCGGGCTCGATGATCTGCGAAACCCTGCCGGGCCGGGGCGACAGCAGCACGATGCGGTCGGATATGTAGACCGCCTCCTCTATCGAATGCGTGACGAAGATGAAGGTCTTGTTCTGGTTGCTGCGCAACCTGATCAGGTCTTCCTGAAATTTCCGCCGGTTCTGCTCGTCAACAGCCGAGAACGGTTCGTCGAGAAGCAGCACGTCGGCATCGACCGCCAAGGCGCGCGCCAGACCAACGCGCTGGCGCATGCCGCCCGAAAGCTGGTGTGGATACTTATCCTCGAACCCAGCGAGCCCGACCTCGGCAATGTAGTGGCGGGCGATCTCCTCGCGTTCGGCTCTTGCCTTGCCGCGCAGTTCGAGCCCGAAGGCGACGTTGCGGAGCGCGGTTGCCCACGGCATCAGCGCAAAATCCTGGAACACGAAGGCGCGCTCGGGTCCTGGCGCGCTGACCACCTTGCCGTCGATCGCGATTGTACCGGCATCGGCCTTGATCAGCCCGGCGATGATCTTGAGCAGCGTCGTCTTTCCGCAGCCGCTCGGGCCGAGCAGGCTGGTCAGCTTGCCCCTGGGAAAGTCGAGGTCTATGCCGCGCAATGCCTCGGTGCTCCCGTAGCTCTTGGAGATTCCCCTCACCTCGACGATCTGATCGATTGGCGCGGGCATCGATGACGGTTCCTTTCGCAGTACAGCAGCGCGCATCTCAGGCTCCTCTTGTCTCGGGCCTGAAAACACGGACCTCGATCCACTGCAGCACAATCAGCGTCAGGGTCGAAAGCGCGATAATCGAGGCAATCGTTGCATACATTTCGGCATAGTCGGCGCGTGAACGGTGAAAGGTGATCAGGTCGCCGATTCCGGTCGGCGTGATCAGCAATTCGGCCAGCACGACGCCGACGAAGCCCGCCGCCACGCCCAGACGCAGACCCGCAAAAATGACCGGGCTGGCGTCGGGAAGGATGATCCGTGTAACCACTTGCCAGCGCGTTCCAAGGAACGAGCGGCACATGACGACGAGCGACTCGTTGACGTTTCGCACCGCCTTGTAGGTGTTGAGCACGATGACCGGCAAAGCCAGTATCATCACCGCAAGCGTCTTGGCGGTCATGCCGATGCCGTAGACGAAAGTCACCATCGGGATGAAGGCCGCGACGGGTGCGGCCTGCAGCACGATAAACACCGGGATCAGCAGCCATTCGCCGGTGCGCCACAGGCCGCACAGCGTTCCGAGGCCGACGCCGAGGAAAGCCGACAGCACTATGCCGAGCAGCAAGGGTTGCAGCGTCGAAACATACGCCAGAGGCAGGCTGCCGTCGGCAATCAGCCCGATGAAGGCGGTGAAAGTGGCCGAGAAGGTCGGAAACGCAAAGCTCACGGGTATGCGGCCGGCGATTTCCCAGATGCCCGCAAAAAGAGCGATGGAGACCAGCCTGAGAAGAACTGGCTGGTCCCGCCATCCACCCACCTCGCCGCGTGCTGAAAGGGTAGCGAGACCAACGGCCTCGCTTTCCGTCCTGATGCCGGTCGCCATCCGCCAGACCTATTTCTTGCCGAGCTTGGCAACGGCGCGGTCGATAGCGGCGACGTCCCAAAAGTCCTCGACCTTAAGGGAGGCCGGGTCGCCTTCGATCTGGCCGGCCAGGCTGAAGAACGCAAAGTCGTCTGCTGCGGCCTCCGCGCCGCCGCCGTTCAGCACCAGGCTGCCGGCGCCCGCCGTCTCCTTGTAATATTCGGAGATTTCCGTGTCGGCCTCCGCGCCAAGGTCGGGCAGCAGCTTGTACTTGTTGCGAAACTCGACCGCGACGGCGGGGTTCTCGGTGATCTCGCGCGCCGTCTTCATCAGTTCCTCGACGAGGATATCGACATCGGCGGCATTGTTCTTCAGGTAGTCGGCGGTGGCGAACAGACCTTCGTCGGTGGCGCTGAGGTCATCGACGGGCAGCACGATGAACTTGCCGGGCGCTTCTGCCTCGAGCGCACGCCGATTGGCCGCGTCAACGATTGAGGCTTTCAGCGTGCCCTGGATAAGCGCGTTGCGCCGAACCTCGGAGCCCGGGACGTAGCTGACGGTGCCGAGCTTGATACCGTGGGTTTTGGCCATCAGGAGCATGACGGCCTCTGTCCCGGAGCCGCGCGCCTGCACCGCCACGTCCTGTCCGTCCAGATCCTTCCATTCCTTGTAGAATTCACTGTTGACCACCGGGAAGAAGCGCAGCGTCGAAATCTGCGCAAACAGACGAATGGGAACGCCCACCTTCTGGATCAGCGTATAGGGTGCGCCGATGCCGACATCTGCCTGGTTGCCGACGATGGCTTGCGCAGCCAGATCTTCGTCGTTGAGGATGATCAGCTCGACGTTTACTCCGCGCTCCTTCGCGCGTTCGATGGCCGTGAGTGTCTGGATGGATTCGATTCCCGGCAAATCCCCGAACGCGATCCGCATATCGCCGGCGCTGGCAGCCTCGATCGACATTGCACTGCCGATCGCCGCGGCGAGCGCTGTTGCAAGGACGGCACGTCTGGTCAACCTGGTCATTTTGCTTCCTCCCGTTTTTCTTGTAACCAATTCTGTAAATGGTTAGGGATTTCAGCCAGATTGGTCAAGCAGTAATTCGCGCCGGGTTGCGATTGACTCGTGATCCGTGGCCCGCAATTCGGATGTTGACGGATTCAACCAATCAATTTATCACCAAGCACAAGAATCAATCGCGAATTGGTTAAACCAATGGATATTGTCGGAGACGGCGGCCACGCCGCGCTGGTGCAGCTTCAGGCCTATCTGGCGCAGATGGACCTGTCCGGCGAAACGCGGCTGCCGGCCGAGCGGGAGCTTTGCGAAAGCCTCGGCGTTTCGCGTGGCGATTTGCGCAAGGCGCTGGCAGTGCTCGAGAAGGACGGTCGCATCTGGCGCCACGTCGGCAAGGGCACCTTCGTCGGAAGCGGCCCGATCGAAGAGACGATCGGCATTTCGGAAATCGCCGGGCGCACCAACCCGGCTGATGTGATGCGCGCGCGCCTTATCATAGAGCCGGAAATCGCGCGCGAGGCAGCACTGCATGCCACGCTTGACGACATAGCCGCGATGCGGAAGTCGCTCGCCCAGACGCGCGAAGCCGCAACATGGCGGCAATACGAGAACATCGACAATCTGCTTCACCGCCAGATCGCTGAGGCGAGCAGCAACAAGGTGCTGCTCGGCCTGTTCGACGTGCTGAATGCCGTGCGGCGTACCGTGGTGTGGGGCCGACTGCGTGCCGATGGTGCGCGCCCCCCGGCCGACCATCACAGTTTTGCCGATCACGAGAGGATCGTGGAAGCCATTGCCGAACGTGATCTTGCAGGCGCTGCGACCGCTATGCGCCTGCATCTGCTGCAGGTCGGTCGACGTTTAATTCCGGTCCATGAGGCTGCTGAATAGCCCGCTTCGAACTCGCCGTGGTCACCGGCGGCGGCCGAGGCATTGGGCTCGCGTGCGCGGATGCGCTTGGCGAGGCCGGGGCGCGGTTGGTCATCATCGAGCCCGATGAGCAGATCGACAGTGCCGGCAAGGATGCATTGACCGCGAAAGGGTATTCGGCCGAACTGATGCTCGGCGACGTCACTTCGTCGGCAGGGATGACCGAGATCGCCGACAACTAGCCGCTCGGGGCACGCCGGCCTCGATCCTCATGAACAATGCCGGTTTCGGCAGCAGCGGCATTTCGTCGGAAGATGTCGGCGATGGACTGTGGCTGTGGATGAACGTCAACGTCAACGGCGTCTTCTGGTGCTCTCGCGCTTTCGGCCGGCACATGGCACGCTTCGCTGAAGGGTCTTTCGAAGCCGGGAGTGTTGAACTACGTGTGACGGGTGCCATCAACAAGACGGAGAAAATTGACGAACGGGCCCAATACCATTTCGCTCAAAAGTCACAGGCTTACCCGCTAGTGCTCAATTCAAAGAATTAAGCGTAAAGCGTTGATATATAAATATTTGATGGACCCCGGGAGACGTATTCAAATCGTTGATTGAAGCCGATGGCCTTGCCTGACTTCGCCCGCTTCGGCGCCGCGTCCGCCAGCTTCAGTATAAAAGGCGCAGGCTCCCAGCGCCGCTGCGACTGACGTACAACTGGGCAGCGGGCGCACTTCGCACACCTGCACAATATTTGGGCGGCCTGCCGCTCCAACGGCATCGGATCGTGACAGTGCTTTCAAAAAGCCCCGACAGGCACCGACTTCGGTGGTTTGGCATGTCTGTTGCTTTGCCTTGGCGACCTATCGGTTTTGTCCAGTCAGAAGGGAAAAAATGATGAACCGTCACAACGCGTGCATGCTGGCCTTCGCCGCCATGCTTGGAATGACCATGGCTCCGTCTTCGCAGGCGCGGGCTGACGCCTTGAGCGACATCGGCGCGCGGGGCAGTGTCCGCATCGCGGTCCCCCAGGATTTCCCGCCTTTCGGCAGCGTCGGCACCGACATGGCGCCGCAAGGCTACGACATCGACATGGCCAACCTGATTGGCGAAAAGCTCGGCGCCAAGGTCGAGATCGTTCCGGTCACCAGCGCCAACCGCATTCCCTATCTTCAGACCAACAAGGTCGACCTGGTCATATCCAGCCTCGGCAAAAACCCCGATCGCGAGAAGGTCATCGACTTTTCGGCCGCCTACGCTCCTTTCTTCAATGGCGTGTTCGCTCCTGCCGATGTCGCGGCGGCGAAGCCGGAAGACCTCGCCGGCAAGACCGTTGGCGTCACCCGCGGCGCGATCGAGGATCTCGAACTGACCAAGGTCGCGCCGGCGAGCGCCGACATCAAGCGCTACGAAGACAACAACGGCACCATTTCGGCTTTCCTCTCGGGCCAGGTCGAAGTGATCGCGACGGGCAACGTCGTTGCCGCCGCCATCCTCGAGAAGAACCCACCAAAGCGGCCCGAACTCAAATTCCTGATCAAGAACTCGCCTTGCTACATTGGCATGAACAAGGGGGAACTGGCGCTTGCGGCCAAGATCAACGAAATCATCGCCGCCGCGAAGTCCGACGGGTCCCTTAACGCGATCTCGCAGAAATGGCTGAAGGCGGACCTGCCGGCGGACCTGTGATCGTCGCGTGGCCGGTGTCGGTAGCAGCCCATGATCTATCACTTCGATTTCGGCTGGCTGGTCGACTATTTTCCGGTCCTGCTCAAGGGCATCCGGATCACCGTTCAGCTCACCCTGGTCGGTGCGCTTCTCGGCGTGGCGCTGGGCACCGCCTGTGCCTGGGTCCGTGCACTCGGGCCGAACTGGCTGAAACCCGTTGTGGCGGTGTATGTCGAACTGATCCGCAACACGCCCTTCCTCATCCAACTGTTCTTCATCTTCTTCGGCCTGCCGTCGCTCGGCATCAAGATGTCGGAACTCACCGCCGCCAACCTCGCCATGATCGTGAACCTCGGCGCCTACAGCTGCGAGATCATCCGCGCCGGCATCCAGGCCACGCCGCGCGGACAGTTCGAGTCCGGCGCCAGCCTCGCCATGACTCCGTTCCAGACCTTCTGGTACGTGGTCCTGGTCCCGGCGCTGCAGCGCATCTGGCCGGCGCTGTCGTCGCAGATCGTCATCGTCATGCTGGGTTCGGCGGTCGTTTCCCAGATCGCGCCCGAAGACCTGACCTTCGCCGCCAACTTCATCCAGTCGCGCACGTTCAGGGCCTTCGAAACCTACATCGTCTCCACCCTGATCTATCTGGCCCTCGCCATCCTGCTGCGCCAGCTTTTGGCCGGCCTCGGCCGGATGCTGTTTCCAAGGAAGGCGTCGCGATGAGACACGCGCCATGACTCAGTTCACCTTCTGGGACATCCTGCGCAATCTGCTTCTGGCCACGCGCTGGACCATCCTGCTGTCGCTGGTTTCCTTCATCGGCGGCGGGGTGGTCGGCGCGGCCCTGCTGTTCCTGCGCATCGGCGGCCGGCGCTGGGCGCAGCTCCTGTCTCGCGGCTACATCGAACTGTTCCAGGGCACGCCGCTGCTGATGCAGCTGTTTCTCGCCTTCTTCGGCCTCGGCCTGTTCGGCATAGACGTTCCCGCCTGGCTCGCCGCCGGCGTCGCGCTCGTCCTGTGGACTGCCGCCTTCCTCGCCGAAATCTGGCGCGGCTGCGTCGAGAGCATCGCCAGGGGCCAGTGGGAGGCGTCCGCCAGCCTCGGCATGGGTTACCTCCAGCAGATGCGCTACGTCATCCTGCCGCAGGCGCTGAAAGTGGCTGTGCCGCCCACCGTCGGCTTCTCGGTGCAGGTAGTCAAGGGCACGGCGCTGACCTCCATCATCGGTTTCGTCGAACTGTCGAAGGCCGGTTCGATCGTCACCAATGCCACGTTCCAGCCGTTCACTGTCTATGGGCTGGTCGCGCTCATATACTTTGCCTTGTGCTGGCCGCTGTCGAAATCGAGCCAACTGCTGGAAAGGAAGCTCAATGTCGCTCATCGCAATCACTGAGGTGAAGAAGCGCTTCGGCGACAACGAGGTGCTGAAGGGGATTTCCATCGACGTTGCGCCAGGCGAGGTCGTCGCCATCATCGGTAAGAGCGGTTCCGGCAAGTCGACGCTGCTGCGCTGCATCAACGGGCTGGAGACCATCGATGAAGGTTCGATCATCGTCGCCGGCGCCCAGTTCCTGCCCGACGAGACGCATCTCAAGGCGCTGCGTCTGAAGGTCGGCATGATCTTCCAGCAGTTCAACCTGTTTCCGCACCTGACGGCTGGTGGCAACGTCATGCTGTCGCAGATGGTGGTCAAGAAGACGCCGAAGAAGGATGCCGAAGCGATCGCCCGAAAGATGCTCGAACGCGTCGGCCTCGCCCACAAGTTCGACGCCTTGCCGGACGAACTGTCTGGTGGCCAGCAGCAGCGCGTCGCGATCGCCCGTGCACTTGCAATGCAACCCATCGCGCTTCTATGCGACGAGATCACCTCGGCACTCGATCCCGAACTCGTCGCCGAAGTGCTGGCCGTCGTCAAGGAACTGGCGGCGGAAGGCATGACGCTGGTGATGGTCACGCATGAGATGCGTTTTGCCCGCGATGTCTGCTCGCGCGTCGTCTTCATGCATCAGGGCCGGGTCCACGAGATTGGCCCTCCAGAAGAGGTCTTCGCCAGCCCCAGAACACCGGAGCTCAGGCAATTTCTCGGAGCGAGTTAGTTGGTGTAGCCGCCGCTCACCTTGTTCTTCAGACAGAGAGAATTCAATGCGACGGTTTGGCGATCAAGCTCGCCCAATCGGCTATGAAGCGCGCGCGCTGGATCTGGTCTTGCGCGGCAAGCAACGAGGGACCAACGCGAATGGGCCGCCCTATTCCCGATTCCATTAGCGCTGCTGGTCCGTCGACCCCGTCGGGCAAGGGCGACTTCTCGGAAAAGAAAAAGGCCTGCTCGCGCGCGACACGCTGGCCGCGCTCCGACAGCAGATAGTCGAGAAATCGCGCGGCGAGATCGCGGTTGCCGGTAGTTGTCGGGATCAACACGCCCCTCGAGAGGATTAGCGCATAGTCGCGCGGCACCACGATCTTTAATTCGGATTCTTGAGGTAGGCAGCATAGGCGTAGGATCCCAGGATGTTGTACGCGATACAGATGTTGCCGACGGCGAGTTCGCCGAGGACCTCGGCATTGCAGCAACGTTTGACTGCTTCCGCGCGACTGAAGCCAAGCAGTCGCCCATAAATCGTCGGAGCCTGTCGTGCGTCTCTTGCGGGCGTGCCTGCTAGGGCCGGGGTCGCAAGAACAAGCGGTGGCACCGGTGCTACGAAAACGACCTGGACCGCCGCCTGGGGTCGCCGTCAACCTGGCGCGCCGCGCCGGCGAATAGGGCATGTTGGCTTTGAGCATCAGGCAGTAAGCAGAACTGGTCCATGGTCGCAGAACTCAACGCCGACTTTCTGGCCTGCCTCGAACTGCGCGTCGACATTTGTCGAAATCGCGAACACCGCGCCGAATTCGGTATCGACCATGAATTCCAGATGGCTGCCGACATAGGTGACCTTCTGCAGCGTGCCGGGAAGCGTTCCGGGGGCGCCCGCGCTGCAGATTTCGATGCGGCCCGGCCTTACCGCCAGCCTGGCAGGGCCCCGCCTTTGGTCACGTGCCGGCAATTTCAACGACAACGGGCCGAGTTCCACCGTCGCCACATCCTTCTCTACGTCCGTTATCCGGCAATCGAAGATATTCGCCTCGCCTATGAAATCGGCGACGAAGGCGCTTGACGGCGCGTCATAGAGGTCGCGCGGCGTGCCATCCTGGGCGATCACTGCGTTGTTCATGACGATGATGCGGTCGGAGACCGCGAGCGCCTCTTCCTGGTCATGGGTGACATAGACCACCGTCAGCCCAAGGTTCCGCTGGATCTCGCGGATTTCCTCGCGAACATGTCGCCGCAGCTTGGCGTCGAGGTTGGAGAGCGGCTCGTCGAACAACAGCACTTGCGGTTCCAGCACCAGGGCGCGGGCTACCGCCACACGCTGCTGCTGGCCGCCGGACAGCTGGCTGGGCAAGCGATCGCCGAAGCCGCTGAGGCCGACGAGTTCCAAGCCAGCCTTCGCCTTGTCGGCGGCGTCCTTCTTGCTGAAGCCGGAAAACTTCAGGCCGTATTCGACATTCTCTCGGACTGTCATATGCGGAAACAGCGCGTAGGACTGGAAGACCATCGACACGTCGCGGTCAGTCGCCGGCAGTCGCGTCACGTCGGCGCCCCCGATCAGGATCTGGCCGCTGGTGGCAAGTTCGAGGCCAGCGATCATGCGCAAGGTCGTCGTCTTGCCGCAACCGGACGGTCCCAGCAGCGTCACCAGGTTGCTCGCCTCAATGAACAGCGAGATGTCGTTGACCGCCGCCGCCTTGCTCCTTCCGTAGACCTTGGTGACGTTCCTGAACTCCACCGAGGCGGCGTTGCTTTTGATCTCAGCCATGTTCGATCATGTTCTCGTTCGTGCTTCTATCCGGCGCCCGCCACGCCGACATTGGTGCGGGACTGTGAAAGATCGGTTTCCACGTGGCGCCGCCCGACGGCGAGCTGCATCAGCCCGATGACGGCCAACATCACGCCGATAAGGACGGCCGAATAGGCGATGGCGATGCCGTATTCGTTGTTCTCGACGCGGCCGACGATGTAGCTGGTCGACATGTTGTATTGCGCACTGACCAAGAAGATGATGGCACTGATCGCCGTCATCGCACGGACGAATGAATAGATCAGCGCCGCCAGGATAGCCGGCCGCAGCAGCGGCAGCACCACCTTGCGGAAGGTTTGCCAGGAATTGGCGCCGAGCGTCAGCGACGATTCATCGAGTAGGCGTCGCGTCAACAAATTGCGCGTCGGGGACATAGGGTTGGAGGAACTTATCATAGAAAGCGCGGCAGCCAGACAGCTTGCCCTCTTGTTGGACAATCACAACGTCTAGCGCGCAATTGGTCAAGCCGGGCTGATCGGCCGTGTAAAGCACCTGCTCGCTGTTCATGCACGGCACCACGACGGCAACCAACGCCGCAAGTACCTCTACGATCCCTACCAGACCAAGCCGGGTCTCAAAGACGACCGAACTCGTTAAGCAACTCTTCAAGTGTTTTCCCTTGGGCGACCCATTCGCGGGTCTTCTGTTCGCGCGCTGCCTGTTCGCGCGCGAGCCCCACGACCGCTTCGGCGCTGGCTACCGGCACGACGGTCACGCCGATCGTGTCGGCAACCACGAAATCGCCGGGATTGATAGGTACGCCGCCGCATTGAATTGGCACGTTGATCGAGAGCTCATCCTTTCGGCCTGAATACATTGTGTGCGTGCCTCGCGCCGTGATGGCGCGGGCCCATATCGGCCAGCCGATCGCCTCAAGCTCGTCGATGTCGCGGCCGGAGCCATCGATGATCATGCCGCGAATGCCGCGGTTCCTGGCGAGCCCGCCCATCAGCCCGCCGCACACCGAGGTCTGCCGGTCGCCGCCCGCGTCGACGACGATGATGTCACCATCCCTGCCCATCTCGATTGCCCTGAGCGGGTCAACGAGGTCTCCCGGCGAGAGCTGGACCGTGAGGGCCTGGCCGACGATTCTCGCCGGAAACGGCGGCTTGATCTCCGAATCCATCACGCCCTGACGGTATTGAGCGTCGGCAAAGACGCATGAGGCGCTGTAGCATTTGGCGACCTCTTCGAACTTCGCAAGCAGCACCGGCTGCCGCTCGAAATCGTTGAACACCTTTAGCATCGCATGACCTCCCTCATCTTCGTACCGGCGTTCGCGCCAGCTCTACTGCGTTAATCGGGTTGAGCGGCATGCCGCCGGTCAGCACGCGCGCGACTTCAGACGCGGCGGTTTCGCGGGCAATTCGGATCGACTCTTCGGAATAGTACGCCGCGTGGGGTGTGACGATGACATTGGGGAGCGAGAACAGCCGATTGCTGCTTGGGTTCCACTTGGCGAGCTTGGCCGGCTCCTCTTCCGGATCATCCAGGCCGGCGCCGGCGATGCGGCCTTCGGTCAGTGCCCGATAGAGCGCGCGGTTGTCGATGGTCGGACCACGGCCGGTATTGACGATAATTGCCCCCTTCTTCACCTGGCGGAATTCCGTCTCACCCAGGAAATGCCGGGTCTCGGGGGTGATCGGCACCTGCATCATCAGATAGTCGGAGTTTTGGAGAATCTCTGCCTTGCCGACGCTGCGCGCGCCTTTCGCCTCGGCGACGCCCTTCTCGATGTACGGATCATGAACAAGGATATCGACGCCGAAGCCTTTGGCGCGCTCGGCAATCGCCCGGCCGATCTTGCCGAAGGAGACAATGCCCATCGTGCGTCCCTTCAACCGATGGATCGGTTGCCCGGTCTGCCAACGCCAGATCCCCTCATGGGTCGCGGTGTTGTATTGGAAAAGCTTGCGGGCGAGCGCAAGCCACAGCCCGATCGCATGGTCGGCGACCTCGTCGGTGCAATAGTCGCGGACATTGGTGACAAGGATGCCCTTGGCGGTCGCGGCGTCGACATCTACGATGTCGACGCCGACGCCATAGCGGGCGATCACCCGGCAGCGCTGCATGCGTTCGATTGTTTTCGCGCCGATGCGGGCATACTGGTTCATCACCGCGTCACAGTCGACCGCCTCAGCAGCCAGTTCCTCCTCCGACTTGGCCTGGAGCCCCACGACTCGCGCGCCGACTGCCTCCAGAACGGCCCGTTCGATGTCCAGATTGCCGTAATCGTAGTCGGTGATGACGACCTTGGGATGTTCTGCCATGCCGCGTCCCTCCCGCGCCTTAGACATAGGCGCCGGCCGAATAGGTGAGCTCGTAGGAATGGCTGTAGAGCTCGATGATGTTGCCGAAGGGATCCTCGCAATAGATCATGCGGTAGGGCTTTTCGCCGGGATAGTAGTAGCGGACCTGGCTCATCCGCTGGCGGCCGCCGAGGGACTCGATGAGCTTGACGCGCTCTTCGAGATGCTGGTCCTGCAAGCAGATGTGGAAGATGCCTGGACGCCAATATTCGAAGGGCCGCTCCTCCGGACGAGTCTTGGGGAACTCGAATAGCTCGATGCCAATGCCGTCGCCGGTCGAGAGGTGGGCGATCCGGAAACTTTCCCAGCCGGTCCCGAAGACGTCGTCGCACATCTGGCCGATGGCGCTGTCGTCCTGGGAGACCTTGGTCGGCCCCATGATCACATAGCAGTCGAAGGCCATCGAATAGAACTCAACAGCTCTTTCGAGGTCAGGGACCGTAATGCCGATGTGGGAGAAGGTTATGGCAGTCATTGATCTACCTTTCCTTTGCGTGTTGGCGCGGTGAGCGGGCCGACGACGAAGGCGAGTACACGGCCGACCTCGGCGCGCCACATGTCGACACCGACCGCGGTCACGATGATCGCGCCGATGATGACGTTCTGGGCTGAAGCCGGCACGGCGTTGAGGTTGAGCGCGTTCTGGACGATCACGATGGTAAGCGCGCCGATCACGGTGCTCACGATCTCGCCGCGACCGCCGGCGAGACTTGCGCCGCCGATCACTGCGGCGGCGATCGCCGATAGCTCCATCCCAACGCCATAATTGGGCGAGCCGGAATTGAGCCGTGCGGCCATGAGCACGGCGCCGACCGCCGCCATCGCGCCGGCAATGACGAAGGCAAGGAAGCGCGTGCGGGCGACATTGAGCCCGGAGAGCGCCGCCGCTTGCGGGTTACCGCCGACCGCGTAGATCGTGCGGCCGAAGGCGGTGTAGCGCATGACGAAGAAGGCGAGTGCGTAGAGGCCGACGACGTAGAAGAGCGGCAGCGGCACCCCGAGAAGCGAGCCGTAGAAGATCGGCTCGAGTATCGGGTGCACGGAGAATACCGGCGAGCCGTTGTTGAACATGAAGGCGGTGCCGCGGAACGCCGAGAGTGCCGCGAGCGTGGTGATGAACGACGGGATACGAAGGTAGGCGGTGAGGACGCCGTTCACGGCGCCAAGGAGCACGCCGATCAGAAGGACGAGCAGAATCGCCAACGGCAGCGGCACGCCCCCGAATTTGATCGTCATGGCGAAAACCATAGTCATCAATGCGATGGCCGAACCGGGGGAAAGGTCGATGCCGCCGGTGAAGATCACGATGGTCGAGCCGATCGCAACGATCGCAACGATGCTCACCTGCAGAATGAGGTTGGACAGATTGCCGACATCGAGAAAGCGGTTGGTGGTGAGCGCGACGACGACAGCCACCAGGAGAAGGGCAGCAAGCGGACCGACGATCTGGTTGCTCACCAACCGCTTCATGCGGCAAGCTCCTCCTGGTCGGCGGAGGCCTTGACCAGGTCGGCCTTGTCGAGGCTCCTGGCATCGCGGATTGCGACGATCCTTCCGCGGCTTACAATGCCGATCCGGTCGCTCATCGCGAGCAGCTCGTCATAGTCGGAGCTGATCAGGATGACGCCCTTGCCGGCGGCTGTAAGCTCGTTGATGAGCTGATACACGGCGATCTTGGCCCCGACATCGATACCTTGGGTCGGCTCGTCGAGAACGAAAAGCTCGGCCTCCGCGAACAGCCACCGGGCAATCACGATCTTCTGCTGGTTGCCGCCGGAAAGCTCGCCGACCAGCGCCGTCCCGGCAGTCGGCGTGATTCTGAGGCTCTGGATCAGGCCGTGTGCAAGGCGTCGTTCGCGGGCGTGGTCGAGCATGGCTCGGTGCGTGATCCGGCCGAGCCCGGCGATCGAGATGTTCTCGAGCCCGCTGAAATTGAAGAAGAGCCCGTCGGATTTTCGATTCTCCGGCACAAGCGCGATCCCGGCGGCGATCGCGTCGCGCGAGGACAGAAGCTTGAGCGATTTGCCGCGGAGCCGGATTTCGCCTTGCCGAAGCACATCGACCCCGAACAGGGCGCGGGCGATTTCGGTGCGGCCGGAGCCGAGCACGCCGCCAAGGCCGAAGACCTCGCCGCGGCCAACCGTAAAGCTAGCGCCGGTGACGCGGTTGCTCGTGTGGATGGAGCGCACGTCGAGGAGGGCGTCACCCGTGGCATTCGCCGCCTTGGGAAAGTGTTCGTCGACGCGGCCGACCATCTTACGGACAATGGCCCTGATCTCGACCGGCGTTTCCGCTGCGTTCGATACCACGCGCCCATCCTTGAGGATCGTTGCTTCGTCGACGAGTTCAACGACCTCGTCTAGGCGATGCGAGATGTAGAGGATGATCCTGCCATCGTCCCTGAGGCGCAGGAGAAGGCGATGAAGCTCGGCGATCTCGTCGGGGCCGAGGGCGGTGGTCGGCTCGTCGAGAATGATCATCGAGGCGTTGGCCGCGATCGCCTTGGCGATCTCCACGAGTTGCTGGCCGGCGGTTGAGAGTTCGCCCACGATCGCGTCCGGGTCGATCGCGACGTGGATGCGGCCAAGCACGCGCCGGGCTCCCTCGCGCATTGCCGGCCAGTCTATCCGCCATCGGTTTCGCGGAAGCCGGCCGAGATAGATGTTTTCCGCGACCGATAGCGTTTGGACGAGCGAGAACTCCTGAAAGACCGTGGCGATCCCCGCGCGCCGCGCGGCGATCGGGTCGGAAAGCACGACCGGCCGGCCCGCACACAGGATCTCGCCCGAATCGGGCTGATGCACCCCGCACAGCACCTTGACAAGCGTGGACTTGCCGCAGCCATTCTCGCCGAGCAGGCCGTGAATCCGCCCGGCAACGAGGCTGAGCGACACGGAATCGTTCGCCACGACGCCGGGGAAACGCTTGGTCACGTTCCTCAGCTCCCAGACGGGAACGCTCTCTTCCATAGCTCTCCACGCGATCCTTGCTTTGCCCGAGCGGGTGGTCCGGCCGAGCGAGGGAAGGTGCTGCTTAAGGAACGTGAGTTCCTCTCAATACTGTATCGACGGCTTCGGATAGAGCTTGTCGGCCGCCTGCAGAACCGGTAGCACATTGGCCTTGTCGACAATCGTTGTCGGCGTTTCGACAAAGCCTCCTGCAAATTTGCCGTCGAGCACGTCGAGCGCGACCTGCAACGCAATCTGGCCCATGACGAATGGTGTCGTGTTGACAGTCGCGGTGACCGTGCCTTTGTTGATCTCCTCGAGAGCGGCGGTGTCGCCATCATTGCCAAGCAGCATCAGGTCGTTTCGACCGAGCGACTTAGCGGCGAGTTGGGCACCCATGATCATGTAGTCGTTCGCGGCAAAGATGACGTCGACGTCCGGATGACCCTGGAGCAGGTCCATGCCGGCGGTGTTGCCACCCTCAACATTCCAGCCGCCGGGAATGCTCGCAACAATATCCACATTCGGCTTGCCCTTGACAGCGTCGAGGAAGCCGCCAACGCGCTCTGTCGAATGATAGCCGGGCTGGCCTTCGATGACCGCGGCTTTGACCGATTTGTCGCCGAGCCTCTCAAGGAGGTATTCGCCGATCTTATGCGTGCCTTTGCGTTGCGAATAGCCGACCACGGCATGGACCGGGGTCGGAAAGTTGGCGATGTCGGAGTTGACGATGACGACGGAGATGCCTTTGTCGACGGCCTGCTTGACGAGCGGAGCGGCGGCCGCCTCGTCATGGGTCGACAGGACGATGGCGTCGACGTCCTGGGTGATCACGTCCTGGATCATGCCCATCTGGCCGTTGATGTCGGCGCCGCTTTGCGGGGCGAGCATGAAGGTCTCAACATTGCCCTTCTCGGCCGCTGCGGCTTTGAGGCCCTCGCCGATGGCGATGTAGTAGTTGAACTCGGTCGCCGGCGGCATGTAGGCGATGCGGATCTTGTCCTTGCCGGCGCCCTTGGTGATCGGCGCCTGTGCGCCCGGTTGGAGCGGTTGCGGTGCGGCGTAGTCGATGGCGAGGGCAATACCGGTCGCCGTGAGTATTACGACCGCGCTTGTCGCTGCTATCGCGATCAACGATCGAAAGCTGAAGCTCATGTCTTTCCTCCCTTGGACGCTTGACGGGTTCTATCCGGCGAACGGCGCGTCCACGACGCCGCGCACGCCGGGTTTGAAAGCGAAGAGAGAGCCGGCCGTCGGCTCGGCGGCGATCTGCTCCCGCGTCGCCTCCAGTCGCGATGTGGTGATGTAGAGAGTCTCGAGTTCAGGCCCGCCGAAAGCGCAGCAGGTCGGCTTCAACACCGGCACCTCGACCACCCGATCGATGCTCCCGTCGGGCAGGATGCGGACGACTCGCCGGCCTTCCCATTCGGCATTCCACACGGCGCCTTCAGCGTCGACGCACGAGCCGTCCGGAATGCCCGGCTCTCCCTTGAAATCGTTGAGTACCTGTCGGTTGCCTGGAACCCCGGTGCCCGGATCGTAGTCATAGACCCAGATGGTTCCGACGGAGGTGTCGGCGAAATACATGCGGCGCCCGTCGGGCGAGAAACAGGTCGAGTTGGCGCAGCCAACGCCGGTAATGATCGTCGTTACCGATTCGTCGGGATCGATCCGCAACACGGTCGACTTTTCCGGTCCGGAACCCTCGTTCATTCCGCCAGCGATGAATCGGCCCTGGCGATCCGTGCGGCCGTCATTGAGGCGCGTCGCCAGTTTGTCGGGCTCGAAGCGATGGATCGTCGCGAGTTCGCCGGTGCCGGGGTCGAAGAACGCCACCTCCTTTGCGAGGGCGAGAATGAAACCGCCTTTCTCGCGGGGCGCGAAGCAGCAGACGCGGTCCGCCATGGCGATTGAACCCGAAGCACCTGATGAGGGTTCGAGCCACCACAGACGCTTCCCGTGGATGTCCGTCCACCAGACCCGGCGGTCATGGTGGTTCCACAGAATTCCCTCGCCGTGCAGGTTACGGCAGTCGAGCGCGAGCTCGGCTCTGTCCATGTCTCCTCCCCGGAGCACGTACCTTGGCTTCGTAACGGGCCGTCAGCGAAGCCGCTTCTTGTTGCCGAACTTTCTGGTGTCTGGTATATCACCTTGCAGATGGCAGGCAATACCAAAATCAGCGGCCGGCTTCCCGTCGCCAGGATCAAGCGACCCAAATCGCTTGCGGAAACCGTGCTCCACCAGCTCCGCGAGTCGATCGTCCACGGTGACCTCGCGTTGGGTCAGCCTCTCTCTGAACGTCAGCTCGCCGACGATCTCGGCGTGTCGAAGACTCCCGTCAGAGAGGCGCTCGCCCAGCTCCGCGCCGAGGGCCTGGTGCTGATCTATCCGCAGCGCGGCGCCTTCGTCTTCACGCTGAGCGCTCGCGAGGTTCATCAGATCTGTGAATTCCGGAGTGCGGTAGAAACGGCGGCGCTGAGGCTCGCCATCGCGCGCGGCCCGGATGGCTTCGCGGCGGAGCTTGAAGACATCGTGCGCGGCATGGCAGCCGCGCAGCGGCAGGGCGACCAGCGGCTCTATCTGTCCCTGGACACCCGCTATCACGCGGCCTTCTTCGAGCACTGCGGCAATAGCTATCTCCGCGACAGCTATGCGCGCTATGTCGGCAAGATCGCAGCGCTCCGGACCCACCTTGCCGGCAAGCCGCTTCACACGAAGCTGTCGTTCCAGGAGCATCGACAGATGCTCGACACCATCCGGCGTGGCGACGCAGACGCAACGATAGCGGTTCTGGATATCCATATCGGACGGACGCGCGAGACCTATTCCAACGGAATCGAGGACATTGCCGCCGCGGATAAAGGAATTCCGGAGGCGAGCTGATGGCGGCACCGCTCCTCGAGCTCAGCGGCATCACGAAGTGGTACGGCACGACGCGGGCCCTTGGCGACGTCGATTTCGATCTGAGGCAGGGCGAGGTGCATGCGCTTGTCGGCGAAAATGGTGCCGGGAAATCGACACTCCTCGCCATCCTCTCCGGTGTGGTCGCGCCCGACAAGGGTACGATCAACATAGACGGGCGGGCGGTCACCATTGACGACCCATCCAGAGCGCAGGCGCTCGGCATCAGCACAGTCTTCCAGGAGCTTAGCCTCGCCGGGGCCCTAACGGTCGCCGAGAACGTCTTTGTCGGCCGAGCTCCGACGGCCTGCGGGGTCATACGCTGGAGCGAGCTCCGGCGGCGGACCCAGCAGATCCTCTCCCCCTTCGGCATCGAAATCGATGTCGGTCGCCCGGTTGACCGCTTGCCCGCGGGCACGCGCCAGCTCGTCGAGATTGCCAAGGCGCTGTCGCTCGACGCTCGCATACTTCTCCTCGACGAGCCCACCTCGGCGCTCACCTCCGATGAGGTCGCAGTGCTGTTTGACATCATCACTCGGCTTAAGACCCGGGGCATCGGCATCGTCTATGTGAGCCATCACATGGCCGAGGTCTTCCGGATCGCCGACCGCGTCACCGTGCTACGCGATGGCCGAAGGATGACCACGCGCGCGGTGCCGGAGACTTGCATCGACGACGTCGTGCGCGCCATGGTCGGCCGGAACCTCGAAATCTTCGCAGCCGAGACGGCGCTCGTGCCGGGTCCGGTGGCGCTTGCAGTCCGTGGCAACGGAGCCAAGGGCAAATCTCGACATCTGGAGCTTGAAATACGGTTCGGTGAGGTCGTCGGTCTCGCGGGCCTGATGGGATCGCGCCGCAGCGAGCTTGCACGCAGCCTCGTCGGCCTGCGGCAGCCGTCTGGAGGAACTGCGATCGAGATCAAGGGCCGTCCGACGCGCCTGCGTGGTCTCCGCGACGCGATGGCCCGCGGCATCGCCTATGTGCCGGACGATCGCAAAGCGGAAGGCCTGTTCCTGTCGATGTCGGTCACCGATAATTTCGTCGTGACTGCGCTTCGCAGCTTTGCGCGGCTCGGTTGGATTGAGAGGGCGGCGGCGACGGCGGCGGCGGGTAGGGCGGTCGAACGCTTCCGGATACGAGTGCCGAGCCTTGCGGCGGCGGCTGGAAAACTCAGCGGCGGCAACCAGCAGAAACTGATGCTGTCGAAGTGGCTTGCGAGCGACCCGGCGATCGTCGTGATTGACGAGCCGACCAAGGGCGTCGACGTCGAAGCGAAAAGGGAGATCCACAAGGAAATCCGCCGCCTCGCTGCTGCCGGTAAGGCGGTTCTCTTGATCTCCTCCGACCTCCCGGAGCTCTTCACCATCTCCGATCGGATCGTCGTCATGCGAGAGGGACAGATCGTCGGCGATCTCCCGACACGTTTGGCAACGGAAGAGAGCGTAATGGCTCTTGCCTCCGGCATCGGTCACAAGCGCGAAGGGGAGGCGGCATGAGCGTCGACGAGGTCGGTCGGTGGCCTTCGCGTGTCGGCAGCCGTGTCCTTCGGCGCTTCGTCGAGACGCGCGAGTTGACGCTCCTGGTTCTTATCGTTGCGATCATCGTCGGAATGTCGCTGGCTTCGCCGGTCTTCCTGTCGCTGGCGAACTTCCGGGCGATAGCCATCGGCATGGCGCCGACCGTGATCATCGCTGTGGGCATGACGGTGCTCCTGGTCTCTGGTGGATTCGATCTCTCGGTCGGCTCGGTGCTGGCGCTAGCGAGCACCGTGACGGCGCTTCTTCTGTTAAGCGGCGCCTCCATCCCGCTGGCGATTCTTGGTGCGCTTGCTCTTGGCGTCATCATCGGCCTTGCCAACGGCATCGTCGTCACCAGGATCGGTGTCAATCCCCTGGTCGCCACTCTCGGCTCGATGTCGATCGCCCGCGGGATCGCCTTGGTGCTGACCGAAGGATTCTCGCTCAGCAATCTACCGCCGGCCTTCGGGTGGGCCGGCCGCGCCGAGATTCTCGGCCTGCCGTTTCTTCTTTGGGTAGCGCTCGCACTGGTGGTCGTCTTTGACCTCGCCATGCGGCATGGAAGCTTCTTCCGGCAACTCTACTACATCGGCTCGAACGAGAAGGCGGCGCGTCTGTCCGGTTTGGCCGTCGATCGCGTCCGCACGCTCGCCTACATGCTGAGCGGTCTGCTCGCCGCGCTTGCCGGCGTCCTCCTCGCCTCGCGGCTGATGAGCGGTACGCCTACGGCCGGCAACGCGCTCGAATTGCAGGTGCTCGCAGCCGCCGTGATCGGCGGCGCAAGCCTGCGCGGCGGGGAGGGCACCGTCTTGGGTGCGTTTCTCGGCGTCGTCTTCGTCGCCTTGATCAACAACGCCATGACCATGCTCGCCGTGTCGATCTACTGGCAGATGATCGTCACCGGCGCCGTTCTTGTCGTGGCCGTTGCGCTCGACATGCTGGTGCGCCGCGGCGACGATTAAGCCAGGGCCCACTGGGCCCCAACCGAAGAAGGGAGGAAACTGATGACGACACTCAATCTCGACCGCCGCAGCCTGATGAAGCTCGGCGGCATTGGCCTTGCCGGGACGGGACTCGGCCTCGTACCCCAATTCAGCGATGAAGCGCTCGCCCAGGGCGAGGGCATGGAATACGTGTTTCTCTCCATCGTCACGCAGGTGCCGTTCTGGGTCGACCACCGCAAAGCTCTCGAGGACGCCGCTAGATCGCTGAACATCAAGACGAGCTTCACTGGCCCGCTCGACTTCGACACCGTCGCCCAGGCGCGGCAACTCGATGAGCTGATCGCGCGGAAGCCGGCCGGCCTCCTGATCTTTCCTGGCGACGCGGCCTCGCTTGCAGCCGGCATCGACCGGGCCGTCGATGCAGGAATTCCGGTCGCCATGATCATCGGCGATGCGCCGGGCACCAAGCGCGCCGTGTATCTCGGTATCTCGAACCTCGAAGCCGGCAAGGTCGGGGGCAAGATGCTTGCTGAGGCGATCGGCGGCAAAGGCAAGGTGATCCTGGGTTCGTTCCCCGCGCCTTCGGTTCTGGAGCGGGTCGAAGGTTACAAGGCCTACTTCAAGAAGTCCGCGCCTGAAATCGAAGTGGTTGACGTGGTCAACGATAAGGCGGATCCGTCTTATGCTCCCACAGCCTACAGCCAGTCACTCCTCGCTCACCCTGACGTGGTCGGTATCGGCGGCACCGACGGCGACAGCGGCAAAGGTGCTGCCATCGCGGTGAATGAGACCGGCCGCCAAGGCCAGGTCAAGATCGTCGCCATGGACCGGAACGACGACATGCTTTCCTACATCGAGGACGGAACTATCGTCGGCGCCGTCGTTCAAAAATCCTATGTCGAAGCGTTTCTCGCCGTGCATCTGCTTCATTGGCTGAACACCGACGGAATGAAGGTCGTGCCGGACTACAAGGCGGCCGGCGTCAACCCCTTGCCGGAAAAGGTTGAGACTGGCGTGATGCGCCTCACCAAGGATAACGTCGCCCAATTCAAGCACTGAGCGACAGGCCGGGCCGCGGACCCTCCGCGGTCCGGTGGGCGATGGGGGTATAACACCGCTGACCAGGTCACTCGAGATGGCCTAGGCTCCGGACGGAATCAGGATCAACGCCCTCGCGTGGGGCTGGATAGTGACGCCGCTGACGAAGCTAGGCCGGACGATCTGGAGCGAAGCCGAAAGAGCTGTCTGTACGATTATCTTCTAGAGCCTACAGCTACGCCCCTGACCGTCGAAAACATGAGCGTCGGCCGGGTCGAAGCGGAAGCGGACAGACGAGCCGATCATCATCGGCGGTTTGCCTTGTAGTTCCACTGTCACGAGCTGGGGCAGGCCGTCGATCTTGAGATAGAGCAAGCTTGTGCCGCCGAGCCGCTCGACGAGGACGGTCTCGGCCGCGATGCCCTCATTGTCGGCGAGCGAAATGGCATTGGGGCGCACGCCGATCTCCGCAGCTTCGCCTGACGGGAGGCGCAAGGCTTCGCGAATGGAAAAAAGCGGCTGGCCGTTCGCCGCCAGACGGAAACCGACGGCATCGCTCGCCCGTTCCACGACGACTTGCAGGAAGTTCATCTTCGGTTGGCCGAGAAAGCCTGCGACGAAACGGTTGGCCGGCCGCTCATGGAGATCGAGCGGCGCGCCTTCCTGCACGACCCGGCCCTTGTCCAGGATAACGATGCGCTCCGCCAGCGTCATGGCCTCTACTTGGTCATGCGTCACGTAGATCATGGTCGTCTCGAGCTGCCTGTGGAGCCGTGCTATCTCGACACGCATCTGCGCACGCAGATCGGCGTCGAGATTGGACAGCGGCTCGTCGAAGAGAAAGACGTCGGGCTTCCGCACGATCGCGCGGCCGATTGCGACCCGCTGGCGCTGGCCTCCGGAGAGCTCGCGCGGCCGGCGCCCCAGGAGTTCCTCGATCTGCAATATGGCCGCCGTTTCCGCGACCTTCCGGTCGATCTCGGCCTTATCCGTGCCGAGCATCTTCAAGGCAAAGCCCATATTCTCGGCTACGTTCATATGCGGGTAGAGCGCATACGACTGGAACACCATGGCGATGCCGCGGTCGGCCGCTGCCACCTCATTCATCGGCTTGCCGCCGATGCTGAGCTCGCCCGAACTGACCGATTCCAGGCCGGCGATCATCCTGAGCAAGGTCGACTTGCCGCAGCCCGACGGGCCGAGGAACACGATGAGCTCGCGGTCGGGAATCATCAGTGAGACATCGCGCACTGCCTCGACCTTGCCGAAGCTCTTTGAAACATTCTTCAGCTCCACTGACGCCAAGTCACGATCCCTTCGCAGCGACGGCCCACATTTCGATCTCCACCAGAAAGCCGGGCAGCAGGACGGACTGCGCGACGGTGCGCGCGGTCACCATCACCTTTTCATGGACCGCGTTGAAGCGCGCCCAATGGCCGAGATCGGAGAGGTAGATGTGGACGTTGAAGACGTCGCGCAGGCCGCAATTGGCGGTCGCCAGTTGGTTCTCGCAGTTCCGCAGCGTCGCGGCCGCCTGCTCCTCGATCGTGTCGCCCACCACATTGCCGTCTATGTCGACCGCGACCTGGCCAGAAATGACGACGAGGTGGCGGGCGTCGATCTGCAGTACCGGTGAATAGGGCCCGGCGGTCACATGTTGTGTCGCATCGCGCGGGCGGGTCTTGAGCAGATGCCGGACTTCGTCGTCGATTCCCTGGTCCATGACGCTACCCCTTGACTGCGCCGCCGAGCAGCCCTTCGACGACAACGCGCCACACGAGCACAACCAGCACGAGGGTCGGGACGATCGCGAGGAAGATCGCCGTGTTGAGCAGGCTCCAGGAAACGTCCGTGTTACGCGCCAGAGCCGCCATCACGACCGACACCGGCCGGGTGCTCGCGTCGCCCGACAACACCATCGAGAACATGTATTCGGAGTAGGAGAGCATGAAGGCGAAGAGGCCGGTTGCGCCGATCGACGGCAGCGCGAGCGGCAGCGCGATGCGCAGGAACGCCTGGAGGCGGCTGCAGTGGTCGAGGACCGCGGCTTCGAAAAGGTCCTGCGGTATCTTGCGGAAGAATACGGACAAGATCAGCACGGTAAAGGGCAGCGCCCTGGCCGTGTGGACGAGGATGATTCCAGTCCGGGTTCCGGTCAGTCCCAAACCCTCGAGCATCATGTAGATTGGCGTGACCAGCGCCACAGCGGGAACCAGCGGCGCAAGGATCAGGAACATGAAGCTAAGCTTCTTTCCTGGAAACGCATGGCGCGCGTAGATGAACGCTGCTGGCGCGCCGAGTAGCATGTTCAGCAGCATCGCGCTGAGCGCGATTATCGACGAGTTGATAAGGCTGCGCGGCACCTGGCGGGCGGCGTCCGAAATCATTGCACGGTTGGCGCTCTCCTGGCGGTAGGAGGCCGGAAGCTCGCCGGTGAAGACATAGCGGTAGTTCTCAAGGCTCGGCCCATCCGAGAGCACGCTCCGGTTGGGATCGAGCAGGATGCGGTCGGGGACAAGGCTTCCATAGAGCGAAAGCGCCACCGGTCCGCCGGCGAAAAGCAGGACCAGCGACGCGAACAGGAAGGTGAGTGCCGGATAGCGGCGGCCGGGCATCTCAGTCGCCTCCGAACAGGTCGGAAGGCAGGGCGCGCGTGATTGCAAGGATCATCACGGCCGAGATTGCCACAACGATGAAGGCGACCGCCGAGCCCGCGCCGAAGTCATACATCGAGAAGCTTTCCTTCCAGATCTGGAAGGACAGGAGCGTGGTGGCCGTCCCGGGACCGCCGCCGGTCATGGCGTAGACCAGGTCATAGGTCGTGAAGGCCGTCAGGGCATTGTAGATCAAAAGGACGACGACCATCGGCTTGATCTCGGGAAAGATCACATAGCGGAAACGCCTGACCGGACTGCGGCAATCGATCGCCGCGGCTTCAAGAGTTTCGGAATTGATAACCGAAAGCGCCGCCATGATGAGCACCACGGCAAATGGGATCTGCGTCCAGACATGTGCCAACACAACCGAGATCAGCGCGAGCTTCGGCGAGATGAGCCATGGGATGGAGCCGTCGATCAGGCCCATCGCGCGCAGCGCGCCATTGAGCACGCCGAAGCTCGGGTGGAATACCCAGATCCACAGCACGGCGCTGACGGCTCCCGGCAGGACCCACGGCAGGAGCACGATCGAGCGGACAATCTGCGAGCCGAAGAACCTGCGCTGGAGGAGCAGGGCGGTCAGGGTGCCAAGCACCACCACCATCGGAGCAGCGATGACGCTGAAGATCAGGGAATTGTAAAGCGCATCGAGGAAATATTCGCTCGTCACCACCCGGACATAATTGTCGATCCCCGCAAACGGTGTGTCTGGGAAGAGCAGCAGGACCGAGTGCAGGCTGGTCCACAGCGCATACGCGATCGGGTAGATCGTCATCAACGCCACCGGCAGCAGCGCCGGCAAGAGCCAGGAGGCCGGGAAACGTTGCATGGTCCACATGGGCAGGTCCGCCAGATCAATAATTGCCAACGTAGCTTTTGATGACGCGGCGAGCGGCCGCTATCGGCAGCTCGCCGCTCGTTGCGAACCTAGCGACTGGCGAACTGTTCCCGCATCTGGTTCCAGCGTTCGGCACCGTCCTTCATGACCTGCTCGACGGGTGCCTCGCCAACCATCGCCTTAGCGAGCAGCGGACGGAAATAGGCGGACCATTGCGCGCTCCACTCGGTCCAGGTTCCGGCTCGCGCCGTCGCGACCTGTTCCTTCAGCGTGGGCACGTCAATCCACTTGCTCCAGGCAGCAATAACGGTTCGCTCCTCGAACAGCGGAAGCTGCCCGAAACCGAGCCCCTTCTCGGCAGCCCATCGCCTGGCAACCGTATAGGGCTTACCGGCCATGAAGTTGATGAACTTCCAGGCGGCTTTGGCGCGTGACGGATCGGCCGCCGTCTTCGCCGTCACCGCATAGAATTTCGCGAAGCCGAGAGTGGTGTGCCTCTCGCCCGGCATAGGCGCCAGGGCGAACTGGCCGGCAAGCGGCTGGTCGGCCGCGTTGTTCATCGCCGCCAGCACATAGTTGAAGACGACGGTGAAGGCGTGCTGGCCTGTGTTCATCGCCAGGATGATCTTCGTCTCATGCGTTTCCGGCTGCACCAGCCCCTTGGAGAAGGCGTCGGCGAGCCACTGCAGTTGCTTGTAGGCTCCGTTCTCCGGATTGTCGAAAACGGCCTTCTGCTCTGCATCGAAGAGTTCGGTGCCGCGGCCGTAGGCCTGCGCCACGAAGGCGTCGAAGAAGTTCGGGAGCTCTTGGTTGTATTCATAGGAGATCGGATGCTCCATGCCGCCAGCCTTGAGGTTTTCGGCAGCCGCGGTTACCTCCTCCCAGGTCTTGGGCACGGCGATGCCCTTATCCTGAAGGATCTTCTTGTTATAGATGAAGGAGATCGTATCGGCGTAATAGGGCAGGCCGTAGAGCTTGCCCTTGTAGGTCATGTCGCTCGAGGCAAAGCCGGCAATGTCCTTCTTCAGGTCGTCCACCGCGCCTGCCGGCGCGATGTCGTCCAGCGGCGCCACAAATCCGGCTGCGGCCCAGGCTGGCAACCAATCCTGACCGCCATAGATTATATCGGTGGGTGTACCGCCACGAAAGCGCAGGACGAGGCTGTCCTGATAGTCCGGCCAGGTGTAGTCGGTGACCTTTACCTTGATACCCGGATT
Source organism: Mesorhizobium sp. LjNodule214 (assembly GCF_964252735.1). NCBI lineage: Bacteria > Pseudomonadati > Pseudomonadota > Alphaproteobacteria > Hyphomicrobiales > Phyllobacteriaceae > Mesorhizobium > Mesorhizobium sp. LjNodule214. The sequence continues at coordinate 167,166 of NZ_CAXUPE020000005.1, forward strand.
GGTTGCCTCGAACTTCTTGACGTTGTCCTGAATGGTTTCAAGGGAATAGTTCCAGACCACGAACTCCAGCGTGATGTCCTCGGCCAGGGTCGGATTCGTCAAGAAAGCGCCGGAAACCAGCACTGCAGCGGCCAACAGCTTACAGAGTTTCATCGAGACTCCTCCCTTCGCCTCGGCGCACCTTCGAGCCTTGATCCGCCGGCGCAACCATCAAATGGTCGTTGACTCAGGGCTTTGCGGTTGGACAATATGAACCGATCATGATCAATTGCAACCTTTTTGAATGGCTTTGGAGACGTAAGCGCGCCAGGATTTTCGATGATGCGCCGTCCGACTTTAGGAGATGGATCAAATGCGGTGGGAAGAACTGAGCTCTCCGGATGTCGCATCGCTTGATCGGGAGCGCACCGTGGTCATGCTACCGTTGGGCTCGGTCGAGCAGCACGGCAATCATATGCCACTCGGTACCGACACCATGCTCGCCCATGCCGTTTCCTTGGCGGCGGCGGAACGAGCCCGCGACGCCGTGGTGCTGCCGCCACCCTGGTTCGGCTTCTCGGTGCACCACATGCGTTTCCCCGGCAGTGTCACGTTGAGGGCCGAAACGCTGATCGCGGTGGCGGAGGACGTCGTCGCCTCGCTGGTGCAGCACGGTTTCCGCCGCATCCTGATCGTCAACGGCCACGGCGGAAATGCCGGCGTCATCGATCTGTTGGCGTCCACGCTCGGATATCGGCACTACGGGGCCGCCAGGATCGCCGCACTCACCTATTTCCATCTGGCACGTCAGGCGATCGCGGAACTGAGGCGATCGGAGCCCGGCGGCTTGGGCCATGCCTGCGAATTCGAGACCGCGATGGTCCAGCATCTGCGCCCCGATCTGGTGAGGATCGAAAAGGCCGACGCGACCTATCCGGATCCTGGATCGGCGTATCTGACGACCGATCTTTTGGGGTCATCGGCGATCCGCACCTATCATGATTTTGCGGACCTCTCGCCAACGGGCACGCTCGGCGACCCTCTCCTCGCCAGCCCGGAGGCGGGTTCGGCCTTCTTCGAAGCTGTCGTCGGCGCGCTCTGCGCCTTCATCGAGGACTTTCGTGGCTGGCGGATTCCGGAATCGCCCAAATGATCCAGCGCCTTGAGGTCGGTGTGATTGGGCTTGGCTCTTTCGGCCTGCGCCATGCGTTGATCTATGCTGAGCATCTGTCCGACGCGCTTGCTGGATCGGTTGAAGCGGGCCTGCCCGTTGATGTCGAGTGCTGATTGCTCCAGATTGCGCACGAATGGTTGACTTGTGTTGACTGATTCTGCTTCTTGCCAAGTGTTTCACGGGACCTGACCTTCGATGGCGTACTCCGCAGCACCGCCGGAACTGACGGCAATAGCCACCAACGACCGGGCGACGCCGTCGCTCGTCTACCGTTCGCTGCTGCGCGGCATCAAGGATGGCCTCATGGTCCCCGGTGCAAAACTGCCCAACGAGCGCGAGCTCGCCCAACAGCTCGGGACCAGCCGCACCGCCGTCCGCAGCGCTCTAGCCATGATGGAACGGCAGGGGCTTGTGCACCGGCGGGTCGGCAGCGGCACGTTTCTGGCCGACGATGCGCACGACGTTTTCAGCCGAATGGACCAGACCAATGCCGCGAGCCATGAGGCGGTCCCTTCTTTTGCCGAAATCGTCGAAGGTCGGCTGCTGTTCGAGCCGGCGATGATGCACCTCGTCGTGACGCGTGTCGACGACGACGAGATCTCGGAGATGCGGCGAACCCTAGGCGAGATCGTCTCCGCGCCCAGTTGGGAGGATTTCAAGGAGAGCATCTACGCGCTGCATCGGCAGATGTTCGCCAGCACCAAGAACAAGTTTCTGGTGCAGATCATGAACAGCATTTTGAACGAGCGGCGGGCGGTTCATTTCGACGGCCGCAACACCGATAAGCCGGCGCCGGAGCCGGTGCGGAAGCAGACCCACAAGGACTTGCAGCTCATCGTCGACGCGATCGCCGCCCGCGATGCGGCGCGCGCCGAGCAGCTGGTCTCCGACCATCTGATGCGCTCGCTCGCCACGGTCAACATCTGGCAGTAAGCCGTTACAGAGCCGATGGGATCGATCGGTCGCCGTTCCTGTTGAAGCCGCTGCCCTCGACCAGCCGGAATTGATGGGTCCAGCATCAGATGGGACCCGCTCAGGGGCGAAAGCCAGGGATTTCAGGTGTCAGCGAGTAGCTTTCCGTTGCTTGCTGTGCTTTTTGCAGTACCGCCAGAGCATCTCCGGCCTTCCAGTTGTCGGAGAGAGGGCTTCTCCAAGGCGGTTGAAGGCGATGCGGCCGGCGATTTAATCCGAAGTGCTACAGAGTTGTGGTGACAGCTACGCTGCCGTCATCGGGCGCGGGACCGTACGGAACAATGCGGGAAGGTTGACGATTCTGGCCCACGAAAAAGCCAATAAAATCAAGGATGTTGGTACATCCTCCGGGCCCACCAAATTATTACATATCAGTAGGTTACGCTTAATTCTTCGAGTTTGAATTGAGCGTTGTCGGATAAATCCACGAGTTTTCAAGAAAATGATTTTGGGCCCGTTCGTCAATTTTCTCCGTCTCGTTGATGGCACCCGTCACACGTAGCTCAAGCCCCCCGGTTTCGAAAGACCTTGCAACGGTGCGTGCGGTAATCGGCGGCAACGACGTGCAATTAGGCGGGTTCTGAAGTCGGCCACAGCCTCAAAATGCTCGAAGGCAATCGCCATTCGGTTGATCGTGGCGCGGGAACTTGCCCGGCAGACCGTCCATGGCGCCCGACTGCTCGCCAGTATGACTGATCGTGACCCGGCCATGCTGCACCAGTCCGAGTGGAACGACCGCAGCGGCCCTGGCGTACTGATGAGCGAAGCGGGAGTCGACCCGATCGTGGCGCGAGTGGTCGAAGCCGCACGTGCCCGCTCAGTGGTGCGTTCCGGAAGACCTGTCCGAGCGCGGCATCGCGTACGATGCCCGTAGCCGCGGCAAGGGCTTCTCTATCCGCATGCTCTCGACGCTCGATCTTGACGCGCAGATCGGCAGCGACGGCGCCACCTGGCTCGATCGGGAGCTTACGGCCAAGAACCCTGTGCCGGTGGCCCGGTCAGGCTTTGGTCTCGACGTGGACAACGCTCTCGACAAACGTGCTACCCAGCTCGTCAGGATGGGCCATGCCGAACGCGACGCGACGAGCCGGACCATCACCTTCTCGCGCGACCTTGTTGTCACGCTGGAGCGCCAGGAGGTCGCGCGCGTCGGCAAGGAAATGGCCGCTGCTCGCGGCCTCAACTCCGATGCCTTGCTCATACATCAAAGCCACATTGAATTGGGAATCAGCATGACCTGCCACAGCCGCCTCACGAAACTTTTTGAAGGCGAGTAGAAGATCGTTGGATTGATAAGCTGCGATCCCAGCATCGAATGGATCTTCCTTGGCTTGAGCCAAGGACTCCGCTGCGAACGCGATGGTGGCAACGAGGCACGCGCCGAGTGCGAGGATTGGGGATCTGAATGATTTCATTGTTACTCGTCCTGATCTGGTTACCATGGTCGCATGGCTTGCCTATTATTGGATCGTGCAAATGAGAAAACGCCCTCAAATATCATAGCGCCTGGCGATGTCCGCCATGGCGCAAATCGCGATCTGAAGCGAGGCCCATCGCGGCTTTTGGCGGCGGTAGTGGTTGTTCGCCAACCCCTGTCGAGACCCCAGTTATCCTCGCGTTCCCGGACAGCGTTGCCAACGTTCGGAAGAGTGCGAGGCCGAGCGCAACGGCCGAAAAGGGCCGGAAGCGGACTTGCGGCTTCGAGGTTTGGAATGTGAGAAGCGGACATTCAGGCGCCCCCACATCGACGTGAACTGACCCGGAGCCGGCCCGGGACCTTTATCTTCACGATCGATCGCGCCCACTGAAGACGATCCGAGCCTAGGCCTACGAGGCAGAGGCTGCCTGCACTAGCACTTCATCTCGATCCGGATGCCATGAACGAGCTTGCCGCTCTTGTTGAGTACTCGCCCGGCCGGCTGCGGGGCCATCGGATGGACAACAAGGCACCCTTTGCCGTCCCACGCCTCGACCGCCCGGATCACGTCGCGATTGTCCGGCAAGACGGTCCCGTCCGGGGAAATGTCATGGATCGGCCCACCGACGGAGTCGAAGACGAAGATAGAAGGCCAGCGGTGGTGGTGGATCGGTTCTTCCTCATCAGCTAGCAGGGTAACTTCAAGCACCCGCAAATTGTCGTTCTCGAAAAGCACCTTGTGATTGGCCGGCGCGGCCGCAACCGCATCGAGCGCTGGATCCCATTGAGCTGGATCAATCTGGTTGATGATACCGGTCGTTATGGCCATTTTCTCCTCCATCGGGGGCAACCATGTTTTGACGGGCGGATAGTCGCATCTTCTCAACGTCGACCTGTATACCTGTATAGGGCGGGTCGGCAGTTCCGGCAGCGGTCGATCTCAAACCGCCGGCACTGGTTGAATCGCGCCTTGCGCGCAGAAAATCTGCCCATCTGCCAGCCGCGCATAATTGTGAACGACCTTGTTCTCGTGATCCTGGACCTGCACGACGAAATTGCCGCTCTGCTCGGTCCAACTCATTATGAAAACACCTGGGCGGATAGCCGTCAGATCGCTTTGGACCATCTCGTCGATCTTGATCGCGCCTATCGTGGCCTGTACGCGCAATTCCGTCGACGACAGAACCGTCAGCCGCGGCACGAACGCGCCGAATGCGCAGTCGAAAGTCTCACCGATGAGCGTGAGCGAAGCACCTTTGGTCGCAGTCATCCTATCCTCCTTGGCAGCATTCGCACACGTGCAGAGTTAGATCCGGACCTTGACGGCCCAGAATGTCGGAAAAGTCCGCCATTGCTGTCGATTTGAACGCTCCAAACACGAAACTCTACCTTTTGTCCTACAAAGTCAAGAAAAACTTGGAGCGCTCCAAAAAATGGTTTAGTTCATCGAAAATGAACAGTTCCAAAATGCCAACCCTGGCTGATGTCGGCCGGGTCGCCGGAGTCTCGCGGGGCACCGTCTCCAACGTCTTCAATCACCCGGACCGGGTTAGGTCCGATGTGCGTGAGCGCGTCGAGGCTGCTGCACACCAGCTGGGGTATGATGGCCCCGACCCTCGAGGACGAGTGTTGCGTGACGGCAAGTTCAACGCCATCGGATGCATGCCGCCGGGCGCCTATGCCATTAGTGATATGATCAGAAGTCCATATCTCCGAGAGCTGATGCTCGGAGTGTCGCTTGTGTGCGACGAGGTCGGCGCGACGCTGAGCCTGATCAACGGCACGGATGCAACGCGCACCTCCACGATCCGGGAGGCGTTGGTAGACGGGTTCATATTGGGTCACAGTGCAGACATCGACTTGATTACTTCCGCGCAGCGACGGCGCCTACCCTTCGTAATTCTCGAAAGCGATGCCGGCCCGAACGTCAATTCGATCCGGATCGACGGCCGGAGCGGCGCAATGATGGCGGTCAGGCACCTGGCTGATCTTGGGCATCGGAGTTTTGCGATCCTTTCCATCCGGCGTACATCCGGACCGCCGATCGTCCATAAGCCTGGCAAGGGCAAGCGCACGATCACTGCCGGATTTTCACTCGACCACGAAAGGCTCGAGGGCTTCGCTCAGGGCTTGGCGGAGTTCGATCTGTCGGTTGATGATGTGCCAATCATCGAGACTACCCCTGGGGAGCCCTCTGCCGGCTCGGTCGTATTCGATCGGGCTCCGGAAGCAACGGCAATCCTGACCATGTCGGACTGGCAGGCAATAACCGTTCTCGACGAAGCGGTCCGCCGCGGCATAAAGGTACCCGAGCACGTGTCGGTCCTCGGCTTCGATGGCACCGCGGAAGCGGCACGGACCACACCTCCCCTTACGACCGTAGCGCAGGATATTGTCGGGAAGGGGCGGCTTGCCGCCGCCATGGTGTTCGCGAACGGTCCTGCCAGGCAAATCGTCATGCCAGTCGAGCTCGTGGTCCGGAGTTCGACCGCCCGACCGCGTAGCTAGTGGTGAAAATCTAACGCTTGGTACCCGATGCGGAATACCTCTTTCGTCCCTGAGGCGGACGTTGGCTCGCCCTTGGCCGAACTCACGCCCATGACCCCAAGCGGAAGTTCGGCCGGATAGACTCCTTCAAACTGCGTCAATACAATCTCTTTTGCCGAGTTTTAAGAGCCAGCGGTCAAGCAGGGGCGACGTTGTGGAACTGGTCATTGGTCGGCTGCCACTTACCAGAGTGAAAGAGGCAGTTGCCCTGCTGACGCGGGCATTCATGCCCGACCCGATCTTCTCGTATTACTTTCCTGAAACCAACCGGCGCGCCGAGGTGTTCCGAGCCTTCTTTAACGATGTGGTGCGTGCGCACATCAGGTTTGGGCACGTCTATGCGGCCATGATGGATGAGAAGATTGTGGCGGCGGCGGTCTGGCGGTCACCAGACGCTGGACAGTCGACCGCCAGGGACCTCAGGCGCCAAACGCTGACTGAAAACCGGGTACGCGCGATCGACCCAAAAGCTGCGGTCGCCCTATTCGAAGGCTTCGCTGGGCTCGAATCCGGGCATCCCTCCGAGCCGCATTGGTACCTTTTCTTCACCGGTGTTGAGCCTGAGATGCAAGGTAGCGGCATTGGATCTCGCCTGCTTGCCCCGGTATTGGAGAACGCCGACCGGTCGCGCGCGCCATGCTATTTGGAAACGCCCTTTCCGCGAACCCACGACTTCTATCGTCGGCTTGGCTTCGTAATCGCCGTGGAGGGGCATCCGTTTGCGGGGGCGCCCACGCTCTGGGCAATGACTCGGGCACCGAAATGAGTCAAAACTGATGTATTAGGGCCGAAATCTACTTGTTCAAGCGCTGGTCCGCTTCTGGCGCAACTTGCTCATTCCCATCGCCGCGACGAACGGCATCATTCCACCCATTGCCCTTTAGAACTCTCTAATGTCTGGTGGACTGTACTCGTTGAGATTATGGCTGATTAAATTCTTTGGGCTAATTAAACGGCGAGCGATAGTCGAGGTGCGGAAAGGCCGCTGAGGGGCCGTTAGCGGACCGGCAGCTACCAGGAGCCGACCGAGCGGTCGCTGACGTTCCGCTCTTGGCGGGATATGTCGATAGGATTGAGCTCGAAAGCAGGTACGCAGATCGGAACAGCCATCGCGTTTGCGTTGAGCCGTCTACGACTGCTCGAAGATTGCGAAGTCACCATTGTCGGCGCCTATTCTCGCATCTGTTATACGCTAGTCTGGAAATTTGTATGTGAGGGAAGTCACAAGAGATTGCTAATATACCTGGAGCGCCGTCGGGCAAGCCTTCCGCCCTTGCGCCGGAGGGCCGGGCAGAGGCGCTCGAGCAGGGGACGAACCGCTGCTCAATCTCGCGCAGTTCTGGCGTAACTCCATCGCTTCCCGAGCACCAGCGACGACCCGCACCGTGGTTCAACAATCGGGATGCGGGTGCCGGCGATGCTTGGTACAGACAGGACAATTGAGTGAGGCTTTAATTTACAACATCACCATGCAGCTATTAGCCCAAGTCGCGCGTGAAGGTTCCGTTCTCCTTGAGGCCTCCGCTGTGGTGGAACTTGACATGCAGGCGCCAACGCGAACGGAGACGGCGCGTCGTTACAAGCGCGAAACCGTCGTCAGGGGCGAAACTTGTCCGCACCTCGCAACAATACGGCCCGTTCACAGGATCAGGAAAATAAAATGCCTCATTGGCTTGGAAATTATCGGTAACTCCGTTCGCAAACGGGTAAGGCGCGTACAGCGCCGAACTGTGGATAGAATGCAGGATGCTCTGCTTGCCGGTTTTGCTGTTTGTAATACGGGCGGTGACTAGGCTGCTCAGGTGCTCGTCACCCGACAGGAATACCAGTCGCTTTAGTTCCTTGTCGCACACATACCTGAGCAGCGCGTGCATGGAGACCGGGTATCCGTCCCACGCGTCGGAACGCAAGGCACAGGTGGGATCCTCGGCCACCTCCCGCCGGCGCGGCAGCACAGCCGAGGGTGTGAGAACAAACTTGGGCAGTTCGGCGTGTTCAGACTTGGTCAGCCATTCGCAAAGTTTCTCGAATTGCGTTGGACCCATAATCCGCGCTTTTTTCCAGTTCAACACCGTCCGTCCTTCACGCTCGGTGCGCGTGTCACAAAGGAAGAATGGCACACCCTTGTGGGTGAAATCGTCTCGCCAGATGTGTGCCGGCAGGCGCCTTTCCAGCACCCCGGTCTTGCCGCGTCCAAACCTGAAGTAAGCCCGCTTCCCAGGCTTGATGACGGTATCTTCCTTGCGCATCGCCGGGTCGGGGTCATTTGCCCAATTGTCGCGAATCTCGTGGTCGTCGAGCATCATTTCAACCACCATATCCAAGCGCTGCATCACCGCCTTCACGCCGCGGCTCTGGCCCCGACGTTCGTAGGGTATTCGGAATCGGTCGTCGGCAACCTTAGGGTCGAAAAGACCTGCCGTAGCGTCGATATATACTTGGTCGCCGGCCAGCAGCAGCAACGTCGGAGCGCCGCGTTTGCCCAGAAGATCGCCGAGCGCGAGCAGAGACGCATCTGCAGGCCCTCGTGTTGCACGCTGGCCGTCGGGCATGTGGTCGAGGAAATCACTGGGGTATTGGCAACTGGCGAGAGCGAATGAAATGTTCGATACCGTGCGGGCAGCGTTCTTGTAGCTGTAGCTTCGGTGCGATCTTCCAGGGCTGCGGACGATCAGGCCACCTCGCAAGTCGTCCAATGTGTCAGCCTCGAGCGCATCCCTGATAGCCTCGGCGGCCTCGCTCATCGCCTTCTCGAAGTGCGGACGTGTATCCGGAATTTCAGGTGGTGATCCCGCCACATCGGGCAGTTTCGGCAACCGAGCGAAACCGCCAATTCCCTGCGCCTGAATGTACAGCAGCAAGACCAGAACCTGCTCCGCTTTAGGCCACTCGTGTAGCGGAACTTCAAATACGAAGGGAGATGCGGTTTGATCAATATGATACCCGGGGAGGCTATCGCCTTTCTCGTCGCCAGAGTTCGTTGCCGGCGGATCGATCCTGTGCAGCCGGTCGCCCTTTGCGAGAACGGGAACGATGAAGGCTGCATGAGGGAAGCCTCGCCCTCCGCTATCGGCTGCTTGCACTCGGATCTTGCCCTCCTCGACCTCTACGCGCACCCCGAAGGCGGGCGCCCTGGCTTCGGAGGGGAGGGAACTCGTCATGGCTTATCCTCCAAGGATGGCCCCAAGATATCCGGCATCCCGAGGTATTTCGCTATAACGCCGCAAATCGACGAGGCGTCTTTACCGATCAGGCAATCCTGATGACCGTGGCCTCCTATGCACCAGGTCAAATAGGAGGGTTGGCCGAGCGCCAGGAGCTGGCGGCTTTTGTCAATGAGATGCCTGATTTCTTCGTCCGATTGCACCGCCTCGACCGCATGCAGAGATGAGTTCAAATGCGGCACGCCGGCCCCTCTGAGCATATTTCGCATCAGCCTCAGGGTTGAGGGGTCGACCAAACCGTTTTCGGCTCCATGGATCGACATCATCGGGAACTTCAGTCGATCCCTCACTCGGTCTGGCAGCACATAGCGATTTATGCCGGCGCGATCGGTCACGGTGTTGAAGCCAGCGAAATGGATAACCTGCGAGACCGTCTCGACGCTGAGCGGACCGAAGAAGTCGTCGATGTTGTCAAGCACCAGGTCTGAGAGGTTCTTAAGCGAGAAGGTGCGTGCATAGAGCGCGTCCATGCGATGCCTCGTACCCACCCAAGGCGTCGCCTTGCCGGGGGGCCAGAGTGGGTTCTCGCGCCGATACTCTTCAGGCGGCACCCGCATTGCCGAGAGCGCTCTGTCAAGCAATTGACCGGCGATCGGGATATCGCCATGCGGACTAAACACATAGTCTTCAAGTTGAAGGAAATAACGAACATATCGCATTATATATGCGGCGAGTACATTCGCCGGGCTCAAAAGCATTGCCGGTCCGACTTGTGAGAACACTACGCGCCCGATCTTATTGTGCAAGTTCCTTCGATCGTGCTCGCCAAGCACCGCCATGCTGAACATGGCCGCGCCCATGCAATGGCCGACGACATCGAGCTTTTCCTGCCCTGTGACAGCCAGCACGTGTTGGACGGCGATCGGAATGTCCTCCTCCGCCATCGCCTCAAATGGCCAACTGCCTGTGGCGGTAATCAGGCCCGAACTCGAGCGCATATCGAGCACCCAGACATCACGCCCAGCATCACAGAGTGTTTGAGCGAGGTTGCCGGGTACGGCAGCATGAGCAAATGTGGTGCCGCTCGCACTGTAGCCATGGATGAGCAACACGGGGCGTTTCGGAACGCCATTCTCGATCGCCTTTGCGGAACTACCGTTATAGCGCGCCAGGCGAATGCGAATCTGCGGGCTTTGCTGGTCGTCCAAAGTCAACCAGTCGATTTGCGGCGTGGGCAGGCCCGGCACTGCCCCGGGCAGCCGTTGTGGTCCACGCGTCGATGGCGGGTCGGGGCGGCGAAAACTCAGCGCATGTATCTGAAGCACGACGCGAAAGCCGTAGAGGATGAAAGAAGCCAGATCTGCCAGTGCCGCGACGCGGTCTTGCTGATCTACTATTCGCAGCAAAGGCACTCCCTGCCGCGCCAGGTATCGCTTGTTCAGTTCCAGCGACGGTTGTTTCTTGCCAACGATGGTCTTGCGCATTTGCGGGAACGCCACGACAGACATCTCCAGCAATTGCGTCCACGGGCTGGCGCCCCGTGCATACTTAAGCCGCTTCACCGCTCTGATTTTCTTCTGTGCGAACAGAGAGCTGTCGAACCTCGCGCCCTCATCGACTTTCACGGCTTTGTCGAGTTCGTCCGGCTCGACAACCTTGTCGATGTACAGATCGTATTCGATCAGGCGCACCCCGCCCGCACGTGAGCACAGGTGCAGAATATCGAGCAACTTGGCATGGGATGGCCCTCCGCCAGGCGGCAAGAGACGCAACCATTCCTGGCCGCGTCGGACCAAGCCGTAAGCAACGTCGCGGATACCGCGATTGACTGCCCAGGCTAAGACAGCGCGCAGCGTTCGTTGGAGAGGACGCGATTCTTCGAGATCGAACAGGCGGAGCGATCCCGAAATCTCGGCTTCAAGTGCGATATCGCTTTCATAGGCTTGATCTGCAACTGGGTCGAATTCCTTTCCTTCACGGAGAATGCGCAGCCGACCGTTTGCAATCGGCAAACAGCGCCCCTTGGGCGGTTGTTGCGTGTACAGATCGGCTAGGACCACCGGCTTGGTGGTCAGGGTCAGTTCGACCAAGTGTGGTTTCAGGCCGCTGCCACGTATTGCTAGAGGGACCTTGCCGCGCACTTGTTCAGTCAGTTCGATGCTGGTCCGCGTAGGCTTAGGATTCGTCCGCGGCGTGGAGTACACCGGCCGTGCGTCGCCAGGAGAGTTCTGAAGGGCGGGTGCGCTGGTCAAACGGCCGCCACTCAGTTGCCATTCCTCCTTGAGTTCGGTGATCGCTCGCAATGCCAGAACGGCAATGGTCAACGCCGGGTTGATGCCCAGAGAAGTGGGCACGACCGAGCCATCGAGCACGATCAGCCCTTCGTGAGTCCGTTTGATCCCGGCCGCGGCGGCATCGAACACGCGGCCGCAATGATCAGTAACGCCTTGGCGTACGTCGTCGCCCATGGCGCAACCCCCAAGCGGGTGTACTGTCAGCAGCGGGCCGCGTTGGCGGCCGAACACGGATTCGAGCTTATCCGACAATGGCCGCCACAGCAGGTTGTTCACTAGACGCCCCCCCAATCCCGACTCTCGAAGTAGGCGGCCAAGGCGCGTGTGATGGTTCTCCAACCGGGGATCCAGTCGCAATTCCGGCCAGCGCACGGTGAGCATCCCGTCGGCATTGTCTTGTATTGGTCCACCCGGTGTCAGTTCACCCTCCGCGTCGTCGCGGCCGATCATGGCGAGTACCAAGGAGTTCGTGATGGCTGCAGGATTGACGGCAGCGTCGTCGGCCCGCGAAGGATTTGGCTGATGCTTCGTCCAGTCGCCATCGGCCACGCGATTGAGCACATCGAATGTGGTGGTGCTCTCCTCAAACAAGCGGCGCAGCGGTCCCGGTACCGCGAGATCTTGGATCACCAAGTCGGTGTCCGCATTGCCTTCGCGAAGATCGAGCATTGCCGTTATTGTCGGGCCGATCGCGCGACCACCAGGCTCGCCGGGATTGTTTGGAACTGGATCCTGAGTTTCGTCAGCTACGGCGTTCACCCGTGCCGCCAAGTCGTGGGCAATCACGAGCATGTCGCCATTGGCGGAGAATTTGCGCCCCAACTGATCCGAGAACCTTGTCCCCTCAACTTGCGAGCGTATCAAAATTTCCGTTGAGCCGAACGTGCCTGCTGCAAGGATCACGCGCTTCGCCAGCAGAGCGAACGGCTTACGCTGGCTATCGCGAAGATGCGCATCTGTGTGATTGACGTCCAACTGCCATCTTTCGTCCGCCGGCGAAACGCGCAGGACGGTGGCGCCGGTGACGATTCGTACTCCGCTTTGCTGAGCTAGGCGCAACAAGTTCAGGTCGAGGGATTCTTTGGCATTGTAGTTGCAGCCAGTGCCACAGTCACCACAGCGGCGACATTCGCTCATCGCGACCCCGGCGGAATTGGGGTGGCAATCGGATGCGACGGTTATGTGAGCGGGGCGTGCCTTGCCACCAGCCAAACTTCCAAATGCCTCGGTCTTGGCCAAGAAAGGCTGGTTGGTGGCAACCATTGGCCGGGCTCCCAACCAAGCGCGCAGTCGTTCAGCCGTTTCTGCAAGCCGGGTGTCCCTGCGTATCTTGGTGGGCCAGCGCGCTTCGTGGAATATCTGCGGCAGCGGCATCTCCATCACACCGGCGTTTATCAATGACCCCCCGCCCAACCCACAGGCGACGAGGGCTGCAGCGTCATCGCTCCAGCGCATGTCGTAGAGACCATCGAGCACCCCGCGCTGGCGCTCTGCGGCGGGCGTGGTAAAGCGGATGTGGCCGGCCAGATCGGCCAAGCGCGAAGGGAACATTCCGGCCAAGTACTCCTTGCCGCGTTCGAGCACGCAGATTTTCAATGGCTGGCCTTGCGCATCCTTGCAGCTGCTCAGTTCAGCGGCAGCCACCGAGCCGCCATAACCGCTGCCAACGATGACGACATCAAAGTCGTATTCGCCCTTGACAGGTGTCCTTTGCGGATCAGCGATCCGCGGCAGATCGTTGACCAATGCCTCGAGTCCGCGCGAGAGCCAAGCCGTCGCGCGTGGCAGCTCAGGCGCTGCGTTGGTTTTTACAGGCACTGGGACCTCCCCCAATTTAGGGGTCAATCATATGCGAAATTTGGTGTAATGTCAGGAAGTCACGCAATGTATTGGGGCGATATTCATTCCATCCAAGGAGTGCGCGGTCTGTGATGCCGTTCTCTTCCCTGAAACTATAGGCACGGCTGCGGGAAGGAAGCCATGAAGGGTACTTGCGAGCTACTTGGGAGTTTTCTGCCGCTGGAATTACTCGGTAGAATTCACGCACTTCGCGCGGATGGCCCGGTGGCCGTCGAATTCCCGGCTGCTGTGATGTTTGTCGATGTGTCCAGGTACACGGCCTTAGTCGAGCAACTAGCACGACGGGGGCAAGAAGGACTTGAAAGAATCCCGAGCCTGCTTAGCCACTCGTACGCACGGTGCGTAGAGCAAGTCTACAATCGTGGAGGCGAGGTTTTGTATCTCGCCGGCGACGAACTGCTGGCCTACTGGGCGGCGGATGTCGGCGGACTTGAAAGCGCGGTCCGAGCGGCGACGGCCTGTGCCAAGGCAATCTGCGGCGGCCGGAACGAGCATTTAGAAAACGGAACAGCTGAAATCGCACCCGCACTGCATGTTGGAGTGGGCGCAGGGCCCCTCTGGGCGGCGGCTTTGGGCGGTCAGCCAGTCTGGACCCTCTTTGCAGGTGGCGATGCCGTCATGCAAGCCGCTCAATCCCAAGCCGTTGCACGCCGATGGGAATATGTACTTTCCGACAAGGCCAACTTGGCCCTTGCGCAGCCGTGTCAATCCCAACTCAGTGGGCCTGCGCCTGCGGCGGCCTCTCCGCCTCATGGATGGCTGGCGAAGTTCCTGCCTTTGCAGCTCAGAGACCTGTTGGCTGACGCCGACTTAAGCCTTGTTGCCAAGGACAGCGCCATCGCGATCCGTTCCGAAGAAAATCGTCGAACGACCGCCCGTTTAGACGCCCTCGCAGAGATCAGACCAATCACCGCCCTTTTCGCGCGAATTGCCGGACTCGACCACAATCAACCTCAGGCCCTTGCGCGGTATCAATTGCTATGCGCGGCCCTGCAGGAGGACCTGCGTTCGCGGGGTGCGCCGGCCGGCGAGTTGCTCTTTGACGACAAGGGTTTGATCTTCTTTGCAACGTTCGGATCGAGGGGCAGTTTTCACCGCGACGACCCTTGCCGTGCCGTCGATGCTGCCCGCGCGATCAGTCTGACGGCCCAACGCTTGGGTCTCTCGACCTCGGTGGGTGTGGCCACCGGCGATGCGCTTTTCAGTGTTGTTGGAAGTGCGCGTCGACGCCAGCTGACGGTGATCGGCGCGCCCGTGAATCGCGCTGCGCGGCTTATGACGGCGGCATCGGCTAATGTTCTCTGCGATGCACCGACAGAACGAGCCAGCCGGACGGCGTTTCGGTTCGAAGAGCGCGGCTCGTTGCAACTAGACGGCCTTGGGGACATGGCCACGGCATTTTGTCCCCTGGATCCGCGCGTCCCGGTCCAACCCCCAACTTCGCTAATCGGTCGGCGGAGCGAGCTGGAGCTCCTGAAACGCACGTTCGATGAGACCCGCCGTGGAGGCAGGCGATTGGTCGTTGTCTTGGGAGAGTCGGGGATTGGCAAGACCGCCTTGGTCAGAGCTTTCACGGACGAACTGCGGTTGACCTCAATCGAGGTTTTGGCAGCGCACGCCGAGCGCGACGATCGCCGGACGTCGCTACTGCCATGGCGGCGGGTCCTTGCGTCCCTTCTCGGCCTATCGTCTGACAGCGATGGATTTACTGTTCTTGAAGAGGTCACACACCGAGTCCAAGGCGACTTATCCCTCGTTGGGCGATTGCCGTTACTCGGCGACGTGTTGAGCATCGAAATTCCTCAAAACGACGGGACCCGGCACCTAGAGGGACCTCATCGCGCTGATGCCACCATGCGCCTTCTGGGTGATCTGATGGATTCGTTGGCACCTCGCCCGTTGGCATTGGTACTGGAGGACTGTCAGTGGCTGGATTCGGCGTCGTGGCGCCTCGTGGAGTGGATTCTCTCATCCTTGTCGTCGCTGCTTTTGGTCCTGTGCGTACGCTCGGACGAGGTTCCGGAGGAGTTAAAAAGCCTACGAAGGCGAGCCGAGGCCCCGAGGATGAATGCCTCGGGAACGGAAGCTGAAGACCCCGCCCGCTCCTGTCGCATCCTGGATCTTGAGGAGCTCAGCGAGGCGTCGATTTGCGAACTGGTCGCCCGCACACTGGGAGACGTGCCCCCACATGACGAACTGGCGCGCCGGGTATCAGCCTTAGCCGGTGGCAATCCGTTTTTCGCCGAAGAGATAGCGCTGACGTTGAAGAGCCAGGGGCTCATCGCCATACGCGATGGTTTCTGGTGTCCGATCCGCCCGCTCGAGAGCCTTCGATATTTCGAAGGTGTCGAACGGGTCATTCGGGAACGCGTTGATAAGTTGGAGACCGCAGTTCAGGACGTCCTCAAGGCTGCGGCCGTGGTCGGGCGTTCATTTACCGGCGAGGCCCTTTCGACGTTGCTCAAGGGCGCGCTGCATGGCGACGCTGTGGGTGCAGCCGTCGACTCGCTCGTAGCGGCGCACCTCGTGCGTCAGGGCACTGGATCAGGGAACTACGAGTTCCGTCACGATCAAATTCGAGACGTCGTGTATGGCTCAATTCCCGGTGAAGCGCGGCAGCGACTTCATGGAGCTTTGGCCGCCTGGATCGAGTCGAGTCAGTCGGCCGCCACGGGCGCGGATATCGCTGCCCTCGTTCAGCATTTTGAGGCTGCTGGAAACAATCTCAAGGCAGTCGGGTATGCCAATCTGGCCGCGACCAAGGCGCTGCAGGTCGGTGCATTTCGAGAGGCCGAGGCATTCCTGGGAATCTGCTTAAGTTACGAGTCGAAGCAGCCTTGGAGCGCTGAGCAAAGACTTCAGGCCGTGCGTTGGCGCAGGCAGCTCGGCGAGGCTCACTATAGCCGCGGCGACCTTCATGCTCAGGGCATTTCGGTGAGGCGCGCGCTCACCTTGGCGGGCGCGCCGGTTCCACGCTCCTCGACGGCCCTTTTGATGCGACTACTCGGGGGTGGAATGCGGCTCGCGTTTCAACAGATCTTCCCTCCTTCGCTTCGCTCAACTCAGGGTAGTGCGCTGGACTCCTGGGAGCGAGAACTAGCTCGCTGCCTGAACCAGGCGGCGGTCGTGGACTATTTCGAGCTTCGCTTTTCGCGAGCGTTCTCCCATACCGTTGCGGCTGTCACCCATGCAGAGCGCACCGGGCTCACCATAGAGATGGCGGTCGCGTCCGCCCAACTAGCATGCGGGCTGGGGATTCTGGGTCGGCGGCGTGCTTGCAACTACTTCATGGCAAGGGCAGAACGGGCCGTGATTGCGCTCGCCGATCCAGCGGTCCATTCTCACATCTGTAATCTCGATGCGCTCTGGCGCATCGGGCACTGCGATTGGCTGATGGTAGATCGTCGCCTGGATCAGTCCCAAGAGCTATGTCTAAAGGCGGGGGACCAGCTGAGTTGGTGCAATGCCCAGGCCATGCGCTTCTGGTCGATGTACTACCGGGGCGAATCGGGTGCGCTAGAGCACACCGCCCAAGCGTTGCTGTCGCGCGCACAGAACAGCGGAAACCTCCAACAAGAGATTTGGGCGCTCCGATGTAAGTCGTTGTGTGTGCTTCACACGGATAGCCCTCGTGAAGCGGTCGACATCCTCCGGCTGACCACGTCCGCTATGGTCGGGTCCGCCGATCTGGCCGACTTGGTTTCGGCCAAAGGCTCGCTCGCGCTAGCGCTCGCACGGGTTGGGCTCCATGCTGAGAGCGTCCGCGCTGTGGTCGAGACGCTACGCCTGCTGCGCGAGATGCGTCGACCGACTGTACACAGCACACTGCCCGGCATCACCGCTGTGTCCGAAGTGCTTTTACGCGGCCGGGAGGCAGGCCTCTCGCGCGAGTACGACCAGTGGCGCCACTGGGAGCGGCAAGCGCTGCACGAGCTCAAGCGCTACAGCCGCATGTTTCCCGTCGGCACGCCCCAGTATGGACTGTGGGTCGGCGTGGCCCATTGGCTGGACGGGCGCAATGACCGCGCCGTCTCTATTTGGCGGCAAGCACTCACGGCTGCTCAGCGCCTTTCGTTACGTCGCGATGAGTCAATGATTGCAGCCGAGATGAGGCACCGGCACACGATCTAAGATCAGTCCGCGGCTTTGGCCTCGAGGGCCTGAAGGATCGCCAGTTTTCTTGTGCGATGGGGCCATACCTGGGCAGCGTATAGTCTTTGTACAGGCAAGCTCGTCGCGGCATTGGCGAAAGTCTGCTTTGGGTCAGGCAGCGACGTCATTCTAGCCGTGCTGAATGACCGCCAGCGCATTTTCGAGACCAGAAGCTGCCCGTCCGGTTACGGCCCAAAAGCTGCCAGGCCGCAATGCGCCGCATATCCGACATTTATGGCTCCTTGGTCGTTTCCCGAAAGCAGACGGTCGGCTCAGGCGGGATGAATTCTGTCTTTGACCCAAAGGCGACGACAATAATGCTCAGCTGGATGTCCGCCTCCCCAGAAAGCAGACGACCAGGAGTCCTGGGTTCAAGGGCCTGCGAAGGGTATCAGCACGAGAATAACGAGCCGCGGCGGGTCAACTCAGTCCATGGTGTCAAGCTGCTTCAAGCCGCCACCACCCTTGGCTGGGAGCGCAGAACCGCTTGTCTCTTCACTGGGCGGCATTGCGCAACAAACGAACGCCCCTTTCAAACATTACCGTCACTCCGATGACGATCGCATCCAGCTCTCACTTGGTTCCGATTTGAGTAGGCGCTCCGCCAGCTTCTTCAACACCACCCGATCAACCTTATCGGTGGCGCTGAGGGGCATCTCATCGAGCAAGAAAACACACTCCGGTGCCTTATAGCCAACGCTGGCGCGAGCGAAATGGATAAGCTCCTCCGGGGTTGGCTGCGTGGCACCTGGCTTGAAAGTTACGAACGCGTGGACATTTTCGCCATGGACGAGGTCGGGGAGCCCAACAACTCCGGCCATTGCCACCGCGGGATGCCGCATCAGGGCTTCCTCGACATCCTGTGGACTGATGTTTGAGCCATCGTGCACGATGATCTGCTTTCGCCGCCCGCAGAACCAAAGGTATCCGTCCTCGTCTATCTTCATCACATCGCCGGTGTCCAGCCAGCCATCCCTGATGGTGGCACAAGTTGCATCTGCATCACCCCAATAGCCGACCATGTTGCATGGCGAATTGATCCAGAGACGCCCCTGAGCGCCGCGAGGCAGTTCATTGCCGTTGTCGTCCCGGATGGATATCTGGTAGCCGACAATCTGACGCCCGATCGAACCAGCTTTGTTGAGCCCGTCAGGAGGATTGATCGTCGCAACACCAATTTCAGACATGCCGTATAGCTCATTGACGGACAAGCCGCTGAGCGCGGTAACTTCGAGCGCCAGCTCGAGCGGGACTTTATCGCCGCCGGCACAGAGCAGTCTGAGTGACGAAAAGTCTTTGCGCCTGGCATTCTTCGCCCGAACCAACCCGAAGAGAACAGAGGGCAAAGCGATGAGGACGGTTGGCCGATGCTGGCGCAGCATAGACAGAAGCCCGGGCCCATCGAAGCTTCGCGGGACGACGACACGGGCGCCGGCTGCGAGTCCCATGAGAGCGTCCAGGAGCGCTCCGATGTGCGACATAGATCCGCTCAGCAGCACGATGTCGTCCGCTGCGGTCTGGCAGCCCTGTACGAAGCTGGCAATCATACAGCCCAGACTTTCGAAACTATGGGCTACGCCCTTTGGCGGGCCGGTACTGCCCGAGGTGAAAAAGATAGCTGCAGGATCAGCGGGCGCCGGCATTGGCGAACTTTCGGGTGGGATCGGACTCTCCAAGAGCACCGCGAAGCTCGAAAGGCGGTCGTGCTCGGAGCCGTAGTCGATGACCCCAAGTGGCAAGTCACGCGCCACGCTGGAAACTATGTCTTCCTGACGGTCGACATGGGCCAATATCGCCCGAGCACCGCTGGTCTTGAGCCCATGATCGAGCTCGGGAGGCGTGTATCGGTAGTTCAAGGGTACTGCCACGATCCCTGCTTTGAAGCAGCCCAGGTAGTGAATCATCAGCGCGGCACAATTGGGCATGAGCGATGCAATTCTATCGCCAGGCTTCAGCCCATGGGCCAGCAAGCCAGCGGAATAGTGTTTGCTGGCGCGGTCGAGTTCTTGCCAGCTCAAGCTGCCCTCGGGGCTGACCAGTGCCACATCATCTGGCTTGCGCTTTAGCCCAAGGTCGAGCAGACGTGGTATCCAAATTGGCTCGTCCTGCTTGGCTCCTGACTGAGGCACTTTCGTTCCCCCATGCTTGCCGCTGAATTGACGATGCCGACGAAGTAAATCTCACTTGCTGGTTGAAAGAAAGAAGGCGCAGCGAAGGTGTGTCCTTGCCGGACATTGCGCCACCAGTCGTCCCGAAGCGATCGAATGGCCAACCTTGGCGTGACGCACCGTCCCCGAATTGAAGCTCATGACCCGATGCTGCCTTTCCACGGAACGATCATAGAGGGACGGATCAGGTGGACAGCAGATCTTCGGATCAAAGGTCTCCGGTGACCGTGCTGCGCCGTCAGCGAACAATCGCGGTCTAGCGATGGCGAGCAGCCTTCGAGAGCAACCCCGCATAAACAGCGCAGCACAAGAGCTGCCCGCGCTTCGCGAGGAAACGGAATAGAGCGCTGTCTCGGAGGATGGCGGCAAGCGGTCGCGGGTGGCCTCTATGGGCCTCTCGACAACAATGTTCGATGTCGCGTCACGTCGGCCTTGGATCAACTGGTTGCAGACGGCCCCGCGCGGTCCAGTCGCGACATGCAGGCGATAGCATTGCCTCGGCTTTCGCATCGTATAGAGCGAGATCCTCGTCGGCGACCACGCGCCGCCACCGCTCATTGCTGCCCTTGAAGAAGAACCGCTGACTGCCGTCCTTGAAGATTGTAGCGACGTTTTCCATCAGCGTGTCTCCGACCCGACGCATGGCTTCGAAGCCGGCGGCTTCGATGAGCACGGGCCATAGATCTGGGGTGATGGCGATACCGAGAAAGTCTGCGACTCGGTGCATCTCGCCCGAGAGATCGGCCTTCAGGTCGTTGTAGTGGACCAGCAGGACGTTTGGACGATCCCGTGCTTCCCACCAGCTTCGCTCACAGTGAAAATAAGACATACTGGGCGAGCCCTCTTCGTGACCGGGAACTTCTCCTCGCGTGATCCACTGATGGAAGAATCGCCCCGGATCGGGATCGATGTGAGGATAGGGACGGCCGATGGTATCATCCTCAAGCCCGACCCTGTTCAGGCCCTCGAGCATTTTTCCAGTGAAGCCCGTCGCGTGATTGTGGAATGACATACAGGCGTCGCGGCCATCGCGAGCGACGTGAATGTATTTGACCTCATCATAGAACGGCAGCCCATCGAGCGGCATGTGCGATTTCAGGAAACGGCGGTGCTCCTGCGCCTCGATCTGAGCGATGACCGCCTCGATCGGCTGAGGAATTCGTCGATCGATCCAGGCTGAAATCCGCATGATCGGCTTGGCCTCCGGAGATTGGAACACAAGCAACCCGACGATCTGCTGCATCCAGGTTGTTCCGCACTTCGGGTAGGTCGCGATGACGATGTCGTCGGGACGCGGTCGAAAATGTTGCCACCGTCTACTGTCGAATATCCAAGTCCGATATTCACGGCGCGCGGATACGGTCAGCATGACTTTGATCCCTCCAGGAGAACCGCAGCTTGGCTACTAGAAATCACTCAAGTAATTAGAAAGAACTCCGTCAGACATCAGTATATGCCAGATAACCTCGCGCATCCACGGTTCATCGGCCAAGGCCACGCGGACCTATTCACTATAGTGGAGAGCCGAGACGGGAAAAATTCACCAGCCACGACGCCTCCGGAATCCGTCGGGTCGCGAATGTCCGCAAAGCGTCACCATCACCTGGTTGGCAATCTCTGTGGAACGTCTGCAACGGGGTCGATACGCGACAGTCCTGATGGCGATCCGTAGGTCCGGAGATGGCGCTAGTTGCCCGTTCCGGCGGCCAGCTCAAACGGCTAACCTGACCCGACGCGGACATAGGTCAGTTCACGACCGAATGGCGGCTAAGCGCCTCATGTCGGCCGTTGAGGTGCTCTTCGCTGTTGCCCGAAAGCAGATGAGGTGGATGGCTCCCGCTCCCGGCATCACAGTGCCACAGTGGGTTTGCTGTCAGGCAACCCGAGCCAAGGAGCCATCCGCCATGCAGATTACCACCGTGGGCCTTGATCTGGCCAAGCGCATTTTTCAAGTTCACGCCGTCGACGCGTCTGGAGACGTTGTCGTTCGCAAGGCACTGCGCCGATCGCAAGTTCTGCCGTTCTTCACCAAGTTGCCGCCCTCACTGATCGGCATGGAGGCGTGCGGCACATCGCATCATTGGGCTCGAGAGTTGACGGAGCTCGGCCATGAAGTCCGCCTGATGCCACCGTCCTACGTGAAGCCCTATGTGAAGCGCGGAAAGAATGATGCGGTGGACGCGGAAGCGATTTGCGAAGCGGTGACACGCCCGACCATGCGTTTTCGTCGTGATGAAGTCAGCCGAGCAGCAAGCGGCCCTATCGCTTCACCGCGCCCGTAATCTTCTGGTCAAGCAGCGTACGCAACTGGTGAATATGATCCGCGGCCTGTTGGCCGAGTTCGGCATCGATATTCCCGAAGGTTTGGAGCGGGCGCTTAGGCTGGCGCGCCAGATAGCCGCGAAGAAATCCACATTGGACGTACCGGCAATGGCACTGCAGATTCTGTGTCTCCTGTGCGAGCAGGTGCTCGACACCCATGCCCGGCTCCAGACCATTGACCGGTCGATCCTTGCCCAGCAAAGAACGAATGAAGTGGCACGGCGTCTATCGACCATACCTGGCATTGGCCCGATCGGTGCCACTGCGTTGGCGGCCTCGGTTGCTGATCCGAGTCGGTTCCGCTCGGGTCGAGAGTTTGCCGCCTGGCTCGGGCTGACACCTTCGCAAAACTCGAGCGGCGGAAAGGACCGTCTCGGGCACATCACCAAGATGGGCGACCGGTACCTGAGAAAGCTCCTTGTGATCGGCGCGACCTCTCTGATCCGACGGGCAAGGCATAAGCCCGAGGCTGCGGATCCGCGCCTCCTCGCGTTGCTCGCCAGGAAGCCAGCGCGCGTGGCGAGCGTAGCCATGGCAAACAAGATGGCCCGCGTGGTGTGGGCTATCATGGCGCGCGGCGAAACCTATCAAGCGCGTCATGCTCCGAACCTTGCAGCGTAAGTTGCGCAGAAGATGAGACACTGAAGCAGAAATCAGATCGAGCCGATCAATCGGCTCCATGAGGTTGTAAGAGCGACGCGATGTGATGGCGAGACCGGTCAGGTCGGGAACAGGGATAACCCATGCGATGTCGGAGGCATCATAGCCTGCAAAGCAGATTGGGACCTTGTTCGCCGACCCCATCAGGGCCAGCAGCTTCGAACGGCTGCATGAACAGGCCGGACAGAAGACTGCACCCGACCAATGCGCCAGAACAACGAATTACCTCTTGCAATACGGGAGCCATCCACAGAAGACGTTGCCGGCGACCACGGTGGAGGTCGTGGTTGCGCCATATCCGGAAATTCCTCGTCGCGGCGAGCAAGGGCTGGAGTCGATGCTTCCCGGCGATCCTTTGGCGGGCCCTGACCCATTCAGAAATCGCGGTTTGATGGACATCGCTACTGCTCACCAGTACAATCTCGGCTACTGCACTCTCTGGGACAATCGCGCCCTATGGCCGAAGAACGTGCCCAGCGCCGCCTCGCCGCCATCCTTGCCGCAGATGTGGTCGGCTACGGCCGACTCATGGAACAGGACGAGGCCGGCACGCTCGCGTCTCTGAGGGAACGTCGCAAGAGCATACTGGTACCGTTGGTCGCGGAACATCACGGCCGGATCGTCAAGTTGATGGGCGATGGCGTGCTCGTCGAGTTCGCCAGCGCGGTGAACGCGGTCGCCTGCGCAGTCGAATTGCAGAAGCGGATGGCGCTCGCAAACGAGGGGGTCGCCGAGGACCGCTGCGTCGTTCACCGGCAAGCTTGGAAAACTCACGATCAAGCTCGGGGCGAACAGTTGACCCTAGCAGGTTCCATCCCCGGGTGGTTTAGCCAGCGCATGTGGAACCTGCCGGTCAACGACAGCAGGGTTGCATGCCAAACAGACTTGGAATTCTGAGCACAGTGCAACTGACCACCTTGTAGTCACTCCGGAGTCGGCACAAGGCTCCGCCCTTCGCCACGCCTACTACCATCAGGCCGACCAGCGGTCGCCAGCAAGCGGCGCCCATTGTGACGCTCAACGGAGGAATATTCAAATGAAGACGAAACCGATAGGACTCGGTGGAGCAGCGGTGTACACCACGACCCTGACCCTCCTACTCGCATTGGGAGCGCCTAGCGCCGCGCGGGCCGACGAGACGCACGCCAAGAGCCTGCTGAAAGCCATGTCAGATTACCTCGTAGCGCAGCAGATGATTTCGTTCGGCTACGATACGAACCTGGAAGTCGTCACCAAGGACCAGCAGAAGATTCTATTTGCGAGTTCGGGCACCGCCGCCCTCAGCCGACCCGACAAGATTCGCGCCACCCGCGACGGCGGCTTTGCCAGCGTCGAGATGATCTTCGACGGAAAGACGCTGACTCTGCTGGGTAAGGATGCCAGATTGTCGTCGTACACGACGTTCGTATCTTCACCAGGCGCGGCCTCGATTGGACTTCGAAGTACCGCGACCTGGTTGACGCTGCCAAAGGCCTGAATGTGCAGAACGCCATTGTAGACGGCGAAATTATTGTGCTGAACGACGACGGTCGCATTCAGGTCAGCCAAGCGCTCCCGGGCGATGCCAAAGCCATCTTCCACTTGGTCGACCAGGCCGGGCTTGAGGGGATGGTGTCGAAGCAGCAAGGGCAGCAAATATCGCAGCGGTCCGTCGACCAACTGGCTAAAGGGCAAATGCTACTCGATCGATGAATACGAGCTGCTAGGCGTCGAGCGAGCCCGGCAAGCCGGCCTTTGCCCTGATGGCAGAGTGCCACACCGGCCGCTATGTCGGGAGCGCGTTCATCAACGCCAACCGTGAAGTGCGGGAGCGATTGTGGAACGCGTCCAGACGCATGTAGGGCCACCGCCGAAGGGCATGAGCAGGCCGGCGACGAGATATGGGTCAAGCCGGGGCTGATCGGCCGCGTCAAGCATCTGCGCGGCGAGGACGATTTGCGGCACGCTTCCCTGCAGGATTTTCGAGATGAAAGTTGATCCCGTCCCAGTCACAGAGGCGGCGCCTAGCTGACCCGGCCGTGTCCCAGAAAGGGGAATTATGAATGGCCGGTGCAGTCGGGCGCTCGTTGCTAGATCTATCGCACCGCACCGGCCATATTGCGGGATTGGAATGAAGCCAAGCCCCCCGCGCTGATTAAACTACAGACATATTAGGAACCACTCAATTAAGACTGAGTGCCCTGGTCGACCGGGCCTAAAGAGCGGATCATGACTGCTGCACGGCCCCGTCCGTTCTTGATAAAGCTGCGTCCAGCGCACTCTTTGCGCAAAGGAACGGGGGGCGGCCCGGCGGCCGGGCGGGGGGCTGGGGTTCGACCGCCGAACCTAACCGGTGAAGGGGTAGGTTCGCCGGCTATCATATTATAGGCCTTTGTATGCGCCTTCGCTAATATAGTAAAATGGACATGTTCCGAGCCGACCATGCCCAAAAGACCCTCGCCGACAGTTGGCCGCCCGCGAAACCGTCTATGTCAATTGCGGGCATCCGATGTGCTGCAAATCGACAAAGCTCGATCTCCAAGCGCTGATCGATAGGCTCGGCCCCGCCTGAACGGCGCCGGCCAAGCGGGAATCAGGCCCGCCTCGGCGCTATGCATAGACGAGTCTTGACGTGACGTCATGACGCGAATTGGAAACGATTTATGCGTTCTAGCGTGACGAAGCACTGATAAACGCAAAACCGGCTTCGGCGGCGTATGCAACAAAAAAGCGGGCTCTCGCCCGCTTCCCTTCGTTACCGAGACTCTGGCAGAAGGTTACGAGCGTTTTCATGAGGTAGATCCTCCAAAGTGGTTGTGCGCAATCGCGAAGCTCGAATTCGGCTGGAACTGCCAAGTGCACCGCATCAGCGGTCGCAACGGAGCGAAGCGCAGAGGAGAACCCTTTAGGGTTGCGCGCCGGGGCAGGGCCTGCCGTATCGTGCGCAGCATAAAAATTGCGAGCTGCCACTTTGGAGCTGCCGGATAACGCGCCTTCGTAGCCCCGGCCGCCTATCAGCATCATCAATCGGCAAATCGCCAACCGGCCGCAGGCCGCCTTCTCGCTGGAGTGGTCCAGGACCTGGCTACGGCGTTCGACTTGCCGACAATGACGACAGGCTGAAGTGACCCCGCATCGTGAAACGGAGCGGCGGCCGTGGTCGGGGAGGGGAGTGCGAGGGGAGGGGCGTAGGGGCGCCCCTCGCTCCGGTCCTGGCCCGCTCGATGCGGGTAAGGACCGGAGGCCTGACAAGAAAATCAGTCCGGCTATTTGCGAACGATGCCGCGCAATCGACGCTGCGCCGCCGTCTCTTTGATCACGCCAGCAATCTTGCGGACAAATGCGGGACTGAACGCGCCGATCGGCGTCGTTGTCACCAGATCATAGGCTTCATCGACCTGCACCCGGTTATATTCGTCCAGGATCAGCCATGACGGATAGTCGAGGCCGCCGCGGCGGCATTCGATTTCGCTGATGGCGAGATGCGGGCGCGACCGGTCGGGTTTTTGCGAAGTCAGCGGAAAGAGAAACAAGGCTGCGGGCGTTGCTGGCGTCCGGACAACGATGCAAACCGGCCGCGCTTTGCGTCCGGATTCCTCGCCGGCGTCTGCTTCCCGCGCCCATAGGTAATAATATCGGAGCAGATCGCCGGCTTTAAGCATCGGGCGTGTCGCCGGAAATTATTGCATCCAGTCCAGTCATGAGTTCATTGTGGACTTCATCTGGTGCGTCCTCGAGCGTATAGGCGACCGAATGCGGCTGGCCGACGAGCTGGTGGTACTGAGCAGCGGACAGGATGACGAGCTTTTCCTTGCCGCGCTTGGTCAGGGCCACCGGCTCGATCAATGCCGCTTCGAGGATTTCGCCTGAGACGCGATTCATGTCCGAGAATGTGAATTGCTTCATCGCCGTACTTCCTTTTGAAGTACCTATAGTAGGTAATTCACGTAAGAAAAGCAAGAATGGTGGCGCGCGAGCGCCACCATTCTTATCAGGATCGATCCGCTCGAAAGAGCGGCATTGTCCGTTCATTGCTGAGTGCGGCGCGGTTGGTCTGGAACGTGTAGCCGTCCCAATCCTTCCACGCCTCCCAGCCTTGCGCGGTGGCGCGTCCGTACCAGACACGCACCTTCACCGCGTTTTCGGCCAGCGTCTCGACGATCGAGACGGTGAAGCTCCCGCCAAGCTGAGACGGCGTGTCGTATACGGTGACATGGCGGCGGACAGGACGCCCGAAAGGGGCCGCACTCATGCGGCATCTTCGGCGCTGATCGCCTTCATCACCCGTTCGGCGGCCCATCTCCCCGCCTCGTTCAAGTGCCGCTGCCACGCGCCTTGCGACGGCGACCAGCGGAAGCCATTGGCCTTGAGCGCCCGCCGCGTCGCCTCGTCGGGCTTGCCGGGAAAAATCATCTGAATGCGCGCCATGTCGGCATTTTCCTTGATCTCGACGGCTCCGGCCTGTGTCTCGACCTCTAAGCTTTGCGTTCCGCGCTCATGCATCCGAGTCAGAGATTTCAGACGCACTTGTAGACGACGGATTTCTGCACGGTTGCCCGCCGTGTCGAATCCGCGTTTCCATTGCCAGTCGGCCAGCACGACGCCGCGTGCCGCCACTTCTGCCGAAAGGCCGGTCCGGGCGACGATCGCCGCAACCATGTCTGCGTCGTCGGCGTCGTCTTTTCCCATGCGCCTGATAATGGAGTTCGCGGCCTTCATCTTGTCGATCGACAAGGCCAGGTCCTCGATCTTCGCCATGATCCGTTGCAACGCGGATGGATCGCCCGAGCGGATCGGATCGTCATCGGCGCCGTGGGGAAAGGCTTTCCGCTTCACCGCTTTCCGGGCCGCTGCTGAATGTGCGGCAAGATCGGCGCGGCGGGCATCGGAAATCTTCATCCGCTTTTCGTTGCGGGCAACGGGAAAGCGGGCCGGTCCAATGATAAACCAGTTCATGCAGCGGCCTTCCGCCGTCCAATAGCGCCGCGTCAACTCGGGATAAGGAGCACCGACCGAAGATGACCTGGCCCTACGGGTTTTTGTCAGATGCCTCGCTGGTCCAGCTCCGCTGTGATAGCCGGGGAAAAGGTAGTTGGCCTCTACTGGGGCTCGCGTTACAACCCCGGCAACCCGATCCAGCACGGTATCGCCAGCAGCGCCGTCGAGATTCTGTTGGAACCGTCAGGCGTCCACGGGCGGTGCCGTCTCTTTCATCACGTCGAAGCGGATCGTGCGCGCGGGCGGATTGCGCAGCGCCCGCCTCTGGCGCTGAATCCAGAGCACCGGCCGGCCCGCAATGTCCCGCGCCAACTGCCACCGGCGCTCCAACTCGATGCCGCCCTGCGCCATCGCAGAGGCTGCAATCTTGTGGACGCTGCTGGGTGGATCGCCCTTGAGAACCTCGGCATCGGGATGCGGCATGGGCCGAGGCACCTGCAGCGAGTAGTCGGCAAGGCCCCACTGCACGTAGGCAGGAGCGTCCTGTGCGCTCCAGTCGAGCAGGTAAGGGTGCCACCGGCTTTCCATGCCTGTCGCCGGCGCATAGGCATATTCACGCGGCCCCTGCAGATTGGTGAGCGGCACCGTCGCGGGATGGGCCGGATGCGCATCGTCCGGGTCGGTCGGGCCGCGCACAACCTCGCGGCGGTCAACGATGCGTTCGAGCGCCCAGAGGGCGTTGGAATGCTCGTCCACCCCGAACTGCACGCGTTCGAGTGGTTGGCTTTCCAGCGGCGACTCGGCCACCGGCCACAAGACCAGCGTCTCGTCGTGCAACCCGTCGCACTTGAAGATGCTGAAGTCCTCCGGGGCACGCAGCCCTTCGTGGTCATCGCTTGAGTAAGTCCGCCCAAAGGAGTCGGTAACGCTGAGCGTTCGTAGCGTCACCAGCTGCCCAACGCGCCCCGATACCGGAAATACGAACCAGTCGTCGCCATGCGAGTAGACCAGATCGACCAGCAGCATCGTGGCAAAGTGCGCGGCGTCCGGCGGATAGCCGCCGATATCCACGTTGGCATCCTCGATTTCCCAGAAGCGGCTGTGCGGCGCCCCAGGGTATTCCAATGGGACAGGAATCCTCGGCTTGAGCGGCACCGGGTCCGGTTCGCCCAGCGCTTCGCGGGCATCGGCGTCGGCCGAGTACCAGTCCATGGGGCCGCCGTGGTGGTCGATGACGCCCAGCGGGCGCTCTTCCGACTCGAACATCGCGTTATAGTTCAGCTTCGCTGGACTCCACGCCAGAGGACTATCAACCGGCGGGCGATCCTCCCCAAAGTCACTCTCCATGATCGCCAGGTTGGCTCGAGCCAGCCAGATCGCTCGACCGTCCAGGTACCCCCGGAAACGATCATAAGGGGGCGGTGGGTCGGCGAACTCGAACTCCAGTCGACCGGCGATCGCCGGAGTTGCGGCAAATCGTTGCCCGGCCCGTATCCGCCGGCCCATGGACCACCAGTCGTCCAACTCGGACTCGACAAGAGCTTCGGCGGGGACAACAGCCGGATCGAAGGCTGGATTGCGCTTCCACAAGGAAGTCCTCGGTGAGGAGGATGGTGTCGAGAGGGGACAGACCGAGGTCGGACAAGGATACCGTG
This sequence comes from Mesorhizobium sp. LjNodule214, assembly GCF_964252735.1. NCBI lineage: Bacteria > Pseudomonadati > Pseudomonadota > Alphaproteobacteria > Hyphomicrobiales > Phyllobacteriaceae > Mesorhizobium > Mesorhizobium sp. LjNodule214. Next base: position 196,447 of record NZ_CAXUPE020000005.1, read on the forward strand.
GTCGATCCACCGTCTTCGGACAGCAGTCTCCAGACCCACTGATCCACTTCGCCAACTCTGCCCTGGATGAAACCGGCCAACGACGCATCGACAAGCTCGATGGGGGCTGTTTCCGCACCCGCCTCCCAGTGCGGAAACACGGCAAGGACGCTCGTCCCCAGGCGGTAACCCGACGGCGGCGTCCGTGCAAAATCCATCGATGGGGGACGGCCGAATCCCGCTGCCGCGTCCATCGCGTCGGCCGCAAGATCGGCATGGCCGGTGACCACCTGGTGCACGCCCTCGGCCACGAGCAGATCACTGTACGCTTCGAGCGCCCCCTTCACCGCCTCAAGCTGCTCAAGCTGCGTCTGGCTCCGATCCGGATCATCGTCGAGCACGCCCGGGATTGTGTTCGCCAGAAGTGCATCGAGCGCGTCCAGCCCATGGCAGGTATCACGTCCGTTCGGGGCGGCATCGCGCAGTGGCTTTGCCTTGCGTAGTGTGCGCACGCGGTCTGGCCGCCCTACGATGCCCTCCACCCGGCGTCCGAGAATCGCTGCAACAATATCGAAGGCAAAACCTGAGGAACGAAGTCGGCGAAAAACGGTGCTTCCAAAAAGGTCTAGAATTGCACTGCTGCGGATCCGGACATCCCAACTTCCTTCATAATCGCGCGCAATTCGGCTGGAGGCGCAAGGCAGAAAGTTCGAAAAGCTTCCAAGAACCCCAGCCAAATCTCAGATTTCGAAGTTTGGCGCTCGCGTTTTCCTCAATGCGCGCGGCCGCTGCAGCCGCTTCCACAAGGATGTCAAACGGTTGCCGGAAGACCAGCGCGCTCGACGGCAGAAACGTGGATAAAGCGTCCTGACCTCCATTGTCGACGGGCTGCCGCATCTGACCAAACGCCGAATTCGCGCCGAACACTGGGGGGCGATTCTCAAGTGGTCTCATTTGATGGTCGAAAACTCAAAACGATCAAAACGGAAAACTGCCGTATACTCGTGGCCCCGCCCCGGCTTCCCGGCAGGATTGCGGAAGATCGCGCCGCAGGTTGTCTGAACTTTCGGAATAGCGTCGCACAGGAAGTTCTCCTGCACCCAACTGGTTCCTTTATCTATCCATGCGCCTCCCTCGCGCAGGTCACGACCGAGGATGAGCGACCTGATCTCCGAACCGGTAAGCCGGTCCTTCGCATCCAAATCGAGCTGTTCTGGCAACTCCGGCACACCGGCCTTGTCCAGGCCGTCCAGCAGGCGCCCGATGTCAGCCGGGTTCTTGAACACAAAATACCTCTGTGGCCAGAGCTGCCACTAGGGAAGCCGTGTCGCACTTTGCCAGTGCTATTGACTGCAGCAGGAGACTTGGCGATGTGTTCGGCGGCGCCGAACGGATGACACGTCTCCACCTTGCGATGGCCAATGCCTTGATGCAGGCTGAAGGGTATCGTTCTGAGCGCCTTGGGAAGACGCTTGAAGATGCACGTCTTGCCGCCGCGAACACTGCATTGGTCGAATTGCAATGTGACGTAGCGCTTTCACTCGCTCCATTTTTTTATGCCACTGGGCGCAATCACGATTACCTGACCCTGGCCGAAGAGCAGCTCGCAAACTGTGCCGATCTCCTTCCAACGGCCTATCTGAGTGGTCTTTGGGCAACCAAGGGATTGGTCATTTCAACCGGGGAGAACAACCGCAGGCAGCGGAGACTTTGCGGAATGCCTTGGATCTGATTGATCGTGTTGACCCAAGTCGTCGCATTTTGTTCGCCGGTGCGGATCAACGTGTCTCTACCCAGGACTATCTTAGTGGTTCGCTGATCATTTTGGGCTTCATCGATGCTGCAGTCGAAGAGAACGAGCGCTTGGTTCGAAATGTTGACCAAGTCGACAAGCCCTTCGACTTAGCCTGGCATCTTCTCGCTCAGTGCGATTTGTGTGCGCTAGTCGGTCAATACGAGGAACTCCTTGAGAACGCTACGAAGATCGTCGAGATTTGCGAACGGCATGGCTACACGGCGCGTCGAAGTAGCGCCATTAGGTGGCGTGGCCATGCCCGCTCGCATCTAGGTGAACTGGATGCCGGCATCGATGACGTCCGGGAGAGTATGGTTCTTTGGCGTGGGCAGGGCGTCGTATTTCATACCCCTGAGAAAACATGCGAACTTTGTGATCTTCTCCTGCGGGCCGGTCGCATCGAAGACGCATCGCAAATGCTTGATGATGTCGATACCCTCGTTTTCGATACGGACGAGGCGAGCTACCTAGCAGAATGTATTCGCCTTCGTGGCCAAATCGCCGCGGGCCGAGGTGACCTGACGGGTGCCGCGCACCTATTCGAAACAGCAATTGCCACTGCCCGTCGGCAGCAAGCGAGACTCTTCGAGCTTCGCGCCGCAACGCAACTAGCACCAGTTCTGGCACGTCAAGGTCGTGTCCATGAGGCCGCGACGCGTCTGCAAGCGGTGGTCCACACATTTAACACTAGGTAGACCTCGTCGCGGCACAAAGGGCGCTGGACGCCCTGAGCGTTGAGGTCGCACCATCTGCGTCGGTTCCGACAACGTAGTTTGCGTCGATTTGATGCAAGCTTGGCTCATTGCGCACCCGAGACGCGCGTTCGTTCGTTTGGACTGGAATGCAACGGAATGGTTCGCTGTCTGCGCCATCATTACGGACGCCGCTAAGGCGGCCATCGCTAGGATTAAGTCCGCGAATTCCGACCCTATGTGATCGGGACCGCTCGCCGCCACAGTTATCCGATTGGGTAGTTGCGTATGCTCGATCGGCCGGCTGACAGTCAAATCGTCGACTTGAGCGGCGCGGCAAAGCCGAGAGCGGTTTTCACCAGCTTCGCGCAAGCCCGGTTGAGGCCTTCGATCGAGGGCGTGGGCGAAGCCCGACGGATATCGACTATCCGCCGGGCGAGCCGCCCTTCAGTGGTGATGGGCGGAAACGCTCTTGACGTATTCGGAAACAAGTTCCCTCGGCGCCGACTGACCGACGTCGCCGACGCTGAGGATGCCGACCATCCGCATACTCTTGTTGATCACCGGCAACCTGCGGATTTTCAGTTCCTCCATGTGCCGCATGGCCTTGGCCAGATCGTCGTCTTCGCGGCAGCAGTGAATGCCAGTCGTCATGACATCGCGCGCCGTCGCGGTGCGGCTGTCGAAACCATCCTCCGCCAGTCCTTTGCAGACAATGTCGCGGTCTGTCACCATTCCGATCAGCCGGTCGTTCTCTCCGATGGGAATCGAACCGATATCCTCGGCTCGCATCAATTTCGCCAGTTCAGTGACAGCGGTTTCGGGGCTGACCCAGTCGACACCCTTGTGCATTGCGTCTTTGACTTTCATGGCGGACCTCCCTTTCTGAGGTTGGTGCATGTCCCTCAGTCTCATATTACCGCGGACTGGATTTTCTGGAAACATGAGAAGGCGCGACGACACTGAACCGGTGGGAGCATCGACGAGTAGGTTGAGTGCGTACCGATCGCCTTTCTCTTCGAACGGTCCAGCCGCGATTTTCTTCGGCGCCCACCGACTCCATGCTTCCGGTTAGCTCACATTCGACACTGCCAGTGACCGGCCCGAGCGGTGCGGACGCGGCGTTGGTTCAGCGCCATGGCGATGTTTCGAACGCTTGTGACACCGGATCGCCTGATGGACGGGATAGCCGGCCGAATGGCTTCGGCGAAGCGGCAGGTTCACGGATGGAGACGGCGCGCCCACGTGCAGCCGCGTTGTCTACGCACAGTCTGGCGCTCAGGTGTTAGAGGATGGCACATGGTCAAGTCATTCTCCGAAGAACCCAGAGCGACCGGCCGGCATGAGCGATCCCGGATAACAGTCGAAGGCGAGGATCATCTTTGAGCCGCTCAGCCTCGACCACATCAAGAAGCAGGACCTGCTGATCGGTCTCGTTGGCGTTCGGCGTAATCCACCAGCGCCCATCCTCGCAGCAAAGCCCGGCCTCCGGATGCTCCTGGAGGTATTCAATCGCATACTCGAATAGGTCGCGCCTGACCGCGCCGCCTGCCGCTTCATAGGCTGACAAGCCACCGATGAAGGCAACACGCTTGTCCGTGGCACTCACCATATCCTCGGTGAGCGCACGTCTGATGCAATGCGCGCTTTTGTTCCAATCCGGCAAGGCTTCCCACACCACCACCTGGCGTTCGTGGTCGTCGCTGATGGTGAAAGCCGACAACTGTTCGTAGTTCATTTTGCCGTCTCGATGCATCTCCAACAGCACAGGGGACACGCGCCCGAGCGCCAACCGCTTGCGCACGACAGTTTCGGTCGTGCCGAAATAGGCGGCGACATCGGCCACGCTTTTCCCCTCCCCAACTAGGGTGTTGTAAGCGTTGTAGGCATCCACAGGATGCATTTCCTCGCGCGCGATGTTTTCGGCAAGGCTAATGCGGGTAGCATCTTCGGCGGAACGCTCCTTGCACTCGATAGGGTGATCCTTCGGAATCTCGCCCAACTCCGCCAACAGATTAAGCGCCGCACGACGCCGACCACCAGCGGTGACGAAATAACGGCCTTTCTTGTCACCCTTCCTGACGACAATGTTCTGAATGAGCTTGTAACCCTCGGTCCGGATGCTCGCGGTCAGCGCCGCAACGCCTCCCTTGCTGTAGGTCTTGCGCACGTTCTTGGGGTCTGCGTCCAGCTTGTTCAACGGGACATAAAACGTCTCGGTATCAGTCATGATGCTTCTCCTGTTTTCCCTTTTCCCGCGAAGCGGTTTCCTACCCGAAGGGGTAGAAGCCCCGCTCCTGCTCCCGAGCTCGTGCGGAACAGCGGGGGAGAGGGGGAGAGGGGGCAAGGGAACAAATCGGAGGGGACTCCCCACCTTTTGCAAGGCTGATTTTCACCCAGCCACCACTCTCGTCCACGCCGGCCTTGAGGTCGGGGTGCGGCGCAGCACTGCGCTGCAGCCCTGCCTCGCGGCGAGCAGCGGGTGTGCAAGCGGAGTGGGCGCCTTCGCGGGGAACCGGCTGCAGGGAGCGAAGCGACCGAAGCTGGGCGGAAGGCGCTCCGAAGCGCGCCGAGGGCAGAGCCCTAAGCCTCTCGATGCTTCAACTCAAAGGACAGTCTTCCATCTTTCTCGGACCTTCGCCGACGGTCGCCGGTCGAGAAGTTGTGACCCTTTCGAGACCTTCCGGAGCCGAATTCTCTTCTGGGAAGCCGACATTGGCCGGAACCAGCATTCGTGACCCCGACCGGACCTTCCGGGACCTATTTCCTTCCAGAAACCGGACATTGGGTCCAACCAGCGCTCGTGACCCGAAGCGGCCCTTCCTGGACCGAATTTCCTTCCCGGAAGCCGACGTTCACCAGAACCACCAGTCCTGACCCCAAACCGGTCCTTGCTGGGCCGATTTGGCGGCTCGTAAGCGGACGTTGCCCGGAACCAGCGACTTTGCACCGTTCCTGCCGTTCCAATTGAAATCAGCTACGGCGCTAGGTGACCCGGCTCCAGTCATTCCCAAAGCCGTCGGCTTCTTCAAGCCGCCGATCAGCGGCATGGAAGTGGCATGTTACTCAGCCCGCTTGGGCGCGGTGAACGTCCATAGGGGGCGATGCTGACGTCGCGACTTTGCCAAGCTGGAAGACCTCCGTCGCCTCGCCGCGGCCGCGCAGCCGATGCTTGCCCGCCGGGATCCTTTCGAACCTTTCGTCGAGCCGCGACGCGGTCTCGCCGGAAATGGCGATTGCGGCGGTGGCGCCCGGTTCGAGCTGCTTGCCGAGGTCCTGCAGCCGCTGGCTGACGTTCACGGTGTCGCCGACGATCGTATAGTTGACGCGGTCGGATGCGCCGATATTGCCGACGATGACGGAGCCCGTGTGGATGCCGATGCGGACATGAAGCGGAGGCCGGCCTTCGCCAGCCGCTTCCAGATTGTCCTTGTCCAGCTCCTCGCGGATGGCCGCGGCTGCGCGGACGGCCGCGGCCGCATGGCCCTTCAGACGATCCGGCGCGCCGAAGAACGCCAGCATGCCGTCGCCGAGGAACTTGTCGACAGTACCGCCATGTGCATCGACCGCGCCGCACAGGATCGCGAAGTGGTGGTTCAGCAGCCTTGCCGCGGCGGCGGCGTCCATCTGCTCCGACAGCGTGGTGAAGCCGGCAATGTCGGTGAACATGACGGTGACGACCGCTTCGCGCGGTTCGGCGATGCCGATCTCTCCGGTGCGCACCAGCTTGGCCACCAGCGAGCGCGGAATATAGGTCGAGAATGCACGCAGACCGATCAGCATGGCATTGAAGGCCGAAGCCTGGTTGTCCAACTCCAGCACCCTGCTGCGCGGCAGGGGGGTCACGCCGTCGAGATCGAAATCGGCGACGCGCGTGGCCTGGCCGGCAATCGCCTGGATCGGGCGCGACAGGCGCTTGCCGAGAAGAATCGCGACGATGACCGCCACCGCCATCGCGCCAAGTCCAAGCATGGCCGATCCCATGACGCGCTCGATTTCGTCACCGATCTGACTGGTCTTGAAATATGCGCCGAGCGTCCAGGGCCGGTCGCCATAGGCGGTGATCTCACGGGTAATAGCGACGTAAGTGTTCTCTCCGTCCCATGACGTCGAACCGTCCTTGTCGTCAACCTGGATTTCGGCAACCTCGATATCGCGGGTACGCTGCGTGCTGAACTCCGCTTCCGGTTTGCGCGCCTTATATCCGGCGAGAACCGGATCGCCGAAATCGGCGAGCGGCGTCAGCGGCAGGATGCCGTTCTTCAGCGCATCCGGGGAAGCCAGCCGCTGGTCCGCCAGGATGGATCCGTCGCCATCCAGAATGAAGGCATGTGTGCCGAAGCGCGACGACAGTTCCTGCGTGATTTTGGACAAGTTCTGCAGTTCCACCGCGGCGATCACCCAGGCCTTCGTGGCGCCATCGCGTGACAGCGGCGCCGAGACGTTGGCGAACAAGCCATATTCGTTGGCCACGAAGGCGCCCCACCGGCGTCCGTCGACCTGCTGGCGCTCCTCAAGAACGGCGCGCACTTGCGGCGATTTCTCGGTCTCGGCGGGGAGTTTCCGGATCGTTCCGGCAGGATATTTGGCGTCGTTGTCCCCGGTCACCGCCGCCCCCCTGCAAATCAGGTCGGGTGTGCAGATCAACATTGCGTTCACCCCCGGCACTGCCGCCAGCGCACTGGCAAGTGCCGCCGACATCGCCTCGTCGTCGATCTGGAACTCGCCCTGCTTGTAGAGCTGCGCGACGCCGTCCACGGCGCTCTCGGCGCGCCCCATCTCGGCGCGCAGCAAATCCTCCATCGCATCGATCAGGAGCGTCGACTGGGCGCCGAGCAGGTCGAAAGTGTTGCGAAAGTTGGCGCCGACCGACAATGCGAGCACGCCGCCGACCGACAGGAACACGAGGCTGCCGAAACTCATCGCCATGATGACTGCAATGGGGATGCGACGCCGCTTCTTTTCGGGGCGGACCAGACGCACTGGTTGTGCGGACGTGCTCATGCAGCCAATGTCATAATGCACCACCGCATTGCAAGCCCGGTGACGGCTTTAAGGCAGTTCAATAATCTCAAGCGCGACTTCGCCGGGTTCTCGGCCATCCTCAGGCCCGCCTCCGATTGCCTCGCAGATTTTTTCAGTTACCGCATCTATCATTTCCTGTGTGGGTTCAGTACCGGCCTGTCGGCTCGAATCATAGGACATATTCCCATACTTTCTCAAGTATATAATTAGGATTATATTCCTCCGTTGCGGCGACCCCTCGGAGATCGCCATGCCCCAAAAGACCCTCGCCGACACCTTGGCCGCTCGCGAAACCCTCTATGTCAATTGCGGGCATCCGAAGTGCTGCAAGTCGACAAAGCTGGATATCCAGGCGCTGATCGACAGGCTCGGGCCGGATCACGGCTCTAGCTGCCGTTTGTTCCAACCTTTCACGCCAGGCGAGCTTCTCAAGCCCCTCTTTGGGGATACCTGAGAAGCCATAAATGGCTCCTGCAAACTGGCCAGCGACGGCAGCCGTTGCATCAGCATCGTCACCCAAGTTGGCCGCCAGCAATACCGCCGAACGAAAACTGGTCGTCCGGTTTACCGCCCAGATAGCCGCTTGGAGGGATTTTGCCACATAACCTGAGCCATCGATCTCGTCACGATGCCGACCGCGGAGGCCGTCGTTGACCTGCTGTGCAATCGGTCCAGTCAGCAGGTTGGTCAGGGATTGGCCCTGAATTGCGCTGGCCACTAATCTGGCAATTATTTTCCAAGCATGGATAGTGTCCGGCGATCCGTGGGTTGTCCGGGTCTGCAGTGCCGCTGCGCTCCGAAAGACGGGCATTGCGGCGCGAAGCAGCCATGACTTCTTTGGGCCGGCAGCGGACTGGCGGCCTTTAGCGTCACGTAGCAATTAGCGGACCTTCAAGCCGATAGGGCCAAGTCTTAGATTGGCCCGAACCGGTCATTCAAACCCGGTCCTAGACAGGCTCTCTTCCCTGGTGGATCATGCGTGGGTAGGCAAGCCAGGGGCGCCGCCATGGACGTCGGAGGTTGGCTGCGGAGGCTTGGCCTCGAACAGTATGAGGCCTCCTTCCGCGAGAATAAGATCGACGACACGGTCCTGCCGAGGTTGACGGCCGAGGACTTGAAGGATCTTGGTGTCGGATTTGTCGGAGATCGTCGTAAGCTGCTCGACGCCATCGCAGCCTTGCGCGCTCAAGTAGGCGCACCAACACCGCTGTTATCCGATGCGCCTCTGGCAATCGACAACGCCGCGAAGGACCCCGCCGAGCGCCGCCAGGTCACCGTGATGTTCTCGGACCTTGTCGGCTCGACAGCACTCTCCGCGCGAATGGACCCTGAGGATTTGCGTGAGGTGATTGCGGCCTATCAGAAGTGCGTTGCCGAGGCCGTGCGTCGCTTCGGCGGGTTTGTGGCTAAATACATGGGCGACGGCGTGCTGGTGTATTTTGGCTATCCGAAGGCGCATGAGGACGACGCAGAGCGAGCCGTGCGCGCGGGGCTGGCGGTCGTTGATTCGATCGCAAGGCTCGCGCCCCCGGCACAAGCGGCGCTGGCGATACGTGTCGGCATCGCAACGGGGCTGGTGGTGGTGGGCGATCTCATCGGCGAAGGAGCGGCGCAGGAGGAAGCGGTGGTCGGCGAGTCGCCGAACCTAGCGGCGCGGTTGCAAGCATTGGCGGCGCCCGGCCAGATCGTGATCCCGCTCGCCACACGCCGACTGCTCGGCGGGCTGTTCGAGCTCGTAGACCTGGGTCTGCACGACCTGAAAGGGTTCGACGCCCCGATCCGCGCGTGGCGCGTGCTTCGCGAGAGTGCCGCCGAGACCCGGTTCGAAGCGCGCGCGACGAGCGGCCTCGCCCCAACAGTTGGGCGCGAGCACGAGTTTGCTCTGCTCGCGGAGCTCTGGAGCAAGGCCGCGTCCGGCGAGGGGCAGGTGGTCCTGCTCTCCGGCGAGCCCGGCATCGGCAAGTCGCACCTGATTCAGGCGCTCCGCGAGCGCCTGCGGGACCGACCGCATATCCGCATCCGCTGCCAGTGCTCGCCGTTCCACGCAAATAGCGCCCTTCGCCCGTCGATTATCCAGCTCACCCGCGCGGCTGGCTTCCATCCAGACGATTCGCCGAGCGTAAAACTCGACAAGCTAGAGAGCCTCTTGGCGCGGTCCACAGACAAGGTCCGGGACGTCGCCCCTTTGTTGGCGGCGTTTCTGTCGCTCCCGGTAGGCAGTCGCTACGCACCCCTGAACCTCAGCCCTCAGCGCCAGAAGGAGCTGACCCTCGAGGCTCTGGTCCGGCAGCTTATTGGCCTAGCGGACCACCAGCCCGTGCTGATGGTTTTCGAGGATATCCACTGGATTGATCCAACTTCGCTAGAGCTTCTCGACCGATTGGTCCAGCAGATCCCCCGCCTTGCAGTATTGGCGATCTTCAGTTTCCGCCCTGAGTTCAAGCCGCGGTGGATCGGCCACCCGCGGGTCACCTCGCTCACGCTGAACCGCTTAAGCCGCCGGCAGGGCGCGACCCTGGTGGAGCGGTTGACCGGGGGCAAGGCGCTGCCGGGCGGGTTGCTCGAGCTGATGGTGGCCAAGACAGACGGCGTGCCCCTGTTCCTCGAGGAGGTGACCAAGGCCGTAATTGAATCTGACGTGCTGACCGATGAAGGCGACCGCTACGCACTCTCGGGCCCGCTGCCACCGTTGGCGATCCCTGCAACCCTGCAGGATTCTCTGCTGGCGCGGCTCGATCGGCTAATGACGCCAGCGCGGGAGGTCGCGCAGATTGGCGCCGCCATCGGCCGCGAATTCTCTTATGAGCTGCTGGCGGCGGTCGCGCAGCGCGAGGAACGGGAACTGCAGGGCGCCCTCGACCAACTAATCAGCGCCGAACTCGTGATCGCGCGCGGTCGGCCGCCGCACGGGACGTGCATCTTCAAGCACGCATTGGTGGGAGATGCCGCGTATGCCACCTTGCTGCGTAGTCGCCGCCAGCAGCTGCATACCCGGATCGCCCACGCGCTCGAGCAGCATTTCGGCGAGGTCGTCGAACACGAGCCCGAGATCGTGGCTCAGCACTATACGGCTGCAGGCCTCCCTCTTCAGGCCATCAGCTATTGGCAGCGCGCGGGAGAGAGCGCCAACGACCGTTCGGCCAACGATGAGGCCCAGAGCCATCTGCAGAAAGCGCTGAACTTAATCGAAACGCTCCCCGCGGGCCCGGAGCGCCAGCGGCGCGAGCTCGCAGCGCTAACGGTGCTGGGCCGCGTGCTCACCGCCAAGAATGGCTACGCAAATGCCGAGGTCGAGCCGGTTTATTCTCGCGCGCGCCGCCTTTGCGAGGTGATGCCAGAAGATGCGGATGTCTTCCCGGTTCTGCTCGGCCTGGCCATCTACTCGGCCACGCGCGCCGAACTCACGTCGGCGCACGAGCTGAGTGGACGGCTTCTCGACCTTGCCCTGCAGAGTAACGATCCCGTGCGGGTGGTCGAGGCCCATTATGCTCGGGGAATCAGCTTTTCTTGGCGCGGCGACTTCAGGGAGGCACGGAAACATTTAGAGCTGGCCTCCGAAGCGTATCGCCCGCAGCGACATCGAGCTCATCTCGCCCTCTACGGCCAGGATCCCGGACCGATTTGCCTATGTCGTGGGTCAGCGGTGCTTTGGCACCTCGGCTACCCCGACCAGGCGCTGACCCGGATGGAAGACGCCCTTGTCTTGGCCGAGCGATTGGCGCACCCCTTCAGCCGCGCTTATGTGCTGATATGGGCAGCGTGGTTACGACTATTCCGACGCGAGGTGGCCGAAGCCGAGGAGCGGATCGACCGTGCGCTCACTTTCGCGACCGAGCAGGCGTATCCCTTCTGGGTTGCCATGGCCGCCCAGCAGAAGGGATGGCTCTCGGCGAAGCAGGGCCAGAAGGAGCGAGCGATCGCCCAAATTGAGGATGGCCTGGCCCGGATGCAGGCCGTCGGAACGCAAGTGACGCAGGCGTACACGATGGGATTCCTCGGGGAGGTGCTCGGGAGTGTCAATCGCGCGTCGGACGGCGTGCGCCTGATCGATCGGGCTCTCGACCAGGTGAACCGGACCCGCGAGCTGTGGTGCGATGCCGAATTGCTGCGGCTCCGAGGTGCTATATTGGCTGCCGCGGAACCAAGCGATTGCCACGAGGCTGAAATCTCGTTCCGCCAAGCGATCGAACGGTCTCGTGAGCAAGGTGCCAAATCCTGGGAGCTCCGCGCCGCCACATCGCTTGCGCGCCTTTTGGCCGAACAGGGCAAGCGCGCCGAGGCGCACGACCTGCTCGCGCCTACCTACGGCTGGTTCACCGAGGGCTTCGACACGCTCGATTTGAAAGAGGCTAAGGCCTTGCTCGACAAACTGGGGGCATGATGACGCACATGCTAGCCATGCAATGTCCGGTCCTGGCGCGACCACGACCTCCAGCGTGGTCAACCGCAATGTCTGCTTCCAGTCGGAGGCAAAGTTCGCCTTTATGGCCGACATGTGGCGCGAAGCTTACTTTCGCGAAGGTCAACATCTGGCCCTACGCGGGCGTTAAGGCGCCTAACCGCAAGCGCGGCCGTCGAAGCGGGAGCGATGCTCTGATCGTGTCGCTTAGTTAGCGGTCCACTCCTGGCAACTGCGAGTTTGGAGGGTTCGCGAAATAGGCACTGGACGAAGCCCCTCTGAGTCGTCAACGTTTTGTCGGGCAAATACCTCGGTTCTCGGAGCTGAGATGACCAATTCTGCCGACCAGAAGGTTGAAAGGCGTCTCGCAGCGATTCTCGCAGCAGACGTGGTCGGCTACTCGAGTCTGATGGGCCGGGACGACGAGGGCACCCTCGCCAGGATAAAAAGTCTTCGGCACGATCTGATCGAACCCAAGCTGGCCGAGCATCGGGGACGTGTGTTCAAGACGACCGGCGACGGGCTCCTGGCTGAGTTTTCGAGCCCCGTGGAGGCGGTCCGGTGCGCTGTAGAGCTCCAAGGTTCCCTCACCGCGGACCCATCGCAGATGCTTCAGCTTCGAATCGGCATCAATCTCGGTGATGTCATGATCGAGCCAGACGGAGACATCTACGGAGACGGCGTGAACGTAGCGGCGCGTCTCGAGCAATTGGCGGACCCGGGCGGCATTTGCGTGTCGGCTAAAGTCTACGAGGAGGTCCGAGACAAGCTGCGATACACGTACGACGATCGGGGTGAGCATCAGGTCAAAAACATTGCGCGACCATTGAGGGTTTACAGCCTCTCGCTTCATGGGAAGCCCCCGCGGATGAACGATACGTTCTCCAAAGGCAGCCACAGGCCCGCGGTTACCGTCCTGCCCTTCGTCAACATGAGCGGTGACCCCACGCAACAATATTTCGCAGATGGTCTTACCGAGGACGTCGTGACAGCTCTCTTGCGCGTCTCCGGGACAGTGGTCGTATCAGGAGCTTCGCGCATCGGGCGGCCGCAATCCGAACACAGAACGCCTCGGGCCAATCCGACGTTTCTGCTCGAGGGAAGCGTGCGCCGGTCAGGCAATCGCGCCCGGGCTACGACTCAGCTGACGAGCCCCTCGGGGGAGGTGTTGTGGAGCGATAAATATGATTTTGAGTTGAACGATGTCTTTGCAGTTCAGGACGAATTGGCCCGAAGCATAACTGCGGCGTTGAAAATCAAGGTCGAGGAGCATGAACATCACCACGCATTGACCAAGCCGCCGACAAACCTGGATGCCTATGATTACTGCCTCCGGGGTCGACATCTGGGAAGGAGCTTCCACCGCAGCGACCGCCAGCGAGCGCAAAACATGTTCTTATCGGCCATCGAGGCAGACCCCGAATACGCACGGGGATATATCGAGCTCGCGTGGCTGGATATCCGCAGGCTCAAATGGGGTGAGGCATCCGACCCAGACGCCGCGCTCGCTCGGGCACTGGATGCCGCGACGACCGCGACTACGTTGGACCCGAACGACGCCGACTGTCACTGGATGTTAGGGTTGATCCATCTTTGGAAGCGAGACCACGCAAAGTCGATAGTCTGTTATGAGCGGGCGCGAACAATCAGTCCGAACCACCCCGATCTGCTCGCCGACATGTGCGACATGCTTGGTTATGCAGGGAGACCTGAAGAGGCCATTGAGGTCGGGAAGATGGCTGTGCGGCTAAACCCGAACCCGCCCGATTGGTACCTCTGGGACATAGGTGCGGGTTATTACCTGCTGGGCGATTACAACGAGGCGATGCACTACCTGCAAAGGATAGCGCAGCCAGGACCTGCCTACCGGCTTATTGCGGCAACCTATGCCCGACTCGGGCGACCGGACGATGCGATGCAGGCAGGCGCCGAACTGCTGAAGATAAATCCTGAGTTCTCGATCAGTCGCTACGCAGCCCAGGCTCCGTATGCGAACCGAGAGGATCTCGATCGGTATGTGACCGGGCTGCGCATGGCGGGCCTTCCGGAATAGACTTGTGGAGGTCTGCAAATGGCGGCGCAATGCAGACGTTCGTGACCGTCTGGTTTTGACCAAAACCCGACTCAGCCGTGTCGGGAAATTCCACCGTACTTCAGACGTTGATACCGCTCTTCCGGAAGCCTTCGAGCCAGTGATCCCTATCCGCCTGTCGCGAGCACATTCGCATCCAAAATGTGATGACGGATTTCAAGTCGTGTCCCGGGGGCCGCTTTCGTTCATATTCCTTGACGGCGGCTCCCGCTTGGTCAGGCTGTCCTGTTTGCGCATACGCGGCAGCCAAGGCCAGGTATACGAGTGCAGGGATGTTCTGATAGGTCTCGTGAATCTCGATCACTTTCTCATAGTTGCGAAGCATATAGTGGCAGTCGCAGAGCTGATCGAGACGCTGATCATCGGAGGCGTAGGGTTCAAAGTGCTCTGACCTGGCGAACCACTCGAGAGCTTGATCGGGTTCCCCTGTATAACTAAGTGCGCAACCCAGGACGTAAAGCGCAAACGGGTCGTTGGGGTTGAGGGTAACCGCGCGCTCGGCATATTTTCTAGCCAACCGGTGATCACCCGATATGTGATACGTATACGCCGCATACGCGTTGACTGTCGGATTATTCTCATCGAGCGAAACGGCCTGCTGTGCGTGTTTTCTACCACGATTCAGCGTGCTTTCCGGCGGCAATCCCAAAACTAGGATTCCGAATACGCAAGTCATGCCGAGGCCGGCATGCGCCATGGCATAGTTGGCATCTGCCTTGACCGCCTTATCATACCAATCGAGTGCGATTGATAGGCCTTCTGTTAGATGCAAAAACGCCCAGCGGCCGCGAAGTTCACAGTCGTAAGCGGTGAGATTGTTTGGTGCCTTTCTTCGGAGATGCTCAACAGCAAAGCGATCGAGGCGGCCGGGAATCGCCGCGGAAATAGCGCGCACCAGTTCGTCTTGGACGATAAAGATGTCATCCAAGTCACGATCGTAACGCTCAGCCCAGAGATGATTTCCGGTAGCCGCTTCGATCAACTGGGCAGTCACTCGGACCCGATTGCTTGTCTTGCGGATGCTTCCTTCGACGACGTATTGCGCACCGAGTTCGCGTCCGATCCGCCGCACGTCAGTAGCTTTGCCGCGATACTGAAACGATGAGTTTCGAGCGATAACGAACAGCGAAGAGAAGCGGGATAATTCTGTGATGATGTCCTCGGTAATGCCATCGCTCAAGTATTGTTGCTCCTGATCGCCGCTCATATTGTCGAACGGGAGCACGGCGATCGTATGCTTCGTGGAGGCAGCTTCGGCCGGAAGAGGGCCCGCTACCCTCGTCCCCGTTCTCACCCGGTATGCCCGCACCGGCCGATCGATGTTTTTGAGTGTCTGCTCGCCCATATCTTCTATGACGCAGTCGACTTTGCCGCGGACCTCCTCATGCACCTTGCCCGAGATGCAAATGCCACTGGGTTCGGCCATGGCTTCAAGTCGCGCCGCGATGTTTACGCCATCGCCGAATATATCAGTACCCTCGCCAACGACTTCGCCGAGATTGATGCCGATACGCAATTTGATCTGCCGTTCCTCGGTCAGATCGGCGTTCGTCTCGGCCATTCCCTGCTGCAGGCCGAGCGCGCAGCGCAGCGCATTGACGGCACTGAGAAACTCTACCAACACGCCATCGCCCATGAACTTGACGATCCGCCCGCCGTTTTCGCGAACTAGCGGTTCGACGATACTCTTCCGTCGCTCCTTTAGCGCGGCGAGGGTCAGCGCTTCGTCCGCCGCCATGAGGCGGGAATAGCCGACCACATCGGCGACAAGAATGGCAGCGAGGCGGCGCTTCACGGTAGGTTCTCCTATCGGAGAGGGATTATCGGCCATTCCTCATAGAAGCGACAGCGATAAGAACGCCCGCAACTTCGGCTATTGATGCTGTGGACGGCTTTCCGGCAGCCGTTCAGCCTGTTGAGTTCATCATGGCAACGCTCCGATGATAGTGAGGCTGATCTCCAAGTCGGCCATTTTGCCAATGTCCACAAACGGTACAACCGCGGCTGTCAGCGTGGTCGATTGGAGCGTCGGCTTTCAGGAAGTGGCCAAACTGCTCCCAGCGTCCGAGATGCGGCGCAAAGCTGCCATTCCTTCCGCACGGGAAACTGAACGGATCCGCGTCAAACGGCGACCCATTGCCGGTGGACGATCCATGCTGACATTGTGGCTAATTAAACGGCGAGCGATAGTCGAGGCGCGGAAAGGCCGCTGAGGGCCGGATCAAGTGTCGTAGCGTCGCGGCTGCGTCGTCATCCTTCAATCCGCAATGCCTGCTTTCCGCAGGCCGTCGAGCCAGTGGTCTAGGTCCTCCTGCCGACGATATGGAGAGTCGCGCTTGTAGTCAGACAGAGTGAAACCTGGCTTCCGTTCAAGGCATCTGCCCCAGGCCAATCGTGCCTCTTCGGCGCGTCCTAGCTGGCCCAAACACGCAGCCAGATTGGCGAATCCCCGATCATAGTTGTTGTTATCCCAGCGGCGGAACGACTGCAGTGACGCCTCATAGTCGCCGAGCAGATAATGCGTAAATGCAAGCAGCTCGTGGATATCGCGGTCTTCTAGTGGATTGAGCCGTCGCAGCCGCTCGCCTATCTCGCGGGCCTTGGCGAGTTGACCGTCCCAAAGGGAGATGTAGCCAACCCAGTTGAGTGCCATCGCATTTGTGGGTCCGAGCACGAGCGCGCGTTGCCAATGGGTCTCAGCAGTCTCGAAGTCGCCTTTCCATGCATGTAGAGCGGCAACAACCGCCTCTGCGAGTCCGCTGGCATCGCCGAGTTCAATCGACCGCAAGGCCGACTGCATCGCTAACACTTTCAGACCTCGGTCGGCCCTGAAGGCAGAGAGCGTCGCGTAGGCGTCCGCGAGGCATGCATGCGCCCGCGCCGAATCCGGCTCCCAGCCAAGAGCCAGCTTAAAGAACTCGATAGCGGCGACGGTGTCGTTTTCCGTAAATCGGTGCGTAGCCTCGATTCCGCGCAAGAATGCGTCATAGGCACCGAGGCTTGCTTTGGTTTGCCTGGTCCGCGCGATTTCGGCAGCTCCAACCTTACCGACCAACGCCCAGGCGATCCGTTCTGTCACCTCGTCTTGTACGGCGAAGAGGTCGTCGATGCTTCGATCATAACGCTCCGCCCAGACGTGATTGCCGGATGATGCTTCTATCAGCTGCACCGTGATCCTTACGCGTGCCCCAGCCTTCCGAACGCTTCCCTCGACGACGTAGCGTACCCCGAGCTTCCTTCCCACCTCGGTAGTGTTTACGGACCGTCCTTTGAAAACGAATGAGGAATTGCGAGCGATTACGAACAGGCTTTGGCTACGGCTAAGCTCCGTGATTAGGTCCTCGGTTATTCCGTCCGAGAAATATTCCTGTTCAGGATCCGCCGACATATTAGCGAAGGGAAGGACGGCTACCGACGGCTTGAACGGAAGCGGCAAATCCTTCGCCGAGGCGATAGCGACGGAAGCTTCTTGTCCCCGCTCTCCCGTTTCGACCCGGTAGGCACGAACCGCCCCAGCTATGTTCTTCATCGTATGATCGCCAAGGTCGACGAGCTCGTAAGGAAGTTTGCCATTTACCTGATCATAAACGCTGCGCCCAATGACGACGCCTCCGGGCTCGCTGACCTTTTCCAGCCTCGCCGCAATGTTCACGCAGTCGCCGTAGATGGTCGTCTCATCCAGGATGACCTCACCAGCGTTGATACCCATTCTGAAGGCCATGCGCTGTTCTGACGGAAGATCAGTGTTGCGTACCGTTATGCGCTCTTGCGTCTCGACTGCGAACTGCAACGCATCGACAGCGCTGGCGAACTCGATCAGCAGACTGTCGCCTGCGGTGCTGACCAGCCGACCCCTGAATTGCGCGACCTTTGGATCGATCACTTCCGCGCGCAGTGCCTTCAGATGGAAGAGAGTCCCGGCCTCATCGGCCCCCATCAAACGCGAGTAGCCAGCTACATCTGCTGCCAAAACCGCCACAAGCTTTCGTTCTGGGCGCGCCACGATGCCTCCGGCACTACACGTGGGTTTGCTATAGCGTAGCACTCGCGCCTATGCGCAACTAGCCACCGGAGAACATCCGCTTTGGGTCCAGTTGCAGACGCTTGGTGACTACTCGTCCAACGTCTTGATTTGGGCCGGAAGCGGACTTTCCGCTTAGGGGCTTGGAATGTGAAAAGCTGACATTTAGGCGCCCCCCATGCATCGACGTGAAATGACCTCAGTCGGACCATGCCGAGCCAACTTAGATGCCGGAAAGAAGACGTCCGGGTAAACTCAGCGCGCGGAACCAACTCTTGGAAACGATGGGCCGTCCATCGTCCGCCAATATTAGGCTTCGGTCTTTCTCGCCAATGTGGCGCCGATGTTTCCGGCGCCGATGATTCCAATCTTCATCGTATGTCCTTTCGCGACTGTTAGATGTTGCTGATGCCGACGTCAGACCGGCAGCCCGAGCTGCTTTCGCAGGCTTTTGTCGAATGCGGACGCGGGTACGAAACGGCGCAGGAAACTGACCTGGCGCGCCATTTTTCCCGCCGCATAGCGCCTCTTCGGAGCGCGATCGATCGCAGCGGCCAGAACGGTCTTGGCAACCACTTCGGGCGCATCGCCTTTTTCCATCGCTTTCCGCACCGCTGCAGTCATGCCGGCGCGCGCGGAGTCATAGATATCAAGCAACTGATCGGGGGCGGCGAGATTGTCCTCGAATGACGTGCGAGTATAGGCGGGCTCCACCAACGAAACGCGAATGCCGAACGGGCGCAATTCGTGATCGAGCGATTCGGAATAACCCTCGATGGCATGTTTGGTCGACGCGTAAAGCGCGAAATAGGGAGCGGGGATGAACCCCTGTACCGAACTCAAATTGACGATTCTGCCCTTCCCTTGGCGTCGCATTGCCGGCAACACCGCGTTGGTCACGCGCAAAACGCCGAAGACGTTCACGTCGAACAGCGCCTGGGCCTGGGCGGTCGAGGACTCCTCCGCGCCGCCAAACAGACCCATGCCGGCATTGTTAACAAGCAGGTCGATGCGTCCGGCCTTGGCCAGAACGTCATCGACCATTTTCGCAACGGACGCGTCGTCGGTCACGTCGCAGGTCAGCATGGTAACGCCGTCGGATTGTTTGGAGGCTCCACGACGGCTGGTTCCGAATACGCGAAAGCCAGCGCTTAGCAAGGCTTCGGCGGTAGCCCGCCCGATGCCGGAAGATGCCCCTGTGACGAGAGCGACGCCAGGATTGGTCTTGTTCATGGAAATCATTTCTTTCTTCGTGTTGGATCGGAGTTGGAGAAGCATGAAAGGTCGGTGTGAAGGGTGCCAATCATGAGCGCCCCTGGCCCTCGCGTCGGGCCGCCGGGGCGGTCCAGCGCCTGAACAAGGCGCTGGCATTCACGCCGCCAAAACCGAAGCCATTGGAGATCGCGTACTCCATCTCCATTGGCCGGGGCTCGTTTGCGACGAAGTCGATGCCGTCGGCGGCCGGATCGGGAGTACTCAGATTGAGCGTCGGCGGCGCCACCTGATCACTGAGCGCCAGGATCGCGAAGATGGCACCAAGCCCGCCGGCCGCGCCCAGCAGGTGCCCGGTCGCCGATTTCGTTGCGCTGACAGCGATCGCGAAATCGCGCCCGAACACGCTCTTGATCGCTTCGATCTCACCCAGGTCGCCTATCGGCGTGGAGGTCGCATGTGCATTGAGATGACGAACCTCGCGCGGCGAAATCCCTGCCTGGGCAATCGCGATCTCCATGGCCCGGCGTGCGCCGCCGCCGTCCTCAGGCCCGGACGTGACGTGATGAGCATCCGCCGTCGTGCCGTAGCCGACGAGTTCGGCGAGCGGTTTTGCGCCGCGCGCCAGCGCGTGGCTCAATGCCTCGATGACCAGCGCGCCGGCTCCTTCGCCCATGACGAAGCCGTCCCTCGATATGTCGAAGGGACGCGAGGCTTGAGCGGGTGCCTCATTGAAGCCGGTCGAAAGAGAGCGTGCGGCAGCAAACCCACCGAGACTGACGATGTTCATGCACGCTTCCGTACCCCCGCACACGGCAATATCAGCTTCGTTCGCGCGAATAAGGCGCGCCGCATCGCCGATCGCCTGGATGCCGGCCGCGCACGCCGTCACCGGCGCACCCAATGGACCTTTGAAGCCATGACGGATGGAGATCTGGCCCGCTGCCAGGTTCACCAGGAAGGACGGCACCGTAAAGGGCGACAGGCGGCGGGCGCCACGCAGGTCGACCGTGCGCACCGCCTCGGTGATGGCGGGGAACCCGCCGATGCCTGAAGCGATGATCGTGGCCGTGCGCAGGCGATCCGTTTCCAAGGCAGGCTTCCATTTCGCCTGCGTAAGCGCCTCTTCAGCCGCCGCCAGCGCAAAGAGAATGAACCGATCCACCTTGCGCTGATCCTTCGCAGATAGGACGACATCTGGGTCGAAACCAGCGTCCGGATCTTCTTCCAAGGAGGGAACCACGCCGCCAATCTTCGCCGGCAGGTCTCCCACCACATCGTCCGGAAGCCTACGGATGCCCGAACGACCGGCCAGCAGGCGCGACCAGGACGCTTCAACATTGGCAGCAAGGGGCGTGACCGCCCCCATGCCTGTGACAACAATCCGTCGCATCTATTCTCCTATCAAATTGGGTGCGCCGACAGCGCTGCCCACGCCGTTCAAGCGGCGACTGCTTCGCGAACCTGATCGGTCGCCGCATCCAGAAAGGCCTGCGCGAGGTCGGGATCGTTGACGACCCGCGAGAGGAGCACCGCGCCGACCATTGTCGAGAGAATGGCCATGGCCTTGCCGCCGGCCTCCTCGCCGTCGGTCCCGCCCACCCAACTGTCGAGCATTTCAAGGTATTCCCTGATCCCGGCCTCGAATGACGCCTTCACCTCGGGGCCCTGTCTGGCAACATCCGAGCCGAGCGCAACGACCGGGCAGCCGTCCATCCTTTCTCCGCGATGGTCCATACTGAGATAGAACGCGATCACCCCGCCGAGCGGATCCTCAGGGCTTGCCGCAGTTGCGGCCGACCATCGGTGGGTGGCGCTCTCCATCGCCCGCCTAGACGCTTGCGCCGCCAGGTCGTCCTTTGATTCGAATTGCTTGTAGAAGGCGCCCTGGGTCAGCCCGGCACCCTTCATCAGATCCTTGAGGCCGATGCCATCAAAGCCATGGTCGCGAAAAAGGCGGCTTGCCACATTGATCACGGTCTCGCGGTTTTCTGCTGCTTGAACGCGGCTCACGCGCATCGTCGATCTCCTATTTTTTGATTGCGTTCGTAATCTATAATCGATATAGAGGGCGAACGCAATCTATTTTGAGATGAGGCGACGAGCGTGAAAAAGAGAACCGTTATCGTATTGGGATCGACCCTCACGGCGATGTCATGGGCGGCGGCATTCGCCACGCTTGCTACTCCTGCGCAGGAAGCCCCTTTGGTGACCGACCCGAGGCAGGAAGCACCATTCGTCAGATTGGTGTCGGCAGCGCCGGTGACCGGATCAGAACGCGGCTTCACCGGCATCATCGGGGCGAGGGTGCAGAGCAATCTCGGCTTTCGGGTTCCCGGCAAGATCGTGGAACGGTTGGTGGACGTCGGTCAGGAGGTCAAAGCCGGTCAGCCGCTGATGCGGATTGACGATACCGATCTGCGCCTTGCGCTTTCGGCGAAACGCAATGCCGTTGCGGCAGCGCGTGCAACCGTCGTTCAGACACAGCCGGATGAACGGCGCTACGCCAGCTTGCTCGGCAGTGGGTGGGTTACACCCCAGCGCTACGAGCAGGCGAAGGCTGCGATGGATACAGCCCAAGCGCAACTTGCCGCCGCCGAAGCCGATGCACGGGTCGCTGAAAACGAGGCGGCCTATGCAGTCCTGTTGGCGGACGCGGATGGAACGGTGGTTGAAACGCTCGGCGAGCCGGGGCAGGTCGTGGCTGCCGGCCAGCCAATGATCCGGATCGCCAAGGCCGGCCCCCGCGAAGCGGTTGTCGCGCTTCCCGAAACGATCCGGCCGGCGATAGGCTCGGCAGCCGAGGCCAGCGTGTATGGTGGCGATGAACGTCGCTATTCAGCGCATCTGCGGCAGCTGTCGGACTCCGCCGATGCCCAGACCCGCACGTATGAGGCGCGCTATGTGCTCGACGGTGAGGCTGCCGCAGCACCGCTTGGCGCGACGGTAACCGTTCGGCTCGCAAGCCAGGTGAAACAGCCGGAGGTCCAGGTGCCACTGGGAGCCGTGCTCGATGACGGCCGCAAGACTGGCGTTTGGGTGTTGGACAGCGCCAGCTCAACTGTACACTTTCAGCCCGTCCAGCTTGTTCGTGTAACCAGCGAGACCGCTGTGATCTCCGGATTGAACTCCAACGTTCCCATTGTGTCGCTCGGCGCCCACCTCCTGCAGGAGGGCGCTCGCGTCCGGACCGAGTCCGAAAGCGGGAGCAACTGATGAGCTTCAATCTGTCCGCGATCGCCGTTCGCGAACGCGCCGTCACCCTGTTCTTCATCCTCTTGCTGGTGGCTGCTGGTGCCTACGCCTTCCTCATGCTCGGCCGGGCCGAGGACCCTAGCTTCACCATCAAGACCATGACGGTTACGACGGCATGGCCGGGCGCGACGGCGCTCGAGATGCAGGATCTCGTCGCCGAACCGTTGGAGAAGCGGCTTCAGGAATTGACCTGGTACGACAGGGTGGAGACGACCACACGGCCAGGTTATGCGTATATGACGGTCACGCTGAAGGACAGCACACCGTCATCCGTCGTGCAGGAGGAGTTCTACCAGGCTCGCAAGAAGCTCGGGGATGAAGCCCGAAACCTGCCGCCCGGCGTCTTTGGCCCCTTCGTCAACGACGAATATTCGGATGTGAGCTTCGCCCTTTATGCGCTGAAGGCCAAGGACATGCCGATGCGGGAACTGGCGCGGCAGGCGGAGGTGATCCGCCAGGACCTCCTGCACGTGCCCGGCGTCAAGAAGATCAACATCCTTGGTGAACGTCCCGAACAGATATTCGTCGAGTTTTCCTACGCCAAGCTGGCAACCCTCGGCGTGTCGGCACAGGACATCGTCGCCGCCTTGCAGCGGCAGAACACCGTCACGCCCGCAGGCTCGATCGACACCCAGGGGCCGCGGCTCTTCATTCGGGTCGACGGCGCCTATGACAGCGTTCAGGCGATCGCCGACACGCCGATTGTCGCCGCGGGGCGGACACTGAAGCTCTCCGACATCGCCGAGGTCAGCCGCGGCTATGAAGACCCTCCCACATACCTCATCCGGCGTCAGGGCGAGCCCACCATCATGCTCGCGGCGGTCATGCAGGAAGGCTGGGATGGTCGCGCGCTCGGCAAGGCGCTGGAGGACAGGACTGCCACGATCGCAAAGACACTGCCGCTTGGGATGACGTTCGACAAGGTGTCCGA
Source organism: Mesorhizobium sp. LjNodule214 (assembly GCF_964252735.1). Classification (NCBI taxonomy): domain Bacteria; kingdom Pseudomonadati; phylum Pseudomonadota; class Alphaproteobacteria; order Hyphomicrobiales; family Phyllobacteriaceae; genus Mesorhizobium; species Mesorhizobium sp. LjNodule214. The sequence continues at coordinate 219,848 of NZ_CAXUPE020000005.1, forward strand.
TCAGGCCGTCAACATCACCTCGGCGGTTGACGAATTCATGTTGAAGTTCGCGATGGCGCTCGGCGTCGTGCTGCTGATCAGCCTGCTCAGCATGGGCTGGCGCGTCGGCATCGTCGTGGCGGCTGCCGTCCCTCTGACGCTCGCCGTCGTGTTCCTCATCATGCTGGAAACCGGCCGGTTCTTCGACCGCATCACGCTCGGTGCCCTCATCCTGGCGCTTGGTCTTCTCGTGGACGACGCCATCATCGCCATCGAGGTGATGGTGGTGAAGATGGAAGAGGGCATGGACCGCATCAAAGCGGCGGCCTATGCATGGAGCCACACCGCGGCGCCGATGCTATCCGGAACGCTGGTGACGATCGCCGGCTTCGTGCCGGTGGGTTTTGCGCGCTCGACGGCCGGCGAATACGCCGGCAACATTTTTTGGGTCGTGGGGTTCGCCCTGATTGTCTCCTGGATCGTCGCGGTGGTCTTCACGCCCTATCTCGGTGTCAAGATGCTGCCCGCGATCAAACCGGTCGAAGGCGGTCACCACGCTATTTACGACACGCCTAACTATCGACGCTTGCGGCGGCTCATCACCTTTGCCGTACGCCATAAGTTCGTAACCTGCGGTATCGTTGGCATCGCCTTCGCCCTTTCCGTCGTCGGTATGGCCGGCATCAAACAGCAGTTCTTCCCGACATCCGACCGCCCCGAAGTGTTGGTGGAGGTTCGCCTGCCGGAAGGTGCCAGCATCGAGACGACGACCGCCGCAGTCGAGAAGCTTGAACATTGGCTGGACAGCCAGCCCGAGGCCAAGATCGTCACCAGCTATGTCGGTCAGGGCGCCCCCCGCTTCTTCTTCGCGATGGCCCCGGAACTGCCTGATCCTGCCTTTGCCAAGATCGTCGTGCTGACCCCGGACGCCGAAGCGCGTGAGTCTTTGAAGCACCGGCTCCGACAGGCAGTGGCGCAGGGGCTTGCCCCCGAGGCGTATGTCCGCGTTGCGCAGCTCGTGTTCGGCCCCTACACGCCGTTCCCCGTCGAGTTCCGGGTTATGGGACCCGATGCCACGCAACTCTACAGCATTTCCGAAGAAGCCCTCGACATCATGCGGGGCGTCCCGGACGTGCGACAGGCCAACCGCGACTGGGGCAATCGCACGCCCGTGCTTCGCTTCGTCCCGGATCAGGATCGACTAAACCTCATCGGCCTCTCGCCGGCGGAGGTGGCACAGCAGCTGCAATTCCTCCTTACGGGCATCCCCGTTACGCAGGTTCGCGAGGACATCCGCAATGTCCCCATCGTGGCACGCAGCGCCGGCGGCGAGCGGCTGGATCCGGCGCGTCTGGCAGATTTCTCACTCGTGAGCCGAGACGGCCGCTCGATTCCGCTCGACCAGATCGGGCATTCGGAAATCCGTCAGGAAGAGCCGATCCTCAAGCGCCGCGACCGCACGCCCGTTGTCACGATCCGCGCGGACATCAATGAGGCGACCCAGCCTCCGGAGGTCTCCAAGCAGATCATGCAGGCCCTTCAGCCGCTGATTGCGTCTCTTCCGGTCGGCTATCGCATCGAAATGGGCGGATCGATCGAAGAGGCTGAAAAGGCCAACACCGCGCTGGGCAAGGTCTTCCCGGCCATGATAGCCGCCATGTTGATCGTCATCATGCTGCAGGTGCGATCCTTCTCGACGATGTTCATGGTCATGCTGACGGCGCCGCTTGGCCTTGTCGGCGTCGTGCCGATGCTGCTCACCTTCCACCAACCCTTCGGGTTCAACGCCATTCTGGGCATGATAGGACTGGCCGGCATCCTGATGCGCAATACGCTGATCCTGACCGAACAGATCAAGGAGAACCGTGCTGCCGGCATTGACGACTATCACGCCGTCATCGAGGCCACGGTGCAACGCACACGGCCCGTCATTTTGACCGCACTTGCCGCGGTGCTGGCCTTCATCCCCCTCACGCACTCCGTCTTCTGGGGCTCAATGGCCTATACGCTGATCGGCGGAACGGCGGCCGGCACGGTGTTGATCCTGCTCTTCCTTCCCGCGCTCTACACCGCGTGGTTCCGGATCAAGCCGACTGCGGATGAGATCCATGAGGTTTCGACGGAGGAACTGGAACTGCGACCAGCTTTGGCCGCCGAGTAGGCCCTGGTGTTGGAGGAGACGGTTCAAATTCTGACCCGCTGGGTTGCCTAAACATACGCAGTGTCAAGCTAGGCGATCCTGCCGACAGGGCGCTCAGTGGGCCAGCAGCAGCACGATGTCAGGTCTGGAGGATCGCTACGACTGACGGGAATTGGCGCACCGGTGACCTCTAGCGCGGTCGCCGATAACGTCCGCTTCAAGGCAGTGGCACAGCTAACTTTATTGACCGCAATGCGGCGCGAAGCGGCCATTCACCGTGCGCGGGACAAAGGTGTCCTTTTGCTCAAAAACGGCCATTCCGGCACAACCAGCCTTGGGCTCAAAATACAACAAGGCCCCTCCCGGGGCCTTGCGTATCAACATCAGTGCCTTCGCCGAAGAGCTTGAAAGCGCCGCCGATCGCATTGCGGCCATCTCGCGAGCGGATCTGCAGATCATCCTTCGTCGCGCCGCCCTTTTGCTGAGAAACGTCGCTGGCGTGCGGCGGCCTACGTCGCCGGCGACATCAGCCGCGAAGAGTATCGCCTGCGGGTCGTTCGGCCAGCGAAACGGGCATAGCCGAAACTCCAGCTATCAAGGCGAAAGGCCGCCTGCCCTACGCAGGCGGTTTTTTGTTGGCACCGCCGATGTCCGAGAGCCCTGCCAAAGGTTCCTATTTCTACCCGAACACGTCGGACGATCCCGATCGTGCCGATGTGCTGCGCAACAGGTTCGGCATCGAGTCGAATTCCGAGCTGCGCATCGAAGAATACCGCGCCACGGCCTTCCGCATGGCGGAAATTGCCGAAGGCGACGGCCCGCAAGGGCAATTCGACAAGGCGCATCTTAAGGCTATTCACGGCCATATCTTTCAGGACGTCTACGAATGGGCCGGGCACGCGCGCAATGAAAGCCCGATCGTCGACGGGCAGCGTGTGGAGCCGATCGGTGGCCTCTCCAAAGGCGGCACCGCATTCCTGCACGGCTCGCGCATCGAAATGGGGCTCGACGAAGCGTTGAAGCCTATCCGTGATCCGATGTCTTGCGCGGCTCGACGCCAGAGCAGTTCGCCGAGCGTGCGGGCCGGGTCATGGCCGAGCTCAATTATGTACATCCCTTTCGCGAGGGCAACGGACGCACCCAGGAGGCGTTCATTGCCGAGCTTGGCCGTCACTACGGCCATGAGGTTGATTTCACCGTCATCACCAAGCCGCGCATGATCGAGGCCTCGATCGAAACCACGAACGACCCGTCAAGTGCGGCCATGAAACATGTGCTCGAGGACGCGGTGGAGCCGAACCGCCGCGAAGCCCTTCGCGCCGCATATTTCGATCTCGAGGCGCGCGGCGAGAATCCGTTTGAGCACAATGTCCGCACAGCCCGCCCAGGCGAAGAAGTGACCGGGCAGGTGCTCGGGCACGACGACCGTGTCGCCAGCATTGTCACGGACGAGCGGATTGTCGCCGTCGATGGCGCGGACCTGCCCGAACGACTGCCGGCCGACGAAACTGAATTCACCTTCACCGCACGATCGGACTTTTCCCGCCTCGGTCGTGAGCCGCAGGCCATCGAGCCGCCAGCACAGCCCCAACGGTCCGAAGCGACCGGGCCGGACACGCCGGTCGAGCTGAAGGCTATCGAGACCGATATCGCGGCGCAGCGGGCTCGCGAGCGCAATAGCGATGACCATGAACGATAACGTCGCTGGCAGTTTTTTGGAAGGCCCTTGCGGCGCTGAACGTCCAGCAGTCGACGGTGAGGAGAGGCGTCTGGAGCTTGAAATTTGGCCCATGGTCATCGGCAGACACGGAGAAACTACTCGGCTCGTTAGCTCCGATTATCGGAACGCCTCCTCCAAAGCGTTTGCCAGCCCCCAATCGATGATCAGTTCGTTGACCATTTCGAGTCGGACCATCTCAGCGATGATTTCAGCTCGCTCTTTGCCAATCGCTGCGACAACGACACCGGCGCCCCCGCCGCCCTGTCCCGACCGAAGAGCGAGGCGGGAAATATGTTCCTTCGTAATGCCGGTCCACATTGCATTCAGATTGACAACAAGCTGCCGCTCGTCCTCCGATAGGCCTGGTTTGGGTATGAGCACACCTCCGACATCACCAATGATGAGCCGCTTTAACTCGCCTGCAGAAATGTCACCCGCCGAGAGGATTTCTTCCATTGCGCCGCCAAGAGGACGCTCTCCTGATCCGACGCTTGTGACGACCATGTCGATTAGGTTGATCAGAGGGCGCTCGGCTCCAAAGATCTGGCGATAGGAAGCTGTGTCGAGGATGTACTCCCGAATGGCTTTCGTCTTGGCCTCGTCATAGCGCCTTGGAATATAGGCGGGGACGCCTGCGAGACGCAGCTTTTCGCCGTGGCCATGATTGACAACGGCGTTCAAGCGGGTCGCCAGCAATGAAGATGAATAGTCGGGCGCGGCAAGCGTAATGAGCTCGGCCGAGACCGGTACGACGACGATTGGCTGCTCGGCCCGGAAACTCCGGTTAGCGGCGGCCAATCCGTCGATCAGCGAACTGACTGTTCGACCCCATGTGACGCCAATGGAACTACTTTGACGCAACAATTCCTCTAGCCGCCCGGATGCCGAGCGGCCGAAACGCCGGCATCTGATTTCGAACGCACCGGCTGTTGACGATTCGCTGCCGCTATCAAAAACACGAACATTGGGCGTGACACGCCCAGTCTCCGTCCGGATGCGTTCGAAATATGCAACAAGTCCGCGTGGTTGCAGAAGATGTTCGATCTCCCTCATGGCTTCCGACGAAATGTTTCGCTCGTCAAATCTTAGTTCGGTCACAAGCCAGCCGAGCTCGGTCGCATAGGCGAGAAGACGCGATACATGCGATTGCGACACGCCACCCAGAAGCTTGCCGATTTCCTCTTGGGAAAAATTGTGCTGGGCGCGCAGGTAGGCGGCTTGTTGGGCGAGTCTGTCTCGCTCGTTGCCGACCGATTCATCCCTTTCTGTCATCGTGCGTAGCCCCGATTCGAGTGTGGTTCGATGCATGCATATTCCAGCATGTTTATGTTGCATAGTCATTTGTATGGACACATTTGCCGACTTGTCAGTAGTCTCCCCCTTGAGGAGTAACCGGATGTTCCTTCGAGGGTCATGAGACCACGAAGTTCCCGGTTGAATTAAGGGAGGAGACATCATGCGCATCAACAGGCGGAATCTCATCGCGGCCGCGTCGACGACGCTTCTGGCCGCCGGACTTTTGGCGCCCGTCGTCGCCCAGGCTGCCGATATCAAAATCGGTTTCCTGCTCAAAACGATGGAAGAGGAGCGCTACCAGCGCGACAAGGCCGCCTTCATCAAGAAAGCGGAATCGCTTGGCGCGGAAGTGATCTTCGATGCAGCTAATAACGACGAACAGACCCAGCTCGCCAAGTTCGAGAACATGATCTCGAAGGGCGCCCAGGTGATCGTCATGCAGCCGGTTAACACCGGCACCGCCGGCTCGATGGTCTCGATGGCGAACGCTGAGGGTGTCAAAGTCGTCGGCTACGACTCCATGCTGGTCAACGGGCCACTCGATGCGATGGTCATGCAGGACTCCTGGGCGGTCGGCAAGCTGCAGGGCGAGGCCATGGTCGAATGGCTGAAAGCCCACAAGGGCGGCAAGGTCGAAGGCAAGGTCGCGCTGATCGAAGGTCAACCCGGCGACTCTAACGCCATTGCCATGTCGAGCGGCGCGCTCGAAATCGTCAAGGCAAATCCTGGTCTCGAACTGGTGACCGAGCAAGCGCATGAAGGCTGGTCGTCGGAGAAGGCCATGGCCACGACCGAGAACGTCCTGACCAAATACGGCAATGGCGTCGATGCCTTCATTTGCAACAACTCAGGCATGGCGCGCGGTGTCATTGCCGCGCTCGACGCCCAGCAGCTCGCCAGCGCCGACAAGGTGTTCGTCGCCGGCTCCGATGCCGACCTGGTCAACATACAGTTCGTCGCCCAGGGCAAGCAGGCGGTCGAGATCTGGAAGAAGATCGATCCGCTGGCGGAAACCGCCGCCCAGGTCGCGTTCGATCTCGCCAGCAACCCTGACAAGCCGGCCTCCGAAGTGGTCAAGGCTGACCGTATGGTCAACAATGGTCAGGTCGATGTGCCGACCATCGTTACGCCGGTCGTCCTGGTCGACAAGGCCAATGTCGACTCAACCGTGATCGACGGCGGCTTCTACACCAAGGAACAGGTCTACGGGAAATAGCCCGATTGGCCGCCGCGCCCCAAGGCCGGCGGCCTCCCTGACGCACAAAGCCTTCCGTCAGCACGGGAGGCTGCATTGAAAAGCGATTTCCGCGAGCTCGACCCTTTGCCCGACGCGACGGAACGCGTCGGCGGCGATGCTGTGCGGAAAGAAGGGATCGATAGCGATGGCGAACGAAATCGTTCTGAAGATGGTGGATATCACCAAGGAGTTTCCTGGCGTCAAGGCGCTCAGCCACGTCAATTTCGAGGCGAGGGCGGGCGAGCTTCTGGCGCTGATGGGCGAAAATGGCGCCGGCAAGTCGACGCTGATGAAGGTGCTGTCCGGGGTCTGGCCCTATCCGACCTACAGCGGCGACATCTTCGTCAATGGCGAGAAGAAACAGTTCGCCAACACCAGGCAGGCGGAGGACGCCGGCATCGCCATCATCTACCAGGAGCTCAATCTCATCCCCGAGATGACGGTGGCGGAGAACATCTTCCTTGACCGCCAGTTCACCGACGCGCTGGGCAGGATCGACTGGATCAAGCTCAACCATGAGACCAAGAAGCTGCTGGAAGAACTGGGCATCCGCGACTTCGCGCCGACCGACAAGGTTTCCTCCATCACCGTCGGCAAGCAGCAGATGGTCGAGATCGCCAAGGCGCTGTCGAAGAAGGCACGCATCCTGGTGCTCGACGAGCCGACCTCGGCGCTGACGGAAAAGGAAGTGGCGGACCTCTTCCGCATCATCCGCAAGCTCAAGGCCGACGGGGTGTGCATGTGCTACATCTCGCACAAAATGGAGGAAATCCAGCAGATCGCCGACCAGATCGTCGTTCTGCGCGATGGCCAGACCATCGGGGATGTCACGCCGATCGCCGACATCACGCTCGACCAGATCATTTCGCGCATGGTCGGCCGCGACATCAAGGACATGTTCCCCAAGCGTGTCGCCAAACGTGGCCGCAAGATCCTCGAGGTCAAGGATATCGAGGTGGATCATCCGACCATCCCTGGCGAGAAGCGGGTCAAGAAATCGTCTTTTGTTGCCTATGAGGGCGAGATTCTCGGCATATCGGGCCTGATGGGCGCCGGTCGCACGGAACTGGTGGGCGGCATCTTCGGTGCCTATCCGGGCCAGTCGCGGGGCGAAGTCTGGCTCGACGGCAAGAAGCTCAATATCAAATCCCCCCGGGACGCGATCGACAGCGGGATCGCGCTCTTGACCGAGGACCGCAAGGCGCTCGGTCTCTTTCTCTCCGAGCCAATAACCTTCAACACCACGATCAGTTCGCTTCACACCATCTCGAGCAAGCTGCTCGGCGTCATCAACCATGCCCAGGAGCGCCAGCTCGTCACCGACTACGTCAAGCAGCTCGGCGTCAAGACGCCGACTATCGGCACGGTGATCGGGACGCTGTCCGGCGGCAACCAGCAGAAGGTGATCCTCGGCAAGTGGCTGAACGCCAAGCCGAAGGTGTTCATCCTCGACGAACCGACACGTGGCATCGATATCGGCGCCAAGGTGGAAATCTACAAACTGTTGAACAGCCTCGTCGAACAGGGCGTGGCGGTCATCGTCATCTCGTCGGAACTGCCGGAAGTGCTCGGCCTCAGCGACCGCATCCTGGTCATGGCGGAGGGCAGAATCGTGTCCGAGTTCAACCGAGATACCGCGACCAAGGAAACGATCATGGAATACGCGACCGGAAGCGCCAAGGGGGGTAAGGGTCATGAATAAGAACGCCGTTCTCAATTTCATCAAGAACAACGCGACCCTCATCGCGCTGCTCGTGCTGGTCATCGGCCTTTCCTTTGCCGACGATTCCTTCTTTACCGCCCGAAACCTCTCGAACCTGGCCCGGCAGGTGACGATCATAGGCATCATCGCCGTCGGCATGACCATGGTTATCCTGATCGCCGGCATCGATCTGTCAGTCGGTTCCGTGGCCGGCCTTTCAGCGATCGTGGTCACGACGCTGATGCAGAACGACATCAATGTCTGGATATCTATCGTCCTTACCCTGGCTGTGGTCGGCGGGCTGATCGGCGCCTGGAACGGCTTCTGGATTGCCCACTACAAGATACCACCTTTCATCATAACGCTCGGCATGCTGACCATCGCGCGCGGCTTGGCGCTGACCATCTCCGACGGCAGTTCCGTGCCGGTCACCGACAAGATGTTTCCGCAGATCGGCGGCGCCTACATCCCGCCAATGGCCTCGACGGTCATCATCGTCGCCATATTCGCGCTGATGCTCTACACGACCTTCCGCGGCGCCGCGCGGGCAAGAAAGGTCGGGGCTGAGATCGATACGATCCAGATCGTCTCCAACCTCGTCATTTCTGGCGCTGGCCTGGCGCTCGCTCTGTATGTGTTCGGCAGCTATGACGGCATTCCGGTTCCGGTGGCGATCTTCGCCGTTATCGCAGCCGCTGGTATCTACATCCTCGGCCAGACCCGCTTCGGCCGGCGCCTCTATGCGCTTGGCGGCAATGAAGACGCGGCCAGGCTGTCCGGCATCGACGTCTACAAGACCAAGCTGATCGTCTACATAACCGTCTCGGTGCTGTCGGCGCTTGCCGGCATCCTGCTCGCCTCCCGCCTCAACGGCGCCTCGCCAAATCTCGGCACCATGTTCGAACTGGACGCCATCGCCTCGGTCGTCATCGGCGGCACCAGCCTCGCCGGCGGTTCGGGCACGATCGGCGGCACCGTCATCGGCGCGCTCATTATCGGCGTGCTCAACAACGGCATGAGCCTGCTCGGCGTGTCGACCTTCTACCAGCTCATCATCAAGGGCTTCATCATCATCCTCGCCGTCTGGTTCGACGTCTTGCAGAAGCGCAAGTGACCGAACCGGCCTGCCGCGGGCGCTGACTCCCTGCGTCCGCGGCAGGGCACCACAGATGCCCGAACGATCTGGAGGAAAAGCCATGAAACCTGCTTCAGAAACGCAATCCATGACGATCTTGTGGCGAATCGCGGCCGTTATCTTCGTTCTGGCCATTACGGCGGCGGCTGTAATGGCCCAGGATGTGAAGCCGAAGGTCGCCTTTCTTCTGAAAACCATGCAGGAGGAGCGCTACGAAACCGACCGCAAGCTGTTCACGCAGCATGCCGAGCAGCTCGGCGCCGACGTGATTTTCGATTCCGCCAACAACGACGAGGAGCTCCAGCTCAGCCAGTTCGAGAAGATACTCGATGGCGGTATCGACGTCATTGTCTTCCAGCCGGTCAACACCGGTACGGCCGGCGCGCTGGTTGCGATGGCCAACCAACGCGGCGTGCGCGTCGTCGGTTACGATTCCATGCTGACCGGCGGCCCGCTCGACGTCATGGTGATGCAGGACAGCTGGGCGGTGGGCAAGCTGCAGGGCGAGGCGATGGTCGAGTGGCTGAAAGCGCACAAGGGCGGCAAGGCCGAAGGCAACGTCGCCCTCATCATGGGCCAGCCGGGCGATTCAAACGCCCAGGCGCTGTCGAGCGGCGTGCTGCAGGTCATTGCGCAGAATCCGGGATTGCACCTTGTCGCCCAGCGCTCGCATGAAGGCTGGTCGCCGGACGCCGCGCGCGAGACCGCCGAGGCGCTGCTGGTCAAATACGACAACAAAATAGACGCCTTCATCTGCAACAACAGCGGCATGGCTTATGGCGTCATGGGTGCGTTGCAGGCTGAAAAGCTGGCTGACGGCTCGAAGGTGTTTGTCGCCGGGGCCGATGCCGATTTGAGAAACGTCCGGCTGGTGGCCGAAGGCAAGCAAAGCATTGACGTGTGGAAGAAAATCGAGCCGCTGGCCAACCGCGCCGCCGAGGTGGCCATCGCGCTCGCCAAAAACAAAGACAAGCCGGTCACCGAACTCGTCACAGGATTCACGCTTCGCAACAATGGTGCCGTCGACGTGCCGACGATCGTCACCCCGGTCGTGGTCATCACCAAGGACACAATCGACTCATCGCTGATTGCAGAAGGTGCCTTCACGCGCGAGCAGATTTACTCTCAATAGCCGCCGCAAGCGGCATCGACTTATCGCGCGCAATCGTTTGGTGAGGGGCCATGGCTGAGACTTTCAAGGTGGCGGTGCTGGGTCCGATCCCGCGCGACCGCATCACGACCTACCAGAACGAGAGGTTCGAGAAGTATGGTTGCGCGCTCTATACTGTGGCTGCGCTTTCGGCACTGCTCGGCGACGCGGGCGACGTTTTCCCGATCTGCCATGTGCGCCAACGCGACGAAAAGCCTATCAGGGAAATCCTGTCCCAATTCACCAATGTCGACGTCTCGGGCATCACCTCGAAACTCGACCAGGGCGACGTGGTGCAGCTCGACTATGTCGACCAGAACAAGCGCATTGAGCGGCAGACCGGCTTCATGGATCCGATCTTGCCGGAAGATATCGACAGCGTGCTCGATGCCGATGCGTTCGTCTGCGTTCCGATCACCGACTACGAAGTTAGCCGCGCGACGCTGAAATACATCAAGGACAATAGCCGCGGCATCGTGCTTCTTGACGCTCACGGCCCGACCAACACGCTCACTCGGAAGGGCGAACGCTTCCATCGCTTCTGGGTCGAACGCGATAGCTGGCTACCTTACATCGACATTCTGAAGATGAATCTTGAGGAGGCCGGTTGCAGCTGGTTCGCGTCCGAATACGAGGCGGCCGAGCTCGAAAATGTCGGTCAGCTTGCCATGGACGAACTGCCCAGATTCGCGCAGCACTGCCTTGACCGCGGCGTCAAGGCGCTGTGTGTGACCCTCGACCAGCACGGTTGCGTCGTCTACTTCAAGGATGCTTCCGGCAAGATTCGAGAACATGTCGTCAAGCGCGTACCGGTCGATCACGTCGTCGACACAACCGGGTGCGGCGATTCCTTCGCCGGCGGAATGGCATTTGGCTATTTGAAGCATCGCGACTTCATCAAGGCCTGCCAGTACGGCAACGCCATGGGCGCGCAGCGCTGCGTCGGTTCGCAACTCGCCATCTATAAATCCCTCGAAGAGACCGACCGTCAGATCTTGGACGCCTACGGTTTCTGAGAGCGGACAACCTTCAACTTCCTTCGCTTTTGGAGTAGACGATGCGTGACCAATTGAATGCGGGCGAGTGGCTTGTCGAGGAAGAGGGGTTCGATATCGGCAAGGCCAATGTCTTCGAGACGCTGTTCACACTCGGCAACGGCTATCTCGGAACGCGCGGCACGCTGGAGGAAGGCTTCAAGGGCGAGGTTTCCGGCACCTATCTCAACGGTGTCTTCGACGCGCATGATTCGCCGGTCATCGATCTGGTCAACGCGCCGGACTGGCTGGCATTCGCGGTGCAAGTGGACGGCATCCGTCTCGACGTGCAGTCCTGCAAGGTTGTTGATCACAACCGCGCACTCGACATGCGCCAGGGCGCCCTGTGGCGCAGCACTGTGTTTGAAGACGGACATGGCCGCCGCACGCGGATCGAAACGTTGCGCTTCGCGTCGCTCGACGACCAGCACTTTTGCGGGCTGAGAGTTGAGATCACGCCCGAAAACCACGACGCGCCGATCATCGTGGAAAGCGCGCTCGACGGCCGGCGTTTCAATCTGGAACGCATGCCGGCCTATGTCGGCAAGCCAGAGTTCCATCCGGAAGTGAAGTGGGAGAAATGGGCCAAGTCGAAGCATCTGGACGAAGTGACCAAGGATCACTCGCCCGAGGCCATCTATCTCGAGATGCGCACCATCGATACAGGCATCACGATCGGTTACGCCGCGTCTACAGTTTCATCGTTGGCGCCGCGCCAACGGACCGTTCACCAGAGCTACGAACGGATCGGGGAGCAACTGGAGTTTGCACTCGGCATTGGCGAGACGGTGCGGCTAGACAAGCTGGTGACCATCTACAAGTCGCGCGATTCTACCAATGGAAGGGTAAGCACGCGCTGCCTTGAAGCGCTGGCTGCGCACCGCGCATCTGGCTTCGACGTCGCCTTCGAACTGCACCGTGCAGCGTGGCTCAGGAAATGGGCCGATTGTGATTGCGTGATCCTTGGCGATGCGGAGGCCAACAACGCCGTGCGTTTCAACATTTACCATCTGCTGATTGCAGCCAACGAAGGCGATCCAACTGTCAACGTCGGCGCAAAGTCCTTGTCGGGCGAGGGGTATCGAGGTCACATCTTTTGGGACACTGAGATATTCATGCTACCCTTCTTCCTCTACACGCAGCCGGCTACGGCCAAGGCACTAATGCTCTATCGCTATCATACGTTGAAGGGCGCACGTGAGAACGCCCTGCGGAACGAATTCAGCGGTGCTCAGTTCCCTTGGGAGTCGGCCGATACTGGACTGGAGACCACGCCGAAATGGACACCTGACGGCGTGCACCGCATTTGGATGGGGGAAGAGGAAATCCATGTCACGGCAGACGTGGCTTACGGGTTGCTGACTTATGTGGCCGCAACCGGAGATATGGAATTCATGCTCGATTTCGGCGCCGAGATCCTGTTCGAGACCAGCCGCTTCTGGGTTGAACGGCTAGAGTATGTGGAGATGCGTGACCAGTATGTGTTGACTCGCGTCATGGGCCCTGACGAATTCCACGAGCACGTTGACAACAACGCGTTTACGAACCGCATGGCGCAATGGCACCTGGTACAGGCGGCGCGGGTGCATGCCGAATTGGCACGGCATCATTCGAGGGCGCTCATAAAGATTGCTGGCAAGATCGGGCTTCATCCAGATGAAGTCGAGCGCTGGCGGGAAATTGCCGACAAGATACTGATCCCCTTCGACGCCGACCGCGGTCTGATCGAACAGTTCGAAGGCTATTTCCAGCTCAAGGAGGTGCCGGTCACCGAATGGGACCAGAACGGTATGCCTTGCTATCCACAGGGCTACCATCACTTCAACGCCGGCGAGACGACGCTGCTCAAGCAGCCGGACGTTATCATGTTGATGTACGTCTTGTCCGACGAGTTTGATGCTGCGGTCAAGAAGGTCAACTACGACTTCTACGAGCCGCGCACCCTGCACAAGTCCTCGTTGAGCCCCGCAATCCATTCGATCATGGGCATCGAAGTTGGCGATCCGGGCCAGGCGCTGCAATACTTTCACCGGACCGCATTCGTCGACCTTACCAACAATCAGGGAAACACCCACGAGGGCATCCATATCGCCGCCGCCGCCGGAGCTTGGCAGATACTGGTCTTTGGATTCGGCGGTTTCCGTGTCATGCACGGAAAGATGACGTTCAGGCCATGGCTGCCACAACAATGGCAGGAACTGCGTTTCCGGCTCAAGTGGCACGGCAATACGGTCGATGCGAAGATAAGACACGGCGAAGTCTCCTTCCAATTGCAGGCACCTGACGGTGCAAACGAGACCATCGTGGTGTTCAACGAGGCGGTTGCGCTCGCTGCAAACAAAGAGACTTTCGTCCGCTTCCCGGCCATGGCAGTTGCCTGATGAGCTTGCGAGGGATTATTCTCGACCTCGACGGTGTCATCGTCGACACGGTGCCGGCACATTATGCCGCTTGGCAGCGGCTGTTCGCCGAGGAAGGCTACCACTTCGACGAGCAGGTCTATCACGACAAGGTCGATGGCCGGCGCCGGGAAGATGGTGTGCGGGGGGTCATGCAGAATGCGGACGCCGAACGGATCCACGCCGCTGCGGAACGAAAGGACAGCTACTTCATAGACCTGATCAATCAGGGCGGGTTTCAAGTTTTCGAGAGCTCAGTGACGTTCATGAAGATCTGCCGCGCAGCAGGCATTCGTCTTGCCACCGCGTCCAGCAGCAAGAACGTCCGCTACATTCTCGAGAAGGTCGGCATCATAGACATGTTCTCTGCAGTCGTCGGGGGTGACGACGTCGAGCACGGCAAACCCGATCCTCGCATATTCCTGACTGCCGCTGCGCGAATCCACCTCGATGCGAAGAGTTGTCTGGTGATCGAGGACGCGAGTTCTGGCGTCCAAGCCGCCAAGGCAGGAGGCTTTTTCTGCCTTGGCATCGATCGAACCAACCGGCCATGGCGTTTATCAGGGGCGGATATGATCGTCAGAGACCTGAGTGAGGTTGATCCGCAGGAGCTTATTCAAATTTTCGAGCGAGACGCGAGACGATAGGCATTTGGCCTGCTGCCGGTTCAGTGGACAGGCACTTAAGCGAACATCGCTATCTCCTCGAACTCAACTGGGCTGAGATAGCCCAGTTGAGTGACGCCGCTTGGGATTGTAGAAGCGCTCGATGTAGTCGAACACGTCCGCCCTGGCTGCATCCCTCGTCCTGTAGACCTTGCGGGCCGTCCGCTCGGTTTTTGAGCGACGAGAAGAAGCTCTCCATCGCCGCATTGTCCCAGACGTTGCCGGACCTGCTCATCGAGCAGGTGGTGCCATGGTCGGCCATCAGCCGCGGGAACTGCGCGCTGCCCTGATCGGAATGATGCAGCAGACTGTCGGGCTTGCCTCTCCTCCAGATCGCCATGATGAGGGCGTCGGTGACGAGCTGGGCCGTCATCTCGGCCTTCATTGACCAGCCGACGACGCGGCGCGAGAACAGGTCGACTACTGCGGCGACGTGCTTCGAGACGAATTTCCATTCAGATGGCCACCATCAGCGAATCGGTGGTTGCGCCTCTCTGCAACCAACATACTTTCCTACGCCTCTGCGTCGTTGCTTTCGACGATGTGACGAGGCGAGCAGAGCAGAGCAGAGGGCCGGCGATGCTGCATCGCCGGCCCTCTCGATTGTGCCTCCCGCAGTACCTATGCGACTTCCTGGACAAGATGGCCGGGGCCGACCTCGCGGTAGACGCGTTTTGGCGGAATGTAGCCGGACGGACGGATAGGGCTTTTGATCTCGTCGACCGATAGCGCGCGCCGCAACCCACGCCGTGCCGGATCCGGTACGGGAACCGCCGTCATCAGCTTCTTCGTGTATGGATGCTGGGGCGAGTTCAACACGGAATCGCGTGGACCTATCTCGACTATCTCGCCAAGGTACATGACGGCTACGCGGTGGCTCACCCGTTCGACCACCGCCATATCGTGAGATATGAAAAGAAAGGCCAGCTTCAGGCTTTGCTGCAGGTCCATCAGCAGGTTGCAGACCTGCGCCTTGATCGACACGTCCAACGCGGAAACAGACTCGTCGGCGATGATCATCTTGGGATCGAGTATCAATGCCCGCGCCACGCAGACGCGTTGCCGCTGTCCGCCCGAAAATTCGTGCGGGTAGCGCCGCATCATGTCGGCCGACAGTCCGACCCGTTCCAAGAGCGCCGCTGCCTTGTCGGCTGCCTCCGACTTCGAGCCCAGGCCATGCTCCAGGAACGGCTCCATGACGGCGTTGCCGACGTTCATCCGCGGGTTGAGGCTCGCGAACGGATCTTGAAACACCATCTGCACGGACCTGCGCATCCGCCGCAGGCTCGAATGGCCAAGCGCAAGCACATCCTGCCCGTCCAGCGTGACGGAGCCGCTGGTTGGTTCCGTCAGCCGGATCACCGACCGGCCCGTCGTGGATTTCCCGCAGCCGGACTCGCCGACCAGCGACAGCGTCTCGCCTTGCAAAAGGTCAAACGACACGTCCTCGACGGCGTGGACCGCACCGACCTTCTTGCGGAACAGTCCGGATCGGATGTCGAAGCGGGTCGTCAGGTTCCGCACGGTGAGCAGCGGCGTCTTGGAATGGTCGACGGTTCCAGATACTTCCGCATCCGGGCCGGCCACGCCGGTCGCAATGTTGATGATCGGAAATTTTCGCGGCAGGGGAGCACCTTCATGGAACCCAGTGTCGGCACTGCCGAAATCAGCGCCCGCGTATACGGATGCTGGCCGCGATGGAAAATCTGCTCAGTCGTTCCCGTCTCGACGCAGTCGCCGCGGAACATGACGATGGTGCGGTCGGAGATTTCCGCGACGACCCCCATGTCGTGGGTGATGAACAGGACGGACATGCCGTCCTCGTCCTGAAGGTTCTTAATCAGGTCGAGGATCTGCCCCTGGATCGTCACGTCGAGCGCCGTCGTCGGCTCGTCGGCGATCAGGAGTTTCGGCCTGCCGGCCAGCGCCATTGCGATCATCACCCTCTGGCGCATTCCCCCCGAGAACTGATGCGGATACTCGTCGTAGCGCGATTTCGCGTTCGGGATGCGGACCTTGTCGAGCAACCGGAGCGTCTCAGCCTTCGCGGCCTCGTTCGAGACTTTGTTGTGGCACGTTATCGCCTCCGAAATCTGCATGCCGATGGGAAGGATCGGATTGAGGCTGGTCATCGGCTCCTGGAAGATCATCGCGATCTCCTTGCCGCGTACTTCGCGCATGCGTTCCTCGGGCAACGACAGGAGGTCGCGTCCGCCCATCAGAACGCGCCCGGTGACCTGGCTCGTGGTCTGGGGCAGCAGGCGCATGAGGGAGAAGGCGGTGACGCTCTTGCCCGAGCCCGACTCGCCAACGATGGCGACCGTCTCGCGCGGGGCGACTTCGAAACTGAGGTTTCGCACCACTCTCCGCCATTCATCTCCGGAGCGAAACGCCGTGCTGAGATTCTCGACCTTCAGCACCGGAGTGTCGGCGGAGACATTCACTTGATTGGACCGTGTCATAGCCATTTCTCAACTCCTGTGTGCGCGCGGGTCCATCGCGTCGCGAACCGCGTCGCCGATGTAGTTAACGCTCAAGACCGTCAGCGAGATCGCCAGACCCGGCCATATGACGCGCGACGGGGTCAGTTGAATGAAGTTGGTGCCGTCGTATAGAAGGCGTCCCCAGGTGGGAAAATCCGACGGGAAACCAAGGCCGAGGAAGCTCAGCGCCGACTCGGCGACAATAGCCGTCGCGATCCCAAGCGTAGCCGACACCATGATCGCATTGGCCACGTTCGGCAGGATGTGCCGCCGGAGGATGTTGATTTCGCGCGTGCCGCCGCTCTTGGCGGCCAGAATGAACTCCTGGTTCTTGATCGACAGCACCGCGCCGCGCACGATGCGGGCCGCATGCATCCAACTCGTGATGCCCATGGCGACGACGAGCAGGATGAATATGCCCGCCGAAGGGCCGAAGGCTGCCCTCAGCGTATCGCGGAACAACATGATCATGACGAGCAGCAGCGGCAGGACGGGGAGGGCGAGGAAGAGATCGGTCACGCGCATCAGCAGGTTCTCGAACCGGCGGAAATAGCCCGAGACAAGACCGACCGTGGTGCCGACGAGTATGGACAGGAACATCGCCGTGAAGCCGACGGCGAGGGTCACGCGCCCGCCCGTCAGCAATTGGGCGAGCGTATCGCGGCCCAGATTGTCCGTGCCGAGCAGATGCGCCAGCGACGGCCCCTGGTTCTTGCTGCGCACATCTAGGGTGGCGGGATCGATCCAGTAGACCAGCGGTCCGACAGCGACCGCAAGCACGATGAACAGGAAGACGCACAGGCCGACGACTGCGGCCTTGTGGCGGCGGAACCGGACCCAGAATTCGCCGAACCGTGACGGCGACTGTTCGGCGGGGACGGCTGCGGTTGCGATGACGGTGTCAGTCATAACGGATCCTCGGGTCAAGCACGCCGTAGAGCACATCGGCAATCAGGTTGAAGAGCACGATCAGGAAGGCGAAGATGAAGGTCAGCGTCTGCACGAGCGGCGTATCGCTGCCCTCGATGCCGGTGATGAGAAGCTGTCCCAGCCCGTTCACGCGGAAGATCTGCTCGGTGATGATGGCGCCGGCGAAGATCGTGGGGATGCCGAGCGCGATGACCGTGACGACAGGAATAAGGCTGTTGCGCAGGACATGCGTAAGCAGCACGGTCCGTTCCGGAACACCCTTGGCGCGCGCGGTGCGCACATAGTCGAGATTGAGGTTCTCCAGCATCGAGGCGCGCACGAAGCGGGAAATCTGCGCCGTGTTGTAGAGTGTCAGCACCGCGACGGGCATCGCCATCTGCTTGACCTGCTGCAGGAAGCTTGACCAGTCGGTCACCTGGAGGCTGGTATCGTAGACGGAAGGCAGCCATTGCAGCTTGATGCTGAAGATGACGATCAGCACGAGGCCGGTGAAGAAGGTCGGGACCGAGAAGCCGACCATGCAGACGAACGAGCCGATCTGGTCGAAAAGCGAATATTGGCGATAAGCCGAGAGCACGCCGATCGGGATCGCCAGCAGGACCGCGAACAGATAGGACAGCCCGACGACCTTCAGGGTCTGCGGCAGGCGCTCGACGATCAGGTCGACGACCGGGCTGCGTGTGACGTAGGAGGTGATGCGAAGCCGCGAGCCGGCGTCGCCCACCTGAAGGCCGGTCAGCCGCTCGAGCAGGTTCAGCGGTTCGTTGACGCCGAACTGGTAGAGCCATTTGAAGTAGCGGATGATGAAAGGCTGATCGAGGCCGAGAGACACCCTGATCTGCTCGCGCACCTCCGGCGGGATGGAGAGCGGCAGGTTCGCCGTCGGATCCCCGGGCGCCAGGTCAAGCAGCGCGAAAATGATGAAACTGATGACAAGAAGCGTCGGAATCGCGAACAACGTCCGTCGCAGGATAAAAACTAGCATTGGCCCCTCCCGGTGTTGAGAGTCTGGATATTGAAGTCGGACGGGCCGGATGTTTGCCGGCCCCGTCCGTGCTCGGCGGCTACTTCTTGCGGGACCAGTCGGCCACGTTCCAGAGCTGGGAATCCCAAGCGTTCATGCGCACGCCTTCCAGCGTGTTCGACCGCGCCGAGACGTCGCCCCGGTGGATCAGCGGAATGAGTGCGCCGTCGTTGGAGAGCTTCGAATTGAGCAGGCGGCTCAATTCCGCCCGCTTTTCCGCGTCCACGGTCGTCGCCAGGGCGTCGACGAGCTTGTCGTAGTCGGCGTCGCAGTAGCGCGGGATATTCTTGCCCTTCCAGCCGGTCGCCGGGCCGGGAATATCGCTGCACCTCCAGCCAGCGAAATATTGCTCCGGATCGATGCCTTCGTAATTGTTGGCATACATCTGGACGTCCGAGTAGAACTTCGGGAAGGTGTCCGGGCTCGATGGATCGTTTCCGAAGAACACCGCCGGCGCGACGTTGCGCAGTTCCGCCTCGACGCCGATCTGGACCCACATATCCTTGACCAGTGCCTGGACGGCCTGGCGGACGGAGTTAGTCGAGGACTGATAGAGGACCGACAGGCGCACGCCGTCCTTCTCCCGAATGCCGTCGCCGCCTTTCGCCCAGCCGGCTTCATCGAGCAATTTGTTCGCGCCGGCGACGTCAGCCGTCTTGCACCACTCGACATCTTCCGGAACGTAGGCCGCCGGAGCCGGGACGATCGCACAAGCCGGCCTACCGGATATGCCATAGCCGATCTCGACCAGCAGATCGCGGTCGATCACCATGGACAGGGCGCGCCACACCGCCGGGTCCTTGAGGAACGGGTGCGGGCCGGCCTCCTTTGTCGAACGTTTGTCGCCGAGCGAGGGATCAACTGCATAGGCGTTGAGTTCGATGCGCTCAACCAGCGACCCGAAGGCGCTAACGACCGTGCCCTTGCCGCCTGCCTGCATCTGATCGAGCAGTTCCGGCTCGAGCAGCAGGTTCCAGGCGTAGTCGTATTCGCCGGTTTCGAGCACGGCGCGTCCGGCCGCCGCAGCGTCGCCGCCGCCCTTGATGACGGCGGTGGCGAAAGCCGGCTTCGTCGGGTCTCGGTAATGGGGGTTGGCTTCATACGCAACGGAATCGTTCGCCTTGAAATCAGTCACCCGGAACGGGCCGGTGCCAATGGGCTTGAAGTTGGCATCGGTGCATTCGGGCGCCTTGGCGCCGAGGCAGTCCTTGAACTGCGCGGCCTGGATGACGGGCGACTGGGAGCCGACGAACGCGACATAGGGATAGGGCTTTGGAACGCTGAACGATATTTTCACCGTCAGCGGATCGACGGGTTCGACGTCTGTCACGTCAGCGAATTTCGCCATCGCCTGGCAGCCGCCACCCGGCGCAAGACAGTATTTCCAGGTGAAGACGACGTCCTGGGCGGTGAAATCGGTGCCGTCCGACCACTTGACGCCCGGTTTGAGCTTCCATGTGATCGATTTGAGGTCGGCCGCGATGCCCCCGTTCTCAACGGTGGGGACCTCGCTTGCAAGACTCGGCACGATCTTGCCGGTCTCGTCGAAATGCGCGAGCGGTTCGATTACCATGGACGAAGCGTGAACATCCTTGGTTCCGCCCGACAGATACGGGTTGAGGATCGAGACGGCCTGCCAGTACAGAATGCCGAGATTGCCGTCCGCTCCTCGCTCCGCGTGTGCGCTGGTGGCCACGGCCGCAAGCACGATTGCCGTGCTGGCCAATAGATTTCGACGGATCATCATCCGGTCCTTCCCATTGTTTCAGTTCCAATTGAGCCTGTTCGGCTCGTTCCCAATCGGCCGTGATTTTGGGGCAGACAACTACGCACGGCGTTTTTGTGTCGCCACGGTCCGATCTAAACGGTACAAGCAATCTGCGCATTCGAAAAATGCATAATATTCATTCCAAAAGTCCATACAGGAATACCCCATGGCACGTCGGAAGCTGCCGCCATTAAACGCACTCGTGACCTTCGAGGAGGTCGTGCGCAGGCGATCCTGCTCTCTGGCCGCGGCCAAGCTGGGCAGCACGCAAAGCGCTGTCAGCAAGCAGATCAGATCGATAGAGGAGTTCGTCGGCTTGCCACTGTTCGCACGCACAAGTCTCGGCATGATCCCGAATGAAGCCGGTGCTCAGTTGATCGACGACGTTCAGCCGTTGCTGGATGCTTTGGAACACGCGATCGATCGTGCCTCGCAGGAGGCAAAGCATCGAAAAGTCGTGATCGTCCGGGTTCTTTCGACTTTGTGCAACCAATGGCTTTTCCCTCGAATGAAGGATTTCATCGCGAGGCATCCCGACATCGACATTCAGTTTTCCACACTGCGCATCGACACCAGGGACCGCGGCACGTCAGAACTCGAGATCCTGTTTGGCAGTGGGCCATGGCTGGATTGTGATTCTGCGCCCCTCGTTGGACGGAAGTGCATCCTGATCGCCCCACCGTCAACGAGCCCGGATTTGTCGTTCGCGGAGCTGATTGGCTTGCCGCGCATCGTTCACGCGCAGGCGCGCGATGCGTGGTCGGATTTTTTCGCTTGTAGAAAAGCTGTGGACCCGTACGAAATGAACCCGGTGTCGACTTACGACATATATCAAGTCATGCTGAGCGCGGTGCAGATCGGGATGGGCATCGCACTGGTGCCTTTATGCCTGGTCGAGGAGGAACTTGCGCGCGGCGAGGTTTTCAATCCCGGCGGCCTTTCATACGAGAGCAAGCAATTCTACCATGTGATTGTCCCGCATCGGGCGAGGCCGCTCAGCGAGCCCGCGCAAATTCTGCATAAATGGTTGCTGTCTCATGCGGAGCCGTAGGCGAAACCCAACTTTTGATCTGAAGGATGGTTTTGCTTGCTGGACGCGGATGCCCGTTAATTTCGCCATTCCAGGCTTTTTGCCGATGTCTCCGATGCGAGACCAGTCCACGTTCCACGGCAACGTCTTGATTACCTCGCGGAAGACCGGTCGTTTTATGGTGCCGAAGGGCTGGCCGATGAAGGGTAAAAGCGGCAGGAAGGCTGCGGTCACGGAGGCGAGGGAAGAAGCGGGGGTAGCCGGCAAGGCATTGAAGGAACCGCTTGGTGCCTATTCCTACTGGAAGCGTCTTTCCAACCGCTTCGTCAATGTGACGGTCACGGTCTATTTGCTGGAGGTTGTCGATACCCTTCCGGATTGGAAGGAAAGCGCCCAGCGTAAACGCGCATGGCTCTCGCCCGCGGATGCAGCGACGCTGATCGATGAGCCGCAACTTGCCAGCCTCGTGAGATCCATGATCGTGCCGTCATGAGGTGACGCGAATTTCGCAGGGCCTTGCTGGCGAAAAGCGCTTCAACGCCATCGATCAAAGCGACTTGCCCTCCAAGGCGTATCCACCGAGCCGGACAGTGCGGATGAGCTCTCCGCGTGAGGACTGCTTGAGCGACTTTCGCAGCCGGCTGATATGGATATCCACTGTGCGCGGGCCGACATAGACATTGCTTGGCCAGGCCACCCGGATTAGTTCGTCGCGGCTGTGCACTTTCTCCGGGTTTTCCAACGTGTGACGCAGCAGTCTGAACTCAATCAGACCGAGCGGGATCTCACTGCCGTTGCAACGCACGTGATGCGTGTCGATCTGCATTTCGAGGTCGCCGTAGTTCAGCGATTTGCCTCCGCGAAAGGAAGGATCCATATGCCGCTGATAAAGCTGAACACCGCCGCGAAGTTCACGGCCCGCTCGAAGTCATCAAGCGACCGGCACCCGAAGCCTGTGCCCTTAACAACGCCTAGGTCAGTTGCAAATGCCTTGACAGGACGATGGCCTTTTCCGATCGGCGAATGTCCGCTTACCGACTTCCGTCGTCTGAAAGCCGACGGTCTACTTTCGGCCCTCAAGCGGTCATAGCCATCGGCAATGACGAGACGGCGCGGATCCACGATCAAATCCATGTTCATCTGAAGTCTCTTCAGTTTTCCTAGTAAATCACGCGGTGGCGCATCGAGCTACTTTCCCTTCGTTGGTGGGGAAAGGAGGCGCTGCCCCCTCTCCCCTGCAAGGAGAAAATCGGTCTCCCGTCCTTCCTCCGCTCGGCCAGGGCCGCGCTCCGTGCAGGATCGACACGGATCCGCATCCGCGGATCGGCGCCGCCCCTTCGGCTCCGCCTTCGGGCGGGCGATCCCTGTTCCAATCACGAGGCTCCCCACGGGATAAACTCAACCCGCGGGCCGATTCGTCGGGAGCCACCTGGTGATCCAGCGCTTCGAGCGCCAAGAGGGGACGAGTGCCCCGATGGATTGGCTGCGATCGACGCCCCGTGGGGAGTTGCGCCTTCGAGCGCCAGAACAGGGCCGGCGAGCATCGTAGCTGCCCGTTTGAGCAGGAGAAGGAAATGATTGGAGACATATCCGCATTCGTAGGCGTCGACTGGGCATCGGCGACGCACTACGCCTACGCACTGGATGCCGACGGAAGAAAACTCGGCCACCGCTCGTTTCCACATAGCGGCGAGGGACTGGCCGAATTAGCCAACTGGATCAGAACCACGACCGGCCATGAGCCGGACCGCGTCGGCATCGGGATAGAGGTCCCGCATGGGCCTGTCGTCGAAGGCCTGATGGATGCTGGCTTCCTCGTCCATGCCATCAATCCCAAGCAGCTGGATCGTTTGCGGGATCGCTTTACCATGGCGGGTGCCAAAGACGACCGGCTCGATGCCTTCGTCCTGGCCGACTCCTTAAGAACGGATCGCAAGCTTTACCGCTTTCTTGAGCCGATGCACCCGACCGTCATCGAACTGCGGGAATGGTCGCGCTTGACCGAGGACCTGTCCGCCGAACGCAATCGGCTTGCCAATCGCTTCCGTCATCAGCTTTGGCGCTATTTCCCGCAGGTGCTCGAGTTGTCGGAGGATTGTTCAAGGCCATGGGTTCTTGACCTGTGGGAGTTGATCCCGACCCCTGCGAAAGCGCGAACGGTCAGGGCAGCGACGGTGGCGAAGCAACTTAAACAGAGCAAGGTGAAGAAGTGGACGGCGGAGACTTTGCTGGCCCAGCTCCGTCGCACCCCGATCGTTGTCGCCGCCGGCGTCGCCGAAGCATGCGTTGCCCATTGTCAGCTCATCCTGGCGCGCCTTCGGCTGGTAATGGAGCAGATGAAGACCGCCATGAAGCAGCTCGAACGGCTGTGTTCGGCGGTCGCCGAACTCTCACCAACCAACGGGAACGCTGGCGAGCCGTGCAGCGATCCGGAGATCCTGCGATCGATGCCTGGAGTCGGACCGATCGTGCTCGCCGCGCTGCTGTCCGAGGGGCATGACGCGATCGCGCGTCGGGATGTGCGGGCGCTTCGGGCATTGGCCGGCGTGGTCCCGGTGACGCGGCGCAGCGGCAAGCAATACATGGTCGTCATGCGCCGAGCGTGCCCACATCGACTGCGCACGGCCGTCTATCATTGGGCGCGGGTTGCCGTCATGCGCGATTTTCACAGCCGGAACCGGTACGCGGAATTAAGGAAACGGGGCCATTCCCATGCGAGAGCGCTTCGGTCGGTTGGCAGCCGTTTGGTCGGGGTTGCGTGTGCGATGTTGGAAACCGGAGAGCTATTTGATCCCAATCGCGCTCCTCAGGCCACTGCCTGAATTGTCTTCGTCGAGGCGCGGAGCTCCCAAATCGCGCAGCGTCTCGACGACGGCTTTCGTTTGCATGCCGTTCGTTCGTTTCTCGCTCAGCAACGAGCCAGTTGCGCCAGAAGCGGCCGTCGCCGGACCGGCCCTCCAAAATGGTTCGAACCAGCCAATTCAGGACGTCCACCCTAATCTCTCCACCCGATTGTAGAGGCTGTTCCGCACGCGATTTTCGGTTTGCCCTTCCCGATGATGTTGCCAAAACGAAGCGGACGCTACTTCAGCCCCGCCTTGCGCAATCCGTCGAGATAGATGCCGATCTGGTTCTGGTCGCGGAGATAAAACATTCGCTGGCGTAGGAATTCTAGGCTGACCTCGTGCTCGTCGCGCTTCAGTTCCGCCAGCGCCTGGGCGGCCTCGTCGACGCGCCCCAGATGGCCGAGGGCAGAGACAAGAACGGCACGCGCCAGGAAATGCGCATTTGGCACCTGCACCGATTCGATCGCCCATTGTGCGGCTTGCTCGAAATCGAGCCGGAACAGATGCGCCATCGCCCCGTAGTTCAGGAAAGCCCAACGATATGGATCTTGAGGGCTCAATCGCACTGCTTCTTGGAAGCAGGGCAGCGCCGTGTCCATCTGCCCAGCATAAGTAAGCGAATCGCCCAAGGCACAATGGGCCTGGGCCATGGACGGATTGAGATTGATCGCCGCGTGCAGCTCGGAGAATGACCGTTCATACTCGCCGCGCGCCAAATAGACCCGCCCGAGCGCAAAACGGCAGACCGCGTCGCGAGGATCGAGCCGGCTTGCTTCGCGGGCAAGTTTGAGCGCCTTGTCCAGGAGCCCGGCACCTGGATCAGCGCCGAAATAGATGGCGTTGATTACCAGTGCATATGAAAGCCGCGCCATGGCGGCCGCAAAGCGTGGATCGCGTTCGAGTGCGCGCTCAAAGAGACGCTGCGCCTCACGGTTGGTTTCGCCGCTGAATTCATACTGCACCGAAAGCGCGCGATGGTAGAAATCCCACGCACTCATTTCGCCCTCGTCCAGCGACCGTGTTCCGGCGCCCTCAAGCATGACGAGTTCCGCCTCGATGGAGGCAGCGACGGTCTGGCTCAGATCGTCGACCGTATCCTGCAGATTTTCGCCCCTGTGGTCATACCGGTGTACCCAGAGATAGCGGCCCTGCTCGAGCCCGATCAGCTTCACGTTCAACCGCAATTGCTGGCCCAGTTGCAGGATCGATCCGTCCACGGCGTGTCGCACCAATTGGTCCGCGGCAATGCGTTGCATATCGCTTGTGGTCAGCCGCCTTGCTTCGGCAACCGGACTGGCCTTGACGTCGAGCCAGCGATATTTGGATAGCGCTGCTGCCAGTTCCTCAGACAGCATAGTGGCAAGCGCTTCGGTTTCTGAAGATTTAGGTTGGGCTGAAAAAGGGAGAACCGTGATGGTTGTTTGCCCATGTGTCGGCCCCGGAACGTCGGCTAAATGCGGCTCCGGCGCCGATGAAATATCGTCCGGCCCGGTGAACCCGGCCCGGCGGATTTCGGCAAGCAGTTTTTGAGTGTTGGGACTTGGCTCAACATGCAATTCGCGTTCAAGAATATCGCTGCAGTTCTTGTACTGCTGGATTGCGGCGGTGCGCTGCCCTTGCTGGGCATGGATGCGCATCAATAGCCGGTGCGAAGACTCTCGCAGCGGATCTAATATCACCAGCCTTTGAGCCAGAGCGATGGCCGCGTCCGGTTCGCCTTTTTGAAGCAAATATTCAGCACCGCGCTCGAAGGCCGGACAAGCGAGGGTTGCCAAACGCCGCCGCTCAATCAACAGCCAGTCCTGGAAGTCCTGTTCGCGCACGTAAAGATTGCTCAAGAATGCACCCGGATAAAGACTGGCGGCTTCGAGATCGGCTTCCGGTTTGCGCTGAGCGACGAGACTCGAAAAACGCTCAACATCCGTCGTCACGAGTTCTGAATTCAAGCTGACCTGGTCGTTGAAGGTGGCGACGACCTCGTTCGACCCGTAATCGAGTAGTTTGCGCAGTTTCCAAACGCTCTGGCGCAAGCTCTGCCGTGCCTGTTCTGTGAAGCGGTCGCCCCAGAACAGAGTCATGAGTTGGTCGCGGTTCGGCGGCATGTCGAGGTTGAGGGCAAGATAAGCCATTAGGCCCTGCAGCTTGGCGCCGACTACAGGAATGTGATCGCCGTCCGGACCGCGGACTTCCAGCGAGCCGAATAGTCGAATTGCGATCTTACCCATGCGCGGCTCGTTCCTTCTGCGCGCGAAAACGGCATGTTGCGCAAGCGGCAACCGTATTCCTTCGGTGGCGACGCAAATTCCCATCAGTCGGTGGCTTAGACGCAAATTCCCATCAGCTACTTGACGGGAGTTCCAATTTTAACGCGTCATTAACGCCGAATTCCCGGCTAGGTGCGCACCGACATAGTAACGGTCAGGTCACCGTGATGCCAGCCGAGGGGTCGAATCGAGTGAAGCCGCCATGCTGAAGGCTCTTTCGGACGTCCCACAATCTGCCCCGGCTCAGAGAGGAAGCTCAAACATGACCTTGTCAACCCGCACAGCGCCCGCACAGCGCAAGCCCGCCAGCGGCGTCGCCAGTTCCATTCTCGATACGATCGGCAACACGCCAACTGTACGGATCAATAAACTGGCGCCGGATGGCATCGAAATGTTCGTCAAGCTCGAGGCTTTCAACCCGCTAGGTTCCGTCAAGGACCGGCTGGCGCTTGGCATCATCGAGGCGGCCGAGCGAGACGGCAGCCTGAAGCCGGGACAGACAGTTGTCGAAGGCACAAGCGGGAACACCGGAATTGGCCTGGCAATGGTGTGCGCCCAGAAGGGCTATCCGCTCGTTGTCACCATGGCCGAGAGCTTCAGCATCGAACGGCGCAAGCTCATGCGGTTCCTTGGCGCGCGCGTGATCCTAACGCCAGCGGCCGACAAAGGTACTGGCATGCTGGCCAAAGCAAAGGAGCTGGCTGAAAAGTACGGCTGGTTTCTGTGCCACCAGTTCGAGAACGAAGCTAATCCGGATATTCACTCGCGTACCACGGCTGAGGAAATCCTCGCCGATTTCGGACCCAACGGGCTCGACTATTGGGTCAGCGGGCTCGGCACAGGCGGTACGTTCAAGGGTGTTTCGCGCGTCCTCAAAGCCGAGAGCCCCAGAACGGTGATCGTTGCCACAGAACCTGACAATTCCCCGCTGATCTCGAGCGGAATTGCCCAGACATACAACGACGATGGCACGCCGGCGTTGAGCCAGCCCGGATTTCGACCGCACCTCATGCAAGGCTGGACGCCGGACTTCATTCCAAAGCTAGTAAAGGACGTCATCGATGCAGGCCATATCGATCGCATGGAACTGGTCAACGGTGCCGAGGCGATGCGGCTTGCGCGCGAGCTCGCGGCCAAGGAAGGCATTTTTTGCGGCATTACCGGCGGCGCGACTTTTGCCGCGGCCCTTGCGGTCGCCCGCGCTGCACCAGAGGGTTCGCGCATCCTCGCCATGATCCCCGACACCGGCGAACGCTATCTTTCCACGCCGCTGTTCGAATCGATAGGTGCGGATATGAGCCAGGAAGAGCTTTTTATCGCGGGCAGCACACCTAGCCACCGATTCGACGGTAAGAATGCGGTCGCGCCCGCCGCGGTTGCGGTGGCCGATCCGACTCCCGCCGCGGCCGGATTCGTCGAAATGGTGACGAATGACAAAAGCAATCCGGTCGTCCTGTTCGCGCTCGAATGGTGCGAGTTCTGCTGGTCAGTCCGGCGCCTGTTCAAAGCGATCGACGTCACCTACCGCTCGATTGATCTGGACTCAGTCGAATACCAGAAGGATGGTTGGGGCGGTGACGTAAGGGTCGCGTTGCGTAAGGTGACGGGTGCGCCGACCATCCCCCAGATTTATGTCGGAGGAAAGCACATTGGCGGGTGCACTGAAACCTTGGATGCATTCAATGATGGCAGCCTGCAGGCACTGCTTAACGCTAGTCGCGTCTCCTTCGATGCCGACAAGGTGCTGGACGCCTACGCACTGCTGCCCAACTGGCTGCATCCGCGCTAGATGTTGCCATCAATGGCCAAAGATGGATTTACCGTTGCCGGGCTGGCGGCCGCCATCGCCGCCGACTACCGGCAGAACCCGCAACGCCTCCACAGCTTGGCGGGAGTTGAGGAACTGCGGGCCGGCTTCGACATCGGCCTGCCCGATATTGGCCGCCCGTCCGATCAGGTCATCGACCACCTTGTCCGCGCCGCCGGGCCCGGTCTGGTGGGCAATACCCAGCCAGGATTCCATGGCTGGGTCATGGGCAGTTCCCATCCGGCCGGCGTCGCCGCAGACTGGCTGACATCGGCCTGGGGACAGAACGCGGCCATCTATCATACCTCGCCCGCCGCGGCGGTAGCCGAGGAAATTTCAGCCAAATGGCTGCTTGATCTCCTCGATCTGCCGCGAACGGCCGCCGTGGGCTTTACGTCCGGCGCGACAATGGCCGGTTTCATTGGCCTTGCCGCCGCGCGCGGCGAAGTGCTGCGCCGCGTTGGGTGCGACATCGCCCGCGAGGGGCTGCAAGGTGCGCCGCTGATCAAGGTGTTCATCAGCGACGAATCCCATGCCTCGAATTTCGCGGCGCTGCGTTATCTGGGCTTTGGCGAGAGCAATCTCGTTCGCATTCCCGCCAATGTCCAAGGCGTGATGGATGTTGCAGCCCTAACGGAGGCCCTCGGTTCGGGGTCCAATGGTATAGACCGCGCCCCGAAAATCATCGTTTGCCAGGCTGGACACATCAATAGCGGCGCCTTCGACCGGTTTGACGCTATTGCCGATATTGCCGGACGCTCCGGCGCATGGCTGCATATTGACGGAGCCTTCGGGCTTTGGGCGCGGGCCGCACCGGATCTCAAAATGCTGGCCGCCGGCGCCGAGCGCGCCGACTCCTGGGGGGTGGACGGCCATAAATGGCTGCAGCTGCCCTATGAGAACGGCTTCGCCATTGTCAGCGACCCCGTGGCATTGCGCCGGGCCATGGACATCGCCGCAGGCTATTTGACCCATTCCGCTGATGATGGGCGCAATCCGACCCATTTCGGCCCGGAACTCTCGCGCCGGGCGCGTGGATTCGCTGTCTGGACCATGCTGCAAACGCTGGGGCGGCATGGCATTATAGACGTGATCGACAACCACTGCCGGGCGGCGAAACGACTGGCGGGTCGGTTGGTAGACGTTCCTGGCGTGCGAGTTGAAAACGACGTCGTTCTCAATCAGCTGGCTCTGACATTTGGGACGGAAAGCGACGAAACCGCCCAGCGAAACCGCGCCACCCAGGCGGTATGCGACCGGCTCAATGGAACCACGAATTATTTTCTGCGCACGGCGGCGTGGAATGCAAGAACCATTCTGCGTGTTTCAGTGATTGGCGCAGGCGCAACCATCATGGCCATGGACCAGCTGGCGGACGATATTCATGATGCCTGGCGCAGCTTTTTAGCCGAGCGACATCAGGGTGCCGGTTGCTGCTGATTTCTGCGTAATCGTCAGTTCGGGCACTGACTTGCTCGCGTTGCCGAGGGGGACTTCCGGCTGCCTGACAGGTCGCGCCATTTGCGGACATTCGCTGAGCATGCCGCTAATCGCCCTGCAGCGATAACGGTAGGTAGGTGTGGTGCAAGCTTCGCGGGTTACTCGACGGAAAGCAGAAGCGTATTCGTTTCATCGTTGGTTATTCCAAGTCGCGCTTCGATGGCTGACGGAGTGCCCTTAGCAGAGGCGAATGAGGCAGGGCTATCGCGTAGGTCATGGAGTCTAAATTGGGATTCTTGGCCGTTCAGCTGGCGGTCAATACCGCCCCGTGCTTTGCGTCCGAGACCTTTCGCAAGCTGACAGCCAGAGCGACGCCACTGACGATGACGAGCAGGCCGCCGAGGATAATGCGCGGTGTGGGCAACTCCGAGAATATCAGGATGCCAAAAAGGCATGCCCAGATCACAGTCGAATATTCCATTGGACCCACAATCGATGCCGGCGCGAATCGGCAGGCTTCGAAAAAAAACAGCTGCGCCAGATAAATCTGGAGTCCAAGAGCAAGCATGAGAACACTGTCAAGCAGTGTTTGAGGGGACTGCCACCGCGTGAACGCGGCACTCAGCAGAATGAAGACAATGCCGGTGCTGAAAAGTTGAACGTCCGAACTTTCGCGCGCGCCGCTTTTCCGGGTGAGGACCACAGCCATCGCCCACAACAGGCCAGCTCCCAGAGCGATCAGAGAAGGAACCGGACTGACATCGCCTGCCGGATTCGCGGCGATGACCGCGCCGGCAAGACCGAGGAGAATGGCAATCCAGTGGAAGCCGCGGATGCTCTCGCCAAGCAGTACGGCCGCGAGTAACACACCGATCAGCGGCGACGTGGAGTATAGCGTGGTGACGTTCGCAAGTGGCATGAGGCCGGCTGCAACGAAGAAGCCAAGCGCCGATAGGAAGTGAAGGACGGCGCGCAACGCAGTAGGAACTTTGTAGGGACTCGCAATGAAGGCCCTGACCGTTGCCTGCCGCCCCAGGGCCAGCGTTATGACGAGCATCACAGCGCTGCGAGCGAAGATGAGCTGCCACAGCGAGTAGCTCTCGCCCAACCATTTCATGGTTGCGTAGTGCAGCGAGTACATGGCGTAGCAGGCAAGGGCTAACAGGATGCCCAGCATTTTTCGATCTGCGACGTGGTTCATTTCATGCGCCTCCCGTTCCGGGTCTCCTGTCATCCACCGCTTTGGGGCGCGCCGGATTTGTCGAACCTGGTGGCGAATCCAGTTGGCCTGCCGAGCGGATGGTGGTATGGCTAGCAGGTAGTAAACTGGTCTACTAGCCATGCCCAAAGAAAATAACCCGACCCGCGACAGATTAATCGCCGAGGGCCTCAAGTCGCTGATCCTGAACGGTTTCGACGGCGTCGGTTTGAACGCCATCCTCCATTCGGCGGGCGTTCCGAAGGGCTCTTTCTACTATTTCTTCAAGAGCAAGGAGGAATTTGCCGGCGCGGTTCTGGACGCCTACGAGCGCCACTATGTCAACATGCGCAATGAAATATTCAATGACACTTTCTGCAGCCCCCTGTGGCGGCTTCGAAACTATTTCGACGCTGTCGAGCGTCTCCACCTGGCCGAAGCGCCTCTTGGGGGTTGCCTTTTCGGGGTTCTCAGCCAGACCGCCGCCGCACGCACCCCCGAGTTCCGGGCAAGGCTTGCCCGGGTGTTCTCCAGGTGGGAGGCTCAGTTGCGCGAATTGCTGGAAGAGGCACAGGACATCGGCGAAGTCGATCCAAGCCTTGATGCTAAGGATGCGGCAGCCTTCCTTATCGATTGCTACGAGGGAACGCTGGTCCGCATGAAAGTTGACGGCGATCGAAGTTCTTTCCGCAGGTTTCGACGCCTCGCTCTCGAGCCTCTCGGGATTAACAAACAATCACAGTGACCGAAGTTGGCAGATATTGTTGAACGCGTCGGTCGGAATGATTGCGCGGCCCTTTTTTTGATAGCGGGCAGCGCGATCCGTCCACGTGCGGTGGTCGGCCGCACCGCGTGAGAGCAACCTGGGAAGGTCGGATTAGGGTCGATAGTGTTGAAAAAGTCGGCGACCAAGTCCATTGGGACGCTCGGGTAGAATATCGTTTCGCGAGGGGTCTAATTGCGAATCGTGATTCCAGAAAAAGCCCCGCCAAGAATGGAATTCTGTCAGAGAGGCCCGCTTCGCAGCCCGGCGGACTTTTTCAACACTATCGGTCATGGGCGTGAATTCGACCACCGTAGAACGAACTTCTGCTTTGGATGTGGAACGTTGCCGTTCGTCTCGTCGATGGAAACGAGCAAGTAGCGCCATCTGCCGACGTTCGATCAACTGGACCGCAACGTCCGCATTGAGAGAGCATTGTGGCCTTTGATGGGTCGCCTCAGCACTGGGCAGGTAAATTTGCTGGACGATGGACCCTGTAGGTGTGATGGTGACGCGGTAGGAAACGGACCAGCAATTTGAGGTTCCTGTGTCAATGGATTCGGGACACTCCCAAAGACGGTTGGCCGTCGTTTTGGCCGCAAAAGTGGTGAACACCATGGACGCCGACGAGGCAGTGACCCTCGCGGCGCTCAATACACGTCGTCCTGGCCTTAACGACGAGTATCAGGACCGAATCTTCAAGCTGACTAGTGATAGACTGCTCGCTGAGTTTCCGCGCTTTCAGGATCGAACCCCAAGACATGTCGGAGTGAGAGATCGCAAACATCCCTTAGAGAATGCTCATTCTGAAGACATCGGGCCTGAGGTATGAGATGGAGGTACACGAATGGCAAAGACATTCAATCAGATGGTCAGTGAAGCACTGGCTGCAGTTCCGGCGATCAGTCCAACGGAAGCACGGCAGCGGATCCAGCAAAACCCACGGACCCTTGTAATTGACGTACGCGATGTTGCCGACATCAGCGGAACGGGCATCATCCCCGACGCGATGAATATCTCCCTCGGCACATTAACTTATAAGGCCGACAATGAAGTGGACGAAAACTGGCGCGAGCCCGCACTTCGCGACCGCAGCCGCCCAATCATCACGACCTGCGAGGTTGGTCCAATGGGTGCGCTGGGTGGCAAGCTGCTCAAGGATATGGGCTTCGCGAACGTAACAATTCTTGAGGGCGGCACACAGGCATGGAAGGACGCGGGCTTTCCTACGAAGCAAGTCTAAGTGGACCTGAACGCAACTAAGCGCCCAACCCTACTTCGCTTTCGCCGGCGAGAATGGCCGGCGAGAATTCAGTTGCGGCTCCAGCCACAGCCGTCATGGATCGATCTAACCAATCGAATGTCTACTCTGGTGCAACGCGTCTGATTGTGCGTTCCAGAAATTCGTCCGCAACCTCGTCGTAAGCCGTCACTGCGCGGACGACGAGCGACCGACACTGATGACTCATTCCGGGAAGTGCGCCTATAACTGTCAATCACCACGGAATCGGGACCCTGGTTTTTCATGTAAAAGGGACCCTGGTTTGGGGTGGTGAAGGGCACGCCGGTTAGCGCCCGATCAGGCGAAGCTGGTCGGGGTTGCACAGCCTGATCGGGTGCGGCTGATTGGCTTTTCGACTTCAGCTTTGAGATCGGCTTTTGAAGCGCCAGGATTCGTTGCCAGTCTCGGCGATCTCGCAGTGATGAGTGAGGCGGTCGAGCAGCGCGGTTGTCATCTTGGCGTCGCCGAAGACGCTTGGCCATTCCCCGAAGGCGAGATTGGTGGTGATGATGACACTGGTGCGTTCGTAAAGCTTTGAGACCAGATGGAAGAGCAACTGCCCGCCGGCCTGGGCGAACGGAAGATAGCCGAGTTCATCGAAGACGACGAAGTCGAGCCGGGTAAGATGATCGGCAATGCGGCCCTGCCGGCCGGCACGGGTCTCGGTCTCGAGCCTGTTGACGAGGTCGACAACGTTGAAGAAGCGCCCGCGTGCGCCGTTGCGGATGAGAGAACGGGCAATGGCGATCGCCAGATGCGACTTGCCGGTGCCTGTCCCGCCGACCAGGACGACATTGCGCTGATCGGCGACGAAGGCGCCGGCGGCGAGGTCGCGGATCAGGCTCTCGTTGACCGGCGTGCCGGCAAAATCGAAGTCCTCGATATCCTTGGCCAGCGGAAGCTTGGCGACGGTGAGCTGGTACTTGATGGAGCGGGCCTGCTTCTCCGATATCTCGGCCTGCAACAGATCGCCGACGATCTTCGGCGGTTCGTGCTGCCGCTTAATGGCGACGCCCATGATCTCGTCATAGGCCGAGCGCATCCCGAAGAGTTTCAACGCCCCCATCAGTTCCAGTACTTCGGTGCGTTCCATGGCTGTTCGTCCTCCTGAGGCTGTCATAACGGGCGCAGTCGGCGATCGGCTCGTGAGCCAGCTTCAGCGCCTGTGGAATGGAAAGGATCGTGCCCGGCGCCGGATCGCGGCTGCGGGCCAGGATGTTGAGGATCACCGCCGCCGACGAGACGCCGTGCTCAATGGCTTCCTGGCAGGCGGCCTCGACCGCGCTCAATCCGTCGGTCAGCACGCAGGTGAGGATCGACACCATCTGCCGGTCGCCGTCATCAACCGCCTTGAGCTTGCGGCGCACCTTCTCCATTGCCGACGGCAGGACCCAGCCAAGGAACGGCGCGCCGTTGCGCAATCCGCCCGGCTTACGGGCCAGCACCGGCACGTAGTGCCAGGGATCGTAGATGACCTCGTTGCGGCCGAAGCAGCGGGCATGCTCGCCCACGACCACGCCGTCCTGGCGGATAATGATCCGGTCGGCATAAGCATGGATCTCGACCGGCCGGCCGACGGCACTCGACAGCACCGAGTATTTGTTGTTGTCGAAGCGCACCGTGCAGGTCTTCGACACCGACGCGGGAATGCAATGGAAGCCGTCGAAGCGACCGGCATAGGGAATGAAGCTGGCGCGCTCTTCTTCGAATACGTCCCAGACCGTGCGCTCGCCCTGTTCGGGATGCCGATGCGCCTTGGCATAGGCAACGCATTTGTCGGCCAGCCAGCCGTTGAGATCCTCCAGCGTCTTGAAGCGCAGCCTCGGTGTGAAGAAGCGCTCGCGCACCAGCCCGACCTGGTTCTCGACTTGCCCCTTCTCCCAGCCGGCCGCCGGCGTGCAGGCCTCCGGCTCGACAAGGTAATGCCCGCACATCTGCGCAAAGCGGCGGTTGTAGCGGCGATCCCTGCCGATGAAGATCGCGTCCACCGCCGTCTTCATGTTGTCGTAGATGCCGCGCGTGCAGGCGCCGCGGAAGAAGCTGAACGCCCGGTCATGGGCGTCGAACACCATCTCCTGCGTTTCGCGCGGATAGGCCCGCACGAAGAACATACGGCTGTGGCAAAGCCGCATGTGCGCCACCTTCACCGTTACCGTCACGCCGTCGAGTAGAACGATCTCGTGGCTCCAGTCGAACTGGTAGGCCTCGCCCGGCGCAAAGCTCAACGGAATGTAGGCTTCGGCCGCGGCGCTGCCGCGATCCGCCTCCCAGCTCTGAGCATGTCGCCACACCGAACTGTAGCTGCCGTCATAGCCGAGGCCGCGAAGCTCCTCAAAGATGCGGATCAGTGTCAGCCGCTCCCGCTGAGACTTGGCCGCATTCGCCGACAGCAGCCGATCCAGCTCGTCACGCCAGGCGCCCATCCGGGGATAAGGCTGATGCTTGCGCTCGTAGCGGAACTCTGTCTCCTCGGAACGCAAAACCTTGCGCACCAC
This sequence comes from Mesorhizobium sp. LjNodule214, assembly GCF_964252735.1. NCBI lineage: Bacteria > Pseudomonadati > Pseudomonadota > Alphaproteobacteria > Hyphomicrobiales > Phyllobacteriaceae > Mesorhizobium > Mesorhizobium sp. LjNodule214. The sequence goes on from NZ_CAXUPE020000005.1 coordinate 255,635, forward strand.
CTTCCGGGAGATCTTCAGCTCCCGGCAGATCGCTTTGATCGACTTCCCCTGCACCAGCGACAGCCGGCGTATCTTTGCAATCGTCTCCACAACCAACATCCAAAACACAAATGCCTCCGACCAAACCGGAGGCATCTTGATGACCCCACGTTAAGGGGTCCCGTTTGGACGAAAATCACCCCTTAAACAGGGTCCTCATTCCACGAAAAATCACAAGGAAGAAGGTCGAGATGCTGTTTGCCCACCTCAAGCGCATCCTGAAGCCGGATCGCTTGCGACTACGAGGACCAAACGGTGCTCGAGACGAGTTCCATCCGAGACGCGGCCGACTTTTTCAACGATATCGACCCAAAGCGGATGTTCTCCGGTGGCTAGTTGCGCATAGGCGCGAGTGCTACGCTATAGCAAACCCACGTGTAGTGCCGGAGGCATCGTGGCGCGCCCGGAACGAAAGCTTGTGGCGGTTTTGGCAGCAGATGTAGCTGGCTACTCGCGTTTGATGGGGGCCGATGAGGCCGGGACTCTCTTCCATCTGAAGGCACTGCGCGCGGAAGTGATCGATCCAAAGATCGCGCAGTTCAGGGGTCGGCTGGTCAGCACCGCAGGCGACAGTCTGCTGATCGAGTTCGCCAGCGCTGTCGATGCGTTGCAGTTCGCAGTCGAGACGCAAGAGCGCATAACGGTACGCAACACTGATCTTCCGTCAGAACAGCGCATGGCCTTGGCGTTGGTGCATGGATCGTTTTTAAGGATTTGCCGATAGGCGAGCGCGATCACCAACGAGATGATTTTCGCCCGATGCCCTTCAAACACAATGCCACCCGCCGTCACCGAATACCGAAGATGAAATACAAGGTGACGAACTGGCCGGCGTACGAGGCGGGCCTGCGCCGACGCGGCAGGTTGACCCTGTGGGTGACGCCGGAAGCACTGGCCGGATGGCAGGCGCCACGACGAAAGACCCGTGGTGGCCAATTCCGCTATTCCGATCTTGCCATCGAGACGGTCCTGATGCTGGGTTGTGCGTTCGGGCTTCGTCTGCGCCAAAGCGAAGGGCTGATGCTCTCGCTGCTCGATCTGATGGGCCTTGATCTGCCTGTTCCCGATCATACGACGCTGAGCCGCAGGGCGCAGACATGGGCGCCGCAGGTCAGCCGGCAGAGCCATCCAGAGGATGGCCCTTTGCATGTTCTGATCGACAGCACCGGCTTGGAAGTCTATGGCGCCGGCCAGTGGCTCGAAGTCAAGCATGGCGCCAGATCACGGCGTGCCTGGCACAAGCTGCATCTGGCCCTGGACGCTGATAACGGTGAGATCATCGCCCACAGGCTGACCGATCAGGACGCCGGCGATCTCTCGCAAGTGGCGCCGCTGCTTGATCAGATCGACAGAGAGATCGGCCAATTCACAGCCGACGGAGCCTATGATGGCGGCCCCACCTATGGTGCTGTCCTGCAACATAGCGCTACCGCAAGAATTGTCATTCCTCCACGAGTCACGGCGACAGAAGGTATCGGACCACCCGATCAAAGGGATCGCCACATCAGAGCAATCGCCAATGACGGTCGGCTGAAATGGCAGGCTGCCACTGGTTATGGAAAGCGCTCTCTGATCGAAACGGCCATCGGACGGTACAAGGGGTTGATCGGCCGACGTCTGCGAGCCCGCTCCTTTGCCGCCCAGCAGGCGGAGGTTGCCATCGGCTGTGCTGTTCTCAACCGCATGCTCGCCTGCGCACGCCCGGAGTCCGTTCGCTGCACAGCAAACAGCGCATAGCCGGCGAAATCAAAGACCCAATTGCGCCGCATGCCGCATCCATGCACCAACGCCGATGAAGACCCCAGGGCCGCTGCCATTTGCGGTTCTCTTTCGCCTTGATCCTTCACTGATGCCGACGCTCAACGCGCGCCATCTCAACAACGTCTGGCGACGGCACATGGTGACTCTTCCCGTGGGAAGCCCGGCTACCAGCGACTCATTTGTCTCGCTCGATCAGGTGCGCCACACTGACTTCTACGGTGAAATACTCGAGCCTTGGGACATCGGGCATGGAGCCTTCTTCGTCATCGACGACACGCCGAAGTTCCACGTCTTGTTGAATATCTGCCGCTCGACGACGCGCGGACCGTTCACGTCGACAGAGCTTGAGGCCTCGCAAGAATTGCTTCCACACTTGAGGCGAGCGATGCAGCTGCGGCTTCTCCTCGAACGGAGCCGCGAACAGGAAAAGCTTGCGCTGGAAGCGCTCGACCAACTTGCAGCGGGCGTGCTGATCCTCGACAGCCAGGCGCGTGTACTGTTTGCGAACATGGTGGCACAGGAGATCGCCGCAGCGCGGGACGTACTGGTCCTGACGGACAGGACGGTCAGGTGTCGACAACGAGAGCAAAGCGACGTCCTACGAAGGCTCGTAGGATCCGCCATCGCGGGAGGGCCTGGCGGCTCGCTTCTGCTGAGCGCTCCCTCGCGCCGGCTTCCCGTGTCCGCGTTCGTCACACCTCTTGTCGGCACGCTCGCGATGTCCCTTGCAGCCCAAGGTCCGCAAGGCGCCGCCGCGGTTTTCCTTTCCGACCCCGAACGCCAAGCTGTCACTTTAACCGAACATCTGCAGGCACTGTACAAGCTCAGTCCGACAGAGGCGCGCGTTGCCTGGTTGATCGTGCGGTCCCAGAGCATCAGTGACGCCGCCAAATCGTTGGGACTCGCGCCTGAAACCGTGCGCACACATCTCAAGCACATCTATGCCAAGACCGGCGTCAATCGCCAGAGCGCACTGGCGTATTTGCTGGGGGCGGCAGCGGTTGCCCGCGTCCCGCAGGCACCATCCCCCGTTCGGGTGATGGTGCTGTCCTGATTAGCGAGTTAGTATCCCAATCTGCCGGGGGCATGAAAACTTGCAGTCACGTGGAGGTCGTGTTGCCTCTACGTTGCGTCGCTCCAAGAAACGGCGACAGGGAGGAACCAGTGAAACGTGGAGTGATCGCTGCGTTGATCGCAGGGTTGGGAATTACATTGTTATCGCTGCCCGCATTCGGTGTGAGCGGAACACTGCAAGTGACGAAGGAATGCTCGAAATACACAGGCGGGGCTGGCTCCTTCTGCACAATCACGGTCTCGAACTGCGATGCGATCCCGGTCGGCTCGAAAATCGTCTACGCAAAGGCTGCCACTGAAGCTGGCGGACTGGACACCGATATTGTTATCAATACTCCAAATGGCGACACCGGCTACGGCCATGTGGTCCTCGATGGCGCGACAGAGACCGGCACGGTGACGCTGAAGGGGGGTACCGGGCAGTTGGCGAAACTAGCAGGCGACCTCGTGGTCGCTCCGCTCGCTAAACCCACCTACAGTTGGGCGGGGCCGTACTCGTATTAGGAGCGACCGGCGTCGGCAAGCGGCGCGCGGAAGTCACGGTGGAGGAGTTCGCGCGCGTATTGGGTGAGCTCAGCCGCCAGGGGTCGAGCACGTCGCGCGCGAGGACCAAGTGGACATGTGAGCCGTGCGGCGAAGGATCGACCTCGCTGAACTGCCGCGGCGGCGTGCCGTCATCCGCTTCCATTTCCGCGACGATCCCCCCACCGAAGTGTCCCCACTACTGGTTTGTGGTCGAGCCAGACGCGGACTTGCCCGAGCTATGCTCGCTCGAACCCCGCCGGGACGTCGACCTTTACGTCGAGACCGGCGTTGTTTTGCTGGGGGCCATCCTGGAGGGCCGCTCTAGCATCGAGCGTGAGAAAGATGAGAAAGAAAAGGGCGGCCTTTTCCTGAGCGGCTACCCTGGCCATGCCCGCAGCATGGACCGTTGGCTGCGGACCTCGGTCTATGCGACGCTCGAGCCTTCTGGGCCTGTAGAACCTTCATTAGCCGAACGATGTGTCGAACCGATGCGATCGCGATCGTTCCTGTAAGCATGGCACTATCAAAGCCGATCGTGAATGGCTTGCCGCCCAAGTCTGGAAAAGTGGGCTGGGAAGGGTACATTGGGTGTCGTCTTGATGGACCGATTCAGCGGCGGGCAATATTTGAACTGTTTGTCAGTAAGGTTGTGACCCACCAGTTTTGGTTGATCATGAGGCGGCCGCTGGCCGCGAGGCCCCCAGTGGCGACAGGACCCACGGCTTCAAATTGAAGCTAGTCACCTGTCACCTGCCATTTGTCATCGGGATTGAAAAGCTTCATCCCTCTGGCCACGGTCTCGGTGTTCGGGCCGAGGTCGGCCTCGTAGACGATGCCTTGCTGATTGACCACAAAAGTTTTGACGCCCGTTTCGGCATATTTCACAGGCCAGGCCACAAGCGCGAAACCTGCGATCATGTTGCCGTTGATGACATAGTTGTAGGCGCCGCCGGCGATATTTTTACCTTGGCCGGGCAGGATGCGGAAGCGATAGCCAAAATAGCCATCGCCTTTCTTAGCCTTGCCCACGGTCGCCTGGGTGATCAACTCGCCTACGGGGCTAACGCCATGGATCTCGTCTGTCGGCCAATATAGTCCGTCGGCCTTGCCGTCGCTGCTGACCAGCTTCTGGGCGTACTCCAGCGCGCCATCACCATCGCGGTCTGCAGCAGCGTAATCGCGCTGAGCGTCCACGTAGGAGCGGACCGTTTCGATTGCTGCGATCTCATTTTCGCCGACGCGCCTGTTGATGATCTCCTCGATGCCGGCATGGGCATCGAAGGCCCATTTGCCGTCTTTACCCTTTGCGAGAGGAAATGGCAGGGGCCATAGCTTGTCGCCAATATCGAGTTCCTTGCGATCGCCCACATCGCGCACAATCACCGTCTTGGCGGCACCCTGCCGGATCTGCGCGTAGGTGTCCATCACGCCTTCGCTGGTCCTCAGCTTCGCGGCATCCAGTCCAAGCAGTCCGGCCAATCCATCGAAGTCGTCCTTCGCCAGAACCGATTTGAACGCTTCCACTGCGGCTGAGGGATCATCGAAAAGCGGTGGAGCCTTTTTGGCCACATAGCCCGAGAGGCTGTTCTCCTCCTGCGCATTCGCAAGATTTAGAGAACCCATCCCGATGCTCAAGATCATTCCGGCTCCGAGCAGCGAGTATAGAACGGCAGTCCTGACGCAGTTTTTCATGGTCGTTTTTCCTCTGGCCAAAGTTTTAACCCCTGCGCCCGCCACCGCCTTGCCTGCCGCCGCCGGACCTGACCTGCTTGTGCCCGCCGCCGCCACGTGCTCCGCCTCCCATGCTCTTAGCTCCCCGGTTGGACGAAATCTTCTGAGTTTTTCCTGAGCTGACATTACCGAGACCGGAAGGCTTCTTCGGCCTGTTGTCTGCCTTCGTTCCGGCCTTCGGCTTGCCAACCGGGCGATCGATTTTCCCTGACGCCTTAGCGGCGCTGTCTCTGTTTTGTCCCGAAGCAATCGAATTGTTACCGGTTGGCCTTTTGAGATCCGCCTTCGCTGCCGGATAATTGCCGGGCCAGGCTTTCAAACCCTCTTTGATTTCCTTTTGGCGGACGTCCTTCACCTTGCCCGAGTTTCGGGACAGCGTGTTCACCCGGTCCCTGTTGAGATCGGACGCCTTGTTGCGCAGGTCGTTGCGATCGTTGGTCTTGACCCGATCGCGCATGCCCGCTTTGTCGATCTTGGCGAATTGATTCTTGTCGAAGTTTATTTTCGAACGGTCGACATTCTTCCAGTCGACATCGTTGAAATTGACCTTGCCATTGATGTTGTTGAAGCAATTGTTGCAGTCGATATCGATATCGTTGCCGTTCCAGCCGCCGCCCCAGACACCCCAGTTGTCCCAGTCCACTGCCGCAGCAAAAACTGCGCCGGTGACAAAGGCCGCAAAGTAGGGCGCGGTCGGATAGTAGTAGCTTGGGTAGGGGTCTGGATAATAGGAAATCGGAGCAACCGGGTAGTCGGCGGCATAGAGCATTTCCGGTTCGTACCGTGGAACATAGATCGCGTCCGCGCTAGCGGACTGGATGACGACATTGTCGTTCTCCTCGACCACCTTGATCTTGTCATCAGTCTTGATCACGCCCTTGGCCACAGCCTCGTCGCGCAACTGCTGGATGGCGACGAGCACGTCTTTTTGCTGATAGGTCAGTGCCTCGCCAAGCGTTTGGGTCCATTCCAGATCGTCGCTCATCATCTTGACGACCTCAGGATAGTTGAGCAGCGAAATGACGCTGCCGTCCCAGCTCTCTTTCGGTTTCAAGCTTTTGTTCTTGGCGACCTGATCCAGGAACCGGCTCGCCTCCACGATCTGCAAGGGATAGAGCGACGCTTCGGAAATGACTGCGACAAGCTCATCGGGATAGAGCGCAATTCGCGCTACCAGGACTTCGAGTTCATCCTCGTCGAGCGGTTCTGGAGCTTGGGTTCCCGCTGCGCTATCGGCAGCAGCGGCTTTATCCTGAGCAATCGCGAAAGAGGGCGGACCGGAGCACATCAAGAACGCCATTATGGCCACAGTGCCAACAGGCCACCGCGGAAACTTGATCTCCATTGTCGTCCCTCCAAGTTGTTTCAACCTGGTTGTCAGCGACGTTCTGTCGCCGAGTCCAAGCGAATGTTTTTGCCTCGGTGCGACCTTGGCGCATTACTTGCCGAAGGGCAAGGTAAGTAACTGTATGCTAGGGGCAGAACTGGGGAACCGTGCCTGCAAATCAGCCGCCGTCGAGGTCGGCTTTGGATCGAATGTCCCCGCAAGAGACAGCGTTCGAAGGCGCGGCAGATGGCCGGCCTGGATTCGACCATAGGATCTCCTCAAGCCTCAAAGAATGCCCCCCGGAAAACTTCCACGTAGCAAAAACATGCGGCCCGAGCGATCACAGCACTTCATGACAGCACCGTGTCTTCAGCGCTTCGCCTCGGTCCTGGCCAAAGCAACGCCGCCATGAAGATCGTATAGGCGATGGCCACCAGTATGTAGTTGACCCGCGTGGCAAAAGACTCCACTGCCGATCCCGGAAGCGGCGAGACGCCCGTTCCGAACAGGATGAGGAAGATTGTAAGCGCGCCCGCGTAGAGCTTGGCGGCAGGGTTGCTCAGCGCGGCGCGGCCGCCAAACACCAAGCCGGCGAGCAGCACCAGCACAAACAGCGAGGGGGTGGTGGGACGAACCTGCAGCAATGCGAACGCAAAGGATGCAACCACGCCACCGAGGAGATTGACCACAACGAGGCCGAACGCCGCCCTTGCGCTCGCGATGACATCGAGCTGCGACAACAACGATGCAACGGTGATCGGAATGACGATTGCCGTGGCGAGGCCGTCCCGCGTCAGGCAAGCGAGCACGGCGATCAGCAGGATGGCGGTGTTGGCGACAGCGAAGCGAGTAGCGCGAGGGTTTGCGGCTGGAGCCGGGGCCTGAACATCGGCGCTGCCTCGGTCGGGTATGACCGCATGGGCAATCCACATCAGGATCGCTCCATTGACCACGCCCTGTACAAAGATCGACAGGATGGAATCGCCGAGATCGCGGTTGAGCACGGTCAGCAGCGGCACCATCACACCGACCACCAGGACAAGAAAGATCGCCCCGCCGCCCTTGCCGTTCGCCTGCAGGTAGAAACAGACGAAATAGACGAGCCCGAGCAGAAGCAAAAGGACTGGTGGCCGATCACCTGTCAGTACCGCGACGGCCTGCAGAAGCGCGCCGGCGACAACAATGAGGATCGCCATTCCCAAGGCCTGTTTCAGCGGCAGCGGGCGGGAACTGGAGATCAGGAACTGAGCCGCGAACAATGGTCCCAGAAAGGGGATGATCGCCCCCGACAAAACCGACCACGTGAAGCCGACGGCTACGGCCAGCGCGATGCGCAGGCCCTTGCGCTTGGCATTGGCATGCGCAAGCTCGCCATCAGCTGACATAGGTCAGGACCGACAACACGCGCATCCAGATGAGGCCGATCGCGTTCGTCACCGGATTGTCGCCGGTATAGATCACCACGTTCGCCTGCGAGCCGTAGCGCACGCCCTTCGGCCTGCCTTCGTCGAGGACCAGGCGGACCGGAAAGCTCTGTGGCGTTCTCACCCATCCGCTTTCGGTGGTAATCTTCGGCAGCCCCGTCTTGGGGTCGACACTTCCCTGGGCCACGCCCATCCCGACGCTCTCGACCGTCGCGCCGAAAACCTGGCCGGGCAAGAGGTCGAACAACACGTCCGCGTGGTTCCCGGCTGCGACGTTCTCGAGGCTGTTCTCCTTGAACGCCGCGGTGATCCACACCGTGCCGACGTCGATGAAGGTCATAGCACTCTGGCCGGCGCCGACCACGCCTCCGACGGAAAGCTGCAGGTTGGTGACGACGCCCTCGGCCGGCGCCAGAACCGTGGTGCGCAAGAGATCAAGCTGCGCGCGTTCAAGCGCGGCTAGCGACTCCTTCAGCTGCGGATTGTCGGCGCCGGCGGGCCCAAGCTCTTCCTGCGCCTGCTTGAGGTCCGCTTCCGCGGCGACGACCGAGGCATTTGCCTGGTCCACCGCCGCCTTCGCCTCGTCATACTTCGCCATGGCATAGACGCCGCGCCTGACCAACTCCATGGCCCGGTTGGCCTGCTCCTGGACGTTGTCGCGAACTGCCCTTGTTTCCCACGCTGCAGGCACAGCACTCATGGCTGTTCACCGTGGCGGCCATGGGTTGATACCCGATTTGCGGGCGGCGTCGGTGTTCAGCACTGCTGCTCCTACCTCTCCAACCAAGCGATCCACGAGTTCCTGCCATTCGGCTCGTCTGGCTTCGCGCAATTCCAGCGGGGCCTCGTCGACCTTCGAAAGCGCAAACTCTGCATCCGCGAGTTCCTCGCAGATGTCGCGAAAGGTCTCACTTCGGTCCATCAGCCGATGGATCGTCAATTCAAACTGGGGGTATCGGCGTACTGCCGCCGAGACCGCTCGGTGTCTGTCAGACGATCCGCCTTTTGTGTTCATGACGCCAGTTCATCGACCTGACGGAATCATATTGCAAAGAGAGGGCAGCAGAAGGTAAGTTACGTGGGTAAGCATGTAACCGCACAACAACAAGAACGCGGTTGCAAGGGATCAAGTGACGACATGGCGATCCAGGCGGAAACGCCCGCACCGGGGGAGCGTGAGCTCCCCATCGACAGGTCGGAGAACGCCATCGCCTTGCGCAGCACTTCGGCAAAGCGCTCGCCTGCCACGTCGCGGACGCCGCTGTTGTCGATCGAGGTGACATCGGGGCCGGACAGCGCGACGGACGTGCTGCGCGCCAGACGAGCCAGCACCTCGCCACGCGATTCGCGGCCGCGCATGGCCCAGCCGCTCGGCGAGGATTTCCGGCGTCGCGGTGATCTCGACAACGGCCAGATTGGCGTAGCGGTCGCGCAACGCCGGGATGATGGCGCGGGAGACATTGGCGACCCTGAGCCCCTGCCCCTTCAACTCCCCGACAATGCGCTGCTTGTCCTCGGGCAGCAGTTCGGCGCGCACCTCGATGCCGAGCTGCTTGCCGATGGCAGCCGCCGTGCGCTTGTTGTCACCGGTCAGCATGACTGTTTTGATGCCCGCATCGGTCAGCGCCTTTAGACCCGCCAATGCGTCCGGCCGGGGTTCGTCGCGCATGGCGATGAAGCCGGCAAGAGCGTCGTCGATGAGCAGCAGCACCGACACCGATTTTCCTTCATTGTTCAGGGCCGCGATGCGTACAGCCTGGTCAGCTGGCAGCGAGGCCTTTTCGCCGGCAGCGGCCGGCGAGCCCAGAAACAGGCTCTTGCCGCCGACGCGGCCGACGACGCCCTTGCCGCCAATTGCCCGAGCCTCGGCAGCAGGTGGCACGGGAACCTTGTCAGTATTGGCCCTTTGCAGAATGGCCAAGGCCAGCGGATGGCTGGAACCGGTCTCAAGGGCCGCCGCAAGGGACAGAATGTCCCGTTCACTGGCGCCGACTGCAACGACGTCCGTGACCTGCGGCTTGCCGAACGTCAGCGTGCCAGTCTTGTCGAGCGCCACGGCGGTGATGCTGCCGAGCCCTTCCAGCACCGCGCCGCCCTTCATCAAAAGGCCGCGCCGGGCGCCGGCCGAGAGCGAGGCCGCGATCGCCGCCGGCACCGAAATGACCAGCGCGCACGGGCAGCCGATGAGCAGCAGTGCCAGGCCCTTGTAGATCCATTCGCTCCAATCGCCGCCGACGAGCAGCGGTGGTGTGATCGCCACGAGCGCCGCAACGGCGACCACGCCGGGCATGTACCAGCGCGACAAGCGGTCGATGAAGCGCTCGGTCGGCGCCTTGCTTTCCTGCGCCTCCTCGACCAGCTTGACGACGCGCGCGATCGTGTTGTCGGCGGCGCCCGCCGTCACCTTGATGCGCAGCACGCCGTCGCCGTTTATGGTGCCGGCAAATACTGTGTCGCCGACCCCTTTGCGCACCGGCACGCTTTCGCCGGAAACAGGCGATTCATCGACGGCGCTCTCGCCTTCGCTGATCTCGCCGTCGGCCGGAATTCGGTCGCCGGGCCGCACGAGGATGATAGCGCCCACTGACAGGCTATCGGCCGGCACCTCGCAGGTCTTGCCGTTCAGCACCGGAGTCGTCAACAAAGACTGGGCGCACAACAACGTCTCCATGCCGAAGCTACCGGCTTTTCTTCAATCCGGATTTGACACGGCGGTTGCAAGTGTCGGATAGGCTGTTTATCTCGCTTTGTCTGATTTATCTGCATTGGAGAGAAAGCGTGGCCGACGAGGAAACAAACAGCGCGATTATCGAACTAACAGCTGACGTTGTTTCGGCATTTGTGTCGAACAATCCTGTGCCCGTCGGCGAACTCCCTGCTCTGATTGGCCAGGTTCACCAGTCGTTGAGCTTATTGCAGTCTGGCGCTCAGTCCCAACCGGAGGCAGAGCCGTTGAAGCCCGCAGTGCCAATCAGAAAGTCGGTCACGCCGGATTTCATCATCTCGTTAGAGGACGGTAAGAGATTCAAGTCGCTGAGAAGGCACCTGCGCACGAGCTACGGTCTGTCGCCCGATGAATATAGGGCCAAGTGGGGTCTGCCCTCCGACTACCCAATGGTCGCACCAAACTATGCTGCAACTCGCTCAGCTATGGCGAAGCAGATCGGCCTAGGGCGAAAACCTCAGGAAGCGGCAAAGGCGGTGGCCAAGAAGCCAGCAAAGAGGAAATCCTAAGCCTAGTCGACCAATCTTACCGATCCCGAACCGGACATTTATGAAGCTTTCTCGTTCTTGGAACTCTGGTTCGTAAGACAGTCCCTAACGCCCACAATCGATGCGTCCGGTGCGCTTTCCATGTTGGCAATGGATGACCGTCTCGATACGCTTGGCCTGCTGATCTTGCCGCTGAAGTGACCAAGCGATCAGCACGCGGTCATCCTGTCAGAAAAGGGCTCTCTATGGCTACCGGTACGGTAAAGTGGTTCAATTCGCAAAAGGGTTTTGGTTTCATTCAACCTGATCAGGGCGGCCCGGATGTGTTCGTGCATATTTCCGCCGTCGAGCGCTCCGGTTTGCGGGGTCTCAATGATGGTCAGAAGGTCAGCTACGAGCTGGTGCAGGACAAACGTTCCGGAAAGACGTCAGCCGATGAGCTCCGCGTGATCTGACGGAGGCTGACCGGGCACGCGGCGGTCGGTCCTTCCCTTCCACATCATCGAGCGGAGAGGAGCCTGCATGTGCTCTGGCAGGTCGAGCTCGCCGCGCGTCTCGACCTCCATAAGATATCGGGCCTTGGCCAGGCGATCGGCTTCCCTGACCGCAGGATAGGAGCAGATGACCAGCAACGCCAATTCCTCAGCTCGGCTGGCTCTATCGTGGTCGCGGCTGCTGCCGCCCTTTTCGTGGAAGGGTTCGGGTCCACTATGTCCGTATCGGTGCCGCCCTGAAGCTTCCTTAACACCACCTGGCGGAAAATCCATCTTCGTGACCACTACCAACGGTAGCTCAGGGTAGCGCCGCTGCCACCATTGCCGTTCTGCACGACATTGGCGCTGTTGCTGCCTCCGAACTGGAAAATGCCGTAAGCGTCGTCATCACCGTTCTGCTGCAGGCTGGCGGAATGGCCGTTGCCCTTCTGCTGGATGATGCCCAGATTGCCGCGGCCGTTCTGGACGATGCCAGCCGCGTTGCCGTGTCCGGACTGACGGATGCTGGCGCCGTGCAGGCCGCGATATAGCGAATAGACGCGCAGGCCGGTCGCCAGAGCGCTGCCGTCACGCGCGTTGGCCGGGGGCATAGGTCACCGAAACCGAGCCGCCGGCGAAGGTCGGTGTGGAAAGTGCCAACTGACCGATGCTGCCGGCAACGAGAGCGGCGGTAAGGGTCTTGAACATATTGCAGGTCATCCTGGTTCTCCATTTTCCGGTTGCCTCAGCCCATGGCCACCTTCTGATTTCGCGGCTGAACCTTGCCGGAGTCCGCCGTTCAGATTGCATTCAGCCGCCTTTTCATGGCTGGCTTGCTTAAAAATGGACGCCGGTCGCCCGACGCCCTTTTTGCAAAACCCGGCCGGTGCGATCAGGTCGCACCGCCGATCCGGTCGGTGCAGCCGATGCTCTTGCCGTCGACCGTGACCTCAAGCCTGGCGTCATAGACGGCGCCCTTCGCGTCGAGCGTGACGGCGCCGAGCGTGGCAGGCCTGCCGGGCGCAGCGCTGAAGGCGCCGCCCTGCTCGATATTGGTGCCGCCGGTCTGGCCGGCGCTTTCGACATGGAAGGAATAGGTGCCGCTCACCTTCCTATCCGCATAGGCGAGTGCCTCCAGCGAGACCATGTCGCCTTCCGGCGTGACGCTGATCTCGCAGCGCGCTGGCCCGGTGGACTGGTCGGCGATGGCGATGGCGTCCTCTCGGCATTACACACTTGGAGCAGATCCGCAACGACATCGGGCATGGTCAGAACTTACAGGCATAGACGTGAATGGATTTGATCGCGATCAATTCGACCCTTCGAAAGTGAATTTAAGGTCCGGACCCGCATTGTCCCCAGCTGGTTTTTAACGTGCTCTCGTCCTAATGTTATGGGGTCCAAGGCGGAAGCCCTTGCCAAACAGATCGGCGGCAACAAAGTGCGAGTAGAGACGATCACGCGGAAAAAACTCTAGGTGCTCACAATCTCAGAAGGCGCGGACGAACGCGCCCACAGCGTCGGGTTGTGCTGAGAGCATGTGACTGCCGCAATGCACATTCGCACCGCAAGCGCGTGCAGCCCGCAATAGAGCGGTTTCCTTCGGTGACATGATGACCTCGGCCACCATGTGGCTGGAACGAATTGAACCGGCCGGAATAGGCAGATCGTCCCCTTCGCGCATGCTGCAAAGCGGCACAAGAAAGCCAGAGCCACGGCTCGGATACGATACCTCAAATCCGTGGATCATTTCTGGGTTTTGACCAAGGCTCAATGCGCCCGGTGGTACCATCACCGCGAGCGTCCGCGTCCAGGAAGCGGCCGGAGCCGGACAAGCATATCGGGCTTCTGGAGACCGTCTGCACCAATCAGAAGGGCAGCCAAGTTCTGACCGGCACTGCCACTGTGATCGCTCCCGAGCGGACGATCGAGTGGCCTCGGACGCGGAAGCGGCGCTGCCGCCCAACACCAACCCGTCCCTACGGGCCTAGCAGTTCTTGGCGGCCCCCGCCGATTTCGAACCTTCGCTTCAGATGCAGAAGGCCACGCTGCAACAAAATGCATTCATCCGCGGCAGCCTGCCTAATATTTCGGCAGGCCTTCCAGCAATATTAAGTAAAATTGGCCGAGCTTCACGCTGAAATTGTATTAGCAATCGCTTATTCTATTCGCTCTTAACAGTTGATCGAAGAAAGCGATTTTTCTCTGTACTATATGGTACTATATGGCCATTTCTTGAAACGATAATTTGCGCCATACGTTCAAGCTAAAGCGGCTACTTGGACTCGGATCGGCGTCTCGGGCGGCGGGGCACCACGAGGAAGATTGTTCGATGACCACCGTCGTGAACGCCAAAGGCGTCCCCCTACCCTACACCGGCGCGTCCACCCACTGGTTTTCCGCGACCGGGGCCGGACCGGAACTACACGGCACCTCCGGCAACGACTCCTTCTGGGGCGACACCAGCGTCAACGTCACCATGTATGGCGGCGCGGGCAGCGACTATTACCACCTCTATTCGACGATCAACCGGGCGGTCGAGCTGCCCGGCGAGGGCATCGACACGATCGACACCTGGATGAGCTACAAGCTGCCCGACAATTTCGAGAACCTCGTCGTCACCGGCAACAACCACTATGCGTTCGGCAATTCGCTCGACAACATCATCAAGGGCGGCACCAGCAGCCAGACATTCGACGGCGGCCTGGGCAATGACGTGCTGATCGGCGGTGGCGGCGCAGACACCTTCATCATCACCAAGGACCACGGCAGCGACCTGATCACCGATTTCGGCGCGGACGATACCATCCGCCTCAATGGCTACGACTTCATGTCATTCGACGACGTCAAGGCACACATGATCCAGGCCGGGTCGAACCTCCTGCTCAACCTCGGCTCCGACGAGGTGCTGGTGTTCAACAACACCACCGCCGACAAGATGCAGGCCAGCCAGTTCGAGCTGCCGATCGACAAGTCCGGAATGACGCTGTCCTTCTCCGACGACTTCAACACGCTGAGCCTTCACAATAGCCAAGGCGGCACGTGGGACACCAACTTCTGGTGGGGCGCGCCGAACGGCAGCACGTTGACCCAGAACAACGAACTGCAGTGGTATATCGACGCCAATTACGCGCCGACGAGTTCCATCCACCCGTTCAGCGTCGATAGTAACGGCGTGCTCACGATCACCGCGGCGCAGGCGCCGGCGGACATCAAGCCGCTGATCAACAACTACGAATACACATCCGGGCTCCTGACGACGCACGACACCTTCTCGCAGACCTATGGTTATTTCGAAATGAAGGCCGACCTGCCCGAGAACGCCGGCGCCTGGCCGGCCTTCTGGCTGTTGCCGGAAGACGGTACGTGGCCGCCGGAGCTCGACGTCGTGGAAATGTACGGCCAGAACCCGAACCAGCTTCTCATGACCGCGCACACGAATGAGACGGGAACGCACACCAAGGTCGGATCGACGGTGAATGTTTCGGACACAGACGGCTTCCACACCTATGGCCTGTTGTGGACGCCGGACAAGCTGGTGTGGACCTATGACGGCGTGCAGGTCGCGGAAGCGGCGACGCCGTCCGACATGCACAGCCCGATGTACATGCTGGTCGATCTTGCGGTCGGCGGCCAAGCCGGCGCGCCTCCGGACCACCTCGCGACGCCAGCCCAGATGAAGATCGACTACATCCACGCCTATACGCTGGACGATCTGCAGCAGAGCAACCTGAACGTCACGGGCGAGCACACGGTCTAGGCGGCCGGCGCCATGTTGCGGGAGAACGATCCGCCAGGGAAACGCGGGATGGCCAGGCAGTCGAGCCTGCGGCCGGTGTTCAGGCGCGCCATCGCCGATGTCGGCGTCTTCTCGTTGCTGATCAACATCCTGCTGCTGGTGATCCCGCTCTACCTTCTGCAGGTCTATGACCGCGTCCTGCCCTCCTCCAGCGTCGAGACGCTGCTCTACCTCTCGGCCATCGCGATTCTCGCGCTTGCCTTTCTCGGCTTCCTGGACGCGGTCCGCGCCATCTACACGCAGCGCGTCGCGGCCACGGTCGACCGTAAACTGGGCGCGAGGACATTCGCCACATCGCTCGACGCGAAATATGATGGCGGCGGCCTGTCGCCGCTGCGCGACCTCGCCTCGGTATGCGCCTTCATCCGGTCGCGCGGCGTGGCGGTGCTGTTCGACCTGCCCTTCGCGCCCGTCTTCCTTGCCCTGCTCTATCTCATCCACCCGGTGCTGTTCTGGCTGACGCTCGCCGGCGCCGTGCTGTTGCTTCTCCTGGTCGTGGCAAACCAGCTTGCCATTGGCAGGAACGACACCCTCTCCACCGAACGTTCGGCGCTCGCCAGCCGTGCCGAACAGGTATTCGCCCGCAACGCGGAAACGCTGCGCGCCATGGGCATGATTGAAAACGCCGCGCGGGTCTGGGGACGCTACGTTGCGGAAGCGCTTGTCCTGTACGACCGCTCCTCGAGCGCCAACGCGATTTTCAGCGGAACGTCCCGGGCGCTGCGCATGGTGCTGCAACTGGCGATTCTCGGTGCCGGCGCGTGGCTGGTGCTGGAGGGGCAGATGACGGCCGGCATGATCTTCGCGTCCTCGCTGGTGTCGTCGCGCGCGCTGCAGCCGCTCGACCAGTTGATCGGGTCCTGGCGGCAGATCGTCGACGCCAAGCGATCGTGGAAGCGGCTGGACAAGGCGCTTTCGGCGCATCCGGCAGAAATGCGGAAGCTGACTTTGCCGGATCCATCCGGCGCGATTTCGGTGCAGGAGGTTTTCTTCATGGCGCCGAATGCGACTTTCGGCACCGAGCCCATCCTCAAGCGGCTGAACGTCACGATCGGCGCCGGCGAAGCAGTGGCGATCATCGGCCCGAGCGGTGCCGGCAAATCGACGCTGGCGCGGTTGCTTGTCGGCGCCGTGCAGCCGACCGGCGGTTCGATCAGGATCGACGGCGCGGACCTCAGGACCTGGGACGAATTCCAGCTCGGAAGAAATATCGGCTACCTCGCGCAGGAAGTGGAGCTCTTTCCCGGATCGATCGGCGACAATGTCGCCCGCTTCGCCCCCGATGCTGACGATGCCGCGATCGTCGAGGCAGCAAGGCGTGCGGAAGCGCATGAGCTGATCCTGGCGCGGCAAAACGGCTACCAGACCATGATCGGTCCGCCGGGAACGCTTTCCGGCGGCGAGCGCCAGCGGATCGGTCTGGCGCGTGCCTTCTACGGCAATCCACGCATTCTGGTGCTCGACGAGCCCAGCACGCATCTCGACGGCAGCGGCGAAGCGGCGCTCGAAGCGGTGCTCGCTGCCGCGCGCGCCACCGGCGTCACGACGATCGTGATCACCCACCGCCCTTCGATCGCGGCGGCCTGCGACCGCGTGATGCTCTTGCGTGGCGGTGCAATCGAAGCCTTTGGCCCAAGCGCCGAGGTGCTGCGGAAGTCGGTCGTGAGCAAAAGCGCCCAGCAGAACACCGTGGTGACCGGGTCGTTCGCGCCGACGATCCGCACGCGCGGCATCCACCTCGGATCGTAAGCGATGACACAGAGCCTCACCTGGGACAGCCAACCCCGCACCGACATAAGGCGCGTGGCTTTCATCGGATACGCGGCGATCGCGCTGCTTGTGGGCGGCTTTGGCTGTTGGGCGGCGAGCGCGCCGCTCGCCGGCGCGGTAATCACGCAAGGCACGATCTCGGCAACCGGCGGCAACATCCTAATCCAGCATCCAGAGGGCGGCATCATCAAGCAGCTGCTTGTCCACGAAGGCGACCGCGTGCAGCAAGGCCAGGATCTGATCCTCCTCGACCGCACGGCCGCCGAGGCCGACCTCAACCGGCTGACAAGGCAATCGATCGCGCTCAAGGCGAGTGCGGCGCGACTGGAGGCCGAGCGCGACGGGTTGGACGGGCTGGCGCCGATCACCGACGCCGCGCCGGCGCCGTTCCAGCAGGATTTCCAAAACCTCATCCGCGAACAGCAGAAGGAATTCGACGCCAGGCTCGCCCGGTTCCGGTCGGAACAGTCTATCCTGGCGCAACGTGTCGTCATGCATCGCGAGTCGGTCGTCGGCTTGAACGCCCAGAAGCTCGCCATCGAGCAGCAGGCCGAGGTGGTGAAGAAGGAGCTTGGCATCAAGACCAACCTCTTGGACAGGGGCCTTACCAATCGCACCGAATATTCGCAGCTTCTGCGCAGCGAGGCCGATCTCATCGGCCAGGCCGGCGCGCTGGAGGCAAATCTTGCCGCGGCCAATACGCAGATCGTCGAAGGGCAGGAGCAGATCGAACGCGCGACCACGCAGCGCGTGGAGGAAGCGCTGACCAAGCTCGACGAGGTCCGCACCAACCTCGCCGACGTCGAGGAGCAGATGCGGGCCGCCGAGGCGGTACTTGGGCGCACGACGATCAAGGCGCCAACAGCCGGCATCGTGGTGTCCTCGACCTATAATTCCAAGGGCAGCGTGATTGCCCCTGGCGAAAAGATCATGGAGATCCTGCCCACCGCATCGGGCCTTATCGTCGATGCACGGCTGCGGCCGAAAGACATCGATCAGGTACGCGTCGGTCAGCCGGCGAAACTTCGATTGTCCGCCCTCAACATGCGCCTGACGCCCGAGGTCTCGGCCACCGTAATGCAGATGTCCGCCGACCGGCTGGTCGATCAAACCACGCACGAACCCTATTTCCGCGCCAAGCTGAAGATTGCCGACACCCTGCCGCCCGGCGTCAAGGCCGACCAGCTCTATCCCGGAACGCCGGTCGAGGCTTTCATCAGCACCGGCGACCGCACTTTCTTCGAGTATCTTGCGCGGCCGATGATGGATTCCTTCTCGCGGGCGTTTGCGGAAAGGTAAGCATGTTGCTCTGGCCCGGCGCTTCCTGGCGCGTTGTCACCGGCTCGCGCGCATAGGCGTATCGGTGTCAAAAAGCCGACATCGCGTTTCTTAAAGACGCCCAAATATTGATCGGAGGAATAGGCATTAGGATTGTTCCAAATTCGTGAATGCACGAACGCCGTTGTCGTGACACCAGCCAAGACTATGCTCGCCATCACACTGGGTCAGATCACGACTATTGCCGTGGTCCAGTGCCATGTCACCAACTCTGGTCGCTTCGCGTTACGCGCGGCAACGAAGTGCGAAACGCAGCGAGGCCGGGTATGGGGAAAGGCGGTAGCGCTCTCCCGACTCGAACCCCCGACGATCGATCCGGTCCCGCACGTTCATCAGACGAGTCTCGGCCAACCCAGCCCTTTTCCAAGTCGTGGTATCCTATTCGCCGCACATTGCCTGCCGCGCTCCTATTTGCTGCAGGCCGGCTCGCCCGGATGCCCACAGGACGGCTTCTTTCCGGCCTGTGGCTGCTGCGGCTTGAAAGGTGCGGGCGGCTGACGTCGCTCTTGCATCTGGACCTGGGGCCTTGGCTGCGCTTGGAACTCTCTTTTCCGGGGCCTGGAGAACACTTGAGCATTCGGCTGTTCCTGCAGCTTGAATTGGCGCTGCGGATTTTCGTTGGGCCTGTTGACTTTGAAGTTGCGCTGGACGTTGACCTCACCGCCAGCCGATCCACCCCCGATGGCCGGAAGCTTGCGGAACTTCCTGCCCTTTTCGTTCCCGGTCGCCGAGCCTTGCCCGTTCGGGTTCACGACAATCGCCTGGCCGGACGACAATGGCTTGCCCTCGGGCAGGCCTTGCCTGCGCAGCAGCTTCCTGGGTTTGCCATTGTTCTGGTCGGAGAACACAGTCGGATTGTTTCTCTTAAACCTCTCCTGGGCGCTCAGGCCGTTCCCGGCCGGTGCGCCATTGACGGTCGGAAGCTTGCGGAACTTCCTGCCCTGCCCGCTCTGCTGGCCCATGCCTTGCTCTCCTGTCACAGCGGCACCGGCATTTCCGGTAGCTTGCTGGTTCCTGCCCGCCGCACCTTGCTTGCGCAGGAACTTCCTGGACTTGTCATTGGACAAGGTCTGGCTGTCGGGCAGCGGCGGCTTGCCATTGACCAGCGGCAGCGTCTTGCCCTTGGCCCCAGGCAGGGCGTGTTCGGTTGAAAGCTTGCCGGCAGGCAACGTCTTCGACAGCGGTGTCGCTCCATACGGCTGCTGGCCCGTGCCCTGCTCTTCCGTCACGGCGGCGCCGGCATTTCCGGTAGCCTGCTGGTTTCCGCCCGCCGTGCCTTGCCTGCGCAGGAACTTCCTGGACTTGTCGTTGGCCAAGGTCTGGCTGTTGAGCAGCGGTGGCTTGCCATTGACGAGCGGCAGCGTCTTGCCCTTGGCCCCAGGCAGCGCGTGTTCGGTTGAACGCTTGCCAGCGCGCAGTGTCTTCGACTGCAGCGCCGCTCCATTCGGCTGCTGGCCCTGCGGTGGCCCCAGGCCGAGCTTCGCCGGCAGGCCGACCGGGCCCTGCTTGGCCAGCGCGGCCTTTTTCTGCAGCAGCGGCGGCAACGCGACCTTGGCCGCAAGCGCGGTCGCACCCAGGCCCGCGGCGGCGCCGAGCTTCTGGCCGGTGGTGAGACTCCCCGGGGCGTTGCCATTGGCCTGCCCCGGCTGATTGTTGGTCTCGTTGTTGATCGTCGTGTTGTTGAAGATCGTGGTGTTGTGGATGTTGTTGAAGATGATGTTGTCCGGCGGCGGCACGATGTTGTGCGGCGGGTTGACCCACACCGGCACCGGCACGAAGACCGGTACCGGCAGAACGAAGATCGCGACTGGCGGCGGCGGTGGCGGCAACACGATGAAATCCGGCGGCGGCGGCGGAAGGAAGATCACCGCCACCGGTGGCGGCGGCGCGAAGTCGAAGTCGGGATCATCGAAATATATCACGAGCCGGTCGATATAGACGATTTCCTCCGGCGGCGGCGGCGGCACGTCATAGACATAGACGGTGAAATCCTCCGGCGGCTCCAAGGCGGCATCGAAATGCGCGAGCCGGCGGCGCGCATCCCAGGCATGCGGGCCATGTGGATAACGCTCGAGATAGGACCAGTAGGCTTCCGGCGTGTCCCGCAGCCAGGTCTCTCGCCAGGTGATCGCCTCGCGCCGCGCCCCGATGATCGCGTGCACGCGCCTGGCCATCGGGTCTTGAGGATAGGCAGCGAGAAAGTCCTGGTAACCGCGCAGCGTGTCACGCTCGAGAGCCGCGGCATAGGCGTCGTGTGCATCAAAGTCGCGGATCTCCTTTGTCCGCATCTTGCCGACCTCCGCCGCTGAAACCTGGGGCGGGGGAGCATCCGGACCGCGTTCGAAGAAGACGAAGGGCTCGGTGATCTTCGAAGCGCTCCAGGGCAGCTCGCCGCCCTCGGTCACTTCGTTGACGCGCAGCCGCGTCCTGTCGAAGACTTCGTCCAATGGCAAACCGCCTTCGCGCATCATCTCGGCCAATGCCTGGGCATAGGCGCCATAGGGCCCCTTGCCTCCTGGCGCGACCGTCCCTGGAGCGGCGTTGAAGGCGATGAGCATGTTCGGATCGGGATCGACCAGCGCGAGGCCACCGGCAAGTGGCTGCTTCGACTGCGCGAAGGAATTTGGCCGCGCGGCATCGAGCACGATGATGTTGACCTTGGTCGGCAACGCGGCGAGCGGCTTGGTGAGATCGGAGACCCGCACCGCCGCGATCGGCACATCGGTGGCATTCGAGATCTGGGCGTCGACCGGCACGAAATAGTTCTCGCCTTCGAACTGGACGCCATGTCCGGCGAGATAGACAAAGACCACCGCGTCCGGACCAGCGGCCGAGACCTTGCCGAGGAAATCACGGAACGAGCCGCGCAGCGACTCCTGGTCAACGTCGCGCGCGCCGACAACATCAAAACCAGCCGCCTGCAAGGTCTGTGCGATCAGGCCGGCATCATTGGCCGGCGTTGCCAGCTCTCCGGACTGATAGCTGGCATTGCCAATCACGAAGGCCAGGCGCTTTTCGCCCTGGGCGAGAGCCCCGGTCGCGAAACAGACCGCAAGGATGGTGAGCGCGACCAGGAAGCCGAGGAATTTCTGGAGCGTGCGCATTACAATCCGCCATCCATACGAACAACAACGCCGCAGAAACGGAAATCTTCCGAAAACAGTGCGAGCCAGAATCTCGCGCGGATTTGCGGCACAAATTCGTCCAAAAAAAAGTGGTTTTGGGTTACCCTTACGCGATGCGACCTGAAAGCAGCTAGGCGTGGAACCCGAGGCGCAGACCAACTCCCTGGCTGCTGCCCTGCAATTGCGCGAAGGAGCCGACTATCGTCCCGCTCCGGCCCCCGATATCGCGCCGCACCTCCCAGCTCCGATGAAACAAGACGACCGCCCATCGGTCGCCGTGCTGCCATTTCAGAATTTGAGCGGCGATGCCGAGCAGGAATATTTTGCCGACGGCATCGTGGAAGACATCATCACGGCATTGGCTCGCTTCCGCCATCTGTTCGTCATCGCCCGAAATTCGAGCTTCACTTACAAGGGGCGGGCCGTCGACACGAAGCAGGTCGGGCGCGAACTCAACGTGCGTTACGTCGTCGAAGGAAGCGTGCGCCGGTCTGGCGAGCGCCTGCGCATCGGCGGGCAGCTGATCGACGCTTCGACAGGCGCCCATCTGTGGGCCGATCGTTTTGACGGACCGCTGGTCGACATATTCGATCTGCAGGACAAGGTCGCATCGAGCATCGTTGGGGCCATCACGCCGAAGGTGGAGGAGGCAGAGATCGAGCGTGCCAAGAGGAAGCCGACCGAAAGCCTCGACGCCTATGACTATTATCTCCGCGGCCTGGCTGTCTTTGACCGCACGGCCACCAGCAGAGCGGCCATAGATGAAGCTTTGTGGCTTTTCATGCAGGCGATCACTCATGACCAGGAGTTCGCCGTAGCCTATGCCAGGGCGGCGCGATGTTATGTCACCCGAAAGAGCAACGGCTGGATGGTCGATCGCACAAAAGAGGTTGACGAAGCTATGCGATTGGCGAGGAGGGCAGTCGAGCTCGGGCGGGATGACGCGATCGCGCTGTCTTACGGTGGATATGTGCAGGGATACATTGGGGGGGAGCTTGAGGACTGTGCGGCCTGGATCGACCGCGCCCTCGTTCTCAACCCGAATTTGGCCGCTGCCTGGGGCTACAGCAGTTGGGCGAAGGCCTGCCTAGGCGAGCCGGACGAAGCCGTCGAGCACGCCGCCCTTGCCATGCGTCTAAGCCCGTTGGACCCGCGCCTGTTCGCATGGCAGTTTTGCACAGCGCTGGCGCACTTCTGCGGTGGGCGCTACGATTTCGTGGGCAAGAATGTCCTTGCTGTCCCAGCCGAGCTACGCGAGCGCGATGCGGGTCATTGCGGCCAGCCATGCGCTTGCGGGACGGCTCAGGAAAGCACAGGAAATGGTTGCCCATCTGCGCGACCTCAATCCCACCCTCCGGCTTTCTGATCTCGCCGACGTGCTGCCGCCGTTCCGTCGGCCGGATGATCGCAACAGGTATATCGAGGGCCTGAGGCAAGCCGGGCTGCCGGAGTGACTTGTACCGCGAGATCGAGCTAGCGATCATTTCCCGAAGTCGACTCCGGGATCACAATCGGCTGTAGGAGCAGCTGGTTTCGTGGCCTAAGTCCGCTCAGGGGGCTAAGACCGCTTTTCGCGTAGGTCTGATTTGCGGCGCAAAGCTGCCGATTTTTCGCGCCCAAGATTGACCAATTCGCGTCAAGAGCCAACCTTTGCCGGCGGACAATCGATGTTGATAGTGTGTGGTATTAAAGATTTTAATGCAGCACATTATCCTAACATTGTGGCGAATTAAACGGCGCGCGATTATCGAGGCCCGGAAAGGCCGTTAATGGGCCGGAAGCAGAAAGTCTGCCTGTGGGGCAGGAAAGGACAAAAGCGGACGTTGAACCCTCGAAGGTCCGATGTCTTAAAGTGACCCTTTCGGGTCTTTGTCGCCGACTTTCGAACGCTATCGGGTCAGCTCGGTAGACAGTCGTCCGGAGCGCGTCTTTTTTGGGGTTCTAATCCACCGATGGAAAAGAACCGCCCACCCGGGGCGGTTCCAGGTCTCGTCAGGAATTCCGATGACTTCGACCGCGCAGTCACCCGAAAGATGGAACCTGCTAGGGTCAACTGTTCGCCCCGAGCTTGATCGTGAGTTTTCCAAGCTTGCCGGTGAACGGGAACGGCGACGTGTAGTCGGCATCGTCGACTCCGGTTCCGGTGTCTGAGCCGACGTCGAAGGTCTCGCTCGCCTCGAGTGCGAACGGCAGGGTATTGGGGAGCTGGCCGCTCGCCACTTCGGCGCCGTCGACCTTCATTACCGCGGTCCCGCCTTTGCCGAGGCCAGGTCCATTGTAGGTGAAGACGAAGTCGACGGTGTGCGTGCCCGCCGACAGAGGCTGGGGCGCCTCGATTCGCGGCCGTGCGAGGTCGAGCAGATTGTAGACGAAGACAGGCTTGCCCTTGAGGAGGTAGAGCGCCCAGCCGGCAAAGCGGCCGCCCTGGGTAACGAGCATCCCTTCGCCGCCGCCGTCAGGCACTTCGATTTCGGCCGAGATCGAGAAGGATTTGTTGAGAATGCTGGGAGCTGTTCCGAGCGGGGTGCCGACGAGCGGGCGTGTGTAAACGAACTTGTCGCGGCCTGCGACAATGCTCGGCCGGGGCGCGATGAAGCGCGTGAGCGCCGAGGCATCGAGCGGCAGGACTTGATACTTTGCCGCCTCGATCCAGAACATGTCCTGGAGTTCCGTGAGCTTCGTTGGATTGGCCGCGGCGACGTCGTTGTTCTGGGTCCAGTCGGTGGTAAGGTCGTAGAGTTCCCACTTCGCATCGTTGACCACGTCCTTCGGGTCCGGGGCGGTGCCGTTCCACGGCGCGCGGAACGGCACGGTCGATGCTATCCAGCCGTCGTGGTAGAGCGCGCGCTCACCGAACATCTCGAAATACTGCGTGTGGTGCCGGGACGGGGCGTCAGCATTGGCCTTGTCGAAGGTATAGGCGAGGCTTACCCCCTCAATTGGTGCCTGATCGATGCCATCGACAACGTCGGGTGCCTCGATTCCCGTCACTTCGAGGATGGTCGGAACGATGTCGATGACATGATGAAACTGGTTGCGGATGCCTCCGGCGTCGGTGATGTGACCGGGCCACGAGATCACCATGCCGTTTCGCACGCCGCCGAGATAGCCGGCGACCTGCTTGGTCCACTTGTAGGGCGTGCTCATGGCCCAGGCCCAACCGACCGCATAGTGAGGATAAGTCTCGGCAGAACCCCAAGCGTCGTAGAACGGCATTTGATCCGCGACAGAAACCTCGACGCCGTTGAAGAAAGTCATCTCGTTCGGTGTGCCTACCGGCGAGCCTTCCGCGCTGGGGCCGTTGTCGCCGCTGATATAGATGATGAGCGTGTCATTGAGCTTGCCCATGTCCTCGATGGCCTTGACCACGCGGCCGACCTCGTCGTCGACATACGCAAGGTAGGCTGCATAGACCTCCATCTGCCGCTCGAAGAGCTTCTTCTCGTCGGCCGAAAGTTCGTCCCAATTCTTCAGAAGGTCGTGCGGCCAGGGCGTGAGTTGGGCACCCTGCGGAATCACGCCCAGTTTCTTCTGATTGGCGAAAATCTCGTCACGGAGGGCGTTCCAGCCCATGCCGAACTTGCCCTTGAACTTGTCAATCCACTCCTGCGTCGGATGATGAGGCGCATGGGTGGCGCCGGGCGCGTAATAGAGGAAGAACTTCTTGTTCGGATCGAGGGCGTTGATCTGCTGGACATGGGCGATGGCGTCATCCGCCATATCGGTGATCAGGTTGTATTGAGGGTTGCCGACATAGGGGTAGATGCGCGTAGTGTTGCGATAGAGATCAGGCTGCCACTGGTTGGTTTCGCCGGAGTTGAACCCGTAGAAATACTCGAAGCCCATGCCGACCGGCCACTGGTCGAAGGGGCCGACCTGGCTGGTGACGAAAGCGGGGGTATTGTGGTTCTTGCCGAACCAGGATGTGGCGTAGCCATTGGCTTTCAGGGTTGTCCCGATTGTCGACTTGTCCTTGGTCATGATGCTGTTGTAGCCCGGAAACCCGGTAGCGGCTTCGCCGATCACGCCCGTGCCGACGGAGTGGTGGTTTCTTCCGGTGATCAGCGCGGCGCGGGTGGGCGAGCACAGCGCAGTAGTGTGAAACTGCGTGTAGCGCAGACCCGCGTCAGCGATGCGGTCAAGGTTCGGCGTGGGGATGACGCCACCGAAGGTGCTGGGGGCGCCGAACCCTTCGTCATCGATCAGAACCACGAGGATGTTTGGCGCCCCTTCCGGTGGCACGACCTGGGGCTGCCAGTAGGGCGTGGATGTGGGCGCGTCGAGGTTGATTAAGCCTCCGAATCTGCCCGGCGGATTGGGGACGCGCAGCGGGTTGATCGGTGCCGTAGCTGCTGGCGAGCCGAGCGGGGCTGCCTCCTGTGCACTAGCCGGGGCTGCTAAGAGTGTCAAAACGGCCAGCGCCGCTCCGCATGAGACGATCTTCATAGTTTTCATCGCAAATCTCCCCCCTTCGCTGATCGCCACATGTGCAACCACCAGCAGAACGCATATGCTTCGGGGCAACCTATACCCACTCACGCGGCCTGTCAGGATTGTATTTTCAATCTCTCCGGGTCGATCCAGAATTTCACGAGAGGCTATCAGATGGGAACACCAGCCCCAGCTTCTCCTCACTTGAATTTGGGTATCGCCTTCACACTTCTTGGCCCATTAGACTATCGAGAGACGACGCATCCTGACATTCCCACAAACCGTCAGTGTGTGTCCAAATACTGATCGAGTGGCAGCAGCAGGTTCTGCGCGCTGGCCAATTCATTGGAGAGTGTTTGAGCTGCAGCGATCATCTCGGCCGGTAGGCCGCGAGCCGCTGCAAGGTTCTGCTTGGCATGGTTTTCGGGTGATTGGTCTCGCGAAGCAGACAGCAATAGCAGCGCCACACCGGCGAAGCCCACCAAGAAGGAGCCAGCCAAGAAGGAGCCAGCCAAGCGGGCACCAGCCAAGCGGGTGAAGGCCTAAGGAGACCCTGCCTCAGACGAGGGCACGACGTCCAGTGATCTTCTCGATGTTGATGCGGAAGAAGAGGTGGGGCGGACTGGCCACCTTGTCCTCGGAGTGAAGTGTCTCGCTGCCAGGTTCCCACCAGTTGGGGCGCGCCTTCTGCAACAGCGACCATGCATGGTCGCGCTCATTCTGCCGTGGGCCAGCTTCGGCGAGTTCTTCGTAGCGACCGAAGGCAATGACACTCCACCAGCTGCGAGGGTCGTGAATCTCGTCGACTTCGAAGCAGACCTGAGGATGTTCCCGCATCGCCAGGACCTTGTGACCGATCAGGGAGAAGCTGTAGATGTGGCCGTTCTCGTAAACGAAGCTGATCGGCACGACGTACGGCATCCCGTCTCTTACGCAAGCGAGGTGCCCGACCCTGCTCGCGGCCAGGTGCATCCTGCATTCTTGGGCGGTCATCTCAGTGATGGTCACGGGACTCCCCCCGGTGAAGAGCGAGCTTCACTTTGTGCATCTCGGTCTTCTTGCTTCCACTGGGTTCGCGATCGCTCGCGCTATACGCCATGTTCCATGCGCCACGCCGGCGGCGAAGGGTGCGCCGATGCAGGCTGCGCCGGGCTCAGGCACCTCCTTGTTTGGCCGTCTCGAGAAATCGATCGGCGAAGTTGGCGAGCGCGTTCCAGTCGGTGAATTCGTGATCGCGCTCGGGGCTCGGATCGCCGCTCTTCATGACGACGAATTTGACGAACTGCTCCTGAAAGTAATCATACTTGGTGAAGCGCAAGGCACCCCCGAGAAGCAGGGTCATGCGTGGCTGCCACCCTGTCACGGAGGCGAAGCGATCCACGTAGTTTTGCGCTTCCGTCTTTTGGCCTTCCAGCGCCGCCGAGAGACTGACGGATATCAGGGCTGAAGGTTTGGTGCTCAGCGCTTCGTGATGCGCAAATACGAAGTTCGCGACGGATTCCTGATGGTGCTCCTGGTGGACCGACGCTGCAATGACGAACGCGTCGAAGTGTCCGAGCTTCAAATCGGATGCAAGCTCTGCGCTATCCACCAACTCGACCTGGTGCCCGCGCTCGCGAATATGCGTTGCCGTCCGTGCGGCAATCTTCTCCGTCTGCCCTTCGGTCGTTCCATAGACAATCAGGACGTTCACGATATCCCTCCGACAGCGGATGAGACATTCATAGGGACGACCGATACGAGCCACCCCGGCATGCCGGTACCTCAATGCTTCGCAACCGCAATTGGCCGCATTATAGCCCATGGAACAGGCTCCACGAACTGCTTTTCGCTGCGACCTGGGTGCTTAGAGCACCAAGAACCCGATCGTGGCCAGAGCCATGATCAGCACCGCAAGCCATCCGACTACGACCATCCACCGCGGGGCGGTCAGCCTTCCCATGACGCGCGGGCTACTGGCCATCATCACCATGATTGCCATGAGTGGGACCGCAAGTATGCCATTGATGACCGCTGTCCAGTAGAGCGCGCGGAT
Source organism: Mesorhizobium sp. LjNodule214 (assembly GCF_964252735.1). Lineage (NCBI taxonomy): Bacteria > Pseudomonadati > Pseudomonadota > Alphaproteobacteria > Hyphomicrobiales > Phyllobacteriaceae > Mesorhizobium > Mesorhizobium sp. LjNodule214. Next base: position 283,700 of record NZ_CAXUPE020000005.1, read on the forward strand.
TGGATCGAGTGCGGTAAAGCTGACTACAACGCTGCCGAGGGTCGCCGCGGCAATCGTTGCATAGAAAGCTTTGGCCTCACGGGGCCGCCGATCCAGTCCCTCCGGCCAGCGGAACATCTCGGCGACGGCATAGGCAGCCGAGCCGGCAAGCACCGGGACGGCCAGCATGCCGGTACCGATGATGCCGGCGGCGAAAACCGCGAAGGTGACTTCGCCGGCAATCGGCCGGAGCGCCTCTGCCGCCTGCGCTGAAGTCTCGATCTGCATAGTGCCGTTGGCGTGGAGCGTGGCTGCGGTGGCGATGATGATGAAGAGAGCGATGAGATGGGAGAATGTCATGCCAAAAAGCGTATCTGTTCGAATGCGGGCGAGCTCGGCACCTGCCGTACGCGGATGACTGCTGAGCCGTACAAGGTGGCGACGATGCAGCTCCTCCACTTCCTCACCGGCTTGCCAGAAGAAGAGGTAGGGGCTGATCGTCGTGCCGAGAACAGCCACCAGGGCCATGGCATGGTCGCGATCCAAGGCGAATTGCGGAATGAGTGCGCCGCGCAGCGCGGCTGCCCACGGCACGTCCACAGCCAGCACCACCGCGACGTATGCAAACAGCGAGAGGGTTAGCCACTTCAGGATGGTCACATAGCGCTTGTAGGCAATGAAGATCTCAAGGCCGGCGCAGAGCAGTCCGAAGGCGGCGGCGTAGAGGAACTGAGAACCACCGACGAGAAGCTGCAACGCCGCACCCATCGCCGCCAGATCGGCGCCGATGTTGATGAAGTTGGCGACGAGCAACAGGAGAACGGCAAAACGCATCACCCAAGGCGGATAGTGTCGCCGCAGGTTCTGTGCGATGCCCTGACCGGTGACGGCGCCGATACCCGCACTGATCCCCTGGATCACGACCAGGAGGGGGTAGCTGAACGGTATTGTCCAGCAGAGGGTATAGCCGAATTGCGCGCCAACCTGGCTGTAGGTGGCGATTCCACTGGGATCGTCGTCCGCTGCGCCGGTGATGAGGCCGGGCCCCAACGTGTGCAGGAAGCTGGTGCGCCGACGCGGCGAGTTTCCGGGCAACATTGGTGATTGATGCTCCATCTCAGTTTCTCGTCCGTCGCCGCAACGCGTCCCGCTCCGGTGTCGTTTCAGTTCGCATTTGGTTCGATGGCAACGGTCGCTGGTTCCGTCCACACGATGAAAACACCTAGCCATGCACTGATACATTGGAAGCGGGTTCTTATGTACTCCTCATGTCGAATGGCAGGCTGTTGTGCGTAATGGGACCGCGTTCGCAACGTCCGCAGTTTGTTGATGAACGGACCTTAGGGGTACATCCGCGAAGTGACACTAATGGCGCTAGTTGACCGTTCCGGCAGCCGGCTCAAACGCCAAAGTTTGACCCTTCTCAGACATTGAGCCGGGTCAACCGCAACGACCAGAGTGGGCGCAACTTTGGCGTTCGCTAAAGCGAGGTTGGCGCTCCGTGCCTCTAAGACGACCAACTCGGCGTAGGCAAAGCATGTTTAGCCGCGACGCAGCCTTTGTTCGCGCGCGCGAATCCTCCTAACAGGTCCGGATGTGGTCGTAGCCGTCAACGCTCCGAAGGCGTGACATTCTGATTCATTCGGAAGAGATTTGCCGGATCATATCGCCGCTTGACTTGTGCCAGGCGCTGATAGTTCGCGCCATAGGCGCTCCGCACGCGGTCGCCTTCGTCACCGGGCATGAAATTCACATATGCCGTTCCAGCAGAAAACGGTGCCGCTTCCTGAAAGACCTGCCTTGCCCAGCCGATATGCGCGACATCTCCGGATCGCTCTTGCCAGCGCGAGTGCACGTTCATGCCGAAGTGCGCATTCCGCAGCGGGAAGGCTGTCGCTGCGGCCGCTACTCGGCCGGCCGCTCCTCCGAGATGGAATATGAATATCTCGCATTCCGGCCCCGGCAGCTTTCGAGCGCCATCGACAAGAACTGCGATGACTGCGTCGGTGAGCTGCATGAAATCGTGGGTCTTCCAGTAGTTGCGTGCGCCCGGTGTCATCAGAGGATCAAAGGCGGTTTGCCACTCGACGAACGGGACCGGACCGACAACGTCGGCAATCGGCTTGCCGAGCGCGCGCAATTCAGCCGTCGCCTCCTCTCCTGCGGCAATCTCACCGCAGTAGCACATTGCCAAGATGAGGATGTCGCGGCCGTGCCATTCTGCCGGCAGAAACGGAAGCGGCGGTGCCCGTCTCATTGCCACCCAACAAGTCAATTCATCCGGAGCCGATGCCACCATTTCGCGATATTGCTTGAGAAGTGGGACCGCATCATCGAAAGGATGAACAACAAACCCTGCCAACACCTGCGGGCCGAGTTGGTGGAGTTCGAACTCAAACAACGTCACAATTCCGAAATTTCCTCCACCTCCCCGGAGCGCCCAGAACAATTCCGGGTTTTCCGTCGCATTTGCATTTAGACGATCACCATTGGCAGTGACGACTTCAGCAGAAACAAGACTGTCGATCGTCAATCCGAACTTGCGAGTGATCCAGCCGAAGCCACCTCCTAGGGTCAACCCGCCAATTCCCGTCGTGGAATTGACGCCGGTCGGAACCGCTAGTCCGCTGGTCTGCGTCTCCTGGTCGATATCGCGGAGAGTCGCGCCGGGTTCGATCCATGCCCGGCGTGCATGCGGATCGACTCGCACCAACTTCATCTGCGACAGGTCGATGACAATGCCCCCTTCGCAGACCGCGCTGCCTGCGATGTTATGACCTCCGCCTCGAACAGCAACGAGCAATCCGTTGTCTCGGGCAAACCCGACAGCACGAACGACATCGCCGGCATCTTTGCAGCGAACGATGACACCAGGCTTTCGGTCGATCATCGCGTTCCAGATCGTTCTCGCCTCCTGATAAGCGGGCGCTCTCTGCTCAAGCATTTCGCCGCGTAAGTCACTGCGGAAGGCCTCCAGGCTGGCAGCATCGATTCCTCTTGTGCCGCCATCTGCAGTCGCGAGCGTCAGGTTCTTCATCGGTTCCTCCCCATGGTTCTGAGCGTTACGCTTCCCGACCGCGACCGATGCTGGCTGAACTGATTTGCGGAAGCTATGCTGGGTCGTCCAGGATTTTTGATCGCGCATCCAAGTTTACCGATATTGCGCGACTTCGATGGGTCAGCCCCCGGGGACTGCTATGGACGTTCTGTCCGACGTTCTGCGAGGCGTGCGACTGACGGGAGCGGTGTTCTTCGACGTGGAAGCTCACGCGCCGTGGGTGGGGACTACGCCGAATTCCGCTGCGTATGCGAGCATAGTGATGCCGGAAGCCGAGCATGTGATCTGCTTCCATGTTTTGATGTCGGGCTCAGGCTGGGTGGAACTGGCGGACGGCTCGGCACCGGCTATGCACGTCAGCGCTGGCGACGTTGTGATCATTCCCAAAGGTGACGCGCACATCGCCTCTTCGTCACCCGGATTGCGGGGCGAGCCTGATCTGGCCGCTTATCACCGCCCACCTGGGCCACTGCCGGTACCGCACGTACTCAATCAAACCGCGGGGGGCACCGACACCTCTCACTTCGTGTGCGGCTACCTCGGCTGTGATTTGCGACCGTTCAACCCGTTGCTTGAGGGCCTTCCGCGCCTGTTCAGTGCTCGGGCATCCACCGCAAGTCAGGCGTGGCTTTCCCATCTTCTTCGCACTGCCGTCGCTGAAACCAATGATGACGGAGCCGGCCGCGAGATCTTGCTCGCGAAGCTGGCAGAACTAATCTTCGTGGACGTCTTGAGGAAGTATGTTCGCGAGCTACCCGACGACTCCCGGGGGTGGTTCTCTGGGCTCAGGGATCGGCACATCGGCCATGCCCTGCGCCTGATCCACGGAAGATCGGCGGAAGACTGGACACTTGAAACCCTTGCCCGCGAAGTCGGTCTTTCGCGATCGGCTTTTGCTGAGAGGTTTAATTTTTATGTCGGCCTGCCGGCCATAGAGTACCTCGGGCGCTGGCGCATGCAGTTGGCCGCGAACCTTCTTGGCCAACGCATTAACATCGCTGAGACCGCTCTCCAGGTCGGCTACAACTCGGAAGCCGCCTTCAATCGAGTTTTCAAACGCTATGTCGGGGTGCCACCGGGCGCTTGGCGCCGCGGTAAGGGAGTTGAACGACCAAAATCGGACCCGTCTTGAGAGTGATTTCAGTTGCGGCAGAGACGACTTCATTTGCTGAATTAAGTCAGCTCTCTGGGGCAAAGCTGCCGCTTGTTCGTGAGTGGCTGAGCGACTGCTAATGGCGCTCCTTGCTCGTTCCCATCGACGAGACGAATGGCAACATTCCACATCCAGAGCAGAAGTTCGTTCGACGGCGGTCGAATTCACACCCGTGACCCTCTGCTGCCCTTCAAACCTCCGTCTAGATGTTTGATCCCAGGCTTTGATGGTTCATCATTGTCGTCCGAATCAAAGGATGCGCTATGGGCCAGGTTCTGCATGGGAGCGCCACGACGACAGAGGCGATCCGTCGAGCGATACAACATAGTCAAGCGAGCCTGAGGACGCTTTCGAAGCGCTATGGCATCAACCCCAAGACGGTCGCGAAGTGGAAGAAGCGGAGTTCGACCGCCGATCTGCCCACCGGCCCCAGGGAGCCGAGATCGACGGTTCTGTCTGTCGAGGAAGAGGCCGTCATCGTCGCCTTCCGGCGCTACACGCTGCTGCCGCTCGATGATTGCCTCTACGCGTTGCAGCCGACGATGCCGCATCTGGCACGCTCTTCATTGCACCGCTGTCTGCAGCGCCACGGCATCGGCCGATTGCCGGATGTCGAGGGCGACAGGCCGGCGAAGAAGACGTTCAAGGCCTATCCGATCGGCTTCTTCCACATCGATATCGCGGAGGTCCGAACCGAACAGGGCAAGCTACACATGTTCGTCGCCATCGACCGGACCTCGAAGTTTGCCTTCGTCGAACTGCACGAGAAGGCTCCGACAGCCATTTCCAAAGAGTTTCTGCAGCGCCTGATCGCGGCCGTTCCCTACAAGATCCACACCGTGCTCACCGACAACGGCATCCAGTTCACGACGCCCGGCGCTGGCGGTTCGGCCGTTCCACTCATCAAGGAAGCGATCGCAAATGGCGAGATATTCCGGGCTCATGCCTTCGAATACACCTGTGCCAAGAACGATATCGAACATCGAACCACAAAGCCAAAGCACCCCTGGACCAACGGCCAGGTCGAGCGCATGAACCGCACCATCAAGGACGCGACGGTCAAGCGCTTCCACTACGACGATCACGACCAGCTGCGTCGGCATCTTGCTGACTTCGTCGCAGCCTACAACTTCGGCCGCAGACTGAAGACCCTCAAAGGCCTCACCCCCTACGAGTTCATCTGCAAGGCATGGGCTTCCCAGCCCGAACGCTTCACTCTCAATCCGCTCCAGCAAATGCCGGGACTAAACATCTAGAGTCCTTCATGTTTTGACGGAAGCATACCCAGCGTTGTTGAAGTAGTTTGCGCATTCGTCTGGCTTGATGGTGCCGACGAGGGTACCGAGATGGCGCCAAGTGTCTTCTACGGTCCGCTTCTGGGCGTGGCGCATCCAATGCTTGATCTTGGCGAAGGTCTGCTCGATCGGGTTGAGATCGGGCGAGTATGGCGGCAGGAACCAGAGCCTTGCGCCGGCCGCCCTGATGGCATGACTGTCAATCACCACGGAATCGGGACCCTGGTTTTTCATGTAAAAGGGACCCTGGTTTGGGGTGGTGAAGGGCACGCCGGTTAGCGCCCGATCAGGCGAAGCTGGTCGGGGTTGCACAGCCTGATCGGGTGCGGCTGATTGGCTTTTCGACTTCAGCTTTGAGATCGGCTTTTGAAGCGCCAGGATTCGTTGCCAGTCTCGGCGATCTCGCAGTGATGAGTGAGGCGGTCGAGCAGCGCGGTTGTCATCTTGGCGTCGCCGAAGACGCTTGGCCATTCCCCGAAGGCGAGATTGGTGGTGATGATGACACTGGTGCGTTCGTAAAGCTTTGAGACCAGATGGAAGAGCAACTGCCCGCCGGCCTGGGCGAACGGAAGATAGCCGAGTTCATCGAAGACGACGAAGTCGAGCCGGGTAAGATGATCGGCAATGCGGCCCTGCCGGCCGGCACGGGTCTCGGTCTCGAGCCTGTTGACGAGGTCGACAACGTTGAAGAAGCGCCCGCGTGCGCCGTTGCGGATGAGAGAACGGGCAATGGCGATCGCCAGATGCGACTTGCCGGTGCCTGTCCCGCCGACCAGGACGACATTGCGCTGATCGGCGACGAAGGCGCCGGCGGCGAGGTCGCGGATCAGGCTCTCGTTGACCGGCGTGCCGGCAAAATCGAAGTCCTCGATATCCTTGGCCAGCGGAAGCTTGGCGACGGTGAGCTGGTACTTGATGGAGCGGGCCTGCTTCTCCGATATCTCGGCCTGCAACAGATCGCCGACGATCTTCGGCGGTTCGTGCTGCCGCTTAATGGCGACGCCCATGATCTCGTCATAGGCCGAGCGCATCCCGAAGAGTTTCAACGCCCCCATCAGTTCCAGTACTTCGGTGCGTTCCATGGCTGTTCGTCCTCCTGAGGCTGTCATAACGGGCGCAGTCGGCGATCGGCTCGTGAGCCAGCTTCAGCGCCTGTGGAATGGAAAGGATCGTGCCCGGCGCCGGATCGCGGCTGCGGGCCAGGATGTTGAGGATCACCGCCGCCGACGAGACGCCGTGCTCAATGGCTTCCTGGCAGGCGGCCTCGACCGCGCTCAATCCGTCGGTCAGCACGCAGGTGAGGATCGACACCATCTGCCGGTCGCCGTCATCAACCGCCTTGAGCTTGCGGCGCACCTTCTCCATTGCCGACGGCAGGACCCAGCCAAGGAACGGCGCGCCGTTGCGCAATCCGCCCGGCTTACGGGCCAGCACCGGCACGTAGTGCCAGGGATCGTAGATGACCTCGTTGCGGCCGAAGCAGCGGGCATGCTCGCCCACGACCACGCCGTCCTGGCGGATAATGATCCGGTCGGCATAAGCATGGATCTCGACCGGCCGGCCGACGGCACTCGACAGCACCGAGTATTTGTTGTTGTCGAAGCGCACCGTGCAGGTCTTCGACACCGACGCGGGAATGCAATGGAAGCCGTCGAAGCGACCGGCATAGGGAATGAAGCTGGCGCGCTCTTCTTCGAATACGTCCCAGACCGTGCGCTCGCCCTGTTCGGGATGCCGATGCGCCTTGGCATAGGCAACGCATTTGTCGGCCAGCCAGCCGTTGAGATCCTCCAGCGTCTTGAAGCGCAGCCTCGGTGTGAAGAAGCGCTCGCGCACCAGCCCGACCTGGTTCTCGACTTGCCCCTTCTCCCAGCCGGCCGCCGGCGTGCAGGCCTCCGGCTCGACAAGGTAATGCCCGCACATCTGCGCAAAGCGGCGGTTGTAGCGGCGATCCCTGCCGATGAAGATCGCGTCCACCGCCGTCTTCATGTTGTCGTAGATGCCGCGCGTGCAGGCGCCGCGGAAGAAGCTGAACGCCCGGTCATGGGCGTCGAACACCATCTCCTGCGTTTCGCGCGGATAGGCCCGCACGAAGAACATACGGCTGTGGCAAAGCCGCATGTGCGCCACCTTCACCGTTACCGTCACGCCGTCGAGTAGAACGATCTCGTGGCTCCAGTCGAACTGGTAGGCCTCGCCCGGCGCAAAGCTCAACGGAATGTAGGCTTCGGCCGCGGCGCTGCCGCGATCCGCCTCCCAGCTCTGAGCATGTCGCCACACCGAACTGTAGCTGCCGTCATAGCCGAGGCCGCGAAGCTCCTCAAAGATGCGGATCAGTGTCAGCCGCTCCCGCTGAGACTTGGCCGCATTCGCCGACAGCAGCCGATCCAGCTCGTCACGCCAGGCGCCCATCCGGGGATAAGGCTGATGCTTGCGCTCGTAGCGGAACTCTGTCTCCTCGGAACGCAAAACCTTGCGCACCACCTTCCGGGAGATCTTCAGCTCCCGGCAGATCGCTTTGATCGACTTCCCCTGCACCAGCGACAGCCGGCGTATCTTTGCAATCGTCTCCACAACCAACATCCAAAACACAAATGCCTCCGACCAAACCGGAGGCATCTTGATGACCCCACGTTAAGGGGTCCCGTTTGGACGAAAATCACCCCTTAAACAGGGTCCTCATTCCACGAAAAATCACAGGCATGACGGATGGCTGCGGATTTGTGGCTACCCAAATTGTCCATGATCACGATGTCGCCGGGCCGCAGGGTTGGGAGCAGTTGCTGACGAACATAGGCGCGGAAGCATTCACCGTTGATCGGACCGTCGAAGACACATGGCGCGGTGAGTTCGTCGCAGCGCAATGCACCCAGGAAGGTCAGGGTTCGCCAATGGCCGTGCGGAGCGAAGCTGCGCAGGCGCTGTCCCCTTGGCCCCCAGCCGCGAAGTGGGGCCATGTTGGTCTTGATCCAGGTCTCGTCGATGAAGACCAGACGCGCCGGATCGAGGCGACCCTGCCACGACCTCCAGCGCCGGCGGCGACGGGTAATGTCGGCTCGGCCCTGCTCAAGAGCGAACAGCGTTTTTTTTGAAGCTCAGGCCCTCGCGCCTCAAGAACATCCAGACCGCATTGTGCGAGACCGTCACCCCGCGTGCGGCCAACTCGTCCTTCAGCCGATGCAGCGTCAGATCAGAGGTCTGGTTGATCCGCTCCACGATGAAGGCTCGATGCGGCTCCAGAACCCGCTTACGGTGCCCGCCCATCTTGCCTGGCGCCACCGAGCCGGTGGCACGGTAACGCTGCGACCACTTCACCGCCGAGGACACTGCAACGCCAAAGCGCAACGCAACCGCACGGCAGCTCTCGCCGGCGCCAACTGCCTCAACAACACGCTCACGAAGATCGTTCGAAAGGGCTCGTGTCATCAGACGCTGGCCTCCGTCCAGCTAGCATCTTGAATCACAAACGCCCTTCTTTGGGAATCCTACGATTCTCTCAAAATATGAAACGCTCTAGGAAGGTCCTGATTGGATGGAACTTGCCGTTCGAGCCAGCTACCGGAACGGGCAATCCGCCTCAACAGCGGTCGTGCAATGAGTGTCATCTCGTCTGAGAATGCGCTGTCGCTAACAATGGGCACTGCGGCGAGGTGGCGGGTCGCGCTCAGTCGGGAAGCTGCGCCTTTGCCAGACCCTCTCTGATCCTCTCTCCGTCGGCTTGGTTTTGAAACGGCAACCGAGCCAAGTGCTCTTCGAAGGAATATCTCGGGTTTATGTCTCTCAGTTCGTGCCAGACGCGCCGCGCTTCGGCGGACTCGCCGAGGTGGCCAAGTGCGGAAGCGAGGAAGGTGCGCGACAGGTCGGTCTTCGGCGTAAGACGGATCCGCTCGCGCAAGGCAGTCGCCGCGGCATCGTATTGACCGGCCACCAAATAGGCTGAACCGAGGAAGTGCAGGTATTGATGCGTGAAGGCCGGGTCCAGGCGCATGGCACGCTCAATGTATGGGATCGCCGCCAGTGGATTCCCCAAATAGACCTCGATCATGCCACTCGTGCCGTAAGCAAGGGCGTAGTTCGGGTTAAGCGCCAAGGCTTTCTCCGCCGCGGCTTTCGCCGCCACAAGGTCGCGTTGCCACAGCGTGACGATAGCGGCGACGCAATGCACATACGGCTCGTTGGGACCCTTTTCGATCGCCTGCGCGGCGAAGTGAGCGGCTAGACCAAGTGCGTCGGGTGTGTTGGCCCAATGGTTCTGGAAGTCCTGGCAATAGGCGTAGGCGAGACCTGCGTAGGGCTCTGCATAGGCAGGGTCGAGTTCGATCGCGCGCTTGAAGGCCGCAATCGTTCGCTCAAAGACGTCGCGATTCTTAGTTGATCCAAGCGAAAGCTCGCGCCCGCGTAAGAAACTGTCATGCGCTTCGACGTTGCTTATACGGCTATCCGCTAGAAGCGCCTTTTCAGCCGGCCGGAGCGTGACCCTGAGGGCATCGACGATCTGGAGAGTCACCTCGTCCTGAACTGCGAAAATGTCGGTGAGGTCGCGATCGTAGCGTTCGGCCCACAGATGGCCGCCGGTTGTGGTGTCGACGAGCTGGGCGGTGATGCGGACGCGATTGCCGGCGCGACGGATCGAGCCTTCGAGCACTGATGCGACACCGAGTTCACGCCCAACCGTCCGGACGTCGGGACTCTTGTTCTTGTAAGCAAAGCTCGAATTGCGCGCTACCACCATAAGCCCGGCAATCTTCGAAAGGTCGGTAATGATGTCTTCGGTGATGCCGTCCGAGAAATACTCCTGTTCAGGGTCGCGGCTCATGTTTGTGAAAGGCAGGACGGCAATCGAAGGCTTTTCCGGGAGATCTGTCGGCGCGGCCGGGCTGGCGGCGGCAGGTTGGACGGGCGTAGCCTGAGCCGCGATGGCGCCACCCTTGGCCGAAACGCCGACCTCCAACGAATAGACCCGCATCGGTTCAGCGATGTTCTTGAGTTGGGTTTGGCCGAGATCGCTGACCAAGAGGTCGAGCCTCGACCTGACCTGCCGATAGGCATCCTCCGAAAGGCAGATGGTGCCGGGCGCAGCAACGCCCTCCAGGCGCGCCGCAATGTTGACGCCGTCGCCCATGAGGTCGCCGTCGCTCTCCTCAACGACGTCGCCGATGTGGATGCCGATGCGGAACTCGATACGACGATCAGGAGGTACGCCCGCATTGCGCTCGACCATTGCGTTCTGCACCTCGATGGCGCAGCGTACTGCATCGACCACGCTGCGAAACTCGACGAGGGCTCCGTCCCCGGTGCGCTTTACCACTCGACCATGATGCACGGCGATCGTGGGATCGATCAGATCGCTGCGTAGTGCCCGCAGCCGCGCCAGGATGCGATCCTCGTCCGCACCTGCGAGCCGGCTGTAGCCGACAACGTCGGCTGCCAGGATTGCAGCAAGCTTTCGGGACTCGCTCATGCCGTCCTCCCCATCCAGCCCGCCACTATAGCCGACCAGAGCCGCTCCGTCTCAGCACAGGGCGGTCAAGCTGAAGGAAGATAGCCCGAGCCATTGGGCGGTGTCCGCAAGCGGGTCGAGACGCGACCTTCGCGGCATCGTTGGCAAAGAGTCCGGAAGTGGCGCTACTTACTCGTTCCAATCGACGAGACGAATGGCACGTTCGACCCGTTGCTGACGCTCGTTGGCGGAAGACGAACGGTGAAGTTTGACCCAAACCTGACCTTGCGCTGTTGGGGGCATTGAGCAGCGTGGCGACAATCCCGCAATGGCGGGCCTGATCGGTATAGAGCAGCACGTTCCGATCACGCCGCTTGGGATCGGGCCCTGCGCCCCAAGCTGTGCAAGCTGGCTTGCTGTCCGTCCCTAGCCCGGACAGTATCGGTCAAGCTGCAGCGGAAATGGTCGCCAGAGCAGATTGCCGGCTGGCTCAAGCGCACCTACCCAGGGGAGCCGCATAATCAGGTGTCGCACGAAACGATCTATCGCAGCCTGTTCATCCAGGCACGTGGAGTGCTGAAAAAGGAACTGCTGGAGCATCTTAGAGCCAGGCGCACGATCCGCCGTTCCCGGCACGCCAGCATGAAGCGGAGTGGGTTGGGCCAGATCAAGGATGCAATCTCCATCAGCGAACGGCCCGCCACCGTCGAAGATCGAGCAGTTCCCGGCCACTGGGAGGGCGACCTCATCGGCGGGTCCAAGAACAGCTACGTGGCGACGCTGGTCGAGCGTCACTCGCGCTATGTGATGCTGATCAAGGTCGCCAACAAAGATACCGAAAGCGTCGTCTCAGCCCTAATCAAGCAGTCGCAGAAATTGCCCGGGGAACTCTATCAATCGCTGACGTGGGACCGAGGCAAAGAGCTTGCCGACCACCAGCGGCTGACACTGGCCACGGATGTCGAGGTCTACTTCTGCGATCCTCGATCACCCTGGCAGCGCGGCTCGAATGAAAACACCAACCGACTGCTGCGCCAATATCTGCCACGTGGTACCGACCTGTCCCTGCACAGCCAGGCAAAGCTCAGCGCCATCGCGCGGCAGCTCAACGAACGCCCCAGAAAGACCTTGCTCTATCAGACCCCAGCGGAGAAGTTCGCTGAGTGTGTTGCAGCGATCGGTTGAACCCGCC
>NZ_CAXUPE020000006.1:0-187046 GCF_964252735.1 Mesorhizobium sp. LjNodule214
CTCTGCATTGGTTGGCGGCTGGTGAGCTCGATCATCGAACAGCGGCCGGAGCGCCTCGGGAACCTCAGCGCTGAAAGAAGACGAGGCGGCTTGCTCATCCTGCCATTGCTGAAGCACTTCGCGGAACCCCTGGTCCAGTCGCTGAAGCTCCTCTGGATTGGTTGGCGACTCGTCAGCTTGATCGAACAGCCTCCGGGCCTCGGCAAGGTGCTGCTCAACGCCCACTTGCCTGGCCTGGACCGCTTGATCCTCTTCCAAGCCGGCGTCCTGCACCACCTGCGGCAAAGCTGTTACACGGGATGGATTTTTTCGCTGGTCCACATTAGCCTCGCATCAAACTGTATCGTCAAAGTCTTGCGCCAATCCGCGCAGCGGCTCATCGAGTCGAGATTCTGCGGAGAATCCCTCCTCTGCTTCCGTCAAGGGCGCCGGCTCCGGGAGGGCGCCTGTCTGGCTTTCAAAGATGCGTTTCAGAATGCGGTCCGAAAAATATCGCACCTTCCTCAGTTGCAATGGCGGCAGACCTTTGATGAGAACAATCTCGTACTCGTCATTGAGCAGCCGAACCTGTTCGGGACGCAGCAGCGGCGCACCTTGAAACGAATTCTGAATGTTCCGGTCGAACGCTCGCGACTGGCTGTAGGAAATCGATTTGGCTTCAAACGTGTATTCACCGATGGCTTTGGAAATGTAGTTCGGAGTCTCGTCATCGGCCGTGGCCATGAACACTTGCAGTCCGGTATTGCTGAGAAAATTCTGCTTACCAGCCTCTCCATAAGCCCCCGTCAGTGCCGAAAGGCTTTGGATGATGAGCATGAAACGCCCCTTGTAGCCCGCGATAGTCGTAATTGCGGTCTCGATCGCCTCCAGCTTCCCCAAGTGCTTGAACTCATCGAGCAGAAAGAGAACCTCGTGCTTTTCGTCCTGGCGGGGCAGCGACCGCTGTAGAATTGAAACGATTTGCTGAAAAAATAAGCGTATCAAAGGCGCGATCACCTCAAGGTCGTTCGGACCAACGCAAAGATAGATGCACGTTCTGCGACGGCGAAGATCATAGACCGAAAAGTCCGAGCGACTTGTAGCCGCCTTGACAGCCGGATCCGCCCACAAGTTGAGCCCGCCATCGCCGAGCACGGACGTGTAGGAGGTTAGGATTTTCGTGTCGTTCCCCGCCATGTCGTCGAAGATGCGTTGTGCCTCTTTGTTCCGGGTCTCCATGGCGAGCTGCGCGAAGAGCTTAAACTTCTCCCCCGGCTGAGCGAACAGATCATAGACGGCGCCGATTGTTGGCGTGCCCCGCTCGATGCAGGCAAGGATCCCCGCGACAAAGATATCTCGGGCGCCGGCGACGAAACCTTCCGCCCCCTCCCCCTTGGCCGTAATCAGGTTCGCGGCCAAGCGGCGGGCTTCGGTGAATTGCTGCTGTGGATGCAGTGCTATGAGATCCAACAGTGGATTGTAGCAGTTTGTGCGCCGCTCTGAATCCAGTGGCGCGAATTTGAACACTTCGTGGCCTGCGGCTTTACGCGCCCTCGATGTGAGCTCAAAGAGCTCCCCCTTGACGTCCAGAGCTATCACAGAGCCTTTAAATGTAAGTAGCGTTGGAATGACTATGCCGACACCCTTGCCAGCGCGGGTCGGCGCAACGATGAGGCTGTGAGGCTGCTCGCCATTGGTCAGGTAATAGCCAGGCCAGAAAGGACCACTCGTCTTCCCGAAGACCGGCCCTGTCACGCCACGGTATCGTCGCAGATATCCCGGGCGTCGCATTTCATCCACTCGAGCCCAACGAGCGGTCCCGTGATGTTCGAGCTTGCGGCGCAATACGACCTGCTGAATCAGCAAGACAACCGCAGACGTCGAGAGCACGATAGCCGCGCCCTGATAGAAAACGGGGGTTGCGAAACCCAAATAGAAGGGCGTCTCAAACCAAAAGGCACGGACATCAAACGCCATCAGAGCCTCGCCGCTACCCCCGTGGCGGAAGGTTGCGTACAGACTTGCCGCACAGAACCCCAAGGCGAGTGAGCACGCGATGCTAATGGCTATGTTGGGGGACGTCGTTTTTGTAGAAGACATTGTTCCATGGCCGAATTAGCCGTGCTGATGCTGCGCTTGCTTTAGACACCGAACCGAGGTCGCGCGATGCCGACGCTCGACAGATCGATGCCGCAGCGGGTGGTGCGATGCTTGCATCGCGCCACCCGGCAGACGTGGATTTTGAAAGTTTCACGAAGCAGGTACGTCGACGGCCAGCGAATTGGAAACGGCAAGGCCGTGAACGGAATTCGGGAGAGGAAACGTTACTGCCATGGCCAAGACCTCAACGGCCGGTGCGATCCCTGCTTCTCCTGGCCTCCATTAGATCCTCTCGGGCGTGATTGTAGGAGTGGCTTATGTCCCGGCCGACTTGACCACCCCGCTGCAGCTGTTCGTGGGAGGTTTGCGGGCCAACTGTATCACGGACTGCAGCCCCAATACCTGCTATGTGGGCGTCCAGATCCGCACTGCGTTCCTCTGCTGCATGCCGCGGAGGAGGCATCTGCGGCAAGATGTCGTGCATGCCGGGAATTGAGTGAGCTTGGGCCTGTTGATTTGGATCTAACTGGTGATACATGGCGTACATAGCATTGGATGCTGTCGACCTGACGTGGCCATCCGGATCGGTAGCCAATTCAGCGGCCTGATCAAAAATGCGAGCTTTATTTTCAGCGTTAAACTTGCTGAAGTTTTGCGCAGCGTAAAGCGCTCCGATAGCTTGCGAAGGTGGGTCCATGTTGCCAATGCGATTAACAATACTATCTTGTGTCTCTGGCCGAAGGTAATGGGACACATTACTGACTGCTCTGAATTGCTCCAATGCTACTTCATCCGGGGTGTGCCCCAACCCGGCAGTCAATCTGTCCCCCAGATCGACGGCTGATCGTCCAAGCTGATTGGTCCGCGTTTCAAATCTCGCGAGGTCAGTTTCTGGCTCGGTTTGAGTGCCCCGAACGGCTATGCGCTCTCGCCTCCCGAGTTCTTTGAAGTTCCCAAGATTTCGCGCTGTATCGCGCGGGTTAGCGCTTACCAGCCGTTCTGCAACATCGGTCAATGGTCCGTATGGAAGGTCACGGAGGGTACTGCGATTCCCCACGTCTTGGGATGAACTTGCAGCTGCGCGTGCCCGTTTGTTATCGCGATCCATTGCTCGGCCTCCAAAGTCGTTAAGTTACCCAATCAGGGTACCACCGACGCTTGACCTGCTAAACCGATATGAGGTTACAGTTGTAGTCTGGCAGAAGCTTCTCCCAACTCTGGGATACGCCGAGAGCCGTAACCGGGGCAGATTTCCGGGCGGAAGGGTTTGCGGCGAGAGCGTTCGTGATTCACCGTTTGCGTGACGCATCAGGATCGTCTCGTATAAGAGAGTGCTCGAGTGCCGAGGAATCTCTCCGACAAGGATACGTCTGAGCCGCCCAGTATGCCGGCTCGGCAACCACCCGAATGGATCGAAGCCGATCTGCAAAACGGATGGTGAGAGCGTTGGCTCGTTTCCAACCCATCCTGTCTCACCAGCGCGGACGCCTGGACGGATGTCAACGCCGGAAAAAGAACCGCATCGATTGGTCCCGCTTGCGGCCAGCTCCAGTCGGCCGCTCGATCGCAAGCGTGATTCGAGGAGGAAGCTCTCCCAGGTGCAATGCGAGGAGACGCTGGTCCAACTCCTTGTCGGCTGCCGTAAGGCGGTGGTTCAGGCGAAGGTAGTCCATCCAGGTCGGGGTGCGGAAGGTTTCTGTCCAACGCGAAGGCTGCTGGAGGTCGCGCTGGAGATTCCAGTGTCGCGCACCAACGCCGCTTTGTACTCGCCGCCGTTCCCGCATCTGCTCCAGGAACGCTTCGACATTTGCTTCGGGTATTGAATATTCGATCTTGGCGACGATCGGCCCGCTTCGGGGCTTCAAATCCAGGGCAACCTGAGGCGTTTCGAAGCCAAGAGGAGCCTGATCGGAATCTTTCCATTGACGGATGGGCAGCAGGAAGCCGGTGCCAGCGACCAGCACCAGCGCGCCACCTGAAAGCTCCAGAGCCGAGCTCAGCGAATAGCTCTCGGCCACCGTACCCCACAGCCAGCTGCCAGCCGCGATGCCGCCGGATGAAAGGGCATAATAGATCGAGAGCGTGCGACCAACGACCCACCTTGGACTCGCCAACTGGACGCTTACGTCCAGCCCGGTCCAGGTCACGACCCAGCCCGCGCCGCCGAGCGCCAGCGCGATAGCCGCCACCGCCACCGAGGGGGTGAAAGCAAGCGATAGACAACAAGCCGCACAGGCGATGCACGACAGTGTCGTCAAACGTTCCTGGGACAGCCTCCGTCTCAGAATGTTGTTGCAGATGCCGGCGAACAAGGCGCCGGTCCCGAAGCCGGCCATCAGGATGCCGTAAACGACTGGCCCTCCCCCCAGCTGATCGCGGGCGACGAGAGGCAAGAGCGCTAGTATAGAGATGCTCGTCAGCCCAAAAAGGGCACCGCGGGCAATTGCTGCCTTGATTTCGGATGACAGGGCAGTGAAGCGCGCTCCGTCATGGATCGCCGTGGTCAATGGTTCACTCGGCAGCGGTGACGAGCGAACATGCCATTTGCAGCGCCCTATGGTCCACAGCAGCATCAGATATGTAAGCGTCGCCACTGCGAAAGCCGTCAAAGGGCCAAAGGAAGCAACGACGACGCCACCGAGAGCGGGACCGATGCTTCGGACGGCGTTATATCCGACCGAGATAAGCGTGACGGCGGCCGGAACATCGCGCTTTCGCAGGATATCGCCAACCGACGCGTGCCAGGCGGGGTCGGTGAAAGCGGCGCCTACTCCGGCCAAACAGCTGAATGCAAGAACTATCCATGGATTGAAAATTCCGAGACCTGCAAGAACAGTCAGCATCGTCGAGGACAATGCTATCACGCACCAGCCAGCGAACATGAGATTGCGGCGGCTGTAATTGTCGGCTAGGGCGCCGGCGATAATTGACAGGAGGAATGTGGGCAAGGTTGTCGAAGCCTGCACCAAGGCGACCATCACATCCGATGTCGAAATGGTCGCCATCAGCCAACTGATGGCAACCATTTGAATCAGCCACCCTAGACTGGATACCTGCGTGGCAATCCAGATCGGACGGAAAGTTGAATTCTCGAGCGGCGCAAACGTTGCCGATGACACCGGATTAACTTCTTCACGCGCCACCCCGCTCATTGGGCCGAGCCTCCCTTCGCTGCCAGTTGTATGAGATTTCTCCCCGCCCACTTGCTCTGGAGGAATGGCAGGATCAGGGCATTTTATCTGCGCAACGCAAGTTATTTTTGCCTGGCCGATGCTGCGACAGAACCGAATGCTTCCTCTGGCGCGATCGTTCCGCTATGCGTGACGAGACCGGTTCGATCCTGTCGTTGTCGATCCCCGACCACGTTACAAGGATCGTCAGTTTGACGATCCTTGGCGTCTCCAACCAAGCCACGTCCTGGGCATCGACTTCCCTTCTGGTGACCACGAGCTCTCGCGCATTGAACCGCCTCGCCAAGGTGGATCAGTAGTCTATCTTTGGCGTAGGTATTCAGCAGCTTGCTAGGCGCCCGCCGCCACGTGCGGGAGACGCCGGTATTAACCGGCGGGCAGATGAGAGGGCAACAAGCGCGCCTGACGCAACGCCGCCAGATCAGCCGAGCCGGTGCAGAAGCATGCGACGGCCAACTGGCGGATGACGATCTCGAAATGCGCGACAACCGCCTCGGTGGACACCGTCGCCGCGCGCAGCACGCCGGCCGCCTGCCCGGCGATGTCCGCGCCCAGGCGGATGGCCTTGGCCACGTCGACGCCGTCGCGGATCCCGCCCGACGCGATCAGCTTCACAGTTGGCAGCGCCCGACGTACCGCCTGCACGCTGGCGGGGGTCGGAATCCCCCAGTCGGCGAACGCCATCGCCACTGCACGGTCGGCGGCATCGCGGGCGCGCTCGCCCTCCACCGCGGCCCAACTGGTGCCGCCGGCGCCGGCGACATCGATGACCGCCACGCCCGCCTTGACGAGCGCGCAGGCCACCGAGGCGGACAGGCCCGACCCCACTTCCTTGGCCACAATCGGCACGTCCACGCTTCGCGCGGCGCGAGCGATCTGCGCCAGGACGCCGCGCCAGTCGCGGTCGCCCTCCGGCTGTACCGCTTCCTGCAGCGCATTGAGATGGACGATGAGTCCATCGGCCTCCAGCGCATCCACCGCCCGGCGCGCCAGGTCCAGGCCGTCGGCCTCGCGCAGTTGCGCGGCGCCGATATTGGCCAGCAAGGGAATGTCTGGGGCCATGCGGCGCAGCGCGCGCGTCAGCCCCTGGGTGTTGCGGGATTGCAGGCTCACGCGCTGCGAACCGACGCACATGGCGATCCCCAAGGCTTGCGCTGCCTCGCTCAGATGCCGGTTGATGGCCTCGGCGCGTGGCATGCCGCCGGTCATGGAGCTGATCAGCAGCGGGGCGCGCATGGTCTTGCCCAGCAGCGAGGCGCGCAGGTCGATCTGCGTCAGGTCCAACTCGGGCAATGCGCAGTGTTCGAAACGGATGTACTCCCAGCCGGCGGCGACCGTGGCCGGCGCCGTTCGCCGATCCAGCACGATGTCCAGATGGTCGTCTTTGCGCCGGCTCGGGGCGGTGTCGCTATTGCTCATGCTCGCTCCATCCGTCGCATCGGGCGACGGCGTTGCGTCGGATCCGACCGACGGCAGCGGCGCGCACGCAGCCACATCACGCCGTTCAGGCGGGCGCACGCTGGCCTCCCCCCGCAGCGTCGCTGCGGTAGCGGCTGGTCGAGGTCTGGTAGTACTGCACGCGGATGGCCGCCATGGCCTCGATCAACGGTCCCCACGGCGCGGGAAAGCGTTCTTCCGCCATCACCCGGTGCAGCATGCGCGTATGGCCGGCCAGCTCGTCGTTGAGGAACTCCACCACAGGCATAGCCGGATAGCGCTGCCGCAGCAGGATCGCCGCGTTGTCGGCCTCGCCGGCCGACCTGTCCTTGTCGCGTCCATGCAGATCGTTCTGCAGGCGCCCTATCGCGGAGATGAGCCGCAGGGCCTGGCGAAACGCCGGACGCGCACGCAAGGTCGCCATGTCCAACCCCCACAGCAACGAAAGGCAACAGAACACGTTCGTGTAGGCGATCGAATCGATGCCGTTGTGCAGGTACTCGGCGTAGGACCAGCGTTCCGCCCCTGCCGCCTGCGCGTGTCCGGCGCGCAGCGCCCCGCAGTAGCACCGGGTATCGTCGAGAAGCTGAGCATAGTCGCGACGATCGTAGGCGAGCGCGGCCAGCGAAGCGCGCAGCACAGCGCAGCCCTCGAATCCGGGGAGCGCGGACGGCACGCCCTGCCCCAGCGCCTGCTCCACCGCGGCGAGCTCCTCCGGCGCGATCAGGCCAAGGTCGTTGCAATCGTCGAGCCAGAACAGCAGCGCCAGTTCGCGATAGAACGCCACGATCAGCGTTTCGTCCTGCGGATCGCGGCCAGTGCGGGCGCTGGTGTCGTGCAGGCTCGGGTGGATGCGCTGCAGGATGTACTGGCCGCCCCTGACCGCTTCCACGGCATGCTCGTCGGCGAACCCTGTCAGGGAACGCCCCCACTCCAGCACCTGCTGCAGCGCGCTTTCGGTCTGGATCATAGCGCCGCTCCTGCTTCCTCGGCCAGGACGCGCCGCCCCCAACGAAGCGCCAGCCACAACCCGGCGAGTTCGGCCACGCGCACGACCCGGGTGGGGCAATACAGTTCCTTGCCGATCCACAGCGGCGTCTGCGGCAATGCATGCGCCACATGGCGAGCGAGCATCCACTCCAGCGCACGCGCCACCGCCTGCGCGATGCGCCGGCGCCCTGTCGGCTCTTCGCTCCCGTCCATCACGTGCAACGCGAACAGCGCATAGGCGGTTTCCTCAAATGAGGACGCGCAACCGGCGCCCCAGCCGCCGTCATCGCGCTGCGCCTGCAGCAGCGCCGCCAGCGCGCGCTCGTCGCGCCAATGGGGCTTGCCTTGCGCCAGTGCAGCGACCGCATGCGCGGTGGGATACAGCCACGAAACGTGCCATTTTTCGTTGTCCCATAGACCGTGCGGGTTGCGATTGGCCTCGACGTAGGCGCTGGTGCCGGCGGCGGGCTTTCCCAACAGTCGCAACGCATGCAGGGCATGGATGTTGGTCGACACCGAGGCATTGCGCTCGCCGGGGAAGGTGACGAATAGCTCGCCGATTTCGAAATCGCGCAACGCATCGACCGGCGGGTCGCGACCTGCAAGGCGCAGGACGCACAACGCAACTGAGGTGTCGTCGGCATCGGCTGCGAAGTGCAAGGCCGGGCCCAGACCGCGCACGCCCATGCGGGCGTCGAGCTGCGCGACGATCACGCGCACGGCATCGGCGAACGCGGGATGCGCGAACAGCCCGGCCAGATGCAGGGTGTACAGCGACCAGCATGGCTCGAACACATTGATCGGCCAGACGTTGGGAACGACACCTTCGATGCCGCTGCGCGTCGCCCGCGATGCCGCCTGCAGATACGCGTCGGTGCGCCCGACCTGCGGCGTGCTCCCATGTGTTACGGCGTGCGCACGCCACGCGGCGGTGGCCGCCGGACTGATGCCAATGCTGCCGTCGTCGTCCGGGCATGCGGTGGTCGGCGACGTTCCCCAGGCTTCCCAGGAGTGCAGCAACGGATGGCCGCTCGGCAACGTCGCCACCGCCCCCAACTTGACAAGGCACGCCTGCCGCAACGGCAACAGCGCCCTGTGGCGCGGAAACCCCACGCCGCCCAGCAAGGATGCGGCCTCGCCGCACAACTGCGGCAGGATCAGCTCCGCGCCGATCGGCGCGTCTTCCGGCACCGAATGCGCGTAGGGATCGGGCTGGCGCTCGAGGAACCGGGTTGCAGCCTGGACTGCGTCGGCAGCGCCGGGAAGAGGATCGGCACGCTGCAATGTCAGCAACGCCGCCCAGGTGGGCGCATGGCGGAACAGCGGGAAGTCCGCGCTTCCCCATCCGCCATCGGCCTGTTGTTGCGCGATGAGCCACGCGTATGCGTCCTGCCGACCGGCGACGTTGCCGTGGAACTGCAGAGCTCGCGCCGTGTCGTAGACGGACGGACCGACGCTGCCGCCGTCGCTCATCTCGATCAGCAGGTGGCGCAATTCGGAAAGGATCTGTTCGGACAGCGCGTTCACGCGGTATGTTCCTTCTGCAGACAGTTGACGGGAACCAGGATCGGGCAGACTCCGCGCACGTCGCCGCAGGCCCGTCGCGGCCCGGCGCATGGGCAGCGCCGGACGGCCGCCCTGCTCCGGCGCGGCGACGCACCCCGATGCTGGCGCCGGTCCGCTGCATAGGCTTGCGCGCAGCGCGCCGCGTGCGCCGCGGCCGTGCTGGGCAACCGCTGCGAGCGGTGCCGCGGATTCGGACACAGTGCAGCATGCACCGCTACCGCCGGCCGATCGCAGCGGCACAGGGGCGACTCCATGCGGACGGGCGCGCTCATGCGCATGGCGCGTGCTTTAACAGATATGCGTTGGCCCGCCGCAGCATCTGCGCCAACCGTTCCGCACGCGGCCCTAGCGGGACGATGGCCTCCCCGGCGTCGCGCAACAGATCCAGCGCGAACTGGCGCGCTGCCTGCAGCCCCATGATGGACGCACAGGTCGGCTTCTGCGCCGCCGCGTCCTTGCCGGGGGTCTTGCCCAACGTCGCGGTATCCGCTGTCGCGTCGAGAATGTCGTCGACCACCTGCAACGCCAGGCCGAAGCAGGCGGAGTAGCGATCGAGCGCACAGTACAGCGCAGCGTGGGCGGCATCCTCCGCGATGGCGCATAGCGCGCCCATGCGAACGGACGCGCGCACTAGCGCTCCGCTCTTCATCCGGTGCATCGCCACGATCCTGTCCAGATCGACGTGCTTTCCGACCAGCGACAGATCCATGGCCTGCCCGCCTGCGGCACCCTCGGCGGACACCGCCTGCGCCAGTTCGCGCACGAGCGCGATACGGTTGTCGCCCGGCGCATCCAGGTTCGCCAGGGTCAGGAAGGCGTGCGCCTGCAGCGCATCGCCGACCAGGATCGCAGTGGCTTCGCCGAACTTGACGTGCACGGTCGGAAGGCCGCGGCGAAGCACGTCATCGTCCATTGCGGGCAGGTCGTCGTGGACCAGGGTACAGGCGTGCATCATCTCGATGGCGGCGCCGACATCGTCGAGCATGTGCGTCGGCGTGTCGGCCAGTGCGCCGGTAGCCAGACAGAGCAAGGCGCGGGTGCGCTTTCCGCCATGCAAGCTGGCGTAGCGCATCGCCGCCATCAGCTCGGTCTCACCGTCGTCTTCGGCGCAGAGAAGACGCGCCAGCGCCTGTTCGACCCGCTTTGCGCCGTCCTGCATCCAGATCTCCGGCGGCAGCCTGCCGGATGCGCCGCGCGCCTGCGCGCCCAATCCGCCGAGCGCGGAAACGCCAGTTCGGTCGTCGTGTCGCGTGGAACCGGTCTGGATGTTTTTCATGTCCTTGTACCTGACAGGAGACGGCCACGGCGAGCGGCGAGCCGCCGCGGCGTTGCCGGCGTCGCACCGAGCGCGCGCGCCGAGTGGAGCAATGCTGCGGGTCGCCGGCGCCGCTGCCTCGCCACACGGGGCATGCGATGCCAGCTCATGAGAATCCGATGCGGATTTTCATGGACGGATGTGCGGTCGGGAAATAGCGCCGACCTTTTTCGACGGCGCTCAGCAACCGCGGCCGCACCCCGGCCTTGTGCATGGTCAGTGCCAAGGCGATGCAGAACTGCACCATTTCCAGCCATACCAGGTGGTAACCGATGCAGACGTGTGGGCCGGTACCGAACTGCAGCATGTCCACCGGCCGGATCGGCTCCGTGCGTTGCAGCCACCGTGCCAGGCGGAACTGATCAGGCGCCTCGTGCAGCAGCGCAGAGGTCGAGAAATGCAGCAGCGGGATGCACAGAGGGGTGCCCGCAGGAATGCGCCGTTGGCCGAGTTGCAATTCCTGCAGCGCGCGACGCGGCAGGAGCGTGGTCGCCGGATGCACGCGCAGCGTCTCGCGGAACAGCGCCTCGGCGACCGGACACTGCGCCAGGTCCGCGTGCCGGGTCGGCACCGCGCCCACGCGTTGCGCCTCCTCGACCAGGGCGTCCCACAGCCCAGGCTGCCGCGCCAGCTCGATCACCATCCAGGCCATCGTCGAGGCGGTGGTGTCGTGACCGGCAAGCAGCAGCAGGCGGATATTGGCGACCAGGACGTCGTCGGAGAGCACATCGTCGCCGCGATCGAAGGCGCTCACCATGTCATTGATCAACCCAGTGCGCGCGGCATGGGCGCGCGCGTCGCGGACGAACTGGCGCAACTGCGCGTCGATCCAGTCGCGGGCGGCGCGGCCGCGCCGCAAGGGCAGTCCGGGCAGGTCGACCGGGGGCGCGACGATCAACTGCAGCAGTTGCCGGTATTTGCGATGCCATCCCGGCAGGTCCTGCGCTGGGATTCCCATGAGGCTGAAGATGAGCTTGAGCATCAGGTCGCCGGTCTCGCGCAGGATGGTTACGTCGCCGCGGTCGCGCCACGCCTGCACCCGCGCCTGGATGACGGGCGCGAACAAGTTGCCGATGCCGGCCTGGGTCAGCCCCTTGGGCAGGAACGCCGCCTTGATCGCGTCGCGCGCCTGCCGGTGCGCGCCGCCGTCCTGGGCGACCAACGTTCCGCCAAGCAATTCGGGGGCGATCTCTTCGATCAGCGCCGAGGACACGTCCTTGTGCCGGAGCAGTGCAAACGCATCCGGATCCACGCAGGTCATCAGGTGTCCGGCAGGGCCGAAATCCAGCCAGAAGTGGCTGCCCAACGTCCGTTCCGCGCGCCGCAGCAGGCGCGGCAGGTCGCAGACGATGGCGGGAAGATGTCCGACCAGGGGGAAAGCGCCGGGCACGACCGGGATGTCGTCCCGCAGCCGGTGCCGACGGTCCAGCGGGTTGAGCAGCATGTCCATCAGCAGCGCGGCGCCGCGGCCGCTTCGGCGGTGTCGCCGGCAGGCCGCGCGGCGCGGCTGTTGCCACCGTCGGCGTACGTCGGCACATGCGCCAGCATGCCGCCGTCGATGCACAGGACCTGGCCGGTGATGAACGCAGCATCGTCGGAGAGCAGGAACGCCACCAGCGCGGCCACGTCCTCGGGGCGGCCGACGCGCTGCAGGAGTTGGTGCCGGCTCAGATGCCGTTGCATGCACTCGTCCAGCTTGGCGAGGAGACGCTCGGTCATGATGAGACCCGGCGCAACCGCGTTGCAGCGGATCTGCGCATGACCGTACTGGGTGGCGAGCGAGGCCGACAGCATGTTCATCGCCGCCTTCGACGCCGCGTAGGACGTCTGCGCGGTGTCACCGCTGAGCCCCTGGCACGACGACATGTTGACGATCGCGCCACCGCCGCGGGCGATCATTCGTGGGATGGCCTGCCGGCAGCAGAGCAGCGTGCCGCGCAGATTGGTCGCCATGGTCTGATCCCAGACCGCCAGGTCCAGGTCGAGGATCGTGCGGTCGCGCGGTGTCAGATGCATGGCGCTCGCGTTGTTCACCAGCAGGTCGACCCCACCGAAGTGCCGCTCCGCCGTCTCGAACAGCGCTGCCACCGCCTGCGCATCGGCGATGTCCATGGCCAGGGCCAGCGCGTGGCCCGCTTCGGCCGCGATCTTCGCGGTGCAGGCGATGGCCGCCGAGCCATCAATGTCGGCCACCACCACTCTGCCGCCCTCGCGCGCGATGGCGAGGGCGCATGCCTTGCCGATGCCGGCGCCGGCGCCGGTCACCACGGCCACCTTGCCTTCAAACCGTCCTCCTGGGTTGCGTTGGTCTTTCGCGGCATGCCGCTCAGCCTGCGCCGGAGAAGGCGCAGGGTCGGCGCTGGCGCGCTCGCCAGCGTCGCTTTCGATGACCCGAATGGCGGCGACCGGACACTGGCTGGCCGCGAGCCGCGCGGCGGCGTGCAGCGCCTGCGGGACCTTCGCCACGCACACTTCCGCCACGCCGTCCGGTTCGCGCTGGCGAAAGATGCCCGGCAGCGTCAGCACACACTGCCCGGTGGTTCCGCATAGATCCTGGTCGATCACGACGCGCATCTCAGCCCCCCTTATGCAGCCGCACCGGCAGCGCGCGGAACGTCCTAAGGAACGCGGACGGTTCCCGGGTCGGCTGCTCGGCCAATGCCAGTGTGGGGAAGCGCGCTTGGATGCGCGGCAGGCTCTCGGCCAACTGCACCCGGGCCAGTTGCGCACCGAGGCAGAAGTGGATGCCGTGGCCGAAGCTCAGCATGATCTTCCCGTCGGTCGACATGCCAGGAGTGGTGCCGTAGAACCGCGCGGGATTGAAGCGGTCGGGATCGGCGAAGGCGTCCGGGTCGCGATTGCCGGCCGCGATGAGCACGCGCACGTCCGCGTTCTTCGGGATCACCACGCCGCCCAGTTCGATGTCGCGCTGGGCGATACGCGGAATGGAGCTGAACATGGCAGGCGCGTCGCAGCGCAGGACTTCTTCGACGAATGCCTTCACCCCTACGGCGTCTCCCTGCAGCCAGTGCCGCTGTTCGGGATACGCGAGCATCGCCAGGACCGCATGGTCGATGGTCGAAGCAGTGGTGGCGAAGCCGCCTAGCAGCATGCCCCACAGCATGCTGATCAACTCCGCATCCGACAGCGTGTCGGCATCGTCGTCGTGTACGCCGACCACCATCGACACGATGTCGTTGCGGGGATCGGTGCGCTTGCGCTGTATGAGATCGCCGAAGTAGGCTTGCACCCTGGCGCTGGCCGCGTCCGCCGCGGCGAGCTGGGGATCGCTGGCGTGTGGGCTCAGGCCTTCCAGAATGGCGCCGATGCCGGCAGCGAGCCCGTACATGTCATCCTGGGGCATGCCGAACAGTTCGGCGAAGACCAGCATTGGCAAGGCCAGCGCGAATTCCCAATGCAGGTCCACCGCCTCCCCGCGCTCAAGCGCGGGCGCCATGCCGTCCAGGCGCGCCGCGACGATGCGCGCGATGCTCGGCCGCAGGTTGTCGATCTGGCGCATGGTGAAATCGCGCGAGATCAGCCGGCGCAGACGCGTATGCGTCGGTGGATCCTTCATCGCTAGCGTGGACGCGAGGAGATTGAGTGACAGGCTGGTCTCCGCGCGCGGGAAATAGCGCGCCAGTTCGCCCGGCGCCGGTCCCCGAAACACATCGCCCGTGGCCTTGAGTGCCCAGTAGATGTCGGCGTGGCGGCTCAACAGAAAGAGGCCCGACGCCGCGCGATGCACCGGATCGTGCTCGCGCAACCACCGCATGAACGGATACGGGTCGTGGATGCACGCTGGCGACGCCAGTTCGGCGAAGGCGTCCCGGCATGCTGCCTTGGTTTCTTGCACGTCCATCTTGGTTACCCGTTGGCTGGCTGATCTGACCGGCGCGTGCTAGGCGCGCCGGCAAATTGCGGATAAGATCGCGATTCCGGGCGGCGTCCGCGCGTCACCAGAGCACCGGGAACTCCTCGAACCCGCCAGTGATGATCTCCTTGCGCAACTTCAGTTCTTCGGGCGCCACGGCCAGGCGCAGCGCGGGAAAGCGCTGGAAGATCGAGCCGACCACCACCTTGAGTTCCAGCCTGGCCAGCGCCATGCCGATGCAGTAGTGCGGCCCGTGCGAGAACGTCAGGTGCGGATTTTCGTCGCGTCCGATGTCGAAGATTTCCGGGTCGTCGAAATGGCGCGGATCGAACGACGTCGCCGGCAGGCCGACCAGCACCTTGCTCTCCGCGGGAATATGCACGCCCGCGATAGTCACGTCGGTCCTCGGATAGCGCATGATGCCGTCCCAGCCCGCGCCCGGCGGGTACATGCGCAGGATTTCCTCCACCGCCTTGTCCACCAGGGATGGATCGCCGACTAGGCGTTCGCGCTGTTGTGGATGGCGGAACATGGCCAGCAGGCCGAATTCGATCTGCGCGACGGTGCTCTCGTGCCCCGCCACCAGCATGCCCGCCGCCAGGCCGATCGCCTCTTCCTCGGTCGCATTGCCCTGCTCGACCGCCGCGAGCAGATCCGTCAGCAGGTTGTCGCCCGGATCCTGGCGCTTGTCCCACATCTTGCCGCGAATGTAGGCGCGCAGTTCTTCCCAGGCCAGGCGCGACGCGCTGCGCGGGCCGCTTTCATGCTGGTGCGTCATCACTTCGTCGGACAGCCCGGCGAAAAAGGCGTGATCCTCGTAGAGCACGCCCATCAGCGCGCTGATGACCATGGCCGGCAGCGGAAAGGAGAGGTGGCGCCTCAGGTCGGCGGGCTGGGGCTGGACCGCCAGCGTCTCGAACAACTGCGCGGCGATCGCCTCGACCTGCTGCGCGAGCACCTTCACCCTGCGGTTGCTGAAGGCCGGCGCCACGATCGTGCGTAACCGGGCATGCTCGCCCCCCTCGTGCGAGACCAGCCACCCCGGCGAACCGAGAATCACCGAATCCGGGGTGAATGCCGCCGGCGGCATTCCCGCCGGCCGGAACGCCGCGTCGGACAGCGCCGCCTTGGCCTCGTCGTAGCCTGTCACCCACCAGCCTTCGTGCCCGGAGGGGAAGCGCACGCGGTGGATCGGACCGTTGGCGCGTAGCGCCAACATCTCAGGCGAGGGCTCGATGTGGTCGACGCGCCACATCGGCAGCGTCGGCAAGGGTTGTTCGGACATGGTGGCACTTCACTCTCTAGCGATGGAAGGGCGGAAGGCGCTGCAGGCAGCGAATGACGATGGCATGTAGACGTCCTCCGCGGCGTAGCCCGACTCGATTATCAAGATCGGCCAACGTGTAACTGCCTAGGCATACCGCGCGGCGAGATGCAGAACTTTATCCTGCGCCTTCGAGTTCAGGATAAGACGAGTGTGGTGGGCCTTTGAGTCGCAGCCGGCCATCAAGATTTCCTGCGCAAGGGTCGACAAGGGCGGCAGCCTGTTTGGGTACGGGGCGGTTTCGCCGAGGCCCCCTTGCATAGAATGTTATCTGATGCGGATTTGACATTTTGCTTTTCTTTCTCCGTTTCATCAATCGCGGTGTCATCCACGAAATGAAGGTCGGTCCGCGGCTCCCGGCTCCCAACGAAGGAGTTTCAAAACTCGTGCCAATTTGGCGACCCAGCAGAAGAAAAACATTGTGATTACTTTTCAGCGGATTAGCCTGAGGCTAGACAAGAGCTCGGCGAAATAGGCCGGTGTCGCGGACCCAACAAAGACGACAGAAGAGTGTCGGATAGGCGACACCTTCTTTGTCAGTTGTCCTGTCCTGGAATGATGGCAGGCCACCTGACCCTATATTGACCCATAGGAGGTTGGCTCAGGGTTCACGTGCTTGCTAAGGGGCGCGCTCGAGGCGGCTTGCGGGCGCGTTGCCAATACAACACTGGCTATCCGCAACACCGCCATCTGGGGCGAAGCCGGGACGGCCTGCGCGTCGGACTCCAAGAAGTTCGGCGCTTGGGACGGCAACCTGATGACGGAATGGCATGTCCGCTATGGCGGTCGTGGCGTGATGATCTAATGGCATGTCGAAAAGGGCTCGACCTGCATTTTCTCGCAGCTCAAGCGCTGTTCGTCTTCGGAGGTCGCCGCGATGATCAAGGGCGTTCTGCGACACTGCACCAACGTCGAGATTCAGGGCCAATATTCGACCGCCGTCGGCGTCGCTTTTTGCCGCCTGCTCGGGTTCACCTGCCGCCACGCCTGAAGGCGATCGCCCAGCAGAAGCTGGCGCCGCCATGCCTGCGCGCTGAATTTCCCAATCTGCTTCCCATTCTTTCCAACGTCATCAACTGAGAGGAGGTTGAGCAGCAGTATGGCCACAGTCAATCTGGGCCGGCATCGATCTGACTGCCATCCCGAAATATCACGGTCGCAGCGGTAGCCAGAACGACCATCGGAATAGCCTCCGGCCTTCGTTCATCCCGAAGAAGGGTTGACCGACCACTCCGTTTCGCCAGCGCGAATGCGGCAACTCCATTGCGATCGCGGCAATTCGGATTGGCGCGGGGCGCCATGTGCTCCGACCCTGAGGGCTGTCCCGGTCGGCGCGAGCTATCGCTCAGCGGCGATCAAGTCATCGGCTTTCGGAATGACCGGCGACGCTTCGTCTCAACGATTATGCCGGTCGGGCTGTCGGCCGTATTCTTCGCCTTGAACACGGCGGTTCGCTTCGGTTTTGGTTTGGGTGGCGCTTGAGGCTCAACCCTTGGCTCCGGCGTTTGCTTGCCCTTTTGTTTGTCCTTGCGGGAGCAAAGCAAAGCCTTGGCGGTCGCGGCGTCCGCATCCGAGACCACGCCGGCCGGCTTGCCATCGAGATTGACCCGTGCGGCGCCGGCATCCAGTCTCGCCAAGTATTTGGCCATCTTGGTATACGCCAGCAGGGCTCTCCTCAATTCATCATCAGACAGTTCGCCGTCGAGCACCCGAATGTCATGATGGATGCCGATCTTGAGCGGCCTGGGCGCTTTCGGATTGAACGCCGCAGGCCACTTGGCCGATAGATAGCGGAAAAGCTGTGCAGGCGATTTGCCTCGGCTACAGCTCAACATCATAAGCCTCGCCCCATTGTTTTCGTTTCCAATTCGGACCTTCCTAGCACTGATATATGCAATGATTATGGAAAAATGAGCATTCGCTCCGCAGGGCAAAGACCTCCTCATTCGGACACGCGAGGTGCCTGGTGAGCCGAGCAGGATCGGCACCAATCACGCCGAGCCGTCCCGTTAGAGTTCACAGCCATACATCAGGGTCGGTGGAATGCTGTTCTCCAATATCTCCGCCAGCTCATTGACCCTTGGCAGCGCATATCAAACGCCGGCAGCGAAAAAGACTCGACGGCCCTCCGCGGAGGGCCGTCAGCGAGTAGGACCCGAAACCGTCGCGGCTCCTCTCACCCGTTCGGCCGTTCCGTCGTACCAGGGCGTCGCGTAGCGCGAAAGCTACTCAGGCGACCGTTCCGTGATCTCGGCCGGATCGACGCCGTCCTGGGACAGGAAGGCAGGCGAATGGCTGAAAAAAAAGCGTTCCGCCACAACCCGGCACCTGGCGCGGGCGCGGCGGAACTGCCGGGCGGCGGCCATTCCGGAATAGCTGCCGCCGATGACAATAGGCGCAGCGAAATTCAGAAGGTTGTGGGCGACAGGCTTCGGACTCCCATTCGATTGCCGACTCGGCTCATGCCTTGACGGGCAATATTCGGCCTCAGAAGCGGCGCCCAATCGGAAACATTAGCACCTCCGCGTTTTGGCTCGGCTGCTTGAACTCCTCGACGGCAACTGCCTCAATTAGCAGATCCAAGGCTTCGCGCCCTCTCTGGCTGATCGGGTCATCGCCTCGCAGGTAATGATATGCTCGATCTAGATGCACTCGCGCGGCGGAAAAATCGCTTGTCATATGACCCTCTCAGTTGCCGCCCGCGTTAGCCGTCTACGAGGTGAGGGTCACGCAATCGTCAATATCCACAGACGGATTTGATTTAAATCGCAGATGACCCGGGAGAACCAAACACCGGCTTGTCCTATGCGAGAGCTCCTTGATTATGTCGCCGGCGGGCCCGGTGGACTCTGCAATAGGGTTGCTTGGCAGGACGCCACTATGGCTTTTCTGCGTTCTGTCTTATCGCTGTGACATTTCCCGCACAGGATGACGTTAATGACACTCTTTCCCGCGTGAGGTGAGGTGATGAGAGCAGGTTAGAGTGACGCGCGGCAGGGAGGACAGGAGGCGATGGCAAAGGCTGAAACTCGGTAAGACAGCGCAGACCGTCACGCTTGCTACAAAGAGAATGTTCTTCGAAGAGTATCGTTATGATCGATCCGGCGTCGCGAGGCTCGGCCGGCTGAAGGAGGACGCTGGCAATGATGCGGTCAGGGGATGGTTGGCACGATCCACGCCAGGCACCTGCACGGATCACCCCGCAAAAGTGGCGGACGGGACCTGGAATCGAGCCGACATTGCGAGATTTTCGCGGCCGTGGCGGCTTCGCTGTCTGCTGTCCGCAGCCGAAGCGCGCATCAGATGAGGGCCAGCGGTGGGTGCATCGCCGCCGGAACCGCGGGGATGACGAACACGATCTTCGCCGGCTAGGACAGCGGCACTGCGAACTCAATGTTGGAGGCGCTACGCCGCTCGATCTAGCGGAGGCGTGGCGAGTCGATGCGGCCGGCCAAAACCCGCGCTGCCGCTCGATTTCGGGAAGGATCCCTTGCCGCTTAAATATGATTCACCGATGAAGCTTAGGGTGTCGACCATGTCGAGGTGTTCGTCGCCAATGATTATCCGGGCGGCAACTGGACGATGCCAATTATTCGGGACATCACTCCCAATTCGATAATGCCCTTTTATGCGACTTTAGAAGCACAGAACGCGAACATTAAGAGGTTTGCACCAGCACAGATCCTCCTGTGTTGACGTCTCCCCTCGCCGACGCCAAGGCATGCGAATTCCGTCTCCAAGACCACCTAATTGTGGTCGTTGAAACCGTATCTCCTACGGCTCACGACGTCCTGTCAAACACGGAAACGCTGACGGAACACACCCAACGCGTCCTGTGAGAATTCATTGCATGATACTCCCTCAGTCCGCATCGCGTCGCGGGCGGCTTTGAGGTGAGGATATCGCTCGATCAGTTCGTCCAGCACTTCGTCCGTCAGATTTTTCTCGCGTCCGGGCATTTTTGTGCTTACGGGCTTTTTCTCCTTGATCATGTGAGGCTCCATTCGTTTCCTGGTCGAAGTGATAGTTGTCGAAGAAATGTTGGTTCAGCTCCGGTCGGAAATAGTGCTTGCGGTCGATCCAAATGAAGCCATCTCCCTTGGAGATAACAGCAACATCAACCGGTCCGCCGACCGTCTCGGTGCTTAATGACATGCGCTTTTGAAACCAGTTCAAGCTGACTAGCCGCGCGGCTGCAAAACCCAGCTCATCCTTCGGCATATTCGCAATCGCCTGTTTGATAGGGCCGAGGTGTTTTTCTTCTCGCTGCTCATTCAACTTTTGGATCAAGCTTTTGATGGCTTTTTTGCTTTCGGGACGAAACTGACTTTTCCACTTGGCGCGCTGTTCATCAGTCAAGTCCGCGATCGCATCGACGATGGCGTCCGGCAGATTGGTCACGAGGTCTGCAATCTCCTTCGTCATACGAAGTTCAAAGCCGGGATTCATCCCATGGAGAAAGGTGTTGACCATGTCGCCATCAGCGAAAGGGACAATAACCGATGGCGTATCGCAATCGATCCTTCGAACCTCACAGCAGCGATATTTGAGCCGACCTTCGAAAACGTCGCCGATCTCCATAGACTGCATCACAGGGAAATGCTCATCTTCTCCGAAGCCTGCAACCACGATGCCGCTCAGCGAAAAGCTGGGAATTCTCTCCTTGGAGACGATCAGCCTCGCCAGTTCGTAAAGCGCCTGCATGGTCTCCGAATCGATCCGAAATGGACCGAACGCAGCCGCAATACGTTTGCTTATTTCGCCCGAGAAGCGACCGGTAAGGCGCGCTCCAACACCCTCAGCGAGACACGATGCCTCCGCCTCGCTCTTCCAGCTGTTTCGCTCTTTATTGATGATCTGTCGCGCGATGTCACTCGAGGCCGGCGGCGGATCGGTGCCATCAACGAACGATGCGTAGATTGCGTCTTCGATGCGGTTCTCAAGTAATGCGAAAAGCGTCTCAATTGAGCGAAGATAAAAACGATCCTGCAACGCCGCAGGAAACAGTCTTTCGTTCCTATCAAGGAAGCCGATCAGCGCGCTGCCATATTCTTCTAACGTCGCAAACCTGGAGTTGCCGAGCTGCCGCCGAAACACCTTGATGATCGTTTCCCACGGCACTCCAAGCAGGGCTGCGTTGTCATAAACCATCACTCCGACAGGGTGGCGCTTAGATAGCATGAACAGCTTGTCGGCAGAGTTGAAGACTTTGTCACCCTCGCCATTGTTGACTGTCGCAGCACTATCGCTGGCAAGCGCGACGCCAAGGCTGTTCATTACGACGACCTCGGATGTCATCGGGTGGGCTCGTCAAACCACCGATACCCAAACGCCACAGCCCGCGGCAAAGCGCGGGCTTGGAAATAATAACGCCTAAACAGCTCGCTCATCCCATTGCTGACCCGTCGTCCGTGCGCAACAACTCATCCAGCATTTCTGCAATTTCGGCATCCTCCGGCTCTCGACTCTTGAATGCCATGCTGATCCGCGTCGGCAGTTCAGGTCGCGAAGCGATAAGGCGACCGAGAAGCCGACGTCGTCCAGCCGCGTCACGGGGAACCGCGCGCCTCGCAGCTACTTTGGGGTAGGCTGGGGCGTGCCCGACCGATGCGTGTGAAACGGTGGATCTGAACTGCGCTAGCCTCATTGCGATGAAAGAAGAGGTTTCATCAGCCTCGCCTCGCGCAGTCGCCGTCATGTCGCCATTGACAGTGCCAGCAACAATGTCCTCACAGCCTCGCAACAGCGCGTCGAGGCGATCTGCAGGATCAAAATTACTCATGCTCAACTCCTTCCGGATATGCGCGGACAAGACAGCGTCGGATTCGACGCTGCGCCGACGCATATTGCTTTGCCGTTAGATCGGCTTGCGCCTGGATTTCATGCGGCTCAAGTCCCTTGGCTAGGCCATCAAGGATTGCGAGTGCCGCAGCGTCCCCATCGAAAAGCGACAAGATTTGGCTGATCATCTGACGCGCGTGGATATCCCGTTCAGGTCCAGGACAGTCACTTGCAGTTGTCGTGAGGACCGATTCCTGACCCGAGCGGGTCAGGAGATCGGCCTCAATGGTAATCGGTCCAAACTGCCATTTGCGGCGGTGTTCGCTTGCGAGGCTTCTCATCACCTCCCGCATAAACAGAAGAAAGGGCAATCTACGCGGCCATTTGCGTGTGCCATCCAGAGCCTTGTCGATCGCGTCATGTAGCAAATCCCGCCACTCGAACCCGGGAGCATAACGGGCCCGAAGCTTGGCAATCAGGTTGAGGCGAGCGATTTCAGTGATGTCAAGCGCTGCCAAAGCTTGCGCGACTTCATCGCTTGTTGCGACCTCGTCGCCCTCAGATACTACCTTAGCTTGCGTGCGCATGCTTCCCTATGCTGACGAAGCCGCGGGTCTCGGACAGCCGCCCTGAAAAAAATTTGGCGGCGTTTTGCTGTCTGCAACACGAAGCGCCGTCAGCATCATCTGATGCAGAGAAAATAGCAAGGAGCTGCGCGATGAGCGATGATGATGAGAAGGACGTGAAGGACAAGAAGTCCTATAAGGTCCAGATCGACAAGGAACACTACGAGAGCAATAAGGCGCAACCAACAGCCCGTGAGCTGTTGGTTCTCGCCGGAAAGTCGCCTCCGGAGCATTTCGCGCTCTACTTCAAACCCAAGCGCGGGGCGCCCGAGCGGATCGAGATCGACAAGGAAGTCGACTTGCGCGAGCCTGGCGTCGAACGGTTCGTAACCTTGCCGCTCGATCAAACTGAAGGACTGGGTACCGACCGCCGGGAGTTTGACCTCCCGGCGGAGGACGTTGAGTGGCTTGTGGCAACCGGTCTTCGCTATGAACTGGTAAGAGAAGGGGGCGTGCTTAGGGTTGTTATTTACGGTTACCCATTGCCGCCTGGCTACAATGTAAGCGCAGTGGACGTGAACGTGCGCATCGACACGGGCTACCCCGAAGCGCAAATCGATATGGCCTACTTTTACCCAGAACTGCAACGGAGCGACGGCCGCTCAATTGGCGCACTCGCTGCAGAATCGTTCGATGGAAAGGTATGGCAGAGGTGGAGTCGCCATCGAACGCCCGCTAACCCCTGGCGTCCGGGAGTCGACAATCTTTCCACCCATTTTGGCCTCGTCGACAGCTGGCTGTCACGTGAACTTGCGAAAGCTTAAACGATGGCTGTTTCGCTTACCCTTACATCTGCTCAAAGGGACGCACTTGTGCAGCATCTCTTTCCCAGTGACCGGTGTGAAGCCGTCGCGCTGTTGCTGTGCGGTCGCCGAGCGGGCCAATCCCGTCATCGGCTGATGGTCCAGAAGGTCGTTACTATCCCATATGATCAATGCAGTGTTCGACTACCTGATCGCGTAACCTGGTCAACAGCCAAACTTGAGCCGCTCCTCAACGAAGCAGCGCAACGCGACTTGGCGGTCGTCAAGATACACGGCCATTTTGGCTACGATCAATTTTCCAGCGTCGATGACGCTTCGGATAAGGAACTATTCCCGAGCATCTACAGCTGGACCGATG
This sequence comes from Mesorhizobium sp. LjNodule214, assembly GCF_964252735.1. NCBI lineage: Bacteria > Pseudomonadati > Pseudomonadota > Alphaproteobacteria > Hyphomicrobiales > Phyllobacteriaceae > Mesorhizobium > Mesorhizobium sp. LjNodule214. The sequence goes on from NZ_CAXUPE020000006.1 coordinate 23,306, forward strand.
GCGGTCCGCACGGCAGCGCGATATTGATGGATGACGGCCGCATTTTCGGTCGCGTGGTGGATGATGCAGGTCATTTCGAACCGTTTTCTCATGTGAACGTCGTCGGAGACGACCTCTCCTTTTGGTATTCTGATGGCGAAACTTGTGTTGAGACCTTTGGCAAGCGGGTCGCCCAGGCCTTCGGCGCCGGCACCTACTCGCGACTGCGTCGACTCCGGATTGCTGTGGTGGGATGTTCTGGAACCGGCAGCCCTGTTGTCGAGCAGCTTGCGCGAAACTGTGTCGGAGGGCTCGTTCTCGTCGACCCCGATCACGTCGAAGACAAAAACCTAAATCGCATTCTTAACTCAACCATGGCCGATGCCGCAGCGGCGCGACCGAAAGTGGATGTTCTTGCGGAAGCAATCCGCTCAATCGGCCTTGGCACCGAAGTCGAGACATACTGCGCCGATTTGTTCCACCCGGACGTCGTTCGCGCGATTGCAGGTTGCGACATTGTGTTTGGATGTATGGACAGCATTGATGGGCGGCACCTGCTCAACAAACTGGCGACTTTTTATCTCCTCCCCTACTTCGATCTCGGCGTAAAGCTTGAGGCCGATGGGCAAGGAAGCGTCGATCAAGTCTGTGGCACGGTTCATTATCTGCAACCTGGCGGATCCAGCTTGCTGAGCCGAAACGTCTATACGATGGAGCAGGTCCGCGCTGCTGGGTTGTTTCGCACCGACCGTGCTGCGTATCAGGCTCAACTTGCACAAGGCTACATACGAGGTGTGGCTGAAGACCGGCCGGCGGTTATCCAGCTGAATATGTTGATTGCGAGCCTAGCCGTTAACGAGCTGCTCGCCCGACTGCACCCCTATCGCATCGACCCGAACAGTGACTACGCGATCCACCGGATTTCCTTGAGCCACGGTATCTTCGAGCACCTTGAGGACGGCAGCCCATGTTTGGCCCTTGAACGCCACATCGGTCGGGGCGACGTGACGCCATTGCTCGATTGGGCCGAATTGAGTGAACAGAGGGAGGCTGCTTGAACTGGATTCGACGCCTTTTTCGGTCCCTTGGCGATCGGTTATTACCGCGCTACCGCGCGGTATTCGTAGACGATTTGCCGGATCGACTGAAGGAACGCCGGATATACCTTGTGGGTGAAGATCGAGATTCGTGGCAGGCGGCTATGATTTGCCCATGTGGATGTCGCGCACGCATCCAACTGAGCTTGGTCCCTCGCGACAAGCCAAGCTGGAAGGCGGAAGTGGGATGCGCTGGTGTGGTTACACTCAAGCCATCGATTTGGCGAGTGAAAGACTGTCGAGCACATTTCTTTGTTCGAGCCGGTCGTATCGTTTGGGCTCGAGACAGTGGCATTGCGCAGCCCCCCGACATGGAACTCGGCCACGTTCGTAGCCAGTCCGCCGATAATGGAGAGATACGCGTTGAAAAGTAGGCGCGGCATCTAATCTCGAGTTCTCATTGTAGTCCGACCTTCAGGTCGCTCAGGATTGTCGCGATCCCGGTTTCCTGGAGAAGTGGACCATGCTTAATCGAATGAAGCTTCGGGATTGCGCGGTCGTAGATCGCCAGATTTGTTTCACCATTCAAACGTGAGGGATAAATTATTCCGTCCGGTCGAGCTGGGTGCTCATATATGGCGAGCGACCATCGGCGTGCCAAACTCTGTCTCGAGCCTCGGGCTACATCGCTGGGAATGCCCATTCTCAATGGTCCGTCGCCCCGGAAGTCTACGAGTGACAGCGCTGCGGTGACCTCGACCAACGCGTAGCTGCGTGCTGCAAGATCGTACTCGTCCAACAGGAGATCGCCGATCCGGCCATCGCCTTGGTCGCGCAGCACCGCCTCGACGAAGCAGACCTTTATGCTGCTGCCTAGATAGACGACACCGAAGCGACGATCGGGCGATCGACGGCGAGGATCGCTAAATCGGCTTGGGCCTTTACCAAATCCAAGCGGGTCCCGGAAGCGTGTGAGCAGAATGCGCCCGAATTGCAGACCGACGTCGACTGTCGCGCTATCGAGCGAAACGGCCGCGAACCCAGATGGTGGATGGAGCCGCGGCACTCAGGCGAAGGTGCCATGGGCAATGCTGTCGGCGAGGGCTAACGCCTCCTCCGTTTTGCCGCGTCGCAATGCCTCACGACCCGTCAGCCCATCGAGTTCTGGATGCGACTGTACGAGAAAACGATATACTGACCACGGCCCTCCACCCAATCGCTCGAAGAGACCTGGAAGCGCTTCAAACGGCTTTCCGTCCTCACCGAGCTGCCACGAAGGAAAGCGAAAGCCGCGCTTAGCGCCGTCGAGACCCAACACCCGACCGTTTTGACGTTTGGTGTTGACGGTCATTCGGCTGATACCTAACAGCGACGCGAACCTGTCCGCGCTCAGCATGTCCGCTTGAGCCAAGATTGCTGCTGCGTGAATCTTGCCGCGCGCGCGCGCCTGATCGAGCGCTACTGTCAAATCTTGGGCGGCATCCGCCGGCATATTGGTCAGTCGGGTGACAGTAGTATCGCCCGTCGGATCGACGTTGACACGGAAACTGACAGCTCGGCCCGCCGCCTGACTTTCGGCCATCGCCCTGCCGTAACCAGCCAAAAGGGCCTTTATCTTAGCAGGTTTCTTGGAGATCACATCGACAATGTTACGTGGAGCACGGAAGGTAACTCCGGCAGTGCCCTTAGGCAGAGCCGCGCCCGCACTTGTCATGAAGGCGGTCGTGAGCGTTTCTTGCGAAGAAGCTCGTTTGGGCCTCTTGGTGCTGCGGCTCTGTTTGTTTTTGGCTTGAACCATATCGTACCTCTTGGATGCCATATGGCGTCTTTCGTCAAGTTCGTCAAGTTCGTAAGAATCGATCTAGTCTTCTTTAGGGTTGTGTGACCGTTCGGACCGCGCGCTCGTTTTGGAGGATGCTGGAACAATGCCTCTGCCCCACGCGGCTCCCGGCCCTAAATCCTACAGACTGCCCTGCCACGCGTGGGGAGCTAGCTGTGAGCTTTCAGGAGGTTGTCCATTCGGACCGAACCGAGGAGACTGGAGTTACCAGGCTTCAGCACTCATCGGAGGGTCCGAATGAACATCCACAAGAATGCCCGTCTCACGCCGCTGCGTCGAGAGGAGATGGCGCTTTCGGTGATAGAAGGCGCCTTTTCCAAAGCCGATGCGGCGCGGACGTATGGCGTGTCGGCCAAGATCGTGGCTCGTTGGGTCGAGCGCTACAGGGCCGAGGGTAGCAAAGGCATGGTCGACCGCTCGTCGCGGCCCACCCATATGCCACAGGCCACCGTTGCGTTGATCGCCGAGCGCATCATGGCGCTGCGGCGGCAACGTTGGACCGGCAAGCACATCGCCCATGAGGTCGGCGTCTCGCCCGCCACCGTTAGCCGCGTTCTCAAGCGTGCCGGACTGTCGCGGTTGCGGGATATCGAACCGGCCGAGCCGATCCGACACTACGAGCGCGAGCATCCCGGCGAGATGATCCATATCGACATCAAGAAGCTCGGTCGTTTCGAGCGCATCGGTCATCGCATTACCGGCAAGCGCACCGGCAATGCCAGCTCGCGCGGCAGCAGTTGGGAGTTCGTCCATGTCTGCATCGACGACGCCTCCCGCATCGCCTTCTCGCAGATACTGCCCGATGAGAAAAAAGAAAGCGCCATCGCCTTCCTCAAGGCGGCGGTCGCCTACTACGCCAGCCTCGGCGTCGCGATAGCCCGCGTCATGACTGACAACGTCCTAAGAGCGGAAGGAAATGGAGCAGACGGTCAAAGTCTCTCTGTGCGTCAGCATGCTCTCGCCGCATGACGCTCGTCAAGTTGGATGGTCGAACCAGGCGGCTTCCACCGGCAAGGGAAAAGGTCTCGTCCATAGCAAACACAGGGTACGCTGATTGCGGCCCTCACCGTCCTCAACACGAGCTTCTGATCCAAGTGGAAGACCCGAACATTATCTAAAGGGTCATCGTTTGCGATGCCCTCACGGCCCTAACTGACAGAGGTTCTTCCACCCGGTACCCGCCCTTCAACGAAGGGCCGGTAGTCTGAACCGCTCTTGACGACGGCGTGCACGACGCGGGCCATCTTGGCGGTAATTGCGGTCATCGCCTTGCGACGCAGGTCTGGATTGTCGCGATCCCTCGCGATGTAGCGCTCGAACTTGTGCCTGAAGCCATTCTCGCGCTGACGGATGGCAACCTGTCCCGCGATCCACAGGGTACGGCGGAGCCTGGCATTGCCGAACTTGGAAAGCCGGGTCTGGCCGCGATATTGACCAGACTGCTGCGTCGAAAGATCCAGTCCGCAGAATTTGAGAAACTGGCGATGGTGGTGGAAACGGCGTAGGTCACCAGCCTCGGCAATAATCGTCAACGCATTGATCGGCCCGATGCCGGGTATCTGTCGCAGGAGCTGGTAATCCTGGCTGTGTCGCAGCAGTTCATCGGCCTGTTCTTCGATCTCATTGCGCTGTCGGATCAGGCTTCGTGCTTCGGCGACAACCATCCGGAACATACGAATGGCGGGGGCATCAAGTGGCAACGGGAGTCCGATCGAGGTGCGCGCCGTCTCGTAAATATCCATGAGAATCTGTGTCTTGCTGACTTTGCGGCCGACGACATCCCAAGCTGCTTTTACGAACTCGTCCTTCGTCAGCGCCATCATGCTCGCCGGTGTCGGGAAGGCGTCGAGGAAAGCGAAGAACCAATCGCTGCGGCTGTTTCCACGGAAGCGATCGATCTCGGGGAAGTACAGCGGCAGATAGTGCGTCAGGATGCGGTGCTGGATCTCGGTCTTGGCCTTTGCGATCGCTTCATGCGTCTTCGACAGCTCCTGCACGTCGTTGATTCCGGCGCGCAGCGGATCGTGATAGCGCTGGGTCGCCTGGATCTTCAGCATGTGCAGCATCACCTGTGCATCCTTGGGATCGTTCTTGTCCCAGCTGTTGTGCAAGGCCTCGCGGGTTCGGGCCAGCGCCAGCGACGAAATCAACCGTACCTCGAAACCTGCCTCGGCCAGGCGCCATGCAATGGGTCGGTGATAATTGCCCGTTGCTTCAAATCCGCAGACCACGCGCCGATCATACGCCTGCAGAACCTCGATCAGCCGATCATGCTCGGCACGATTGTTGAGGACCTGCAGCCGGCGCCGGCGGCTATGGCTTGGACCTTCGATCAGGACTTCGTTGCGCACCTTGGCGATATCGATCGCTACCAGCACGACATCGGCAGGTATAGAATTGGAAATGGTCATGGTCGGTCTCTCCGGAATGGGTTGTGACATTCACATTCTAGAGAAACTTTGACTGGCCATGGCCGCCTCGAGCGGTGCGCGCCCGCAGCGAAATGCTGCGCGCACCGCTGTCTCGGCTGCCGCCGCTCCTTCATTCCGTAGGTGCTACGGCTCCTGCTACAGATCGAAGGCCTTCGCTAAGGCCTGCCGCGATCTCGGCCTCAAGCATGTCAGGACAAGGCCTTACACGCCCAAGACCAATGGCAAAGCCGAGCGCTTCATCCAGACAGCACTGCGCGAATGGGCCTATGCCATCGCCTATCCGACTTCAGATCATCGTGCCGCAGAGTTGCCGGTCTGGCTGCATCGCTACAATTGGCACCGTCCCCACGGGAGCCTAAAGTCCAAAACACCTATCAGCCGAGGCCATCGCTCTTGCGCAATCCTATGCGCCGACATTGGGGCCGACACTTGTCCTTCACAGCCGGAACGGCGTGTTTGCTGTCGTGGCCGGGACGCTTTACCAGGACAAGGCGAAGGCGAACCTGACCGCGCTCAAGGAACTGCACATCATCCCTCAGGATTCGTTTCTCTCGCGCGGGGACGGTCTGGATGGATTGATCTGGATGTCCTACCAGAGGGGAGCCTCTTTCGACTTCGCGACCCAGCCCAACTATCTGAGGCTCGTCCAAAGGCTCCAGGCGGCGATGTCCAAGCTTGGCCTATATTCCGGCCCTGTGGACGGCCTGATTGGGCCAACGACCGTTAAGGCCTTCAGGTCATACCTTGCGCGTTTCGACCTGCAGCCGGGTGCAGTTCTCACCGACTACAGCCTGGCCGAGATCGAACGTAACGCCGGCGACGGCTTCCACAGCGACGAGGAGCGAAACGCCGCCCGCGCGCTCGGCTATACGGACGCGCAGAGCTTCAACGATGCAAGGTCCGGCGGCTTTACCTCGGCTAGCGCATTCGCGCAGGCGAAGAACATGGGTTTCACGACGCAGAGTGACTACGATGCCGCCGTGTCAGGCGGCTTTCGCAACCGCGATGAATACCAAAGTGCCCAGACAGGTGGATTCACGGCAGCCAACGAGTATCGAGCGGCCGTCCAGCTTGGCATACAGACAAACGCGGAACTGGTCGGTTATCGCGCATCGGGATTTTCCGATCCTGCCGCGTTCCGCGATGCCAAACAGAAGGGCTTTGGCGACAAGGCCTCTTACGACAAGGCGGAGGCCCGCAAACTGAAGGCGGCGAGAACCTCCGCGACGGCACTGCTCTCTGATGCCGAGACATTCCTGAAGCTGAACCCTCAGACCTCGAACCTCGTCGAGATCGCCGGTCAGGCCGCCGCGCTGAACACGCAGGTCCAGACAGATTCCACCGATGCGCTGGACAGTTCGGCGTTGCGGCTGAGCAACCTGCTCATGGCCGTGCCGGGATATTCCGAGTTTTCGGCGTCGAGGGACAAGGAGCGCGCCCGGGAAATTGAAAAGCGGAAGGCCGAAATCTTCGCCGAGCTACAGGCCGAACGTCAGGCGCTCAAGCATTGGATGAGCAGCCATCTGACATCGGCAAAGCTTCCCGAGGTCGTTCAGGAGGTGAAGGCGCTCGACGAGATCACCGACACGAATGACCTGGACACGCTGGCCGATGCACGAGAAGCCGTGCGCGCCATGATCGCCAGGCAGGCGCTGGCGGATGAACTGGATACAGGCAAGGCCGCTGACAGCCAGTCGGGAAGCGGAGCCAGCCAGGAAAGCGACAGCGCGACTTATGCGGTCACAGACTTGAACAAGGCCCTCCTTCGCGGCCCGCTGGAGGACGTAGTCGTCCTCTACAACGCAGGCCCGAAGGCGCCTTCGCTCCTGCGCACGATATCGGGCCAATTTTCTCTGACGAAGAATCAAGCCTGGATCTGCCTACTCGGTCCTCAAAGAACGCCTGCCTTGGATAAGGCCCTGCTCGAGGCCATCGACCCGATGGGAGGCAAGGCAATAAACGTCAGCTCGGACTGCGGGGCGGGCGGCCTTGAAAGCGCCGACCTCTTCATGTCCAGCGCAAAACCTTCCTGGAGGCCCCGCCAACGCTTCAAGCGGCCTACCTCGAAGCGATGGAAGCCAAGACGATCCGCGTGTTCGATCCTACCTGCAAATCTCATTCAGACCGTCGAGGATTGGCTCCCCTCCATAGCGCGCTGAAGTAGCTCCGAGGCGTCGGCACCCCCGGAGGTCCTCACCGCCCTTCTTGCCCAACCTGTCCCTCATCCCCATCGGAAAAGTCGGGCATGATGTCGCCAGCCAGCAGCTTCTCCTTCGACAGCAGCCCGGCGTCCTCGAGCATCTCGAAATCCGGCAGCTGGCGCAGCGTGTCGAGCCCGAAATGCGACAGGAAGTTTTTGGTCGTCACATAGGTGTAGGGCGCGCCCGGCTGCGGCGAGCGCGGCCCCGAGGCGATCAGATCTTGCGCGCGCAGCACGCCGATCAGGTCGCGCGACACCTCCTTGCCGAAGAAGCTCGACAGCTCACCCCGGGTGATCGGCTGGAAATAGGCGATGCACATCAAAACCAGAGCCTCCGCTTGCGACAGTTCTTTTGCCTCTTTTGCCCCCTCGCCCGCTGCCGTGCCGAAGGCGGCGCGGATGGCGTCGCCAAAACCTTTTTTGGTCCGGTGCTGCCAGCCGCCGGCGACCGCGACCAGCTCATAGGGGCGGCCGGCGAGCTCGGCGCGAATGTCGTCGATGATCAGCTCGACATTGCAATTTCTTCCCACCACCCGCGCCAGCACACTGCGTGGCACGGGTTCATTTGCCGCAAAAATCACCGCTTCGACGCGGCCCATCCATTCGCGCCAGCGCAGCTCCGGCGGCAGGTGGTCCAGTTCCGTGTCGAGCAACGCCGGCTGTTCGTTTGGCTTGCGGCGGGCAGACGCTTCGCTCATCGCTAAAGCCCAAACAACCGAAAGCTGGTGCGGCCGGAGAGCTCGCGCACGACATCGAGTTGCTGCAGCCGGTCGAACAGGCGCCGCGCCGCAAAGCGCGACAGGTTCTTGGTCGTCAGCGAGCCTGAAACGGCTTCTTCGTCGAGCAGTCTTTGGATCACCTCGCCCGCCCCCTTTGCCCTGAGCTTCGGTGCGACGGCGATGAGCCGCTCCGCGCGGGGCGACAACTCGGCGGCCAGCCGGCAGGACTCCGCCGCGGCGTGAACCAGCGCCAGGCAAACCGCGCGCTCAAACCCTTTTTCGCCGGGCCGGATGCGCTTGCCGCCGGCCTCGCGAAAGGCCGGACCAAAGGCCTGCGCCATCAGGAGCGGTAGCGGCCGCGGCCAGCGCAGGCTTTGCGCCAGCACCAGGTCGGCCAGCCACCAGGCAAAAAGCTCGGCATCGGGCCGCATGGCAACGACGTGGGCGGCGATCGCCGCCGCGGCGAACGGCGCCGGCCGCCCCGAGCGCGGCAGGTCGTCAATGTGTTCACAAAGCGCGGCCAGCGCCTCGACATCCCAATGGAGACCCAGCTGGTCGACGATCTTTTCGAGCTGATCGGCGCTGGCAACGGGCGGCTGCCCGGCCAACTGCCGCCAGGCGCCAAGGATGGCGCCGGCGGGGCCGGGATCGGCGCCGGGCGGGCGCAGGTGCCAGGCATCGCGCAGGGCGGCCTCGTCCTCTGAGCGGCCGGCGAGCCGCATGCTGGCGGCGGCGCATCTCAGCGCCAGCCGCTGGCGCCAGGCGCCGGCCCAGCTGGCTTGCGCGCGGGCCAGCGTGTCGAGCGCGCTCAGGGCGGCGCCGGCCTGGAAGGCGGCGTCGGCGTCGCTGGTATCGCGGCCGGGCGCGAGCGCCACTCACGTCAATCCGGACAGTCCCGTCTTCTCGTCGCGACTATCCCGGTACCCGGAGTTGGTCACGGCGACCTGCTTCCGAGCCACCTTTCGAATAGGCCGAGCTCGGATCACCAACTCTAAAGCTCCGCGTGATTGCCTATTCGATAAACCCTCCGTCAAGATTGCAGCGGCTAGAAGCCGCCGCAGCCGAACCGTCACAGCGTCCGCCCAATCGAACCTGAAATCATACCGGCCGGCGGACTTGCACGGGGGCTGTCAGTGGAGCAGGCGCGTGAAAGAGCACATGAAATAGGTGTATCGCCAATATTTTCGTATTGCTCTAATCGATTATAGTTGTGAAGCGCAATTTCAGCCCGTTTACTTGCCGCTCAAGTCACGCATAAAAGAAGGTAGCACCGATTCGGTAGCTTATCCCCTGTCTTTTGCGTACTCGCGGCCCGTGGCGCCGAGTGGACGATTGAAGATCGCCGGTCTCACTAGCAGGTGGGCACAAGCGCCTGGGGCCGGTTGGCAAGCCACAGGAGTAGGACAAATGTCGAAGGATTCGGGTAAGGGCGATCACGGCGGCGGGCCAGGCAAGATTGAGATCACGGTGGTGGTGAACGGCCAGCCCACGCAGGTCGAAGCCAATCCCAACCAGCCGCTTCACGTCGTTCGTGCCAAAGCCCTTGAGAACACGCAGAACGTCGCCCAGCCGGCCGAGAATTGGGAATTCAAGGATGAGGCCGGCAACCTGCTCGACGTGGACAAAAAAGTTGGCGATTTCGGTTTCGCGAACTTTGTGACCCTGTTCCTCAGCCTGAAGGCGGGTGTAGCAGGTGCCTGAAATCCAGACTGTGGACCCTGCGGTCTCGCGAGCGAAATTCGATCGGCAGATCGGCTGGTTCCAAACACAAGCGGGCGCTTACCGGGCTCAGGGTTGTTTCCTGATCGAGGCGAGATTCCCTACTGCCTTCTTCATCTTCGCACCGCCCAAGATAAGGCCACAGATAATCGGTGCAGCTGTCGAGATCGACTTCTCCAATTACGACCTCCGACCTCCGTCGGTAGTCTTCGTCGACCCCTTTACCCGCCGGCCGGTTGCCCGCAAGGATTTACTGCTAAGTATGCTCAGACGACCGCATCTACCCGGAACCCCACCGGATATGATTTCGGTCCTCATGCAGCAGAAAGCTCTGTCGCTATCGGACTTCCTCCAGGCCAACAGTGCGGAACATACGCCATTCCTGTGCATGGCAGGCGTCCGGGAATACCACGACAATCCAGCCCATTCAGGTGACTCATGGCTTCTCCACCGGGGTTCTGGCGAAGGCTGTTTGGCCTTTATCCTGGACAAGATCATCAAGTACGGGACCGGCCCCGTGGAGCAGATACAGTATCAGTTCCAAATCTCAGTGGGAGCGATGGTAGTACCCCCATCCGCCATTCCGGAATGAGCGTTTTGATGGATGTAACGGCCGTGACGCTCCCGCGCCACTGTATCTCGACTGTGCATGCGCATCTGCGCTCGGTTGGTCGCGAAGGCAATGAGGGGATGGCGCTCTGGGTCGGCGTTCAGCAAGACCAGCATTTTGCCGTAACAGAGACCGTTATCCCGGCGCAGCGTCACATTCGGACGGGCGATGGTGTTTGCGTGATGGTTCCGGCCGAGGAACTGCACCGGCTTAATGTCTGGCTCTACAATAGCGGCCTGAAACTCTTGGCCCAGATCCATAGCCATCCGGGCCGAGCCTACCATTCGACGACCGACGATGCTTATGCGGTTGCTACCACGGTTGGGTGTCTGTCGCTGGTAGTGCCGAATTTCGCCCGCGAGCCTTTCGATTTTGCTCGAGTCGCCGCCTATCGGCTCGACGGAAAAGCCAACTGGAATGCGCTCCCTTCCGCGGCACTGTCGCGAATGATCACAATAACGAGTTGAACAATGGCACTCGCTAACTTCATCGACCGCGCCGCCACGGCGGCATCTCAGGTCCTAGCCGATTTTCATCTGGAGGACTTTAAAGCAGCTCTTGAAAAGCAGGTCGTGGCCGTCGCCTTTGACGATCAAGCCGCTTCCTGCGCCGAAGGCCAGGCGACACTAGATCTTGCGGTGAGGTTGCTCGCCAGGCTCTATCCAGTTCTGGCGATACTCCCGCTGGGCAGCGCGGCAAGCTCTCAAGCCCAAGCGCTGGAGCGCTTGGCAAAGTCGATAAATCCAAAAGTTGGCATCCGGCGTTCCGGCAAGTCTGCCACCATCTGCGTAGCTGCAGGGCTGACGCGCCCACCACTCCGGTGCCCGACCTTTTTCATGGGATCGGAAGGTTGGGCGGCAAAGCTGTCGCGTACGGACCCGGTGAGCTCCGGCTCGAGTTTGCTGCCCTATGGAGCTGGCGCCGCCAGTTGCTTCGGCGCCGCCAACGTCTTTCGAACCATCTTCGCCGCTCAGCTGACCGGCGCCGAGTTAGACGAAACCATCGACCTCTCGTTATACAGTTACGACAAGACCAAAGCCGGCGAGGCAGGCCCGATCGACATACCTGTCGACCTTGGCGAAACGCACCTCGTTGGGCTCGGTGCGATAGGCCATGGCTCGCTTTGGGCGCTAGCGAGACAACCCGGTCTCACGGGTCGTCTGCATGTAATCGATCACGAAGCAATCGAACTCTCAAACCTGCAGCGCTACGCCTTGGCCGGCCAGGCGGAGATTGGCATGTCCAAGGCGGTTCTTGCAGCCACCGCCCTTAGATCGACGGCCCTTGGGGTCGAGGCGCACCCGCTGACGTGGGCAGAATATGTTGCGCGCCAGGGCGACTGGGTCTTCGACCGAGTGGGTGTGGCGCTTGACACCGCCGCCGACCGTCTGGCGGTCCAAGGTGCTCTGCCCCGATGGATCGCGAATGCCTGGACGCAGGAGCACGACCTCGGCATCTCGCGGCACGGGTTCGATGACGGCCAAGCTTGCCTTTGTTGCATGTACCTGCCGTCCGGGAAATCCAAGGACGAGCACCAGCTGATTGCCGAGGAACTCGGAATACCGGAAGCACACGAGCAGGTGAAAACGCTCCTGCAGACCAATGCCGGAGTTCCCAACGACTTTGTAGTTCGGGTGGCTACAGCGATGGCTGTGCCGTTTGAACCGCTAGCCCCGTTTGTTGGCCAGCCCCTGCGTTCCTTTTATCAGCAGGCTATCTGCGGCGGTCTGGTGTTCCAGCTCAGTGATGGAAGTCGCCGCGGTCGAACCGTGGTTCCGATGGCCTTCCAGTCAGCGCTTGCCGGGATTATGCTTGCCGCCGAGCTCGTCAAACATAGCGCGGGTTTTCCCGTGGGCCCGACGACGAGCACTCGGGTGAATCTTCTGCGCCCACTTGGCTCCCACTTGCACGATCCGAAGGCCAAGGATTCCAGCGGCCGCTGCATCTGTAGCGATGACGATTTCATTGCAGCTTACAGGCGCAAATACGGCAAGAGCGTCGTACAGCTAAGCGATGTCTCCGCCGCCTAAGCAGACGCGCGAATGTCTCCGTTGCCGCCGGGCGGCGATGTGCGCGCCACTACGAAACGCTATGTCCGCTCCTCTGCCGTCCGAGGGTCCATGAGATAGCCTCCCCACGCGCCACACCGGAAACCTCCTTTCCGATGTACCGATCAAGCACCGGCCTCCACGGCACGAGCGTGAACTCGCGCGACTTCTCGATCACGGCATATTTGCCGCTGGCAAGCTCGACCGATCGGCGCAGCGTGCCTTCTATTCGTTCTCCAGGCTGCGCTTCGGCATACGAGAGACCGAGCTGATCCGACAGCTGGCCGGCGACACGGTTCAGATCGCGCTGGCGCAGGATCGAAATCATGTTGGCACGATAGACGACCCGGTCCTGTTCTTCGTGCGCGAGGCCTTGCGCGATCAGCCACTGCCGCCGACGGGCATGCGCCTCCCGCACCTCATGCCCGAAGCCTGAGTTGCGCAACGGCTCCGGTCTCTCGGCAACCAGGTTCCGGTCGAGCCAGGTGGCGCCTTCGAAGCTGACTTGGCGTTCCAGCGGCATTGATGAGAGCTTCTCGACTATCACAGGCTCGACCCTGGCCCGCAGGCGCTCGTATTCCGCGACACGATCGAGATGATCCGGCGCGATGATCCAGGTGCCATTCGGCTCGCGCTCCACGCCGCCGGTGGAGCGCCGGATCGCCTCCAGCCGGCGGATATGCGTCTCGGCAAAGCTTTCGGTGGCGAACGCATCATGCTTGAGGTGCATATCGACGCTGTAACGGCCGCCGTGTGCGGTAGCGATGTCGGCGATTGTACGGTCGACTTGCCTGGGCTTGGTATCCCTCGACGTGACACGCACGATGCAGCCGTCGGGCGTCGGTTCCGTCAACTCGCCTTTGCCGATGTCTATCCAATGGCTTTTGCCGTCAACGCCGTCGACGATGAGGTAATGCCGATCGTTGATTTCGTCGGCGAGCCCGCGCGCGACGAGGCGGCCGACGACCGGTGGGGAGGGCTCTTCACGTCGATCGTGGACAAGGTAATCGGCGGCACTGCGAGCGAGCCCCTTGCCAGTCAGCTCGCGGTGCATGGTCTTGATGATGTCGCCGCGTTCGCCGGTGCGGCGCAGCGTGGCTTCCAGCTCATCATCCAGGCGCCAGCGGACCGGGTCGACCTCCTCGGCCAAGCCCAGCCGCCATGCGCCATGGTTAGCGTTGTTCGTAGCGGCGCGGCGGGCACAGCTGAGCCCGCATCCGAAGTCGACGAGGAAAGGGTATTGCTCCACCGATTTCCGAAGAAGGCCACGGGTCGCAATTGCCCCTGCGGGCCGTGGCGATCTTTTGGTCGCGCTTGCGACATTCTTGTCCGCCTTCGGGACACAACAATGTTTTCGGATAGGCGCGCACGAGGGAGCAGCCCAGCCGGAATCGATCCTCTCCGCGTGGAGACCGGCGCGCCGTGATGAAGAGCTCAAGGGTGTCAAAGACCTTCCTCGACAGGGGGAACAGCAACAGCGCGATGGTAGAGGCGCGACGGCCGCGTCTTCGCAAGTTGCCAGCCTGCGCACGCAATTACACGCTAGAGACAAAGCCTTACGCGGTCGATCAGTGCCCGCCGGCGTGCGGCAATGCATCGGCTAGGCCCGTCGGGAACGGTTTTCGTCTTCCCTAGCCGGTGCGGTAGTTCTGACTACTCCGACAGTACAGCACCTTTGCTCGGTCCGGATGACCAAGCGATTGTGCGGCGCGCGCGGTCTCGGTCAAGGCACCGCGCCCTGCTCAAGCCGACAGGGCTTCGGCAAAAGATAGTCCGATTCGGTGCCCCCAAGTGAAATGGCATAGCGCTTGCTGTTATCCGTTAGAGCCCACCAAAGCACGTAGAAAGCTATGAACAGAACCATGGCAAAAACGCGAAGTTCCAAACAAGCGCCCAAGGAGACCGTGCACATTGGCGCCGAACGTCCCCTCCAGACGTCCCTCCTCCGGTATCTGATTTGCGATGGCTGGTTCGAGACTGACGGAGCCGCGGCGCTCGCCCAATTGTCGCTTACCCGCCTCCGCCAGGAGGATGCCTTTTTTGGAACACGGCATCGACCAAGTGCGGCCTCTCGGGCCCAGGACTGTCGTCGACGCGATCAACGTGCATCAGGCGACGGTAAGCCGGGTGACGTCGAACACATACATGCAGACGCCGCGCGAAGTGTTCGAACTGAAGTATTTTTTCACCGTCGCGAGCGCGTCCTCCCAAGGTGGCGACGCGCGGTGCCCCCCGAAGCTGGCCGCCATCGGATCAAGGCGACAATCGCCGACGAATCGCAAGATGACGTGCTTTCCGACGACGACATCGTCGTCCGGCCCAAGGAAAGGGCCATCGATTTGCGCGCCGCACCGTCACAAAATATCGCGAAGCGATGAACATCCCCTCGTCCGTGCAATGCCGCAGGGAATGGCGCTTCTGGCGTTAATGCGGGTCAACGCAGCAACCCGAGTTTGCAGCACATCCAAACTGGAGACCCTGTTGATGACCGAATCCGCTACGGGCTTCATGGACGGAGTTCTGCATGACCCAGAACAGCCAGATCAACGGTCTGGTCCCGCATGGGGTGCAGTCATTTCGCTTGCCTTAGGCACCTTTGGGCTTGTGACGGCAGAGTTTCTGCCTGCCAGCGTGCTGACGCCGCTCGCGCATGATCTCTCTATCACCGAGGGTGCAGTTGGACAGGCGCTGACAACGACCGCCATCGTGGGGGCGATCTCGGCGCCGACGATGGCCGTCATCACAAGGCCCCTGGACCGCAGGATCGTCATATGGGCGATGACGCTGCTGCTGATCCTGTCGAACGTTCTATCGGCCGTCGCGGGGTCGCTGCCGGTTCTCCTAGCCGCCCGCGTCGTGCTTGGCATAGCACTCGGAGGGTTCTGGTCGATTTCGGCAGCGCTGGCGATGCGGCTCGTTCCAAGTCACCTCCTGCGGCGCGCCATGTCGATCATCCTCACCGGCGTTACCTGCGCTACCGTTTGCTCGGCTCCAATCGGCGCCTATGTCGGCGATATCTGGGGATGGCGAACCGCCTTCATGATCGCTGCGGTCGTCGGCGCCGTTACGCTGGTAGTGCAACTCATAACCATTCCGAGGCTGCCTCCGATTGGAGTGGCCAGCTTCCGCAGTCTGCTGGATGTGGCCAAGAATCCGATGATCAAAGTCGCGATGTTGGTCGTCCTGCTGGTCGCTTCCGGGCACTTCGCCGGCTTCACCTATATCCGCGCCTTCCTTGAGAAGTTTCCCGCGCTTGATATCGAGACGATCTCGCTCGTGTTGCTCGCCTTTGGCATCGGCGGCTTCTTCGGCAATTTGGCCGGCGGATTCCTGGCCGAGCACAGCCTCAAGGCAGCCGCGGCCCTGCCGCCCCTGCTCATAGCGATGGCCACTGTCTCGTTGCTGACGCTGGGAGCATCGGCTTGGGCCACGGCGATTGCGGTTACCGTATGGGGCTTTGCCTTCGGTGCGGTGCCGGTGGGACTGCAGACATGGATGGTGCTGCACGCCGCTCCCGAGCAGGCCGAAAGCGCCGGTGGGCTGATGGCCGCAACGTTCCAGGTGGCCATCGCAGCGGGCGCGATTTTCGGCGGACTGCTGATGGACAATGCCGGCGTCACCAGTTCCCTTGCCTACAGCGCCGTTGCCTCGTTCCTCGCCGCCCTGATAGTGTTCTTGCTCGGCCCGAAGCGCGAAGCTCAGACCACCTGACAGAGAGGCCATCAGTGCAGCGCGGGAAAGATGCAATCATCAGCCGCGCGGTGCGATCCTACGCACGATTTTTGGCGGTTGCCGGCCTCACTCCGGGTGATCGGACGCTGTTGTCCGGTCGATTTCGACCGGCGGGGGCGTTTCGAATTATGGTGCCGACGAGAGAACCTAAGAGTGCCGGACCGAACCGGACCGCCTCGCCGTCGACCGCTCTGGCATGGCGACAATGTCGCTGCAGTGTGGGTACAACCACCTGAATTCTGAAAGATCCTCCAACAGGCGAGAACACGCTACGTGGCCACAAAGGCCGCTGCTAACGGTCAGAACGTGCGGTCTATGCGGCTTTGTCTGCGGCGAGCATCGGGCGGATCGCGCGCCTGATCTCTTACATGAAGCTCGGGGCCGAACATGCCCCGCAGCTTCTGATACGGCCCGAAATAGAGGATCGTTCGGCGATATCGTAGTTGTATTCACCAACTGTGATCCAGCCGCGATTGAACGTCGACAGCCCCGCGCGGCGGCTTTCCAGCGGCGGAATCTCAAGCGCCGCCTGCCCTTGGTAAGGCGGCTTACCGGAAGTCGGCAGGACGACGAGACGAGTTATCTCACGCTCAGGATCCCGGCAATTCGGTGCGGCGCATGGCGAAAACCTTCAGCCTCGCATAGCTTGCGGTAAAGTACTTCTTCCACTTCATGTTTTTGGTGTTGCCGGCTGTCAGCGTGGGAAACACGTGGCACGCCGTCATGCAAAATCATCGAATTTGAGTCAGACCCAATTTTGCACGCCGGTTCGCACCCGTATGAGGCGCTGAGTAAATCGAGACTAAGACCAGGAGTGCCCGCGACTTCACATGCGGGATGCCTCCTGCAACATTATCTGCCGCATCCAGATGCTTGCCGGATCACTGTTGTGAAGGGTGGGCCATTGGACGGCCTCGGTGAACGTGGGTAGTGGCCGCGGAAGTTCGATGATCCGCAGGGGGAAGGTTTTTTTGAAATGCTGAACCAGCCGGAAGGGCATGGTCGCTATACGAGCTGTGCCTGAGACCATCGGCGGGATCATGCTAAAGGCCTGCACGACGATCTCGACACGTCTCTTGAGACCATGCTCAAGCAAAAACTGTTCTTCGATGGATGGCATCTGGGCACCGCCGACCCTGAACGCAATGTGCTTCATCGACACGTATCTCTCGAATGTAAGCTGCCGTGGCAACTGCTTGTTCGTGGGGCAGCCCACGCACACGAATGTCTCGTCGAACAGCGCCGCTCTTGGATGGGCGCTCGACATGAAAAATTCCGGAAGAATCACAAAATCGACGTCACCGCGCCGGAGAAGCTCATCGGGGTCGTGGTCGAGCGGCCGCAATTCGAAGCTGACGGCGGGTGCTTCGCGTGCAACCCGCTCCACGACCTTTTCAAAAAACACGAGTGTGGCGAAATCGGAAAGAATGATCCTGAAGCGGCGATCGGATTGAGCCGGATTAAACGGATCCCAAGAAATAATCGAGCATTGGATGTGCAGGAGTGCGCCACGAACTGCGGGGGCGAGTGTTTCCGCACGCGGGGTTAGAACACGTTCGCGGCCGCTCATCGTAAACAGTTCATCGTTGAAATAGTCGCGCAGCCGGGCGACGGCCGCGCTCATGGCCGGCTGACTAAGGTTGATGCTGCTTGCCGCGGCCGTGAGGTTGCGCGCGGTCAGCAGTGCGTCGAGCACGACGAGAAGGTTCAGATCAAGGCCTTTGAAACGCATGCCTCATCTGTCCGTAACGTGGTTGTTTGTCATCGTGACCATTATGGGCGCTCGTTTACGGTCCCACTCAGAGGTGTTGTGTCCCGACCTGCCGCCCGCGCGCGTGGAGGACGTGCTCGTCGTAGTTATGGGGATAGCGCGGCCGATGAGCGAATGGCCGACCGGTACAACAGTCGATCGGATAGGTCCGGAGCTATGAAACATGTCGATTACAGATGCGAATTTTTCACGTGGCTAATTGATTACAGATTGAGATTTGAGCAGACTTGGGCGTGGCGGCGCTCCGACAACGATCCGCGACACATATCCGAGGTTGCGCGCAATACTGCGAATTGCCATCGCTATGACGACAATCGCCACTCCAAGCACAGTTGCGAAGGCGATTCTGGTCGTGAGATTCCAGACTTCTCCAAACTGTATCAAATCCATGAGGCGAAACACGGCACCCTGGACCAGGTAAAGCAGCAGCGTGCTCTGACCAAGCTGCACCGCGACAAAGCGGCCTACTCTAGTCGAATAGACAAGTCTCCAGCTTTGGAACATAGACTGCATTGCTACCGCAGAAGCCGCTAAAGAGCCCGCGAACATCAGGAAAACTTGTTTAGCTGACTGTTCATCATGAATTAAAACGAGATTGTTGTAGGCATAAGTCTCCTTGCCCCACCCGAGGAAGCATATGAAAGCCGCTATCGAAAGTAAGACAACAAAAATCGATTTGTAACGCCAGATGACGCCATTCTGCCATCCGATCGGCTGGGCAAACAGGAACCCTAAACAATAAAATGGGTAAGTGTATTTTAACAACGGGGTTATTGATAACGTGATGGGTGTGAATGCGACCGCAATTGCAGATGCGCTTATGATCCATATCGATAGACGGTTGAAAGTTGTAAGAACTCTAATCAGAATGAACGAAATAAATGCCGCCCATATGAACCAGTATGTTCCAATAACTTCTGTCGACAAGTCCAGCAATGTTTCGGTTAAACTCTTCGTCGGAAAAATCACTACGGACTTTAACGTCCAAATCAAAATACACCAAAAAAGCATTGGCAGTATTAGCTGCACTGCCCGCTCACCGACACCTTGGGTGAACGATTTTCGCAAAATTGCCCCAGAAGAAAGATATCCGCCTATCGCCATAAAGAGAGGCATATGAAACATGTAGATCGACTTGAAATACGGCGACAGCCAGAAAGCGTCGGTGCCCTGGTAGATTAAATATTGTAACAGGTGCCCAATTATCACCAATGTAATGAGTATACCTTTGGCGAAATCAAAGCTTAGGTCTCGGTTGTTTGTCCCTGCTGGGCACGAGCCGCGTCCCTTCGCTCCGGCTCTTATGTGATCAAGCATCAGACTCCAGCCTATCTGTTGCAGTTGCTACTTGCCGTTTCTGGGCACGGCGAGCGCGGTGCAAAGGATCGAAAATCACGCGGATCGCGGCGTGGTATGGAGGGCCGATTGGCTGCAACCGAGCGGACAAAATCCCAGTGCCTGATCGCAAACCTCGAGCGCATTGGCGGTCGCGATCATGTGTGGCGATGCGAACGCCCGGCACTATGGTCGTCTGGCCGTCTCTGCAGAACCTCTCAAGATGGTTTCGCAGCGGGTGCCGAACCATGCCAAAAGCGAATGGAATGCCACGCTGCTGCAGCACCGGACGCATGACGCGGATAGAATGGCTCATTCCGAGTCTCTCAAGATCCGGGTGCATCCTGTACGATCCGAGTTCGCCTACCAAGAAATCAACCTCGCCAACCGTGAAGAAATGGCGCAGCAGGTCCTAGTGAGCTGCTACGCCGTGCACATCAGAGCCGATTGCGCGAACCTTCGGCCCTGCACCGGCCCAGCTACTACCGCCTGAAAGCCCCTGTCGCCCATGGGCCTTTTGGAAGAAGGCGGAGAGTTCGACATGACCGGCTACTTGCAAGTCATTTCCCAGCACACGCTGCAGAAGCAGTGGCGTGGTCGGGCGCATGCCAAGTGCGGTCATCTATGCAGCGCCCTGGAAGTTTGGTAAAATCGATTGTTTAGATCGCGAGCATCCACGCTATGGATAAGTGAAAGCCATGCGCTTCAAAGGCCTTGATCTGAACCTTCTCGTCGTGCTCGACGCACTGCTGACCGAGCGAACCCTCACGGCGGCGGCAAGCAGCATCAACCTTAGTCAGCCGGCCATGAGCGCGGCCGTCGCCCGGCTGCGCGACTATTTCAACGATGAACTGTTTACGACGAGCGGCCGCGAACGTGTTCTAACCCCGCGTGCGGAAACACTCGCCCCCGCAGTTCGCAGCGCACTGCTGAAAATCCAGTGCTCGATTATCTCTTGGGATCCGTTTAATCCGGCTCAATCCGATCGCCGTTTCAGGATCATTCTTTCCGATTTCGCCACACTCGTGTTTTTTGAAAAGGTCGTGGAGCGGGTTGCACGCGAAGCACCCGCCGTCAGCTTCGAATTGTTGCCTATCGACGACGACCCCGATGAGCTTCTCCGGCGCGGTGACGTCGATTTTCTGATTTTTCCAGAATTGTTCATGTCAAGTGCCCATCCAAGAGCGGCGCTGTTCGACGACACGCTCGTGTGCGTGGGCTGCTCCACGAACAAGCAGCTGCCACGGCAGCTTACATTCGAGAGATACATGTCGATGAGGCACGTTGCGGTCAAGTTCGGGCGGACGCTGAAGCCCTCCATCGAGGAACAGTTTTTTCTTGAGCATGGTCTCAAGAGACGTGTCGAGATCGTTGTGCAGGCCTTTAGCATGATCCCGCCGATGGTCTCAGGCACAGCTCGTATAGCGACCATGCCCTTCCGGCTGGTTCAGCATTTCAAAAAAACCTTTCCCCTGCGGATCATCGACCTTCCGCTGCCACTACCCACGTTCACCGAGGCCGTTCAATGGCCCGCCCTTCACAACAGTGATCCGGCAAGCATCTGGCTGCGAGAGATATTGCTACAGGAGGCGTCTCGAATGACTTCTCCGGGGGACGCCAAAAGGCGCCCCAGGCAGCCCTAATTTACTCCCGCGTCTCACGCCGGCACTCGCGTCAATAGCCCGTGTCGGAAGAGAGCGATGCTCGCGGCAAGTGCGCCTGCGAGGTCGTCCAGCGGGTGGGCTGCGTCGACAAACGGTGCGAATGAGAAGGGCCCCCCATAGCCGCCATCAAGCAGCGCCCGGATCTGGCTGCCATTGTCGGAACCGACTAGGACGCGATCCGGGTAAATCCAGTGGATCGGATCGTTCACGCTTGAAATGTGGACGAGACCGGTCAGCTCGGAGGAGAAGAACGTCTCCCCGGCAAGCGTGTGGTGGAACGTGTCGTGCACGAGGCGGAAGACGGATTGGCCATCAATGGCGGCAATGGCCTTAGCCGCTTCGTTCTTCGATCGAAGCGAGCAGGTCCGGAAGCCCAGCGGCTCGATGAGACCGATCAGACCGCGCGACTGGAGGATCGGCTTGAGCGCCTTCAAGGCGACGCGGAGATCGCCCCGGCGCTCGACATTGGCGGGCCAGGAGCCGTCGTTGACCGGCACCAGCATGAGCGTCTTGGCTCCGCAGGCCGCTGCATAATCGGCGAGCTTGCTCGCCTCGGCCCTGCGGGCGGGGGTCCACTCATTGAAGCGCTGGAGGGCATTGACGGAAATAATCCCAACGCCTGTGTCGGCGGCCGCAGACCGGACGTCCGCCGCCGGCATGCCGCGTGCAATAGCATTGCTGCCCGGTTGGCTGCGGATCTGGACATCGGTTAGGCCCTGGTCGCGGGCAAAAGCGAAAAGTGCCCTTACGTCAAGTCCGGGCGTCGCCAAATAATCGAGTGCAAAGCGGGGCGATGCTTGGCGCATGGCTTGGCTTTCCTTCCATGAAACGGGCGTCATTCTCGGCTGACTGGCTTCTACCGTGCGTTGATTCGCGAGGGCCGAAATGATGGGCATGAGCGAGGCGAGGCAGTCGTACTCACGTTTCTCTCACGCTATGTTTTTCTCTCATTTATGAGCCGACGTTCACCCAAACGGCGGTGCCGCGCCTCCTGAGACAACTTGAATAGGTGCAATGACCGAACTGACTCGCAGCCATCCAACTGCTTCCGCAAGGTACCCGCCAACCCTGAAAGATGCCCAATCGATCAGATTCAAAGTCAGGCAGCAGGGTGTTTCGCCAGAGCGAGGCCGACGCCCAGCGCGATCATCGCGCCACCTGACGCCACCCTCAGGCGGCGGATCAACCCGGGACGCGCTGCCGCGCCGTCTTGAATGCCGCTGGCCACGACGGCAACCACGATGTCGGCGAGCGTGTTGAGCGCAATGGACACGGAGCCAAGCACCACGAATTGCAGAGCCACGAGCCCTGCGCTCGGATTCACGAACTGCGGAATGAAGGCGAGGAAAAAGACTGCCGTCTTCGGGTTGAGCGCCTCGACCAGTACCCCTTCACGAAACGCCCGCCGGGGTCCGACTGGACCCACTGCGGCGCCGTCATCGCCGCCAGTCGCTCCCTTGAGGCGGGCGGCTTGAAAGGTGCGAAAGCCGAGCCAGACGAGGTAGACCGCGCCGAACAGCTTTAATGCGGAGAACAGTTCCGAGCTCTCGAGCACGATCGCGGAAATACCTAAGCTTGCGGCGAGGACGTGGATCATGCCCCCCAACCCCGTGCCGAAGCTGGAAGCGATACCTTCCCGACGACCACCGGCGAGCGTGCGCGCGGCAACGTAGAAGATGCCCGGACCGGGGGTGATGGCGAGCACGGAGGCCGCGGCGAGGTACAGGGCGAGTGGGGTCAGTTCTGGCATGACGGTCGATTCCGACGAAGTTCATGATTATTTTGGGATGAGAGCGGCGACGTCGCGGTCAGATGCCCGCTCGCTCGCCGCAAGGCCCGCCGCCACGCCAGCGCGGTCGGCCGCGTTCCGGTTCTGGCTCATTTTGCGCTTGCCCTCCAACCTCGTGATTGGCATGCGCAGGCCGACGATACCGCGGAGTTGCGCCTGTACAAAATCCGGCGGCGCGTCCGACACGGCCCAAGGCGAGGCGCGCTCGCCCTCGTGGTGGTCGGTCAGCCGATTCACGACGTCCAGCAGTCTTCCCGCATCCTCGAAGAACTCGACCGGGCCATAGGCGTGGACGGCGACGTAATTCCAGGTCGGGACGACCTTCCCGGTTTCCCGCTTGGTCGCATACCATGCCGGCGTCACGTAAGCGTCCGGCCCCATGAAGATGGCCAAGCCGTCGCCCAGCGGCGGAACACGGCACTGGGGATTGGCCTTCGCCAGGTGCCCGTAGATCACGCCGTGCTCGCCCTCGCTCTCGTCAAGGAAGAGGGGCAGTGGCGTTGCGAGCGGCCCTTCCGCCGTGACGGTAACGAAGTTCGCCAGCAGCGCCGCGCGAATGGTCGCGCGCAGGCATTCCTTGTCGTCGTCGCGGAAAGCGGGAGGGATGTACATCGCGAAACTCCTTGCGTTACCCAAGTCAGGTATCGGCAAGCTGGCCTGTTGGAAACAGCCAGTCAGAAGCTATTGAGGTAGTCCAGTTGGTGAAAGATGGCATCGCGCGCCGGATCAGAGCACCGGAATCCCCGGTGCCGGTCACGGTATGCGAATTGCCTGCCAAACCTTTTGGACGCAGCCAGCGATCCCGCAGGGTCGCGCTATGTGAGCCTGTGACAAGCCCAATGAAATCGATCCAACGCGAAGTGAACCATACATTCAACAATCGTCGAAGAGTGAACCTACCGGCGGTGCTGGGCCATGCCGAGAGCGTGCGCGGGTCCTCATCGTAGCAGGTGACAACAGACGTCTAGCCAACTGTCGGAGCCGACCAGTTCGTCCGATGTCGACGAAGTGCTTGTTCGCAGGGCGTAAACGGCCTGTAAGCCTTCATAAGCGAGACCACACAGGTACTGGCTGGGAAAGCAGGTCCATGGGATCTCGCATTTCAGTGATGTTCTGGAAGCGAGCGAATTTCATATCCGCAGGCATCTAATGCAGGAATCAGATTGGACAGCGCCATAACGGTCTGGTTGCGCAGACTGGCTTGAGTGCTCCGTGTCGACTCGTCGGGAGGGCATCCGTCGTGCAAGAGCACGATTGCGCCGGGGCGTACCGAGGCGAGCACTGCATCGACGATCGCGTCGGTGCCGGGGCGCGACCAGTCTCTTGGGTCGATCGACCAATGAAGGGCCGCCAGCCCCGCGATCTCTGAGGCAGTGAACACTTCTTCGCTCCAGGCGCCGTATGGCGCGCGAATGTAGCGGATCGAGGCCTGCGGGCATGCCAGCATGATGGCCTGGTTCGCCTCAGATACCTCACGTTGCACTTCGCCCAAACCGCATTTGGACAGGTCCGGATGAGACATCGTGTGGTTGCCTACCTCATGCCCTTCTGCGATCATTCGCTGGATGAGATCCGGATGCTCTGCGGCGTAAGCACCAATGACGAAGAATGTCGCTGGCACCCGATTTTGCGCCAGCACATCGAGTATCTGTGGTGTGAAACATGGATTGGGACCGTCGTCAAACGTCAGATAAACGCTTCGACGCCCGGTGCCGTCAGCGCATTCACTCTGCACCTTCCATCTGTCATCGAGACGTCTCATAGCTGCGAACCCTTGCGGTCAATTGTTGTACCGGTCGGCCATTCGCAATCGGCATAACCCCGATCCTTGAGGTAGGGGCCTACGCTATCGGGGGGAGCTTGTCGCGAAGAGCCGACGCGATGCAGCTTGCGCCGATCACCGATGTACCTGGTCGAAAAGGGGATCGGCTCGCTTGATGTTCGGCGCAGACCAGGAGGGACACACCAGAAAATGCTCCTCGGAGCCAACGCATGCATCGACAATCTCCTTAGAGCTGCATCCTTGAATTCTTCCTATGGGACGTTCTGTCGAATCGGCAAAATCGATTGTTTCGATGACAAGCATCCACGTTGCGGATAGATGAGACAAAGGCTTGGATCGCGTGCAACCTCACGGCGGCGGCAGCAGCATCAACCTTAGTCAGCCGGCCATGAGCGCGGCCGTCGCCCGGCCGCGCGACTATTTCAACGATGAACTGTTTACGATGAGCGGCCGCGAATGCGTTCTAACCCGCGTGCGGAACCGTCAGCGTCTCAGAGTCGAGCGACGACGTCCCGCAGCATCTCGACGCCTTTTTCGATCTGCCGGATGCTCAGGGCGGAATAGCCCATGACAAGCCCGACGCGGTCGGCTTCGCCTGCTCCCGACTGCCGATGATAAAGCGACGAAATCGGGTGCAGACCCAGACCCGCGTATTGGGCAGCTTCGACCAACGCCGTTTCACGCGATCGCGGCAGGTCGTTGAACCATATGACGACGTGCAGTCCAGCCTCTGCCCCCTGGACGGCGATCCGACCTTGAAAACTCCGCTTCAGGGCGGTCAGCAATGCCTCCCGGCGCTCGCCGTTGATGCGGCGCACGCGGCGCACATGGCTTTCATAGCCACCGCTCTCGATCAGAGAGGCCAATGACTCCTGCCCCGCCATCGGAGAATGCCGGTCGGCAAGCTGCTTGGCGGTTTCGAAAACCTGCAGGAATTCCGCCGGGACGACGAGATAACCGATCCGCAGCATCGGCGAGAGCGTCTTGGAGATGGTGCCGAGGTAGATGACGGCCCCATGATCCTCGAGGCTATGCAGCGGGGGAACGGGGCTGATATCGTAGCGATATTCGCTGTCGTAGTCGTCCTCGATGACATAGGCGCCCTGATCCCGCGCCCATTCCAGAAGCTGATGCCGCCGCGGGATCGGCATGACGCCGCCGAGCGGAAACTGATGCGAGGGCGTCACATAGGCCAGCCGGGCCGCGACCCCCGCCAGTTGCTCCGTTTGCATGCCGTGATCGTCAACCTCGACGGGAACGGGCGTGGCACCTGTACTGGCAAAGACCTGGCGCGCCATCCTGTAGCAGGGGTCCTCGATGACGAAGCTGTCCCCGGGGTCGAGCAGCAGGCGCGCGCAGAGATCGAGGCCCTGCTGCGAACCATTGACGATGACGATCTGCTCGGGGTCGCAGCGCACAGTACGGGCGCGCCAGAGATAGCCCTGAAGCGCTTGGCGGAGCCGGCTCGAACCGCACGGATCGTCATAGGCGAGCCGTGCCGGCCGCTGCGCCATCGCCGCGTTCATCGCGCGCTTCCAAACCGATGCGGGGAAATCTGAGGGCGCCAGGACGCCATATCGGAAATCAACCTTCAGCGTGTTCGGCAGGTAATCCGGCCAGCGCGGAGTACCACGCAGCCGTTCGCCATAGCTTGACAAGTGAACCGGGCCGAACCGTTTTGGGGGATTGGCGGTCAGCTCATGTCCCAGCAATGAGGATGCGACACGAGGGCGCGCGCCTTGACGGATGTCGATGAAACCTTCCGCGGCCAGCTGCTCGTAGGCGACGGTGACGGTCGTTCGCGAGACTCCAAGTTCCTCGGCGAGACCACGGGAGGACGGCAGCTGGCTGCCGGTGCCGTAAACGCCTCTGAGGATCTGCTCGCGAAGCGCTTCGTAGATCTGGCGCGCGCCCATGCCATGCGAGCGGGTTGAAGCACCGGGACCTGGAGACTGGACCATTTCTTTTCCTGCCAACTGGACATTCCATATCAACCAGTTTGCAGCCACTCCTTCCGAAAGCCAAGGCACGTCTGAAGCCGATGCCCGAGACCGCAATCCAAGACCGGAAAGTGGCACATCTGCGAACGATGCCAAATTCGGCTTCGCTACCCGCGCCATCCATCACGGCTACGATCCGGCTGGTTTTCCCAATGCCGGTCAACCACGCGTCTTCCTGAGCTCGACCTACGATCGAAAGTGTTGCGGCGAATGAGGCCGCCGCCTTGGCGGCGCAATCCTCGGCGACGCGGAAGCCTCCACACGCTGTACGAAACGGGCTTGCGCTACATCACCGGCGCGGCGCTCTCGACCATGTCCTCCTTCCTGGTTCTGCGCGGGCTGAAAAGGACTCTCACGCTTCGCATGGAATGGCACAGCACCACGGCGCTTGCGATCGCGCAGGTGCGCGACGGGCATTCGGCCGTGGGTTAGGTGAGCTCCCCTTCCTCGACTCGCATCCCGATCAGGCGATTGCCCGAAAGGAGATGTCGGGCATCGCCAACGAGGGGGCCGAAGGGTCAAGGCGCGCTAAGACATGATCGTCGCCTCACCAACGCATTTTGCCAAAAGCATCTCAACGACGAATATGCCGGCTTGGCGCGCCGTAGGGCCGCCGCCTTATCCCGCGAGCGGCGCAGCCCGCTCGCACGTCCCGTCCGCTATGCGTAACACCAGGCTGATGCCGGAGACCATAGGCAGTCACCGAACCGGGTCCGCCGTCGAGAAACGACGAATTGGTGCTGTCTTGAGCCACCGGCAAGCAAATCCATTACTGATCCTCGACTGCCATAGGCGTTATGCATGCTCGCAGCCTGGGCACAGTCATATGGAGATGCTTGGACAGAACGGTGTTTCGGCAACTGTTATCTGTCGTCCAGCTTTTGGCATCAGTTTTGATGGACGCGAGCAGCTTGCGAGGGACGCATCCGAACGCGGCGCTGCTCCCACAACCGTCGCAGTTCTCCTGTGAGAGCCTCGCGCTGGGCCTGATCCAGCGTAATTGTATCGAGGAGATCCGCGAGCACGGCTTCGCCCTCGATTCGCGTCAGCAGATCGAACAATTCAGGTGAAATACGCACACCGTCACGGCTGGAGTGATCCGTTCGGATTTCGCAGATGGTCTCCTGGCGATCCAGCGCCGTGTGAGCGCGGACCTTATACAGGGATACATAAGGCGGCAATGAAACCGCTAGCGCAGTCCAATCCTCCAGCGTTGCGGCCCGTTTTTTGACGAGGAACGGCCCGACCACAAGTCCATCCAACCCTGTCGTCAGGAACGTGGCAATCGAGTCTGCAACTGAATCCACGATCGGCTCGGCATTGTTGTTAAAGGACGTATTGAGCAGAATTGGGATGCCAGTGCGCTGCTTGAAGGCATTGATGACGTCCCAGTAGGCCGGACTGGCCTTGCGCGATACTGTTTGCAGCCGAGCCGTACCGTCGACGTGCGTGATGGCGCCGAGCAAACCACGCTTGGAGTCGCGCACACGGACCACGAAATTCATGAAGGGAAATTCGCACGCACTACCTGGGAGGTCGAAAAATTCGCGCGCATCCTCCTCCAGCACTGATGGGGCGAACGGGCGATACCCTTCCCGCTTCTTGACCATAGCGTTGATCCGGTCCTTGTTTGTGGCGGGCCTGGGGTCGGCAAGAATGCTGCGATTTCCGAGCGCGCGCGGCCCGAACTCCGAACGACCTTGCACCCAGCCGATCACGGCGCCACCGGCCATCCACTCGGCTGCCCTATCCGCCACCGCCTCAGTGCGTTCAAACTCCAGGTGCCCCGCCCATGCCTTTAGTTCCTCTTCGACAGCATGATCGCTCGCGAGATCCGGCCCCCAATAAACCTCCTGCAATCGCGCACGCGGCGCGGGGCGGCCCAGCTCACCAGACACGATGAGTGCAGCGCCCAATGCGCAGCCAGCGTCGTGCGATGCGGGCTGCACGAAGATGTCTTCGAAAAGGCCTGAATAGAGCAGCTTGCCATTCATGGAGCAATTGTGCGCAACGCCGCCGGCCAGGCACAACCGCGTCATCCCTGTGGCCTCACGATGATGCCGAAGAATGTGAAACACGATGCGTTCGAGTGCTTCCTGTAGCGACGCACTCACATCTTTGTGCTGCTGAGTGAATGGCATTCCCTTTTGCCGGACCTGAATGGTGCGAAGCAAAGTCGGACCGATGCGGTCCAGGTGGACGCGATACTCGCCGTTTGCAGACAGTTCATAGAACTGCTCGAAAAGCTCGCGATAGGGAACGGGATCGCCGTAGGGGGCAAGCCCCATTACCTTATATTCATCGAACAAGCCGTAGCCGAGATACCGGATCACCTCGAGATAAAATAGCCCAAGGGAATTGTTCTCTGGGAAAGTCGCGAGTTGCGAAATTTCAGCACCAGATCCTACCGCCACAAGACCCGACTGGAAATCACCAGAGCCATCAATCGCGAAAATCAGACTTTGCTCGAAGCCCGACATTGCAAAAGCACTCACGGCGTGCGCCTGATGATGACTTACGAATGAGATACGCGAAGGGTCGAGCTCGCTACCGAACTCCTGCGCCAACAGCTGCTGCACCAAAAATTTGGCATCCAACGGAATGGAGGCGTCCGGCTCGGAAGCAAGCATGTTTTCGAGCATGGCGTTGCAATAGGCTTCGGTAGCGTAGTACGCCACATGATCGATTTCGCTGAGCTGAACCCCAGCGGCTGAAAGACAGTATTGAACCGAACTGATTGGGAGCTTGTTGGAGTGCTTGATCCGATTGAGGCGCTCCTCTTCTACGGCCGCGATGACCTGTCCGTCTCGGACGAGCACCGCAGCGCCATCGTGCATGAATGTATTCGCAATCTGGAATCGGTTTTCATAGACTTTGTCTAATCCGCCGCTCAATCCTAGACACAGCATCTCGCTCTCCGTTTATCGTACAGGAAGACTGAATTGGCCTGTCTCAAGGCCGTTTGATCAAAAACACAGGCTGCGTTGTCGTTCGCCGCCGCGAACGCCAGTCAGACATCACCAACCTCAAAGAAATTCTCTTACGCCTGGATCAACATGAGATCCTGTGATCGAGGTCCCGGGCGTTCCATAACGTTGAGAGATTGAGTGGATGCCACGAAGACCCTGGGTTGGATGCCGATTTGCGTTGCGATGTCGTTTTTATTTGCAGCACGAAGTCCGTAGCGCATTGTTTATCTCACTCTCTTTCGTCAGCGCATTAGTCGGCGGCGCAACAGCGCCATCGAGAGGAAGAATGGCAACAGCGCGTACAGGCCGAGCACACCGACGTGCAGGGCGATGCCGCTGATCGGGCGATCAAGCATAACCGGACGAATGAGGTCGATCGCATGTGACAGCGGCATGCATCGCGCTATCTGCTGAAAGGCGCCAGGCAGCTGGTTCAATGGGAAAACGGCGCCCGACAGGAACAGCATAGGTGTGAGGACAAGCGTCTGGTAAAACACGAAGTAATCGTAGCTGGGCGAAAGTGCGGTGACGATCATCGCGAGGCTCGCAAATACGCACCCTGTCAGAGCAATGATTGGCAGCGCATAGAGGACGGAAGGCCAGGCGGCATAGCCCAAGGTTGCGGTGACGATGGTAATAGCCGTACCGGCCATGAAGGCCTTTGTGGCTGCCCACGCCAGTTCACCCAGAACGATGTCGCCGAGGGTAACGTGCGTATACAGCATGGCTTCCCATGTGCGTTGAGAATGCATGCGAGCGAAAGCCGCGTACAATGTTTCCAGGGTAGATGCGGTCATCGCACTTACCGCGACCATGCCGGCCGCCAAAAAGGCGATATACGACGCACCGTCGACGCGGCCGACCATTATGCCGAGACCGGTGCCTAGGCCGAAAAGGTAGATCATAGGATCGGCGAGGTTACCGAGAAGCGACACGAGTGCGACTTTCTTCCATGCCAGATAGTTGCGTCGCCATACCGCAACCCAGTTCCACGCATTGGCCGGCAGCGCCGCCGCAAAACCTTCAATCATCGTTCACTCCTCCATCTCGCGCCCGGTCAGCCGCAAGAAAACATCCTCGAGATTGGCTGGACGCAGAAGAAGACGCAGACCTGCTCGCCCCTGCAGTTGCATGCGCACCTGGTCAGGGTCTGGCGCATAGCAATAAAGGGTTTCGCCGCTGACCTCGAAGCGCTGGGAATGTGGCTTGACCAGCGAAAGCAACTCGTGCGGATCGCCGCCATAAATCTCCATGACCTGGCATCCGATATGCTCGTCGATCAGCGCCTGCGGGCCGCCTTCGGCGATGTTGCGGCCCTTTTCGAGCACGCACAGCCGATCGCATAATCGCTCAGCCTCTTCCATGAAATGCGTCGTTAGGATAATCGTCTTGCCACGTGCCAACAGGGCGCGCAGCCGCTCCCAGATCAGGTGGCGCGCGTGCGGATCGAGGCCGGTGGTCGGCTCGTCCATCACAATGAGCTGGGGGTCGTTGATCAACGCCCGCGCCATTGTCAGGCATCGCTTCATGCCGCCGGACAGTTCCGAGACGCGCGCATCCGCCTTGCGCTCGAGGCGAGCGAACTCGAGAAGCGACGGGATGACCGCTTCGCTCTGACGTGTGCTCATGCCGAAGTAGCGTCCGAACACCAGCAGGTTCTCGCGTACGGTGAATTCCTGGTCAAGATTGTCGAATTGCGGGACCACGCCAATGCCCCTACGTGCCAGCCGAGCGCGCGCCGGCACCGGGACGCCGAGCACCGTGATCGTGCCCGCGTCAGGGCATGTCATGCCGAGGAGCATACGCGCAATCGTGCTTTTGCCCGCCCCGTTTGGTCCGAGGAGGCCGAAACACTCTCCCGACGCAACGGAGAACGACAGTTCGTCGACAACGATCTTGTTCCCATACGACTTGGTTACGCCGGCAAAATCGACTGCCACCGTCGACAAAGAGTCATGCACGGAGCTTTTCGCGCTTGTTTGCCCGTGAGACTCCCGTTCGATCGCAGGAGTCTCGAATCGCCGCAAATCCTCTGGGCCCAACTTACGCTTCAACACTTGATGTTTCTGGTCCTGGCTCAAAACTCTTCCACCTGCGATCAAGTAACTATTGCTGTTCGCAGCAAGCTGCGTCAGATTCCACCAAGTTTGGCTTTGGAAGGGCGCCGCCGGTGTCTTGCACATTGGCCGCAGAGCTTCGCGACAACCAATCGCTGTTGCTCAATGTGCACAGCGCGTATGCTTTCAAAGGGAGCAAGAGAAAGATGTTGATGAGTGTGTGGAGCGAGAAACCGAGAAATCGAAGTTGGCGCGCACGAAACGCTGCCACGCTGCAGCGAACTATAGTCATGGCTACAATCATCAGGCATGCCGTCCAAGGCACAGTACCTGTCGTTACGAATTGCGCGAGCCCCGCCAGAATCGACAAAGAGAGCAATAATGGGCCAATATTCTGGCCAATCACGTCCAATGTGAGATAAATATTAAGGCCGCGCAGCAGTTGGAACGCCAGCAACGTGTCACGGAAAGTGCTCCGGGCCCAGCGAAGCTGTTGGCGCAGATAGGGACCCATGCTGTTGGGAACGACTGTTGCCGCGACGGCCTCCGGGACATACTCTGTTCGAAAGCCTGCTTTCAGCATCAGGATCGTAAGGTGGCGGTCCTCGCCGAAGTCGCTCGGCTTCCCTCGAAAGCGCTGCGTCTCGTACTGATCCAGCAGCGAAACAAGCGCGGATCGCCGGTACATGGCACACGGACCGCAGCAACACATGACGGCACCGAACCGAGCCTGCGCTGCCCGCTCTTCGTTGCAGGCGAGCCAGTATTCCATGTCGATCAACCGCGTCAGCCAAGTTTCACTGCGATTGCTAGCCGCCAACTGGCCCATGGCGGCGCCGACCGCTTGATCTTGCATCTTTAGCGCAAGCCTGGTGATGACGTCCGGGGCGAGTATCGTGTCCGAATCTACATTCAGCACCAAATCTCCGCACGAGCGGCGAATGGCGGCAATCTGCGCCTTGCGCTTTCCGACATTCTTTGGGAGCGCAATGAAGTTGAACCTCGGGTCGCCCGCGTATTCCTCGTGTACACCCACGAGGGCATCGCGGTTTGCAGAACCGTCATCAACAACATAGACCTGCAGTTTGCCGGCGTAGTCCTGACTTGCAATGGAAGCCAGGCAGTCCGAGAGGGTGCGAGGCGCCTCGTTGTAGCACGGGATAATGACATCGACGCTCGGCCAAGGCTCACCGCTGGGCGGGTCGCCCGAGGTCGGCGGTACGTTTGTAGGCAGGGTATAAAACACCTGCGCGGTTTTGTAGACGGTCGACAGCAGCGCATAAGAGCAGATGGCAACAGTACTGGCTGTGGCAAACAGGGTCATGAGATGTCAGATTTTTCAGTGAATTTGAGGGAAGCGGGCGGATAGTAAATCCGCGGCCAATGCTGGAGTCAGATCGATCAATGCCATGAGGGCCGGGTCGGGCTGACTGATATCATTGCGGGTGTTCTTCATAGCTCTGGACCGTTCCGATCGATCAAAGTGCCGGCCGGCCACTCGCTCATTGAGCGTCCAATTGGCAGCACAATGAGGAGCACGTCGTCGTCGACTCGCGTCGTGGAAGGCAGATCGGGGTACACGTCCGGAAGGGTTGAACGCACGCGAACGCCTGTCAAAATGTTCGCCAAGCCTTTGCGGCGGAACCTCCCAACATGGTTCCGGAGCGCCTGCCGAACCGTGCCGAAAGCGAATGGAACGCCAAGCTGCTGCAGCACCGGATACATCACGCTAATCGAATGGGCGATTCCCAGCCCCTCAAGATCCGGACGCACGCCGTATAGACCGAGTTCAGCGACAAGCAGATCAACGTCGCCAACTTTGATGTATCGGCGCAGCAGGCCCAAGTGAGCCGCTATCCCGTGCACATCATGGCCGATTACGCGGAGCTCCGGCCTTGCACCGGCCCAACTTCGACCGCCTGCGAATTGCTTCCCATTAAAGGCTCCGGTCGGCTCATAGGTCTTCCGGAAGAACTCAGAGAGTTCGAGGTGATCGGGAAGCTGCAACTCATTTTCCCAGCATAACCTCCACTGCACGTCAGGGCGCATGCGAAGACTTCCTCTTTTTCGGGTTCTTTTGTGCACCTCACGCGGTAGAGCAATGGCGGTGCATGTCATGGGTCTATGAACGACCCTCCCGGATTGGTAAAATTGATTGTTTAGATCGCGAGCATCCACGCTATGGATGTTAAAACCGTGCCTTTCAAAGGCCCTGATCTGAACCATCTGGTCGTGCTCGATTGGCCCGATAAGCGGCGGCACCGATGGCAGCTGTCGGTGACACAACCTGATTCAAGAGCGGCCGCCAGCGCGTGGCTGCGCCCGTGCCGAAGCAGCGATCAAGTGGAGGATGGCCCGACTGTTAGGCGTCAGCAAAGGCGGCGACCGTTGGCGCACGCTGATGATGCATGGCGATCGCGCAGCTCTGGATCGCCGGCGGCAAACAGGTTCCGCGAAGCTCTGGCTCGACAAGTTGCGGCAAGGCGGCATGCCAATGGCGCGATGGTCGCGCTCGCCAACAGGAATCGTCTGGTCAATGCTTTCGAGTGTTGCCAGTCAACCGGACTGTCGGTGAAAGCATCTGGAGAGCGGGAAGGAGGGCGCGCCCGGATGGCGCTACTTCGAACGAATTGCTTGAAGTTTGGCAGGCTGGAACCCCTAGCTTGAGCACCTGAGGCCTGAAGTGCGCGAAGGGGCTGGGCCCTAAGTTTTTCATTCCGTACGAGGGATCAAAGATCGCCGCAAACAGAAATGGCAGCCTAGGGAGCGTCAGCACTTGCGCCCGCCGAAGGGCCGGGACGCGGGCTGACTGCAACGACGAGATCGGTTAATAAGTCTGGGGCCGTTGAGGTGGAAGCGGGCGAAAACCCCTCGAGGCTCGCGGCGCAGAACATCGAGCCGCATGAAGAAGCCGGATGTAGTCAGCAGTTGTTACCATCAACCGGATCCAGCTAACTTGTTGCAATCGGGCGCTCTTATACGTCCCCATATTGGGTCAGCTTGACACCACAGAAGCGCACACAGTTTCCAAGTGTTTTATCAGGAAGCGGAAATCGGCTTTCGGAAGAGGGCCAGCAGGCAGTCTTCATTGATCGACGCGCCCCGGCACTCGATGCACTCGATCTCGGTCAACGATTCGTTGAGCATGGCGATAGTGGTCTCTGCACCAGCAGCGTGCCCCCAGCGTTGGCAATTGGCGTCACGTGCCGACCCGAAAACCAGCTGCCCGCCTGGCGCAAGCAGACCTACCAGGTTGCGGACTGCCGCGCGGATCTGAACGAGGTCTCCGACGTAGTAAAGAACCTCCGCAACGACGATCAGGTCGAACAGCTCATCACTCGAAAACTGTTGAACATCGGAAATTATCCAGCTGATGTGCGGCGTCTCCTTCATGCGTGAACGTGCTCGCGTAATCGCTGGCTCCACGACATCGATCACAGTGAGCCGCTGGCAAATGGGGGCTAGCCGCTCCGTAAAAGCGCCGGCAGCGCACCCGACTTCGAGCGCATTCGCGACTCGACCTTGCGCAAGTGACAACCGGAGAATTTGGGTGTGGCGCTCCCGCTCGAACGGGTTGCCATCGAGCCGCCATGGATCGTCTGCGGCCATTTCTCGATTCAGCAGTTCATGATCGATTTTATGGGTCAAATTCGCACCTAGCTAAGGCAGCAATCACCGGCGCTGCAAATGCCGTCAGATGTCGGTAGGGTCGGGACCGTACTGCGGGCCGAGGCAGTTGATTTCGGTCACGCTCCTAATAGGGTCGGCAGGATTGGCAAAATTGATTGTTTGGATGACAACCATCCACGCGCTGAACACATCGAAGGCGGAATTGGGCGTGGCTGGGTCCACTTCTGTGTGACGCCGGGCCGACAAACGCTTTGCGGCGGTGGGGAATTCCGCACACACACGGCGATTGACACGTTGACGATCCGAGATGGAAGAGCTCGCGGTATTAGAGCAGCCCCGTCTTCATCAAGCTGATCCCGCGCAGCCGCGACCGTTCACGTCGAACCACACGCGCCCGCCTGCTACGACGCCGTACGCTGATGCTGACACTATGGTGACTGGGGTTTACCGCCTCAGCATGGCCGCAATGCCATGACGGACAAAGGGAAGATGTTGGCCGAGGCGCAGCCCCACATGCCTTGCAAGCCGTGCCGCCGGATGCTCGCTTGAGTAGAGTCCGACGAGGATATTCGTAGCATGGTAGAGCGGCGCCGCCGACAGGTGCAGTCGGCTTTCATATCTGTGGAGCATGTCGGGGTCGGCAATGTCGCGACGGTCACGCCATGCGGTCTCTATACCGCGGGCGAGTTGCTTCTGGCCGCCGAGGCCGATGTTGAAGCCATGCGCGGTCACCGGGTGCATGCCAATGGCAGCGTCGCCGATCAATGCGGCGCTCGGCGCCCGGAACCTGTGCGCCCAGGTCGTGGCCAACGGATAGATATAGCGTTGGCTTGCCAGGTTCATATTGCCGAGGCGGCCTCGACAGCGCTTTGTCAACTCGCTCAGGAACAACTCGTCGTCGAGGGCAAGCAGTCCGTCGGCCACGTTTGAGGGCAAAGTCAAAAGCAGCGACGACACGCCTTGCGCGAGAGGCAACATCGCCACCGTCTGATGGTGATCGAACCATTCGATCGCGATCTGGTGGTGGGGGCGCTCGTGCCTCACCCGGCAAATCAGCATCGAGTTGCCAAGCCGATTGATATCGGCGCCGATGCCGAGCAGATTGCGGGTGGCGGAAAAACGCGAATCGGCTGCAACGAGAAGCCGAGCGCTCAGCTGCCTGCCATTGGAGAGCGTTATCACTGCTCCTTGACGGCTGTTTGTTGCACGCACGACCGACTGGCCGCACAGCAGCCGGGCATGGCCCCGCAAGCGGATGATCTTGAACAGGGCATCGCGGATCTGGCAATTCGGGACCAGAACGCCCAGTGGTTCCGCGGATCCGGCGGGGGCATCGAAACACAACGCAAACGGGCTCGATCCGTTGAGGACGCGTGCGCCTTGAAGCGGTGACTTGTCCGAAGCGGAGATAACATCCCAGGCGCCGAGCTCGCGAAAGATTCCAATCGAGGCGTGGGTGAGCGCTATCTCGCGACCGTCGAAAGCCGGACTTGCCAGTCTTTCCAGGGACTGCCCTTCGACAACCGCCAGTTTGAGCTGGCTATGGGCAAGCGATGCGGCGAAGGAAAGTCCGACCGGCCCGGCGCCCACGACAATAATGTCGAAGCTGTCGTCACAGCTGGCCATCAGCGTGCCGCCAGCGCGTCGGTTCTCTTCGTGAGATGATGGGGGAGTCGAGCCGCATGTCGTGCATCGATTGCGCTGTGATCTATCGCCCGCATCGCCTCAAGCGCGTTTCTCACGTCGGTTCCTGGCTGGTGAAGCGTCATTTGCCTGCCGTATGATCTGGATTGTCAAGATGATGGGAGCGACGACCAGGCTGTCGGTCAGCCCATGCGTTTTCCCGTGAAGGACTGGCGATCAAACCACGCCGACAAGGGCGTGGCCTTGATCTGGGTCAGTCGAGGCGGAACCGGCTCAGATGACATCGATCCAATCCAGTCATGCGCCAGCTGATTCCAAGACGACGCCATTGGGTCGGCCAAAAGGGCGGGGCGGTCGCGCGTGGTGGCTGGACATCGGGAATGAGCGTCTGCTCGCCTTGCGGCGTTGGTTCGGTCTGCAGGGTGTGGCGATCGCGCGCGCTCATGCCGCGATCTCGTCTTGTTGCGCGCCTTGGGCCTCGGCGTTGAAGCCCAGAAGAAAATCGGCGGCTTTGGAGGCAAGGCTGGCGGCGCGGAAGATGGCGCGATTGTCCTCGCGCAGCACCATCAGCCACGAGCCGATATAGTCGGCATGGCGCACGCTCGGCTCGATGCCGAGGGTCGAGCAGACAAAGGCTGCGGTGATTTCGGCAACCAATTCCTCGCGCGCCAGGTCTTGGAACCGAAGGTGCCGGAGAGGTCGCGCGCCAGCCGCGCCGGGTGGCCCGTCCAGTGGCCAAGCTCGTGGAAGCAGGTGCGGTAATAGTCGATCTGCTGAAAGAATGCGGGCTGTGGCGGCACCTGAATGGTGTCACTGCCCGGCATGTAGAAAGCACGATCGCCGCCGATGCGGAAATCCGCGCCGCTGACACGAATGAGCGCTTCCGCATGGGGAACAATCTCACGCTCCGGCAGCGGCTCGGCGGCGGCATAGAGATGGTCGGGCAGGCCGTCGCACTGCGCGACGTTGAAGACGGTGAAGCGCTTCAAATACGGCACGGCCTGCGGCTCGTCGCCGTCTGTCCTGGCGCGCTCCTGCTCGCCCTTTGGGACAAAGCGGTCGGCATGCACGATGGTTGTGCCGCGCTCGCCCTTCCTGACATTGCCGCCAAGGACAAGCGCCTGCCGGAAGGTCAGCCAGGTCTGGCCGGGATAGCTGCGCTCGATGACGGCGCCCCACAGGATGAGGATGTTGATGCCGGAATAGCGGCGCCCGGTGGCCGCGTTGCTGGGCAGGCCGAGGTCGGCCTTTGCGCTGCCCCATGGCTTGACCCATGGCACGGTGCCGCGCTCCAGTTCGGCAATGATGCGGTCCGTGATTTCCTGATAAAGGCTGGCGCCCGGGCGCCCGCCCCTGCCCGCGCCAGCCTCTCGGCTGCCGCAACGCTGGTGTTTTGCACGCATCGTCTGGTCCTCCGCTCTTCAATCCCGCGCCGCCGGGAACGGCCAACGAACAAACCGCGCCGGCCGACAGGGCGGCGACCGTCAGCAACCGACAGGCTGCCCGCGCCAGGGGGCGAAGCCGGATGGCCGAGACCGCCTGAGCCTGCCGAAGAAAAAGCGGGCTCGGTTCACGAGCACCCGGCACGCGCCGTCAGGCGCGCGGGCGCCGTCAAAGCTTAGGCCTCCCGCGGATGCGTGGATGCCATGCCTTGCGCTGCGGTTATCAGGTTGCAGGGCTCAGCGCTCGGTGCCCCCGCCAGGCGTGCGGGCGAGAAAGGCGCTGAACAGGAATTCTCGTTCCAGGAACGGTCGTTCCTGTTCCATAACGCGGTCGGCAGGTCGCCAGGGCCCCGTCGCTCGAGGTCCTATGCGAAGTGCGGTTACACATCCTGACGCAGCCAATAGAAAACATCCGCCGTTTTGAAGAGAAAGCCGGGATGCCTCTGTGCCAGCCGCTGATGCGAATCTGAAACTCCCCGACCTGTTCGGCGCTATCGACCGCATGCCGACGCTTGGCACGGTGTTGGGTGAGCGAAAGTTCGAGGGTCTTTAATCCGCAGCGCTACCCGACATGGGCGCTGAGACGCGCACGGCGATCGACAAGGCCTCTACGGCGCAGGCTGGATGGGCGGCGTTGACCGCCCGGGATCGCAGGGACATGCTCTGGCGCTGGCATCAATTGATCATCGACCACGCCGACGACGTCGCTGCCATCCTCACAGCTGAGATGGGCAAGCCGCTTGCCGAAGCCAAGTCGGAAGTCTCGCATGCGGCGGCATATCTGCAATGGTATGCCGAAGAGGCCAACCGCATCTATGGCGAGACGATCTCCCCGCCCTCGACTGACCGGGGCATGCTGGTGATCAAGCAGCCAATCGGCGTTGTTGGCACGATCACGCTATGGAATCTCCCGGCTTCAATGGTGGCGCGCAAGATCTCACCGGCACTGGCGACGGCTGCGCCGTGATATTGAAACCTGCCGAACAGACGCCGCTTGTTGCAGGCGCAATGCGCGCGGCCGGCTTTCCCGAAAGGCGTCGTCAACCTGATACTGATCAACCGATGAACTTGATCCACAGGCGCTTGAACCATGCGACGATGGCCTTGAGCCCCTTCGGCTGGGTGCCGCGCTTGAGAAGGCGGCATAGGCACGGCCGGCTTCGATCTGCTCGCGAGACATCTTGCCGGCCCAATGGATCGATGATGACTGCCTGCAGGAACTGCGCTGGATGTATGACCGGCGCGACCTTTCCGAAGTGCGGCGCGACCGCGCCCAATGGCTGGCCAAGTGGGAGACGCGCTGCCCCAAGCTGTGCCAGTGGGTAGAGGACAACATCGAGGAGACGCTCACCTTCAACCGGCTGCCACGCCAGCATCACAAGCGCCTGAAGAGCATCAACATCCTGGAGCGGCTCAATCAGGAGATCAAGCGGCGCACCCCATGTGGTGCGCATCTTTCCCAGCGCCGAGAGCTGCCTGCGGCTCGTCCGCGCGCTCGCCGTCGAAACACACGAAAACTGGCTGGAGTCCATGCGAATCTCAACATGGAGCACCTGGCCGAGCACAAGAAGGAGATGCTGCGCAAGCTGGAGGAGCCCAAGGCCGCGGTTACTTGAAGACGCCGCGCCTGACCCGCCAACACCGGCGACCGTGATCGCAAATTTGCAGAAGACTCTGGACAGAGCTCCCAAACTGCATCAA
Organism: Mesorhizobium sp. LjNodule214; assembly: GCF_964252735.1. NCBI lineage: Bacteria > Pseudomonadati > Pseudomonadota > Alphaproteobacteria > Hyphomicrobiales > Phyllobacteriaceae > Mesorhizobium > Mesorhizobium sp. LjNodule214. Next base: position 63,407 of record NZ_CAXUPE020000006.1, read on the forward strand.
AAATAGTCAGAGCTAAATTATGGAAGCCGATCGAGATGGAGGAGGAGGGGTTACAAGCCTTTGTATAGTTCCCCCAAACTTTTCGATATCGAAGGGCTTACCTGCGGACCGTTTGGCCATCGATTCCGATCGTTTTAGCTTCATCTCACGACGGGAATAGGCGCAGAGAGGTCTGGCCCTGGTGCAGAAATTACTCCCGGCACCACCGAAGTGAAGGAGTCGAACTGCTTTGTCTAGCGCGAAATTGCCGACGGAACGTCCGGCGCCCATTGTTGCTGCATGCCTCGATTCTTGGGGCGGTCTGGATGACGCCATCCACCATCTCACTCCAAAGGGCAGTGGAATCTGGAACAATGTCGCTTTTGTACGCAAGACATCCTTCACGCCGGATTGGCATATAATCTTTAACTCTCCTTCTGTTTTTGGACTTCCAGTTGATATCGAGGCGAGCCCGAACAGGACAATTTTTGCAATCGGCGAACCGCCGACGCAAGCTCATCGCGCGCTCCATCTAGGGCAAGGGGAAAATACCATCGTTCTGACGTCTGACGCAGAGCTGGTAGCTCGGCAGAATGCAGGGCGTCGATTCGTCTTGTCTCCACCTATCACTCGGTCTTGGTCTGTAAGAAAGACGTATGACCAACTTCTGGTCAGCGAAGTCGTTGACAAGCCGCGTCGGCTCTCATGGATTACCAGCAACATCGCCCTGCTTAAAGGACATCGATATCGGCTGGCGTTTTTGGAGCGGCTGAGAGAGGAGCTCGAGTTCGACCTGTTCGGCCGAGGTTTTCACCTGATTGGAGATAAATGGGACGCACTTGCACCTTACCGCTACAGTATAGCTTTCGAGAATACTAGAGCTGATTACTATTTTACAGAGAAGCTTATGGACTGCTTCGTTGCTGAAACAATGCCGATCTATTACGGCAGCCCGGCAATCACGAGGTTCTTTCCGCCGGATTCAATGGTTCTGATTGATCCAGAGGACAAGAACGTAATTCAAAAGATCCGCGAAATAACCAACTCGGACCTCTGGAAGGACCGTCGCGATGCAATACGAGAGGCGAAGCGGTTGGTACTTGAGAAGTACAATATATTTGCTTATCTCGCGGGCTTCATCGAAAGCGTTCAGGATAAGCCTTTGCCGCCTAAAGTTATGCACATCGGTACGCCCGAGGTCGATTTTGGGGTAGACGAATGAACTCCAAAGTTCATTCGCTTCGCGCGCCCGGCGGTTGGTGGTCTGGCAGGGTCCGTACGCAACACTTGGCGGAGAATGCCTCGAGCATCTTTGATGAACACAGAGACGGTTTGGGAATCACGCGATAGATCCTGTCTGATTCACTGTCCCGGTGATTTACGAGGATGTGATGATGACGAGGAGCCTGAGCGCGGACCTTCGTGGGCGCGTGATTGCGGCCATTGAAGACGGGGTTTCGACGCGGGAGGCGGCGCGTCGCTTCCGGATCGGCATTTCGACGGCCGGGAGTTGGTATCGCCGCTATCGCGAGACCGGCCAGTTGGAAGCGCGCAAGCAGGGCCAGCCGGTGCGTTCGAAGCTCGATGCGCATGAGGCCTTCACTCTTGGCCTTATCGAGCACGCGCCGGGCATCACGCTTGCCGAGATCGGGGAGCGCCTTGCCGCCGAGCGTGGCGTGCTGGTAGCGCCGTCCACGGTCCGGCTGTGCCTCGACCGGCGCGGCATCACGTTTCAAAAGAAGACGGCGCACGCCGCCGAACAGCAGCGCCCCAATGTCCTGCGCCGCCGCAGAACCTGGTTCGATGGCCAGCTCGATCTCGACCCCGAGAGGCTGATTTTCATCGATGAGACCGCAGCATCCACAAAGATGGCGCGGTTGCGTGGCCGCAGCCTGCGCGGCGAACGATTGTCGGGCGGCCGTTCCTCACGGCCATTGGAAGACCACCACATTCACGGCCGGCCTGCGGCTGGGCGGCTTGGCGGCGCCAATATTGCTCGATGGCCCTATGCTTGCTCGCCTATGCGCAGCAGGTCCGCGCACCCGAGCTTCGCCCAGGCGACATCGTGGTCATGAACAAACCTGCCCGCCCACAAGATCAGCGGCGGGCGCGAGGTGATCGAGAAGTTGGCGCGCTCCTGTTCCTGCCGCCATACTCGCCCGACTTCAACCCGATCGAGATGGCTTTCTCGAAGCTCAAGGCTCTCCTGAGAAAGGCTGCAACCCGAACCATCGACGAGTTCTGGTCGGTCGTGGCCAACTGCCTCGCAGCTTTCACAGCCGAGGAATGCAGGCACTATTTCGAGGCAGACAGCTCTGACCCGGAATACGTCGAATCTGCTCTGGCTGCGCAAACGGGCCGAGACGGGCGCACAACATCGTACGCCACCCGGCTGCTGCTGATCAGGCGAACTGGGGAAGGCCGGGAACGGAATTGAGGACCTCGTCCACGAGTTCGTCGCCGGCATGTTCCTTGGCGAAGGCGATCGTCTCGTTAGCAAGGCCGGCGATATTTCCTAGGCTGAGACCCTCATTCATCAATTGCTGGCCGAAACCCACCACGCCGCCTCCGGCGAGGACGCTGCCGCCCTCTGCGTCCTCACCATCATGCTTCGCCACTAATTCCGAAGCTCCGGGAATGGCCTCGATCATGCGCGCAGCGGGACCGTCGGCTGCCTCGCGTTGCAGGAAACCCAGCATCATGCCAACGGCCTTGTCTGCGAGAGCCGGGTCGACGCCGACATTGGTGGCGATGCGCGATACGAATTCTTCCAAGGCAGGGCACCTTTCGTTTTGAGGTCAGAATGATTAGCTATGTTTGTCCCGCTCAAATGGTTGAGCGCAGCGCCAGTCTACGCCTCCGCAGACTTACGCAAAAACCTCTCAGGTATTGGTCCACCCCCTTGGCTACTTCCATGGACTTCACGTCTACAAGGCGCTGAAAAGGCACCGCAGCAATGATGGTGGTTACAAGTACAATGACGACAGTGCTACTAGCCGCAATGGCATGCCCCCATTGGATAGTCCAGAGATAGACAAAGCACCCGAGGGAACAAAGGAGAGGGAAATGAAGAAGGTAGACCGAGAACGACAATCGACCTAGGAGTGGGAAAAAGTATGACGAGAAGGCTCGCTGAAGCGATGGAAGCGCGAGAACGCTAGCGACAAGGAAGGTTGCACCGACGCAGTGCATTGCGTCCTTCAGGTGATTAAAGTCGATTGGGGAGAGTTTGATGATCGGCTCATACAAGATGTCGTTTGAGAAGCCGCCAAGATAGATGGCAGCAAGAAAGATTGCGATCTTAGCTTTGTGAGGCCATTTCGCTGGAGAAACGCGAGTCAGGAGGACGCCGACCCCGAACGACAAGGCGAAGGGCAGGTAAGCTATATGGACCGCAAAAGAGAGAGCCGCGGCAAAAACTGTGACGAGGGCGAAGGTGAACCACCTCGCAGCGAGGGCGAACATGAAGGCTAAGTATGAACCGACGAGCTCGATGGACATCGTCCAGAGTGGTGAATTGAGTTGATTCTTACCGAGAAATAAGGACTCATATAGGGCCTCCTTGGCGATGGTCGCGACCGTAATTGAGCTAGGGTAATACCAGGTCAGCCAGATCGAGCCCGTGAGTGGAGCAACTTCAAGATTTCTCATCAGCCCCATGGCAAAAATGGTACCGGCAAAAACGATTGAAGCCGCGATTGGAATGCCGAGGCGGGGTATCCGTCGGATTGCTCTGGATACAAGCACCGACGCATTTCCAGTGTCAGCAAAAGACTTGGTAAGGACGAAGCCGCTTAGAACGAAGAATACACAAACCGCAAAGCTTCCGTTGATAAGCATGCTGAATGGGGGGAGAGTTAGAAGCTGAGCAGGCCATCCGATTTCTGGCCACGCTGCTTGCGCCAACGGGTACATGGTTTTGAATATCCCTGGCTCGACAGCGAAGAGGGCGTGAGACAAGAGGACGCCAACTGCAGCCAGCCCCCTCAACCCCTCTAAAGCAATAAAACGTTCAGATCCGGCCTGCCCCGCCGCCATTCCGTTCATGGATACTCTGCCCCTTATGAATGCGCCGGTTTCGACTTGGTCTTCCTACAAAGTCCACGCTCGTGAACGTGAGCTGGAAAGCACGGGACATTGGCTTTCCTGTACTGCGCTATGCAGCATCATGACGGAGGAGTAAACTTGATTGTTTGGATATAATGCATCCATGGGATGGATATGCGGGCCATGCCCACCGGCGACAGCTGGTCCTGGATCTGAAACTCGGCTTGATCGTCCGAGAGACAGTAGAGCGCCTGCAGCACCATGATCTTCAACATCATCACCGTATCAAAGGGCGGCCGTCCGCCCTTGGCGCTATCGGAGGCGGCGAAGCCGGATGGCCGAGGCCGCCTGAGCCTGCCGAAGAAAAAGCGGGCTCGGTTCACGAGCACCCGGCACGCGCCGTCAGGCGCGCGGGCGTCATCAAGTGCCGGCAGACTGCCGCTTGCCGGATGCCTGGACGCCATGCCTTGCGCTGCGGTTTTATCAGCTCGCAGGACTTAACGCCGGTGCCCCCGCGAGGCGTGCCTCTGTGCCAACCGCTTGCACCTGAAATCTGCATAGCTGTTCGGCGCCTTCGACCGCATGCCGCCACTCGGCACGCCGCCTGGGCGAGCGAATTTTCGAGGTCTTGATTCCACTGGCGACGTGTTGGCGGAAATTTCCCAACATGGGGTCACGGAGACGCGGGCAGCAAGGCCTGTATCGCAAGAGACTGGATGGGCAGCCATGACCGCCCGAGAGCGCAGCGACATGGCTTGGCACTGGCATCAGCTGATCATCGACCATGCGGACGACCTTGCTGCCATTCTCACCGCTGAGATGGGCAAGCCGCTTGCCGAAGCCGGCTCGGAAGTCTCTCACGCTGCTTGCGATCTGCAATGGGACGCCCGAAGAGGCCAAAGCCATCTATAGCGAGACGATCTCCCTGCCCTCGACGGGCCAGCGCATGCTGGCGGTCAAGCAGCCGATCGGCGTTGTTGGCACCATCAGGCCGTGGAATTTTCTCGGCCTCGAGGGTTGCGCGCAAGAGCTCGCCGGCGCTGGCGGCCCGCTGCGCGGTCATCCTCAAACCTGCCGAACAGACGCCGCTTGTTGCAGGCGCAATGGTTGCACTCGGCGCGGAGGCCGGCTTTCCCGAAGGCGTCGGCAACCTGATCTGTGCCTGCAAAGGCGATGCCGTCGGCCGCACGCTGATTAGCCGATGAACTTGATCCACAGGCGCTTGAACCATGCGACGATGGCCTTGAGCCCCTTCGGCCGGGTGCCGCGCTTGAGAAGGCGGTCATAGGCGCGGCCGGCTTCGATCTGCTTTTGATGAGGTGTAACGGAAATGACTGGAATGGGTCTATCATCGGTCTTGGAGCAAGGGCGTCTCGCACAATTTGGCTGACCTGGGTCAGCTTGTTCGGCGTTTGGTGTTTCGCGGACGCTCTGCTGACGTCGGCTGGTTTTCGCGATCCTTGGTGGTCAATTGCTGCGGACCGACAACGGACTTGCGGCCACCTGCAATGGGCAACTTCATCTGCGGGGCACGTCGAATCTCTTCCGGCGTCGGACGACGACGTGGCTTTCTTGTCTTCAGACCGGATTTGGCGTGCTCGTTGAATGCCTCACGCGCCAGATTGAGTTCTAGGAGATTCGCCAGAGCTTGATCTTCAGAGATATCTGTAGGCCACCCGTAGGCTCCGGCAACGGCGGCATCCAGGTCCGAGTGAGCGTCGACCAACCACTGCGGACGCCGGTTGTAGAGGTTGGTCAGGGCACGCTCGCGGAGGATCGCGTGCGACACGATGTCCTTCGGAAGGATTTGATCCGGATAGCCGGGCACGACCTCGGGCTTGATCTGGACAAGGTCGCTCGGGTTGAGCCACGCGTTTCGTAAGTCATCAAGCCTCTTGGCCACCTGTGATATGGCGATGGCTCGTGCATCCTTTTCATATCGGACTGCTGGGATATCCGGCGTGAGGCCCTCGGGGAACGGGAAGGTCTCGAATACCCCCGCACTATTGTAGGTTGGATCATTGCCGATGCCGTGCCACGAGCAAGTTCCGAAGCTCCAAGCCTCATGAAATCGGGAGTGAAGAATCCCGAAAAAGACATCGTCTGACCGAGAAAACGCGAAGATGCGGGAGTCGGGCACTATCGCTTGATCAAGCCACACGAATGTCCGATGCTTTGCGACGCGAGGTGTTGCCATGTAACGCGAGTGGCCCTGCAAGGAAGCGTGAAAAGCCGGTCTCGGCTCCACGTGTCGCCACCAACGCTCGCGGTAGGCATCACGCCTGTTCTTTGAGCGCTCCGGAAACACATGCTCTCTAATGTGCTGGAACGGCGCCTCGTAGAGGGCAGCCTCCTGCTCGGACATCTCCCAGCCGAAATCCACAATCCACATGTCGCGGCCGCGGCGAGTGACGTCCATTCCATTGCGCCATGGACGGAGCACATCTGAGTTTGGCCTACCGTTGGGATTCATCGGCATCGAGAGCCAGGCCCGCGCCAAGCTACCCGGGACGTCGAAGGCACCGCCCTTCGTGTCGCCCATGAACGCTACGTTCTGGTTTTCAGACAGCCTGCGCGCCTTGGTCAAGTCGGTTACGCCGGCGGTAAGATCTGCGTTTATCTGTGCAACCGTTTTCCCATCGAGGCACAACGGGTCCTCGCCGTGGCCGAAGCAGATTAGGGATACTCGTACGGCTGCGCCATCGACGACCCACGGCTCGTCACTCCAGGCTTCGAATAGCCGGCTTTCGGCGATGATCCGATCCAACACCCTTCTGTTCGCTCCACCGCGTATGGAATTCGTCGTGACCAGACCCACTCGACGCGTTCGATCTGCTGCGACAGCGGCGCGGGATTTCTCCACCCAATAGCAGACGAGATCAGCCTCGCGAGAGACGCGCCCATCGTACACATCGAAAAGGCGATCAACCGTTGGATCGCCCAAGGCTTGCCGCATCAAACGCACGCCGACAAACGGCGGATTTCCTACGATGAATTCTGCTTCTGGCCATTCTGCTTCAGCATCTTCCGAGACTGGTTGCAGTGCAGCAAGAAGGTCTCCTTGTGCGTCACGAGCTGTATCAACGTCTTGGGCCTGCCTGACCAAGGCGTCTCGCCTTTCGATTGCATCTAGCTTGCGTAGGATTGGTATCGATTTCGAGCGTATCCCATTCTTGATCTGCCACTGAATGTCTCCGATCCAAATGGTCGTGCGTGCAAGCTCGGCCGCCATCATGTTGATTTCGATGCCGCGCAGGATTTCAGGCCCTACGAGCGGAAGCTGAGCGGGCATGCCGAGCATCTCGCAGTCGAGGTTGGCGCGGTGTTCGATATCCTTCACACCCTGGAGAGCGAGGTATAGGAAGTTTCCAGACCCGCATGCCGGATCCAGGATGCGGAGCTTTCGCAGCCGTTCCGTGAACCGGGACCGTACTTCGGCGGCCGCTTCCTCCCGCGTCATCCGGCGGGATTGCTGCCTGCGCATTGGCGGCTTGCGATTGCCATTCAGGAGTTCGACAATCTCCCGCCTTGCTTGTTCCCATTCCTGTCTCAGAGGCCTCAGGATGACCGGATCGACAAGACGCATAATTTTTTCTGGATCGGTGTAGTGCGCGCCGATCTGGGCGCGTTTTTCCGGGTCCAGAAACCGCTCGAACAGAGTTCCGAAAATCGTCGGATCGATGAGGCCCCAATCGAGGCTGTCTGCGGCGACAAGCAAACCAATGTCACCGTCATCGAGCCGTAGCGCTCGGCGACCATCAAACAGGCCGCCGTTGAACCATGTGATGTCGGTCAGGTCGAACTCGCCGCCGCGCTCCATTGCTTCAAACAGCTTGTCGAGGTAGCTCATGGCTCGTTCAGGAGCACGGGCCGATCGCTTCAGGAGCTTCGTGAACAGGCCATCTGGCAGCAGGCTGACACTCTGGGCTGTCAATCACCATGGAATCGGGACCCTGGTTTTTCATGTAAAAGGGACCCTGGTTTGGGGTGGTGAAGGGCACGCCGGTTAGCGCCCGATCAGGCGAAGCTGGTCGGAGTTGCACAGCCTGATCGGGTGCGGCTGATTGGCTTTTCGACTTCAGCTTTGAGATCGGCTTTTGAAGCGCCAGGATTCGTTGCCAGTCTCGGCGATCTCGCAGTGATGAGTGAGGCGGTCGAGCAGCGCGGTTGTCATCTTGGCGTCGCCGAAGACGCTTGGCCATTCCCCGAAGGCGAGATTGGTGGTGATGATGACACTGGTGCGTTCGTAAAGCTTTGAGACCAGATGGAAGAGCAACTGCCCGCCGGCCTGGGCGAACGGAAGATAGCCGAGTTCATCGAAGACGACGAAGTCGAGCCGGGTAAGATGATCGGCAATGCGGCCCTGCCGGCCGGCACGGGTCTCGGTCTCGAGCCTGTTGACGAGGTCGACAACGTTGAAGAAGCGCCCGCGTGCGCCGTTGCGGATGAGAGAACGGGCAATGGCGATCGCCAGATGCGACTTGCCGGTGCCTGTCCCGCCGACCAGGACGACATTGCGCTGATCGGCGACGAAGGCGCCGGCGGCGAGGTCGCGGATCAGGCTCTCGTTGACCGGCGTGCCGGCAAAATCGAAGTCCTCGATATCCTTGGCCAGCGGAAGCTTGGCGACGGTGAGCTGGTACTTGATGGAGCGGGCCTGCTTCTCCGATATCTCGGCCTGCAACAGATCGCCGACGATCTTCGGCGGTTCGTGCTGCCGCTTAATGGCGACGCCCATGATCTCGTCATAGGCCGAGCGCATCCCGAAGAGTTTCAACGCCCCCATCAGTTCCAGTACTTCGGTGCGTTCCATGGCTGTTCGTCCTCCTGAGGCTGTCATAACGGGCGCAGTCGGCGATCGGCTCGTGAGCCAGCTTCAGCGCCTGTGGAATGGAAAGGATCGTGCCCGGCGCCGGATCGCGGCTGCGGGCCAGGATGTTGAGGATCACCGCCGCCGACGAGACGCCGTGCTCAATGGCTTCCTGGCAGGCGGCCTCGACCGCGCTCAATCCGTCGGTCAGCACGCAGGTGAGGATCGACACCATCTGCCGGTCGCCGTCATCAACCGCCTTGAGCTTGCGGCGCACCTTCTCCATTGCCGACGGCAGGACCCAGCCAAGGAACGGCGCGCCGTTGCGCAATCCGCCCGGCTTACGGGCCAGCACCGGCACGTAGTGCCAGGGATCGTAGATGACCTCGTTGCGGCCGAAGCAGCGGGCATGCTCGCCCACGACCACGCCGTCCTGGCGGATAATGATCCGGTCGGCATAAGCATGGATCTCGACCGGCCGGCCGACGGCACTCGACAGCACCGAGTATTTGTTGTTGTCGAAGCGCACCGTGCAGGTCTTCGACACCGACGCGGGAATGCAATGGAAGCCGTCGAAGCGACCGGCATAGGGAATGAAGCTGGCGCGCTCTTCTTCGAATACGTCCCAGACCGTGCGCTCGCCCTGTTCGGGATGCCGATGCGCCTTGGCATAGGCAACGCATTTGTCGGCCAGCCAGCCGTTGAGATCCTCCAGCGTCTTGAAGCGCAGCCTCGGTGTGAAGAAGCGCTCGCGCACCAGCCCGACCTGGTTCTCGACTTGCCCCTTCTCCCAGCCGGCCGCCGGCGTGCAGGCCTCCGGCTCGACAAGGTAATGCCCGCACATCTGCGCAAAGCGGCGGTTGTAGCGGCGATCCCTGCCGATGAAGATCGCGTCCACCGCCGTCTTCATGTTGTCGTAGATGCCGCGCGTGCAGGCGCCGCGGAAGAAGCTGAACGCCCGGTCATGGGCGTCGAACACCATCTCCTGCGTTTCGCGCGGATAGGCCCGCACGAAGAACATACGGCTGTGGCAAAGCCGCATGTGCGCCACCTTCACCGTTACCGTCACGCCGTCGAGTAGAACGATCTCGTGGCTCCAGTCGAACTGGTAGGCCTCGCCCGGCGCAAAGCTCAACGGAATGTAGGCTTCGGCCGCGGCGCTGCCGCGATCCGCCTCCCAGCTCTGAGCATGTCGCCACACCGAACTGTAGCTGCCGTCATAGCCGAGGCCGCGAAGCTCCTCAAAGATGCGGATCAGTGTCAGCCGCTCCCGCTGAGACTTGGCCGCATTCGCCGACAGCAGCCGATCCAGCTCGTCACGCCAGGCGCCCATCCGGGGATAAGGCTGATGCTTGCGCTCGTAGCGGAACTCTGTCTCCTCGGAACGCAAAACCTTGCGCACCACCTTCCGGGAGATCTTCAGCTCCCGGCAGATCGCTTTGATCGACTTCCCCTGCACCAGCGACAGCCGGCGTATCTTTGCAATCGTCTCCACAACCAACATCCAAAACACAAATGCCTCCGACCAAACCGGAGGCATCTTGATGACCCCACGTTAAGGGGTCCCGTTTGGACGAAAATCACCCCTTAAACAGGGTCCTCATTCCACGAAAAATCACACTCTGGGCGAAAAAGCAGAAGACCAGCTGATTTACGAAATGAGCAATCTCATCTGGTGTGCCTCGCCCCTGAACGCGGAGTGCGATCGTGGAAAACTTGTCTGCTGCCTCCTTGGTGACCGCCGCGCGTGTTCGGGTCGGCCTCAGCTTTTCCGGGCTGAAGAAGACGTTGTGCAACATCTCACGCGCTGAAGGTTCCGCGAGATCATCTAGGGTGATCACGTATGTGGACGGAACGGTGTTCGTCCAAGCGGTATGGATGCGAAGGCGTTCGATGTCGCAAACGATGTGTAGCGGCGGGCTCAAAAGCGCCGGCGCGTATCGCATCAACTGGAGGAGGGCCTCGTCGAGGTTTCCCTTCTTACGCTTGTACTCCCATGCGAAGTGACCCTTCTTCCAGACGTCAGCAAAACCTTTACCCCCTCCGAGCTTGTTCGCACCTTTCTCGAACGCGAAGAACGCGCCGGTCGGGTCCTCATCGCTCGGAGACGGATGGCCGACCAGCGAGCAGATATCGAGGAAGTGTTCTTGAGCTGCCTGCCGCTCGCCAAGTTCCGACTTCCTCCACTTCTTGATGAAAGCAGCAGGCGTTATGGGCGTGAGCCCTGCGGCACCCAGACTCATTACACATCCCCTCCGACACAGTCATCGGACCCAGCAGAAGAGGTTGCCAATAAAACTCTGATTATTGGTTAATATTAGTCACCGATGCATCAATAATTGCCTCGCCCTGACCTATTATTGTGTAGCATCAGAAATAGGGGACACCATGCATTGTGGCAGCGGTGATCGCACGACTGGAATGCATTTCCTGGTTTCCTGAAGCGCTTTCCATTCGACTTCCGGCGCGGAAAAAACGCGTCAGCGAGCGCCCGACTAATTAAAGCGCGACGCGCTGGCACTGGACCGCGGCAGTTTGCGGGCTTCTACTCGTGTTCCGGTGGATGGCAACCCACGCTTTGGCTCAACATGGTTTGCCTATTAATTGCCTTCGTGATGCCCCTCGGCGGCCAGCTTCTGCTTGCTCTTGCGTACTCGGATCTCGATACGACGCCTTTCTGGAGCGTCGCCTGACTGAGCTCCATCCGTGAGGCGATCATCCGGCAGGATCAGTTGGCCGCCTGACAGGGGTAGGATGTTCAAATGATCAAACGCCGGTATCTTTTTCAGAACGGACGCGACGGATATCGCTCGCGCGAGGCCTAGCCCGGCATTATCACCCGGCTCCATTTCGCTGACGCTCTCATCCCCAGAGAGTACGCGCCCCAGAACGAAGTCCATGTTCGACTGCCTCGACAGTCGCTGCTCGTCAGTGTGGCCAATGACCTCGACGACATCGACATCGTATTTTGCGACGATATCGGCAATCTGCTCGGCAATAGCGCCCTCAAGCTTGGCCTTAAAGGCCGGTTTGAGTTCGGCACTGCTGACTTCGAAGGAATAGCCCTTGGCTTCGCTCAGATTGATGATCGGTGGCAGATCCTTAGGCTGCCGTGTCGTTTCAGCGAGTTCCTTTTCGGCTTCAGCCAGCTTCCGTTCGGCTTCGGTCGCACGCTGATCTGCTGAGACTAGCTTGCGTACGTCGTCGGCTGAGAGATTGTTGTCTCGGACCGCGACTGTGGCTTCCGCCAGCTGAACTGCTTCGTCGGCCGACAGTCCCTTTTGCTCGATCCGCTCGATCGCTTTTTTGGCGAGGACGAGCTTTCGCCATTCCTCATCAGGCACTTTGTGCCCAGTGAACCGCTCCATGAGCTCGGCAACCTGGGCCAGCAGGTTCTTGTTCTCCTGCTTGAGTTGCTGAACCACTGCTTCGCTGCGGGATACCCTTTCAAGGGCAGTTTCCAATTCGGCCTTCTTCTTTGCGACAATGGCGCCTGCAACTAACAGCAGGCAGAAGACGAGCAGGAGCATCGTTTCGGCCATGGTGAGCCCGAGGATCAAGCCGCGGGCATAGCCTTTCTTTTCGTAGCCGACCGAAGCTCCGCCGGGTTCGTTCAGCGCCACCATCTCGGCCTCGGCTGGACTTTCTCCACGATCGGCTGGGAGGCCTGCTGCCCGGCATCAGCGCCGTTGGCTGTTGCCGTTGCGCCTGGCTTCTCACCCTGCGCAGTTGCCGCCGAAATGGGGATGAAGATGGGAGGTTCAACAGACGGTTCATTGGCGTGCACAGGTGCAACCGGAGGAATTTCGTGCGGGACGGACACACGATCGCGATCGAGGATGCGGGATAGCAGGTTCGTCGTACTGGCGTTTTGCTCAGCCTGCTTCTCAAGCCTCTCCAGGAGGAGCTTCTGATGCGCCGCCATCCTCAAGACGGTATCCGAAAGCTTGTCGGTCCTTTCCCCCTGCTCTTTGGAAAGCGCCTCAGCCCGCTCGGTGAACCTTCCGACAGACGCTGCAAGCACCTTGAGAACTGTGACGACATCCGTCTTGAGGACCTCGTCCGGAATAACCACGTTGGCGAGCTTCCCGGCAACTATGTCGGCCTGCGCCTCGAACTTCGAGATCGTGCCAGCCATGGAGGCATTCGCCGTGTCGAGCGACGCTGCGACTGTGTCGACCTTTTCAGCGACACCTGAAAACCTGCTTTCGATACGGCCGAACGTGTCATCGAGGCTTTTGGCTATCTTCTCCGAAGTCTCCTGGACGGGCTTTATCGCTTTGGCGGCCATACCCTCGAAGGCCTGTCGGACCTGATCGCCGTTCTTCTCCGCCTGTCGGGCTATTTCGTCGAAGCCTTCTTCCAACATCTGATTGCAAACCCGGCGGAAGTCGGCGAACTCACGCGCTACGCTTTCCATCTCGGTGCGCACGCGACGTGTCATGTCCGCGAGCTCGTGACGGGCAGCCCGTTCCACGTCGGCGGGGTCGCGTCGGACCTGATTGTGGAAGATGCGCAGCGCGATGCCTGTGATGGTCGACGTCACGGCAATGCCGAAATTCCTGACGATTTCGTCGGTCGATGCGTCTGTGCCGAACTGGTAAAGCGAGGTGCCCAGGCTGGAGAGCGTGAACAGGAAGCCCATGTAATAGAGGTTGTCACCTGTCTGCTCGTCGTGAACGCGCAACTTCCCGACGTACCAGGAAAACGCGAAGTAGCCGATCATGATGCCGATCGGCACCGTTGACGAGATAACGGGACTTATGCCGGCGGTCTTTGTGACGGCGATGAAAACGCACCCGCCTACCGTCAGCGCGATATAGAAAGCCTGCGGGAAGATCCACGTATCGAGGAAGGATTGTCTACGCGCGGCCATGGGTTACATCCCTTCCAGCTTTGTAAAGTCGCTGAGATTGCCCCCGTTCTCCGAAAACCACTGCGTCCAAAAATTGGCGTGGTCGACGGACGGGAACTTCCTTTCCGGCCTGTTGAAATAGAGAATGGTTACGTCGGCGCCGAGAAGATCGGTCCTGAAGCGCGAATTCGCTGGGCTTTTCTTGAAGGCGTTGTAGTCGGCGCCCGCTTTGTATTGGGAATAGGCGGGCGTGTTCTCCATCATGTCCGACACGAGGACCAACCGTTTTGGAACATTGTCGAACATGCCGTTGTCGAACAGGCTGAGCTTCAGTTTCTGGATGCCAGCCAAGATCGGCGACTGATCAGCCTGGCTATCCGCCGGCAAGTGCTCCGGCAGTTCCTTGAGGGGCTTGTCGAAGGCCTCTTCCCAGATTCTCTGATGCTTTCCGGGATTGCTGGTCCAGACGTCAACCGTTGAGCCGTCTCCCGGATTGCATCGCGCGTACAGCTCTTTCAGGTCGCCAGGTACCGCTGTCAAGGTGCCAACCCAGAGGTAGCCGCCTTGCTTGATTGAGCCGGCAATCTGCCTGAATTTGTTGGCAAGATCCTCCATGGTCGCCTGCGGGACGGGATCAGAGGTGTCAAAAAGAACAGCGGTGACGCTGTTCGGTCCCGCCTTTGTCGGGCAGCCCGTCTTTGCGTCTGTTTCCACCACGTCCCGGGCCTTTACGTTGAGCCAGACGTAGCCGGAAAACATTGCGAGCGAGGCAAGTCCAAGCAGGATTGCTCCGACAATCGCTCCAACGCCTTTCCCGCGCGAGCTCCCTGCCCTGCGACGGCTTCTAGGCCTGGCCATCGAGCGTCTCCGGATACAGCTTGTCGAGGTCGCGATACTTTTCGATCCCGGACTCGCATTCCTTGCCCACCTGCAGCATCTGCTCGTTCAGCGCCTGCTGGGCCGCGGCAATTGATGAAGCAAGATCGCTATCCTTGATCTCACCATCGTTTTGGACAATGGGCTTGGTCTTTTGGAGTTTAAAGGGCTGGGAGAAGTGTTTTGGAGCGGGAGTTTTGCGCGCCCGAATGTTTGCTTCGCGGTATTTTGAAAGCAGCTGGTTGCAACTCCTCTCGAGCTGCTCTTGATGTTCATTGAACAGAGCCAAAAGCCGCGCACGGCTGGATAGGATTGCAGCGTGTTCTCTCCTACGGCTGCTTAGCCCCTTCAAGATGTCTTCGACCTTGGTATTGTGGTCGTCGCGCAATTCGATGAGGCGGTCTATGAGGTCGGCTTTGGTATCGGTGTAATCCTGCCGCCTCTCCCGGCGCCTTTTTTCCACGCCGGCATAACCTGGATATGGATCGAGAACGAACCAGCCGTCGATGAAGGCGATGATAGAAAAGAGCAGACCGACCAGGAAGAGCATCCACGATCTCACCTCCTCAAGCCCGAGCGGGTTATGGAGCATTCTCTGGACCGCAATGTTGCCAGCTCCGTCGGCGAGCGTTCCGCTGACCTCACGATAGTGCGCAAGCAGCAAGTTGATCCCGAGTGCAATAGCGGCATAGAGCAGGATGAAAACGGTTCCGACAAGCTTCCCTCCCCAAGACCGATGGGTCACCCAGCGCACGCAGAAGATGGCGAAAATCAACGCGGACACGATATTCACGAAGGAAAAGGCGAATGCTTCCGTGGCACCACCGAGGAAGCCTTGGTCGTTGCCCTTGGCCAGAAAGGATCCGTTGAGATACGTCTCGACCAGCAGGAGGAAAATAAGGAGCGCTACTCTGAAGAGATGGGCTGTCCCTTGCTGCAGTCGGGCAACACGTTCCAGACGGTGGTTCTTGCGGAAGCTGGAAAGCTCTCGGGTGGCCTCGTGAAGGTCGGTTCGCTTAGCGTGAAGGGTATCCAAACCGACCGCTATTTCTCCCTTGAAGTCGGACAGGCTTGAAGTATTGGCCTGTTGAAGGAGGCCGAACTGCTCCTCAAGGCCCAGATTTGCAACGCGGCCGGAGAAGAGGTGAAGCTGATCCTCCAGGATCTGGTGGGCCGCCTTTTTCTCGTCCTGCACCTTTTCGACGATGGAGTGTTCGACCTCGTCGAGGGCCTTGGACGAGGACGATGGCTGGTCTTTTTCGCCATGCGCCGTTCCCTGATTGTCGAGATCCATGTCCCGGGCAATCTTGTCGACGTTGAGACTCGGGAAAATGTCTGCCCCCACCCTATAGTCGTGGTTCGCTTCCATTATCCGATTGCGCAGCTTCTCGAGCGCTTCAAACCTCGCAGCCAACGTCTTTACCCCTACGATCGAACCCCGGAAAACACATGCGTGTGGCACGCCGCGCGCTTCAGCGCGCAGCAATCCCGCAATCGGCGTCTGTCATATCCGGCTTCCCCCACCCAGCAGAATGCAAAAAACCCATTCTGAATGTGCTCGATAGTACATCGACGCGCTGCGTGCAAACTAAAGGAGCGGCCCGCCCCCCCGAGCGAATTCCTTACAACCAGCGCTACCTATTGCTCCAGTTCGCAAGAGTTATTGACACACTTTGTTGAGGCGATCGATCAGCTCCCGGCCATACAGAAAGATTCTCAACCCTTGTCACCCGCCAAACCTAGACCAGCGCCAAATTTGATAGCATTCTAGGGATGGGGAGAATGGCTTGGACAAATCTCGATACAAAAATCGCTCGGGTTGGGGGCGCAAGGGCAATGGCGTGGGTCGATCACCCGCCTGGCGTCGCGCAAGCCTGCCGTTGGGCCTGGTCTTTGTGACAGTGGCTGCCGCTGCCGCCTTAGCCACGCAATCAGCCATGCAGCACACCGACCGAATATCAGACGTTGGGGTTTCGAACTTTTTCGGGTCGAAGCCGGAGCCAATCGCTGGCGTCGCGTCCGTCATCGATGGCGACACCATCGAAATCCATGGTCAGCGTATCCGTTTCAACGGCATCGACGCGCCGGAGAGCAAGCAGTACTGCAGCGACGCCAAGGGATTCGACTATCCCTGCGGACGCCGTTCAGCCGAAGCACTGGACGTCTTTCTAGCGGCCTCCAGGCCGGTGCACTGCACCTTCGTGACTTGGGACCGATATCACCGGTTTGTCGGTGATTGCCAGCGCGCGGATGGCGTCAGCGTCGCCTCCTGGATGGTCGAGCACGGCCAGGCTCTGGATTGGCCCCGCTTCAGCCACGGGGCCTATTCAGCGCAGCAGGCGAAGGCGGAGGCCGCGAAACTCGGTCTTTGGGTCGGAGCGTTTCAGGCGCCCTGGGAATGGCGGGCTGTGCACGCCGGTGATGCGAGGCCGTCGAGCCAGCCACTCGGCATCAGCAGCCGCCCACAGGTAGCGCAAAGCTTTTCATGCCAACCGCGGCGGACATGCTCGCAAATCAGCTCTTGCGACGAAGCCCAATGGTATCTCAACAACTGTCCATGGGGCGGCAAGCTGGATCGCGATGGCGACGGAATTGCTTGCGAGACACTCTGTTGATGGCGCTGGGCAAGATGCGGCTACAGTGCAAACGCCGTAAAGGCGGCGGGGATGAGAGAGATGGTGTTCTTTGCAACAATCGGACTTCTTGTCATCGCCGTGAGCATCCCCATTGCCGCCATGTACGCCTGCGGACAGTTTGTCGGACAGAAACCGCCACACGCGCTGTTTAAGATGGCCGTGATGTTGGCGGTGGGGTTAGGCCTGTTCTCAGCCGTGGTAGGCGCAATGCTCTACGCGCGCGCCGGCGGCATGTCCGTTTCCGAGTGGGTGATGCTGGCGTGGGTTGCCGGATCTGCCGTTACCGGCCAGGTTGCTGGAATTGCTGAGCCGCAAGCCTCTTTCGTCGCCCGCAATTGACTGACAGTTTCAATCCGCTGACTCTTGCTTGCCGTGGGTCGTGATCGGTGAGGCCTCATGCCGTTGACCCATCGCCACAGCACGCCAGTGCATCGCGAGCGCAATAAAGCCCGCGAGGGTTAGCGCGCCAAAGCATTTCGCAGGAGCGGGACCAGGAGATGTATAAGGAGAATGGCCAGATCGTCGTGCTCAAGTACCATCACTTCAGCCTGGCGATGAACGCTTCCCGGCGCATGCAGATGTGGTCGGCGGTGAATGTCGATTACGATGCATCGAAAAGGACCTCCAGCGGCCGCGCCTTCTTCGGTCAAGATCGTTGGGTGTTTGACCCGCGAATTCCCCAGAAATACCAGTTGGGCGATCCCGACATCTACGCGCCCGCCAAACAGATCGACCGGGGTCATATCGTGCGTAGGGAAGACAATGCCTGGGGTGATACGCCGACGGAAATCGAGTTTGCCAATTCCGACACGTTTCACTTCTCAAATTGCACGCCGCAGCACGCGGCCTTCAACCGCTCCCAACCGGGAAAGCAATGGCCGGGAGTTCAAGGCTTGTGGGGCGGTTTCGAAAACCACATTCAACGCGACTTGCAATCAGGTGACACGCGCGCCTGCATCATAGCGGGTCCGATCTTGAACCCGAACGATCCATCCGAAGATTTCGGGACCGGCCCGGTGCAGTATCCTCTTGTCTTTTGGAAAGTGGTTGCGGTCTCGACGCGCGATACCAATGGGCGCCGATCGCTACGCACCTACGGCTTCAGGCTTTCCCAAAAGGATGTCGTCGACCGGTTCGGAGTGGAATTCGCGCCCGGCGAGTATGTACGCTATCAAGTCGCCCTGTCAGCCATAAGCGATGAGGCCGGCGTTATTTTTGACGATGTTCTCTTGCGCGCCGATACCCACGCCGACGCGTAACGTGACACTCGGCGTGGCAGCGACGGCCAACCGTCGCATGCTGTAGACGCTTCGGCCAGAAGGCCGCCGCTCACGCGGCGGCTGCTTCGGAGGCGCTGAAGCGCAACAGATAGTCTACGGCGCGTTGCGCGTGCGCGGCGGCGGCGAAGATCGCTCGTTTATCGTCCTTCAGCGCGGCCGACTTCGACGCCCTCGCTTTCGAGCTCGACATCGGCAAATGGGAGATGAATCGCACGCACTGGGCGATCAAGGACGTCAACCTGCCGAAAGAACTGCACGCTGCGCGGGGCATTGCCTTGCTCTCGTGGACGCGGCAGGCCAGCCGCGCCGTCGACATCACCCAGCACCATTTCGATGTTGGTCTCTCGTTTCCCGGCGAAGCCCGCGGGCTGGTCGAGCAGGTGGCCCGCGAGCTCGAGGCGAGTCTCGGCCCCAACGCCTATTTCTACGACAACAACTACGTCTCCCAGCTTGCCCGGCCATCGCTCGACACCCTGCTGCAGGACATCTATCGCAACCGCTCCAAGCTCATCGTAGTCTTCATCGGCGCCGACTATCAGCGCAAGGGGTGCGGCGTCGAGTTCCGCGCGATCCGCGAAATCATCATGGCTCGGGACGAGCAGCGCGTCATGTACGTGCGCGTCGACGACGGCGCCGTCGATGGCGTGTTCCGCACCGACGGCTACGTCGACGCGCGACGCTTCAATCCCGCCGAGATCGCCCAGTTCATCACCGAGCGCCTCGCCCTCATCCCCTAATCGTCGGTGAGCCAGCCCGGCGTCACGGCGACCGTCCGGCGGTCGACCAGGACGCGACGACGCCTCGGCGCGCCGGGATCGGTGAGGCGCGGCGTCACCGAGACAATGGCGACCTTCCAGTCAGGCATGCCCGGCTGGGGCGCGGCCATGACACCGGACAGGACCGTCAGCCCGCGGCGCTCCAGCTCGCACACCGCGGCAAGAATGTCATTGTAGAGCTGGCGCCGCCCTCGCCCCGACGACAATGGCTCCTCGACGATGTCGGAGAGGATGAACGAGGCGAGATCGAGCCATTCGCCGAGATTAGCGATGTGGTCGTCATGGGTGTCGGGCACGCCGGGACGGTGGATGAGATAGGCGTCGCACTTCGCGGCATCGCGGATGGCCTTGTGCGTCTTCATCGGCGACACCGCCACCGGTTCGAGATGGCCAAACGCCTCGACGAGGTGTTGTTCGGCCGCCTTGTCCGGACCGATCGGCAGGCTCGGCGTGGTGAACGCGCCCGGCGCGTGGCCTAGCGCTTGGGCGATGCGGTCGAGCGCCTCGTCGCTCACCTTCTTCGCGCGTTCGACGCGCTCGACCGTCGACAGCGAGACACGCGCGAAGTCGGCGAGCGTGGTGGCTTTCCACTGCTTGAGATGGCGACCCCAGCGCACCACCATGGCGACGAGCTCGATCGCCGGCGGCGTGGGCACATCGACCGGCTTGTTGGGCAGTTCCTTAATCTTGTCGAGAAGTTCCTGGGCATTCATGGACGAGGTCTCCTTTCGTGCCCGCGAACATGCCTCAACTCCGCCGAGCAAAAGAGGTCGAAACGCCCTTCAGCACGCATCAGCTCCCGACGCATCCCCGCCGCCCGCGCACCTGTCGGTTGAATCCCGCCGGTCTGTGCCACGCTTGTCCGCGCGTTGCCCCAATCCGGCCGAGCCCGCGCGCTCCGTCAGCGAGACGATGATTCTGTCGAGGCGGCGGAGCAGATCGTCGTAGGTGACGATGTCCATCATATTCACATATTTCCGCTTGATCACCTCCAGGTCGAACGATTGGTTCTCGGTGAGCCCGCCCGTGCCGTCCGTTCGGCGATCGCGGCCGAGCAGAAGCAGCGCCTTGGGATTGGTCACCCGGATCTGGAGGCCGGCGGGAAGTGCTGACCCGTATCGCTTCGACAGTTCGCGCTCCCCCTCAATGCCCCATTTGGAGAGGTGGAACAGGTATTTCTCGGCCTGCATGATGGTGCCTGACAGCTCCTTGGTCGGAACGCTGTTGCCACGATAAATTCCTCTGCTCAGCAGAATGTCGTCAAAAGGCTTCTTGATCTCGATGACGTCGATGTTGCCGTTGGCGTCGACCACGCACAGGTCGACGTATCTCGAGCAGCTCGCCGAAGGCGTCGACGGCGATGCTGTCGACCCGGTCGCCGCCAACGACGTTTTCGCTGCCGGGCTTCAGCTTTGCAATGCGCCGAAAGATGCTGATATTGCGCTCGGCGACAAAGACCTTCCGGTCCGGCGCGATCCCCTCCGCGACGATCAGCACATCGTTGTCGATCCCCAGGATCCGCCCGGGAATGCGGTGATATCCGTCTTTTGTGGTCGCGAACCGAAACCGATAGAGCGGTCGATCGTCCTCGTCCGCCTCGTTGTCGTGCGCGGCACCGTGCGCCGTCTCCGCCACGAGGTCGGAACTGCGGAAGAAGAAGACCCGGCTCAGCGTCACCTTGCCCGCCGCCTTGAGCTCCCGCGTCACCCAGGCATATTGCCACCGAAGTGCGGTTCGTATTCGAGCGTGACGCCCTTGCTGCCGACCTCAAACGAAATCATCACACGTGCTCCTGCACTGGCTGCCACCATCCTCTTCACCCGGCGCCACGACTAATGGCGACAAACCGGTCTCGCACTATATCGGTCCGCCCTGCCGGGCCGCGGACATTTCCCTCAAGGAAATATTCGAAGTCGCCGTTCTGAAGCAGGACTGTGAACTGTTCGGCGATGAACCGGTGGACTTCGGCCTCTGCAGCAAGAATCTCGTCCACGATCTCCGGCCGCCCGTCGACGATGAGGAGGATATCTTCCATGTCACGGCTCATGAACAGATCACCTGCGCCGCGCCCGAGATAAGCTTCCAGCTTTGTCGCGACAAATAGCTCCGGGGAAAGATTTTTAATCCTGAGCGTATCGGTCAATTCATGGGTTACTGCCGTTTCGATCCCAGCTGCGTACCAGTGGTTAGTGAAGCCGAGTATGCCGGCATCGTCCGGCATAAAGTCGACCTTGAGGTCCCGCAGCCGCATCCGGCAGATGACGTTGTCCTCGGGGGACTCAGCGAAACCTCGCTGCCTCAATTCTTCCCGCAACTGCGCCCACTCTCCATAACCGGCAAGATCGACGATGAGGTCGACGTCGTCAGTCGCCCTCACATCCTCAAGGGTCACTTCGTCTGTTATAAAAAGAGCGGTTGTGCACCCGCCGACAAAGACCAGCCGTTCCCGGAAGTCTTCCCCCAAAGCTTCCGCCACCGTCTGCAGCATCAGGAGCAATTGGCCTCGGACCGTCATTTTTTCAGGAACCTCCCCGAAAGCCGCTGTCCAGCCAGGCCCGCTTCGCGCTGATTGCCGAGCCGGATGGCATCAACGAGAGCAAGATATTCGTAGAGCCGTTCATCTTTCTGGACTGCTTCAGGCACACTCTTGAACAAAGGTTCAACCGACTGCCCCATGTCCCGCCCTTGGGCATGGGGCCATATGTGTATGTACTCGCCTCCGCTGACCAATAGCCCCTTCAGCATCGGCGCGGCGAACGCCGTCGGAATACCGCGCGTCATCGCGCCTGCCTCCGCGGGAAACACGAACTTCAGGCCGTGGACGATAAATTCATAGAGATTGCGGCGGTGAGGATTGGCCCGTCCCGTATCCCGGTCTTTAATGGCCAACCCCGATGAGAGACTGCGCTTTAAGGAGGCGTTGATCTCCGTCTTGCTGATACCTGTTAGGGATTCCAGCCCGCGAACAGAGAAGGGGTCCTCGCCCGCAAGGCCCCTACGCTGTTCCCCATGGCCCGCGAACTCTCCTTGCTCCTGCAAGCTCACGAGCTTCAGAAGCACCACGATATCCTGACTTTTCATTCCAATCATTGCAGCTTGTCCTCTGTCCTAGGACCAAGGACATTCCATCATTCGATGTCTCTCCTGTCAATGAGAACGCCAGGAGGGCGCCGCGGAAAGTCCAAAATACGTCGTTTTGAGCCGCCGGTACGTGGTTCGCCGGCAGCATGATGATTGGCTCAGGGCGCTCACCCTAGCGAAAGAGCATTCAAACGTCGTCGTCCGACTGGCGAGCGCCGCCGGCAGCATTGAAGCGGTCAATATCGTGTGCAGAAGAGCGTCCGAAAAGGGCTGTCGGTTGCTTCATCGTGGGAACGAAAAAGCGAGAGAAGCAGAACTTTCGTGTGCGATTTTTGCACACAATGGCCCGTAAATATGTGATTTTCCTTAAGTATCTGCCCAATCCAGTCATGCGCCAGCTGATCCCATGACGACGCCATGGCACCAGCCAGCCCAAGGGAGAACCAGGCGTCTGATCTGGGGAAGGCTGTTTTAAGGACTTTTGCGAGATCAGCGAATAACCGGCTCGCCATGGAAGCGCCGGCGCGAGGGCGGCGACACGCCGAAGCCGACTTCCATCATCAGCCGTGGCGTGCGCGAAGGCACGGTGCCCATATGGAAGCCGAACGGATCCTCGACAAAGCCGAGACCGGCTTCGCCGGTCAGCGTGACGGGGCTGTCATCGCCATAGACCTTGAGAACCTCCTGCGCCGGATGGCCGACAAGCAGCGTCAGCTGATGCTTGAGGATGCGCCGCTTGTGGCTGCCCCGCACATAAACATGCGGGCCGGTGCCTTCGTCGACGGGCGTCAGATAGAAGAAGAATTTCAGCATCCTCCAGTCATCGAGATCGAAATGATACTTGCCGAGCGAGGCACGGTTCTTGTCGGCGTCGGAAGCCTCGCTGGTCGGGAAGCTCCACCACACGCGTGTGGTGATCAATTTCGCCTGAGCGCCCAGATAATGCGCGGCGATGTCGAGCAGCAGCGGGTCGTTCTGGATGGCGACCGCTGCCTTGCAGCCGAGGATGTGTTCGAAAAAGTGGCCGCTGAGCAAGGAGCGGCCGAAACGCTTCTCGGCCTCGGCATGGTCCTCAGCCATGAATTCGAGACGGCGATCGAAATTGCCGAAACAAGGCGTGTAGCGGGCGAAGGCGGCGATCTCCTCATGGATGGAAGTCGGCAGGACGAGCCCGCAAAACAGCCCGTCCGACCGCAGCGCCTCGACAACGTCCTGGCGATTGACGCCGGCAAAGATGGTGTCGTGGGCTTTTTGCGACACGCGAACCGGCTTTGCCCCACGCCAGTGCATCCGGCGAGCCGGCATGGTGCGGGCGAGCACGAACATCGGCAGCCAGGCCGGGTTCTCGCGAATGTCCGACAGATAGGTCGGAATGCGCACGGCGATGCGGCGCAGCACGCCGCCGTTTCGCGCGATGGCCTCGAGACTGGCGGCGCCGGATTTGTCAGGGCTCGAAAGGGTCATGAAGGGTCCTCAGCTATGAATGCAATATGATATCGACGAAGCATCTCTTTTCACTGCCTCGCCGCTGGTCCAAGCCCGATTCCCGCAACGGAAGGAGGTGTAGGCGGGCGTCGGTTTTTGTGCAACGCACAATAGCCTAGCGCGTGACAAATGCTGTTCGGATCGCCGTGCGCATCAGCCAATATTCCAGCGGCAGGCAAACGAGGCGGCGGCACTTGACAAGAGCCGCCGCCCGGCTTGGCAGCTATTGGCGGACGAACAGCGGCTGGACGCTCGCCCATTGATCGGCGGTGCGGAAGCCGCCGCGTTTCGTGTAGCTTTCGACCGGGAATTTCATCCAGTTGGGCAGCCAGTTGTCGATTTTCTCGCGGCCGTTCTCGCCCGCGAGGCAATCGCGGATGATCTTCTTTTGCGTCTTGACCTTCTCGGCGACATTGCCGTCGGCGACAGGCTTGCCGGCGAGGTCGGCCAACTTTGCATTGGCGATCTCCTTGTCGCGCAGCAGATCGAAGAAGGCGTCGTCCGGTTGCCACCACGCGCCGATGTCGATCCCCAGATGGTTGCCGAGCGCCTCGACGACGGCGCTGCCGGCTTCGAGCGTCTCGGCCATGACAAGGCTGAGAACGCGCATGACGTCGTCGTCGCAAAGTGCCAGCAAACGGGCGAAGACGGCGGCAAGCGCAAAGGCGTCGCCATTGCCGCCGGCTATCGCACCCTCCTCGTCGGCCTGCCCAAGCAGCGCCAGCACCGCGCGCCGTTTTTCGGCGAACGCGGCTTCGGCCTGCAGGCTGCGAGGCTTGCCGCCACCGCTTCATTGGCGGTGCGCTGCGGCTCGCGGCGAACCTGCCACAGGCCCGAGCCTGTGATGGCATGCGCCACCATCAGGCGCAGCGCGACACAAGGATGGTCGAGCATGGCGGTGCGCACGGCACCGTGGCGGTGCAGATCGAGATAGTTCTGCATCGGCCCGGTGAGTTCCGGCCGCGACGGCTTGGCGGCGGATTCTTCGTGCTCGCCGCCCTCGCCTTGCGCGCGGGCGCGGCGGGCCTCCTTGCGCGACAGCCAGCCCTCGTGGCATTCGACCGCGCCGCGATGCGAGACCGATATGAAGACCTTGCCGCCCTTCTTCCTCGGCGTCTTTTCGCAGTCCCATGACTGGAAATGCTGCCCCGGTTCGAGCACGGCCACCTCGGGCCAGCCGGCTTCCAGATAGGCGTCGCGTTTGGCGGCAATGGCCTCGTTCTGCTTTTGCCAGAACAGGTCGGCATCGGCGAAATAGCTGTCCTCACCGAACAGGTCGCAGACGATCAGGCCCGGATAATCCTCGATGGCAAACAGCGCCATCTTGGTGGAAATCGACTGGCCGCCGAACAGCCATTGCTTCAACTGGTGGCCGCGCGGCGCGTATTGCTCGGGGTCGGCATCAAGCGCCAGCCAATCCTTCTACTGCGCCTTGGAGGCCATGGTCAGATGGCGCGCCGTCTCGGCGTCGATGTCGGCGCGCCGATAGGCCTCGCGGATCTTGGGCAGGAGATCGCCGAGCGCCAGAATGCGTTTGACCAGAAGCTCGGTGATGCCGAAAGTGGCGGCGATGTCATCAACGCTGCGGCCCTCCATGATCAGCCGCGAAAACGTCTCCCACTGCGACACCTCGTCGGGATCGAGACGGGCGAAGTTTTCGATCAGCGAGGCTTCGAGCGCGTGAGCGTCGTCGCCGTCTTCCATGATGGCGCAGGGCAAGGCATTGCCCTCGCCTCGCTCGTCGGCGAGCGACTTGGCGGCGAAATAGCGGCGCCGGCCGGCGACGATCTCGAAGCTTTCCGGCGTGCCGTTGGGCCGCACCAGAAGCGGCACCAGGACGCCGCGCGCGCGAACCGATGCAGGATGTCCGACACGTCGGGCGCGCGTTTGGAATGGCGCATGTTGAGCGCGGAAATGTTGAGCTTATCAAGCGGAATGTGGGCAAGTTGCACCACATCACCGAAGCCGAGCGGCTGCTGCGACAGGCTTCTCACTGAACTCGACGCCGACGGCGACACCCTTTTCGGCCTTTGCGACCTCGGCTTCGGCTTCCCCGAACTCGGCAGCGTCCGCCTTGCCGAGCTTGCAAGCGTCTGTTCCGCTGTGTCGGGCGGAAGCTTGGAATGGGCGTTGCCAAGGGCCTCTGCCGCCGGGCGCCCGCCCCTGCCCGCGCCAGCCTCTCGGCTGCCGGAACGCTGGTGTTTTGCACGCATCGTCTGGTCCTCCGCTCTTCAATCCCGCGCCTTTCCCCGGAAGCGGGGTGGGCGGCGAGACGCGACCGGAAAGGCCCGCCGTCGGAGGCGGACCGCATCCGAAGGACCGGAACGAAGAGGAGGACCCGAAGCGAAGCGAAGGGTTGCGGGATGCCGCGGCGGGCCTAGAAGGGAGTGCCGCCCACCGCGCGCCGCCGGGAACGGCCAACGAACAAACCGCGCCGGCCGACAGGGCGGCGACCGTCAGCAGCCGAAGGCTGCCCGCGCCAGGGGGCGAAGCCGGATGGCCGAGACCGCCTGAGCCTGGCGAAGAAAAAGCGGGCTCGGTTCACGAGCATCCGGCACGCGCCGTCAGGCGCGCGGGCGCGTCAGATTTCTGCGCCGTGCGGACATCGGTTTGGCGTTCCGGTCGCACTCGTTCAATCAGAACGAGGTCTTGATGCCGACCATCACCGTCGCCGCGGCAAAATCGCCGCCGATCCAGTCGTCTTCGGCGCCAGTCTCTGCGCCGGTCGCAATGTCATAGGTGTTGTAGTCGCCGCGTGCGGTGAACACCTTTTCGTAGGAACCGGAGACGAAGAAGCTGGTCCGCTCGTTGTACTGGTAGCCGACGCTGCCGCCGACCATCAGAACCGGCGCCGATTCGAAATCATCCTCGAAGCGCAGGTCACGCATCCAGTGATGATCGGTAGCGCCGGCCGAGAAGGTCGTGCCGCCCTTCAGCGCAAAGCCGAAGTTCCAGCGATCCTGGACATAGGTCGCATCGATGCCGGCGAAGGCGACCGGCAATTTCTGCTGGTAGCTGATGGCCTTTGCGTCTGGGAAGTCGCCAACCGAATCCCGGAAGCCGGCAACGCTGTAGACATAGGAGCCGCCATAGGCAGTCCACTTGACCGAGGTGTACTTGAAACCACCGTTGACGTTGATCAGCAGCTGGTCGCTGAACTGGAAATCGTGGCCGAGCGCGACGGTTGCCGAATAGAAGTAATCAAGATCGGTGTCGGAATGGCGCGAACGGTTGCTCCAGTCGTTCCAGCCATCATTGGTCGAGAATGACGGGTTCCAGTCATAGTCTTCCATGTAGCTGTCGCCGCTGAAGGCGATCTGGCCGGAAAGCTTGGCGGTCCAGCCGGCCTCGCTGCGCGCCGTCATCTCGGCTGAAATGACCGGAGAGGTGCTTTCCCAGATAAGGTGGCTCAGCTTCGAGCCGCTGCCGGGAGCCTGATAGACCAGCTCGTTGGCCTCGATGTCGATGACGCCGACGCCGCCAACGAAAGAGAAATTGGGATTGTAGGGCGCCGGTTCGCTCGCCACCGCGTTGCTGGCCATCGCCGGCCAGGCAGCGAGCAACGCTGCCGCTCCACCAAAGACTTTCGCGTACAATTTCATAGGACTACCCTCATAGGAATGATCCGCCATTCGGCTATACGCAGCGTAACCGGGTGCAAGTCAGGTGCGGTCGTCTATGCAGCGCCCCTGTAGGTTGGCAAAATTGCCGCCCTCGGCTCTGTTCCTCAACCCTCAAGGAAACGTCGTTGGCGTGACCCGATTGACGGCGGTTTTTGCCGATGCGTCCGGGCAGCCGGCGTGACGGGAACCCTGCATTATCCGAGGCACACATTTGCGATGACGATGCTGGTACGATTGCAGCGTCAGGCAGCGACCACGCCGGACCTCAACCCGCTGAGATCGTGCAGGTTGCTTTGAGCAGCCCATAGCAAACTCTGAGTCTAGATAATCCGACAGAGCCGGGGGCCGAGTTCCTCGAAGCCGTTGCGCAGATAGAAATCGAGCGTGCGCTTCCATTTTGGTTGCCTGGGCGCTGCAAGCTCAAGTCGCTTCCAACCACGCGCACGGCCTTCCCGCGAGGCGACCTCAAGCAGATGAGGGGCAATCCCTTTGGAGCGCTTTTCGGGTCGAACATACAGCTCCGAAATATAACCGAACTTACCTCCTGCATAGATCGCCGTGCATTCATTCAGCACCATGATGCCGACCGGCTCGTCATCTGCACTTGCGATCACTGCTACCACGCCAGCGTCGGCAAGCATTATCTCCGCGCTTTGTCTCACGTCGTCGGGCGCGGGCGCTTTCCCGCCAGTGAGTTCATCGAGTAGCGCGTGAATAAAACGGACGACCGTCCCTGCGTCCGTTGCGTTGGCGCGGCGAGTAGATATGGAAGGCATATTTTCTCCTGCTAGTGGTCAAAATCCCGATTCATGCCGCTATCCGCGCAGATCCGACTCACACTTTTTAAGTAACCCGGACGAGTAAATAGCATTTTTCATCAAAAATATGATAAAAGAATGCAAAATATATATTACAAGCATGCAGTGTTCCGGATGACTTGAGGTCAATTGCAGCAGATAGAGGAGCTTCTTACAGAAAATCAACCTGGTCACATCGCAACTGCACGGTGAAGCCCCTTGCCGAGGTAAGATGAATTTGCAGGTCTGAGCCTGGGGCAAACGATACAGCCTGAGATACCCGTGCGGCCAGAACGCTCGGACAATGCAGTCGAGTAAAGAGGACATCCGTGACGGGCGGCGAGAGCGCTCGACGGTCGCCACATTCATTCGGCGCCAGCCGGAACACGAGCCGAGCCGACCGGTGCGCAGAGGCTGGTTGCCGCGCCGATCAAGTCGGACACGTCGGCCTCGGTCGTCGCGAAAGAGGTGACGAACCTCACGATCCCGGTCTGCCAGCGATCATGGTAGAAGCGGAATCCCATATCGAGCAGCCCCCGGATCAGGGGCGTGGGAAGTCGGCAGAACAGGATGTTGGCGTCGGGACGCTGCTGGATCTTCACGCCCGGCACCAGGGCCAACCCCCGCGCGAGCGCCGATGCCATCGCATTGGCATGGGCCGCGTTGCGAAGCCAGACACCGTCCCTCAGATAACCGTCCATTTGCGCCGCCATGAAGCGCATCTTGGAACTCAACTGGCCGGCCCGCTTGCGGCGAAAGGCTATCGTGCTCGCGAGATCTCCGCGGAACGAGACGACCGCATCGACCCCAAACGTTCCGTTCTTCGTGGCGCCAAATGACACAATGTCGACGCCGGCCTTCCACGTCATCTCGGCCGGCGAGCAGCGCAGAGTGACGAGGGCGTTGGCGAAGCGAGCACCGTCCATGTGGAGCGGAAGGTTCGCTGACCGGCAGATATGGCTGATCGCCTTGATCTCGTCGAGCGTGTAGACCGATCCCATCTCGGACGCCTGCGTGATGCTGACGCTGGAGGGCTGGACCGAGTGGATATCGCCCACCATGCGCGTTGCATTGGCCGCCAAGGCGTCGATGTCGATTTTGCCAGCCTCGCCTGGAAGCTGCACCAACTTCGCACCGGCTGTGTAGAATTCCGGCGCGGCGCACTCGTCGCGGTTGATGTGCGCGTCGGCGTGCGAGAGGATGCTGCCCCATGGCGGCGTAATCGCCGCGAGCGCCAGCGCGTTCGCCGCCGACCCCGTCGAAACGAGGAACACGTCGACCGCATGCTCGAACACCTCGGCGAGTTGGCGCTCGACGGTATGCGTCAGCTCATCGTTGCCGTAGGGAAGCGCCTGACCCGACGCGCACGCGGTGATGGCTGCGATCACCTCGGGGGAGACGCCGGCGATGTTGTCGCTGGTGAAGCCGCGGGGGCGGGTCTGCTTGCTGTGGCTCATGGTCCTGACGCTCGTTTCATCCATTGAGCGTCCAAGCTAGACGGTTCGCCGCGCGCTTTATTGAACGATATTCAAACCGAGAGGTAACGCGCCGGCGTCACCCCCAACACGGCCTTGAAGTGTCGGGTCAGGTGGCTCTGGTCCGCGAACCCGACAGCGACGGCGACCTCGGCGACGTGATGACCTCGCCTCAGCAGCCGTCGCGCCTCGTCGATGCGGACCTGGATCAGGTAGCGCGTGGGGGGCAACCCGAAATGCGCCTTGAAGCCATCGATCAACGTCGCCTTGGAGCATCCGGCGAGGGCGGCCAGGGCGGCGAGCTGCAGAACTTCGTCAAAGTGGGCATGGATGAAGTCACATACGTCGCGGAACCTCGGTGGCACGAATTTTCGCTCAGCAACGCGTGACCCGCCGGCCTCTGCGAAGACGTGGGGCAGGAAACGGATCAGATACTCCTCGATCTCCAGTGCCGAGCTATGCCCATGTTCAAGCAGGCGCCAAAACGCGCTGAGGCCGTGTGCAACTGGGGCATTCTCCTGGAACGGGCTTTTGAAGTCGATCGTTCCGGGTTCGTTTTGGCCGCTGTCCTCAAGGACTTGCCGGACAAGGCCTTCGGGCATGTAAAAGATCTTCTGGCTCCAGCCAAGATCGTCACCGGCACCCCCGAAATGCGGTTCGCCGGGCGCGAAGGTCGCGACGGTGCCGCTACCGGCGTGCCAAATCTCACCTCGGCACCAGACATCATGGACACCTCGCTCGATCAGCCCGATCAGATACTCGTTGTGGATATGCTTGGAGAAATCCTGCCGGTGATAGTCCGCCGCCAGGTAATCGAGCCCACCAAGGACATCGGAGTGCTTCATCACCGCACGATTGCGCGGCGGCCGGCCCGGAGGTTCAGAACGGCCACGCGCCTTTTCGCCGTATTCGATGGCGGTATCGGCCACTCAGTGATCAATCCAGGTCGGTCATCACAACGATATCGTGCTCTCGTAGCGAATTTCAAACCGAAGCAGGATTAATTGCCGCCCGAAGAGGGGCCTGCTGCAGTGCGGCCAGCGGACTGGCGGGATTAATCGTGTTTCAAGCTTGGGATGTGGACCCGAGCGACGCGTGGCCGGATGGCCGATATCGAGAAGGAGACCAAGCGCTATCCCCTCCGATCTGACGGATGAGGAATGGTCGCGGATACAACCGTTCCTGCCGGGCGCGGCCAAGACCGGGCGGCGCGTGGTGACGGACCTGCGAGAGGTCTTGAACGCGATCCGCTACATGGCCCGATCGGATGGCGGCTGGCGCATGCTGTCAACGGATTTCCCGCCCCTATCGGTCGCGGTCGAGACGACCTTACGGACACGCCCACGGACTGCGCCAGCTGGCTGGAACGTTCCCCGGCCTGACGGCGAAGCAGCAGGCGACGATCAAGGCGCTGAACGCAGAATACGCCAAACTCGAAGCCGAGTACGAGCATGCCAACGAACTGGCGGCCGATGTTGACGAACTGCTACCCGGCGGCGGCTACGGCCGCAGTTATTGTCGGATCTTCGACGAAGTCGGACATGAGACACAGCGCTATCAGAATGATCGCGTTGTTCTGCAATGATTTTCTCATTTGGCACGACATATGCGGGGGCTATCCCGCATGAGCGCTCCGTCAATCTCGATTGATGCGAGCAGGATTCAATCAAGGCGCAGTGCGTCGCTTCTGAAGATCAAGGAGAGAAAAGTATGGCGAGAGCGCGAATTGGCGTGGCGCGGGCAATGACAGCGGCTGTCGTCCTCATCGTTGCGGGACAGGCCAGCGCGGCAGATGTTCATCAAGCCGCGAGCGTCCCGCAGGCTGAAGCCCGGGTCGCGGAAGCGCCAAGCCCCTGGCAGATCCGCCTGAGGGCGTTGGGGGTGATTACCGAGGATTCGGGCTACGTCAATGCGGTACCCGGCTCTGGTCTTTCCTATTCGAACACCGTGACGCCGGAACTCGATATTTCGTACTTCTTCACGGACAACATCGCCGCCGAACTCATACTCGGCACCACCTATGCCAACATCGATGGCCAAGGTGCGATCGGCGGGCTTGGCAAGGTCGGCAAGGTTTGGCTGCTGCCGCCAACGGTGACATTGCAGTATCATTTTACCGATTTCGACGCCTTTAAACCCTATCTCGGCGCCGGCGTGAACTATACGATCTTCTATCATCAGCAAGCCGGCAGCGCCGATGATCTCAAGGTCAAGAACACATTCGGCGCCGCGCTGCAGGTCGGATTCGACTACATGGTGGACGAGCACTGGGGCGTCAACTTCGACGTGAAGAAGCTTTTCCTCAAGCCCGACTTCGACGTCACTGTCGCCGGCGCCAAGCTCACAGGCAAGGCCAAGCTCGATCCCTGGTTGATAGGCGCAGGTCTCACCTACCGCTTCTGAGGACGAAGCACACTGGGGGGCACTTTTCGAAGTCCGCGCGCGGATCATCCGTGCCGAGAAGTGGACCCGCGATGGTCTTGAAGGAGTTGTTGGCATGCGCGCAGAAAACGATCATTGCGACGTGATCGGTGTGCCGGCCGCTCCCACGCAACTTGATGATCTGTCTTCTGCGATTCTGCAGCAGGAAGGGATGGCGCGAGTGTCGCTGCCAGGCGATTTTGTGACCTGGGCGGCAGGCCGTCACCAGACGCTCAGGCGTATGCTTTCCGACCAGCGTTTCAACAAGGACTGGCGACAGTGGCGGGCGCTGCAGGACGGCGAGATTCCCGAGGATCATCCGCTGATCGGGATATGCAAAGTGGACAACATGACCACGGCGCACGGCGCCGATCACCGGCGCTTGCGCGGCCTGCTGTCCAGCAGCTTCGCGCCCAGTCGTATCGCCTTGCTGGCGCCACGGGTCGAACAATGCGTCGATCGACTCCTGGCCGAGATGGCGCAGCGCGGCGGCAGTGCAGATCTGATGTGCGAGTTCGCCGCTCCGCTGCCCACCAACGTGATCGCCGAACTGTTCGGTTTGCCGGACGAACAGCGCGAAGAGATCGTCGCGCTCACCTACAGCCTGGCCAACACCTCCGCCACAGCCGATGAGGTGCGACAGACGCGGCAGCGCATCCCGGAGTTCTTCCGTCGCCTGATCGCGCTCAAGCGGGGCCAGCTCGGCGATGATCTGGCTTCGGCCCTGATCGTCGCGCGTGACAATGGCGAGCTCGTTTCCGACACCGAGCTGATCGACATGCTGTTCATGGTGCTCTCTGCGGGCTTCGTGACCACCGCCGGCGTCATCGGCAATGGCGTACTGGCATTGCTGACGCATCCGCAGCAACTTCACCTGGTGCGCAGCGGCCAAGTTCCGTGGTCACAGGCGATCGAGGAGATCCTGCGCTGGGGCAGCTCAGCGGCCAATCTGCCGTTCCGCTATGCCACCCAGGACGTGGAGATCGACGGATGCATGGTCCGCCGCGGCGACGCCGTCCTGATGGCGTTCTATGCGGCGAACCGGGACGAAAAGGCCTTCGGTCCCGGCGCCGACAGATTCGATGTCACCCGGCGGCACAACGCGCACGTATCGTTCGGCGAGGGGCCGCATTCCTGCCTGGGCGCTCCGCTGGCGCGCCTGGAATTGTGCTGCGCCTTCCCCGCGCTGTTCGGGCGGCTGGAGGATCTGGCGCTGGCCATCGCCCCGGAGAACGTCGTCTACATGCCGTCTTACGTCATTCGCTGCCCGCAGCGCCTGCCGGTCACCTTCCGCCCTTCCGTCGCTTAGCGAGTGCGGCATGCACCCCAGATTTGGTGATTCTCGGTTCGCCGGGAGGCTGGTCTCGCACGAGGGGGGCGAGCATGCCCGGTTACGCACGATCGTGGCGCCGGCCTTCAGCGACCGCAGGGTGAAGCTGCTCGCGCAGCAGGTCGAGGCGATCGCCGCGCAGTTGTTCGGGACGCTGGCGGCCCGGCCCCAGCCCGCCCACCTGCGGCGCCACCTCTTCTTTCCGCTTGCGGCCATGGTCATCAGCGCGCTGGAATGCGCAAACACGCTGAGCGAAGCCGAGCGGGGAACAAATACCGGGATTCCCGGCGGACCGTGACGGCCTCGCCCCACTTTACGCTTTTGAGCCCGGCGACCTCGATCTGATCCGGCGTCGCCGATGGGGACAAGGACCTCTCCGAGCCTGCACTGATGAGAGGCGGCATCGTATGCGGCTTTGGGCGAAAGAGACCGATCAGCGCAAGGGCACTATTCGCATCATCACATAAACATCTCGTTATATGTATTGACAAGGAGCGAAGCGGCTGTAACTGTGCGCATGTCGTGGTTCTCCGCGCGGCACTGCCGTAGCGGAGCTAAGAGGGAAGCCGGTGCGATGCCGGCGCTGCCCCCGCAACTGTTAGCGGCGAGCCAAGCCCATTGGTGTCACTGAGGCGAACGGCCTCGGGAAGACGGGCAGAGGCTTTGACCCGCGAGCCAGGAGACCTGCCACGACGAACAACGTCCACGGGCGGGGTGTCTCGGTGGCCGCGGTAGCCTGGCTTCGTGCCGCCTACTCGTGCGTTCCTTGTCCCCACGCCCCAACCATCGGGGTATGGCATGACTGTCTCTCAACAAATTCCAGTGGCAACGCTCGGCGTGCCGCGTATCGGTCGACGGCGGGAACTCAAATTCGCGCTTGAAAGCTACTGGTCCGGAAAATCTCCCGCTGCCGACCTGCTCGCGACGGCGAAGGCGCTACGCGCCGCCAGCTGGAGGGAGCAGCACGATCGCGGCGTGTCGAAAATCCCGTCCAACGATTTCTCGCTTTATGACCATGTGCTCGACACCATCGCCATGGTCGGCGCCGTGCCGGCACGATACACCTGGACTGACGGCGAGGTCCCACTCGATACCTATTTCGCCATGGCGCGCGGCAACCAAGGTCAGGCCGCTGATTGTGGACATGCAGGTGACGAGCATGCGGCCAACGGGCATGGCCTTGCCGCGATGGAAATGACCAAATGGTTCGACACCAACTATCACTACATTGTGCCGGAACTTACGGACGATCAGAGCTTTGCCCTCTCGTCGGCGAAACCGGTCGATCATTTCCTCGAGGCCAAGGCGCTCGGCATCCACACGCGCCCGGTCCTGCTTGGACCGGTTACCTTTCTCAAGTTGGCGAAGTCACCTGAGGAAGGTTTCAACCCTATCGCGCTCCTGCCACGGCTGCTGCCCGTCTACGAGGAGCTCCTGCGGAGGCTGAAGCTCGCGGGAGCCGATTGGGTGCAGATCGATGAGCCGGCGCTCGTGGTCGATCTGGTTCCCAACGAACGGGATGCGCTCCAATTCGCCTACTGCCGGCTGTCAAAAGCAGCACCGGAGTTGAAGATCATGGTCGCTACCTATTTCGGATCGCTGGGAGACAATCTCGAGACCGCAATTTCTCTGCCCGTGGCGGGACTGCACGTCGATCTCGCGCGCGCTCCAGAGCAGTTGGAGCCCGTCGGCCGGCTCGCGCACAAGGACCTTGTGCTCTCGCTCGGACTGATCGACGGCCGCAACGTCTGGCGCGCGAACCTCCCTGCCATACTTGACCGCATCAAGCCGATCGTCGCCGGCTGGCCGTCGGACCGCGTGGAGATCGCCCCGTCCTGCTCGATGCTGCATGTGCCGATCGACCTGGACACGGAGACGGCACTCGATGCGGATGTGAAGTCGTGGCTCGCCTTCGCGGCGCAAAAGACCGGCGAGCTGGTCGTGCTCGCCCGTGCCCTGGCCGAAGGCCGGGACGCGGTCGCCGCCGAACTGGAGGCGTCGGCTGAGGCTGCCGCCGTTCGCGCGACATCCGCGAAGGTGCATGATCCGCTCGTCGAAGTCCGGGTCGCCAGCATCAAGGTCGGCATGACGCGCCGGAAGAGCGCATTCGCCGTGCGCTCCAAGCTTCAGGCCGACACGTTTGGCTTGCCTTCCTTTCCCACCACGACGATCGGCTCCTTCCCGCAAACAGCCGAGGTTCGCAAGGCGCGGGCAGCCCATGCCAAAGGCGAACTGAGTTACGTCGACTATGAGGCGTTCCTGAAGAAAGAGATAGAAGCCGCCGTTCGCTGGCAAGAAGAGATCGGACTCGACGTGCTGGTCCACGGCGAATTCGAGCGCAACGATATGGTGCAGTATTTCGCTGAGCAGCTCCGCGGCTTCGCCTTCACGCAACACGGCTGGGTGCAGAGCTATGGCTCGCGCTTTGTGCGCCCGCCGATCATCATTGGCGATGTGTCGCGACAACAGCCGATGACGGTACACTGGTGGCGATATGCTCAGTCGCTGACGCCGAAGCCGGTGAAGGGCATGCTTACCGGCCCGGTGACGATCCTCAACTGGTCCTTCGTCCGAGACGACCTTCCGCGCTCAGCCGTCTGCCGCCAGGTCGCGCTCGCCATTCGCGATGAAGTGAGCGACCTCGAAAAGGCCGGCGCCAGGATGATCCAGATCGACGAAGCCGCACTGCGCGAGGGCTTGCCGCTGCGCGAGGCCGACTGGCAGGCCTATCTCGACTGGGCCGTCGAATGCTTCCGGCTGGCTTCAACGGCGGTCGGCGATGCGACCCAGATCCACACCCATATGTGCTACTCCGAGTTCGGCGATATCGTGGACGCGATTGCCGCAATGGATGCCGATGTGATCTCCATTGAAACCTCGCGCTCGCAGATGGAACTGCTCGATACGCTCCGAAGCTTCAAGTATCCGAACGGGATCGGTCCTGGTGTCTATGACATTCACTCGCCGCGGGTCCCGGAAGTGGGGGAGATTTCCAACCTCATCATGCTTGCGCGCGAGCGATTGCTGGATGGCCAACTGTGGGTGAATCCCGACTGCGGTCTCAAGACGCGCAGATGGGAGGAGGTCCGCCCTGCCCTGATGAACATGGTGGCTGCAGCACGCGCAATTCGGGAAAAAGCGCAGACCGCGTAGGGCTCGGTGCCCCTCGCCGGCGGTGAGCGGCAACGCCACACACCGGGCGATCTTGGGGTGAGTCCATCCGGCGCACCCAAGGCAATCGAGCTGCCCGCGAAAGCGCCTCGGCAACCTTGGCCTGGCCGAGGCCCTTGTCATGGCGCGTCGAAGTCAGCTGTTCCAGAGGCCGCCGTTGGCGGGTGATCGAAGGAGGCTTGGGCCCCAAATGAGCCGGCCAGAAACTAGACGGCTCACCGCCAGCCAGTTTCGGATTATTCCGTATTGGGATCATCCAGTGTCACTATCGTCTCCCCGACCTTGGTCGCCGAACCCCCCGGTCCCGACCATCGGGAGAAGCATCAGCGATCACGCGGCGCCGGTCCGCGGAGCGTGTTCCGGGATATCGGATGCAGGGCCAAGCTGGGGGAAGGTTGATACGGTACTTCCGGAGACTGTTGAAGCGGCATCGACGCTCCGCCATCTGCACCGGGCCAATTGCCGCTCGATGGCTCTGTCTGCCTCTGGCTTCAATCACGATCACCGCGACGGCGAAGCCGAGCGGCCGCAGCTGGCAGGCGGACCCCTTGTGTTTTGATGGTCAAGATCCGGCGCCGGACCAGGAAAGCCGTCGCGGAAATTGCGGGGTTGGCTCGCTCCTGGCCGATGCCGGCAGGGGTGTTCGGACCGCGTTCAATAGCGATGTGCAGACGGCCGAAATTCACGAGCGGCGTCCCAAATCTCAATCACTGCGCAGAATGCGTGCTTCGAGTGCGGCTGCGACGAAAGCTCGTCGAGCGGTTGGTGGATGGGTCTTACCGCGTAAAACCTGCAGACAGGCGTCCATCGCTATTCTGCGTTTATCGGTCTCATGATGCAGATCCCGGAGCAAGATAGCGGCCGCGTCGTTGACGTCGAACACGATACGCTCCGAGCCGCGGCGGCTAAGCTGAACAACGACTGGTCTCTCAAATCTGGTCAACCCGGTCATCCCCCTCCCCCACAGCCACTATGCGGCAAACAGCCCGGATCGCATTTTTTTATTCAGCCGAACGCGACCGCTGCATCTGCGCCACTGAGCCTGGCCATTGGCGAGCAAGCGATCGCCATGAGCTGCGTCTGGCCATGGTCAGCTTGCTTGCGATCTGCGGATTTGCAGTCGGTGGTGAGGAACTGCTTCTCATTCGCGTGGTCTAGCTGTGAAACCTGGACATAGTGCACTGTTTGACGCGCCTCGCCAGTCTCAAACTCGTCGTCGAAGTCTACACCTGCACTTTTCCACTGCCCGATCTGCAGGCGGCGATCCACTGCATGGCGGAGGTTGGATCTTCCAATATGGCGACGCGCTTCGCAAAGCCGAAAAACGCATTGCGCGCCGTGCTTACCGGCTTGCGCCTATCGTATGCATCGTAGCATGCCCTCAGGGCGGCTTCGTGAATCAGGTCTCTGCGATCTTCCGGCCATTCATTGAGAAAATCGATTGCATCCGCAAGGCCGGCAATCTCCTGGATGATGTGGGTTGCGCGCTTCACAAAAAGCGGGCTGCTGAAAGCCTCAGCGTTCATTGGTTTCTCCCAACTTTCTAAATAGCCAATCTGCGGTGAAGAGGCGCCGCATCGGCACGGTGACCCTGACACATTGTGTTGTCAGGGCGATGACGGTTCAAGAGGAAGATCCGCGCCTGCGGCCGGGTGTGTATCGATCCGCCAACACATCATGCAATGGCTTGGTTGCCATCAAAGGCGGTCGTCACTATTAAGCTATGAAGTGATTCTTCACCGCCTAGCCTAAGCCCGCAGGAGCGTTTTCATGACCGAAGAAACCGAGAGCAAAGCCGACAACCTCATCGAACTCACCGCCCATGTCGTCTCAGCCTATGTTTCGAACAATCCGGTTCCCGTCGGTGAACTGCCTGAGCTTATCGGCCAGATCCATATCGCATTGAAAGGCACGGCTGGTGGTGCCGCACCAGAAAAGTCGGAAGCTCTCAAGCCTGCCGTACCGATCAGAAAATCGGTTACACCCGATTATATTGTCAGCCTTGAGGACGGTAAGAAGTTCAAGTCGCTCAAGCGTCACCTGGCTACCCACTATGGCCTTACGCCCGACGAATATCGCGCAAAATGGGAGCTGCCGGCGGACTATCCCATGGTGGCGCCGAACTACGCTGCGGCGCGCTCGGCATTGGCCAAGACCATGGGTCTGGGCCGCAAGCCGAAGGAACCGGAAACGCCGGCACCTGCCAAGCGTGCCCGCAAGAAAGCGGCAGCCTGACCGCAGTTTTTCAGGATGGGCTAAGCGGATCAGGCATCATTTCGCAGTCGCGAGATAAAATTTGTGCGTTGCAATATCCGCGGCGATCGGTATGATCATGGTGTCGGCCATCTACTCCTCCCAGATGTGGTGCCGACGCTGAATGGGGCGCACCTCCTCCCGCGTCTCATTCTAAATCGAGCCCGCTGCCACCTCCTCCCGGTAGCGGGCTTTTTCTTTGTCTGAGGCGCGATTTCGGTAGGGCCGACGCATTGGCTCTAAGCGAGGCGAATGCTCCGAACTTCCGGGCCTTTCTTGCCCTGTCCGCATTGGACAAACACCTTCTGACCCTCCATCAGCATGCTCAGTCCTGAGCGGGTCAGCGCGGTGGCATGAACAAAGATGTCCTTCTCACCGTTTTCAGGAGCAATGAAGCCGAAGCCCTTTTGGGGATTGTACCACTTGACCGTGCCCTCGCACTCCAACTGGGCACTCGTCCCGGCGGCGGGATCTCCAGCGCAACGCGTATGGACTTGAGGTTTCGCGGTCTGATCGCCGACCTCCAGCACTTGCGTGACCTGATGACCTCTTGGACTTTCTTCCGTTGTGACCTTGAGACGCGTTCCCTCGGAAACACCGCGGCTCCCGGTCGCCTCCAGCACCCGGATGTGCAGATAGGCCTGGGTGCCCTCCGGCAGTTTGACAAAGCCAAAACCCTTGCTGGTGTTGAACCACACCACTTCGGCGTCGACAGGGTCTGCGGTTACGATCGACGAACGCTGAAAGTAGCTTGGCTCGGAAGATCGTTCGGAAAAAGAAACCGCGTCATCGTCATGACGATGCCGGCGTGGCTCACGATGGTCCTTATATTTGCCCATGATCGTCCGACTGGCTTGAACAACGCACTGCGCTCCCGGCAGGTAATCTCAATCAGGCGATGCATTGATGTCAATTCACCAGTAGGCCGCTTACCCGCTCGATCGCATCACGATCCCGGCCGACCTGTTGCCACACGAGGTCGATGATGGCGGTGAGCAATATATGCCGCAGGTCGAGCAGCTGATCCGAACGCGTTCCCTATATCGCACGGCAAAAGGGTCGCGCTGAAGGGCGGCACCGCCAACCGTTTCGATCGTGACACGCCGCGGGCTGCCGCCTCACGCGGATGCGCATCCGACATTTCGATTTATGCGCCCTTCCCCGCACAGTCCGCAGGAGGGGAGAGACGCTCGTCGTTGAATCGCCCGGCTAGATCAACCCCGCCTGCTCGGCCTCGCGGCGCAAATTCTGCCGTGGCCTTGGGCCGATCTGCTGGATGACCAGCCCTGCCGCCAGCGAGCCGAGGTCGCCGCAATCCTTGAGCCTGCGTCCCGCCGTGTAGCCATAGAGGAAGCCGGCGGCGTAGAGGTCGCCGGCGCCGGTCGTGTCGATCAGTTCCTTGATGGCGGCCGCCTGGATGACCACGGTCTCGTCGCCGCGCACGATCACAGAGCCTTTTTCGGAGCGGGTGACGGCGGCGATCTTGCAGTCCTTGCGGATAGCCTCCAGCGCATCTTCGAAGGCCGATGTCTGGTAGAGCGACTTGATCTCATGGCTGTTGGCAAAGACGATGTCGACCGTGCCCGATCGCATCAGCTCGAGGAACTCGTCGCGATAGCGGTCGACGCAGAACGAATCCGACAATGTCATTGACACTTCGCGGCCGGCGGCATGCGCCAGCTGCGCGGTTTGCCGGATCGCCTCCTTGGCGCGCGGCGGGTCCCACAGATAGCCTTCGAAATAGGTGACCTTGGCCGCGGCGGCCTTGTCGGCTTCGACATCCTCAGGGCCAAGCTCGACGCAGGCGCCGAGATAGGTGTTCATCGAGCGCTCGCCATCCGGCGTGACGAAGATCATCGAGCGTGCCGTCGGCGGCTCGCCCTTGAGCGGCTTGGTGTCGAAGGCGACGCCCTGCGCATGGATGTCGTGCGCGTAGATCTCGCCGAGCGCATCGTTCGAAACCTTGCCGAAAAAGGCGGCACGGCCGCCGAAGCTGGCGACGCCGGCCGCCGTGTTGCCGGCGCTGCCGCCGGACGCCTCGATCGCCGGACCCATGCGGCTGTAGAGAAGTTCGGCTCGATGGGTGTCGATGAGGTTCATCGCGCCCTTGATGATGCCGTTGGTCTCGAGGAATTCCTCGTCGCACTGGGCGATGATGTCGACAATGGCATTGCCGATGCAAAGCACGTCATAGTCCGGCATCAATGTCTCCGCCAAAAACCAACGGCTTGCTGCTGTGCCGGCCGAGCGTGGGTCTAGCGAGTTGAAAAGCGTTGGCGCATGCGCTTGATCCAGCGGCCCTCACGCAGCTGCCGGTCCTGCTTCACGCAGCAAGTCGTCGGCTCTGTCCGTCTTCTCCCAGGTGAACTCAGGCTCTTCACGGCCGAAGTGTCCGTATGTCGCCGTCTTGCGGTATATCGGGCGTAAGAGATCAAGCATCTTGATGATGCCTTTCGGTCGGAGATCGAAAAGCTCAAGAACAAGGCACTCGATCCTTTTTTCCTCGATTCTTGCGGTTCCGAAGGTGTTGACCATCACAGAAACCGGACTGGCCACGCCGATCGCGTAGGCAAGCTGAACCTCGCAGACCTCCGCAAGTCCGCTGGCAACGATATTCTTCGCGACATACCGGGCGGCATAGGCCGCCGAGCGGT
Source organism: Mesorhizobium sp. LjNodule214 (assembly GCF_964252735.1). Taxonomy (NCBI): domain Bacteria; kingdom Pseudomonadati; phylum Pseudomonadota; class Alphaproteobacteria; order Hyphomicrobiales; family Phyllobacteriaceae; genus Mesorhizobium; species Mesorhizobium sp. LjNodule214. Next base: position 104,956 of record NZ_CAXUPE020000006.1, read on the forward strand.
CAACCTTGGATGGGTCCTTGCCCGAAAAGGCGCCGCCGCCGTGACGCCCCGTTCCACCGTAAGAATCGACAATGATCTTGCGTCCAGTGAGGCCGCAGTCGCCGGCAGGCCCACCGACGACGAACCGCCCTGTTGGGTTGACCAGAAATCTGATCTCCGAAGTATCCAGATGGGTTGGCAGGACCGGTTTTATGATCTCCTCAATGACGCCTTCGCGGACTGTATCTTGGGAGACCGCCTCGTCATGCTGCGTTGATAGGACTATAGTGTCCAGCGCCACCGGGCGGAGACCCTCGTAGCGTACGGACACTTGAGATTTCACGTCCGGGCGCAGCCAGCCAAGCTGTCCCGTTTTCCGGACCTCTGCCTGTCTTTTCGTCAAGTGGTGAGCGAGTTGGATCGGCAAGGGCATCAATGTATCCGTCTCGTTGCATGCGAATCCAAACATTAGCCCCTGATCCCCCGCCCCCTGCTCGAGATCCTGCCCTCGTCCTTCATCAACGCCCTGGCTTATGTCGGGGGACTGCTCGGAGAGAGCGAGAACGACGGCGCAACGTCGACCATCAAAGCCGATGGCATCGTCGTCGTAGCCAATATCGAGGATCGTATCGCGGGCAACTTGGCTGTAATCGATCTCCGCGTGGCTGGTGATCTCGCCAGCCAGAACGACCATCCCTGTCTTCACCAACGTTTCACAGGCGACGCGCGCCTTCGGGTCGGTGCGGAGGATCGCATCGAGGATGGCATCGGAGATGTTGTCTGCCATCTTATCGGGGTGTCCCGCGCCGACGGATTCGGAAGAGAACACGAACTGCCTGGTCATGGAACGTCCTCGCTGCAAGTGTTGGAAGGTGGGGAGTTTCTGGATTGAGGTGGCTCACCGGTCGGGGATGCCGGGGACGTCGAACGCAGTGCAGAAGTTAGCAACGTCTCTTCGTACGCTCGCATGAACTTCTGGGTCGTCGGGCTGGCGGCAGACCAAATCAATAAAAGCGGCGATCTGCACCATTTCCCCTTCACGCATGCCCATGGACGTCACTGCCGGCGACCCCAAGCGGATTCCGCTTGTGACCGTCGGGTCGCGCGGGTCGCCCGGCACCATATTAAAGTTCGTAATGATGCCTGCCCTTGCCAGGCGCTCGGCATAGGCTTTGCCTGATAGCGGCTGGTCCCGAAGATCAAGGATCAGCATGTGATTGTCAGTCCCGCCGGTGACCAGATCATAACCACGACCCAGAAGCGCCTCGGCCAGCGCCTTGGCATTCTTGACGATCTGGTGACCGTAGGTGCGGAAAGAGGGGGTCGCGGCTTCCTGCAAAGCAACAGCGAGCGCGGCGATGATATTCATGTGCGGCCCACCTTGCAGTTGAGGAAACACCGCGCGATCAATCCGTTTGGCGAGATTGTGTTTGCTCGTGGGATGATAGAGCGCCTGATAACGATCTTCATTCTTCGACAAAATAAAGCCTCCACGGGGGCCGCGGATCGACTTGTGAGATGTGCTGGTGACGACGTCGCAATGAATCACGGGATTCGGATGCGCTCCAGCGACAATCAGGCCGCTGATGTGGGCGATGTCGGCCACGAGATAAGAGTTCGCCTCCAGAGCGATTTCTGCCATTGCCGCGTAATCAAAGGCGCGCGGATAGGCAGTTCCGCCGACCCAAATCAGTTTCGGCCGTTCCCGCCTGGCTGTCTCGCGCAATCGGTCATAGTCAATTTGCTGCGTCTGTTCGTGCAGCCCATATGGGACGCGTTGATAATCATTGCCGGAAAAGTTGACGGACCAACCATGAGTCAGATGGCCGCCTTCAGGTAAAGGCAAGCCCATGACTTTGTCACCGGGGCTCAAAAGCGCACGATAGACAGCCTGGTTGGCTGGCGAGCCCGAATAAGGCTGGACGTTGGCGTGCTCACTGCCAAAGAGCGCTTTTAGGCGCTCGATCGCGAGGGTCTCAAGCTCATCGACGATCTCGTTTCCCGCGTAGTAGCGCGCACCCGGGTACCCTTCGGCATACTTGTTCGTGAATATAGAGCCGGTCGCTTCCAGTACGGCCGAAGAGGCAAAGTTCTCGGATGCGATGAGTTTGAGCGTTGTCCGCTCCTGCCGCTCCTGTCTTAGAAGCAGTTCGTGAACGCGGCAATCGACGTGGATCAAGGAAGACCGTCCGTATGTGCCGGGCTCTGCGATGGCTGCGTCAGCGGAGTTGTCCATGGTAGTCGCGCTCCATTGGCTTAATCTATTCCACGATCAAGCAGCAGTCCCCTTCGACCACGCGTCTTGTGCCGCCTCGAGCCGCTCCAGGTCGCGCTTATGATACCCATCGTCGTGGGGCAGGAGATCGACCAGGAATTGAACCAACCCTCCGTCCTTGCCTCCTGCATTGAGATGATATGAGCACCAAGGACCTTGTCGATTGCGGCAAAGAAAGTCAGCTCTGGCCAGCATCTGGACGTGTCGCGCAACGCGCTCCCGACGAAGATCGAGAATCTCCGCCAGTTCGCGGACAGCGAGGTCGGCATGTGCGCAAAGGCCCAGGATCCGAAGGCGATCAGGATGCGCTGCTGTCATCAGGCGATCGACAAGTATCTTCATTGGTCGGCACGACGCCAAATAGAAGAACCGAACCCTCGTCCTGCTGACTTTGTCATTTCGCGCTCTCCGCAGATGCTGTCCGGCGGCGGAACATTAAACGACACCAGGTTTCTGCCGCCACTGAACTTGAAACTGTGGTGATCGTACCACTGACGGCGAGTTGTGTCCGCAAAGTTTGCGTAAATTTCTTTGAAGGATCTGTTGCAACACCTAAACAAGAACGCAACGAGATCGGCGAGATGCTGGTAAGACGGCAAGCTGGAACTGCTCAAGAGTGAGGCGATCGGCATCACCTTTCCCCAAGGGGCAGTGCTAATTTTCATGGTGCACCTGATCCGCCATTTATTTGATTTCGTGTCACGGGAGGATCGCAAAGCCGTCGTGCCGACGCTCCGCGTAATGAAGGCTCTGGAGGACTTCGAGGCCGGCGACTGGGCCGGTGGTACCCAGCGATTATTCAGAGCTGGCTGCGACTGGCAGCGCGTCGCGCCGTTCTTCGTCTATCCGAGTGTGCGCAGCATACATCTACACGACGGATGCGTTTCGAAATGTCCGCGGCGCGTCGGCGCCATTTCCAAATAGCGCTTTATCCTGGTCAGCCAGGTCGCACCAAATTCAGGCTGGGAAATCCTGATACCACGATCCATAAGCATGTGACCGCGCCGGACAGCACGGCGAATGCGTACGCCGAAGAAGCCAATCGCATCAATGGCGAGACGATCCCCTCACCGTCGACAGACCGTCGCATGCTGGTGTTTAGCAGCCGAACGGTGTGGTCGGCACGATTACGCCGTGGAATTGCCCAGCGTCGAGGGTTGGCGCGCAAGATCTCGCCGGCCCTGGCCGCGGGCGGCTCAAACCTGCTGAACAGACGCCGCTCGTGGCAGGCGCAATGTTCGCCCTCGCGCACCGAGCCGGCTTTCCCGACGGCGTCATGAACCTGGTCTACGCGTCCGAAGGTGATGGCGTTGGCCGCGAACTCTGCTCCAATCCCACGGTCTGAAAAATCAGCTTCACAGGCTCGACCGAAGTTGGGCGGCTGCTCATGCGCAAGAACTCGGACCAGATCAAAAAGGTCAGCCTCGAGCTCGGCGGCAATGCGCCTTCATCGTCTTCGACGACGCCGAAATCGACGCTGCGGTTGACGGCGCGATTCAGGCGAATCTCCGCAACGCCGGCCAGACTCGTGTTTCAGCGAACCGCCTTTACGTCCAATCGAGCGTTCACGAGAGTTCGTCGAAAAATTCGTGAAGAAAGTGCGGCACTTGTAGCGATGGCTTCGCTCCGGGATCTACGGCCTCACCGCCTATTTCTATGCTACCTGAAGTGTGTCTGGCGAGTGGTCGAGGCATTGGAATATGGCATGGTTGGCAGCAACACGGGGCGTATTTCTTCGGAAGCTGCCCCTTTGGGCGGATTAAGCAGTCAGGCATCTATGTATGGGCGGCATCCGAAGCTTCGGCATGCGCGCTTCACAGACGGGTAACCCAGCGAGCGATCTTCGTAAGTATAAATTGTAACGATCGCTCCTCGATGAGGAGCTGAGGCGCGGCGCCGCGACCTGCCCCGGCGTGAGAGGGTTGATGGCCACCATCAAGCTCAGCGGCGGACGCTAACTGCGTCATTAATTGTGATCAGATATCGATTGCGGCTAGACATTGTAAAGCACGCCGACGATTTTCCGGGCACCAATGACCGACGGAATCCCATTTGCATCCCCTCCCACGGAAAGGACCTGTGACGATCCCATCCCGCCCACGCTCTCGAACAGCCTGAAATGGGAAAGGTCGCCGGGAAGCGCCGTCCCCACCCGCTTAAAAATGCTGGACCCGTCACTAAGGGCAAGAGCGACGAGTGCATCCTGGTGATGCCCGAGGGTATCGAGTTGGACGTGGTCTCCGCCGAGGACAACTTGCTTATCAAGCGCTAGCGGCACGGCACTTTCGTCGACCACGCGGAAGGCGATTGCGATCCGCTGCAACTCCCTATTGGCGTCGACTGCCACGGCCTCTTCAGGGCCGTGATCGACAGTCACCCTGTGGTCGAAAATGATCCCGATAACTTGGTGGATTGCCGTTTCTTCCTCGGCAAGAAAAACGCTTTTGGGGTTGCGGATGCGCGGGTCCGGCGCTTCGGCGGTGAGGCCGATCAATCCGCCACCATTCACGTTGCGAACTAACCGGCGCGCGTAAACGTCCTTACCGTGCCGAGCGATCACCAGCCGCCGGTCCGCGGAAGCCGTGGGGATGGACTTGACGATCGCAAGGCTGCCAGCGGGTGCGGCGAACCCGAAGTTGGCTCGCCTGAGATAGTATGCAACGCAGCTCTCAAGAACGCGGGGGTCGAGAATTTCCGGCTCGTCCTGGGTTTCCGCAGCCACCCGGTGCCTAGTAAAGGCCGCCAAATCGGGACAGATGATGACCCGGGGTGCAGCGAGCGAGGTAAAGTCGATCGCGGCCGGCGCCTCAAGCTTCTGCCTCGCTGTTGGTAAGTCCCGCCGGCGCCAGCGATAGCATTCTTCACGAATGTCCTCCGCAAGCTTGATCAGATCAACCAATGGGCCAGCGCATTGAGCGACCTCACCAGCCGTGATGTCTTGGCGACGCCCGTGGTGGGCCTTGTTCATCAAGGTCACCACCGGGGAGTTGTCACCCAGCGCAGGGTGTTCGGCGAACCGCCTGAAAATTTCTGCACCAAACATCCCGGCCGACCCGGCCCGCACCAAGGGGCGTATGCGCTGCACGAAATCGGCGAGCGTGGGATTCGGTGTTGCCTTGGCCCAGGATGAATGGGCCGGATCGTCGAACATGTCACCAAGCTGCGCCTCGAGGAACACCCGACATCCATCGGCGAAATCGCGTGCGGGCTCTTCTTCATTTGGGTCGGCGTCGAAGCGCTTCTTGCGCTCAAGCAGGACGGAATGGGGCACGATCGTCCTGACACGGGGCTGCAACCGCGTCGCGGGGTGCACTGCAAGGTGCTCAACTCCACCCGGAAGCTGGATTTTGGCAACCCGGCCGCTGAAGCGAGGATCATAGGACGTAACTAGCACCTGCGCGCCCCCACTCGCCAATTTTCCAAGCGCGGCCGCCAGCCGCTCCCGGTTTTCGTCGTCAAGTAGTTCCTGGGGATCGTCAAGCACGAGGGTAGTCAAGCCACCGCGCTCCTTCAGCACGTGCTGCCAGAAGGCGAAAAAGAACGCGACCAAACTCGCGCGCAGGGCCGACGCGTTTGTGACATGTTGGGCTGGGGCTGCCACGCCTCCTGTTTGGACAACGAGGTCCAATTCCCCTTTGCGGCCCATACCGGTATCGATGAGTCGGTGAGCCGTATCGGGAAATGCGCCGAGATAGATCAGATCACGCCAAGCGGCGGCATCCGTTCGAAGAATTTTGCGAAGCTGGTCGACTTGCTGGTCAGCCAGCGTCCCCAAATCAGCGAGTCGACCGAGCGCCGTGCTTGCCGTCGCGTAGTTGCCGAGCCGGGCTTCGGCCGCCCGGCGCGTCGCCAAGTGCTGTGAAAGCCGCGCACACTGGGTCAACGCGTCTGAGATCGGCTCGGCCGCTTTCACGATGTTTTGGAGTTCTAACAGCTTCCCCGTGAGGGTCAGTTTCTCTGTATGCTCCCCTTCCTTGGGCTTGCGCCCGAGCACGCGGGTAAGGACATCCTTTGCTAAGGCATCGTTATTCTGGCGCCAGTGGGCAAAGCGGATCGCTCGGTCAAGGCGCTCCAAGGCTAGTTGAAGGTCGCCACACCCTGCTGGCAACGCGATGGCAAGGGGATCATCCAACTCCGCGCGGTTCTGGAATATGGCATCGATGCTTAGGGCCGTTGAGGATTTCAATTCGCCAAGAATGCCTGCGAACGGTGCGAACGAAAAAGCCTCGTCAACGAGCGCTTTTCGCAGAAGGTCGCACGGATGCGACGGCAAGTCGGCGACCAACTCAGTGCGAATGGCCTCGGGTAACGAGCGCAACAGATCGCCATGGGCATTTGCCGCCCAATGGGCAAGGGTTTGCGACAAGAGGTCAGCATCGGAAGCAGACCCGGCTAGGTGCTGTTTGACCGGTTGGCCCGTAACAGGGTCAACGGCATGGGAATGATCGCCACCACAGACGACGCACCGGTTTTGGTCGCGTGCAGGGTCCGGATGATTGGCCATCCAGGCCTTGATCCGTGCATACAAGCGCGTGCGCGCTGCGCTCGACGGATTTTGCGCCAGCTCCTGCAGGGTGCGTGCTTCCGACAGAATGACAGTTAGCCTATTTTCGGCGTCGGTAAGCTCGTCCGGCGTCAGTTTGCGGAGCTCGGCGAGCCGTGCGATCGACTCCAACGTTTGAGGCTGACTGATACGCTCGAGCGCCCGACCGATATTCTCTTCCAGGTCCGATCGCAGTTTTGCATCGGCGGGGTCAAAACGCCCGCCAAGGATCTCTTTCGCGGACTCAAACGCGCATGCCTTCGCGTCCTCGAAGTGCGCCTTGATGGTCTTAAGCTTTTCCTCAATGGTCTTGTCGTCCGACGGGACTGGCACCGGCGTCGGCGGCTCTAGCATAGCATGCGTCCGCAAGATCTTTTCGAGGTCGTCTTTAGCAATGTTGTAGTCGGCGTCCGCCTTATCGCGTTCGCCGCGCTTGGCCTTGACGAGATCTTTGTCGATCTTGGTTTTCGCGCGACGCGAATGTGCAGCAAGGTCCACGAGCGCTGACAGCCCTGTAAGCTCGGACACTGCGCGTCCCAGTTCCGACTCAGATCCCAACTGAATGAGTGGGAGTAAGCCCGGCATGACGGTGCCGATGCGAAGTGCGATGGGATCGACCCCAAGCGGCGTTAGATCGGGCGGCAACTCCTTCAGCTTGCCCTGAGGCGAGCGCGTCATGCTGCGGCGGATGGGGGGAAGCTGCATTCCGCCATCTTCAACGAAGGTCAGTTCAACCCATGTATCAGCTGGAACCCAGTCTTTGTCGGGTCGGTACTGATCCAGGAGTGGCATGGGTGTCAGCGACGACATTTTGTGCGTTGTCAGCTCGTCCTCGTCATTGCCTATCCAGCAATTGAAGTCCTCCGGGCTTTCAGGTTCGCGCTGGGGCCGAAGCATCTGACCTGTGAGCGTCCAGATGACGGCATTGAGCAGCGACGTTTTGCCGGATCCGTTCCGCCCTTCAAAGAGCGTGATTGGGCACGAAAACTCATGGACATATTTCTCCGGGGCCGCATCCGGTGTGCCAAACTTATGCAGGCCGGCGAACCGGTGGGCCTCCAGCCTCTTCAGCCGAAGTCGCCTGTTGTTCGCGTTCGCGGGCCGCGATGGCAAGGCCTTCACAGCGGGCGGCGGTTGGGAAATCGCGTCTACGAGTTCTTCCGCATGCAGAGACCGGACATCAGCAATCCAAGCCGCCGGGCCACGATTTTGATACCATCCCAACGCGCTACGCGTTGCAGCATCAGGCAGGGAAAAGGTGCGCGCGCCCTCAATGAGTACTGGCTCGCCTGCGATTAGATCGGCAACTAACGAGTCAATGGTGTGCAAATGCAGCGCACGAGCATTCGATCCATCCATGTTTACGTCTGTCCATTGTTTCGCCTGAGACATCGTTCACCAAAGGCAGCATGCTCTGTCTCGGCCACACCGCGCAGTCATCAGCAGTTCTTCTTTTGAGTTATCTGGGACAGTCGCCCCCAGTATCCTTGTTGCGATATCCGTCTTCGCATGATGTATAATCATTGATGCCTTGCATGGAGATCGGCTCAATGCCCGTACGACGACATATAGTAGTCCCAGCTGGACCGGGTTCCGCAATAACCGCACTATCGTCGCAGGAAATCGGCGTTTTCACGCCGTCTGCGCACAAGACCGCAATATCTGGTGAGAGGTGGGAACATCCTGCTCTGCGGTCGCGCGGGGGAACTGCCGAGGTGCACGTTGCGTCGAGGCGTGCGCGACGGCGCCATTGATGGGGACGCGAGATCACGAAGTGCGGCGTGAAGTTCCCTCGTGGTGCTAACCGTTCATGTGAAGCCGTTCGCCAAACATCAGAAGAATGACGCGGCTGACGTCGTAGCTATAGTCTAGGCCGCTATCCGGCCTGCGATGCGGTTTGTAATACCGAAGAGGCCCGCGCTCGACAAAACCGGTCGCCTGATCGAAAAGGCTGCCCCTGAGATCGCGCTCGCCCGGTGCCTGCTAAGTCTCTCGGATGGTCCATCGGCCCGATCCTCTTCAGCGGGACATTGCGCCGACGGATTTGAAGTTCTGAACGCAAGTACGTCTGAAAGGGTATGCCCGGCAGGAGACTGAGCTCGCTGCCGGGCCGGGTACGCCTTGGGAGGTGGCGTAAGTCAGCGACTCTCGTGGCGGTGGGACCACTGGTGTTTTTTGCCGAATAGCGTGCATGAACCGTGCCAAGGCCAAAGCGTCAAAAACACCCGAGAGTCACCTCCCTCTACGCTGCGTACTCGACATTGTCGGCTATTGGATAATGCCGAACTTGCCTTTCGATATCGACCGACACCTGAACCAGAGGGCACCCGCAGGGCCATTCGCTGCCATGCCGACCGGGCGAACTGGCGGTGACCGGGTTTAGCTCCGAACTGTTCGCCGGCTGATGCGAAGGCGGACTATCACTCTTAAAGAAGGAAATCTCTGTATGCTCCATTCATTAGCGCGCGGCCACGAGAGACGGCACGGCGAATGCGGTCGCGTAGATGATCGCGAGGATCCCTCCAGTCGGCATGGACGCGCCATTGACCGATCAGAGCTTCGGCGAGCTCGCGATGTGACGCCCCAGCAAGTGACCCATCGAGTGCACGCAGAACGAAAGTCAAACGGGGGCCGCGTTTTTCTGGCGGACACAAGCGGGCAGGCAGGTGTTGACCCAGATTTAGAGCATTGAGGCACTCGAGCCCCCTCATGCGATGCTTCGTGAGGGGCGGGGGACAGATGGCTTCGGTACGGAGGCAGACAGGGTGCAAGATATCGGCGCCAGAGACCGCGAGCTGGAGCGTCTGCTCCGAATCTCGAAGAAGAACATGCTGGCCCTTGTCAGGCGCAAGCAGGACGGTTGCACGGCATCGCAATGCCGAGAGCTCGAATGCCAATGTCGCCGACCATGCAGGCAGCTGTTCTGCAGTGACGGGCAGCACATGAGCGCACCATAGCGGAGACCAGAACACGACCGAATTTCGCCCATAAGACTCGGCGAAACAGGACACCCCAGTGTGAAAGGTCACCGGGCGACGTGACCACGTCGAGAAAGGGCCGGTGGGACAAAGTATTGGCCTGCCGGCGCGCAGCGATCACATCACGCTGGAATGCTGGATTGCGGCGTAAGAACTCCCAGGCCCATTCGCGCGGCGTCAGACCTGTGGTGTAATCGTATGATCTTTCATCGCGCCAAACAGCCTCGCCCGCGCCACTCACGAAAACTGTAGGCATGAGTGTGCTCCCCTGCCCGCCCGCAGGCAGGCCGAAACTTTATGCCACCTGGCAAGGCACCGGCGCTGAGGGCACCAGATCTCGAAGCAGGCATTTCGTCGAAGCGTGTGCCACCGGCACTGTCGACGGCGGAAGGGGCGCGCAATAGCGTTCAGGCCGTCCAACCCGCACAGCGATAGCCACCGCAGCCTGTGCACGCAAACGCAATTGATTTCATTTCCGTGATCGGCTCGTGCATCCCGTCCCAGATTTTCATTGAAGGGGCGGTGGGCGTGGCGGTGGATTGCACGCCGGTTGTGGGCAAGTTGTCGTAACGCCGGCGTTATAAGGTCAGTCATCGGGAGGTCTCCTGGGAAATTTCTCCCATTGGAGGCCAAGTTTCACGCTATGGCAGCCTGTATAGTTGTACAGGTGAGCCGACTGGTCAGTGGACGCAAAACGAACCGCCGAGGCGCGCAATCGTTTGTTTGGTGGTGCTCACGGCGAGCTTTCTTTGCGGGCGGTATGGAGATGGAGCGCGGCTAGGCTTCGCTTCCCCTGCTGCAGCCGATTTCCCAGGCGGACTTGCCCCCGCAATGCCCTTCTCGCGGGCAACCACTGCGGGTCGTCAGCGAAACACTGTCGACTGATGGCGGCATCGCCGAGATACTGCACCTAGCCAAGGCGGCCGGTCTCGTGAACGCTCCTAGTTTGCATTAGAACGACGGCTCGCCTGCAGCCCAAGTTGGGATAGGGAACCGTCCGATGTGTTCGGTCGGACGAGCTTGCTGCGCGATCGACTTCGAAATGCATTAAGGGGACGGAGCAGCGCATGGCTTGAACAACCGTCAGGTCGGGCAAGCGGTGCCCCTTCCCCTTCCTCGAACCTCCGATTCTTCCGCTGGAGGTGTCTAGATCCCCAGGCCCAGCCGGTCTTTGTCGCTCAGTCGTCCGTCACCCATGGGTAGCAACGGGCGTCGTCCTGATGCTGCTGGCACAGCAGGCTGTCGCGGAGAACCATCCACACGCCCCGTGCGTCTCTTCGCTTGCTGGGATACCTGAACTTGCCGAAGAAAAGAGGGCTGGTGGTCCGACGGGAGGCGGTGCGCTCCGCGAGCGCACGGACGCCAGCTATCATCGTAGGCTCAACAGAATCTCGCACGGGTCGGTGTCAAGCACTGCAGTTACGTCGAGGAACTCAATGATATCGAGCCGCCGCTCCCCACCTTCATACTTCGCCACGAAGGATTGCGGCCGGCCAAGCTTCTCGGCTACCTGCGCCTGGGTCATCCCTTTGGCCTTGCGCAGCGATCTCAACTGGACCAGAAACCGCTGGTGGCGGGCAGATCGAAGTGATTTTGGCATGTAGGCGAACCGGTCAGGTAAAGATCGGCTCAGCCATTAATCCCGGTTCCGGATTATCCCGTTTTGGGATATACTGTCTTGAATCCAGCTATCAACATGTGAGGTTCGCAGCAGATATGAATCGATCAACGGGAACAGATGGGGCCCGAAGCTCAACACTGCACGACGATGTCCCCTGGTCAGACAGCATCACGAGCTACGACAGGCAGCATTCCACCATTTACCTGCGCATCCTCGACGCCTGCGCCGACAATGCCAGCATAGAGGAAATGGCCGAACTCATTCTCGGCATCGACCCGGTCCTTGAACCGGTGCGCGCCCGCAAGGCTGTTCGCAGCCATATCGACCGGGCGAACTGGATGGTAACAACGGGCTACAAGGAACTGTTCGGCGGCTGACGCATGGCTGGAACTGTCACGTTTTCAGGCAAGGACCTCACGACAGTCCCCATTCATGAACGCAGGGCCGGAGGGACGCGCACCGAATGCGGTCGCGGAGGTGATCGCCAGGATCTGTCTGGTCGGCGTGGACGCGCTCCCCCGATTAGCACTTCAATGATCCCGCGATGTGAGGGTCCGGCGAGCGATCTGCCGGGACCCCGCAGAACTTCAACGCCGCCGCGCACGTGAAGCTAATCTGTCAGTGAATCGAAAAAAGCCGAACGGGCCAGGCGTCCAATTGCCTGCTTGGTGGTCGTCACCCCAAGCTTCCGGCGAGCGTTGCCCAGATGAAAGGCGGCCGTGCGCTGCGTGATCCCTAGGATGCAGCCGATCTCCCAATCGGACTTGCCTTGTACTGCCCACTGCAGGCACTCGTATTCGCGCGGCGTCAGCAAGACACCATCGATCATTCGATCGGCGGACAGTTTGCGGCGAACGAACATATGAAAACAGGTCGCGATATACGGGAGACCTTCTTCGTGGCGTTCTGCGGCACGAAAAAACACAGCGTTGGGCTTGTCAGCGGCAAAGGTTATCGCAGCAAAATTCCCTCGGCGGTCGATAATCGGGATCGTCATGCCGCAGCAGATGCCAAACTGCGCCGCTTCGTCAAAAACCTGAGCCCCCGCAGCCTCCTCGCCGCTCAGATCGGATCCCCATCGAAACGGGCATCCGCCACTGCGTGCACGCACAATGACCGGATCAACACTCTGATACCGGTTCTCAAGATAACGTTCCGTCCAAGGCGCCGGATAATTCGAGATCAGCGTCGGTTTGCCGTCAGGCCGCGGGGAAAAGGAGAGATAGGCAAAAGTGAGCAGATCGAGCCCAGAGGCGACATCGGCCAGGGCGCCGCGGAGATCAGCCTCATCAACGCTTTCTGAAAGCCGTTCCAAGAATCTCTCGAAGACAGTTTGCATCTCTGCCCTTTTCAGCTCTTTCCCTTGGCTCTCCGGCAACGTTTCATTTGAAGGGTGACGGGGCGGAAGAGGTCCATGACGCTCTTGCGAGAGCATTGCCACAAACTGCGCCAGCGGCGTCAGTGGCCTCAGAATTCGCCAAAGACTGCTTGCATATATCTTTCACCCCGTGTTGACCGGGATGGTATTCCACAACCGGATCTCAAAATTCCCTGCCTCGTTGTAGACGCTGCGAGCCCAACCTGAGGAAATCTCTTGCGAGGTTCGGCCTCCCGCGTGAAGGGCTCCATTCGGTCGAAAGCTCGATACACATTTGACCCTTTAGTTTAGCCGGACGACTCTGAACTTCGATCGTGAAGCTCTCCTGATCTCAAAACCAAAATACAGTCACGTTTTCCACCGACCAAGAAGGCGCAGACTTTATCTTGTCATGATGGAGACTGTACTCAGCGTGGAACAGATCGCGGACGGAACGAGTAGTCCGCGGATTTCATCTGCACGGCGCACTTTTTGACGATCACGACAGTGAACCCTCGTGTAAGCCGAATATATCCCATGCAAAATGAGCGAGTCCATCGCGCCACTGCAAAATGCGGTTCTTGCGAAGTAGACGGCATATCATATGGGGCCCTTCGCAGGTTGCTGCCCTGAGCCAGCTCCTCTCGGCCGCTGAATCCATTACTGCGAGTGTTTCCGGCATAGTGTGCCGAGCGCGTTCCCCTGATCTTTGCAGAAGGCCCGGCCGTTTGAGCCCCGTAGCGCGGTCGTTGCTGTGCCTCTCATCCGTGACTCCGGTTAAATGGCTTTGGCATTAAAATAATTTTGCAGGACCCGCGGGTGACGATGCAATTGCACCGGCTAAGCAGCATTCCTGCGAAAATGACCATATTTTCGCAGCTTCCGGCATACGGAACTTGATCCCTTAGACATCGCGCTTCTTAAGCAAAGACCAGCCGCCTGAGTTCCCTCGTCGAGCTGCAGTGCCCCGAAACAGGCGCCCCAGTCGCCTCGCTGGGAACAGCACGCCAACGGTGACCAATGGAGGGCCTGGCGGAGCGAGCCGCCGCAGCACCTCGCTCCGCTCCATCTCCAACGGTGGTTGAACGGGGACGCACGGAGCAATGCCGCGAGCCATAGCAGCAGGACCGGTCCGGAGCACCAGCGCCCGAAAGCACTCGTCGTAAATGCCGCCGTTTCGTGAACCGTGTGCCATTGACACTGTCAACTACGGTTGCAACAGCGACAGACCCAAAGCCGCGCAACTAGTGTGGTGTGAGCGGGTAAAAGGCATCGTTTCAAAGCACTGTCGACTTCTGCGTTCCAGACTTTCCTGGAGACGCGGTAGTGTGGAGGGTGGATTGCAAGCTGTTCGGCGGCAGTTTGCTCTGACGTCGGGCACACGCACAGCCGATCTTCGTTGTTCAGATCGTTAGTCATTACGGTTAGAGCCGGGTACGTGAAGCATCGCTGGAGCGAAGATGCTGCGCGCCAGCGAAGCTCGCTGTGAGTTTTACTGCTTGAGTTTGCAGGGTGTTCCTGCGGGCTGGCACAGGAAGACCGACCAGGCGATTAAAATTGCACTGTCGTCGGATCTCTGACGGTGTCGGACATGAGACACAAGTCCTGTCAGAGTCACTCGTTGTTCTGAAATGATTTTCTCGGTTGGCATGCCACGTGCTGTCGTTCTGCCAAAGCACCGCCCCGCATGGACCCATCCCATGATCACGCTCGCCGAACATGCTTTCGCCCCCGCTACACTGAGCGTTCCCCCGACGCAAGAATGTGCGTTTGCTCTCCAATCGGCATCGAGTAACGCCGCCACCTCAAACATCGCGAGCTTGGCCTTAGCTAAACAGTATAGGAAACTTCTTGAGCACGAACGTGAATCCGGCAGAAACCCTTTTCTACTCCTTCGCCGAAGAAGGCCTGATTTGGATGAAGTTGCGATGGCGCTCGCGCCCGACCCAGCGCTCGCCACCATCATCAGCAACGAAATGGGGGGAACTTGGCCTTCATTCGCGATCACCAGCGGCATGGAGCAGAACCCGGACTTTCCGCACCGGGGTGATCGCCTCGGTGTCGTGGGCATCCAACGGGACAAGCTTGGTCTTTGCTATAGCCGCGTTTTCACTCAACCTAAGCTGGCGCTTCGAAGTTCCCACGGGCGAAGCGGCAGATCACCGCAGCTTCCAGGCGTCGCGAATTTGTCGAACCGATTCTGGAGCGGTGGGAGCAGTGGGGCTTGCCGACCCGAGCCTCGTCTGACGTTCGAGCGGGGCGGCGCGGGCGGGCTGGCAGCCCGCCAGCGCTGTCATTCACGACCAGAGGCAGTGGCAAGTCGCCACTCCGCGCCGATAATCCGACACATGCACCGCCAAGAGTACCTTGGGTCCTGGCACCGAGCGGCCGCGGTCTAAATGCTGGACTGGCGGCACACCTCGCAGACCACGAAGATATCAAGGATGAACAACGTCGCCCGTCAGCCGACCATGCGGCTCTGGCCGGGCACTCTTCGCGGGAGCGACAAGGGATAGCGATCTGCCTTGTGGTCTCGCGAAGCTCACCATTGATCCGGAGCTTCTGAGAACGCGCTCCCCTGGCTCTAGCGAGGGTGCCGAAAAGAGGTGAACCGGAGCTTACAATGAGAGTCGAATTTTCCGGGTTGAGGTATCTAAAATGAAGCCACTGCCTTCTAAAGCGCGAGCTGTCATAATCGGAGGCGGCGTTTCGGGGTGCTCCGTCGCATATCACTTGGTGAAGCTTGGATGGACGGACGTGATCCTGCTCGAGCGTAGGCAACTTACGTGCGGGACGACCTGGCACGCCGCCGGATTACTCAGCGAGCTTCGCGGGTCTAGCGACATGACAAAATTGACCAAGTACTCGATGCAACTCTACTCGAGCCTGGAGGAAGAGACGGGGATTGCAACCGGACTTCGCCGCGTCGGCTCATTGTCTATCGGGCTTACCCCGGAGCGCAAGCACGAGCTGTACAGGCAACTCTCTCTCGCAGCTGCCTACGGCGTGGAGGCGCGAATGATCTCTGTGCGAGAACTCGAGGGAATGTACCCTCATATCGATGTGTCTGATGTCACTGCAGCGCTTCATTTTCCTAATGACGGACAATGTGATCCGGCCAACGTCGCAATGGCGCTGGCCAAAGGCGCACGTCAGCGCGGCGCCGCAATCTTTGAAGGAGTCAATGTAGCTGGTGTTCAGGTGAGGAATGGCCGGGTACACAGCGTAACCTGGGAGAAGGAGGGCCAGCGAGGGCTGATTGCAACCGAACACGTCGTAAACTGTGCTGGCATGTGGGCACGGGAATTCGGCGCTCGAAGCGACGTCGCGGTTCCATTGCATGCGTGCGAACATTTCTACATAGTTACAGAACCAATAGGTGGATTAACTCGGCTGCCGGTCTTACGTGTTCTTGACGAATATACATACTACAAAGAAGATGCAGGAAGAATTCTTTTCGGGGCGGTCGAACCGAAGGCGAAACCCTGGGGAATGGGCGGCATCCCGGAAAGCTTCTGCTTCGATCAGTTGCCGGAGGACTTTGCGCATTTTGAACCTATTGTGGACATGGCTCTAAAACGAATTCCGATGCTGGCTACAGCCGGTATTCGTACCTTCTTCAATGGGCCAGAAAGCTTCACTCCGGACGACCAATATCACTTGGGTGAATCTCCTAGTGTTAGGGGCTATTGGCTGGCGTGTGGTTACAACAGTACAGGGATGGCTGCCTCAGGAGGTGCGGGCTTAGCGCTGGCGCAGTGGATGAATGACGACGAGCCGCCCTTCGACTTATCGGGCGTAGACATCCGTCGGATAGAGCCCTTTCAGAAGAACCGTTCGTACCTGAGAGAGCGGGTCTCGGAGGTGGTGGGACTCTCGTTTGCCGACCACTTTCCCGCTCGTCAAATGACAACAGCACGCGGCATTCGACGCTCACCAATTCATCAACATCTCAAGGCACGCGGGGCGGTGTTCGGTGAGATGGTGGGCTGGGAGCGAGCCAACTGGTTTGCCAGGGAGGGCCAGGAGCATGAATACCGATACTCCTGGTATCGCCAAAACTGGTTTGATAATCAGCGCGCCGAGCATATGGCGGTTCGTGAGCGAGTTGCTGTTTTCGACTTGACCTCATTCGGAAAAATCCGAGTGGAGGGCCGCGACGCTACCACCTTCCTCCAGCGGCTTTGTTCCAATGATGTCGACGTGCCGGTTGGCCGGATCGTCTATACGCAAATGCTGAACGAGCAAGGGGGGATCGAGAGCGATCTGACCGTCAGTCGTCTCACGGAGACGGCTTTCCTGCTGGTCGTTTCGGCCTCCAGACTACAACCCAATCTCTCTTGGCTTAGGCGGCATCTAGACGACGAGTTCCTCGTTATCACCGATATGTCGGCGTCGGAAAGCACCCTGGCAGTAATGGGACCGAATTCGCGCGAACTGCTCGGCAAGGTAAGTCCTAATGACTTCTCCAACGAGGCCAACCCGTACGGCACCTGGCAGGAGATTGAGATCGGCATGGGTCTGGCGCGGGCTCATAGAGTGACCGGTGTCGGTGAGCTGGGCTGGGAGATCTACATTCCGACTGACCAAGCAGCTCATGTCTTCGAAGCAATCGAGGCGGCGGGCGCCGATGTCGGACTCAAGCTGTGTGGGTTCCATGCCATCGGCTCGTGCCGTATGGAGAAGGCATGTCGGCACCTCCCCGATGATGTTGGAAGCGGGGATCACGTGCTCGAAGCGGGGCTGGGCTTCGCTGTCAATACGGCAAAGCCTGGATATATTGGCCGCGATGCCGTGCTGAGAAAACTCGAGGCGGGACTTGACCGTCGGTTGGTTCAGTTCCGCCTTAAAGATCCTGCCCAGCTAATTCATAAGAACGAAGTCGTTTTCCGAGACGGTCGGATCGCGGGAACAATCACTTCCGGAGACTACGGGCACACGCTCGGTGGAGCCCTCGGCCTTGGCTATGTATCGTGCAAGGACGAAAGCGAGGCGGCCCTGCTCTCCTCTTCGTACGAGATTGAGATCGCCGGCGAGTGCTTTGCCGCGGAAGTCTCGCTCAAACCGATGTATGACCCGAAGGGCGAGCGGATGCGGGCTTGACTTACCAACTGAACCCGCCTGGCATCCACCAACGTATCCTGGTGTCGAAGCGCGCAGCCCGAGTTTAGATTTCTGGACGTCAAATGGGCGTTTGCGGAATTGCAATACCCAGCGGATCCAGGTCGAACGCCGGGGAACGCAGGGATGGGCGTAGTCTCCCGCGAAAATGATGAAACCTGCTGTACAGAATTCTGACAGTCCCGGCGGCTCAACATTGAAGTATCGGACCTAGTCCAGGTCTCGTCGGGCTAAACGGCGGCCAACAAGGTGTTGCGATCAAAAACCGCCGAGCTCTACAAACATCGGATCGACCTTCAGAGGCAGGTCACCGACGACTGTCTGGTTTGCCGGTAGACCGAGACATGACCTTTGGACTCATTCGTGAATGCGCCCCGTGCCCAGTCTCCCCAACGCTCCGCCAGCTCCAGCCCAACGCATTGAGCCATCGTATCGAGCTCCTGGTGATAAACGTACCGAACGCGTTGCGGCAAACGCCTAACCGAGGTGCCGGAAAACCAGAGGATAGTTGAAACCAAGTTCTGCTTTACCGGGTCGTGGATTACCGCATTGACGAAGGTATTCTCATGATCAACGAACGTAGTCGTAGTTTTCTGGCCGCCGACTAAACCGTCCAATGGTGGGACCCGAACTTCTATTGCCACAACCCCGTTGTCTTTCAACACCTCTGCAGCCGCTCGAAGACAAGCTATTTGCTCTTCACGCGTGGAGAGCAGGGTGAATGTGCTATAAACACAATAGACTAGGTCGTACCGTTGTTTTGAACTGAAATGGGCAATGTCTCCCTTCCAGGCTTTGATCAGATCAGTACGCTTAGCGAGAAGTTTTAACATGCTGTCCGAATTGTCGATGCCTTCGACCCTGACCCCACGCTCGCTCAACGGCACCGCCACGCGCCCATTGCCAATACCGAGCTCAAGAGCCACTCCTCCTCTGGAAAGTCGCTCAAGGAAGGCAGCAGTTTCGTCTGCCTCTTCAACTTTTCCTAGTAAGGTAGTATATTGTTCATATGTGGAAGCCACACTCTCGTCATAAGAAAAACTACCAGCCATGCCATTCTCCGCACTGGATGTTATTTTTGGATTATCTGTTGTTTTCTCATTGTTGCCAAAATTACGGCTGTCAATTGGCGTTAGATCTTATTCTGTCGGCCGATTTTATCTATCAGATACGAGTTATCCTATTCTGTAGCGGTATTATTCAACGAACTTGATAGCTTTCGGATAATCGGAAATGTTCGTGTATTTCTGGGTTATTTCCTGATCCTCCTTTATGTCTCTGATTGCTACAAGGCTCGCCCATGCGCCAGACTCCTCGTCAGTCCAAACCGTTTCTGCATTGGGGCTTAAAGAATGATTCACCAAGGACGCAAGTCCAAAAACAACATAACGCCCTATGGGACCATCTTTCTGTTCTTTGTCACCGCGGACAAAGTAATATTGTAGTATTCCTGTCATGTCCACAAGGTTTTTTTGCCGATCGTCAAAACCCCACGTCGGAGACCTCTCAATTAAATCTCCAGTCTTGAACGTGATACCCGCGAATAGCCCGCGGCCTTTTCGGGGAACGTTCTTCACATACAGCGCGTTGCTGCGATCAAAAACCCTATCGACCATCGTGTGTACCTTCTTAATGCGGCCTTGGCGCTGAGCAGCGCATCGAGCGAGGGCTCGACTAGCGGCCTCAGTGTTCTCACCCCAAACCCCTGCCTCCCGGAGCTATCATGAGGCCCGGGCCAAAGCGAAATATCGACGCTGTGCCTCCATACCCCTGA
This sequence comes from Mesorhizobium sp. LjNodule214, assembly GCF_964252735.1. Taxonomy (NCBI): domain Bacteria; kingdom Pseudomonadati; phylum Pseudomonadota; class Alphaproteobacteria; order Hyphomicrobiales; family Phyllobacteriaceae; genus Mesorhizobium; species Mesorhizobium sp. LjNodule214. Next base: position 124,604 of record NZ_CAXUPE020000006.1, read on the forward strand.
CAAGGCATCCCTGCGGCTAGGTGCACATTGTTGGGATCGAGAATGCGCTTCTTAAAAGAACTAGATTCTAGAGCTCGTTCCACAACTAGTTCACCGTGAGCAAACATACCTCTTCCTCAACGGCGGCATACCTACCAATATGCGTGGTTGACGGTGGCTGCAAACCTCGGCCACGTTCTTGTCAATTGACCCGGTTCGTAGTGCTGTTCAAAGCTTGGACACCCCACTCGAATGGGGACTGATCGGTGACCGCATCAAAAGCGAGCTTTGATACGACTCCGCAGGATGTGCCAGCAGCATCCGGCCCGAAGAGCGATTACCCCAGGCGGTCCGCGACCTCGATCTCCACGAGAATGTGCTGCGCAAATGGGTGCGCGAGCTATTGGCCGATCCGCAGCATGCGTTTCCCGGTCAGGGGCAGATGAAGCCTGAGCAGCTCGAGATTGATCGGCTGCGCAGGGAAGTCGCGAAGCTGAAGGCGGAGCGCGACATCCTAAAAAAGGTCACCGCGACACCCCTTCACCAGCCTCACTGCCTCAAGCCTGAACCTCGCGGCTGAACTTCCTTCGCTGCATTTCCACTCTCTCCAGTTCCTTAAACACCTTATCTCGGTGTCCACGAAACCGGCAGCGGGCCACCGCGCTCAAGTTCGGCATGATGCGCTTTGATCTGGTGAGGCAAGCGCCTGAGTGTCCGACCTTGGCCGCCCCAGCCCGTCGATTGCCGGAACACTGTTGTTTGCACGCATTGTCTGGTCCTCCGCTCGGCAGTTGCGCCCTCCTCCCGGAACTGGAAGCGGGGTCGGCAAAAGCGACCGAAAAGGTCCGCCCTCGACGGCGGACCGCATCCCAACGACCGGGACGAAGATGAGGACCCGCAGCTGTCACGCAGTTATCAGAGCGGCGGTTACGTCACGCATGTGATTGGAAGGGTAGTTTCAGCCGGACTGGACGCGCTCCATTCGCCGAAGAGCGCGTCTCGATGGCCGAATGCTTCCAGCGAGTCATCCGAGCGCAACAAGAATGTCAGTCTGGCGCGGCGTTCTTTGTCAGGTCGGGCCGGATGTTCGAGACCGCCCGAGCGCGCCAGAAGAGCTCGGTCAATGAGCACTCCGCGCGCGTTAAGGCACGCGGCCGCTTACTATGACCGGAGCCTGGCCAGAATTTCGCACGGATCAACGCTAAGCGCCGCGCTTACGTCGAGAAACTCAATGACATCGAGACGCCTCTCTCCTCCTTCGTACTTGGCCACGAAAGATTGCGGCCGGCCAATTTTCTCGGCCACCTGCTCTTGGGTCAGGCCTTTTGCATTGCGCAGCGATATCAGTTGCGCCAGGAATCGCTGATGACGTGGAGACCGAAGTGATTTGGGCATTAGAGGGAACCGGTCAGGTAAAAACCGGCTCAGCGACTAATCTCGGTTTCGGATTATCCCATTTTGGGATATGTTGCGTGGATAGCGCTTAACTGGTGAGGTGCGCTGCAGCCATGAATCGAACAACGGGAACAGGTAAGACGCGAAGCTCAGCGACGTTGTCCACTGGTCAGACACCATCACGAGCTACGACAGGCAACATCGCAGCATTTACCTGCTCATCCTCGACGCCTGCGCCGACAATGTCGGCGTGGAAGAAATGGCCAATCTCATTCTCGGCATCGACCCGATCGTCGAACCGGTGCGCGCCCGCAAGGTAGTCCGCAGCCATATTAACCGTGCGAACTGGATGGTGACGACCGGTTGCAAGCAACTGTCCGCCGAACGAACTGCAACACGGGTCGCGACGCCTATTCTGAGCAGAAAGTCCGGTACCCGCCATTCATCAGCGCGACGCCACGAGCGAATGCGATCGCGCAGATGGTCGCCAGATCTTTCCAGTCGGTCTGATCGCGCCCTTCGCGAATCAGCGCCTCAGCGATTTCGCGGTGGGGATGCTCCAGCGAGCCGAGGGCGCGAAGAACGAACCTCAATCAGGCTGCGCGTCTTTCGCGCCGAAATAAGCGAGCGGGTAGCTCTCCGTCGATACAAACGGCATTTAGGCATTCGAGGTGCTTCTGAGTCCCGTTGGCCAGATCGCCTCAGCACGAAGGCAAGCTGGCTGAAGAATATCCGCTCCAGAAACTCAAGCTGGATGGTGCGCCCCGCAGTGCGAAGATGGACGTGCTGATTCTCGTCGGGCCAACCAGCACTGTCGTTCGACATGACAATGACGTCAGATGGAACGGCGACGCGGCTGGCGATGCAGAAGACCATTCCGAGACGACCGTAATACATTTGCGCACTGGCGCGGACCAGAGCACGACCGCGCTACGTGCGTACGGTGCGAAACAAAACACCCCAGCGCGAAAGATCCCCGGCCGAAGCGGTCACGTCGATAGAGGCTTCGCGCGACAGCGTAATTGTCTGCTGGAGGGCAGAGACCAGATCACCCGAAATGCGGATTGCGACGCAAGAACTCCCAGGCCCAGCCATTTAATGCAAGTGAGCGGTGCAGGCATAGGAGCAGCGATCTTACCATTCATGATGATCGTCATCTGGCGCGACAAATATGGCATGCCTCTGCTCCCGGCGTGATCATGCCACCCTGCGAAGTACCGGCGCCCATAACACCGGACCGGCAATCCCACCGTTTTGCCGAACCGCCTGGAGCATCTTTTCCGACACTTCCAAATAGCCGGCCAAGGCGCGGGAGGCGCCAATCGTGTGCGGCTCTCCAATGCGCTCCAACGGCCAGCCGGAGCGGCGAAGGATGCGTTCCATGCGCAAATCGGTGACCGTTACAATGTGGCTGAGCTGGTGTGAGAGGCCCAACTCTATCATGGCGGCGAAGAGTTCGTAGGTAGCGATCGCAATGCCGCCCGCTCCCTTCAGTGCCGACGAGGCAATGTCAAGCGCGAAGCGGCTGCTTTCCCAGATGCGTGGATGCTCGGGTGCCCTCTTTCCGTCTAATAGCATGGGGAAGGTATCGTGAAGCATCGTCGGGCCAGTCGAGGGCAAAAGGCGCACGCAACCATCTACCCGCCACTCGAAACCCCGCCGCAACAGATAGTGCGGTCTCAATGCGTCAAATGAGTCGATTTCGTAGCCACCGCCTCTTACCTGCCAGTCGAGCCTTTCTTTGAAGACACGGTAGCGGAGGCGATGCATGGCATGGAGATCATCGGCAAAGTCCTCATAGCAGTCTGGTGCAATCAGTTGGATCATGGAAGCCTCCTCTTCGGGGAAATCTCCCCGTCATTGGAGACAAAGCTTCACGCTATGGCAGCCTATATAGTTGCGGAGGTATAGCCAGATTTAGGAACGCGAAGAATTTGAGGCCGCGAGACGGGCAACTGCCTGTCTGGTCGTGCTAACGTCAAGTTTCCTGCGGACGTTCGCCAGATGAAACGCTATCGTATGCCGCGTGATTCCCAGGATACAGCCGATATCCCGATTGGATTTGCCCTTCTCGGCCCATTGCAGACACTCGTATTCTCGCGCCGTCAGTAAGACGCCATCCACCAGTCGATCAGCCGAAAGCTTCTGACGCACGAACATATGAAAACAGGTCGCGACGTAAGGGAGACCGTGTTCATAGCGTTCTGCGGCGCGGATAAATGAAGCATCACGCTTGTCAGCGGCAAAGGTCATCGCCGCGAAATTGCCTCGAAGATCGACAATCGGGATCGTCAAACCAGAGCAGATGCCGAACTGCGCCGCTTCGTCGAAGAGCCTACGCTGAGCTGCTGATGGCTCAACACCGGGTAGCGAAGAGCCCCATCGGAAGGGGGATCCGCCGCCCCGGGCGCGCACGATCACGGGATCAATGCTCTGGTACTGGTGCTCAAGATAGCGCGCTGTCCAGCACGTCGGATAGTTGGAGATCAGCGTGGGCTTGTCACCTTGCCGCGGCGGGAGCGAGAGATAGGCGAAGGCGAGCAGGTCGAGTTGTGAGCTCAAATAGGCCAGGGCCCTGCGGAAGTCGACCTCATCGACGCCTTCTGAAAGCTGTTCCAAAAATCTTTCGAAGACAGATTGCATGTCTGCCCTTATCAGTAACTTGCCTGGGTTTTCGGCAACTTGCCTGCAGGTGGCAGCAAGTCCAGATGCTCGGCATCATAGTGGCTTCATAGGGATCATTATCGTAGTTCCCAAACAATACATTTGACCGATGCGGCGGACCTGCAACGCCTCAAAAATGGGCCCTGCCAGCGGGGAGGTGCGCCGGCAGGGCTCGCGGCGCAACATCCGCGGTCAAATGGGAGGACCGGACAAAAGTCGTTTCACTCGCAAAGATTAAACCGCGCCTTCGGCCTTCAAGGCGCGGTACGTCGTGTCAACAGACTTTGCCGTCGCATCGACGATGATCTCGACTTCGTCCCGGGTGATGATCAGTGGCGGGGCAAAGCCGAGAGTATCGCTGTGCGGCATGGCCCGGCCGATGACACCGTTCTCAAGCAGGGCAGCGGCGGCCCGCACGCCTACCTGCAGCTCGGGCTCAAAAGGTATGCGGGCTTTGGGATCCCGCATCAGCTCCACGCCGGACAGGATTCCAACGCCGCGAACTTCGCCGACAATGGGATGTCCCTCCAGTTCCGCCTTCATGCGGGAAAGCCAATAGGGGCCAATATCCTGGACATGCTCCAGGATATTTCTTTCCTTGAGGACGTGAATGTTGGCAAGTGCGGCTGCCGCGCAAAGGGTATGTCCCGAATATGTCCAGCCATGGCCGAGAGCCCCATGCTTCTCTGTCCCTTCTTCCAGGACCGACCAGACGCGGTCGCCGATAATTGATCCGGAGATGGGGAGGTAAGCGGAACTGACGCCTTTGGCGATCGTGACGAAATCCGGGCGCATTCCATAAAGGTGGGAGCCGAATTTCGCACCGGTGCGTGCGAAACCGCAAACCACCTCATCAGCGATCAAAAGGATATCGTACTTGTCCAGCACCTCTTGAATGGCCGTCCAGTACCCCCGGGGGGGCGGAACGATGCCTCCGGTCCCAAGTGCCGGTTCTCCGATAAAGGCTGCAACTGTTTCTGGACCCTCGGCAATAATGAGCGCTTCAAGTTCGTAGGCGCAACGTTTCGAGAAGGCTTCTTCGGATTCGCCCTGATGCGCTTGGCGATAGTAATGTGGGGTCGTCGTGTGGCGCACTAGGTTCAAAGGCAGGTCGAAGAACTTATGAAAGAACGGAAGACCTGTGAGGCTTCCAGTGACTAGGCCGGAACCGTGATAACCGCGATGTCGCGAAATGATCTTCTTCTTTTCAGGGCGACCGAGAATGTTGTTATAGTACCAGACGAGCTTGATGTTGGTCTCGTTGGCATCGGAACCGGACAGGCCAAAATAAACTCTTTGCATGTTTTGCCCGAAATATTCGACCACGGCCTCCGCCAAGCGGGCAACGGGCTCTGTGCCTTGGCTGGCATAGACATGAGCGAACGGTAGGTCGTGCGCTTGCTTCGCAATGGCGTCAGCGATCTCCGTGCATCCGTATCCCATGTTGACGCAGTAGAGGCCACCGAAACCGTCGAGGCTCTTTCGGCCTTCGGTATCCCAGATGTAGACGCCTTCCGCTCCTGCCATGATCCGGTTTGGCGTCTCGCCGCGGCTGTGTTTTGCCAAATGCGTGGACGGATGAAAGACGTAGCTCCGATCCTTTTCCTGGACTTGCTTGGTTCCCAGATTGGTCAGGCTCATTGTCGCTCTCCCGTTGATCGCCCGGCGGAAACACTCCGTCCCGCTCGTCAAAGGCTGACTATACCGACGGTCCCACTTCACGTTCCACGGCAATGTACGTCCGTGGCCGATGAATCCACGGAAGTTGCTTCAAACTCCGTCGAAAACACGGACTCGGAACTCACCGTTGTCTCGGCGCGGACAATGGAATGGGCGAATTGGATTTTACGGATTTCGTCACGATAAGGCTGTAATATTGGTCGATCCCGAGTCCAACCTGCAGCAAACCCTCCATGAATTCCTGGTAGGCAGCCATAGAAGGAGCTGCAACGCGCATTAGGTAATCGACCCGGCCCCCGATCGCCCAGCAGTCCAAGATTTCGGAGATGCCTTGAATTGCCGCCTCAAAGTGTCGCTGATCTTCGAGGCGATGACGATCCAGCACGACCTCCACCATCACGAAAATCACACCCCCGGTGAGGGATGGACTCAGCCGCGCGCAATAGCCTTCGATAATCCCTGCTGTTTCGAGTATGCGGAGCCGCTCCGAGCAAGCCGACGCGGAGAGGTGAACGCGTTTCGCCAGTTCGCTCTTTGATATCCGACCGTCTGTCTGAAGCTCCGCGAGGATCCGAAGGTCCCATGCGTCCAGGCGAACCGTGTTGAGTTTCGACTTCATGACATTGCCGGGCTGAACTTTACGTTAGTCTGCCTTGGGTCTGCGCCACGCTCCATGGTCCGGTCCCGCCAGCCCAGCGTTGCGTTCCTCGCAGGCGGTGCTGGCGGAGGCATAAGACCATGCGCACAGCTTGCCCAAAACAAAAACAAAGCTTCTCACTGCCTTTCATAGTCTGTGTGTAAACAAGGCATTGCAGGCTGGCCAACTGGAATTATTAGACTCCAATGTTGCGCGCAATCGTATCGGCAGCCATGCGCTTACGCCACTCGAGTGGCCCGGAATTGTGAATAGAGTTTCCTGCAACATCGACTGCCATGATAACCGGCATGTCCTGCACCTCGAATTCATGGATGGCTTCCATGCCCAGGTCTTCAAAGGCCACGATCCGCGCGGTCTTGATCGATTTTGAAATCAGGTACGCAGCGCCACCCACTGCGATGAGATAGGGCGTCTTGTGTCTGACAATCGACTCGATGGCTGCCGGGCTCCTCTCCGCTTTGCCGATCATCGCAAATAGCCCCGTCACGGCGAGCATTTTTTCAGTAAAACTGTCCATCCGGCTGGAGGTTGTTGGGCCAGCCGGCCCGACGACCTCGTCCCTCACCGCTCGGACAGGTCCGACATAGTAGATCACGCGTCCTCGCAGATCGACGGGAAGCGTTTCGCCGGCATCGATCAAATCGACCATTCGCTTGTGAGCGGCGTCACGGCCCGTCAGCATCTTTCCGGACAGAAGGAGGGTTTCCCCGCAGCGCCATGATGCTGTCTTCTCCTTTGTGAGCGCATTGAGGTTAACCCGCCGGACGTCGGCAGTGTGCAAGTCTTCATTTCCGATCTGTGGCCATTCAGAAAGGTCGGGCGGTTGGAGTTGGACCGGCCCTGTGCCGTCCAATGTAAACGTCAGGTGCCGGTTGGCGGCGCATTGCGGAATGAGGGCGACTGGCTTGGACGCGGCGTGGGTAGGATAGGTTGCAACCTTGACGTCCACGACTGTTGTCAGGCCACCTAGGCCTTGGGCGCCGATGCCTAGCCCATTGATTCGCTCATAAAGCTCAATCCGCAGTGTCTCCTCCGCGCTTGACGGCCCCCTGGCGGTCAGTTCCGACATGTCAATAGGTTCGTTCATGGCCTCCTTGGCCAGCAGCATAGCCTTTTCAGCGCTGCCACCGATGCCAACCGAGATCAGGCCAGGTGGGCACCATCCGCTGCCAAGGGTCGAAACCGTGTCGACCACCCAGTCGGCAACCGACGCGGTAGGGTTAAGGGTGGTGAAACGCGCTTTGTTTTCGGACCCGCCCCCTTTTGCTGCTATGGTGATTTCAATCTGGTTACCAGGCACGAGTTCCACGTGGACGACTGCCGGTGTGTTGTCACGCGTGTTCAATCGTCGGCCAAGCGGATCCGAGACGATCGACGGTCGAAGGGGATTGTCGGGGTCAAGATATGCTTGGCGAACGCCCCTATTCACGAGGTCGGCGAAACTCGCCGCTGATTTAATGCGGACCCCCATGCCGACCTTTGCAAAGACCACCACAAGACCGGTGTCCTGGCAGATCGGGCGCCGTCCGAAGCCCGCCATGCGCGAGTTCAGCAAAATCTGCCCGATAGCATTCTTCGCCGACGGGCTTTGTTCGCGCGCATACGCCTGCGAAAGAGACCGGACATAATCTGGAGGATGGTAGTATGAGATATACTGAAGAGCGTCGGCGACGCTCCTTGAGATGTCCGTGCCGGCGATGATCCGCGATCTATTTCCCACCGGATCTCATCCAAATGAGCCGAGGCCGTTGACCATTTTCAGGCTTTGGAAGCTCCGCACCCCCTGCTCACCCCCTTCGTATCCATAGCCGCTCTGCTTAATGCCTCCATACGGCGCATCTGCCGAAACCCCTTTCAGGTAATTCACACTGACCGCGCCCGCCGAAAGACCATCGATCAGCGCCCGTTTCGCATTAGGGGCGGCGGTGAAGAAGTAGGCGGCCAAGCCATACTCAGTGGCGTTGGCTTCTTCGATCGCCTCCTCGATCGTGTCGAACGGCGCCACGGTGAGGATCGGTCCGAACGGCTCGTCATGAAGCACTTTCGCATCTTTTGGCACCCCTGTCAGGATGGTTGGCGGCCAGTAAAAACCGGGCTGGTCCAGGCGGGTGCCGCCAGTCTCGATGTGGGCGCCGCGATCGACCGCATCCTGGACAAGACGCTGCATGGCCTCAATTCGCCGCGCGTTCGCCATTGGGCCCATCTCGGTCACAGGGTCATCCGGTGGACCGATTTTGATCTTGCGGGCGGCTTCCGTCATTCGGGATAGGAACTCCTGATAGAGTGTCCGCGCAACCAGAATTCTGCTCGGCGCGTTGCAGCTCTGGCCCGCGCACTCGAACTTGTATTCCGCTATTGCCGGGACGGCTTCTGCAAGGTCCGCATCCTCGCAGACAACGACTGGCGAGTGTCCACCGAGCTCAAGTACGCAGCGCTGCAAATTATTCGCCGCGAGCGAGGCCAGCTGTTTTCCAACTGCCGTGGAGCCCGTGAAAGTCAAGACCTTCACGATTGGGGAACTGAGGAGATGCCGCGAAATATGCACCGGTACACCGAAGACGAGATTGACTACGCCATCCGGGATACCCGCTTGGCGCAAGGCTTCGACGATATTAACGGCGGCGCTTGGCGTCTCTTCCGCAGCTTTCAGAATCACAGGACAGCCTGCTGCCAGCGCAGGGGCGAGCTTGCGGGCGATGAGTACGGCGGGATAGTTCCAAGGCGTGAAGGCAGCAACGACACCGAGGGGCTCTGGGACGATCATCCTGTTCGGGCCCAATGGAATCGGGGCCGAAAGCTGTTCGGCGTGGGTGCCGTTCCACTCCAGCGTTTCGACAGCGCGCGCGTACTCACCTGTGGCCTCGGCAATCGTCTTTCCCTGTTCAGCCGACAAATCCTTCGCTGCGCCGCCTGCCTTGGCGGCAAGAAACCTGGCGGCTGCTACGAGGATCTCGCCGCGCTCTTTTACAGGCCGTGAGGACCAAGCCTTGCGGCTGCGCTCTGCCGAAGCGAGGGCCTCGTCCAGATCCGACACCGTCGCCGAGGCCACCGAGCCAAATACCTTCTCCGTCGCCGGGTTAATAACGGGCAACGTGGCTCTGTTACCAGCGGCTCGCCATTTACCATCGATAAAGAGCTCATAGCTCGTGGCGTGGGACATAACGTGCTCCGCTTGACTAAATTCAGTGCGATACCAGCCGATATTCCGACCATGGGCTGGCTTCCCTGCAGTTTCATCGCGATGGTCCCGCCCGGTCAAATATGGAATGTCGACCAAGACCATCTCGAAGACAGATTGATAGAGCTCAGGCAACCGCGAGCGCGGCGATAGCGCTGGAAGAGCTTGGTTTGAAGAATGGGCTAAGCCCGGTCGGGAGCCGTGGCTGACCAGTGTCCGCTCTCGATCAATGTCCTGACGACCTTGGGAATCAAATTGCGGACGGCAGAGACGGCTGGAGAGCGCTCATCTTTCGGGTTAACGGCAAGGACAACGGACCGGGTGATCACCGGATCAATGATCTTCACCGTCCGGACGCGGCCTTGAGACGCCTCTTTCTGAATGGCCGACGGCGTAAGGATAGAATACGCCTTTCCTTCCATAACCATATTGATGATCGTAGATAGGGAGTCGACTTCAAATCTTACGTCGAGGACACAACCGTGTTGCGCAACGACATCAGCCACCGAACGCCTGACATTGTTATTGCGCATCGGAACCGCCAGGGGAAAGGCGTGCAAGTCGACGAGCGGGATCGAATCTTCAAAAGGCGGTTCACCCGGCGGCACTACCAGGTAAAACTCTTCGCGGGCGAGCACCGTCATTTGCCCCACGCTCTCGGCAGTGCGATACAGGACTGCCAGGTTGAAGCGGCCAGCAGCCATCCATTCCTCCAGCGGTCCCGTCATGCCCTCGATCATCTTAAGCGAAATCCTTGGCAGTTCGCTTCTTACAGATTCAAGCAGGGGACCACTAAGCACGCGAGCGGCGCCGGATGGAATGCCAATAGTCACTTCTCCGGAAGGAGCAGCCACCGTGTTGGTCAGTTCCGCTTCAGTGAGCTGAATTTCTCTTAGGATGATCCGGGCGCGCTCAAGCAGCCTGTCGCCGGACGCCGTGACACTGACACCGGTCCTATCGCGAACGAGCAGCTGGGTGCCGAATCCTTCCTCCAGTTGCCGCACATGCAGGCTTAGAGCGCTTTGAGCAACGTGAAGGAGCGCAGCGGCCTTCGTAAAACTGCCGGCTTCCACGACGCCGACAAAGTATTTTAACTGCCTGATATCCACGGTTTAACCCAACTGAGGCATTTTCCCAGTCTCTTCGTATTATCTCGAAACGAGATGGCCAGCAAGACGGAAAGATGCCCGGTCTCCCTTGATCGGAGGTAGGTCAGTTGCGGCCCGCGAGAGCCAGAATGTCGTGGGCGCGCCGAACCACCGGCGGATCAACCATCTTACCATTCAACGAGAATGCAGACAGCCCGCGGGCGGCCGCATCATTCTTTGCGGCGATGACATCGCGAGCCCACTTGAGTTCTTGTGCGCTCGGGGAGAAGGCCTCATTGAATATGGCGACCTGTGTCGGATGGATCGCCAAAGCTCCGGCAAAGCCAAGGCGCCGCGCATGCGCCGCGGCCTCACGAAGTTTATCAGTGTCTGAAACCTCGCCGATGCTTCCAACAAAGCCCAGAGGGAGCAACCCGGCCGCACGGGCGGCAAAAAGAACGGAAAGGTTCGGCGCCAAGAGAAGGTCGAACTCCGGCGTGCCGCCAACAGAGGTACTGAAGTCTTCAGGGCCAAGCGCCATTGCAACCATCCTGGGATGGGCCGACGCTATGGCCGCGAGCTTGTGCAGGGCTGCGGCTGTCTCGATTTGGGCAAGGAAACGGATGCGTCCCTGTACAAGATTTCTTTCTCTTTCAAGTTCCAATACGGCATTCGCAATCTCTGATACCCACTCCGCCGAATCCGTCTTTGGAAGGACAAGCGCATCAACGCCTGCCACCACAGCTGCATCGAGATCCGCCACCAACGCCCGCAAACCACGATTCACGCGCACCAAAACAGATGCGCCCTTGCGGCCCACCTTTGCCACCGATTCAGGGAGCTGCCGCCGTGACTCAGCCTTTTCATCCTGGGGAACGGAGTCCTCGAGGTCCAGTATAACGCCATCCGCCCCGCGTTCATGAGCCGTCCCCACGAAGCGGGAAACGTGAGCGGGAACGAAGAGCAGAGATCTCCAGCGGGGCACAGACGTCGAGCTTTCAACGGCCGGAACGGTGTCCTTGATCACGGAGTGCCTCTGCGGCCGATGTTAGCGAGGACGGTAGCAGCCAGTTTGCCGAGTTCCCGCACTGGATGGCAAGGCACCGTCACGCTTTCTGTAAATCGCGAACGCGTCCACCTACCGACACGATCCGCGCTCATGCTGACGCGGCCCTATCGCGCAAACGCCCCAGAACCTCTTCCCGGACAGTTTGCGTATGAGCGCCAAGAGCCGGAACCGGGCGCAGCGAGGGACGCTCTGCGTTGAAGATCGCCGCCGGCGCTATCGTCTCTATATTTCCTTCGGGTGTGCCAACGGTTACCCTGCGAACGTGGGGATGCCCAGAAACATCCGCCACCTCGTTTAGACGGCCATATGCCAGACCGGCTGCCTCAAGCTCCTGCATTGCTTCGTGACAGGACAGTTCGGAAAAGCGCAGCGCGATGATCTCGTCAAGTTGCACCCGATTACCGAGGCGCTCCATGTTGTCGGAAAAACCAGGTGCGCGTGTCAGCTCGGTTCGCTTAAGGAACTTCTCGCAGAAATTTAGCCATTCGCGGTCATTTTGCACCGAAAAGACAACCTCTTTGCCGTCGGCGCACCGATACGCGCCATATGGCGCCAGCGACGGATGCTTCACGCCAGCGCGCACCGTGTGATACCCGCTGTAGTCGTTTTGCAAAACCGGCACGTTCATCCAATCGGCTAGAGCATCGAACAGTGACACCTGGATGCTGGTTCCTTCGCCGGTGACTTCGCGGTGATACAGCGCTTGAAGAATAGCGCTATGCGCGGTCATGCCCGCCGAGATGTCGCAAACTGAAACCCCCACACGCGCGGGTCCTTGTTGGTTGCCGGTGATCGCGCACAGACCCGTTTCAGCCTGAACGATGAGATCATATGCTTTCAAATGGGAATACGGCCCTGTCTCCCCGAAACCAGAGATGTCGCAGGTGATCAGCCGCGGAAAACGTCGACGGAGATCCACAGACCCAAAGCCAAGCTTTTCTATGCTGCCCGGCTTCAGATTTTGGATGAAGACGTCAGTAGAGGCAATGAGCATGTCGAGGACCTCGCGGTCTGCCTCCAACCTCAGGTCCAGACACACCGACTCCTTACCCCGGTTGAGCCAAACGAAGTAAGCGCTCTGTCCCCGCACCAACTTGTCGTAGTTTCGGGCAAAATCCCCTTCCGGCCTCTCAATCTTGATGACACGCGCCCCAGCATCCGCAAGCCGTGACGAGGCATAAGGCGCCGCCACCGCCTGCTCTACGGCTACGATCGTGATCCCCTCAAGAGAGTTCTGCATGTGACACCGTGCTTTTCATCCGACTTTTTCGTTTTGAGCCCGACGACGGTTCAGTATCGCCAGCAACCGGTTTTGTTCGTTGCCAACGATTGAGAATGCCTCGTCGACACCCATTCCGGGCTTTGCGAGCATCATGTCGGCCTGGGTTGCTACAGAGACGTGGACTGACGCCTGGGCGGAGAGATCCGTTTCCGTACAGCTCCCACCGACATAAGCCCCCACCTTGTTTTCCTTGCAGATAAGGACCGCGCGAGCCGTATCGGCGACTGAGCCGACGTCTGGGGTCTTGATTTGGACCAGATGCGCGGCCTTCGCTTCGGCAAAGAGCCGAACATCCTCTAACGTATTGCATCTCTCATCGACGACAATGCGAGCGCCGGAATTTCGGTTGTCCAGAATCGATACGATCTCGGCGTAATTCTCAATTTGCGCGTGCGTCGAACCAAAATCTGCCGGGGACTCAACATTCAGCGTGAAACCCGGGACGGTATCTGCAACCTTGCAGATAAAGTCCGCAATCCGTTGCGGTTCCAGACCGATTTCCTGGCCGATCCACCCATAAACATCAAAATGCAGCACCGGGTTGTATCCCGGGCGGCCGATTTGGCGCGTGCGCGTTGCAACCCATTTCACGAAATCCATGAAGGTCTGGCCGTCGACGCCGAATTTCTGCCGAGAGTTGATCAGGCCGTGTGGAAGCACATCCACGCCCTTCAAAATCATCTTATCAACGTTGATTTCGCGAGCATCACCGCTCTGGCAGTAGATCGGGACTCTATGCTTTGGCAGCGGTAGGTTAAATTCACCGCATATGATCTCCGCCATCGTTTTGCGCTGAAGATGGGCGGCTGCGCGGAGAAGAGCTTGGCTGACGCCATACTCAACAGCCAGAGGTAACCGCCGTTCGAGCGCTTCCAAGACATCCGTGCAAGAACCACGAAAGCGAGAGGCATCGACATCAAGGAGCCGCGGTGCGACAACGCGTGACGTTAAATCTGAGATTTGATTGGTGTCGAACAGCGGATCGCGTCCACCGGCACCAGAGTACTGGACGTTCATCATGTCGCCCCAAACAACGGTGTCGTCGGTAAGGACGAGCCCGACGCTGAGCGAAGATGCTGGAATGCGAATCGACTTGAACCCAGGGGTTATCGGTGCGCCGACATAAATGAAGCCGTCCTGGATCGCGCCGGACCTAATGGCTTCCTGATCGTCATAGAAAAATGCGCCGTTGCCAGGCACGAGCAGGACATCTTTGATCTGCACTTCACTTCGCTCGATTTTTGCGGACATGGGTTGACGGGCGCTTGCGATTCATTCGCTGCCTCCTAAGTATGCGCCACTCGGTATTGAGTTCACCAATATAATGTTCTGGACGTTGCCATCGCGTTTTCAGATGGCCATCTGGCATTTTGGTTTGTGGACCGACGACAAACTGCGCAGACTCGCGAGAGGGTTGTAGCCCCCAGATTTACCGCCTCCCGGCTCGCCCCGACATGCGCGCCAGGGCGGGGTTGTGATTTTCGTCGCGATGCGCGGCCAACTGAGAAGGGCAGGCCATTATTGTGGCGATGAATGTCACTTTTGGTTCGCCAAAACCCTAGACCACGAGTCGAGCGCAGCGCATTGTGGCCGAGCATGGCGGCTGCAAGGCGCTGGCGGGTTGTGTGCGTCAAGTTCTGAAAAAGGGCGGCCATGAAGCTGGTTATGCGCTTGGCGCAGCGCGAGCTTCTTGTGCTCGCGCAAGTCGTCGATGTTGATGTATCGGTTGGCCTCCATCCAGTTCTCGTTGGTTTCGAAGGCCAGCGCCCTGACGAGGCGCAGGCAGCTTTCGGCGTTGGGGAAGATGAGCTCGACATAGGTGCGCCGGCGGATTTCCTCGTTGAGGCGTTCCAGCATGTTGGTAACCGGTATGATCATGACGGTGCCATCCGATCCCCGCTGGAGATGATCGATTTTCGGCGTATGGTGCGACCATCCGGGACAGGGGCACCGGGAGTAAGCCAGGTGCGGGCAGGCCGATCTATTCGATGAGCTGCGAGCTCGCGTTAGTAGCTGGCCGCCCCTGCGACCTGCCCGGTTGCGCCGAGAGCGCGGATCCGTAGGTATCGCGTCGCCCGCCGGAAGGCGATCGCCCATGCCAGGATCAAGACCGACAAGATCGATGCCGGGGTTCTGGCGCAGCTCCATGCCAGCGGCTTTCTGCCGGAGGTTTGGGTTCCCGATGAGCGGACTGAGCGGCTTCGCCGCCTCGTCGCGCGGCGCAACCAGGTCGTGCGGCATGGCACGCGCGTGAAGAACGAGGTGCATGGCATCCTGCAGGCGCACCTCGTGCCGAAGTGCCCGCATGCCGATCTGTTCAACCGTCGGGGTCGCGCCTGGCTCGAGCGGCAGGTGCTTCCCGACGACGAGCGGGCCGCTATCGCTCGCCACATCCGCGAGATCGACCGCCTGGCCGAGGATCCGGCTGACCTCGATCGGGAGATCGCCCGGGAAGCAGTTGATGATGTGCAAGTCCGGCGGCTTCAGACGATCACCGGCGTCAATGCCATCGTCGCGAGTGGTATCATCGCCGCCGTCGGCGACATCCGGCGGTTCCGCGAACCGCAGAAGCTGGTGAGCTACTTCGGCCTCAATCCTCGTGTGCGTCAATCCGGTCTTGGCTTGGCGCAATATGGCCGGATCAGCAAACATGGGCGTTCCCATGCCCGCGCCATGCTGGTCGAGGCCGCCTGGGCGGCGGCGAAGGCGCCCGGACCGCTCAGGGCTTTCTTCCTGCGCATCCGCAACAAGCGCGGCCATCAGGTCGAAGCCGTGGCGCTCGCCCGCAAGCTCGCCGTGTTGATCTGGCATCTGCTGACAAAGGAGCAGGACTACTTCTGGGCTCGCCCGGCGCTGGTGGCGGCAAAGCAGAGGCAGCTCGCTCTCAAGGCTGGCGCGCCAGGCGAGCGCGGTGTCGGTCGCCGCGGTTCGGCTTACGCCTACAACGTGAAGGAGTTGCGAAACAGCGAGAAAGCAGCGGCCGAGAACGCCGAACGTGCCTACGAGCTGATGGTTCGGCATTGGCGGTCACGAGGGCCGAAGCGGCGCACGGACGCCACAAACGAGGAACGACTATAACGGCTGCGTGGCGGCACTCTCATCCTCTCGCACCACTCTTTGCCACGTGGTCGTCCGTGCCGGACAAATATAGCACAAGGAAATGTGGCTGCACGACCGACGCCTCGGTCCGCTCCAGAATGGCGCCGTGCTCGACGCCGTCAAGGCGTGGCCTGGAAACCTCGCAGCCGGCCGTGGCGCCAATCGCACCGGCCAGCCTTGACTGCGTCTCGACACGCTCGCACGGGAAATCCTGTAGGCGGGGGCGAAAAAACAGCTCACCTGAAGCCGAACAAAGAAACGCACAGGAGAACCGAAATCACGCTTGTCGATGTCATCCGTGGACTTCAGGTGCTTGTGGTGCTGGCGCGGCAGGCAAAAGAAGGCCAGCGTGCATTCGATGGTCTCCTCCACCCAGTCGTCAGCCAAGCGGCCCGACCATTTGGACAGCCATGCGGCGAGATCGGCCTTGGCCTCGGCGAGATCGCGCCGGTCGTAGAGCCATCTGAGTTCCTGCAGGCAATCGTCGCCGTGCTTGCGCGGCAGGTGATCGAGCGCGTTCCTGAGGAAGTGCACGTAGCGCTGCCAGGCGGCTTCGGGGATCACCTCGCCGATCGCCGCGACCAGGCCGGCATGGTCGTCAGAGACAACCATCTCGACGCCCTTGAGGCCGCGCGCCTTCAGCGCGACGAGGAAATCCCTCCAGGCCGAGCGGCTTTTGCGATTGGCCATTTCCACTGCCAAGATCTGGCGCCGCCCATCTTAGTCGATGCCGACCGCGTCAGCACCGCCTGGCTCGTGACGATGCCGGCCTCACGCACCTTCTCCTAGCGGGCATCGAGGATGAGATAGGCAAAGGGCTCTTGAAGTGGGCGCTCGGCAAAGGACCTTCAGGCTCTCGTCCAGCCGCTTGTTGATGGCCGAGATCGACGAGGCCGAGAACGCATGGCCGCACAGCTCTTCGGTGATCGCTTTGACCTTCCTGGTCGACACGCCCTGCACATACATCTCTGCAAGCGTCGCCGCCAAGGCCCGCTCGGAACGCTGATAACGCTCGAACAATTCCGTGGAGAAGCGGCCCGCCCGGTCCTGCGGAACCCGCAGCTCAAGTTGCCGACCCGCGTAACAAGGGTACGGCCGTAGTAACCCGATAGCCGAGACGCTCCGGCATGCGTTCGCTTCTCGAAGCCCCAACGCCTCGTCCATCTCGGCCTCGAGCACCTCCTGCATCACCGCACGGATCACCTCGTGCAGTCCATCCGGGTTCGAAAGCAGAATGTCTTTGACGGCGGCGCGAGGTGCCTACAATGGATGCCGAGGCGGAGTTCGCCATGAGCAGGCGCCTGCGGCGCGCGGGAAGACTTGTATTCGGCCGATCTCAGGGGATCTGAACCATGATGCAACATTCGCATCGTGGCCAAGCTCCGGCGCGGCAGGCCCATTCTACGTCCGCGATCTTAGGTATAGCTTCGGGTTGCCGCCACCTCGGATCGTCGGCGGCAGACGTCTGCGGGCCAGCCAAATGGGTGCGTGTTGCTCTCCTCTTCCCACGTGCACCCATCACGCCGCACGCAAGCTGACGCCCCTGTGGAGCCTCGCCCGTGGTGACGAGGCGTCACAGCGCAATCAGAAGCTTGCGCGCCAGCGCCATGATCATCGTCTTACGCGTGGCCTGCGGCCGTCGGGTGCACCTGGAACCATCGGACCATCGCACTGTCGTTGGAGGAGGAAAGCGCCAGACCAGTTGGATAAGCACTGCCGGCGTGCCAGCCCCTTCGCGCGCCGGCGGTTGCTGCTCTCGTCAGGCAAACCCCAAGCCGGGCATAGCGCGCCGCTGCGCGGCGATAACGCAATCCGCGCGAATTGGATCTGGTGGACCAGCATGTCCGCCGTCTCGACAGCGACCCCGATGACCCGTGCGATGAGGCGCACCATCGCATGCGGGCCATCTGGTGCAGCCGGAGCCGCGGCGAGCCTCCGCAGGCAGTCGCCCTCAATGATATGATCTGCACACGCAGGAGGTCGAGCCGCTCAAGCAAGCGATGCAACTCGGCGGGTGTTATCCGGTAGCGGCCTTGCCGCCTCTATGCGGTGGCCATGAGCCTGTCGGCCGCATTGCACAGGCTCAAGCGAAGGCTACGGGTGCCGAAGCGGGTGAGAAATCGCCTTGATGCGGACGATGAGTCGCGTCTGCTCACTAACCAAGCTCTGCCGCTTCCGGTTCGGACGCGCGTCCTCTTCTTCGAGCGTCGGATTCGCGGCACTGCAATAGCGCTTCTTGCCACGCCACCAGCCGAGAAACGCGCGTCAAAAGCTTTGGTGTCGAGCCGATCTGTCTTGGCCCAGTGCTAACGCGACATCCAACGCTGGCAGGGTGGATGGCGTAGGCCTCGAGGACGGCGCGCCACAGGCTTCGCTTGCCCAATGTTAGGAGCCCGACAAAGTTGTGACAAGCAGACAGGCAGAAGAGGACTTGAAGAACCAATGTGTTAGGCCGATACCGCTTTTGAGTTGGCACACCTCTTGCGTGTTGAACTGCGAGACTCACCCATCATCTCGGACGAAGGACTCAGGCCCTTAATACGCGCACTCAATTCTATAGCGACCCGCTCCTTTGCTCGCTAGGCAGCACCGAGAGCACCTCGGCAAGCGGTTCGACATCGCTCAAGCTTCTGTGCTTGCACCGAAGGCGTCGCGGGGTCGGCTGAAAACTAAACGAATTTCGTAACGGGCAGCGCAAATGATTTCGAACAGTAATGGTATGAAGGTTAGCAGAATGGCTAGCAGAAGCGTCAGGAGAATCGAACGTGTCTGATGAACTAACTTATGGCGAAATTTACGCTCCGATATACGAAGAATACACTAACCTGCAAGGTAAAGTCGCCGAGGTAGATGAGACAGTCGCCTTTCTTGAGCGATTTTGCAGCGGTGGGAGTGCTCTCGAATTGGGTATAGGAGACGGGCGCGTGGCGGTACCCTTAAGCGAGCGCGGGGCCAAGGTCGAAGGTATCGATAATTCGAGCAGCATGTTGAAACTTCTTGCCAAGCGCACCGATCTAATCACGGCTTGGCAGGGGGATATCGCCCATTTCAGATCAGAGCAGCGCTACAGTGTGGTGTATTGCGTTTATTTCACGTTCACGCTCCTCTTCACGCGCGAAGCGCAAATAGCTTGCCTCCGATCTGCCGCGGATGCGCTAAGTCATGATGGGGTTGTGGTGATAGAATTGGGTGTACCCGGCTTGGATCCTCTCGTCGGCGGCCGACAAACCACAAAGGCGCGGCTGGTGGATCATGAGAATACGATTCTCAATGTGGCTGTCCACGATCCACTAAAGCAGAACTTGGTTTCAACCCTTGTCTGGTTTTCTGGTACCTCTGTCAGACGTTTACCGCAACGTGTTCGCTACGTTTATCACCAGGAACTCGATACCATGGCCGAATGCGTGGGGCTGGAGCTAGCGGAGCGGTGGGGAGATTGGGCGAGAGGTGCGTTCACCGAACGATCCGATCGTCACGTCTCGGTCTACCGCCGAAGAAGCTCGTAAATCCGGATGCCGGTTTCGCAAACCGGGATTCCGTTTGCAGGAACAGCGTGTGTGTGTACCTCATTATGCCGGGCTGCAACAGCGGTCCACTCGCGAGACGCCGGAGAGCCCGACACAGCTTTGTTCGTCGGGTGCTTCCTGCTCTGGTAGAGCCTAGCCTCGGGATCGGTGGTCGAGGCATGCGCTTGGGCCGTCCTTCGGCTTGACGCTCTTCATCGAGGCCCACGCCTCGATCAGCGTGCCGTCGACCGAGAAGTGATCCGTCGACAGAAGCTTCTTCGCCTTGGGCTGCGCCAGCACCGCGCCTAAGACCTTCGCCGCGATATCGCCCTCCCGCAGCCGGTCACGGTTCTTGGAGATTAGCGAATGGTCCCAGGCCGCATCATCGACGCCGATGCCCACGAACCAGCGGAACAGAAGATCGTATTCGAGCCGTTCCAACAAAAGACGCTCTGAGCGGATCGAGTAAAACGCCTGCAAAAGCATCGCCCGCAGCAGTTTCTCGGGCGGGATCGAAGGCCGCCCGAGCGGCGAATACAACCTCGCGAACTCCAGCTCCAAAGCGACCAGCGCTTCGTTCACGATCTCCCGGATCGCACGCAGCGGATGTCCGCGCCGCACCGGTGCCTCAAGGTCAACATAGCTGAACAGCTCACCAGACCGTTCGTCTCGGCCGCGCATTCATCGATCTCCGAATCTCCCCGGAGCCTGTGAATCACGCTCACAGCGCCGCTGCGAGCGACTTCTTCAACAGATGGGGTGATTGGGGTCTCGCCCGAGCCAGATTGAGGGCGGCTGCTCCTGTCGAGATGTGAGAACGTGGTCGATGTAGATCGCCACAAACATCAGGAGGAGCAGCCATGAAGTATTTTGCCGGACTTGACGTGTCTTTGGAAGAGACCGCGGTCTGTGTCGTCGACGAGAGCGGCCGGATCGTGAAGGAAGGGCGGTCGGCGAGTGAGCCGAGGGCGCTTTATGAGGCCCTGCGGAAAATTAATCTGCCGCTGGAGCGCATCGGGCTCGAAGCCTGCTCGCTGACAGCCCGGCTTTATGACGGTATTCGCGCCGAAGGATTGCCGGCGATCTGCATCGAGACCCGGCAGGCCAACGCGGCGATGAAAACGATGCCGAACAAAACCGATCGCAACGATGCCCGCGCGCTTGCGCAGATCATGCGCACGGGCTGGTATCGGCAGGTGCATGTGAAGAGCCGGCAGTGTCGGTTCTGGCGGTCCCTCCTCGTCGCGCGACGCACGGCCTCAATGAAATGCGGACGATCGAAAATGTCGTGAGGGCGATTTTGCGGGAGGTCGGCATCAAGCTTGGCACTCCAAGCCGTGCAGCCTTCGCGCTTGTCGAGCCGCTTCTGGTGATCCTGGCCACCATGCTGCGCGAGTTCGGGCGACTGACAAAGCAGGTCCTCATTGGCATGGCGAGCCGCCGGCTGGTGGCGGACGCAATGCCGAAGCGGACTTCCATGGCCGGAAGCGATCGAACGAGACGTTGATCGCGTGCGCGAACTGATTGGCGCCATAATGACCGTATCTGCGTTTATCGCCCGCCAGGAGCAAGTCTGCCGGCGACTCATGAGCGTTCCAGGTGTGGGACCCATCACCGCGCTCGCCTTTCGTGCCACGATCGATCGGCCGGACCGCTTTCGTCGCTCGAGGGATGTCGGCGCGCATCTGGGTCTGACCCCGGCACGTTACCAATCGGGCGAAACGGACATTCAGGGCAAGGTGAGCCGATGCGGTGACGAACTCGCCCGCACGGCCCTCTATGAGGCGGCTCATTCGCTGCTCGTGCTCAGCAAGAAATGGTCGAGCCCCAGAGCGTGGGGCATGAACGTCGCCAAACGGCGCGGTATGGCTCGAGCCCGAGTTGCTGTTGCCCGCAAGCTCGCTGTCATTCTGCATCGCATGTGGAGTGATGCAACAGAATTCCGCTTCGGCAAGGCACCCGGCCGCGTATCGGCATGAAATAGGGATAACGGACCAACGAAGGAGGAGTTGATTCCGCCCGAAAGGGCGTGATCCGGATCGTTCCCGTGGGGACGATGGGCAAGGTGATCTCGTTAGCAGGCACGATCCTGGGCCGAACTCTCCCAAGGTCGTTCAACAGATTGAGACGCCTCGCTCTACTGACCCCATCATGCGGCGGCCTAACGTCGACCGCGAAGAGAAGCGAGTGACCTGCGGGGCGACATGGTCCGGAAAAATATCAGGAGGAGCTTGACCTCAACGACCCCAATCAGAGAAGCCTGCTAGAGGTCGGCTTGCTCCTCGCGCGCGAACCCGCGTCTCACCATCGATCTCTTTTTCTCTTTCATTGCATGCCGCATCAGGCTGCGTGCTTCGTCGATGACCATCCGGAACATGCGAAGATGGCAGGCGCATCAAGCGGCAGCTCGATCGATGAGCAGTTGTTCTGCAACGCTTCACGTATTCGGCAGCGACAAAGACGACACCAGCCGCACCTCAAACCGGCCTCACAGCCAGGCATCATTTCGGCCGGTAATATTTCCTGGTCGCCTCAAAAGCATAGCCCACACGGCGGCCGTAGGCCTGTAGCACTTCGAACAGAAAGGCGACGCCGGCGCTTGTAGCCTGGTGCTTCGATCAGAACTTCATTGCGCACCTCGGCAATGTCGATGGCTACCAGCACCGAAGCTAGCGGCACAAGCTTCTGGCGAACATCCAACGCCTATGCCTCCGAACTCTCGCAGACAACTCTCCGGAATTCGTCGAGACTCCCCGTGTCACGCTGCCCGGCTCCCCCGACGTGCCACAGAGCAGCCAAATAAATTCACAGAACCTTTGCAAACGCAAATTGCTGACAGTGGTACCCTCGCGCAAGGGGTGACGTTCGGCAGGAGAAAGTCGGTGCTATTTGCTAAAACCGGCGCACCCCATACAAAGGAGAGAACAGCTAATGGCAAGAAGAGCGCTCATCCTCGTCGAAGGTCATTCACGGATTGGTCTACTATACGTGAAAGCAGCCCGGCGCCTTGATCTTCATCCGATTACATTGTCGGCTAGCCCAGATCAGTACGACTATCTTGCAGCGGACGGGAGCGATGCAATCCGCGTCGATACAGGCAAACTCGATGCGCTGATCCACGAATGTTCGCGGCTACGTGCGACCTATCACATTGCTGGGCTTACTGGCTTTGCGGGTGACGACGAGTCGGTCTACTTGACAGTAGGTAAGCTTTGCCAGAGTTTGGAGTTACCGGGACCAAACCCTCTATCCATTGAACGATGCTGTAACAAGTTCACTCAACGTCAGTTGCTCGCGCAGGCCGGCATTCCAATCCCTGCTTATCGTTTGGCAGCCAATGCGGCAGAGATTGAAAGCGCTGCCGCGGACATCGGGCTGCCGGTGGTTCTTAAGCCAGTATTAGGGAGCGGCAGCATTGGAGTCCGTTTGTGCCGCAGCGTCGATGAATTGACTGAACATGCGACATATCTGTTGGCCGCTAACCAACTCCGTCAGTCCTCGCCGAGAACACTGGTTGAAGAATTCGCGGAAGGTCCACACTATGCGGTAGACATAATGGGCGATGAAGTTATTGGGATTGCGGCTGGTAAATTTGGCCGGCCGCCGCATTTCGTCTTTCGAGAATACGCCCATCCGGCCCAGCTGGACGATGAAGACTACAAACGTATCGCTGATGTTTCGCTGAGCTGTTTGCGAGCACTCGACCTTGGCTGGGGCCCAACCAACATAGAATTCCGGTTGACGAAGCGCGGCCCAGTCGTGGTCGAAGTCAATCCACGTCTTGCGGGTGGCCCTAATCCTCGCCTGGTTCAGCTGGCCTACGGGGTCGATCTGGTTACCGAGCACATCAAGCAGGTCATCGGGGAGGACTGGGATTTGCAGAAAAGGCATTTCCATGCCGCGGGCGCACGCTTCCTGGTTCCTGATCGCGATGGCACCCTCGATTGGATCACTGGCGACCGTCATGCGGCTGCTGTACCGGGTGTTACCGAGGTCGAATTGTATGTTAAACCCAATACCCAGATCAACTTGCAAGGCGACTACCATGATCGTGTAGGACATGTCATTGCCGCCTCACTAAGTCTTTCTCATACCCAGGAGATACTTGAGCGTGCCGTCAACATGATTAATCTGTCGATCTCACCATTTGCGACTGCTGGTGAAGTAAGACAATCGGCGGCCCCCACCTTGTCCACACCGGCGGAGGTAGGCACCGCCCAAGAAGTAAAATCGTAGTAGACCATTCGTTCACTTGAGAACTGGGCGGAGTGTGCAGCGCCAGATGTGAGACGGTGGTCTTGGGCAAGCCCGACGCTGATGACCTTCAGTGATTTGGATTTACGGGTCGCGCAACGAGCGCAACTCCTTCGTCTACATCAACATACGCTCCGGATCGAATGGCGTACACGATGCACGTGCCAGGCGCGCGGATGTCAATGGCGTCGGCCGTAGATAAATCCATCGAATACAGCTTGCCTATGATCTCACCCGCATTGACTTCATCCATCACCGAGCAGCGAGGCTCAAAGATGCCCCTCGAAGGCGATTTCAGCTCGTCGGAAGAGCGCCGCGTTTCGAGTGTTTGGGTGACCTTCTGGTGACGGAAGGTTGGACGGTCGGGCTTTCCCTCGACGAGTCCGAGCGCGATGAGTGCGTTGCGCAACCCAGCCTCGTAGATCGCAATCGCGTCGAAGCTGACCGTGCCGCCGCCGAATTCAGCGCAAACGAATACCTTGCCCTGGTTTTGGGCCAAAGTATCAAACATTCCCTGCGAACCTGGATGTTCCCAAACCAACGTCATGGGTAGTTTGAACGCTTCTGCCATTTGGAGCGTCTTGGCCATGAGAACAGGATCAGCAATTGGGTGCGTCGTACTCGACGGGGGGAAATCCCAATTTAGTCCGAAGCTGTGCAGATCGAAGACAGTGTCGGCCCATGGCAACAATGTGCGCGAAACCGCATCCGCGATCCGTTCGGTTACAGATCCGTCGCTACGGCCCGGAAAAACCCGATTGAGATTTAAGCCGTCGATCGGCGTATTGCGGCTGCATGCCTTTACGGCTGGTGGATTGAGCACCGGCGCGATTACAATTCTTCCACAAACTTGCGCCTCGGGGAGCCACTCTACAAGTCGTCGCGCAACAATCGGCCCCTCCAATTCATCGCCGTGACATCCGCCAGTGATCAGGAGCTGTGGTCCCTCGCCTTTGTTGAAACTGAAGACCGGAAGTGAAAGAGCTTCGCAATCGGCGCCTTCTGGGACAACAAGATGTCCGTTGCTCATGCCAGCCTTGTCGAGATCAAACGTAAGGTGTGGTGCTTCGCTCATTGCGGAGATTTCCTTGAATTTCAAAGTACGAGACTGTCGTCGCCAATTCCGGTCAGCTTTGGCACTGGGGTGCGACGCGTTTTCGATCGCGGACGTAAGTTGCGGGAACATCGCGATGCAAAGATCCAAAGTGCCTGGCGAGGGCTGGCAATTCTGGCCTGGAGATACCTTATAGTGATGCTCCAGGCTTCAGCCTTATCACACCGACATCGTTCTCGATGGCAATCTCGGTCCCAAATGGCTTGGAGAGCTTCTGTAGTCGCTCCAGAATGGTCTTCGCTTGCGCCTGATTTACTAAACGTGGGACGCCGCGATCAGCAAATCTCCTTAAGCGACCGAGTTCAATCGGATACAGCCGCAATTCGGCAAGCTGGTTCTGCTTAAACTGGCTCCGCGCCACGATGCTTTCCCAAAAGATCGGGTTTGAATAGCTGGCCATCTCTGCGACCTTGACCTCGGCATCCGTGTGTATCCGAGGGTCCTTGGCGTAGTCGCCGAACATTTCGGCACCCGTAGGGGTCCCCAAGTCATCCTGGAAGAAATTTCCGAGGCTATAAAAGATCGGGCGGCCCTTAAATATCTCGATGCCTCTCAGTTGATGAGGTCCATGGCCAATGTATGCGTCGGCCCCGGCATCGATCAGCCTATGAGCAAAGGATCGTTCGTAATCCGGCGGCTCGTTGCTCCAGTTCCCAGGCTCGTGACAGTGGTTCGCGACGATGCAAAAATCGGAGAACTGCTTGCCCCGCCGGACGTTTCGTAGAATGTCGGCGACATCACGTGCGTCTGGGTCGAAACTATATCCGACCTTGTCGCCAGCCTTATAGGTTGTTCCGGCGAGCACGACTTTAAGTGGATCATCCCGGAAGGGGATGTCGGTAGGCAAGGCAGAACTTATTAGCCTTACATTTTCGAGCATTTCGGCCGAAACCACGATGCTTTCCGCTAAACGAAGAGCATTCAGTCCTGGTCGTCCAGGGGCCTCACCAGCGGGATCCCCCGCACGGGCCATCGGTTTGAATGTTGAAGCACATGATAGCAACGCCACACGACCACGTGCGGTCTCGAAGAAGCGCGCGGCGCCGGCTTGTGCGAGATTCTCGCCTACCCCTGCATGGATAATCCCGTTTTGATCTAGCACTCGGCTGGTTTCGCGCATGCCTTCAACGCCCCAGTCAAATGAATGGTTGTTTGCGCGGCCAAGGATGTTGAATCCCATCGACTTCAAATCTTGACCAACCTCTGGCAGGCTGAGGTGATACGCACCGCCGTATTCAGCCTGCGGATATCCATTGAACGATCGGATATCGAAGGTGTTGACTTCCAGGTTGCCAAAAGTGGTGTCAGCATCGCGAAGGATCTTGACGACGTCGCCGAAGCCAGAATCCTGAGATTTGGTCACTGCTCGTGATACGATAAGGTCGCCGACTGCTACCATCGTGAAGCCGTCCGCCACGTTAGTTGAAATCGACCCGACCACATCATAGCCGGGTGCCTCGTCGACCGGATGACCAGCGTTCTCGTTGCTCATAGATTTCTCCTCGTCTCGCTTCTTCCTGCCGCACTTGGCATGATGTTCCGTCTTTTTATCAGCGGTGCCCAAGTCCGGTGGCTATGCGACGGAAGTGAGCGAAGAATTGGCCGCCGCGTTCGCCGGCATGGCCATGGCCGGAGCGCGCACATGACAGGCCACGACCCGTCCGTCGGCCAAGGGCGCCAAAGGCGGCACTTCGATGCGGCAACGCTCGATCGCCAGCGGGCAGCGAGGGTGGAATGCGCAGCCGCTCGGTGGATTGATTGGGCTTGGCACCTCGCCCTCGACGGGGGCCTCCATCCGAACCCGCGTCGGATCCGGCACTGGAGCTGCCGCGATCAGCGCCTCGGTGTAGGGATGGACCGGTTTCGCGAAGAGCGCCTCGCTCGGGGCGAGCTCCACGATCCGCCCCAGATACATGACGGCAACGCGATGCGCGATATGCTCCACGACGCCGAGGTCATGCGAGATGAAGACGAAGGCGATACCCATCTGCTGCTGAAGATCCAGAAGCAGATTCAGAATCTGCGCCTGTACGGAGACGTCAAGGGCTGACACCGCTTCGTCGGCGATGATGAGAGAGGGGTTGAGCGACAGGGCGCGTGCAATACCGAGCCGCTGGCGCTGACCGCCCGACAACTCGGACGGCAGCCTGAGCATCATTTCAGGCGACATTCCGACCTTTCGGAGAAGGTCCGCAGCGAGTGCCTGGCGCTGCTTGCGGCTGAGACGCTCAAAATTCTCCACGGGTTCGGTGATGATCTGTCCGGCCGCGAGGCGGGGGTTCAGCGATGAATAAGGATCCTGAAACACCATCTGCATCCGACGGCGCCAGGCGCGAAGCGCGTGCTTCTTGAGGCCCGCAATGTCGGTTCCATCGATCAGTACGCGGCCAGCCGTCGGCTCGACGAGCCGCATCAGGAGCCGCGCCACGGTGGACTTGCCGCAGCCGGATTCACCGACGATGCAAAGCGTCTCACCCGCTTCGACAGAAAAGGATACATCCTCCACCGCCCGGATCACCGGAATGTTTTTCTTGAAGATTCCCGAGCCAAGCGGATAATGCTTGGTCAGATTCTCGACTTTCAGCAGAGGTCCGCTCATGCGCCCATCACCTCTTCGGCGCGCCAGCAAGCCGCAGCGTGGCTCAACCCGACATCACGCAGGGCGGGCGTCTTGTCGCGGCAAATATCGATCGCGAACGGGCAGCGAGGCGCAAAGCTGCAGCCGACAATGGGCTCTCGCAGACTTGGCACGATACCGGGGATTTCTGGAAGGCGGCGCTGGCGGCCGCGCCGCGGATCCGGCACCGACCGCATGAGGCCCTGGGTGTAGGGATGCGCCGGTCGCGCGAACAAATCGATCACGCTCGCTTGTTCTACGATCCGGCCAGCATACATCACGATGACGCGTTGGCATGTCTCGGCGACAACCCCCAGGTCATGCGTGATGAACATCACGGCCGTTCCGGTGCGCTCTTTCAGATCGACGATGAGCCGCAGGATCTGCGCCTGGATCGTGACATCAAGCGCCGTGGTTGGCTCATCGGCAATCAAAAGTTCCGGCGAGCAGGCGAGAGCCATGGCGATCATGGCGCGCTGGCGCATCCCGCCCGACAGTTCATGAGGATAGTTGTTGACGCGACGCTCGGGGTCCGCAATGCGGACAAGACCCAGCATCTCTTCGGCCTTCGCCGCAGCCACCGAGTGGGATGCTTTCGTGTGGATCTGCACTGCCTCGGCGATCTGGTGGCCGACCGTATAGACCGGGTTCAGGCTCGTCATCGGGTCCTGGAAGATCATGGCGATCTGGTCGCCACGGATCTGTCGCATCTCCCGGTCGGAGAGCTGAAGGAGATCGCGTCCGTGAAAGCGGACCTCGCCGCCGACTGTCTCGGCGGTCAGCTTGGGCAGGAGCCGAAGGATGGAGAGCGCGGTGACGCTCTTCCCACATCCCGACTCGCCGACGACGCCGAGTGTTTCGCCTTTCTTCACCTGGAAGCTGATGCCGCCCAGGGCACGGGTGACGCTGTCTTCGCCATAAAAGTGCGTCTCAAGGTCGCGAACGTCGAGAAGCACGTCATTCCCTATCGTTTGATGCATCTGCACGTCAGCGCCTCCGCTTCGCGCGGGGATCGAACAGGTCGCGCAAACCGTCCCCGAGGAGGTTGACGGCTAGGACCGTGACGGCAAGGCAGATGCCGGGCGCGAAGATCGTCAATGGGGCGATGGCGAGATAGAGGCGCGAACTGGCGATCATGTTGCCCCAGCTCGGGATCTCGGGCGGCACGCCCACGCCGAGGAAGCTCAGCCCCGCCTCCGTCAGGATCGCGCTGGCGCAGACGGTGGCGCCCTGGACCATCAGCGCCGGAACGGTGCTCGGCAGAATATGTCGCCACAGCACCTTGGGCAGGCGCGCACCGCCGCAGAGCGCGGCCTCCACATAGGGACGTTCCCGAACACCCAATACCACCGAACGAACCAGCCGCGCGACGGCTGGCGTTTCGGGGATCGCGATGGCCACGATGAGAATGCCAATGCCGGGGCCTGTCAGGGAAATAAGGGCAATGGCAAGCAGAATGGTCGGGATGGACATCAGGCCATCCATGATCCGCATGACGACGTTGTCGAAGCTGCGGCTGTAGCCGGCGATGACACCGATCAGAAGCCCGGCAAGAGCCGCACACGCCGCCGACAACAATCCGACCCTGAGGGAGATGCGGGCGCCGAAGACCGTTCGCGCAAACACGTCCCGGCCCAGGTTGTCGCTCCCGAACCACATCTCGGCGGAAGGCGGCTGGAGGCGCTTGAACGGGTTTATGTTCCCTGGATCGCCGGCGTAAAGGGGGGCGGCGAGCGCCAGAATGACCAACATCGCCAGGAGGCCGCCGCCTATGAAGACCAGCGGATGCCGCCTTGCAAGACGGGGAAGGTCAGACAGTCGCAGCCGACCTATCGGCGCGGCTTCAACTGGTGCGGAGATGAGCGTCATATCAGTACCGGATGCGGGGATCGATTATCGTATAGGCGAGATCGACCGTCAGGTTGATAAAGACGTACAGACCCGAAGTCAGGATGAGCACACTCTGAATGATCGGGTAGTCGCGATTGTTGATCGCATCCACGACGAGACGACCGATACCAGGGATGTTGAACACCGTTTCCGTGAGGACGACTCCGCCAATAAGATAGGCGAAGCTAATTCCGATGACGGTCAGGATCGGGACGCCGGCATTCTTCAGAGCATGGTGGAAAAGCATGGCATAGGACGAAGCGCCCTTGGCGGCAGCCGTTCGCATGTAGTCTTCTGACAGGACCTCGAGCATGCTTGCACGCGTAACCCGGGCGATAAAAGCAATGTAGGCAACACTTAAAGCAACCGTTGGCAGGATCAGGTGCTCAAACCAGGATCCAAGGCCTTGGCCAATGGGCTTGTATCCCTGAACCGGCAACCAGTGCACCTGCATGGCGAAGAAGTAGACGAGAAAGTAGCCGACAACAAAGACCGGAACTGAAAACCCGAGCGCCGAGAATGCCGTTAGAACACGGTCTATTGGACCACCGGCGCGCCACGCAGCCAAGATGCCAAAGGATACGCCGATCATAACTGAAACAAGCATGGTCAAGCTAGACAGAGAGACGGTCGGCTCAAGCCGCTGCGACATGAGCTCGAGAACCGGTCGTCCGGCAAAGATCGACGTGCCGAAATCGCCGCTGAGCATGTCGCGCACCCAATGTAAGAACTGAACTGGCATAGGATCGTTCAGGCCCAGCTTCTCGCGGATGCCGGCAATCATCTCCTCCGTCGCCGACCGGCCAGCGATCATCGCCGCCGGGTCGCCAGGCGCTAACCGGAGTAGAAGGAAGACGAAAACCCCGACCATCGCCATGACAGCGATGGCCGAAATCAGCCTGCGAACGATGTAACCAGCCATCGCTCAGGCCTTCTGCATATTCCACATCGGAACGACCTGCGGCAGGCCGATAAGGCCGGTAAGCGTCTTGCGGCGCGCCATCGGCGAGACATAGTGGCCCAACCGCACATCGCCCACGAAATCCCACCAGAGACCTTGCATCTGGCGAGCCAAGGCCTTCCGTTCCTCAAGCGTTGCAACAAACGCCCACTTGGCCCGCAGTGCTTCATATTCATCATTCTTCGGCCAGCCATACCAGGCGCTCTCTCCGTTCGCTAGGAGAAGCGGGGTAGCTAACGGATTGGCGAGGGAGAAATCCGCCTCAGACGTAATGAACATGCTCCAGCCGCCATTCTCGATCGAATCCTTTTTCGCGCGACGTGTGGAGAGGCCACCCCAGTCGCTGGGCGCAAGCTCGACATTGATCCCGATGTTGCGCAATGCAGCAGCAAGCAACTGCGAACCATCGTTGCTCGGCGCCCAATCGGTTGCCTGTAGAACCAAGACCTTTTCGCCTGCATAGCCGGCCTCCTTGAAGAGCTGCTTGGCCTTTTCTGGATCGCCGCCCTTCTTGTACCAGCCCGTATTCTCATCGTTGGAATAGAGCGTATCCCCACCGAATATCGAAGTGACCGAGGCGCCATACTTCGGCGCCAGGACGCTCATGAACGCCTCCTGATCAATCAGGTGAAGCATCGCCTGCCGCGCCTTCACGTTGTCGAACGGCTTCTGGAGACAATTGAGGCGCAGCAACATGCTCTTGCCCGATTTGTCCAGAACATCAACCACGAGGTTGGGATCACTCTCGATCACCGACAAAAGGTCGTTGGGCGGCTGCTCAACGTAATCAATCTCACCTGCTTGCAAGGCCGCGAAGGCTGTCTGCGGGTCGGAGATATTATCCCAGATTATACGATCGACTTTGACGATCTTACCGCCGGCCAATCCGTCCGCCGGCTCCTGGCGAGGAACATATTTTTCATTGCGATCGTAGGTGTAGCTCGCGCCCGGCTTGATAAGTGCTTCATTGAACCTGAACGGTCCCGATCCGATATTCGTGGTGACCTGCTCGGTTGCCGGGCGACTGGCATCCTTCTCGCGCATTATGAATAGGCACGGCGGTGACAGATCTGCCAGGAGATCGATCAAAATGCCAAGCGGTTCCTTGAGGGAGATCACAAATGTCTTGTCGTCCTTCTTTGAGATGTCGCCAGCGCGCTCCATGATCAACTGTCCACCTGGGGCTACCTGGCCCCAGCGACGGATCGAAGCCACACAGTCGCCCGCAGTGACGGGAGTGCCGTCGTGCCAAGCCAGGCCGTCCCGCAGTTGGAACGTGTAGGTCTTTCTGTCATCGGACACACCCCACTTGCCGACCATTTGCGGGTGCGGCATGAACTTCGAGTCCACCGCGAACAGAGTATCGTAAATCGCCAAGCCGTGGTCAGCGGTGACGTTCGTCGCCGAAAAAATTGGATCGAAGATGCGCAGGTCATTCGCCTTCACCATGTGCACCGTCGGTGTACTACCTGACGCGGCCTGTACCCGTAGAACTGATGGGATCGATATAGCCGCTCCGGCGGCCAAGCCCGTTTTGATGAGATCGCGTCGAGAGATTGTCATCGATCATCCCCTTGCAAATCGCGCCGTTGATCCGCGCTTATTTGATGAATACCAGATGATCATCTGTCGCCCGGCCGACTACGTCAAATTCAGATTGCGTATCATTGCCATCTAGTTGTGAGATGCCCTCCCGCTGCGTGGTGTAGCTGGCGGCATTGGTCGCCGTGCTCTCCGGCATGGGCCGGGCTGATCAGGGCCGCCACGGCTGGCAGGCTAGATCAGAGGATCATCGCTCATCTGGCTGATCGTTTGCAGATGGGGTGGATGCCAGCCTTCTCCGACGGCATCGCAATGTGCCAAGTTTGTGGTGTTAGAGCCACGCAAAGGAGAGGCAGGCATCCATGGAAAAAGTTACCATCATCGGGGTCGATCTGGCAAAGAACATGTTTCAGCTGGAGCGACGGCTGATGGATCAGTCGTGTTCCGCAAAAAGCTGTCGCGCCTGCAGTTTTGCAAATTCATGGCGGGTCAGCCAACATGTGTCGTGGCGATGGAGGCGTGCGCCGGTTCCCATTATTGGGCTCGCGAGATGGCCCAGCTTGGCCAACAGCCGAAGCTGATTGCACCTCGGTATGTCAAGGCGTTCGTAAAGCGGCAGAAGAACGACGCAGCGGATGCGGAGGCGATCGTCGAGGCAGCGCAACGGCCAACGATGCGCTTCGTCGAACCGAAAACCGCGCCCGAGAACAGCTGGTCAATCAGCGCACTGAGTTGGTCAACGCATTGCGTGCGCACACCTTTATGAGTTCGGCCACATCGCGCCGCAGGGAATGGCCGTGGTCCGATGGGCGTCCCGAAAGGCCCCGCTCGAGGGCTCTTGGCTCGCCCGCATGATGGCGAAGAAGCCGCGCATGCTCGTGGCCATTGCGCTGGCCAACAAGATGGCGCGTGGCATCTGGGCCATGCTGACAAAGGAAAAGGATTACCGGAATCCGGCAACGGTGCCTGCATGAGCATTCAGCAGGACACCTGACCGGTCCGTTGGGGATGTGAGGAAGGCCTGAGCCGCATGGGCAAATGATCGATCAGATCGGGGTCAGGAAAACCAGAATGACGCACCGAGCCTCGCGCTCGCTTTCTAGATTGGGACCTGATCCGCGCATCACCATACCGGCCCGCGGCACGTCATGGCCGCAACTCAAGGCCTGACACAAGACCGCACTCGATCACACGTTCAAAGGTTCAAAATCTTCCTTGCAAAACGGCTGGCATCCACACAAGGGTCATATATCAGGCCCGCTGCACTGCCCATTCATTTTTCTGTTCGAGCAGGAATGCGCCGACGAGGCGCACGATCGCATCGTCGTTCGGGAAGGGTCAGACGACCTCGGTACGCCGCTTAATCTCGCCGTTGAGACGCTCTACCGGATTCGTCGAGTGGGGTCCTATGCTAATCGCAAGGCTGTCAGGGTAACACAGGACGGCTAGAGGAGGCGACGGATCCGCGAGGCCAAGCCTCGGTCGCTGAGAAATTCGCGCGGCACAGCGCTAAGCTCCCCTGGCGCGGGCGCCTGGGTACCGTGGACGTAGGCGATGTTGAGTGCGGTGATATCGAAGCTGAGGAAGGTCGGTTCCTCGCCGACCGCCTCACGGATGCGAGTGATCACGGCAGACAGTCGGCTGGCGGTCGCTGGCGTCATTCGCTGGAGCGGATTAAGCTTGAAGGGCTCTGGAACTCAGATGGCTCCGACGACCGGCGCGATCTCGCCGAGAAGCCCAGACCGATCTCGCGGCATGGCTGTCCGTCAGGTCGCTATCCAAGGCTGACGACCTGGGCGGAAGAGGCCATCGACAGCACGCCGACCTTTTGCCTGCCACGCCAGCCCACAGGCACTTGAAGTCCGCCAACAAATCCGCGACCCACCAATGTCGTGCGCATCTTTCCAAACTTATAGAGCTGCCTGCGCGACTAAGCGATGGCGAAACGACCGAGCACTCGTAGCCCCTCTCGCGGATCAGTCGGTAGAGTCCATAACCGGTCGCCCCGAGCAAAAGTATACGCGCCGGCGCCGGGCCGCGAGTTGCTTCACGTACGTCGTATCGAACTTCATTCCTCGCCGAAATAGCGAACCTCGCCGGCTCGTCCCTCGTCGGCCACCGCAATTTGCGTTCGTCACATCGATCCCGACGAAAACTTCTGTAGAGAGCCATCCTCAAAGGTGCGGGCATAGGGTCTTATGTTAGACGTCCGGCAACAGCCGCCTTTGTAGCATGCCCGCACCACGGTTTGCCGGCTGCTTCAGCCATTCGTCGCTTAGCAAAGGATCGGCTTAGCGCTGAAGAAAACTTGAAATACGGAGGCCACGCAGATTTCTTGCGCGAAACGGGCATGATTCGCCGCAAGCCGCCCATCTATTATGGTATGAATTGGTGCGACACTAGCAATCTTACCTACAGGGCGCATAATAAATGTCAAAGCAACGCGATGCTGTCAGTCGACCCGTCGCTGAGGACACTCAGCAGTCGCAGCGACGGTCGGGAACCCGATGATCGCAGAGCGTCGCATATCGGTTGCAGGGATCGGTACGTCGTATTACGAGAAGGGAACCGGTCATCCGATCTTGTGCCTACATGGTGCCTCGCCTGGGATGATTTGGGATGCAAGGCTCTCCTGGATTCGGCAGCTGCACGGTCTCTCCGATCAATTCAGAGTGATTGCGCTCGATCAGCTTCAATTTGGCGGGACAGATAATCCCGCTCCTCCAGGCCAGTATATTAACCGCCTCGGCCGTGTGGAACATGTCATTGGTTTCATCGAAGCAATGGGCTTGAAGAGGATTACGCTCGTCGGCAACTCAGAGGGATCCTTCGTTGCCGCGCGCGTCGCGATCGTGCGTCCCGATCTAGTTTTCAGGCTCGTATTGCTCACCGGCAACTCCTCATCGCCCCCATTTGGAGACGAACGCGACAAAGCCTGGATGGACGCCACCGAGAAGGAATATTATTCCGACCTCGGCAAGCCGATGCCCACCGAAGAGGAATTCATGCGTGAAGGCGAAGCCGCTGGCGGACACGATCCATTTGAGGCCGAGCTGAAAGAATATCGGCGGATAGCCTACCGGCGGCCCCATACGCGCGAAAGATGGAAGATTCTAAAGAACGCGCCCGAAGAAGAAACGAATATGCAACTCTATATAACGCTGCAACAGCGATACATCATACCTTATCTTGACCAGCTTCATGCACAGACGTTGATCATCTGGTCAAAAGATGATCCAACTGTGCCGCCCGACAATGGTTTTAGGCTGGCAAAGCTGATCAGGAACTCGGAATTTCACCTGCTGCGTGGTGGGCATGGCCTACACCACCAGCAGAGCGACGCCGTAAACAGCCTCATCCGGTATTGGCACGGGTGATTAACGCCGTCCAAGCTGCATCCGCTCAGCTTTCACTGCCCTAAGTACATAGTCAGAATTGCGCAGCTAATTTTCAAACTTTAAGAGAACGACAATGTGGACGAGAAGTGGAGAGATCTCGTATTCGCGTTGAATATTTGTCCTCGGAAAGGTACACCTCGCTGCCTATCGTCAATGGAAGTGACTGACCCGATGCACATGCGTCCTTTGAAAATCATGTGTTGAGAGCTCCATCGGCATCCATCAAGCCTGCTCGCTTCGGAGGAGCGTCACTGTGGTCACCGACTGATGCGATCTTAGGCGCGGTCTCGTCCTTAATCATTCCCGCGTCAGAACATAGTGTTGGGTGTTGCCGCTGTAAGCCACACGCAATTTGCGGCTGCAGCGGGCACATCGGAAGAGACCTGGCAGCAAGGCCTCGCCGCGGCGGATCGCCCCGCGACCAAGATAGCTCTTTCCGTTGGCGTCGTCGGCGATTCCTCTCGAACTCCTCCCAGGAAATATATCCCTCGTGGTGATCGTGGATCAAAACGTACCCGTCCATTCCAGTTCCGGGGCAGGCTGTCGCGCACGACCCGCTTCCGGCCGCTTTCGATCACAACCCGCGTCCCAGGCCGGCCAAAAGCATACGCGCCGGCATAGACCGGATGGTCAGCATGTGGCGCAGCGTGTGATAGACTGGCGCCTCCCACTCGGTCGCATGCTTCTCGAGGCCTTGGAGTCCGGCAGAACGAGGACTTGCTCCTGGCGGAACCAGACCAAGACATGGGCTGAATGTTCGCCAGCGCGGCGGGGCGGCACAAAGGTGCCCAGAGTACGCCAGCCGTGCCCCAACGGACCGAATTCTCCGTGCCCTGCTCCAGGACCGACCAGACTCTTCCGATGATTGAGCCCGAGATCGGGAGGTAGGCTGAACTGAGAACTTTGGCAATTGTGACAAGGTCCGGACGATCCTAAAGGAAAGAAACATTCTGGAACATGTAAGGTTTAGCAAGGAGCGCTACTGCTCGTTAGTAAGCGCCTTCGCGCTCCTCTACACCGCCTGACGCCCCGGCTCGATTGTAAGGCCCGGGAATAGAGATGACGAAACAGTGGATCAGCATGCCGTAAGCCCTGCGCAAAAAAACGGGCTTCGTGCCCGAACCATTTGTTGGGAACGGCGTGCGCGGATCTCATCATGGTGGCTGCGACAGCAGTTCACTCGCGAGAGGCCGGATACATTTATGCAACTGGAATCGTCGTCGGCGATGTCCCGAACCTTTGCACGGACGGGGCGGACCCTACATTTTTTGACAACAGCTCGCGCAGCGCCGAGGCTTCCAGCATCTGGTCAGCAAGCAGCTTCTTCAGCCCGGCGTTCTCCTCCTCCAGCACAGAAGGTCCACCGAGGGGAACTCCTGCTGACCATTGCAACGTCCTTTGTTGTGACTGCCCAGATGATGAATCGTCGGCATGGAATCGTGCGCTGGATCGCAATGGATCGCCAGAAGGCTTCAGGTACTGGGGCACAAGGTTGGCCTGAGCCAGCGCAGTTCGTGAAGCCTGTCGATATCGGCAAGAACATGTTCCACGTCGTCGGCTTGGACAGCGACGGCGAGCCTGTCCAGCGAGTTCGCTACCGACGCGATGCGCTGATGGAGTCTTCGAGCGGGCAGCGCCGGCATGCTGCGGGAGGACGGGGCGGGACCGTCCCATTAAGGGTAAGGCCTGGCGCCAGGCGCGAGTCTGCAGGCCTCGCTAGGCCTGTCGGAGCGGCGGGCTAGTTCGATCGTCGGCGCCGACCGCAAGATGGTCCGTTACCGGTCGCGGCGCCCACCGGAGAGGAACTGCGCGGCCGGCTACGCGAATTGGCCAACGAGCGCCGGCGCTTCGGCTACTGGCGGCTGTTCATCCTGTTCAGGCGCGAGGGCGAGCCATCTGGCATCAACCGCATCTATCGCCTCTACCGCGAGGAAGGGGTGACGGTGCGCAAGCGAGGGTCACGGCGGCGCGCTGTCGGTACGCGGGCGCCGATCCTGGTGGGAGCGACGCCCAACGCGCGTTGGTCGATGGGCATGCGGCCGTCGTTTCCGCGTGCTCAACATTGTTGACGAGGTGACGCGCGAATGCCTTGCCGTGGTCGCCGACACCTCGATCTCGGACCGCCGCGTGGCGCGCTAGCTGACGGGCTGATCGGCCGCCGCGGCAAGCCCGGCATGATCGTTTCCGACACGGCACCGAGTTCACCTCCAACGCCATCCTCGCCCGGCGCGACGATATCATCACGACGCAACTTCCGGCGGACAACCATCGCGCCCTCCGCGTCCACGCCGTCCGCACGTGCTTGGCGACATCCAGACCGATTGTGCTAACCTTCTCCATGGACGGTTCTCGCTCATGTGACTTTCGACAGCCGCACTTTGGCACATTGCGATGGCGGGAGCGGAGACCGTCGCCCCATCAGGTCAATGCGGCATAGGATTGCTTTGCTACCGGACGAACAGCAAGGGTTATCAGGTTGATTCGCTTGAGACCGCAAGTGCCAGCGCAAGTCGATGCGGTCGCATACTGCCCTTATTCTTCAATAGGCAGAGCCAATGACGCCTTGATCCGATCCATTACGACCATCGTCTTGACTGCCTTGATATCGGACTCATGAAAAAATCGGCGGGTAAATGCCTCATACTCGGCCATGTCCTGGACAGAGATCAAGAGAACGAAATCGGCTTCACCCGTCACATAGTACGCACTCATGATCTCAGGCGTGCGCCGAACCGCCTGCTTGAACCGATCAATGATATCTACCCGCTCACGCTCGAGACTGATCGACGCCAGCATGAGCATGGGACGACCCACGGCTTGTGGCGAGACTATGGCAACGTCAGCCTCGATCACACCTTCATCACGCAGCCGCTTCAGTCGCCGCTGACAAGCGGTCGCAGAAAGGCCCGCAAGTTCGCCCAATTCAGCCGTCGTCAGGCGATTGTCGCGCTGCACTGCGTTGAGAAGCTTGCGATCAACTCGATCCAGATCCATTTCACGATCACTGCAAAAACGGAGAGATTTGCGCAGAAAAACTGCTTGGCTCACCCGATATTAGCCTGAGTTCCACAAGGATCAAGCCATAAAATGATCCGATCAGCGAAAGGCATTTGCCTCCCGGTGGTGAACCTCTTGTCTTATAAATTCGGCCGAATGGTATGATCGCCCGCAAGGTAGCACGACGGCTTCTCAATCCAGGCATTTTCCTTGCTACAACTGCAGAAATGGGCGTCCCGAGTAGGTTTTGCGCTCTTTACCCACGAACACGGATATGATGACGAGCATGACAAGCCATTTTCTTCCTTTGGACGTCCTCCGGCAGGAATTTCCAGCCACCCAAAGCGCCATTTACATGGATGTTGCAAATCAGGGGCTCATATCCAGAACCACCCGCAGGTCCATGGAACAGCACCTTGATAATCGACTAAACGGCTTGAATGACGAAGAAGGAATGATGCAGCTTGTCGAGCAAACACGCTCCAGATTTGCTGAATTTATTGGGGCCGAAAAGGACGAAATCGCTGTTACGAAGAATGCATCGGAAGGCATTAACATAATCGGAAACGCGATTGCCTGGAAGCCCGGAGACAATGTTGTCCTGTGCCGCCAATTGGAGCACGCAAACAACATCCTTCCTTGGCTGCAACTGAGAGACAAGCACGGAGTTGAGCTGCGGATTGTAGAATCTGATAACGGCGCAATCCCCTGCGACGCTACTATCGATCAAATCGACTCGCGCACCCGTATCGTTACAGTATCGACTGTCACAATGGTGCCAGGCTTCAAGACATTGATGGAGCCGATAGCCGACGCTTGCAGGCGTCTTGGCACCTTTCTTTTGGCTGACGCCTCCCAATCAGTTGGCATACTCCATACCGATGTCAAACTGCTTGGCGTCGATGGTTTGGTGGCATCATCTTACAAGGGGTTGATGGGCCTCTATGGGTTGGGATTTCTATATTGCCGCCGGGAATGGGCCGATCGTCTAAGCCCTGCCTATCTCGCCCGCTTTAGTGTCGATTTGGGCGACGCGCCGGAGTCGGCTCCAATATTCGATTCGGTAAACTTGCGCGCGGGCGCGCCCCGTTTTGAAATTGGCCATTACAATTTTGCGGGCGTCATAGCGGTCCACGCATCCATCGGACAGCTGATGGAAATCGGCACGCCCGCTATTGAACAAAGCGTTACATCGGTTGCAAGGCGACTGGCGTCTGGCCTCCTAGACCTCGGGCTCCCCGTCTGCGGCGGAACGCCAGGGGATCACACCGGAAGTATTGTTGCTCTCGGAGATCCAGGACCTGGTTCGGGAAAAGCCGATAGCCGCATTCAGTCGCTGCACGAGCATTTTTTGAAGAACCAGGTGATCGTCTCTGTACGCCGGGGAATGCTGCGCTTCTCGCTACATTTATACAACACAGCAGACGAGGCTGACCGAGTTGTCGGCCTGGCAAAGAACTGGCTGGCATAGCCGCAAGCTTGCATTCTCAAGGAGGGATAGGAGTATTCATGTCGTCCATCAGCACACAAACGGTAGAGCTTCTCAAACAACTCATAAAAATTGAGAGCATCAACCCTTCAGCGTCGGCAAAGGGGAGCGGTGAACAAAAGGTCGCTGAGTTCCTCGAGGCCTTTTGCCGAGAGCGAAACCTGCCCTTTGAGTATCAGGAGGTAACGGACGGCCGCGCCAACTTCTTCACCTGGGTTCCCGGGCAGGAGCCCGATAAGCGTGTCCTGTTCATATCCCACATGGACACGGTGCCGGTTGATAATTGGGAGGCAGATCCTTTTTCGCCGGACGAACGGGATGGTCGGATTTATGGGCGAGGAAGTTGTGACGATAAGGGCCCGCTCGCGGCAATGCTCATGGCTCTTAGCACTCTAGGGGACCGTAAGCCACGATACACGATTGTCCTAGGCGCAAGCGTCGACGAAGAATACCGGAAGAAAGGAGCGCGAAAAATCGCTCAATCAGGTGTGTCCTACGAGGCCGCAGTGGTCGGTGAGCCTACTGACTTGGAGCTTGTCGTTGCACATAAGGGCTCGGTCCGCTGGCAGGTTGAAGTGGAGGGTGTACCCGCTCACAGCTCCAAGCCCCATCTTGGGGTGAACGCGATCACAGGAATGGCCAAGGTTATCGTGGCACTCGACAAGATCAATGCAACTCTGTCCAAACGCGCGCACCCGCTGGTTAGCCCCCCGACTCTCACGATTACACTCATCGAAGGGGGTACGGAATTGGCGACGGTACCGCCATCCTGCCGCGTGTGGATCGACCGGCGGCTTATACCGGGAGAACGACCGGCAGACGCGCTACAGGAGGTAGAGAACATACTGGAAGGCCTGCGCCAGGGTCCCGATGGGATCAAGGTGCGCTCGCTGCTACCCGCTCTGGAAGATCCAGCCCCCCCGAGCGCGGAAGCAACAAAGATCGCCGCAGTAGCGGCAAAGGCATGTGCTGAAGTTGCCGGAACGGGCCAGCACCGCGGAGTTCCATATGGGACGGATGCGAGTCAGCTCTCGTTGGGAGGTATTTCCTGCGTTATTCTTGGACCTGGAAGTATTGATCAGGCTCATACTGCCAACGAGTATGTCGAAATTGATCAGCTGACTAAAGCTGTCGAAATCTACCAAAAGATTATGCTT
The DNA here is from genome assembly GCF_964252735.1 of Mesorhizobium sp. LjNodule214. Classification (NCBI taxonomy): domain Bacteria; kingdom Pseudomonadati; phylum Pseudomonadota; class Alphaproteobacteria; order Hyphomicrobiales; family Phyllobacteriaceae; genus Mesorhizobium; species Mesorhizobium sp. LjNodule214. Next base: position 165,621 of record NZ_CAXUPE020000006.1, read on the forward strand.
AGCTACTAGGGCCCATCTGGCGCAATCACACAGGAATAGGTCCCGCGATGCCGTCGGCTTCGCGGGACTATTTACCCCCAAGATCGATTTTCAAGCCGTATGAAGCCACTCACATGATGTCGCTGATGCCGGATAATCATGACTGAGCTCCGATGCGACAAGAGTCTGGCGCATTGGAACGGATCTAATTGGCTGCGGGGTTCTTCGCGTCCGACATCGGCGGCCTCATGGTCAGATTCAGGCGAAGAGACCGGCCGCCTTATTTTCCGGCTTGTGATCGTGACCGATGCTTGAGGTAGATAAACTCTTCTCGGCGGAGGCCGATGCTCATTTTCATGATGAATGCGGCATATTCGGAATCTTCGGCCCTTGGGATGCGGCCACTGTCGTCACCCTCGGCCTGCATGCCCTGCAGCACCGGGGCCAGAAGGCGGCGGGCATCGTCTCCTATGACGGCACGCAGTTCCACGTCGAACGTCATGTCGGCCTGATCGGCGACACCTTTACCAAGAAGCCGATCCTCGAGCGGCTGAAGGGCACGCGCGCCATCGGCCACACCCGCTACGCCACCGCCGGCGGACCCGGGCTGAGCAACGTACAGCCCTTCTTCGCCGAGTTGGCCGACGGCGGCTTTGCCATCGCGCACAACGACAACATCACCAATGCGATGATACTGCAGCGTACGCTGCAGAAGCAGGGTTCGATCTTCTCGTCGACGTCGGACACCGAAACGATCCTGCATCTCATCGCAACCAGCAGCGGGAAGGACGTCAATTCGCGCTTCATAGATGCGGTTCGCCAACTGGAGGGCGCGTTCTCACTGGTAGCGCTGTCGTCCACAAAAATGATCGGCTGCCGCGACGCGCTCGGGATCCGGCCGCTGGTACTGGGCGAACTTGACGGCGCCTGGATCCTGGCCTCAGAGACCTGCGCGCTCGACATCATCGGTGCGCGCTTTGTTCGAGACCTGAAGCCTGGCGAGATGGTCATCGTCACCGCTGAGGGAGTGGAGAGCCTGTTCCCGTTCGAAAAACAGAAACCGCGGTTCTGCATTTTCGAGTATGTCTATTTCTCTCGTCCGGATTCGTCGGTCGAGGGCCGCAACGTCTATGAAGTGCGAAAGACGAGAATCCGGTCGATGCCGACATCGTAGTGCCTGTGCCCGACGGCGGCACGCCGGCCGCGATCGGCTTCGCCCAAGCTGCCGGCCTGCCCTTTGAGCTCGGCATCGTCCGCAACCACTATGTTGGCCGCACCTTCATCCAGCCGACCGATTCCATCCGCCACATGGGCGTCAAGCTGAAGCACAATGCCAACCGCCGGATCAGACCAGCACGATGCGCTTATCCTCGAAGATCGTGCAGTTGCTGCGCGATGCCGGCGCGAAGGAAGTGCATATGCGCGTCGCCTCGCCGCCGACTCGCTCCTCATGCTTCTACGGCGTCGACACGCCCGAGACGGCGAAACTTTTGGCCTCGCATATGTCGATCGAGGAAATGGCCAAATTTATCCGTGTGGATTCGCTCGGCTTCCTGTCGATCGACGGGCTTTATCGAGCTCTCGGCGAAACGGCCCGCGAGAACAAACAGCCTCAATTTTGCGACGCCTGCTTCACTGCCGAATATCCGACCCGCTTGCTCGACCAAAGAACGCTGAAAACGTCCGGGCTCCGTCGGCTTTCGCCGCAGGCGGACAGTGAATCTGGCTAGCCAGTTGGAGCGGCTTCGTGGTCGGTGTGAACCCCGATGCGCTGCCTGCTCCGAAGGTGAAGGGCGATCAGCCAAAGGGCAAACCTAGCCTGGTGACGTTGAACTCGGCCGGAACCCGTCTGCGGGCTTACTGCGGAAGAGAGCCCTTCGATCCTTCTTAAGCCCGAAGAACGCACCACCTCTGAGCGATCCCTGGCCCGTATGTTCGAACACGGCTCGCCAGCAGCGTCGGTGTCCGAGCAGCAGCGCCGCTACGCAGATCAGTCGATCAATCTTCGGCCCGTTGTTGTGAAGCCGGTCGCGATCGCACCGGGCGGGTCAAAAAGGTGCGGATCGGCGGCCTGTGCGATGAGCTCCTCCGAAAGATCCGGCTGCTCGGCCAGGACTTCGCGGATCGTTTTACCGGAGGACAAGACTAGCTTTGCAAGCTCCGCCGCCCGATCATACCCGATCGCGGGCGTCAGTGCTGTTGCCACGGCGGTGCTGACTTCGAGATGTCTGCGGCAAGTCTCTGCATTGGCGGTAATGCCCACGACACACCTCGTGCGCAGAACATCGACGGCATTGGTCAGAAGCTCAAGCGAGTGCAGTATGTTGTAGGCGATCACCGGCTCCATGACGTTCAGCTGCAGCTGTCCCGCTTCGGAGGCGAGTGTGATCGTGAGATCGTAACCGATGATCTGGAAGGCGACCTGATTGACCACCTCCGGCACTACAGGATTAACCTTTCCGGGCATGATCGAGGAGCCGGGCTGAAGCGCTGGCAAATTGATTTCGTTCAGCCCCCCACGCGGGCCGCTGGAAAGCAGCCGCAGATCGTTGCATATCTTCGAGAGTTTCGTGGCTGTCCGCTTCAGCATTCCCGAGAAGAGCACGAAGGCACCGGTATCCCAGCAGGCTTCGATCAGATTTCCGGCCGGGACGACGGGCAGGCCGGAAATCGCGCGCAACTCGGCGACAGCTGCCGCCTGATAGCCGGGGTTCGTATTGATGCCGGTGCCAATCGCCGTGCCACCGAGGTTGATTTCATGGAAGAAGGCGGAAATCTCACCGAGACGGGCTACATCTTCGCGTAGTGTCGTCGCGAAAGCCTGAAACTCCTGGCCCAGCGTCATCGGAACAGCGTCCTGCAACTGCGTTCGGCCCAGCTTGATCACGTCCGAAAAGGTTTCCGCCTTGGCCTCCAGCTCACCCGCGAGCTGCTCCAAAGCTCGCTGCAATGCCCCCCGTGAAAGAAGGATCGCAAGACGGATCGCCGTCGGATAAACATCGTTTGTCGATTGAGCGAAGTTGACGTCGTTATTGGGATGCAGTTGGTCGTATTGTCCGCGTGGCAGTCCCATGATCTCCAGGCCGCGGTTGGCGATGACCTCGTTGATGTTCATGTTGGTCGAGGTGCCTGCGCCGCCCTGAAACACATCGAGCGGGAACTCGGCAAGGTGTCTGCCCGCCGCGATTTCTGCACAGACTTGGCAGATGACATCCGCCTTTTGCTTGTCCAGATCTCCGAGCGCCGCGTTAGCGCGTGCCGCTGCCATTTTCACGTAGGCAAGCGACTTGATGAAGTTCGGAAAATGGCTGATCCGGATACCCGAAATCGGGAAGTTAGCGATGCCCCGGGCCGTCTGTGGCCCATAATAGGCATCGACCGGGATGCTTACAGGGCCAAGCGGATCTTTCTCGATGCGCTTTACTTGTGGAGCCTTCGTCACCACCATTACCTCAGTCATTGCGCTGGCGCAGTTGGCTCGGAGGCGCATGTCAATTGGAAGCCTCCAACTCGGAGCTCATCGAAGCCTCGTCATATGGGCCGCCTCCGCAGCCGAGGAGTCCAATAGGGCACAAGAAAGTGGGCCTCCGGGCTTCGAAGGAGTTGCGGAGCGGATCCGTCCGGGGAACAGAAGAGAACCAGCTCGTTCCGCCTCTATGGTGGCGCACGACCTATTGCTTAGCCCGATCCCCGTTTGGATCGAAAAACGCCCGGAGCGACGCGTCGCATTCGTAGAGTTTGCCGGCGATCTCGATTTCCCATCGACTGTTTTCGATCAAGTCCTTCGTGACACCAGCGGGGTGGTTTACATATCCCATTCCGATTGACGTTCCGATCGTAAAGCTCTTCACGCCGGAGGAAATATATCCGACAATCCTCCCGTCGCAGCGGATAAGCTCTTCATGAAAGAGGACTGGCTTCGGATCGCGAAGCTTGAATGACACTAGTCGTTTTTTAAGCGGCCCGGCATTTTTCTGGGACGTTAACGCCTCTTTTCCTATAAATCCGCCTTCTTTATTCCAGTCCACCGTAAATCCCAACCCCGCTTCAAGCAACGTATCAACTGGCGTTAGATCGAGCTGGTATTCTCGGTAGGCGCGCTCGGACCGCAGATGTTCAAGCGCGTGGTACCCTGCAGCCTTAAGGCCATACGCCTGGCCGGCCTCCCAAACAACATCAAACACGTGCTGTGCCATCTCGGTTGGAATATGAAGCTCCCAACCAAGTTCTCCGACATAAGTTAGCCTGTTGGCTATTACGCGAGCATAACCGATATCGATTTCCTGACTGGTGGCGAACGGGAACGCCGAATTCGCCAGATCTGTGTCGGTTACCTGCGATAGGATCTCGCGCGATCGCGGGCCTTGCAATGAGAGGACCGCGTACCCAGACGTGAGATCAGTGACCGTGACATTCCATTCGTCTGTAATGTGTTTTGTGATCCAGGCCTTATCCCGGGGATGGACGGTCGCTGACGAGATGATTAGGAACTCTGTCTGCGACAAGCGGTTTACAGTGATATCTGTCTCTATCCCGCCCTTTCCATTGAGCATGTGGGTGTATACCAGCTTTCCTACAGGTACATCCACATTGCCGGCGCAAAGCCACTGAAGGAAACGGCAGGCATCGCGACCCTGAACCAAGTGCTTGCCGAAAGAGCTTTGGTCCAACAAGATGGCATTGTTACGGGCAGCCTTGCACTCCTGACTGGTATATTTGAACCAACTCGGCTCGTCGTAGGAGTAGACGTTTTTAGTCGATTCCCCCTCCCCCGCGAACCACATGGGACGCTCCCATCCCATTCCTTCGCCAAAGCTAGCTCCAAGCCTCGCCCACCGATCGTGAAGAGCGCTTTTGCGGACACCTCGGGACGTCTCAGGCTGGTAAGCCGGCCAGTGCATCTTATAGTGAAGACCCAACACTTCGGCTGTGCGATCGTGCAAATATCGTTTATTGATCTGGAAGGGATGGAACCGGGCGACATCCACGAAGCTGATGTCCATCTGAGGCTCACCGCCAATGATCCACTCTGCCAGAGCTCGTCCTGCTCCCGCGCCGTATTCAATGCCCTCTGAATTATAACCCGTCGAAACGAAAAGATTTTTCAATCCAGGAACTTCACCAATCATGAAGAGAAGGTCAGGGGTGAAACTTTCAGGACCATTGAAAAATTTGGCAATGCCGCAGTTCGCAAGGTCAGGAACAATCTCTATCGCTTTGGTCATCGGTAGCTCAAAGTGATCCCAGTCTTCAGGAAGCTCGATGTATGCCGTTTCCTTCGGAAGCTTCCCCATCGGCAAAGGTTTTCCCCAAGGCTCGAAGGCACCAACCAGAAGTTTCCCTGTATCTTCTTTCAGATACACATGCCCGTCGGTGTCGCGTAACACTGGCAAGGTGGGCGTCACAAAATCCATCGCTTCGGTCACTACGTAAAAGTGCTCTGCCGCGTATATCGGAATTCGCGCACCTAACTTCGACGCAAGTTCTCGGGTCCAAAGCCCACACGCAAGTACGAGAATTTCAGCCTCAACAACTCCCTCATTGGTCCGAACTTGGTAGTGCCCGTCTGCTGTGCGCCAGAGGTCTGTGACTTCTGCGTTTTCGAAGATTTTTACGCCGTTCTTTTTGGCGCCAAGAGCTAACGCCATGCATGTGTCGACAGGATTGGTTTGGCCGTCACCAGGGATAAAGACTGCGCCTTCGATGATCGAGGCGTTGAGCGTCGGATAGAGCTTTTTCGCCTCGCTCGGAGAGATCATGTTGGCCTCAAGGCCAAAACTTTTGGCAATCGAGGCGTTGCGTGCAGTTTCGTATAGGCGTTCCTTGGTTCTGGCGACCCCAAGCGTGCCATTTCGCTTGAATCCGGTAGCTTGGCCAGTCTCGGCCTCCAGCGCGGAGTAAAGTTCAGCATTATATTTTGCGATCTCCGTCAGTGCGTGTGTCCCACGCGTCTGCATGATCAAACCCGCAGCGTGCCAAGTTGTACCGGACGTAAGACTGTTGCGCTCCAAGAGTGCGACGTCCTTCTTACCGTTCCTTGCAAGGTGAAAGGCAACACTTGCTCCCGCAATCCCTCCACCAACGATGAGGATCTCGTGGTGGCGAGTCGGTGTTTCACGAGGACGGAAAGGCGGATTCGTAATCATATGTATCCTTGTTCGGTTTCACTCGGAAACGGCAGCGGCAAGGTGTTTCGACGAGGCCGGCCATCTTGAGCTTATGCGGGCCGCTTCCGTGCATTTCCGGCGCTATGATCATGAGTCAGTCACTTCCCAGCAGACTAAGGGGCGAGGCTCGCGTAGATCGCGCTAATTGTGCCGCAAAAGCGGTGTCGTTCTGCGTATTCTTTGGTTCGGCGCTGAATTATAGCGCGGGCGAAAAGGGCGGCGCTGACAAAGTCTGGGTTGGTCCGATTGCGAACACTTGCAAAGCGTGTCCGAGCGCGCAGATGGTAAACTGCGCCATCTCTCAGATAGCTGCCCTTGACCCACGGCTAAGAATGGGGACGGGGCGCGCGCGCAGACGAGCTCAGGCGACAGGCGCGTCCTTCGCGACTGCGCCCTCGATAGCACTGTGGTTAGCGAGCGGATTGCAGCTGCACATGTAGCTTGCCGACACAAACTGCTCGAGGAAATCACCGACAGCCAAAATGATGATGAACCTGGGGGCGCGGAGAGAAGATCCCAACGCCAACATCCTTCGCGCCGAGCGGTCGAGGAAACTGGGCGCCGCCCCACCGTCCGCGCGAATAGAACCCCCGGCGTTGTGCCCAGTGGCACGGCGGTGTCCCGAGCGCGACTGTGAGACGCGCGTCTGTACCCTCGAGCTTGCGCATCCCAAGCTGCGGAGGACTCCTATTTCCCTGTTAAAGCCGCTGACCGTCGTCGTGCGGGAGGTTGGCGGGAACGACCAACAGCGGCCGCTGCTGACCAGATCGGGCGAAGTCGCCATCACGGCAGCGCCGCGCGAAGCTCCGTAGCACCAATCCAAGCGATCGGCTCAACGACTAGATCAAGCGGAAGACAATGGTCGTCGGCTTGTTCTCCAACGAAGATGCCATATTCCGTCTCGCCGGTGCGCTGCTCCTGCTTAAACAGGGCGATGAAGAAACTTGCTAGGCCAGGATGAGCCATGATCCGCTTATTGGCCTGCCGGCAGTGGCGCTGATAAGCCGGCTGCATGTCAGAGCCGAGCGACGACCAAGTCCTGCTGGGTGAAGATCAGAGATGAAGGTCCCCCGCGCAAATGGAGTGGGGACTTGGCCGCCGTACGGAGGATGTTGCAGCGCCCTACTTCGAGCGGAGGTTTAGTGAGGTACACACGCAGCCGCGTTGCACACAATTTCCGCGCCGCGAGCGAGACTGTCCCCTGCGACAAACGCATGCGTTTGTCCGTTTAGGCAAGACGTCTCAGATCTGCGCAGACAAATAGTTCTGGGTCTTGGAACCTGCCGCCCTAGCTTAGAGCACTTGCTGTTGAGCGCGGCTGGAACAGCATAGCTGGTCACCGCTAGGATGCAGTACTCCGGTGATTTCCACGCCCACTGACCAGAGAAGATGCTGTGCCATCCCCGCCCACGGCTGTTGGGGCTATCTACTCTAAACTAAGCGCTCTTCCGGGTAAGATGAAAAGTTACGGATTGGGAAGCGAAGCACTTCGGCCTTCCCAATCCGGCTGAGTGGCGAATCGTAAAAGCTTTCAGCTAGTCTACGACTATCAACTCTCGTGCGACGTCGGCTAGCCGCTCGCCACCCTTTTCGGTAACAACAAACGACTCCGAGATTGCGGCTCCGAAGGCAGGAGGCCTCACTCCTGATTGGAAATGGAAGCACATGCCAGCCTGGAGCACAGTCTTTTCGCCGGCGCGAATGCTCACAGTACGTTCGCCCCAGTCCGGCGGAAAATTCATTCCGATTGAGTAACCGGAACGGCCTTTCTTCACGTACCTGTGGCGGTTCAGGACGCTCAGCCAAACGGTATTCAGTTCGTCGACGACTACACCCGGCTTGGCCATTTCGAGGACAGCGTCGCCACCTTCGATGATGGCATTGGCGAGGTGCTGGGCCTCCTTGGGTGGCTTTCCCATGTAGACCGTGCGCGTCAGCGGCGCATGATAATGGCGCCTGGCCGCTCCAATTTCCAAGAGAACCAACCCCGACTTGGGCAGGGGCTTATCCGACCATGTGAGGTGTGGAGCGTTCGTCTTTTCGTCCACCTGTATCAATGGGCAGAGACTTGTATAATCACCATATTTCCCATCAACGCCTCTTGTCTGATCGGCATAAATCTGAGCGACGATTTCGTATTCAGGAACACCCGGCTTCAGATTATCTATCGCCCGGCGCATGGTGTGGCTGACAATCCGACCCGCTTCCCTCATATAGACGAGTTCAGCGTCGGATTTGACGAGTCTCGCCCAATTGACGAGTCCTTTGCTGTCGGAGAACTTGGCGTTTGGAAGACCCGCGACGAGGTGCTGATGCGCTCGAGCGGTGTAGAAATGCGCATCAAGCTCAACCCCAATGCGATCAGATCCCCATCCGCGTGATTTAATGATTTCACTGACTTCGTCATAGGGATGCAGTTCAACGTGATGGAGCCGGTCATCGGAGAAGTTGATGATATCCTCAGCAGCCAGGTCCGTCGTGGCACGAGCGCCGTTAACGTCAACCAGCCGTCCGATCCACACCGGCGAGTCCGACTTCAGGTGCAATAGAACCACTTGAGGCGTATAGAAGGACCAGGCGTCATACCCGGTCAGCCAACACATGTTCGCGGGATCTTGGCAGATTAGCAGGTCCAGTCCTGCTTCCTCCATCCGTGTCTTGACGTCTTGGACACGGCGGCGATACTCCGCCGGCTGAAAGGGTTTCTCAAAGTCCATTTCGTAGTCGTCCTCTGCACCTAGGTTGGCTCACCGGACCAAGCATTCTTTTCCATGCCCGTCCGTACTGGTTCCTAACCTAGCATGCTTCAGAGGCCTGCTTCACGCGGACCTCGTCGTCCGGCCGCAGAAAACCTGCGTTGGTTGGGCTTTGTGCGCAGCTTCACTTCCCATGTGAGAGACTCAGCTCATGTCTGGTGTGGACCGCCTCTTCTTATTGGCGCCAAAGGGGGTAGGGCAGCGGTGGACGTAAGGTGACCGGTAGCTTGGTTGTCAATCAAGGGAGAGCGGCGCGCGCGACGGCGACGCAAATGTCCAGTCTGACTACTGAAGAGCGCTGAAGCGGCCTAAGCAAAACGGCCATGCGCCGACGGCCCCTGTGGAGTTTTGGCGGCGGACACGATCCCCGATTTAGCAGCCCAACACCGAGCTAAACGCCACCTCGGTTGGGATGCCAAGTAGATGCAGGGCGTGCTGACCACCACCGCAAAGGCTGTTTTGGAGTCTCTCTTGAGACTGTTTATCGCTAAATATGCCGGCAACTTGGCTCGTCGCAAGACGCGGGAGCCGCGACATCAATTTGACTGAAGCGCCGCCGAGAGTTGCGCTAATCTCAATAGCGCCGATGCGGTTCCTTTACCTGGTCCTCAAATTGACCGGTATGTTGCGCTATGCTGCCTTCGTCCGATTCGCCATCACGCCGGCCACGATCTCGCCGAACGAAGCCGGCGTCGGCACGATGACGACCCCGGCTTCCTTCAGGATCTCGACCTTCTCTTGAGCAGACTCGCCGAAGGCCGAGATGATCGCGCCGGCATGGCCCATGCGGCGGCCTTTCGGGGCGGAGAGGCCTGCAATGTAGGCGATCAGGGGCTTGCGCATGTTGTCGCGCGCCCAGATCGCGGCTTCGGCTTCCTGCGGCCCGCCGATCTCGCCGATCATCACCACGGCGTCGGTATCGTCGTCCTGCTCGAACAGTTCTAGGATGTCCTTGAAGGAGGAGCCGTTGATCGGGTCGCCGCCGATGCCGACGCTGGTCGAGACGCCGATACCCAATGCCTTCATCTGTGAAGCCGCCTCGTAGCCGAGCGTGCCGGAGCGGCCGACGATGCCGACGCGGCCGGGCAGGTAGATGCTGCCGGGCATGATGCCCATCAGCGCCTGTCCGGGCGAGATCACCCCGGCGCAGTTCGGACCGATCAGCCGCATGCGGTCCTCGAAGCGGTAGCGGCGCATGTAGCGCTTGACCTGCATCATGTCCTGCGAGGGGATGCCGTCGGTGATGCAGATGCATAGTTTTATGCCGGCATCCGCCGCTTCCATGATCGAGTCGGCGGCGAAGGGCGGCGGCACGAAGACGATGCTCGCATCGGCTCCGGTTTCGCGCACGGCCCCCTTGACGGTGTTGAACACCGGCAGGCCGAGATGCGTCTGGCCGCCCTTGCCGGGTGTGACGCCGCCGACCACATTAGTGCCGTAACGCTTCATGTCTTCGGCGTGAAAACTGCCGATCTTGCCGGTAAATCCCTGCACGATTGCGCGGGTGCCCCGGTTAAGCAGAATGGCCATTCTTTCGTCCCCTCAGCCTGCTTTTTTCATCGTGGCGGACCGCCAGGCGGCGACGGCTTTGTCGGCGGCTTCGGCGAGTGTTTCGGCGACGATCACCGCCTCGCCGGAATCGGACAGGATGCGGCGCCCTTCCTCGACCTTGGTGCCGGCCAACCGCACCACCAACGGGACGTTGACGCCGACTTCGCGGATTGCCTTGACAACACCCTCGGCGACCCAATCGCAGCGATTGATGCCGGCGAAGATGTTGACGAGGATGGTCTTGACATTCTTGTCACCAAGGACGGCTCGGAACGATTTCGCAACCCGCTCGGGCGAGGCGCCGCCGCCGATGTCGAGAAAGTTCGCCGGCTCGCCGCCGGCGATCTTGATCATGTCCATCGTCGCCATGGCGAGCCCCGCGCCGTTGATGATGCAGCCGATGTCACCGTCGAGGCCGACATAGGAGAGGCCACGGTCACTGGCAAAGGTTTCGCGCGGATCCTCCTGCGACTTGTCGCGCAATTCGGATATTTGGGGACGACGAAATAGCGCGTTCTCATCGAACGACATCTTGGCATCTAGTGCCATCAGATTGCCGTCACGCGTGACGACCAGCGGGTTGATCTCCAGCATCGAAGCGTCGTAGTCGCGAAACACGCGGTAGCAACCAAGTAGCGTTTCGGTCGCCTTGCCAATCAGGTTGTTTTCGAGACCAAGCCCGAAGGCGATCTCGCGCGCCTGATAGTGCTGCATCCCCGCGCCAGGGTCGACAGTCGCGCGAATGATTGAATCCGGCTGCTTTTCGGCAATCTCTTCGATCTCCATGCCGCCGGCCGCAGACGCGACGATCATCACCCGCTCGGATTTACGGTCGAGAACAAAAGCGAGATAGATTTCCTGGCCAATGTCGACGGTCTCTTCGACATAGAGCCGCGACACCAGCTTGCCGCGCGGCCCCGTCTGATGCGTCACCAGCTTCCTTCCGAGCATCGCCTCGGCCGCATCGGACACTTCCTGGTCGGACGAGCAGATGCGGATGCCGCCGGCCTTGCCGCGCGCACCGGAATGGATCTGCGCCTTGACCACCCATTTGCCACCGCCGATCTCGCTGGCACGGTATGTCGCCTGCTCCGGACTGTAGGCCAGACCGCCGCGCGGCACGTGCACGCCGTGACGGGCAAGCAGTTCCTTGGCCTGGTATTCGTGGATGTCCATCTTATCCTCCCGGTATGTCTATTGCGCCGGCATATTACGCCTGGCCGGCGCGCTCGATCGCCTCGTTAACCGCCAGCACGTTGCGCGCCATGCGTTCGGAAGCCGCGTCGATCATCTTGCCGTCAAGCGCCGCCGCTCCCTTGCCCTGCGCCTCGGCCTCCTTCAGCACTTCGAGGATGCGCCGGGCGCGCGTCACTTCCTTTTCCGGCGGCGAGAAGACCTCGTTGGCAAGCGCGATCTGCGAGGGGTGGATCGCCCATTTGCCTTCGATGCCAAGTGCGGTGGCGCGCCTGGCGCCGGCGATGTAACCTTCCGGATCGGAGAAATCGCCGAACGGTCCGTCGATGGCGCGCAGGCCGTAGGCGCGGCAGGCGACGGTCATCCGCGACAGGGCGAAATGCCACTGGTCGCCGGGGTAATCGGGGTTCAGCCCGCCAATGTTGACGGTGCGCGCCTTGCAGCTCGCCGCATAGTCGGCGACGCCGAAATGCATCGCCTCCAGCCGGCCTGCCGTCGCGGCAATCGCCTCGACATTGGCCATGCCGAGCGCGGTCTCGATCAGCGCTTCCAGGCCGACCCGCGTCTTGTATCCCTTGGCCATCTCGATCTGGTTGACCATGGCTTCGACCATGTAGAGATCGGCCGGCACGCCGACTTTCGGCACCAGGATCGTGTCCAGCCGATCGCCGGCCTGTTCCATGACGTCGACCACGTCGCGGTACATGTAGTGGGTGTCGAGGCCGTTGATGCGCACCGATACGGTCTTGCCCTTGGCGCGCCAGTCGATGTCGTTCAGCGCCTGGATGATGTTCTTGCGCGCGCGCTCCTTGTCGGGCGGCGCGACCGCGTCCTCGATGTCGAGGAAGATGAAGTCGGCGGCGCTGTTGGCCGCCTTGTCGATCATCTCCGGGCTGGAGCCGGGAACGGCCAACTCGCTGCGCTGCAACCGTAGTTTCTTCAGGTGGTTGATCGTGTGGCTCATCGCGGGCTCCCAGCATCGGGCTGTTGCTTTTGCGTCCTTTTGTGTTCTTCACAAGCTAGCACGCCTTGGACGCCGAGATTGTGCAGTCCGGCCGGGTAATGCCGCACAGGATCTGCATCTTTGCGGCCGCTAGCGCAGCAAATCCTCTTCCTCGTTCTTTTGTCGCCTAGGAAGCGGTTGCCACCCATTGGGCATTGGTAGTGCAGTAGAAATCTTGCTGAACCTCGCCCATAAGGCGACAGCGATCAAACGGCGAAAAAGCTCAGTCGCATGCCCTTATTCGCAGGAGATCGTCTTGAGGGCCCTCGATCGCGCTGCCTATCGCCTCAGTTACGCAGTTAATTTGCCGGAAATGAACTGTCGATCGTGAGGTTAGTGATGAAAGGTACCGCAACTGCCGCGTTAAAGGAGCTCAAACGGCAGGACCTCCTCCAAAAGTGCGCCTATGTGAATGGAGCTTGGCTCTCCAAGGCTGAAACGATCTTGGTGGTTGACCCGGCTACTGGCCAGGACTTGGCTCAGGTAGCTGCCTGTGAGGTGTCTGATGTAGATAACGCGGTCAGCTTCGCACGAACCGCGTTTGAACAATGGCGCAATGTTCTTCCTTGGGAACGGGGCGCATGTTTGCGGAGATGGGCCGCGGGTATGCGCGAGAATGCGGAAGACCTTTCCACCATCATGACCGCTGAACAAGGCAAACCATTGACCGAGGCGCGCGGTGAGATTTCATATGCCGCTAGCTTTCTCGACTGGTTTGCGGCAGAGGGTGAGCGAGCATATGGCGAGACCATCCCGAGCCATCTTGCGGGCAGCCGGCTCTCCGTGCAGATGCAGCCGGTCGGAGTGACGGTCGCTATCACGCCTTGGAACTTTCCGTCGGCGATGATCACCAGGAAAGCAGGAGCCGCCTTGGCTGCGGGCTGCACGATGATTGTCAAGCCAGCCCCGGAAACGCCCCTGTCCGCTCTGGCGCTTGCCCGCCTTGCCGAGGAGGCAGGACTTCCCGCTGGGGTATTTCAGGTGATCACGGGAGAGGCTGCCCCACTCGCAAAACGGCTATTGGATCATAGCGATGTGCGGGCATTCTCCTTCACGGGCTCGACCGAGGTCGGTCGGATCCTGCTCGAGCAGTCGGCAAAAACCGTGAAGAAGGCTTCACTTGAGCTCGGCGGCAATGCTCCTTTTATCATTTTCGATGATGCCCCCTTGGAGACAGCCGTAGCTGGATGCATAGCAGCCAAATTTGCCACATCCGGTCAGGACTGCCTGGCAGCCAATAGGATCTATGTTCAGCGAGGAAACTATGAGCGCTTCGTGGAAGAATTCGCGAAGGCCACCGGTAAACTGAAAGTCGGGCACGGATTCGAACCCGGTGTCGATATTGGCCCAATGACCAAACCATCCGTCGCCGAAAAGTGCAGACGGCAGGTGTCCGAAGCTATTTGTTCCGGGGCTCGCATCGTTACTGGCGGACAGGATAGCCCTCTCGGGGGCAATTTCGTTACCCCCACTGTTCTCGCCGATGTCACGGACGACATGCTGGTCGCGACGGAAGAGACATTTGGTCCGGTGGCGGCAATCCTTCCGTTCGATGAGGAGACGGAAGTGCTTGCGCGAGCCAACAACTCGGAAATGGGCCTTGCGGCTTACGTTTACACAAAAGATCTCAGCCGCGCCATGCGGCTAACCGATCAGTTGGAGTATGGCATGGTCGCCGTCAACACCCCGAAATTCACCGGCGCTCCCATACCCTTTGGCGGATGGAAACAATCCGGGCTCGGCCGCGAGGGCTCAAGGCATGGTCTCGCCGAATATCTCGAACCCAAATACGTGTGCATCGGTAATACCGCAAACTAGAGGGACAGAAGCATGAGCATCAACATCAAGGATATCAGCGAAAAGGATAGAAATGCTGTCCTGCATCCTTTCACGCAGCTCAAGGATTTTGCCAGCGGCAAGCTAGGTGAGCCGACCATCGTTGAGACTGGCAAAGGCATCCGCATTCAAGATGCGCATGGCAACCAGCTGATCGACGGATTTGCCGGCCTTTATTGCGTCAATGTCGGTTACGGCCGCACCGAAGTCGCCGAAGCGATTTCCCGCCAGGCTTTCCGTCTGGCCTACTATCATTCCTACGCTGCCCACACGACGGACGAGCTCGCAATCCTTTCCGATCGCCTCGTGAAGATGGCGCCGGGCAAAATGAGCAAGGTATTCTACGGCATGTCCGGCTCGGACGCCAACGAGACGCAGGCCAAGCTCGTCTGGTATTATAATAATCTCCGCGGTAAGCCGACCAAGAAGAAGATCATCTCGCGTGAACGCGGCTATCACGGCTGCAGCGTCGTGTCGGGCTCGATGACGGGCATGAGCTTCTATCATGACCACATGGACCTGCCACTTCCGCAGATTGTTCACACCGGTGTTCCGCATCACTACTGGGGCGCCACCCCAGGCGAGTCCGAACGCGAATTTTCAGCGCGGCGCGGCGAGGAACTTGATCAGCTGATCCAGCGGCTGGGGCCAGAGAATGTGGGCGGCTTCATCGGCGAGCCGGTGCTCGGCACCGGCGGCATCACGCCTCCGCCGGAAGGCTACTGGCAAGCAATTCAGGCGGTGCTCAAGAAGCACGACGTGCTGCTCATTGCCGATGAAGTCATCACAGGGTTCGGCCGCACCGGTTCCATGTTCGGCTCGCAGCACTATGGCATCGAACCAGACCTCATCACGGTCGCTAAAGGTTTGACGTCGGCCTACTTCCCGCTTTCAGCGGCAATCGTCGGTGAGAAGGTGTATAAAGTCCTGGAGGATGGGGCTGACAAGGTCGGCGCATTCTCGCACGGGTACACCTATTCTGGTCATCCCATCGGCGCCGCCGCGGCCAACGCTGTCCTTGACATTGTCGAGAAAGAAGACCTCCCCGGCAATGCACGTGACGTCGGCGCGTTCTTCCAGGCACAGCTGCAGGAAAAGTTCGCGCAGTTGCCGATCGTCGGCGAAGTGCGCGGCGTCGGTCTTATGGGCGCAATCGAATTTGTCGCCGATCGCGACAACAAGAAGCGTTTCGACCCGTCGTTGAAGGTCGGTGCACGCATCTCGAAGGCAGCACGCGACCGTGGCCTGATCGTCCGCGCTATGCCGCATGGTGACATTCTGGGCTTCGCTCCTCCTTTGGTGGCAACAAAGGCTGAAGTGGAAGAGATCGTTGGTATCGCAGGAAGTGCAGTGCGCTTCGTTATGGATGAGCTAACGAGAGAGGGTCTTAGCATTTGAGGCGGCGACCCGAGCCTGCAATGCCAGAGCTGTCTGCCCGAGGCAGGCATAGCATACTTGGTGGTCACCAGTGACGACGCTAGTGCAGATCAATGGATAGTTAGCGGGAGAACCATCGGCCCCGACTGCGGTGGCAGCGCCAATCCAATGAACGAAGCCGGTCGCACTATTTTGGCATGGCCGCAACGAGAGATCAGGCTAGCAGAGAAGGAACTCCCGGGATGCTAGACTCACAGTCGACCTGCCGAAATTTTTGCTTTTACCTTCTACCGGCCTTTTCGCTCCAGGCGTTCTCGTCGGCAGTAGAAGCGCTGAGGCTCGCCAACGAAGTGTTGGGGCGTGAAGTGTATAGCTGGCAGATAGTTTCGGACGACGGGGAGCCCGTGGCCTCAAGTTGCGGGTTGTTGGTATGGGCCGGATCGTCGTTGTCGTTCGAGCGTGAAAGATTTCGTCGATCAATCTCAACACCCGCCGTCGTCGTCGTCGGCGCCCATAATGCTCCTGACTCGCACAAACAGCTTGAAGCCTGGTTACGCGAGTGCAGAAACCACCGCAGTTGCCTGGTAGGCATATGTAGCGGCACGATAGTGCTTGCTCGAGCTGGGGTTGCACAAGGGCGGCGTTGCGCGGTTCACTGGGAACAGTTTCCAATATTCTCTGAGCGCTTTCCGGATGTGTTCGCCGCTCAAACCGCCTTTGAGCGGGATGGAGACCTGTACACCTGCGCCGGGGGGGACGCTCCCTTCGACATGTTTTTAGATTTGGTTGACCGTCACCATGGCACGATAGTCGTCAATCGTATTTGTGAAAAAGCTATCGCGTGTAGGACCCGTTCAGCGGGTGACCGACAACGTTTGCCACTCCATTCACGAGTGCAACTAAACCATCGGGCGGTCATTAAGATAATAGAGGAGATGGAGGCAAACCTCACGGAGCCATTGCTACTAGACCAACTTGTGGGATCAGCCGGCCTTTCCCGACGTCAAATCGAGCGACTATTTAGGCGGGAACTGGGGTGTTCTCCAAGCCGTTATTATTTGGATCTTCGTCTGGAACGGGCGCATCTGCTGCTCATCAGTTCCCGTCTGCCGGTCGTTGAGATAGCGATGGCTTGCGGCTTTATCTCTGCATCGCACTTCTCAAAAGCGTACCGCGAAGCCTACGGATGCGCGCCACATCAATCACGACTGCCAGTTCATCAAAGAAAGAAAACGCGGTCGAGCGCCCCGGAAGAAAATAGAATGAGGAAAATCGACCGGAGGCTAAGTTACGAAGGATTGCCTAACTGCCACTAGCAGAGCGTTGTTCAGTGGAGACCGGTACGGCGCTGTTGTTGGTGATGGGCTCACCTCGCCGGGTCTCTTGTCGATTGTCAGGTTCGAACCCCGGGCTCGACTCCTGCTTAGTCAGGGTCCACAAGGACGCGATAGAATAGGATTTTTCAACATGATACCATTGCCATTCCATCCCGACGAATATCGGAGCAGGCTTTCCGCTATCCGCGCGGAAATGGCGCGCCGCAACCTCGATCTTCTGATCGTCAACGACGTCGCCAACCAGCACTACATCACCGGCTACGACGGCTGGTCGTTTTACACGCCGCAAATGGTCCTGGTCCCGCTCGCCGACGAGGAGCCGGTCTGGATCGGTCGTGCCATGGATGCCGCCGGCGGGCTGCTGACGGCTTGGATGAAGCCCGAGAATGTCGTCGGCTTTCCCGAAGATTATGTCCAGCGCACCGACCGTCATCCGATGGACTGGATTGCCGCCTGGATCGACAGGAAAGGCTGGGGGCGCGGCAATATCGGCATCGAGCTTGAAGCCTACTACTATTCCGCCAAGGCGCATGCGCGGCTGACCGCTGGGCTGCCTAACGCAATCCTCCACGATGCTGACCTTCTTGTGAACTGGATCCGCAGCGTCAAATCGGAAGCCGAGATCGACTACCTACGCAAAGCGTCGCGTCTTGCCGAGGCGGCGGTCACTGCAGCCTATGAGGTCATAGCGCCAGGTGTGCGCGAGTGCGATGCCATCGCCAAAATCCAAGCCGCTCAGATAGCTGGCTCGCCGGATTTCGCCGGCGACATCACCGCCCTGCCGCCGACCATACTGGGCGGCGAAAATGCATCGGCGCCGCATATCATGTGGAGCGATCGTCGCTTTGGCCACAACGAAACCGTCGCGCTCGAGCTGGCCGGCGTCGTTCGTCGCTATGCCGCCGGTCTCGCGCGTACGCTTCAGTTGGGCGCCATGCCAGCCAAGGTCGGCGACACCGGCAAGGCCGTGCTCGAAGGCATGGAGGCCGTGCTTTCGACCATCAGGCCTGGCGTCTTGGCGGAGGACATCGAGGCGAGCTGGCGTAAGGTCATCCAGCGCCACGGCCTGAAGAAGGAATCCCGCATTGGCTATTCGATCGGCGCGGCCTATCCGCCGGATTGGGGCGAGCACACGATCAGCCTGCGCCAGGGGGATAAGACGATCCTGAAGCCGGGCAATGTCCTTCATTCGATCCTCGGTATGTGGATGGACGGCTGGGGAATCGAAGTGAGCGAAACCATCCTCGTCACCGCTGACGGCTGCGAGACTCTGACCAGCTTCCCGCGAGAGATCCATGTCAAGCACTGATCGGCAGTGATGAATCCCGCGCTGGAACGCCGGTTGATCGAACGCCGCCAACTCCATCGCAGATCGGCAGCCGTCGAACAAAGAGAGCGATGCGCCGGCCTTCCGAAAAATCAGTGTTCGAAGAAGCCGGTTCAGTGGCATGAGGCCCATGGCCGGCTTCGGCATTGCCGTCGAAGCTTCCAGCGCCCGCGCGCATGTACCTGTTACCTGTGCCCACGCGCGACGACCGGCGTAACGGCGGGTTCGATCAGCTTGGGATGGGCGACGCCGGGGTTCTGGCCGCCGACGCTAGATGTTTGATCCAGATTTTGATGGGGCATCCTTGTCTTCGAATTGGGGATGCGCCTATGGACCGGGTTCTTCATGGGAGCGCCACGACGACAGAGGCGGTTCGTCGAGCGTTCAAGAGAGCCGGAGAGCGCTATAAGCTCACCCATGATCGAGAAGAATGACTCTGCGTCGGGCCCCAATGGCATGACCCGCCTCAAGTATGCGGCGTTGCTCGGGCTCGGCTTTGGCGTCGCCCCGCGAAGTTGGCGCGGAGCTTGTCCACCTTTGGAAGCTTAGCCCCTCACGGCGAAGGAATTGCCAAACGGTGTCATGTGAGACCTTCACACCATGTGCCTCAAGCTCGGCTTTCAACTGATGCAGAGTCAAATGCGGTGCCTTGTCAATTCGCTCCTGAATGAAATCCCGGTGAGGTTCCAGAACGCGCTTTCTGTGGCCACCCATCTTGCGAGGCTCGATAGAACCGCTCATTCGATAGCGCTGCGACCATTTAACGGCGGAAGAAACTGCAATCCCAAAACGAACCGCGACCGACCGGCAGCTCTCGCCAGCTTCAATCGCAAATACGATGCGTTCGCGCAGGCTCTTGGAAAGGGGTGCTGTCATTCAAGCTGCCGTCTTAGTTAGTCTTGATAATGGGAACCTAGGCAAGAACTGAACACCGGCAGGGTCACTGCTCGGAGGTTCTATGTCAAATTCAGTTTGCCGATCGGATTCATCTTACGACAAGATGGTCACAACCGGATGCACTTAGAATGTCAAAGCACCCTAAGGCGTCTCCGTCGTAACAAGCTCTGAAGCGGAGTGTCTGCTGGCCTTCATAAGACCAATTATTGCCCCAGCAAATGGGCGGAGTTGGATAGCGGTCCATTCGCGACAGATGTCGCGCAAGGCGCTAGTTGCCAGACGGACGGGTCATCGGCCAGCAAGACTTCCGGCAACGAGAGGAACGGCGCCTCGACCCACCAAAGCCTCTAGCGCCAATTCTTCGCTCTACCGGTTGGGACGTGCTTAAAAGCAACGTGGGAACGCTCTATGGCCGCATACCCTGACCGGATCAAGGCCATGGGATTGGGACGAAAACTCAATACGGATCTTTCAAACCGCTTCCTTGACGGCGGAAAGGAACTGCTTAGTGCGGTCGCGCTGTGGGCTGCTGAACAACGTCTGCGGGGCGCCCTGCTCCTCTATCGAGCCGCCATAAAAGAAGCAGACGCGGTCAGAAATGTCGCGAGCAAAGCCCATCTGATGCGTGACCATGATCATGGTTAGGTTGTGCTCAGCGACCAGCTTTCGAATGACCTGTGTCACCTCGCCGATGACTTCCGGGTCCAGGGCGGAAGTGACTTCGTCGAAAAGCATCACCTTGGGCCGCATCGCCAACGCGCGGGCTATGGCCACGCGCTGTTGTTGCCCCCCCGATAGACGGGAAGGATGCTGGTCGCGCTTGTCGATCATACCCACCATTTTGAGGAGCTCTTCGGATCGCTCAAGCGCCTCTTTCCTCGAAAGCCCCAGTACCTGGACTGGGCCTTCCATGCAGTTCTGGATCGCGGTCATGTGCGGGAACAGGTTGAAGTGCTGGAAACACATCCCGATCGAGGAGCGAATCTTCCTCTGGTAATGCTCGTCTGCCGGCACAAGGACCCCATCGCGAGGCATGTGTGTCAGCGGCTTGCCGTCCACGTATATCACGCCGCCATTGATAGTTTCGAGCGTCATAAGGGCTCGCAACACCGTAGTCTTCCCGGATCCGGAGGGCCCTATAATGGTAACCATCTCTCCTTCGGCAACGTCGAAATCGAGGTGGCTGATGACTTTGAGGCTTCCGTAGCTCTTGCTGACGTTCATGAACCGAACCATGGGGCGGTCATGCTCCGGCAGTTCAATGGGGTAGTCGGTATTGCTCATTTTACAGTCCTAGTCTCAGCCGCAGCCGTCGTTCGAACATCCTGACGAGTCCGGCCGTCGGAAGCGAGATCAAGAGGAAAATCAGGCCAACCAATGTAAAAGGTTCCAGATACCTGTAGTTCTCGGACCCTAACGCATTGGCCGTGTGCATTAGCTCCATGACACCAATTACCGACAGCATGGGCGTATCCTTGAGTATGCCCACCAGGTAGTTGCCGAGGCCGGGCACCGCAGGCGCAAGCGCCTGCGGGATGATGATGCGTACATAGGTGGCGCGGGGGGTCATGTTCAGCGCACGGCACGCTTCCCACTGGCCGGGAGCCACGGAATTGAGGCCTGCGCGGTAGACCTCTGACAGGTAGGCCGAATAGTGGAGACCGATCGCAATGATGCCTGATGTCCAGGGTGACAGGAAAACTCCGAACTGGGGTCCGACATAGAAGACAAAGAAAATCTGCAGGACCAAGGGCGTGGACCGGATGAATTCAATCAGCTCCCTGACGACAAATGTCAGTGCGGGCCACCTTGTGCGTTGCGCAAGAGCGAGCAGCAGGCCGGCGACGAGAGCAATTGCATACCCGACCCCGGCCGCAATCAACGTATTGAGGGTAGCCCATAGCAACTGGGGCAGGATCTCCCACGTAAAGTCCCAGCGCCAGTCGAATGTCATGCCCTTCCAAGCCTCCGGGCAACCAAACGTTCCGCCCAGCGCATCGTC
>NZ_CAXUPE020000007.1:0-104057 GCF_964252735.1 Mesorhizobium sp. LjNodule214
ACGGCATCGCCCCAGTCCAGCCGCCGCGCCACCTTGAACGCCTCGCCGTCGCGCTTGGTGAAGAGCTTCTCGCCGGCGCTGCCGTCCGGTTCGCAAAGCTTCAGCAACACCTTGCCTGAGCCGGATTTCGGCGGCGCGATCACTCGTGCGGGGCGGGTGGGGGCTGGCTGCCGAGAAGCGGCGACATAGATGAATTTCTCGTCTTCCCACGGCACGTCGGCGTCCTTGGCCAGCCGGTGCAGGCGCGAGCGGGCGACGCGGCGCGAAAAATGACACCAGTCGGGCTGGGCAAGCGGGCAGGGCGCCTCATGCGGGCATGGTGCCAGGACATGTGCGCCCGTCTCGATCAACTGCTGGCGCACGGCAAGAATGCGCTGCCAGCCGGCCGGCGTGCCCGGCTCGACGATCAGCAGCGTGTCGGCGGTGAGCTGCCAGAGCCGGCCGATCAGTTTCGGCAGCGATGCCGGCGTGATCTCGTCCAGTACATAGGCACAGCTGACCAGATCGGCCGGTTTGAGGTCGGCAAGGTCGATGGTGACGTCGCCGGCGATCCATGCAGTCTTGGCGGTGATCGCGTCGACGGCGAGCGTCTCGCCAACCTTGCGCACCGCGGCACTGGCTTCCAGCAGTACCGCCGCTTCGAGATCGGGCCAGAGGTCGGTGGTGGCCCAAAGCACCGTGCCAGGGCCGGCACCGACATCGAGCAGGCTCTTCGGCGTGAAGTCGGGGCGGGCATCTGCCAGCGCGTCGAGGCTGGCACGCACGGCGGCGTAGGTCGCCGGCAGCCGCGTCGCCAGATAGGCCCTGACCGCCATCTCCTCGGCCATGTGCAACCGGCCGTCGCGCAGTTCGGCCCGGTAGCGGTCGGACAGCGTCCTTGCCGCTTGCTTCAAGACGGGCAGCGGCACCTTGTCGAGCAGGCGCTCGACGCCTTGCCGCAGCGGGGCGGGCAGTTCCACGGCTCAGGCTCCCCTCGGCGCCAGAAGAATGACCGAGGCGCCGATGATGCAGAGCGCGGCACCGCCAAGATCCCAGCGGTCGGGGCGCATCCCCTCCACCAGCCACAGCCAGCCGAGCGACGCCGCGATGTAGATGCCGCCATAAGCGGCATAGGCGCGGCCGGCGGCGTTGGTGTCGACCAGCGCCAACAGGAAGCCGAACAGCGCCAGCGAGACGAGGCCGGGCGCCAGCCACAGCGGTGATCTCTCCAGCCGCCACCACGCCCAGAACGAAAAGCAGCCGGCGATCTCGGCAAGCGCGGCAGCGATGTAGATGAGGTAGGTCATGAAAAAGATCTCGCGGTAACGAGACCTTTTTCATGCTTGGGAGGGCTATGGCAAGACCAAGGGTCGCCGGCGCGCTACTCGCCTTCCGCAACCTTGCGGCGGCGGGTGGGCTTGGCGACGGGCGCCTCCTGCCGGTGCCCCATGTCGCGCATTTCCAGTGCCTTCTCGCATTTGCCCATATAGTCGCGGGTCATCGGCAGCGTGTCGTTCCTCTTGGCGAGCTGGATCTGGAAGATCACCAGGTCCTGCCAGCGGAAAGCGGCTTCCGAGGCGGCCAGATAGAACTCCCACATGCGGCAGAAACGCTCGTCATAGATAGCCTTGGCCTTGTCGCGGTTGGCGGCGAAGCGCTGGCCCCAATGCTTCAGCGTGTCGGCATAGTGCAGCCTGAGCATCTCGACGTCGGTGACGACGAGGCCGGACTTCTCGATCGCCGGCATGACCTCGGAAAGTGCCGGGACGTAGCCGCCTGGGAAGATGTATTTGCGGACGAAGGCGCTGGTCGCCCACGGCACGCCGGAGCGGCCGATCGTGTGCAGCAGCATGACGCCGTCCGGCTTCAAAAGCGTCGCCGACTTTTCGAAGAAGGTGCGGTAGTGGTTGACGCCGACATGTTCGAACATGCCGACCGAGACGATGCGGTCGAAGCGCTCGTTGAGTTCGCGATAGTCTGTCAGGTCGAAATGGACGCGGTCCTGGAGCCCTTGCGCATGGGCGCGGTCGGTTGCGACCCCGTGCTGTTCGGTCGACAGGGTGACACCTTGCACATCGACGTCGAAGGATTTCGCCAGATAAAGGCCGAGCCCGCCCCAGCCGGAACCGATATCGAGCACCGTCTGGCCGGCCTTCAGCCTGAGCTTGGCGGCGATGTGGCGCTTCTTGGCGGCCTGCGCCTCGTCGAGCGTCATGTCGGGCTGCTCGAAATAGGCGCAGGAATATTGCATGTCCTCGTCGAGGAAGAGCCGGTAGAGGTCGCCCGAGAGATCATAGTGGCGCTGCACGTTGCGGCGCGCGCGCGAGGCGGTGTTGATCTGCTGCAGGCGGCGGAAGGCATGGCGCAGGCCCTCGATCGCCTTCGACCAGGTGGCGTCGATGCCGCCGCTGCCCATGTTCTGGAAGGCGATGCGCATCACGCCGAGCACGCCGCCCTCGAGAATGTCGAGCTCGCCGTCCATGTAGGCTTCCGGCACCGCCAGCATCGGATCGAAGGTGATGGCGCGTTCGGCATGCCTGGTCTTGATGTGCATGTGGACCGGCTCGCCGCTGCCGTCGCCGAAAACCACGGCTAAACCCTTGGGGCCGGTTACCTTGAGATTGCCGGTACCCACTAGACCGTCGAAAACGCGCTTCAACAGAATATTCATGACCAAATGTCCCCTCACGGTCAGACAGGCTGTTCGCGCATGACCCCGAAATCGACACCGATCTCGGAAAGGATCATGCGCCAAACAAAGTTTCTACAGCGTCCTTTCCCCGTCCAAAGGGCGCACGACGCTATAATCTGCAACAAGATATAGGGGCTCGAAAAGTTCCATTTGGCACAAAAAAGCCCGGACGCGAGGCCCGGGCATTGGTCCAGAAATCCTGGAAGCCGACAAAACGTACGGAGCGCCGCCTGGGCGCGCCCGTCGCGCGTGATCAGGCGTTCTCTTCGCCGCCTTCGAACTCGGCGTTCGGGTCGAAGAAGTTCTCCGGCCGCGCATTGTCGTTGATGTCTTCGCCATAAATGGCTTCGGCGGTGGTCAGCGTCTCGCCCTTGGCCTGGCGTTCGGCTTCGTCGGCCGTGCGGGCGATGTTGAGCGTGATCGTGACCTCGACTTCCGGATGCAGCGCGATCGCCACATTGGTCACACCGATGGTCTTGATCGGCTGGTTGAGCTGGATCTGGTTGCGGTTGACCGAGAAGCCCTCGGCCGTCAGCAGGTCGGCGATGTCGCGGGTCGACACCGAACCGTACAACTGGCCGGTCTCGCCGGCCGAACGCACGGCGATGAAGCTCTTGCCGTCGAGCTTCTCGGCAACCTGCGCGGCTTCCGACTTGCGCTCGAGGTTACGGGCTTCGAGCTGGGCGCGCTGGCCCTCGAACTTCTTCTTGTTGGCTTCGTTGGCGCGCAGCGCCTTGCCCTGCGGCAGCAGGAAATTGCGGGCAAAGCCGTCCTTGACCTTGACGGTATCGCCCATCTGGCCGAGGCGGGAAACGCGTTCGAGAAGAATGACTTCCATGGTTTTGTTCCTTTAAGGTTAGGCGTAGACGCCGAATTCTCTGGAACAGGTCAGGAAGCAAAAGGGGCGATTTACCGCCGGTGTCGCTGTCCTGCCTGTCGCGGCAGTTAGAGGCTTTTCACCTCAACTCGGGATTTTGGATCGAACCCTGCGGCGCCCGTCGCCGTAGGGAAAAAGCGGGCGGCTAGCCGCCCGCTGGCTAGACCATGATCCCGAAAAGTGGATACCGGTTTTCGGACAAGATCATGGTCAAACTAAAGGCCTTAGCGAACCACGTAGGGCAGCAGACCGAGGAAGCGGGCGCGCTTGATCGCCTTGGCGAGTTCGCGCTGCTTCTTCTGGCTGACGGCGGTGATGCGCGACGGCACGATCTTGCCGCGCTCGGAAATGTAGCGCTGCAAGAGGCGCACGTCCTTGTAATCGATCTTGGGCGCGTTGGCGCCGGAGAACGGGCAGGTCTTGCGGCGGCGGTGGAACGGGCGCCGGGTCGGGATCTGATTGATGTCGACCATTATTCTGCACCCCCTTCAACACCTTCGCGCGGACGGCGCGGACCACGATCGCCACCGGCGTCGCCGAACGAGCGCGGCGGACGGTCGCCACGGTCGCCGCGATCGCGGTCGCCGAACGAGCGCGGGCCACGATCGCCACGGTCACGGTCGCCGAAGCCGCCGCGTTCCGAGCGCTCTTCGCGCTTCTGCATCATGGCCGACGGGCCTTCCTCATGCGCCTCGACCTTGACGGTCAGGAAACGCAGCACGTCCTCGGACAGGCCCATCTGGCGCTCCATCTCGTTGAGCGCTGCCGGCGGGCAGTTGAGGTCCATAAGCGTGTAGTATGCCTTCCGGTTCTTGTTGACCCGGTAGGTGAGGGACTTCAGTCCCCAGTTCTCGACCCGGCCGACGGACCCGCCATTGGCGGAGATGACGCCCTTGTACTGTTCGACAAGCGCATCGACCTGCTGCTGCGAGAGGTCCTGCCGGGCAAGGAACACATGTTCGTAGAGAGCCATAGTGTATCAGTGCCTTTCTTCGTTTCTCTCCCGGACCCTCGCGGCAAAAGCCTCTGCAACTTCTCTGACCGCTGATCCCCGGTAAAAGGGGGGCGGGAAGAAAGGAGCATTTCGAGACGGTCGAGAGCGGAGACACGGGAGGCGGAAGCGCTTCTGGCTTCACACACCGCTTTTCGAGAAAAGCAACGGCCCTCCGTTCAGCCCCCAGCAAGGACCGGCAGATTGCGGGCGTCTATACAGCAATTCCCGGGGAAGGCAAGGCCGGGCAGTGTCTCAGTCTGAAATCCAAATCAGATAGTCGGCCAGAGAGCATTACCAGGTGCATCCCGGCCACTTGATAAGCACGCTGTGCCCGTAGGCAGCCTCCCTATCGTCATATGATTTAACGACCGACCATACTGGATTGCCGTTGTCGTCGGTCTCGCTGTTCACCATGACCGAAACGATATGGTCCGGGTACCTGGCGCCCTCGACTGCCGTCAGCCTGTCGCGAACGCGCGCCTTTTCCTCGTCGGTCAGGTGTCGTTTCATGAAAGAAGCCTCCACCTCTTTCGGCTAAGCATACAGGAGTTCGGCCCGCCATGCGACAGGTCGATGCCGATTGACGGTAGGGCAAATCTCAAAACTGAGACACTACCGCCGTCCTTGGCGTCGCAGGGTCGAAGAACACCAGGCTCAACTGGTGTGGGCGACCGCGTTGTCGACCGTCTCGGGGAAGAAGTCGGGTGCTGCCCGGCGCTTGCCGAACATCATGTCGTATTGCAGCAGGCGGAAATCGTTGATCGCCGGGTCGATCTTCTTCTGCCGCGCCCAGTCGGGCGTCGCCTCGCCGGCCGGCGTCAAGAGCAGGTTGCGGTCGACGACGCGGTAGCGTTCGCGCAGTGCGCCGAGGAAGCCGGTGTAATAGGGGTGCGTGATGCCCGCCGTGGTCAGGATGTGGTAGGGCAGGAAGGCCGGGCTGACCGCGCCCATGTCCTCGGCCGGGCCGGTGCGGTTCGACCAGATGATCAGCGGCGTCTGGTGATGCTCCAGCATCTGGTCGGCCGGTTCCTTGCGCGGTGCGACATTGTCCTTCATGAAGCCGGTCTCGACATAGACCGGTCCGAGCGGCGGCAGATGGTCGCCGAAGAAGGCGATCACCGTCGGCCGCTCGCGTTTCCTCGCCCATTCGATCAGGCGCTCGAGGCCGCGGTCCGCATCGGCGGAGCCTTCGGCGAAGCTGAGCAGCGATTCCCGCGCCCATGTGCTGATCGGCGCCTGCACCTTGTGGGTCGGATTGTAATAACGATACGGCTCGTAGGGACCGTGGTTCTGCAGGCTGACGGCGAAGAGGAAGACCGGGTCTTCGCTGGCGTCGGCTTCGCGTATGATCTCGTCGGTCATCGCCGCGTCGGAGGCCAGCGGCCCGCGCTTCTGCATCGGCGGCAGCGTCTCCTCCGAGCGGAAGTCGGTGAAGCCGAAATCGGCATAGACCGCGCCGCGGTTCCAGAACCAGTTGGTGCCGGGGTGAATGGCGCGCGCCCTGTAGCCTTCACTCTTCAGGAAGGTGGCCAGCGAGGGCGTCGGCGAGCGCACATATTGCTGGTAGGGGATGGAGCCGGCCGGCAGGAAGGCGTTGGAAAAGCCGGTCAGCGCCTCGAACTCGATGTTTGCGGTCATGCCGCCGAATTCGGGCGAGAACATGTAGCCCGAGCGCAGCGCCCGCACATTGGGGATCGGATCCGGCGTGATGGTGACACCGGGCAGCTTGGTCGAATCCCAGAAGGATTCGCTCATCACGATGATGATGTCGGGCTTGTCGGCCGGCACCGATGTCGTCACCCCGGGCCTGTCGATCGCCGCGATCGCCTTGTCGGAATAGCCCGCCGGCGCCGAGACTTGCGCCATCGGCACGTTGAGCGCGAAGGCCAGCGCGAAACCGTTGGAGGCGTAGTTTTCCTTCTGGTCCCACATGATCGGGATGATCTGCAGCCGGTCGCGGGTCCACGAGAAGGTGGCGTAGTCCATGATCGAGACGAAGAAGGCAAGCAGCGGCACGGTCAGCGTCAGCCTGGCAAGGCGCCCCTTGCGGCTGAGGACCGGCACCCGGCGCCGCCACTGCCGCCAGCCATAGACGAGCAACGACAGGCCGCCGATGATGCCGATCGCAATGGCGAGAGCAGTCATCGGCCGCTCGCGCACCAAAAGTGGCATCAGCGACATGATCTGGCGTGAATACAGAAAATCGGTCGGATAGAGCGGGTCGCCGAGATAGTGCGACTTCTGGTGGCCGACAAAGGCCAGCGCCAGCGTCAGCGGCGCCACGATCATCAGGCTCTGGTGGCTGCGGCCGAGCACGGCGTCAAGGCCGACCAGCACCAGCGCGAACACGATGATGGTGGTCCAGCCCGGTTTGAAGGGTTGCAGGAAGAAGCCGACCGTGCCGTAAAAGTCGCCGCGCACGATCCATTCGATGGCAAAAACCAGTATCGCGGAGGCGAGCAGGCTGATCAGGCCATAGCGGACGACGGGCCACTTCCGCCCCGGCAGATAGCCGGTGGACGGATCGCCTTCCAGAAACTGCGGCGCGGGTTTGATCACGCCCTTCCTGATCCTTGCCACTTCACTTCCCCCGGCCACGCAACGCGTCTTTCCCACTCGCGTCACTGATCTGTCATAGAACTGTCATGCAAAAGCTAGCGGCTGTGGCGAAAATAAGAAGAGCCAGCAAACGATTCGTGAGCGGTTTTCATCAGGTGTGATCGCCAAAAAGGCTTTCGGAACAGGGACTCGGTCGGTTTTCCCGGCCGCAACGAAGGCTGAAACGCTGCCCGCGGGCTTGACTTGGCCGTCCGCCTTGCGTCACAGGCAGGGAAAACCAGCCTCTGGAGAAGCCCAAATGGCCGTCGCATTCACCTTTCCGGGACAGGGCAGCCAGGCTGTCGGCATGGGCAAGGACCTGGCGGATGCCTTTCCCGAGGCGCGCAAGGTCTTCGAGCAGGTCGACGACGCGCTCGGCGAAAAACTGTCGAAACTGATCTGGGAGGGTCCGGAAGAGACGCTGACGCTGACCGCCAACGCCCAGCCGGCGCTGATGGCGGTGTCGCTGGCCGCGATCCGGGCGCTGGAGGCGAGGGGCTTTTCGCTGAAGGACAAGGTGTCTTACGTCGCCGGACATTCGCTGGGCGAATATTCCGCCCTTGCCGCCGCCGGCTTCGTTTCGGTCGCCGATGCGGCGCGGCTGCTTCGCGTGCGCGGCAACGCCATGCAGGCGGCGGTGCCGGCCGGCGAGGGCGCCATGGCGGCCATCATCGGGCTGGAACAGGCAGATGTCGAAGCCGCCTGCACTGAAGCCGCTCAAGGCTCGGTTTGCCAGGTCGCCAACGACAATGGCGGCGGCCAGCTGGTCATTTCAGGCGCCAGGGCCGCGGTCGAGCTGGCGGCGAAACTCTGCACCGAAAAGGGCGCCAAGCGGGCGCTGATGCTGCAGGTCTCGGCGCCCTTCCATTCCGCGCTGATGGCGCCGGCGGCCGAAATCATGCGCGAGGCGCTGGCCAGCGTGGCGAAGAACGCGCCGGTGGTACCGGTCGTTTCCAACGTCACAGTCACGCCGACCAGCGACCCCGACGAGATCGCGCGCCGCCTGGTCGAACAGGTGACCGGCCGCGTGCGCTGGCGTGAAACGGTGGAATGGTTCGGTGCCAACGGCGTTGCGACGCTCTACGAAGTCGGCGCCGGCAAGGTGCTGTCGGGACTGGCGCGACGCATCAACCGCGATGTCGCCACCGCCGCCGTCGGCACGGCGGCCGACGTCGAGGCGGCGCTAGCGACGCTTGCATAATCCACTGGCGATTTGACCCCACCCATGTGAAGGGTGTCCTCTGAGATTCAGGAGACAAAAATGTTCGAACTGACCGGCCGCAAGGCGCTCGTCACCGGCGCAACCGGAGGCATCGGCGAGGCGATCGCCCGCGTGCTGCATGCGCAGGGCGCCATCGTCGGCCTGCACGGCACGCGCGTCGAAAAGCTGGAGGCGCTGGCCGCTGAGCTCGGTGACCGGGTCAAACTGTTTCCGGCCAACCTGTCCGACCGCGACGAGGTCAAGGCGCTCGGCCAGAAGGCCGAGGCCGATCTCGAAGGTGTCGACATCCTCGTCAACAATGCCGGCATCACCAAGGACGGCCTGTTCGTGCGCATGTCGGATGCCGACTGGGATGCGGTGCTGGAGGTCAACCTCACCGCTGCCTTCCGGCTGACGCGCGAACTCACCCATCCGATGATGCGCCGCCGGCATGGCCGCATCGTCAACATCACCTCGGTGGTCGGGGTCACAGGCAATCCGGGCCAGGCCAACTACTGCGCTTCCAAGGCCGGCATGATCGGCTTTTCCAAGTCGCTGGCGCAGGAGATCGCCACCCGCAACATCACCGTCAACTGCGTCGCTCCGGGCTTCATCGAATCGGCCATGACCGACAAGCTCAACGACAAGCAGAAGGAGACGATCATGGCGGCGATCCCGACCCGGCGCATGGGCACCAGCGCCGAGGTCGCCTCTGCGGTCGCCTATCTCGCCTCCAATGAAGCGGCCTATGTGACCGGCCAAACCATTCATGTGAATGGCGGCATGGCCATGATCTGACGGACCAAGGTCCGGCGGGTTGTGAAAAGGCCCATTTCGGCTTGGACCTCGGCCATTTTTCGTGTAATGCGGCCCGCAACCCGGCGGTTCGGGCAAAAACCGGTCCTGTTTGTTGTGTTTCGGCAGGACCATCTTTCAGCTTGATTAGCGGCATTCCGCCCGCTAACGAAGACAGACAACCAAAAGACGAGGATGCCCCAAATGAGTGACACCGCAGAGCGCGTCAAGAAGATCGTCATCGAGCATCTTGGCGTCGACGCCGACAAGGTGACGGAGCAGGCCAGCTTCATCGACGATCTGGGCGCTGACAGCCTCGACACGGTCGAACTCGTCATGGCCTTCGAAGAAGAATTCGGCGTCGAGATCCCGGACGATGCGGCCGAGACCATCCTGACCGTCGGCGATGCCGTGAAGTACATCGACAAGGCCTCGGCCTGAGGCTTTTCGCAGGCATTACCGGGGAGGACCTGCGATGAGGCGTGTCGTCGTCACGGGCCTTGGCTTGGTTTCGCCGTTCGGCATGGGCTTCGAGCATAGCTGGAAGGAACTGCTGACCGGCCGCAGCGCCGCCAAGCGCGTCACCGAGTTCGAAGTGGAGGATCTTGCCTGCAAGATCGCCCACGTCATTCCGCGCGGTGACGGCTCCAACGGCACGCTCAATCCCGAAGCCGTGCTCGAGCCGAAGGAACTTCGCAAGATCGGCGACTTCATCCTGTACGGGATCGCGGCCGCCGACGAAGCGCTGAAGGATTCCGGCTGGGAGCCCCAGACCGAGCAGGCGCGCTGCGCCACGGGCGTCATGATCGGCTCCGGCATCGGCGGCCTCGAGGGCATCGCCGAGAACGCGCTGATCCTGCACGAGCGCGGGCCGCGCCGCATCAGCCCGTTCTTCATTCCGGGAAACATCATCAACCTTGTGTCAGGCCAGGTGTCGATCCGGCACGGGCTGAAAGGCCCCAACCACGCCGTCGTCACCGCTTGCTCGACCGGCGCGCATGCCATCGGCGATGCTGCCCGGCTGATCATCTTCGGCGATGCCGATGTGATGCTGGCCGGCGGCGCCGAGGCGCCGGTGACCCGGCTTTCGCTTGCCGGCTTCGCCGCCTGCCGGGCGCTGTCGACCGAGCGCAACGAGACGCCGGAAAAAGCCTCCCGTCCCTATGACCGCGACCGCGACGGCTTCGTCATGGGCGAGGGCGCCGGCGTTGTCGTTCTCGAAGAGCTCGAACACGCCAAGGCGCGCGGCGCGAAAATCTACGCCGAGGTCACCGGCTACGGCCTGACCGGCGACGCCTACCACATCACCGCGCCCGCCGAAGATGGCGACGGCGCCTTCCGCTGCATGACGGCGGCGCTGAACCGGGCCAAGCTGTCGCCCGCCGACGTCGACTACATCAACGCGCACGGCACCTCGACGATGGCCGACACGATCGAGCTCGGCGCGGTCGAGCGGCTGGTCGGCAACGCGGCGTCGAAGATCTCGATGTCGTCGACCAAGTCGTCGATCGGCCATCTGCTGGGTGCAGCGGGTGCGGCTGAGGCGATCTTTTCGATCCTCGCCATCCGCGACAACATCGCGCCGGCCACCATCAATCTCGACAACCCGGAACGCGAGACGGCGATCGACCTGGTGCCGAACACGCCGCGTTCCAGACAGATCGACGTGGCGCTGTCCAATTCCTTCGGTTTTGGCGGCACCAACGCCTCGCTCGTCTTCCAAAGCTACAATGGCTGAACGGCCGGCCGGCAGGCGTCCCCGCACCCTGTCGTCATTTTTGCCATATTCGCCCCTACTCTGCCCCAGGGGATTCGTCGAAATGACAGATGGTAGGGCGCTATGAACACAAATTCGGGCGGCGGAGAATTCGGACAGCAGCAGGCCGCATCCAGTCCGATCGTGCCGAAGACGGCCGCCGAGGCCTTGCGGCCCGAGGCCGGCACGCCGCCTCCGAAGCGCTCGCGCGCCTCGCGCAGCCAGGTCGTCGTGTTCATGAACTTCGTCATCTCGATGGTGATGCTGATGGTTCTGGCCGCTGGCGCCGCGCTCTATTTCGGCAAGCAGGCGTTCAACGAGCCCGGTCCGTCGGCCGCCGGCGACACCTTCCTGGTCAAGCCGAACACGCCCGTCCAGGACATTGCTGACCAGCTCGAGCGGCGCGAGCTGATCAGCGACGCCCGCATCTTCCGCCTCGGCGTGCGCGCCTATGGCAATGATTCGGTGCTCAAGCCCGGCGAGTACGAGATCAAGCCCCGGGCTTCGATGCGCGACATCATGGAGCTTTTGAAGAGCGGCAAGTCGGTGCTGTATTCGCTGACCATCCCGGAGGGGTTGACGGTCGAGCAGGCGCTGCAGCGCATCGCCGACCAGGATGCGCTGACCGGCGACATGCCCGCGACCGAGCCGTCCGAGGGCAGTCTTGCTACGGACACGTTGCGCTTTACGCGCGGCTACTCGCGCCAACAGATTGTCGACAAGCTGCTGGCTGACCAGAAGAAGCTGGTCGAGGAGGTCTGGCAGCGGCGCGCGCCTGATCTGCCTTTGGCCAATATCGAGGACTTCGTCACGCTGGCCTCGATCATCGAAAAGGAGACGGGCAAGGGCGACGAGCGCTCGCGCGTGGCCGCCGTCTTCCTCAACCGGCTGGCCAAGGGCATGCGTCTGCAGTCCGATCCGACGATCATCTACGGCCTGTTCGGCGGCAAGGGCAAACCCGCCGACCGCCCGATCTACCAGTCGGACATCGACAAGCAGACGCCCTACAACACCTATCTGATCAACGGCCTGCCGCCGACCCCGATCGCCAATCCGGGCCGTGCAGCCCTCGAGGCGGTTGCCAATCCGTCGAAGACCGACGACCTCTATTTCGTCGCCGACGGCACCGGCGGCCACGTCTTTGCCTCGACGCTGGAAGAGCACAACCAGAACGTCGCCCGCTACAGGGCACTGCAGAAGAAGCAGGCCGACGACGCCGCCAAGGCCGGAGCCGGCAAGGTGGAAGGCCAGACCGATGCCCCCGCCGATGCTGGCGATAGCGGCGACGCCGGTGGCGATGCGGGGGCCGCCCAGTAGCGCCGGGTGGTTTTGAAATCGTCCCTTGCGGGTTTAACGCAAGCGATGCGCTGATATTTGAAGAAAACGTGCGGCGCCGGCTTGAAGGCATTGGACGTTTCGGCATTTTGTAGCCGCGCGTGGTTTGATCGGGAAGGAGTTCCGGGATCACGCGCCAAGGGGCGTACGGGCATCATGAATTTGCAGAGCATGACCGGTTTTGCGCGCGCGGTCGCCGAACACCAGGGCACCTCGATCGCCTGGGAGGTCAAGTCGGTCAACGGCAAGAGCGTCGAGGTCAGGCTGCGGCTGCCGCAAGGCTTCGAGCGGCTGGAACCGGCCGTCAGGCAGACGATGCAGAAGCGATTTTCGCGCGGCAACTTCCAGGCGACGCTGACCGTCGGCCGGGCCGCCGGTGCGCAAACCCAGCCGGTGGTCAACGAAGACTTCCTGAAGGATCTGGCGGGACTGGCCAAGCGGCTGCAGGAGCGGTTCGGCGTGGCCCCTGCGACGGCCGATGGGCTGCTAGCGCTGCGTGGCGTGCTGGATTTCCCGGAAGCCATAGAGACCGAGGAGGCGCGGACCGCGCTCGATGCGGCGATCCTGTCGGCGCTGGACGTGGCGCTCGCCGGGCTGGAGCAGGCGCGCCAGAGCGAGGGCGATGCACTTCGTTCGCTGCTCGGCGGCCACATCGATGCCATCGAGGCGCTGACGCTGAGGGCCGAGGCAGATCCGTCGCGCGAACCGGCGGCGATCCGCGAGCGTATTGCCGAGCAGGTCCGCCTGCTGATGGATGCCTCCGCCAATCTCGACGCCAGCCGGCTGCATCAGGAAGCTGCCTTCCTCGCCACCAAGGCCGACATACGCGAGGAGATCGACCGGCTGAAGACACATGTCGCGTCGGGACGGGTGCTGCTCGCCAATGGCGGCGCCATCGGCCGCAAGCTCGATTTTCTGGCGCAGGAATTCAACCGCGAATCGAATACGCTGTGTTCCAAGTCGAATGCCGCCGCGGTGACCGCCATCGGGCTCGAACTGAAGGCGGTCGTCGATCAGTTTCGCGAACAGGTCCAGAATCTGGAGTAGCCCGAATGGTCGCCAGGGATTTGGGTTCCCGTATCCGCCGCCGCGGGCTGATGCTGGTGCTGTCGTCGCCGTCCGGCGCCGGCAAGTCGACGATCGCGCGCAATCTTCTGGAAAGCGATTCAAGCCTCGAACTTTCGGTCTCGGTCACCACCAGGCCGCGCCGTGGCAGCGAGATCGAGGGCGTCCACTATCACTTCCGCACCATGCGCGAGTTCGAACGGCTGCGCGATTCCGATGCGCTGCTCGAATGGGCGGAGGTGCACGGCAATTGCTACGCGACGCCGCGCGAGCCGGCCGAGCTGGCGCTGGCGCAAGGCCGTGACATGCTGTTCGACATCGATTGGCAGGGCGCCCAGCAGCTCAAGGAGAAGATGCGCGCCGACATCGTCTCGATCTTCATCCTGCCGCCGTCGATGAAGGAGTTGAAGGCACGGCTGAAGCGCCGCGCCGAGGACCAGGAATCGGTCATCGAGACCCGGCTGAAGAACGCCCGCAACGAGATCGAGCACTGGAAGGAATATGATTTCGTCATCGTCAACGACGATCTCGACCGCGCCTTCGCCGAAGTGCGCGGCATCGTCATCGCCGAACGGCTGAGGCGCGACCGCCGGCCAGGCCTGTTCGACTTCGTCTCGGGGTTGCTGGACGAGAAGACGGAGTGAGGCGGTGGAGCGTCAATCTCCCCCACGAGGGGGGAGATCGGCAGCTTCTCAAACCGCGTTCGTCAGCCGCACGAATTCCTCGACGCTGAGCGTCTCGGCGCGCCGCGTCGGGTCGATGCCCGCGCGCATCAGCAGCGCTTCGCCGCCGAGGCTTTTCACGCTCTGCCTCAGCATCTTGCGCCGCTGGCCGAAGGCGGCCTCGGTGAAGCGGCCGAGCTTCTTCACGTCAGTGGGCAAGGGGCTGGTGCGCGGCACCAGATGCACCACCGAGGACGTGACCTTGGGTGGCGGCGTGAACGCCTGTGGCGGCACGTCGAAGGCGATCCTTGCTTCGGTGCGCCAGCCGGCCAGCACGCCGAGCCGGCCATAGGCGTCGCTGCCGGGGCTGGCGACAATGCGCTCCGCCACCTCGCGCTGGAACATCAGCGTCATCGAAGCATAGAAGGGCGGCCATGCGGTCACCGTCAGCCAGCGGATCAACAGTTCGGTGCCGATATTGTAGGGCAGGTTGGCGACGATCTTCACCGGACCGCCTTCCGAGGCACCCTCGGCAAGAGCGGAAAAATCCGTCTTCAGCGCATCGCCGGCGATGATCTCGAGCCGTCCGGGATAGTGGTTCGAGACCTCCGCCAGCGCCTCGAGGCAGCGCTCGTCGCGCTCGATGGCGACGACCCGCCTGGCGCCGCTGAAAAGCAGCGCCCGCGTCAGCCCGCCTGGGCCGGGGCCGACCTCGATCACCGTGGTCTCGGTAAGGTCGCCGGCGGCGCGCGCGATCTTGCCTGTCAGGTTGAGGTCGAGCAGGAAATTCTGGCCGAGCGCCTTCTTCGCCTGCAACCCATGGCGCTCGATCACCTCGCGCAGCGGCGGCAGCCCGTCGATGCTCATGCAGACATGCTCATGCGGCCGCTGCTTCCGCCCCGCTGTCGGCAAGCCGGCGGGCAAGCCGCAGCGCCGCGATCAGGCTGTCGGCGCGCGCAATGCCCTGGCCGGCGATGTCGAAGGCCGTGCCGTGGTCGGGCGAGGTGCGGATGAAGGGCAGGCCGAGCGTGACGTTGACCGCCTCGTCGAAGGCCAGCGCCTTGGCCGGGATCAGCGCCTGGTCGTGATACATGCACAGCGCCACGTCATAGCCGGCGCGGGCATGGGCATGGAACAGCGTATCGGCCGGCAGCGGCCCGAAGGCGTCGATGCCTTCCGCCCTCAACTGGTCGACCGCCGGACGGATGATGCGCAGGTCCTCCAGTCCCATCGAGCCGCCTTCGCCGGCATGCGGGTTGAGGCCGGCTATCGCCAGCCTCGGCCTGGCGATGCCGAAGCGGCTTTCGAGGTCGGCGGCGGTGATGCGGGCCGTGGCGACGATCAGCTCCGTCGTCAGCGCCTTCGGCACTTCCGAGAGCGGGATATGGATGGTGACCGGAACGGTGCGCAGTTCGGGACCGGCAATCAGCATCACCGGCGTCACCTCGGCGCCGGTGTGGAGCGTGGCCAGATGCGCCAGATATTCGGTGTGGCCGGGAAAGCGGAAGCCGGCATCGTAGAGCGGCTTCTTGGCGATCGGACAGGTGACGACCGCCGCGGCGTGGCCGCCGAGGCAGTCGGCCACGGCGCGGTCGATGGCCTCGATGGTGCCGGCGGCGTTGGCCTTGTCGGGCCTGCCGGGCCTGTCGATCTGCGCGGCGTCGAGCGGCACAACCGGCAGGACGCGGTGAAAGATCCGCGCTGCTTGTTCCGGTATGGTTTCCGCGATCGCCACGCTGGCGCCGATCTGGCGCGCCCGCGCAGCAATCAGCGCCGGATCGGCAAGGAGATAAAAGGGCGGCACGCCGGCGCTGTCGCCAGCCTGCCATGCGGCGATGGCGATTTCCGGGCCGACACCGGACGGATCGCCGACGCTCAAGGCCAGCGGGGCATCTGTCCGGCGCATGTCTATGCTGCTTCGCCGGCCGACCCGTCCAGACCGAGAGAGGGCAGGGCCCTGTCTTTTTGTCCGACCACGGCCTAGCGCTCGACGATGCGGGCTTTCTTCCGCAGCTCCTCGACGTATTTGTTGCTGAGATCGTCGGCGTTCTTGTCGTTGTTGCCTTCGCTCTGGAACACCATCTGCGCGGCCTTGTCGTCTGACACCTCGCGCGACGAGCAGATGCCGATGAACTCGACGCCACGCTCCGTCTCGCGCGTGGCGGTGGCGCCGCCGACCTTGGTGGCCTTGATCTGGTCGGCCCATTCCGCCGGCAATTGCGGCGCCAGCACCCGGCCGAGGTCGCGAACGGTGACGTCGATCAGGCCCTTGGCGAATTCGCGCGTGGTGTTGCAGCCGTTGAAGCGGGCGCGCATGGCATCGGCCTCGCGCTTGCGCTTGCCAAGCGTTGCGCCGCGTTCCGACGCCGGCACCACGAAGATGACCTGCTGCAGCATGTATTC
Source organism: Mesorhizobium sp. LjNodule214 (assembly GCF_964252735.1). NCBI lineage: Bacteria > Pseudomonadati > Pseudomonadota > Alphaproteobacteria > Hyphomicrobiales > Phyllobacteriaceae > Mesorhizobium > Mesorhizobium sp. LjNodule214. Next base: position 16,358 of record NZ_CAXUPE020000007.1, read on the forward strand.
CATGGCGGTCGGCTTGGAGCCGCCCTTGTCGAGCATGCGCCTGACCGCGTCCTGTTCGGTCACGGAGCCGCCGTCACCCGAGCGGTAACGGGCGCTGAGTGCCTGGTTCCAGGCCATCTGGGCGCGGATGAACTCCTTGAAATGCTCCTTGCTGACACCCGACTGCGCCATGACGCCGTCGAGCTGCTTGAGCTGCATCTTGTTGTTCGTGGCGAAGCGCTGGTAGGCGGCGTCGACCTGCTCGTCGGTGACCTTGATGCCGAGGCGCTTGACTTCGGCCATGCGCAGCGTCTGGTCGATCATTTCCTGGGCGGCATCGCCCTTCTTGCGCTGCAGGCGCAGGAACGCGGCCCGGTGCGCGATGTCGCCGGAGGTGATCGGCACGTTGTTGACGACGTACTTGATCTCGCTGGCGAAAGCCGGCGGCGTCATGACCGTGATCGAGATCGAGGTTGCCGCGATCAGCAGCGCGAATCCTGCCGAAAACAGATATTTCCTCATCGAAAGCATCCCAAATATTCCATCCCGCTCCCTACAGCGCCGCGCGTTCCTCGGACGCGCAAAGGACGCTGTAGCATCTTAATTCTGCGCATGATCCTTTCCGAAAATCGATCTCGATTTTCGGGGTCATGCACTGTGATCGAAACCCGTGCCCGCTCTATACGGCGAAACGATGTCGCAACCCAAAACCCGTCTGCTACCGGCCCGTCTGCTACTGGCCCGTCTGCTTACTGGCCCGTCTGCTTACTGGATTGAGTCGATCGAGGTCTGTGTCGAGCCAAAATCGCCGAGCGTGCGGAACGACAGGTTGAAGCCGACATTCTGCGACACTTCCCTGGTGACAGTGTCGCGCGATTCGGAGAACGTCATCAAATAGGTGAAACAGGAATCGTTATAGGCAAAACCGACGCCGTCATTGACCAGAACGCTTTGCTCCAAGTCGTAGGTGCCAGTGCCGAAGACGCGCCAGTTCTCGGCAAGATGCGTCGAGGCGCCGAGCGTGACCTCGTGGCGATCGGTGGTGAAGCCGTATAGGGGCTGCGCCTGGATGAAGGCATATTTGGCGCTGAGCGAAACCGGCAGGCCGGAATAGGCGGCCTTCACCTCGGCGCGCCGGACGTCGAAGCTCTGTTCGTCGAAGCGGCCGCTGAGCGAGCCGGAGAAGCCGCTCGGGCTGTTGAAGCCGATCAGGCCGACATAGTCGGAGGTCGGCTTGTCCAGTCCGGAATAGGCACCGACATTGACCAGGTCGGGAGCTGTGAAGGAGTTCTCGCCCGCCATTTGATAGGACTGGCCGAAGATCGCGTTGGTGCTCCAGCCATTCTCGTAGGCACCGGAATAGCGGAAACCGACATTGGCGCGCGTGCCGCCTTCCACGCGGTCATAGCCGGAGAACTTGTCGCGCTCGAACAGCGTCGAGGCGTCGAAGACGAAGCTCTGGGCGTCCTCGTTGGGCACCGCGAGACCGCCGACATATTGCTCGTTCGGGCGCACGAACACCTGCGCCATCGGCTCGACGACATGGCTGGAACTCGGCATCGAGAATAGCACCGGCCAGCGCATTTCGAGCCCGGCGGTCGCCATGTAGCGCGACAGCGAGGTGCGCATGTTGTCGTCGACGCCGAGATTCGTCGCCATCTCGTTGATGGCGGCGAGCGAGTTCGAGGTCGCGTTGACATAGCCGGCGTCACCGCGCAGCGCCAGCAGCGGCGTCAGCTGCAGGCCGCCATCGGTGGTGAAGGTGCGCTTCCATTCGGCTTCGGCGGTGAGGCGGCTCGACTGGCCTTCGATGCCGGGCACCCGCTCGACGGGCGTGCTGTCGTCATAGGCAGTTTCGAAGGCTTCATCCAGCCGGTCGCGGCTGATGACCCGGGCATTGACGTTGAGCGACAATTGCCCGCCGGCGACAGACATGTCGGGGATATAGGCATAGTCGAGCGACGGCAGCACCCATGGCTGCTGGGCGGCGCGCGCGGACGGATCGCTGGACAGCGTGTTCTCCTGGACCTCGATGCGCATGGCGCGCACATCGAAGTAATTGCGGCCGTCGAGGCCGGTCAGGTAGATCATCGACTGGTGCGTGACGTCGCTATAACCGTCGATGGCATAGGTGCGCGAAAAATTCTTGTCGCTCTGCAGCAGCACATCCCAGCCGAAATTCCAGCGTGGATTGATGGCGAACTGGCCCTTGGTGCCCATCATGCCGCGGAACTTGTTCGGATCGCCGGCAGCACCTGAATCGACATTGTAGCCGCTGCTGTTGATGAACTCTTCCGGGTTCTCCTGCCGGATGCCGGCCATCTTCAGCGTGTACTGGCCATTGTTGAAGCGCTGGCGCCACTCGGCCTCGCCGAGGAAGCCTTGCTTGGTGTAGCCGGTCCCGGCGACGGTGAGGTCGTAAGTCGGCGACAGTGCGAAATAATAGGGGACTTTGACGCCGAAGCCGAGGTCGGTGTTGTAGTTGATGCCGGGGATCAGGAAGCCGCTCTTGCGCTTGACCGTCGGGTCGGCGATCTCGAACGCCGGCAGATAGGCAAGCGGAAAGCCGAAGAACTCGAAATTCGCGTTCTCGAAGCGAACCGTCTTCTTCTCGCCGTTCCAGATGATCTTGCGCGCCTTGACGCGCCAGGTCGGCGCCTTGTCCGGCTTGTCCTCGCAGGGTTCGCAGGCCGTGTAGACGCCATTGTGGAAGGTCGTCAGCACGCCGCCCATGCGTTCCGCGCTTTCGGCGGCGAAATAGGCCTTTTCCGGGGTTTCGACACGCAACGCGTTGACGAAGCCGTCGGCGAAATCGTCGGTGATGTCGATATGCTCGGAATTGATCTTGGTGCCGTCGCTGTTGATGATCTCGACGGCGCCGCTGGCGACCATGCGCTTGGTGTTGCGGTTGTACACGACGCGCTGGGCGACGAGCTTGTTGCCGCCATAGTCGATCTGCACGGCGCCGACGGCGGTCACAGTCTGATCGTCGTTGTTGTAGACAAGCGTATCGGCGGCAAGCAGCATCTGCGAGCCGGAAGGAACGTTCGTCGCCACGTCCGTGACGTCCTGCGCCAGCGCAGGGGCCAGCGGGAACGCACAGGCGAACAGGCATGCCAAGGCGCTCGCCCCATAAAGGCGTGCCAAACCGGCCTGCCTATGGCTGCGCAAAACCGCCTCCCTCACTAGCCGTCTTCCTTGTACAGCAGGAACGTCACCCCGAAGAACATAGCCACGACAACCGGAACCCATGCAGCCACGGCTGTGGGCACGAATCCCGCTACGCCGAATGCCTTGACCAATACCGAAACGACATAAAGCAGAAAGCCCGCGAGGACGCCACCCAGAATCATCGTCGCCGACTGCCCCATCCTTGCAAATCGCATTGATACTGTTGCCGCAATCAGCGTCATGGCGACGAGAAGGAACGGCAACGCCACCAGCGAATCAAACTGCATGGCGAAGGCATTTGCCTTGAGGCCGAAGGAACGGGCAACCTCGATCTTGCCCGGCAGGTCGTAGAAGGGGATCGTTTCCGGGCGGGCCAGCCGTTCCTGCACGAATTCCGGCTTAAGGTTGGTGTCCACCCGGTCGGTTGCTTCCGAGCGGATGGTGCCGTTCTTGAACACCTTGACGTCCTGCAGTTCCCAATAGCCGTCGCGCAGGAAGGCACGCGCCGCGTCCTTGCGCTCGACGATGTTGCCTTGCGGATCGAGCACGAAGAAGACGGTATCCGCCATCTCCAGGCCCTGGTTGAGGATGGCGCGGGCGCCGATGATGGTGTCGCCGGAACCGGTCTTCTGCCGGATCCACGGCGCCGAGTCGGCCGAAACGGTGTTGGATTTGCCGGCGCGCAGCTGGCTTTCCATCTGCTCGGACCAGGAGAAGGCATGTGCCGCCACCGGGTTGAGCACGCCGACCGACAGCATGCCGACCATCAGTGCCCCGATGCAGCACGGCAACAGGAACTGCCAGGCCGAGACGCCGGCCGAGCGGGCAATGACCAGCTCGTATTTGCGGTTGAGCGACACCAGTGTCGCCATCGCCGAGAACAGGCCGACGAACGGCACCGTCTGCAGCATGATCATCGGCATCCTGAGCGCCGAAATGGCGAATGCCGCGCCATAGGTGAAGCCCGGCAGGCCGGTGGTGCGGCCGGACAGCTCAGTGAAGTCGATCAGGAACACCAGCGCCAAAAGGCCGAGGAAGAACCACACCGTGATCGACACGTAGCGGAAGAAGAAATAGCGGCCCAGAGTCCAGCCCATTAGCGTGTCCAGCCCATCAGCGTGTCCGGCCCATTAGCCGGCTCCCTGGCCGGAGGCGCCGCGCTTGGCGAAGCGCAGCTTGAGGGCCGTCCAGTTTTCGCTGGCGCGGCTGGCGACGTTGGTCATCCAGTCCGCCCAGGCGACCGGCAGTTCCATGGTCCTGGAGGAGAGGATGAACCAGCCGGCGATCGCCGAGGCCACGATCGGCACGCCGAAGACCATATAGGCGTATTGCGGAACCTTGTCGGCCTTGCCGGCGGCGAAGAAACCAAGCCAGCGCACGAACAGCGCAATGACGATTGCGGTGATCAGCGGGTGGATGCGCGCCTCGCGATGCGAACGCGCGTCGCCCGCCACCGCCAGCGCGATCAGCGCGAACACCAGCGAGTAGGACCATTCGGAAAAGCGCTGCTCGAGTTCGGCCGAGTAGCCGCCCGGATTGCGCTGGAACATCTTGTCGTTCGGGCTCGGGTTGAGCAGGTACTGGGTCGTTCGGTCCTTCGGCAGAAGCGTGATTTCGTTGGCGGCCGACATGAAGGCCGAGAGGTCGAACGCGTAGGAGGTGAAGCGGATGACCGAGAGGTCGCCGGTCAGCGTCTTGCGATGGATGACGCCGTCATTCATCATCAGCACCTTCTCGTCGCCCTTTTCGACAATGCTGCCGCTCTTGGCGTAATAGATCAGGTTGGCGCCTTCCTCGCGCGAATCGGCGACGAAGATGCCGCCCAGCCTGTTGTCGGGCAGCCGTTCGCCGACCTGCAGGAACAGGCCGTCGTCGATCTTGCGGAACGTGCCTTCCTGGATGATCAGCGACACCAGGTCGGCGCGCGAAGCCGCCACCAGCTGCCGGTTCTTCTGCCTGGCATAGGGGTCGACGCCGTTGTCGACGACGAAGGAAAAGACGCTTGCCGCCAGCGCCAGCAGCAGGATCGGCCGCGCGATGGTCCAGCGCGAGGCACCGGCGGCATTGATCACCGCCAGTTCCGAATCGGTGTTCATGACGCTGAGCGTCTGGGCGACCGCCACCACCAGCGCGAACGGCACGACGATCGGGATGATCGACGGGATGATCAGCGCGGCGACCTCGAAGAAGGTCAGCGCCGACTGGCCGCTGTCGGTGACGAGGTCGATCTTGGCCAGCACCTGCGTCGTCCACACGATCGCCAGCGTCCAGGTCAGCGCAGCCAGGAAGACCGCCGATGTCCGACGCATGATGTAGCGTTCAACGACCTTCATGAAGGCTTTTCTCGATTTTGCCGAACGGCATCATGCCCGCGGACAAGGTAGTCATCCGGCGACGCCTGCACAACTGGCTCCATTGGCGGCTCGATCCGGTTTTTCGTCCCACATCACTCGCCCCGGCGGGCGGAGTGTCGGCGCCAATGGATAAAAAATGCAAAACATTGATGGTTAACAATAGGTTGCGACAAGGGAGCGGGGTCATGCCGCGACGAATCCGATAATGGTCGAGGCGCGCATATAGGCTGCGATTTCGGCCAAAGTCTTGCCAAATGCCGTAAAACGACCAAATGTCGCGCACTCTTGAAAGCCGGTGTCCGGCCCCCAGCATCCCTGAAAGCAGCACCTGATGAATTCGACACCTACGATCGCCTTCGCCAAATTCGCCGCGCCCCAGACCGCAACGTCGAGGAAGGGCAGCGTCTTCGTGCTGGCGGCGGACGATGGCAGCGTCAGCGATGCCGCCAAGGCCTGCGACCCGGCCGGCACGCTTGCGCGGGCGTTGCCGGCGGCGGACTTCTCCGGCAAGTTCGGCAGCGTCGTCGAGGTGTTCGCACCGGAAGGAACAGCACTCGACCGTCTGGTGGCGGTCGGCGCCGGCAAGGCCTCCAGCCTCGATGATCATGCATGGCTGAGACTCGGCGGCACGATCGCCGCGTCGCTGCGCAAGGCAGCCGAGGTCGCCGTCGTGCTCGACGTTCCGGGCGCCCAGGCCGGCGGCAGGCAAGCGGCGAGCGTGGCGGCCGGCATCCTTTTGCGCAGCTATGCCTTCGACAAGTACAAGACGAAGAAGGACAAGGACAACGGCCGGCCCAAGAAGCCGGCCAAGGTGACCATCCACTGCGCCGATCCTTCCGCGGCGAAAAAGGCCTTCGCCGACGAGGTGGCGGTGATCGACGGCGTGCTTCTGGCGCGTGACCTGGTCAACGAGCCGGCCAATGCTTTGGGCCCGGTGGAATTCGCCGCCCGCGCCAAGGAACTCGAGGCGCTCGGCGTCACCGTGGAGATCCTGACCGAGAAGGAAATGAAGAAGCTCGGCATGGGCTCGCTGCTCGGCGTCGCTCAAGGCTCGCCGCGCGGCGCCCGCATGGCCGTCTTGCAGTGGAACGGCGGCAAGGCCAAGGCCACCCCCGTCGCCTTTGTCGGCAAGGGCGTCACCTTCGACACCGGCGGCAATTCGATGAAGCCGGCTTCCGGCATGGAGGACATGAAGGGCGACATGGGCGGTGCTGCCGCCGTCACCGGACTGATGCATGCGCTGGCCGCGCGCAAGGCCAAGGCCAATGTCGTCGGCGTTATCGGCCTGGTCGAGAACGCGGTCGACGGCCACGCCCAGCGCCCAGGCGACATCGTCACCTCGATGTCGGGCCAGACCATCGAGGTGCTGAACACCGACGCCGAAGGCCGCCTCGTGCTGGCGGATGCGCTCTGGTACTGCAACGACCGCTTCAAGCCGGCCTTCATGGTCAATCTGGCGACGCTGACCGGCGCCATCATGGTGGCGCTCGGCCAGCACTATGCCGGCCTGTTCTCCAACAATGACGAACTGGCCGAGAGGCTGGCCAATGCCGGGCAGGCGACGCAGGAGCGGCTGTGGCGCATGCCGCTGGGGTCCGAATACGACAAGCTGATCGATTCCAAGAACGCCGACATGAAGAACATCGGCGGCCGCTACGGCGGCGCCATCATCGCCGCGCAGTTCCTGCAGCGCTTCGTCAAGGAAACGCCTTGGGCGCATCTCGATATCGCCGGCACCGCGATGGGCTCGCCGCCGAGCGAGATCAACCAGTCCTGGGGCTCCGGCTTCGGCGTCCGGCTGCTCGACCGGCTGGTGCGCGACCACTACGAGGGATGAAGCCTTTCGAGGCAAAGCCATGGCCGAAGTCCTGTTCTACCACCTGACCGAATCGACGCTGGAGGAGGCGCTGCCGGGGCTGCTCGAGCGCAGCGTCGACCGCGGCTGGCGCGCCGTGGTGCAGACCGGCACCGAGGAGCGGCGCGATGCGCTCGACCAGCATCTGTGGATCTTTCGCGACGATTCCTTCCTGGCGCATGCGACCGACCGCGAGGCCTATCCGGCCGAGCAGCCGATCCTGCTCACCACCGGGCAGGAGAATCGGAACCAGGCGCAGATACGCTTCCTGGTCGATGGCGCCGCACCTGCGGATCTCGGCGGCTACGAGCGCGCCGTCTTCCTGTTCGACGGCCATGACACGGCCCAACTCGAGGCTGCGCGTAGCCACTGGAAGACGATGAAGGATGCCGGCCACACGGTGACCTACTGGCAGCAGACATCGGACCGGCGCTGGGAGCGCAAGGCTTAGAGCAATTCCAGGAAAAGTGTGAAACGGTTTTCCGTCCGGAATTGCGTCAAAACAAACAGATAGAGCGGTTCTGCGTTTCCGTGAAACGATGAACCGCTCTAGCGGCGGACGCGAAGGCAGGCAGCGAACCGGCCTGTCGGACCACGCTCTACCGGTTTGGCGCTTTGTCCGGCGCTTGCATCATCAGGGCAACGACGACGCCTGAGACAAATGTCAGCGCCGCGACCGATCCGATCGCCCAGGCGAAGCCGAAGAAGTCGGCGACAAGGCCTGCCGAAAGCGCGCCGATCGCGTAGCCGAGGTCGCGCCAGAAGCGATAGACGCTGAGCGAGCGCGCCCGCCACGAGGGGTGGGATGCGTCGGACACGGCCGCGATCAGGCTCGGATAGACCATCGCGGTGCCGAGCCCAAGCAGCAGGCTTGCCGTCAGCCACCAGCGGAAGTCGCGGGTGAGAGCGGTCAGCAGCAAGGCTGCCGCCTGAACCCACATGCCCGCCACGATCAGGCCCTTGCGGCCCCATTTGTCGCTGAGCGGTCCGGTGGCGACCTGAAGCACTCCCCAGGCGCCCGGATAGACGGCTTTCAGAATTCCGATCCGCTCCACGCCGAGGCCGTTCGCGGCGAAAAACAGCGGGAAGATGCCCCAGCTCATGCCGTCGTTGAGATTGTTGACCAGCCCCGCCTGCGAGGCCGCGAACAGGTTCGGATCGCGGAACGAGGTCAAGGCGAAGATCTCGCGAAAGGTGAGGGGAGAGGCCGCCTTCGCGGCGTTTGCCGCCTCCAGCTGGACATGTCCGCGCGTGTCCCGCACCAGGAGGATCGACAGCGCGGTTCCGACGATCGCGTAGCCGATCCCGAGATAGATAGGGACCGGGCGAAGGCCATATTGCCCGGCCAGATAGCCGGTCAGGAAAGCGGTGATGCCGACGGCGAAATAGCCGGCGAACTCATTCAGGCCGACGGCCAGTCCGCGCCCCTTCGGCCCGACGAGGTCGACCTTCATCAACACCGTCATCGACCAGGCCAGCCCCTGGCTGACGCCGAGCAGGGCGTTGGCGGCAATGATCCAGCTCCAGCTCGGAGCCCACAGGATCATGAACGGCACGGGAAGGCCGAACATCCAGCCGAGCACAAGCACGCGCTTGCGGCCCCAGCTGTCGGCAAGCTGGCCGGAGACCAGGTTGGCGAAGGCCTTCACCACGCCGAAGCTGACGATGAAGGAAACCACCAGCGTCGTCGAGGTGATGCCGAACTCCTTGGAGCCGATCAGCGGCACCACGGTTCGTTCGATGCCGACCATGCCGCCAACGAAGGCGTTGATCAGCACCAGCAGGGCGAATTGCCGCCAGTTTGCCTTGAGACCCAGTGCGATGGAGGATGCGGCCACGACCGCCGTCACCGCGCAGCGCCAGCGTTCGAGGCGCGGTTGCTGGCAGCGTCGGGCGGCGGCGGTGGAATGTCGGCGGTCATGGCCTGGACGAACGCGGCCTCGTCGTCGATGCGGAATGCCTTGTTGAAGCGCTTTTCGAAGCCGATCGTCGACGTCGGCTTGCCGCTCAGCGACCGTCCGCAGACCGAGCCCGAAAAGGCCCCGGGCAGCACCTCGATATGATCGGGCAGTTGTTTCAGCCGCCCGACGCTGGCAAACAGGGCCCTGGCGCCATCCTCGGCGCTGGAGGCGAGTTCGGTGCGGCCGACGTCGCCCACCATCAGCGTGTGGCCGGTCAGCGCGAACCACGGTTCCGGCGCCCGGGTGCGGTCGGTCACCAGCAGCGTTATGTGCTCCGGCGTATGGCCGGGCGTGTGCATGACCGTTGCGGTCACGTTGCCGAGTTCGAGGACATCGCCATCCTTGACCGCCCGGAACGGAAAGGCGGCTTGCGCGCCCTCGAACAGCACGTAGTCAGCGCCGGAGGCCGCGGCGAGTGCGCGGCCCGCCGAAATATGGTCGGCGTGGATGTGGGTGTCGATGACGTAGAGGATGCGCATTCCGGTCGCCTGCGCCGCCTCGAGATAGGGGGCGATGTCGCCGATCGGATCGACGACCGCCGCGGCCGCCTTGCCGCCGCAGCCAAACAGGTAGGACGCGCCGACCGGCTGCGAATGAAGGAATTGTCTCAGGATCATCGCCACGCTCCGCCGCGCCCGTGAAGGGGCGAAAGCTTGACAGCTCGACGGGAGACTGTCATTCAATAATTCCATTGAATGATTTATCGTGACCTGGAAGTCGATGTCAATCCGCAATCCGAAACAGAAGCTCTATGAGCAGTTCGCGATCGTCGCCAAGGCGCTCGGCCATCCGCAGCGGCTCGAGCTGATCGAGCACCTGGCGCAGGGCCCGCGCAGCGTCGAAGCGCTGGCAATGAAGCTCGGCCTGCCGATCGCCAATGTTTCCCAGCATCTCCAGACCCTGCGCCGCGCCGGGCTGTTGTCGGCCGAGCGCGACGGCAAGTTCGTCAACTACCGTCTCGTGGACGACAGCGGGCTGGCGGCATTCGCCTCGGTGCGCACGGTCGCCGAGCGCCATCTGGCGGAAGTCGACCGCATCGTGCGCGGCTATTTCGAAGCCCGCGACGACATGGAGCCGGTCACGCGCCAGGAACTGGCCATGCGCATGCGCGACGGGCTGGTGACCGTGATCGATGTCCGCCCGCCGGACGAGTTTGCGCTCGGCCATGTGCCAGGCGCGATCAACGTTCCGCTTGGCGATCTTCCGGCCCGGCTTGCCGAACTCGGCAAGGACAGGGAAATCGTCGCCTACTGCCGCGGTCCATGGTGTGTGATGTCCTTCGAGGCGGTGGCGGCACTTCGCAGTCACGGCTATGCCGCGCGCCGGCTCGCGGATGGCATGCCCGAGTGGAGGGCCGCCGGAATGCCGGTTGAGGTGGCGGCCTGATCCGGCACCTCGGTCGACGGAGCGTTATGCGCCGGAGCCAAGCGGCATTTCGAAACGCATCATTACCATCACATGCAATCCGGATTATGGGTTAGATAGACGCGAACTCATTCGGCGGGTTGAGAATGCGGGTCAGGATCATCGGGACCGGCGGGGCGGTGCCGGCTAACTGCGTGACGTCACGTACGCTCGAGGAAAAGCTTGGCCTCGGCCCCGGCACGCTCGAAGCCGCCACGGGCGTCATCGAGCGCTATGTCTGCGAGGCTGAATCGCAGGTCGATCTCGCTTGCGCGGCATCTCGTCTGGCGCTCGCTGATGCCGAGATCGAAGCCAGCACCGTCGATCTCATCATCGGCGGCTGCGGCGTGCCTTACCAGCCGCTGCCGTCGACGGCGCCTTTGGTCATGCAGCGCCTCGGCCTGGCGGATGGCTCTGCCGCCGCCTTCGACGTCAACAGCACCTGCCTCGGTTTTCTCACCGCTTTCGAGACCGCTGCCCGCCTGATCGAGGCCGGGCAATGTAGGACGGCGCTGGTGTTTTCTTCCGAGGTCGCCTCACGAGCCTTACCCTGGCAAGAGCAGCCGGAGGTCGCCGCGCTCTTCGGCGATGGCGCCGCGGCCGCGGTACTGAGGCGGGCGGAGCCCGGCGAGGGCAGGGTGGCGGCAAACCTGATGCGCACCTACCCCTCGGCCTGGGAGGCCTGCGGCATCGGCTCCGGTGGCACCCGTTTCGATTTTCGCCGCCAGCCGGAAGAGTTTGCCCGCCACAGCCTGTTCCACATGGACGGCAAGGAATTGTTCCGCGTCACTTCACGCCATTTCAACGGCTTCGTCACCGAATTGCTTGAGCGCGCCGGCTGGCGGCATGAGGATGTCGACCTCGTCGTGCCGCATCAGGCAAGCCCGTTCGCGCTCGCCCACATGGCGCGCCAGACCGGCTTTGCACCGGAAAAGCTCGTCGACATCTCGGCGCACTACGGCAACCAGATCGCCGCCTCCATTCCCTTCGCGCTCGATGTCGCGCGACGGCAAGGCCGGGTCGAAGCAGGCGCGAAGCTGCTGTTCCTGGGCACGTCGGCAGGCGTGTCCTTCGGCGGCATGGCGCTGGAAGCATGAGCATGGGACATGTGCTCGTCAGCGGCGCCAGCGGCTTCCTCGGTGCTCATGTCATGGCGCGGCTGGCGGCATCCGGCATCCCGGCGCTTGGCCTCGGCCGCGACGCGGCGCGTTGTGCCATGCTGGAGGCAGAGGGTCATCAAATCAGCCGCCATGATCTGTCGGCGCCGTTCGACACGAAACTCGATCCAAGGCTCGGCAAGGTCGACCGGATCGTTCATTGCGCGGCACTCTCGGCGCCGTTCGGCCGGCTCGCGGATTTCGAGGCGGCCAATGTGACGGCGACCCGCAACCTCCTCGATTTCGCGGCGCGGCAAGGCATCGGCCGCTTCGTCCACATCTCGAGCCCTTCGGTGTGCTTCGCCTTTCGCGACCAGCTTGATCTCGCCGAAGATGCGGCCTTGCCCGACCCGGTCAACCACTATGCCCGCACCAAGCGCGAGGCAGAGAGGTTGGTGCTGGCAGCGCCCGCGATCCACCCGGTGGTGCTGAGACCGCGCGGCATCTACGGCGCCGGCGACCGCGCTTTGCTGCCGCGCCTGCTCAAGGCCGCAAAACGCCGCCCGCTGCCGCTGTTCCGCGACGGCCGGGCGCGCATCGATCTCACCCATGTCGACGATGTCGTCGACGCGGTGCTCGCGGCCTTGTCGGCGCCGGGCGAGGCCGAAGGCCAAATCTTCAACGTCTCCGGCGGCGAGGTGCTGCCGGTGCGCCGCATCGCCGACGCGGCCTGCGCGCGGGCCGGTTTTGCGGCGCGCTGGCGCAAGATGCCGCTGTGGCCGGCGATGCTGGCGGCGGGTGCGATGGAGGCGGTCGCGTTGAGGCTTCCCGGCCGTCCCGAACCGGCGGTGACGCGCTATGGCCTCGGCCTGTTCGCCTATGCCCAGAGCCTGGACCTCTCGAAGGCGAAACGCGTGCTCGGCTGGGCGCCAAAAACGTCCTTCGAGGCAGGGCTCGACCGCACATTCATTGGCGGAGGCCTGGCGTGAGGATCGTCTTTGCCAACAGCGCCTGGGTGAGTGCGGCCGAACGGCTGATCCTGCGCGGCGGCAGCTGGAAGAGCGTGCGGCTGCGCGTGCGCTACGGGCTGATCCTGCATCCTGTCGCCGGGCCGATGCTGGTCGACACCGGCTACACGCCCGCGGCGGTCACCGGGCCGGGACGCGGCACGATGCTGCGCCTTTACGGCGCGCTGTTGAAGCCCGAGCTCAATGCGGCCGAACAGGTGCAGCCGGTGCTGGCGCGCTTCGGCCTTGCGCCCGGCGACATCAGCGCCGTCATCGTCACCCATTTTCATGCCGATCACATTTCCGGCCTGTCGCTGTTCCCCAACGCTCGCTTCATCGCCAGCGACGCCGCCTGGGCGCGGCTGAAGGCACGGACAGCTGGTCAGAATTTGCGCCATGGCGTATTCCCCGAACTGTTTCCGGCGGATTTCGAAAGCCGGCTCGACGGACTGTCGTCAAAGCAGCAGGTAGCACCCCATGACGGCGTGCCCGGCGGTGTCGATCTGTTCGGCGACGGCAGCGTTGTGGCGGTCGACCTTCCCGGCCATGCCGACGGCCAGTTCGGCCTGCTTTTCCCCAATATGGAGCGTCCGCTGCTCTACGCCGTCGATGTGCAGTGGTTGCTCAGCGCATTGAAGGAGGAACGCACGCCGGGTTTTCCGGCAAGCCTGCTGGCCGAGGATTTTGCCGCCATCGAGCCGACCAGCGCCATGCTGCGCCGCTTTGCGGCGGCCGGTGGCGAGGTCATGTTCTGCCATGATCCGGCGCCGACGCAATATGACCTGGGCGGCGAGGGCGGATGAACGGACTCGCCGAAGCGCTCTGGTCGTTTGCCGTCACCCAATGGGTGTCGCGCAAGAGCCGCCCGGCCTTCGAGCGCTGGCAGGCGCGCACCTTGCGCCGCTGGCTCGACCGCGACCTGCCGCTGGCGCCCTTCTATGGCAAGGCACCGCATCACCTCGGCGATCTTGCGGTGACCGACAAGGCGCTGCTTATGGCGAATTTCGAGCGCTTCAACATCGGCGGCGTGTCGACCCGTGATGCCTGGGCCGCCGCTTCCGCCGATGGCCGCCTTGGCGACCTGACGGTCGGTGCCAGCACTGGAACATCAGGCAATCGCGGCCTGTTCGTCATTTCGGAGGCGGAGAAATACCGCTGGCTGGGCACGATCCTCGCCAAGGCAGCGCCCGACCTGCTCTGGCGCGGCATGCGCGTCGCCGTCATCCTGCCGCAGAACACCGGCCTCTATGACAGCGCGCGCAGATCCCGGCGTATCGAGTTGCGCTTCTTCGACCTGACGCTCGGGCCCGAACATTGGCGCGCAGCACTCGAGGATTTCGCGCCGACGGTGATCATCGCGCCGCCCAAGATGCTCCGGTATTTTGCGGCCACCGGATTCCGGCCCTCGCCACAACGCATCTTCTCCGCTGCCGAGACGCTGGATCCGGTCGACCGTCCTGTTATCGAAGCCTTCTTCCGGTTGCCGATCGACCAGATCTACATGGCAACGGAAGGGCTGTTCGCGGTGACCTGCCGGCAAGGCGGGCTGCATCTTGCGGAAGACTCGGTCTTCTTCGAGTTCGAGCCGGCCGGCGACGGTCTGGTCACGCCTCTGGTCACCACCTTCCGCCGCCAGACCCAGATCATGGCGCGATACAGGATGAACGACCTGTTGCGGCTCTCCGAGGCGCCATGCCGCTGCGGCTCGCCGCTGCGCACCGTGGACGAGATCGTCGGCCGCATGGACGACGTCTTCCGGCTCGCTTCGGTGGATGGGCCGATCCTGCTGACGCCCGACATCCTGCGCAACGCCGTGCTGAAGGCCGACCGCCGCATCGATGATTTCCGCCTGATCCAGACCGCGCCCGATGCGATCGAACTCAGGCTCGCGCCTGATCTCGATGACGAAGCCGCCGCTGCCGCGCATCACGCGGTGCGCGCGCTGCTTACGGCGCGAAAGTCTGCCGCGGCGGTCGCTCTCCTCCGCGTGCCGCTGCCGCTGGAGACCGCCCGCAAGCTGCGGCGCGTCGAATGCCGGGTGGCGCCGTGAGTAAGCCGTCCACCCTTTTGGAAAGACCGCTGCAGCAGGCGGACCGGGTCGAGAACAGCCCTGCCAAGGTCCGGGCATTCGTCGATCTTTTCAACGACATTCCGGTGCATGATCTCGTTGCCAATCTGACGGTGTCGGTCGAGACGCTGGAGGTCGCCGGCCGCACCTTCCCGCTGACGCTGAACGACGCGAGCGAGGCGCCGACCTGCTACATCTGTTGCCCGTCCAGCGCCTATATCGACTACGCCGTCGACGAGACGCGAAACTTCGTCGCGCATCCTTTGCTACGGCGGGCGCTTCGGGCGCTGATCGGCGCCTGCGCGCCGCTGGTCAGGATGAGCGGCCTCGACCATCAGGCGCAGGTCAACAACTGGCTCTATTCGACCAATCCGGTGCCCATGCTCGACCGCGCCGCGGTCGTAGCACTACGCGCCAACCTTGCTGCGCGGTTTCCCGACCGCGCCATCGTCATCCGCTCGCTGAACGAGATCGCCGACCCCGCGACCATCGCGGCGCTGAAGGCCGAAGGTTTTCGCATGCTGGCGGCGCGCCAGATCTACATCTTCGCCGATCGCAGTGCGGCACCGGCCATGACCAACGACATGAAGCGCGACCGCAAAAGGCTGCGCACGACATCCTTCGAGATCGTCGGCGACGCCGAGTTCGGCGAGGCCGACTATGCGCGCAGCGAAGAGCTCTACCGCATGCTCTATCTCGACAAATACACGCCGCTCAATCCGCATTACACCGCCCGCTATATCGCGCAGATGCATCGCCGCCGCATCCTCAGCCTGGCAGGCCTGCGCCGGCCTGGCGGCGAGCTCGTCGCCGTCACCGGCCTGTTCGAGAACGGCCGCACGCTGACCCAGCCGATCGTCGGCTACGACACCGGCCTGCCGATCGAGGAAGGCCTCTACCGCATGGTGATGGCGATGGCGCAGGACCATGCTACGGCGCGCGGCCTGTTCTTCAACATGAGCGCCGGTGCCGCCGACTTCAAACGCCGTCGCGGCGCCGTACCGGCGATCGAATACAACGCCGTCTATGCCGGCCATCTGCCGCGCCGCCGTCGCGTGGCGATCCGCATCATGGAAACCGTGCTGGGGCGTGTCGGCATTCCGCTGCTCAGGAGGTTCGAACTGTGAGCGAGCGCCCGAACCAGAAGCGCAAGGACCATTGGCAGGCGGTGGCGCTGTCGGCCGACATCAGGAGCAAGCCGAGGCGCATCCTGTTCGACGGCGCGCCGCTGGTGCTGTTCCGCTCGGCGCAGGGCATTGCAGCGCTTTTCGACCGCTGCCCGCACCGGCTGGTCGAACTGTCGACTGGCAAGGTGGTCGGCGGCGAGATCGAATGCCCCTATCACGGCTGGCGCTACAATGGTGAGGGACGCTGCACCGCCATTCCCGGCCATATCGGCGAGATGCCGCACTACCGGGTGCGCAGCTTTAGCGCCATCGAACGCGACGGCGTCGTCTTCGTGTCGTCGGGCACGCCGGAAAGCGAACCCTATCTCCACTGCATGCAGGGCAGGGACATCGTCGTGCGGCGGGTGCGCTCCTCGACGCAATCGACCGTCATCGACGCGGCCGAGAACATCCTCGACGCCACCCACACCCACTTCACCCACAAGGGCCTGCTGCGCGGCCTGAGTTCGAAGCGTCATCTGGTCCGGGTCGAGATCACTGGCGGCGAGGGCTGGGTCGAGGCCTGCTACACCGGCGAGGAGCGTCAGCAGGGGCTGATCAGCCGGCTGCTGGAGGGCGAGCGGACGAAAACAATCGGCCGCTTCCGCCACCCCGGCATCGCCGAACTGGAATATTGGGGCAAGGGCGGGCTGGCGCTGGCGACGACCTTCCATTTGCGCCAGGCCGACGAGCGCACCGTCGAGGGTGTCGGCTGGCTGATCGGCCCGCGCCAAGGATGGCTGGGCGAGGTCAAGGCGCTGGCCTTCAAGCCGCTGTTCAACATCGCCCTCGAGCAGGATCGCCGCGTGCTGAAATCGGCGAGCGACAATGCCCGCTTCGAGCCGCCGGCGCGCCCGGTTATCGGCCCGCTGGATTTCCTGCGCCGCGACATCGCCGCCATCATGGACGGCGAGATACCGGCATCCGCGGCCAAGCCGCGCGTCCATCAGATCGAGCTTTAGCTGTAATCTGAAGTTCACAACTCTTGATTTGATCGCGACTGTGAATTATAGTTCACAGGTGATCGAAGTCCGGCAGGCCGACGAGTTCAGGAAATGGCTCGACAGCCTTCGTGACACGGCGGCACGCATGCGCATTGTTGCGCGCATCCGTCGGGTCGAGATCGGCAACGCAGGGACGCCAAGTATTTCGACGGCATCGGCGAACTTCGCATCGATCACGGCCCCGGCTACCGGCTCTACTTCGTAAAGATCGGAAGCGCCGTGATTATCCTTCTCTGCGGCGGCGACAAGTCCACCCAGAAGCGCGACATCACCAAAGCGAAACAGATGGCAAAGGAGATATGACGATGCCACTCGAAACCACCCGCTTCGATATTCTCGATCATCTGAAGACGCCCGAAGATCGTGTGGCCTATATCGAGGCCGCTTTTGAGGATGGTGACCCTGCGCTCATCACTCACGCCCTCGGCGATGTAGCCCGCTCTATCGGCATGACGGCCGTAGCCAAGGAAGCAGGCGTTACCCGGGAGGCGCTTTACAAGGCGCTGAGCGAAAAGGGTGATCCGCGTCTCAGCACGCTGCTAGGCGTCACCAAGGCGCTGGGGCTGCAACTATCTGCGAAGCCCGCCAATCCCGATTCAATCAAGGCATGAAGGACTTCATGGCAGCCCTTTGATCAGCTTGGTTGATCCGGCCCGTTCCATTCCATATCGCGGGTCGAGGCGGCCTGCAGGCTGATGCGCTCGCGCCATGCCGTGCCTGCGATCTCGGCCAGCGCCCGCCACTGCGCCTTCTTCGGCGCGGGATCGTCAGGCCAGTCGAGCAGGTCGTCGGCCTCGCGCATCGCCTGGCGGAAGCCAAGAAGCCCACCGGACCGCAGCGCCGCCGGCAGGCCGTAGATCCACATGGCAAGCCGCACTGTCTGCGGCGCGGCGACATCGGGCTTCACTTCCGCGCCGTCGCCGAGCACGGCGTCGGCGAAGCGCGTCGGATCGCAGAAGAAATGCAGGCCGCTGACGGCGCGCGGATTGCACTCCAGCGGCAGCACGCGGCCATCCGCCTCGCGCATCAGGTCGAAGGAGATCTGCCCGCTCCAGCCGGTAGCCGAGACGATGCGCTCGACCAGATGCCGCGCGGCTTGGTCCTCGACCGGCTCGAAATAGATGCCGGCGCCTTTGCCGGCGCGATAGAGCGAGCGGTAGAGCGAGAACGCCTTGAGGGCGCCGTCACGGGCCACCGCATAGGTGCTGATCTCGTCGCCGGGCACGAAACGCTGCGCCACCCAGGGCGCCGAGGGCGACGGGCCGACGGCCGCGAGCGCGCCGGGCGAGGGGCAAAGCAGCACCTGGCTGGCGAAGCGCGACCAGACCGGCTTGAACACCAGTTCGCGCGAGCGGCCGCGCACCGCCTCCAGATCGGCGGTCGATTGCAGCAGCGTCGTTTCCGGCACGGCCAGGCCGAGGCTCTCGGCCAGGCGGATGAAGGCGTGCTTGTCATGCACCTGGGCAAGCCGGTCGATACCTGGCGCGAACAGGCGGGCAGGGATGGCACGCTCGCGCCAGGTTAGGGCGAGGTAAAACACCTCCTCGCAGGTCGGGATGACCAGCTCGACGCCTTCGGCCCGCACCAGCGCCTCGACCGCCTCGGCATAGGCCGCTGGCTCGAAGCGCGGCGGCGGCAGGCAGCGGTAGCGCGCGCAGGCGGTGCTGGCAGCGGCGATCGGGTGGGCCGGTGTGTCGGCGAGGATCACGCGGCGTCCGGCGCCGTGCAGCAGCCGCGCCAGATGCAGCGCCACCGGCGCGCGAGCCCCGGTGACGAGTATGGTGTTATCGGGCACCGGCATCGGCAGGCTGTTCGCAATCGTTACGGTGGCCGCGAGGCTTGCTCGAAATCCGGGCGCTTGGCAACGGGGCTTGCCGGTTCAAGCCACCCTGCGAAATTGTCATCCGCCAGGGGGCAGGGCGCGCTCGACGACGTTGAGGAAGAAGCGGATGCCGATCGGGATGATGGCGTCGTTGAAGACGAAGCGGTCGCCATGCAATCCTTCGGCCGGGCCGACATCGCCGGCGCCGATCCAGGCATAGGCGCCGTCGCCAACGCCTTGCAGCAAGTAGGCAAAATCCTCACAGCCCATGCTCGGCTGGAACTCGGTAACGACACGATCCGCGCCGACTGTGTCGGCGCCGGCTTGCGCCGCAAGCGCCGCGCCACCAGGGGAATTCACCACCGGCGGATAGCCGCGCTTGTAGGTGAGCGCGGCGCTCGCCCGGTGCATTGCCGCGCAGGCCTCGGCCACGCGCTCGATCTCGGCGGCGCAATGATCGGAGAGAGCCTGGTCGTAGAAGCGGCAGGTACCCTCGACCTTCACCTCGCCTGGCACGAAATTGTTGAAGCGGCCGCCATGGATTTGCGTCACCGACAGCACGGCCGGCGACAGCGGATCGACACTGCGGCTGACCAGGCGCTGAATGGCCGTGACGAAGCTCGCCGCGGCCAGCACCGGGTCGTCGCCCAGATGCGGCATCGCCGCGTGGCAGCCGCTGCCGCGAAAGGCGATCTCGAAATTGTCGACCGCCGCCATCTGCGGTCCGGCCCGCACGCCGACATGGCCTTCCGGAAAGCCCGGCCAGTTGTGGACCGCAAACACCTGTTCGACCGGAAAGCGGCGGAGCAGCCCGTCCTCGATCATCTTCTTGCCGCCGCCCAGCACCTCCTCGGCCGGCTGGAACACGAACACCACCGTGCCGTCGAAACTGCCGCTCTCGGCAAGCAGCTTTGCGGCGCCGAGCAGCATCGCCATATGGCCGTCATGGCCGCAGGCATGCATGACGCCTTCCTTGCGCGAGGCATAATCGACACCGGCGGCTTCCTTGATCGGCAAGGCGTCGAGCTCGGCGCGCAGCGCGATCGACCGGCGGCTTGTGCCTCTGGTCAGTGTGGCGACGACAGCGGTGGCGCTGACATCGGTATAAACGGCAAGGCCGAATTCTCTGAGCTTTCCCACGACGAAGGCCACCGTCTCGTGCTCGGCGAAGCCCAGTTCCGGATTGGCATGGATGTGCCGCCGCCAGCCGATCGCCTCCGGCACGATCGCCGCTACCCTGTCGTTCTCCTGCATTGTCGCTCTCCGCGTCGTCCGGTGTCGCCTGGATACCCGGCTCTCTGGCTTCCGGTCTTGAACGGGATTGACGGGTCGCGTGCTTTCGAGAAGGCTGGGCACCATGAGCGATGCCAGCGAACAGAAAGAACGCGAAGCCGCGCGGCTGACGCGGCATGCCGGCCTCGGCGATCTCGAAATGCTCGCAGCCCGCTACCGCGACCACGCCTATGCGCTGCACACCCACCCGACCTATGTCTTCGGTGTCGTCGTCGCCGGCGTCGAGAAGCTGAGGATTGGCCGCCGCAACCATCTGGCGCCGGCGGGCTCGTTCATCGCCGTCAATCCGGAAGAGCCGCATGACGGCGAAAAGGGCTGCGCCTCCGGCTGGGCCTACCGCACCTGCTATCCCGATGCCGCCCTGGTCGGCGAGATTGCCGACGACCTTGGACTGCGGGGATCGCCGATGTTCGCCGAGGGGATTTTGCAGGCGCCCGACCTGGCGCGGGCCTTCGTGCGCGCGCACTGTCTGGCTGGGCAGGCGCTTGAGCAGGAAGCAGCGATGCTGGTGGTGCTGCGCGAGCTCGTCAGCCGCTTCGGCGACGGCAAGGGCAGCGTTCATGCATCCGATGGCGGCGAGGCGGTCAGGCGCTTCCGGCTCTATGGCCAGCTGATCGAGTCCGATCTCGCCGCCGGCTTCGACCTTGCGCGCCTGGCCAGCGCCGCCGGCGTCAGCCGCTTCCAGGTCATCCGGGATTTTCACCGCACTGCTGCCATGACGCCGGGACAATATCTGCGCGACCGCCGCATCCGCGCCGCGTCAGCACTGATGCGGACCGACATGCCGCTTGCCGAAATCGCCGTCGCGACCGGCTTTGCCGACCAGAGCCATCTCACAAGAGTGTTCAAGACCATCAAGGGCCTGTCGCCGGGCGCCTGGCGCGCCGCCGCGTAAGGCAACCACAAGTCGAAAATGAACCAGCCAATGTAGGGAACCCAACACGCATCTGGGCAGTTCAATGCGGGGAGGGCGGGGCGCGTGGTGAGCAGCCGGCACGGTAAGGCATGGCCTGCCCGTTTCCGCCGGCCGCCAGAGGAGGAGACCCGCCGCCATGAAGTTCTTTCACGCACTGCTTGCGTTTGCCGTTGCTGCTGTGCTCGCTGCCAGCCCGGCTCGGGCCGTCGACCTCTCCATCGTCTCGGGCGACACCGGCAACGGCCTGAAAGTGCTTCGCGGGATCCTCGACCAGTACGAGAAGAAAAGCGGCAACAAGGTCACCATCATTCCGATGCCGACCTCGACCACGGACCAGTTCGGCCAATACAGGCTCTGGCTCGCCGCCCACAACAGCGACATCGACGTCTATCAGACCGACGTCATCTGGGCGCCGCAACTGGCCAGCCAGCTCGTCGACCTGACCGCTGCGACCAAGGATGTCGTTGCGGCCCATTTCCCGTCGATAATCCAGTCGCAGACCGTCAACGGCAAGCTGGTGGCGCTGCCGATATTCACCGACGCGCCGGCGCTCTACTACCGCAAGGACCTGCTCGATAAGTATGGCGCCAAGCTGCCGGGAAGCTGGAGCGAGCTTGCCGCCACCGCCAAGCTGGTCATGGACAAGGAACGGGAGGCCGGCCACAAGGACATTTGGGGTTTCGTCTTCCAGGGCAACGCGTATGAGGGGCTGACCTGCGACGCGCTCGAATGGGTGATGTCGAACGGCGGCGGGCAGATCATCGAGCCGGACGGCACGGTCTCGATCAACAATCCGAAGGCGGCCGCCGCCCTCGACATGGCCAAGGGCTGGGTGGGCACCATCGCGCCTCCGGGCGTTCTCGCCTACCAGGAGGAAGAGTCGCGCGGCGTCTGGCAGACCGGCAACGCGGTCTTCATGCGCAACTGGCCCTACGCCTATTCGCTGGGCGAGAGCGAAGGCTCGCCCATCAAGGGCAAGTTCGACGTGACCACGCTGCCGCCCGGGTCGGGCGAGGGCGCCCGCTCTGCGGCGACGCTCGGCGGCTGGAACCTCGCCGTCTCCAAATATTCGAAGAACCCTGATGCAGCGATCGAGCTGGTCAAATGGGTCGCCTCACCTGAAATGCAGAAGTACCGCGCGCTGAAGGCGTCCTATCTGCCGACCATCCAGGCGCTCTACGACGATGCCGACATCGCCAGGGAGCAGCCGGTCATCCCGCGCTGGAAGGACGTCTTCCTCAACGCCGTGCCGCGTCCCTCGAATGAGGCCAAGGTCAGGTACAACGAAGTGTCCAACGCGTTCTGGACCGCCGTGCACAAGACGCTCTCCGGCGAAGGCACGGCCGCCGACAACCTCGCCGATCTCGAAGTAACGCTGACGAAGCTCAAGGGCGCCGCCTGGTGATGCAGGCACGCTCGCGGCTGATGCGCCAGCGCGTGCGCTCGGCGTGGCTGTTCCTTGCGCCGATGCTCGTCGTGCTCGCCGCTGTCGCCGGCTGGCCGCTTCTGCGCACCATCTATTTCAGCTTCACCGACACCTCGCTGACCGACCTCGAGGCCGGCCGTTGGATTGGCTTTGCCAATTATTTCTCGGTGCTCAGCATGCCGAGCGGCCGGGTGCTTTACGACGGCCTGCTCGTCGATCCTGCCTGGTGGCGCGCCGTCTGGAACACGGTGCGCTTCGCCCTGATCTCGGTGACCTGCGAGACCGTCTTCGGCATGATCGTCGCACTGGTGCTCAATGCCGAATTCCCGGGCCGCGGCTTCGTGCGCGCGGCGGTCCTCATCCCCTGGGCGATCCCGACGATCGTCTCGGCGAAGATGTGGCAGTGGATGCTCAACGACCAGTTCGGCATCATCAACGACGTGCTGCTCAACCTCAGCCTGATCAGCACCAAGATCGCCTGGACCGCCAGCGCCGATACGGCGATGGTCGCCGTCCTCATCGTCGATATCTGGAAGACGACGCCGTTCATGGCGCTTCTCATCCTCGCCGCGCTGCAGATGCTGCCGCGCGAGATCTACGAGGTCGCCCGGATCGATGGCGTGAGCCCCTGGCGGGTGTTCTGGAAGGTGACCTTGCCGCTCATCCGGCCGGCGCTGATGGTGGCGGTGATCTTCCGCGGCCTCGACGCGCTGCGCATCTTCGACCTGATCTATGTGCTGACGCCGAACAATGCGCACACCAAATCGATGTCGGTGTTTGCCCGCGAGAACCTGTTCGAGTTCGACAAATTCGCCTACGGCTCCGCCGCCTCGTCGCTGCTCTTCCTCATCCTCGCCTTGCTGACCATGCTCGTGCTGTGGCTCGGCCGGGTCAGGCTCGACAGGGACTATTGATGATGTGGCCATTGATCATGCGGATCGTCAGCCGCGCCGCCTTCTACCTGCTCGTCGCGGTCATCGTCATTGTCGCGGTGTTCCCGTTCTACTACGCCGTCGTCACCAGCCTGAAATCGGGGACGGCGCTGTTCGAGGTCGACTATTGGCCGAAGATGATCAGCGCCGCCAATTACCGGACCGTCCTCACCGACGGGACCTTCCCGCGCAATCTCCTGAATTCGCTGGTCGTCTCCGGCGCTGTCGTCGTCATCTCGCTGTTCCTCGGTGTCACCGCCGCCTACGCGCTGGCGCGCATCCGCTTCCGCGGCCGTTCGCTTCTCCTGTTCGCCATCCTCTCCGTCTCCATGTTCCCGCCAGTGGCGCTGCTTGCCGGCCTGTTCGAACTGATCCGCACGCTTGGCCTCTACAACTCGCCCTTGGCGCTGGTCTTTTCCTACATGATCTTCACTTTGCCGTTCACCGTCTGGGTGCTCACCGCCTTCGTTCGCGACCTGCCGCTCGAGATCGAGGAGGCGGCGATCCTCGACGGTGCGACGCCCTGGATCATCATCACCCGCGTTTTCCTGCCGCTGATGTGGCCGGCGCTGGTCACCACCGGGCTGCTCGCTTTCATCGGCGCCTGGAACGAATTCCTCTTCGCCCTCACCTTCACCTCCAGCAACGAACAGCGGACCGTGCCGGTGGCGATTGCATTGCTGTCCGGGAGTTCGCAGTTCGAGATCCCCTGGGGCAACATCATGGCCGCTTCGGTGATCGTCACCGTGCCGCTTGTCGTCCTCGTGCTGATCTTCCAGCGCAAGATCATCTCCGGCCTCACCGCGGGTGGGGTGAAGGGGTGAGGTGGACGAGCCATCGCGCCACCTTCCAGGATTGAAGAACAGGAAGAAAGGTGAATGGATCTCACCGCACCAATAGACGTCACCCTCGTTCGCCGCCTTATTGCGGCGCAGTTCCCGAACTGGGCGGACCTGCCGGTGGAACCGGTCGAGCCGGGCGGCTGGGACAACCGCACCTTCCGTCTCGGCGACGACAAATCGGTGCGCCTGCCGAGCGCCGCGTCCTATGTCGCGCAGGTCGAGAAGGAGCAGCGCTGGCTGCCCCGGCTCGCGCCGCATTTACCACTGCCGATCCCTGTGCCGCTGGCCAAGGGTGCGCCGGGGCAGGGCTATCCCTGGCCCTGGTCGGTCTATGGCTGGCTGCGCGGCAGGCCGGCCGCGAATGGCGGGATTGCCGATCCCACCCAGTTCGCCCGCTCGCTGGCCGATTTGCTCCTCGCCCTCTACCGCATCGATGCCACTGGCGGCCCGCCGGCGGGACAACACAATTTCCATCGCGGCGGCCGGCTTGCGGTCTACGATGCCGAGACCCGTACAGCACTGTCGGCGCTGACTGGGCGCATCGACACGGATACCGCGCAAGAGGTTTGGGCAAGCGCGCTTGGCTCCGGGTGGCAGCGCCCGCCGGTCTGGGTCCACGGCGACGTCGCTTCAGGCAATCTGCTCGTCGAGGACGGAAAACTCTGCGGCGTCATTGATTTCGGCAGCTCGGCCGTCGGCGATCCTGCTTGCGACCTGGCGATCGCCTGGATCGAGTTTTCCGGGGAGAGCCGGCAGGCCTTCCGCGATGCGCTTGCCCTCGACGCGGAAACCTGGGCGCGCGGCCGCGGCTGGGCCCTGTGGAAGGCCCTGATCACAGCTTCCGGCCATGACGGCAACCAGCGCGAGGCGGCGAAATCCTGGGCCGTCATCGACGAAGTGCTGGCCGACCATCGGCGGGTTGATCGTCGATAGGCCGGTACGGTGTCGTCACCTCAGGATGAGAACTTTCGCGGCGATCAGGCTTGCGCGCCATACCACATGCGCCGGAGCAGGCGATCGCGGCGAATGAGCTGGTGGTAGAGGGCCGCGCCGGCATGGAACACCAGCAGCGCCACAAGCACAAAGGCGCCTAAGCCATGCGGCGCGCGCGGCGGATAGTCGGTGAAGTTCGGCAACGTCGCGCTGCTCTGGCCGAAGATCACCGGGGCAGCACCACTCAGGACCATCATGCCGATGCCGCTGGCGGCCATGCCGAGAATGATGATGTAGAAAGCGACATGCACAAAGCGTGCGATGCGTTCCTGCCAGGCTGGCGATCCCCCGACGGGAAGCGGTCGCAGGTCGAAGCGCCACCACCAGACAATGCGGAATGCCGTCAGCAGCAAGACCACGATCGCCACGGGAATGTGGAAACGAAGGAGGTCGGCCTTCACAGCTGCATCCATCGCATTGGCGGCCCGGAAGCCGGAGCCGAGCAGGGCCAGGATCAGGATGGCGCTCAGCCAGTGAATGGACACCGCTACCGTGCCGTATGCGGTCAGCTCTGCTCTTCCGCATCCATGTCTCCTTCGAGTTTCCGGCGCAGCGCCGTGATCACGGCGTGCATGGTGTTGAGATCCTTGACCACGAGCCCGTCGGCGAGCCTGTTCACCCAGGGAGCCTGCAAGCGCATGGCGGCGTCGAAGGCCTGTCTTCCCTCGTCGGTCAGAACGACGAGTTGCGCCCGCTGGTGATGCGGGTTGGCCGCGAATGCGACGAGCCCTTCCTTGTGCAGGTCGTTGACGATCCGCTGCACGTTCTGGCGGTTGGCGCCGAGGTCGCGCGCCAGCCAGGCGACCGGCTGCGGCCGCTCGGCGATGACGATGGCGCCGAGGACCTGCCAGCGGGCGCTGGTCAGGCCAAGGCCGGCGACCAGCCTGTCTCCGGCGGCGAGCATTCGGCTGTTGAGCCTGAACAGGTCGAGAACGAGATCGTTCAAGGCGTCACCGGCCGGGGTTCGAAGGGGTTCGCTCATTTGTCATCCTATATCGTGTTTGACATCATAGTGTCAAGTTGGTATGTATGCATCATAACAGAGTGACACCATAACACCAATTAGATGGAGCCTTATCATGACTAACATGCGTCCAATGGATCCTGCCTTCCCCATCGACCGTCAGGTCGCGATCGACGCCAGCGCCGTCGTGCTGGTCAACCTTTTCACGCTCGACAAGGCCGACGAGCAGACCTTCCTCCAGGTCTGGCAGGATGATGCTGCCTTCATGAAGCAGCAGCCGGGCTTCATCTCGACCCAGCTTCACCGTGCGATCGGCGAGAGCCCCACCTATCTGAACTGTGCCGTGTGGGAATCGACCGCCGCCTTCCGCGCCGCCTTCACGCATCCGCAGTTCAGAGCCAAGATCTCCGCCTATCCGTCCTCGGCGGTCGCGTCCCCGCATCTGTTCCAGAAGGTCGCGGTGCCGGGCATCTGCGTGGCCTAGCAAGAACGGACGAGTTGCTGCGGTACCGGTTTCCCCGCCCGTCTGTCATCCAGTTGTCATATGGTCGCGCTAGGCATCCGTAAATCCGGATTTATGGATGCAATGGATGGACAAGGAAGCAGCTCTTCGCGCATTGGCAGCGCTTGGCCAGGACACGCGCCTCGAAGTCTTCCGGCTGCTGGTGCGCGCCGGGGCAGGCGGCTTGCCGGCCGGCGACATCGCTTCGCGGCTCGACATCGTCCAGAACACCATGTCGGCGCATCTGAAGGTGCTCGACCATGCCGGGCTGGTCAGTGCCGAGCGTGAGGGCCGCACCATCCGCTATATCGCCGACATGACCGGCTTTCGCGACCTGCTCGCCTACCTGATGGAGGATTGCTGCAACGGCGCGCCGGAGCTCTGCCGGCCCATCATCCAGGCTGTGACCTGCAAATGCTAGACCATGATCCCGAACCGAAGGACCGCGTAAGCGAAAAGTGGGAACCGGTTTTCGGAAAGGCTCGTGGTCGGACAAGAAGATAGGGAGGAATTGATGAGCGATCAGATCTACAACGTCTTGTTTCTCTGCACCGGCAATTCGGCGCGCTCGATCCTCGCCGAAGCGATCCTCAACCGGGTCGGCGCCGGCAGGTTCAAGGCCTATTCCGCCGGGTCGCATCCCAAGGGCGAGGTCCATCCGTTCACGCTGCAGCTCTTGAAGACGCTCAACCACGACACCTCCTTTGCCCGTTCGAAGGACTGGCAAGAATTTGCGGTACCCGGTGCGCCAGAGATGAATTTCGTCTTCACCGTCTGCGATAACGCCGCCAATGAATCCTGTCCGGTCTGGCCGGGCCAGCCGATGACCGCGCATTGGGGCGTGCCCGACCCGGCCGAAGTCGAGGGCACCGATGCGGAAAGGCATCTGGCCTTCGCCGAAGCCTACCGCATGCTCAACAACCGTATCTCGATCTTCGTCAGCCTGCCGATGAGCACCGTCGACAAATTGGCCTTGCAGAAGCGGCTGGATGAGATCGGC
This sequence comes from Mesorhizobium sp. LjNodule214, assembly GCF_964252735.1. Classification (NCBI taxonomy): domain Bacteria; kingdom Pseudomonadati; phylum Pseudomonadota; class Alphaproteobacteria; order Hyphomicrobiales; family Phyllobacteriaceae; genus Mesorhizobium; species Mesorhizobium sp. LjNodule214. The sequence goes on from NZ_CAXUPE020000007.1 coordinate 44,114, forward strand.
CGTGATCTCCCAAGGGCCGGCTGAGCATGATCTTTGATCTTCCGCGCCGTCTCGTCGCCGAAGCCCTCGGCACCGCGATGCTGGTCGCCGCCGTCATCGGTTCGGGCATCATGGCTGACCGGCTCACCGACGATGTGGCGCTGGCCCTGCTTGGCAACACCATCCCGACCGGCGCCATTCTGGTGGTGCTGATCACCATTCTCGGGCCGGTCTCCGGCGCCCATTTCAACCCGGCGGTGACGCTGGTGTTTGGGTTGAGGCGGGAAATCGAGACCAGGGCGGCGTTGGCCTATGTCCTGGCCCAGATCGCGGGCGGCATTGCAGGCACGCTGATCGCGCACGCCATGTTCGGCCTGCCTCTGGTCGAACTGTCCGCCACGGTGCGAAGCGGCGCGGGGCAGTGGATCGCCGAACTGGTCGCAAGTTTCGGCCTGGTCTTCACCATCCTCGCCGGCCTGCGCGCCCGTCCGGAGTCGATCCCGTGGCTGGTCGGTCTCTACATCACCGCAGCCTACTGGTTCACCGCTTCGACCTCCTTCGCCAATCCGGCGGTCGCCATCGCGCGCGCCTTCTCCAACACTTTTGCCGGCATCAGGCCGCTCGATGTCCCGGCCTTCATCGTCGCCGAGCTTGTCGGCGCGCTGCTGGCAATGGCGCTCGCCGGCTGGCTGCTTGCCAAACCAAAACCCTTGCCAGAGATGAGACCCGCAGAATGACCATTACCATCTACCACAACCCCGATTGCGGCACCTCGCGAAATACCTTGGCGATCATCAGGCAGTCCGGCGAGGAGCCGGAAGTGATCGAATATCTGAAGAACCCGCCGTCGCGTGAAAAGCTCATCGAACTGATCGCCGCCATGGGAATGACACCGCGCCAGCTGCTGCGCGAGAAGGGCACGCCCTATGCCGAACTCGATCTCGGCAATCCCAAATGGAGCGACGACGAGATCCTCGATTTCATGCTGGCGCATCCGATCCTGATCAACCGGCCGATCGTCGTCACACCGCTCGGCACCCTGCTTGGGCGGCCGTCGGAAGCCGTTCTCGACATTCTGCCAAACCCAGATATCGGCCCCTTCACCAAGGAAGACGGCGAAGTGGTGATCGGCGCCGACGGCAAGCGGGTTGTCTGAGAGCTTATTTCGAGTTTTTTCGAAATTAAGTTGACGACTGGCTGAGTCTGGGCGTACGGATATTTCCATGAAACTCGAACAAGCAGCAAAACAGCTGGAAGCGCTGGGCAACCCGACGCGGTTGAAACTCTACCGCATCCTGGTGCGGGCCGGCGAGGCGGGCAGGCCGGTCGGCACTCTGCAGGAAAGTCTGGGCATCGCCGCCTCGACGCTGTCACATCATTTGCACCGGCTCATCCTGACCGGTCTGGTTACGCAGGAGCGGCAGGCGACGACGCTGATCTGCCGCGCCAACTATCCAATCATGCGGGATCTGATCGGCTTCCTCGCCGACGAATGTTGCGCCGATGCCGCCAGAAATCCCGCCGCGGGAGAAGCCGCGGCATAATTTTTTGCCTTATATTTCGATAATCCCGGAATTATAGAAGGTGGCGAAATGAACAAGCATAGCGATCTCCCGGTAGCAGTCATCGGTGCCGGTCCTGTCGGCCTGGCGGCAGCCGTCCATCTGCTTCGCCAGGGCCTGCCAGTGAAGCTGTACGAGGCCGGCGGCGACGTTGCCACCAACCTTCGCGATTGGGGCCATGTCAGGATTTTTACGCCCTGGCGCTTTTGTGTCGATCGGGCGGCGAGGGAACTGCTGGAAGAGCATGGCTGGAACATGCCCGATCCCGAGGCGTTTCCCACCGCCAACGAGCTTGTCGATCTCTATCTCGATCCGCTCGCCAAACTCCCGCAGATGGCGCCGGTGATCGAAACCGGCGCACGAATTGTCGGCATCTCGCGCTGGGGCGCCGACAAAGTGCGGAGCAGGGGGCGCGAGACGCGGCCCTTCATGCTGGTGGTCGAAACCGCCAAGGGCACCAGGCGTGACGGTGCCCGCGCCGTCATCGATGCTTCGGGCACATGGCAGTCACCGAACCCGCTCGGTGCCGGCGGCCTCGCGGCCGAGGGCGAGATGGAATTCGCCGATCGCATCGCTTACGGCATTCCCGATATTCTCGGTCGCGACCGCAGCGTTTACGCCGGCCGCACCACGCTGGTCGCTGGTTCCGGCCATTCGGCGGCCAATGCCCTGCTCGATCTTGCCAGGCTGGCGGATGCCGAACCTGGGACGGCGTCCATCTGGACGGCTCGCGGCACCGACCTGGTGCGCATCTATGGCGGCGGCGATGCCGACCAGTTGCCGGCGCGTGGCGAGCTTGGCGCTGATGCGCGCGAACTTGCCGAAAGCGGCCGCGTCACGCTGGTCACTGGTTTTGCCACGGTGGCCATTCGCGACGAGAACGGTCGCCTGATCGTCGAGGGCGAGACAGAAGACGGCTTGCAGCGGATCGGCCCGGTCGATCGCATCATCGCCGCCACCGGGCAACGGCCCGACCTCACGCTGACAAGGGAGCTTCGGCTCGATCTCGATCCGTGGCTGGAAAGCGTCAAGGCCTTGGGGCCGCTCATCGATCCCAACGAGCATTCCTGCGGCGACGTGCCTCCGCACGGACACCGCGAACTCAGCCATCCCGAGGCAGGTTTCTACACGGTCGGCATCAAGAGCTATGGCCGGGCGCCGACTTTCCTGCTGCTGACCGGCTACGAACAGGTCCGCTCGGTCGCGGCCGCATTGGCGGGCGACATCGCGTCCGCCGATACGGTGCGACTGGTCCTGCCCGAGACCGGCGTCTGCGTGGTGCCGGGTTCTCTGCAGGTGTCGAAAATCGATGCGGCGTCAACGGGCTGCTGCGGTGGCCCGGCGCCACAAGAGGCGGATGCGTGCTGCGTCGCCGATGTCGAGGCGAAGGCCGCCGGCAAGAGTGGCTGCGGCTGCGGCGTCGCCGCATGAGCATTCCGTCGGGCATGCGCAGCCGCGGCACGATCATCACCGCGCTCGGGCTGACGCAGATCATGGCGTGGGGCTCTTCCTACTACCTGCCGGCGGTCATTGCGCCGAAGGTGGCCGCAGAGACCGGTTGGTCGCTGGCCTGGGTGGTTGGCGGCCTGTCACTCGGGCTTCTGGTCGCCGGCTTGATCTCGCCGCGTGTCGGCTCCTCGATCGAGCGTCATGGCGGCCGCAATGTGCTCGCTTTCAGCGCCGTCTGCATCGGCGCCGGCCAGATCGGCCTGGCGGCGGCACCTTCGCTTGCCGCCTTTATCGCCGCCTGGCTGGTGATCGGGCTCGGCATGGGGGCAGGGCTCTACGACGCGGCCTTCGCGACGCTTGGTCGCTTGTATGGCCACAGCGCGCGTTCCGCCATCACGACGCTGACCCTGTTCGGCGGCTTCGCCAGCACCGTCTGCTGGCCGATTTCCGCCTTCCTGATGGCAGAGATCGGCTGGCGCGGCGCCTGCCTTGCCTATGCCGCGGTACAGCTCCTCATCGCTCTGCCGCTTTATCTCACGCTGCTTCCACGTCGGGCGCCGCAACGCAGCGCCGTATCCGATATGGATCGAAACGCCTCAGCCGCTCCGGCAGGCAATCCATCCTTCCCGGTCGTGGCTTTGCTCGCCACCACCATCACGCTTGCAGCGGTGATTTCCTCGACGCTCTCGGTTCACCTGTTGTCGATTTTGCAAGCCGGCGGCCTGGCGCTTGCCGTCGCCGTCGGGCTCGGAGCCTTGGTCGGCCCGTTCCAAGTGACGGCGCGCGCCATCGAGATGATGATCGCGCGCTACCATCATCCGATCTGGACCAAGCTTGCCTCGGCGAGTTTTGTCGCCATCGGCGTCTTGGCGCTGTGGACCGGCATGCCGGCCGTGCCAGTGGCGCTCGGCTTCTACGGCGCCGGCATTGGCCTTGAATCGATCGCGCGCGGCACCTTGCCGCTCGCTTTGTTCGGTCCGTCGGGCTACGCGAAATTGATGGGCCGCCTCGCCATGCCGAGTCTGATCGCCCAGGCGGCCGCGCCGTCGATGGGCGCGGTGCTGATGCAATGGACGGGCGCGCAAGGTACGCTTGCCGTACTTGGCGCCTTTGCCCTGTTCAATGTCGTGCTGGCATGCGGCCTGCGCTGGTTATTGGGCCGCAACAGGGGCATTCTGCTGCAACTGGGGTAGCCAACACTGCCGGCAGTCCCGCGCCGCTACAGCCGCGCCTTGATGCGTTTTAGCTTCCGGCTGACGCGGTCGCCATATTTAACGTCCGATTTGCCGCGGGCGCTTCTGAATTCGTACCACTCGCCGTTCGGAGACCTGCGCTGGTAGATCACCTTGCCGGCCTGGCGGTGCTCGAAGCAGGTCATCGAGCCCTTCGCCCCCCAGGACCCATGCCATTTCGCCCGGAAGCAGAGCTTGCCGCTGCCGGGGAGGAACCACATGCCATCGCCAAAGCTCGGCTTGCCGCCTTCCGTCGACCAGGCGTTGAACTGCCGCTGCTTCACGGCAAAGAACGCAGCGCCGTGATTGCCCCACAGCCACGAATGGTTCTGATAGATCTGGTAGACGCCCGCGTCGGGAACGACGGCGGCCTTTTGCGCCTTTTCGGCGATTTTCGTCGCCGGTTTGGCTACCGCCGGGACCTGGAAGGCAAGAACAGGAACGGAGCAGGCCAGCGCCGCTCCGAGGCAATTTACCAGTATTCGTTTCACGGAACTACTCCACACGCTGATTTACGACACGCCTCGACCGTCATCCCGAACCGTAGTGCGGGATCGATCACGTTTAAACAAAAAGATGGAGATCCATCCCGATCGCATCGGGATGGATCAGCATGATAGGTCTAGGGCAGGACGTGCTGGGTCACCCTCCAGTCGGGCAGACCATAGCCACCCAGCCACGGCCACACTTCCTTCTGGTTGAAGTAGACGACCGAAGTCAGCGCCGGGAACTCCGCATAGGACTTGCGGGAGTCTTCCTGCCACTTCGTGACGTAGTCCTGCTTGCCGACATAGCCGAGTTCCGCCACCACGATCGGCTTGTTGAAACCCGCGACGCGGTCGTAGCCGGGCTTCAGTGATTCGGCGAAGGTGCGGTCGCGACCGGCCTCGTCATTGTCCTTCTTCTGCAGGCCGAACACCGACAGGCCGACCACGTCGACATAGTTGTCGCCCGGATAGTATTTCTCCAGGCCTTCCACGCCCTTGGGCGACCACATGTATTTTGCCGCGGGCGCGACCTTGCGGCAGACATCGACTTCGCGCTGGTAAGCGGCGATCCAGTCCTTCGGCGTCCAATTGGCCCAGGTGAAGCGGCCGTTCGTGTCTTCCATTTCCTGCGCCCAGCGAATGGTCACCGGACTCTTCATCTGTCCCACCAGGCTGCAGATCGCATGCATGTTGGCGTCATACTTGCCGCTCAATATGCCGTCGCGCAGTTGCGGCGGGGTGATGCGCCAGTCCTTCGACCAGGTCCACGGCTCGATGGTGATCAGGAGCGAACGGCCGCGCTGCAGCGCATAGGCGTCGGCCAGCGGAAGGGTTGCCAGATCGACGTCCTCCCAAGGCAGGAACAACTCCTCGATGCTGGCGCTCTTGTCGGCGCTGAAGTCGCCATAGGGGTCATAGGAGCCGAAAGACGACGCAGCACTACTCGTCTTCATCGGGTCCGTCCCGGCGCCCGCGGCCTCCGGTGAGCCCGCGGCCACCGGGAAGGCAAGGCTTCCCCCAAGGATGAGTGCTGACACAAATGCAGTTGCTGTGGAGTATTTCATACCCAACCTCCTAGCTTCAACGTCCAGCGGACCTTGAAGCTTCGCCACATCGTATCGACAGCATCGATACGACAAACCCAATCCATCGGGCCTATCGGCGTGATCTGTGGGATTTCAGAGCGACTGTGGACCGGTGTGCCATGCGCAAGCGCCGTCCATCAAAATGAACTCTCTAGGTGCCCGGTACAATGGATGCCCCCGAAGAGAAAGTTCGCCGCGATACTCACAAATTCGCGCCAACATTCCGATACATTATCCCAATTCTAATATAAGAGCCTATGCCGTCCGAGAGTCAAGCGCCATTAACGTTTACTTAACCTTGTTGCCTGCGGGATGGTTAACGCCACCGCTCCCAGGCCTTGCTTTGTGAACGAGAAAATTGCCGTGCCGGAATTCCGGCCAGGTGATTTCCGCAGCTCGGGAATCCAGGCCGGCGGTCGGTGACGGCGTCCCAAAACCTCTCCAATTCAAGGCGTTAGGTTAACCAGTTCTCAAGAAGCATGGTTAACGGACACTTAATTTTGTTGACTCTCCATTAGGGCAAGCTGATTCTGTCGACGGGGATTGATTGGTCGGGCGCTGCTTAGCGGCTGTCCAAACTGGCGGCGGGTAGTTGTATGAGTGTTTCTGCGCGCGCCGGCGTTGTCGGCGGCAAAACGAGGTCGGCTGGCCGGCCGGCGACCGAGCGTGCCGTCGCGGCGCAGAAGGGTCCTTTCCTGGTCCCTGTCCTGTCTCGCGTCCAGCAACGGATCCTGCGGCTCGGCCTGGCTTTCTGGTTTCTCAGCCTCGGCTTTTTCTGGATCTGGTGGCTGCAGCCGGACCATATCGAACACATCGGGCCATTTACCTTTGCGACGCTCGTGCTGGGCTGGCTGACCTTGATGCCGATGTACTTCCTCCTCAACGTGTACGCATCGAGAAAACCATCCAAGCTCTACAGCATCCCGAAGCGTTCGCGGGTCGCCATGGTGGTGACCAAGGCCCCGTCCGAGCCCTTCGCCGTGGTCGCGCGCACGCTGGAAGCGATGCTTGCGCAGGACTATCCGCATGACACCTGGCTGGCCGACGAGGACCCCTCCGAGGAGACGGTCGCCTGGTGCGACGCCCGCGGCGTGATGATTTCGACGCGACGCGGCAGGCAAGACTACCACCGCAAGACATGGCCGCGCCGGACTCGCTGCAAGGAAGGCAATCTGGCGTTCTTCTACGACCACTATGGCTATGAGCGTTACGACTTCGTCGCCCAGATGGACGCCGACCATGTGCCGACGCCGACCTATCTCAGGGAGATCCTCTATCCCTTCGCCGATCCGGCGGTCGGCTACGTCTCGGCGCCCAGCATCTGCGACAACAATGCCGACAAAAGCTGGGCGGCGCGCGGCCGGCTGTTTCCGGAAGGGATGTTCCACGGCCCCTTGCAGTCCGGCCATACCGGCGGCGGGGCGCCGCTCTGCATCGGCTCGCACTATGCGGTGCGGACCAAGGCGCTGAAGCAGGCGGGCGGTCTCGGTCCGGAACTGGCCGAGGATCACTCCACCTCGATGCTGATCAACGCGGCCGGATGGCGCGGCGTGCACGCGCTCGACGCCATCGCGCATGGCGACGGGCCGCAGACCTTCGCCGACCTCGTCACCCAGGAATTCCAGTGGTCGCGCAGCCTGATGACGATCCTGCTCGAATACTCGCCGAGCTACCTGCACAAGCTGTCGCCGCGGCTGAGGTTCCAGTTCCTGTTTTGCCAGCTCTGGTATCCGCTGTTCGCCGTCTTTGCGTTGCTGATGTACGTCATGCCGATGTACGCGCTGTCCACCGGGCGCAACTTCGCCAACGTCATGTATCTCGACTTCCTGTTCTACTATGTGCCGAATGCGGTCGCCCTGGTCGGCCTGGTGATGATGCTGAAGGCGTTCGGCGTGTCGCGTCCGATCACGGCCAAGACGATCAGTTGGGAAGGCACGCTGTTCCTGTTCTTCGCGCGCTGGCCGTGGGTGCTGGCCGGCACGCTGTCGTCGCTGCGCGACTATCTGACCAAGTCGTTCGTGGATTTCCGCGTCACGCCCAAGGGCAACGGTCCCAAGCATCTTCTGCCGGTCCGTGTCTTTGTTCCCTACGTGGCGCTGGCGATCGGCGCGGCGCTGCCCGTCCTGCTCGTCGACCACCCCTTCGATGCCACCGGCTTCTATTGGTTCGCCGCCTTCAACGCCTTCCTCTACGGGCTTCTGGTGGTGGTCATCGTCGTCAGGCACGTCATCGAGAACAAGATCCCGTTGCGCGCCAATGCCGCCAAATTTGCCTTGCAGGCGTCGCTCGCCGTGCTGGCCCTGACCGTGCCGGCCGTGGGCTTTTACGATCGTGGCCTGGAAGGTGTCTACGGGCTGCAGCAGGGCGCCGGCAGCCTGCGCATCGTCAGGGTGGCCTATCCGGTTTCCGGCGCCGGCCAGGGCAACATCGGAACCCGCAATTTCTACCTCGATCCGGGCTGGGAAACGCTGCGCTGAGCGTGGCCTAGATCCGGCAACAGCAGCTTCGATCCTGCCAGCCTGAGCACCGGCCGCCGTTCGCGGCCGGCACGATGCGTCGTCTGTCGACGTGTCGCATGACGAGGGGTCGCTCCGCCCGCATCTCGATCCGACCGATTGAATTTTCCATCATATCCGAACGAACGGCGAAAGACTGTGTTCATCATGCTGTTTGCACGAATTTTAACAAGTCTCCCCTAATATGCGGGCACGATGCGAGTGGCAAATGGCCATTTCGCGAGGCGCGGAAAACAACGAATACAAAGTATGTCCGCCGCGCACCACCGAGTTAACTTCCGGGGCAGGGGACAGGCGATGAACAAGTTTATGGAAAGTCTGGCCAATACGGGCAGAAAATATACCTATGCTTTTGCTGCCATCGCGTTGGTCACGATGGTGTCAGGCTGCCAGACCACGGACACGACCAAGACCGGCTCGATCAGCGGGCGGACCGTGGACCAAGGGTTCGGCAAAAAGATCGATAGCGTCAAGAAGGTCCATCCCGTCAAGAAGAAGGTCCTTTACCGCAAGCCGGTGACGCGGATGACCAGCGTGACGCGCACGAGCGAACGGGCCTATGCGGCCTTTGTCCGGCCGCAGCGCATCGGCAAGCCGAAAGCGCTGAAGGCTTCCTACAGTCTGGGCAGCAGCGGCCCGCTCCTGGGCCGCTCACCCTGGATCTGTGGCCCGAGCGGCTTCGGCCAGCGCTCGAGCTGCCGTTCACGTTACTGATCTTCAGCCGGGGGCGCGAGCCGGGGGCAAGAGGTTGGCGCAGGCTCTGCCCGCTACCTCTTGCCCTCCGGCCGCCATTCCTGGCGATACCAGTCGACGAATTTCCGCAAACCTTCCTCGACCGACACCTTCGGCTTGAAGCCGAAATCCCGCTCCAGCGCGCTGGTGTCGGCATAGGTCTTTTCAACCTCGCCGGCCTGCATGGGCTCGTTGTGGCGTATCGCCTTGACGCCGAGCAGGCTTTCCAGCGTGTCGATGAAGCGACCGAGATGGACCGGCTGGCTGTTGCCGATATTGTAGAGGGCGTGCCTGGGGCCGCCATTGGCGTGCCCAGCGCCGTCTGTCGGCGGCTTGTCGAGCACGGCGACGACGCCGTCGACGATGTCGTCGATGAAGGTGAAGTCGCGCCACATCTCGCCGTTGTTGAAGACGCGGATCGGTTTGCCCGCAAGCATCGCCTCGGTGAAGATCCAACTCGCCATGTCGGGCCGACCCCACGGGCCGTAGACGGTGAAAAAGCGCAGGCCGGTCTGCGGCAGGCCGAACAGATGCGAATAGGTCGAGCTCATCAGCTCGTCGGCCTTCTTGGTGGCGGCGTAGATCGACACCGGGTCGTCGACGCGGTCACTCTCCGAAAACGGCACCTTGGTGTTGCCGCCATAGACCGAGCTCGACGACGCATAGACGAGGTGCTCGATATCAGGTGATGCCCGGCAGAGCTCGAGAATTTCCAGATGGCCGGCGATGTTGGCGTGGATATAGGCGCGCGGATTTTCGAGCGAATAGCGCACGCCCGCTTGCGCCGCCAGATGCACGATCTTGCGGACCGGCCGCTTGCCCAGCACCGCGGCCAGGGCGCCCGGTTCGGCAATGTCCAGCTCGTGGAACGAAAATCCCGGCCTGCCGGCAAGCCGGGCGAGCCTCGCCACCTTCAGCGCCGGATCGTAATAGGCGTTCATGTTGTCGACGCCGACGACCTCGTCGCCGCGGTCCAGAAGCCGCTGGCAGACATGACTGCCGATGAAGCCCGCGGCACCGGTCACAACTATGGACATAGAACCCCCCAGAGAGCTTTGCGATCAGGTCACCGGCTGGGGCGATACCAGCCGTCGCCTTCATTTTCACCGGGCGCCGGTTGCGGACGCGCGATATAGGCCGATGACCCGTTCGCCTCGTGATAGACGCGCGCCAGCATTTCCGCCAGCACGCCCGACGTCACCATTTGCACCCCGGCGATGAGCAGGAAGAAGCCGGTGAACAGCATCGGGCGGGTTCCGATGTCCTGGCCGAAAAACAGCTTCAGACCGAACAGATAGGCAAGGATCAGCGAGCCCAGCGCGCCCAGCACGATGCCGATGCCGCCGAAGAAATGCCCGGGCCGGGTGCGATAGCGCATGAAGAAATACATGAAGACCAGATCGAGCACGACCCTGAAGGTGCGCGAAATGCCGTATTTGGACTGGCCGTGGATGCGGGCGTGGTGCGTCACCACTTCCTGCGCGATGCGCCGCGGCGTCGTCACCGTGGCGAGCCAGGCCGGGATGAAGCGGTGCATCTCGCCATAGAGCTTGACGCTGCGGATGACGTTGCCGCGATAGACCTTGAGGCTGCAGCCATAGTCCTTGAGACGCACGCCGGTGACGCGCGCGATCAGCGAGTTGGCGATGCGCGAAGGCAGCCTGCGCATCAAAAGCCCTTCCTGGCGATCCTTGCGCCAGCCGACCACCAGGTCGAGGTCCTCGGTCAGCAGCCGGTAGACCATGCGCGGGATGTCGAAGGGGTCATTCTGCAGGTCGCCGTCGATCGTGGCGATGACGTCGCCGCGCGCCGCGTCCATGCCGGCCTGCATCGCCGCCGTCTGCTTGTAGTTGCGCATCAGCTCGACCGGGTGCACATGCGGGCCGTAATGCGCCGCCAGGCGCCTGATCTCGCTCACCGTCGCGTCGGTGCTGCCGTCGTCGACCAGCACGACCTCCCACGGCCGGTCGTAATGTTCCATCGCCTGGTGTATCCGCGCCAGCAGCGGCTCGACGTTTTCGGCCTCGTTGTACATGGGAACGACGATCGACAGCGTGTGCTCCGGCATGACCGCGCCCTCGGGCAGTCCCGAAGCAGGGATGGGCAATAGGTTCATGGCGATGACTTCCTTGCAGAGCCGACGGCTCCCGGCACGGTCGATTTCGAGGGAAACAGCCAGGCGATCGCGCCCGTCGCGATGGCCGAGCAGAAGATGAACAGATGCAGTGCCAGCGCTGCCTGCAGGCCACTCTTGATGGCAATGCCGGAATAGAGCAGCGCAGCCGCCGCTCCCGCCTCATAGGTGCCGAAACCGGCGACGCCTTGGACTGGCAGAATGGCTGCGGCCTCGGCGCCGACGGCCCCGGGAAAGGCGGTCTGGAGAGACGTGCCCAGCAGCATGGCCAACAGCCAACCCTGCACGGCAAGCTTCAGCGCCCAGTTGGCGACCGTCCACCACCAGCCGTAGCGCGACCGTCCAGTCGCCTCGGTGAAAATGTCGCGCAGCATGCCGAACTTCGCAACGATCCTGCCGCGCGCCGCCCAGTCATGCGGCGCGCGCGCCCATCGCGGCAGATACCAGGCGGCCGCGATCAGCGCCGCGATCCCCGCCGCCCTCAGCGCGGGATAGAGGCCCGGCCACACCAGGCAGGCGAGCACGCCAACGACGAAGGCGTCCTGCAGCCTGAACCACAGCAGCGAGGCGCTGGCGCGCATGAGCGGTATGCCGAAGACCTGCCGCAACAGCAGCGGAAAGGCGGTCTCGCCGCCGCGGAAGGGCACGACATTGATCATCGCATTGTGGATCAGGATGACGCGCAGGCAGGCGCCGAAACGGCCGTTCACCTCGTCGCGGAACTCGTCGCAGACGCGCAGCGCCCGCAGCACATAGGTGACGAACAGCGCCAGCGCGACAGCCGCGAATGCGCCGGGTGTGATACTGGCGAAGGCATCGCCGACCATCTTCCAGCGCGAGTCGCTGGCGAGCCAGGCCAGCAGCGCCAGCGTCACGACAATCGAGACTATTCTTTTCAACCAATTCTCCGCCGCTTGCGCGGGCCTATTGTGCTCGGCGGCGCCGGACCCATTGTTTTGCTGCACCCGTACCCCGCACTGCTCGTTTGTTGAGTGCGCGGGCAGATCCGCGGAAGCAGCCATGAGCCTCGACGTTTTCGGCCGCGTTGAAGTGTGGCGGTCTTATAGATCACCAGACTGCGCGAATCCACCAACTTGGTCGTCGACGGATATGGGTCATGCCGACGGGGCGTCGGCAGTATAGGCATGCACCGCAAATCCTTGATTTTGCAGTCTGTCACGAGAGCTCGCCACATCCGCAACCGGCCTTCCGGAAAGGTTGACATCGTTCTTCGCGCGACGATTAATAGCGTGCAGGTAGTATCGGCAGTGCCTTGCAATCCCCGGGCTCTTCCAGGAAATATTCGGCCAACCCCGCACCATTGAGAAGCGAATACCGAAATGCGATCGCTGGCCATGACAACCAAAAGGGGATCTGGGGCGCAACCTCGTCGCCTTGCCGCATCCCTTGCGCCCCTCCTGGCCATCTGCTGTCAGATTGCGCTTCTCGGAACCGCGAATGCGGCAGCCAAGGACAAAGCGCCTACGGAGGCAGATGCCTCGGCCACTGTTCCGTCCGCCTATGAGCTGCAAGTTCTTTACCAGGACCGCACCTGGATCTGGAAGAACGGCGCGGCCTACTTCGCCAAGGACAACAGGCGTCTTCAGGCCTGGACGTCCGGACAGGACCAGGCTTCCATCGCCGAAGGCAGGTGGCTGGTCACCAAAACCGGCAAGATGTGCATGGAGGTCGCCTGGCGGTCCAAGACTTATACCGCCAAGGTGGGCCGCACCTGCTACAGCCACCGCATCAACGGCGGCAACATCGAGCAACGCAAGGACCCGGATGGGGATTGGTACAGCTTCAAGCACTCTCCGGAAGATGCGGCCGACGAGTACAAGAAATTCGAGTCAGGCGACACCAAGGGCGCGCAGTTCGAAGAGACCCGCAAACTGGTCGATTCCAAGAGCTAGCCCCGGCAGGAACAAGGCATTGGATCAAGCAGGCTCGCTGAGCCTAAAGCCCTCACTCCAGCCCAGCGAGCCCACGCCCCGACAAGCTACAAACAGGGGCGACAACCAGCCTTGCGGGCTGGTATTTCCGACCGGCGCATTTCACGTGCCATGCGGCCCACAAGGCCGTGGCAAGCACCGGGAAAAACCATTGCAGTGACATCATTGGACTGCCTCCAGCCCGAAGAAGGGCGCGGCCGTCCTGACGATCGTGTCGATGTCGGAAAGTTCCGGCACAAAGCCCAGATGTACGCGTGCGTTGACCGGGTCGGCATAGAGCTCGGCCGGATCGCCGGGGCGTCTGGTCCTGTAGACGGCCGGAACCGATTTCGAGGTCATGCGGCTGACCGCCTGCAGGATCTCCTTGATCGACACGCCCCGGCCGGTGCCGAGATTGACCGACAGGTTTTCGCCGCCGGCCTCGAGATGCATCAGCGCCTTGAGATGGGCGCGGGCGAGATCGCTGACATGGATGTAGTCGCGCACGCAGGTGCCGTCCGACGTGTCGTAGTCTGTGCCGAAGACCTCGATCTCGTCGATCATCCCGGATGCGGCCATCAGCACCCTGGGAACGAGATGGGTCTCGGGCGTGTGCCACTCGCCGAGTTCGCCGTCGGGGTCTGCGCCGCAGGCGTTGAAATAGCGCAGGATCGCGTATTTCATCCCGTAGGCCGCCGCGTAATCGCCGATGATCTGCTCGCCCATCAGCTTGGTCCGGCCGTAGGGGCTGATCGGATTTTGCGACGATGTCTCGCGCACCGGCAATGCTTCGGGCACGCCATAGGTTGCGCAGCTGCTCGAGAAGATGACGTCCGCAATGGAGCCCGCGCGCGCCGCATCGAGCACGGCGATGGTGCCGGCCACATTGGTCGAATAATATTCGGCCGGCTCGCGGACCGACTCGCCGACATAGGCGAGCGCCGCGAAGTGGATGATCGCCTTCGGCCGGTAGGTCGCGATCGCCTCGCGCAGTGCCTCCCCGTCGCGGATATCGCCGACGACGAGCGGGCCCCAGGCGACGGATTTCTCATTGCCGCGGCTGAGATCGTCGTAGACAACGGGCAGGTAGCCGGCAGCCGATAGCAGCTTGCAAGTATGGCTGCCGATGAAGCCGGCCCCACCGGTCACCAATATGGGGCGGCGTGTCATGACATTGCGGCCTCTTTGACCGGCCGGCTGCCGTAGAGCAGGGCGTCGAAATACTCCACCGTGTGCGCCAGGCCCTGGCTCAGGCTGACCTGCGGCTCCCAGCCGAGATGCTGCCTGGCGAAGGAAATGTCGGGCTTGCGCTGCCTGGGATCGTCGACCGGCAGTGGCCGGTGCACGATCCTCGAGCGGGAATTCGTGTAGTCGATGACCAGCCTGGCCAGCTCCATGACGGTGAATTCGACCGGATTGCCGAGATTGACCGGATGCGCGGGCGCACTGGGGGCATTCATCAGCCGGATGAAGCCTTCGATCAGATCGTCCGCATAGCAGAACGATCGCGTCTGCAGGCCGCTCCCGTAGACGGTCAGGTCCTCGCCGCGCAATGCCTGGACGATGAAGTTCGACACCACGCGGCCGTCGTCGGGCTGCATGCGGCGGCCATAGGTGTTGAAGATGCGCGCGACGCGCACATCGATGCCGTAGGTTCGCGAATAGTCGAAGAACAGGGTCTCGGCCGAGCGCTTGCCTTCGTCGTAGCAGGATCGCGGGCCGTGCGTGTTGACGTTGCCGAAATAGCCCTCGGGCTGCGGATGCACCAGCGGGTCGCCATAGACCTCGGAGGTGGAAGCCTGGAATATCTTGGCGTTGTGTCGCCGGGCGAGCTCCAGGAGGTTCAGCGAGCCGAGCACGCTCGTCTTGAACGTGTGGATCGGGTCTGCCTGGTAATGGGGCGGCGAAGCCGGGCAGGCGAGGTTGTAGATTTCGTCGACCGGGAGGTCGAGCGGCAGCGTATCGATGATGTCATGCTCGATGCACAGGAAGCCCGGATCGCGCTGCAGCACGTTGAGATTGTATCGCTTGCCGGTGTGGAAATTGTCCACCGCGATGACCTCGTAGCCATCGCGCAGCAGCCGCTCGCACAGATGCGAGCCCAGAAATCCTGCGCCTCCGGCGACCAGGGCGCGGCCGCGATTGAAACTGCCGCCCCGTCGGCCGGTTCCCATACTGGGCTTCAGAACCTTGATTACCTTACTCATGGCATCCCCCTTACGCGCCGCAAACGCTACCCCCGAGGCCGGGACAAAGCTTCGCCCGGCCACGTCCCAAGAACGTGGCGAAAACCTCCGCTCGCGCGGAATCGCCATCAGTGATGTGCGTAAATAGTCTGAGGTTGCGGAGATCGTGCCGTACGGCTTATTGGCTGCCGCTCAGCATTCAATACCCCTGAATCGCGACCACGCGTCTGGTTGCCACCATCGCGGATTGCTCGCCCAAATTGCACACCCAACGCATATAAAAATATACCTGTGGACAAACTAGTCAACTAAATTAGAGATTCATTAACCGTATTCGTTGGTGAGTGGTTAATCATGGGCAGCGCGAGCGTCTCTCCCTCGCTGCAAGCATCGCATGGGCAGGAACCTGGAAGGCGGAAGTGGTTCGTGCCCATTTGCCAGGCTTGCAAAAGAGCGCCCGAAATTCGCAGGGGGAAGTCAAGGTTTGGCGACTCCCGCGCCTGGAAGAGTTTCCAGACACACGCCCGGCGGCCCGCGATCTGCTTGGGTAATGATAAAATTTTAAATATTCTCGGCCGGGGTCTGGCTCTGGACCCTCATGAAGCAATGCGATTGCTGCCCGAAACCGCTCGGGCTGCAAATATGCGCGGCGGCTCCGAGGTAGGGGTTCATGCGCACTTTGCTGATCGGGCGAGCGACGGGTCTGTTTTGAATTTTAGGATATGGCTTCACGCTGACCAGAGCTGCGCTTCCGGTCTGGGATGAGTTGAACGAAAACAATCCGCCCGACATAAAGTATTGGCATCCCGATGTCGCCAGAAGACTGCCCAGAACGAGCGCCCTGTACACAAATCCATTTATGCTATTGAAATTCGACATGCTTTGGCGGCGTTTGTGCTGCCCGTGGACTTTGCGCATCAAATATCCCCTCATCAAAATCGCATGCGGGGCCATACCCGAATCACAGGGCAGGCGCTGATACACCCCATTATGCCGAGGCGCCTTATTTTAGCGATAGCTGTTTAGCCGCAATGCAACGTTTGCGCGACTTTTTTGCGCGACCCGGCCGCCACAAAAACAGGCATGGCCCGCCGTTGGTGGACCATGCCTGACGTCTCCTGGTGACGGCGATCTTCACCGCCAGCGGGGTTCATTCCCCGCCCATTTCCTTCTTGAACGTCTCGAAATCGACCTGCATGCCGTTGAAGACAGTGCTCCAGTGGCGGGTCAGCGCGGCCATGGCCACGGCTTCCTGGATTTCCTCGTCGGTGGCGCCGGCGCGCTTGGCGTCCTGCGTGTCCGACCAGATGCAGTAGCTGCACGGGATCTGCGCTGCCACGGCGAGTGAGATCAGCGACTTGACCTTCGGTGGCAGCGCCGCCTTGTCGCTGAGCTGGATGGCCTTGACCTCCGCCCATGCGCCGGGCAGACCGGCTTTCGGGAACTGCTTCACGAAGCTTGGCACGCCGCCCATGGTCGACTGGATGTCCTTGATGGCAGCGTCATAGTCGTCGGCCTGGGCAGGCACCTGGGCGAGCGCAAGGGCGCACGCTGCAGCGGCGAGCAAGGATGCACGGCGGATGAAGGAATGCGCGGATGAAGGAATGCGATAGGCAGACATGGTTTTCTCCTCTGGTGTTTGTTAGCCTTACGATGTAAGGTAATGCGGAAAATTAACCTTACAGTGTAAGTTGTCAAGCGACGCCATGGACTCTTCGATCAAGAAAAAGCGACCACGCGGGCGGCTGTCCCGCGAGATGATCGAGGATGCGGCTTTCGAGGTGATCGAGAGGGAGGGCCTTGCCGGCTTTTCGATGCGCAAGCTGGCGGCCGAACTCGGCTGCGAGGCGATGAGCATCTATCATCACTTCCCCTCGCAGGCGCATCTGCACGAAGCCCTGGTCGACCGGCTGATCGGCTCGCTCGAAATGCCCGACGCCGGTCTGCCCTGGCGGCAACGGATGCACATCGCCATGCACGACTTCCGCCGCATCGGCAGCGAGCACCCGGCCTTCGCGCCGTTCCTCGTCACCTACCGCATGAATTCGCCGACTTGCCTTGCCTGGCTGAGTGGCATCCTCGGCCTGTTCGAGGCCGGAGGCTTCGGTCCCGAACTGAGCGCTCGGCTGTTCCGCACCATCGGCTATTATCTGATGGGCGCGATCCTCGACGAGACCGCCGGCTATGCCAAGGGCCCGTCGGCGGTCACCACCGTCAGCGACGAGCAGCTTGCGCGGGATTTCCCGAATGTTGCTGCCGCCGGCCACTATTTCGGCGCCGCCGAATTCGACCGGACATTCGATCTCGGTCTCGATATGCTGCTCGACGGGATGGAGCGCGCCCTTGGCGGCGCCAATTCGAGGTAGCCGGGCGCATGCGCTTTCTGTTTGTTCTGATCCTGCTCGCCGGAGCCGCCATCGGCGTCGCCTATCCCTGGGCGATGAGCAACTTCTCCGGTCATGAGATCGGCACCTGGCGGGTCTATGAGAAGGGCCGGTTCAGGCCGGTGACAGTGCCGCTAGTCGTCAGCGACGCGCCGGTCAGGGTGCTGGTCGACCTGACCGCCAAGGCCGAGCGCATCGTCTCGCAGCAGCGCACCGTGCTGACGCTGACGGCAGCAACCGGCGGCCGCACGGCGCTCGCCTCGACTTTGCAGTTCAACCATTCCGACAACCCGCGCCAGCCCAGCCCGCAATCGCCGGACAAGATCTTTCGCGACGAGGCGGGCGTGATCGAGACGGTCAGCCCCGGCGCCTATCTGTTCACCGTCGGCCTTGGCGATGCCGAGAACATTCCGATGCGCGCGGTCGACCTCGTGCTGCGCGCCGGCACCGGCGAGATCGACCAAAGGGCGCGGCCGGTCGGCTTCTCGCTGATGGCGGCCGGCCTGATCGGGTTGATACTGGCGATGGTCTTTGGCCGTGGTGGCGGCCGGCCGGAAAACCCGAACTCGCAGCCACCGCCGCCGCGCTGGGGCAGGGGCTCGAAGTGAACTACCGCCATGCCTATCACGCCGGCAACTTCGCCGATGTCGTCAAGCATGTCGTGCTGACGCGGCTGCTTGAGTATCTCAAGCAGAAGGACAAGGCGTTCCGCGTCATCGACACCCATGCCGGCATCGGCCGCTACGATTTGTCGTCGGCCGAAGCTCAGAAAACCGGCGAATGGCAGGGCGGCATCGGCCGGCTGGTCGACGGTGCACTCGGCGCCCCGGCGGCCGCCCTTCTGGCGCCCTATCTGGAAGTGGTTCGCGCGCTCAACCCCGACGGCGGCTTGAAGAAATATCCGGGCTCGCCGCTGATCGCCAGGCATCTGCTGCGCAAGCAGGACCGGCTGACGGCGATCGAACTGCATCCCGACGATGCGAACCGGCTCAAAGCGGTCTTTGCCGGCGACTTCCAGGCGAGGGTAATCGAACTCGACGGCTGGCTGGCGCTCGGCGCGCAACTGCCGCCGAAGGAAAAGCGCGGCCTGGTGCTGATCGACCCGCCATTCGAAGAGGCGGGCGAATTCGACCGTCTGGTCGACGGGCTGGTCAAGGCCCACAAGCGCTGGCCGGGCGGCATCTATGCGTTGTGGTACCCGATCAAGGAGCGCAAGGCGGTCATCGCCTTCAGGAAGGCGCTCAAGCAGACGGGCATCCCCAAGCTGCTCGACATTGAATTCGAGATCAGGCCGGCCTCGTCGGAGCCCAGTCTCGACGGCAGCGGCATGGTGGTGGTCAACCCACCCTTCACGCTTGAGGGCGAGTTGCGCCTCCTGCTGCCGGCCCTGCACAGATTGCTCGCGGTCGGGCGCCCGGCGGACTGGTCGCTGCGGTGGCTGGCGGGGGAGGCGGGGTAAAGGCGACAGCAGCATCCGCCTTGCGAACCCACCTCCGGCGGATGGCGAGTTCGAAGCTGGAAACCATCATCATCGCAACCGCTTGACCGCTGACCGGCGATTCCGCACAGTGCGCGCAATCGACCTTGAGAGGCTGTCATGACTCGCTTCGCCAAATCCGCCCTTGCCGCACTGATTTCGCTTTGCACGCCGCTCGCCACCTCGCTCGGCTTCACCCAGGCGGTACATGCCGCCGATCTTTCCGTCTATTCCGACGAGGATAGCGGTGTGTGCGGGCAGGCCTGGGTGTTGAACAAGATCACCAGCCGCTTTTCCTACCAGGTGCACCACGTGCCGCATTTGCCGGATGTCGCCATCACCGATTTCCGCCGCATCCACCAGCACCGCTATCTGCCGGCCAGCGAACAATGGCCGATCGGCCGCCGTTATTGCGGCGCCACGGTCGCCCTGTCGGACGGCCGCGACCGCACCATCTGGTACCTGATCGAGGAAGGGCAAGGCTTTGCCTCGATGGGCGACAATGTCGAATTCTGCGTCGCGGGCTTCGACCGCTGGATGGTCTACAACGGCCGCTGCCGCGTCCTGCGCTGAACGCAGCTTTCCGTTCCAGGACATTTTCGCGCCTGCGGCCAGAAATAGGTCGCAGCGCTTCGGTGTTGCATGTTGCCGGCAGCAGCCCTGTCGCGAAGATCCTGATTTTTCCTTCTATCGCCGGCAGGCAAATCGGCTAGTCTGAACGCCCGAGAGCAACAATCACTTTCGGGAATTTTCATGGATCTTGCGACCCTCTCTGCCTTTGTGGCCGCCTTCTTCGTGTTCGCCGCCAGCCCCGGCCCCGACAATATGACGATCGTCGCCCGCACGATCTCCGGCGGCGCTGCATCGGGCATTGCCTATGGCGCCGGAACGGTGGTCGGCATCCTCCTCTTTCTGATGCTCGCCGCCTTCGGCCTGTCGGTCATCGCCGCCAAGATGGCGGTCGTCATGACAGTGCTTCGCTATGGTGGAGCGGCCTATCTGATCTGGATGGGCGTCAGGCTGTGGACTGCGGTCCCCGTGGTGCCGGAACTGCAGCCCGTTTCGGGCGGGCGCGGGTTGTTGACGATCTTTGCCACGGGCATCGCTCTCAACCTCGGCAATCCCAAGATGCCGCTGTTCTACGTTGCGCTGCTGCCCAACGTTGTCGGCGCGTCGCTCACATCCGGTCATCTCGGCATGCTGATGGTGGTGATCCTGGCTGTCGAGGCGGTGGTGATCGGCGCTGGCGTCGCCGTGGTCGCCACGCGCTGAGAGCATGATCCCGAGTTGGGCAACATCTCATGATCTTTGCGGCTGGCAATCCTAGGGCGTGACTTCCCCATCTTACCGCGGCGCGGTTCTGTGCTGTCCGGACAGGTAAGCGCAGATCAGCTCAACGAGCTGCTTCTGCAATTCCGGCGCCTCCAGCATGCCGCGTCGCGCCGCATTGTGGATCACGCCCTCGACCGCGGAGGAAAGCACGCGCGCCACGGTCTCGGTGTCTTTCGTGCGTCTGCGATACTGCGCCACGGCAGCCGCGTAGTGTTCGAGATAGCGCGACTGGAACGCGGCATGCGCGGCCCTTGAGCCGCGATCGCCGGGCGCTTCGTCGAGCAGCACCTGGTGCAGCGTCGGATGGATGCTGTGCGCCGCGATCATGCCGCGCGTGAGTTCGCGCGCGAATTGCCGGAGCGGTTTCTCGTCGGCTGCCGCATCGCTGATAACCGCGAGGACCTGATCGAAGTGCTGGCGCCGGATCGCCTCGACCAGCGAGAGCTTGTCGGGGAAATACTGGTAGAGCGAGCCGATGCTGGCGCCCGCCGTCTCGGCCACTTTGTTGGTGGTGAATCCGGCCCATCCGAGATCGCTCAGAACGCGAGCACCCGCCTCGATGATCGCCTCGACGGTTGCCCTGGAACGCGCCTGGCTCGGCTCCTTGCGCATGCGCGAGCGCGGCTTTGCAATGCGAGTAGACATGCCTGCTCCATCTTCGCCAGAATATAAACAACATACTCACATTTCCAAACAAGGGATACCGACCATGAGCGCCCTGGCCTTGCTTCGCAGCCTCTTCATCTATCAGGCCTGGGCCAATAATGAGTCGCTGGAGAAACTCGCGAGCCTCGACTCACATGCACACGGCAAGGAGCGCCTCGTCGCGATCCGTCTCCTCAATCACAGCCACGTCGTGTCAAAAATATTCGCGGCGCATCTCACCGGCGCACGTCACGGCTACGCCGCCGACAACACCGAGGATACGCCGTCGCTTGATCGGTTGCGCGCCGATGTCGCGGCATCGGATCGCTGGTATCTGGATTATCTGGAAACCGTCTCGCCGGACCATCTGTCCGAGCCCGTGCCGTTCGTCTTCACCGACGGCGACAAGGGATTGATGTCGCGCCAGGAGATGCTGACCCATGTCATCGTCCATGGCGGCTACCATCGCGGTGAAATCGGGCGCATGCTCTCGCAGATTTCCGTCACGCCGCCATGGGATACGTTCGCCGTTCATCTCCACCAGACCGAGCCTTCGCGCCGGCTGCAGGCGTTGCGTGAGTCGCTAAGCG
Source organism: Mesorhizobium sp. LjNodule214 (assembly GCF_964252735.1). NCBI lineage: Bacteria > Pseudomonadati > Pseudomonadota > Alphaproteobacteria > Hyphomicrobiales > Phyllobacteriaceae > Mesorhizobium > Mesorhizobium sp. LjNodule214. Next base: position 65,836 of record NZ_CAXUPE020000007.1, read on the forward strand.
ACTGATCTTGCAAGAGTTTGCGGTCTGGCGATGTCGGCACAAACGAGACTCTGACGTCAGCACTATGATCTCCAGAAAAAGCGAGCTAAAAGCTCACTTCCTGTCAAATGCCGCAAGATGATGCGACGGCGCGCCTGTCGTGTTGCTATCGTCTTCACCCTCCTTCGTCGCACGGGACAAGACGAAGCGAGCGATCCGAAAACTCTTCATGATCTTCGCAACGCGCAGTCGATGTCCGCGGTCGAACCCGCGCGAAAAATCCTGAGCGCGTCGACAAGATCGACCAAGATAGAGCGCGAAGAATTTCCGTCACAGAACTTCGTTGCGAGATCAAAGATGCCTGGCGAAATTCTTCGACGATCAGCACGATCGCATTGTGGTCGTAACCGAAATTTAATCTGATAAAATCACTGTAATGCTTCGCTGGCTAGACACGCGCGAGTCAGATAAGCATGACACGCCGGGTCACTAACGGCCATCGGCAACAACGCAAGGGGCATCGCATGGCTAAGCAGTCATCCAAAGCGCCGGCATCCAAGGCACCGGCAAAGAAAGCACCAGTAAAAGCAGCCGCGGCGAAGGCCGCGACTGCAGTGAAGAAAGCAGCACCCGCTGCCAAGCCGAAGGCGGCAGCGCCCAAGGCAAAGGCAGCACCGGCTAAGAAGCCGGCTGCAAAGGCCGCGGCGAAACCCGCAGTGAAGAAGGCAGCACCGGCCAAGGCCAAGGCTGCACCGGCGAAGAAGGCAGCACCTGCCAAGAAGCCGGCTGCAAAGGCTGCGGCGAAACCTGCGGCGAAGAAAGCAGCACCGGCCAAGGCTCCGGTCAAGGCAGCTGCGGCGAAGTCTTCGGCACCGGTGAAGAAGGCCGCGCCTGCCAAGAAGGCGCCTGCGAAGGCCGCGAAGAAGTAATCGCGTTTCTTCGCGCGCCGGGGACAGTACCGGGACATGAGGGCGGGTGCCTTGGATGCGCCGCGCTCTCCGCACCGGTGTTGAGGCGCACTAAAAGAGGGGCGGACGTAGATATCTTTCGCAGCTCCCAGGACTTCGCCACACGGCGAAGTCCGGTGGGGCTTTTTTGTTGCCGTGAAAGATGGGCAAGAAGCCCGGTCTACCTCGCCATGGCGAGAGCCTTTTCAAGCACGGGATCGCGGCCGGCGGCATAGTCGGCAAACGCGAGATCTAGCCCGCGACCTTCACCACTAACACTTCCGTGTGGACGCCCAGGTGCTCTTGCTCGCCGAAGGCAGCGCCGATGCCTGGCGGCAGGATTTCTTCGTCCTGGCTGTTGCGTGGGCGAGGGTGCCCGGTCAACAGTGCCGGTCCGCAAACAGGGAACCGATCATGCCGAAGCTGCTCTACGCGTCCACGTCCCCCTATAGCTCCAAGGTGCGCATGGCGGCACTCTATGCCGACATCGCCGTCGATCTCGTGCCTGTAAAGACCGAGGACAAGCCGGCCGAGCTGATATCAGCCAATCCGCTCGGCAAGATCCCGGTGCTGGTGCTCGACGACGGCCGCTCGATCCATGACAGCCGGGCGATTACCCAGCATCTCAACCGCCTGTCGAAGAACGCGCTGTTCCCGCGCAACCCGGACAAACGGCTCGAGGCCGAGGTGCTGGAGGCCATGGCCGACGGCATCTGCGATTGTGCGCTGTCGATGGTCTATGAGCGGCGCACGCGGCCGGAGGAGATGGTCTACCAGCCCTGGCTCGATCGCCAGTGGGCAAAGATCACCGCGGCGCTCGACCTGCTCAACGCCAACCCGCCAAAACTGCCGAAGAAGATCACAGCCGGCCAGATGGCGCTGCGCGCCTGCCTCGGCTATCTCGCGCTGCGCTTTGCCGGCAAATGGGAAAAGGGCCGCGGCCGGCTGACCCGCTGGGCGGCGCGTTTTGACGAGAAATTCCCGGAACTGAAGCCGGCGGTTCCGGGCTGAGGGCGACGGAAGGCGCCGCTGACGTTGGCAATTGGCGAAAGCAGAAGCGACGGCCAATCTCCCCCACGAGGGGGGATCGGCAGCTCCGCCGCGCTCCACTTCCATATTGAACCGCCGCCGGACTCGTGCTTGGCTGTCGCCCTGCAAATCGCACAGGGGCGGTGAGCATGCCGAAATCAGCCAGCGACAGCACAGTAGACCCCATGCTTGACCGTCTGCGCGCCGCTCTTGCCGGACGCGACTTTACCGAGCAGAAGATGTTCGGCGGCACCTGCTTTCTCGTCAACGGCAACATGCTCGTCGGAACCTCGAAGCGCGGACTGCTGGTCCGCGTCGGCAAGGCCGCGCATGAAGCGGCGGTCGCGCGCCCGCATGCGCGGGTCATGGAGATGGGCGGACGCTCGATGGAGGGCTACGTCCATGTCGCGCCGGAAGGCACCGCGACAAAAGCCGATCTTGGCGGCTGGGTCGATCTCGCGCTGGCATTCGTCGGCACGCTTCCACCAAAATCGAAACCGGCCAAGGTCGCAAAGAAGCGCGCCTGACCGGGTGGCGCAGCGCATTCTGAGTTCAGTCGAGTCAAAGTTGCCGAGCTGGGGCGCACGGCGAGGGGAGGGTGCGATGGTCTACCTTACAGGAAATTGCATGTGTGGGGCCGTTGCCTGGACCTACTCCGGAGACTTGACGCGCAATCTGGTCTGTCACTGCGCCGATTGCCAGCGCGCCACGTCGTCCCCCGTCACAGCCTTCCTGGGCATGAAGCCGGAGCATCTGAACTGGACCGGCGAGATCGTGCACTATGAGAGCAGCTCCGGAACGTTTCGGGGATTTTGCCCATCCTGCGGCACAAGGCTCTATTTCCGCTCCCGGAAATGGCCTTCGGAGATTCACGTCCACGCCGCCACGAAGACCGATCCGGGCGAATACCAACCGGACGCGCAAGTCTTCATGCGCTCGCGGGTGAAATGGCTCGACCAGCTGCAGTCGCTTCCCGCGCATCAGGGCTTTCAGCAAGCTCCGTCGGATTCTGCTGATACGCCCTGAGGCCGGAGCGAACGCGCGCCTGCCTAATGGACAAGTTTGTTGCCCGCTCGTACAAAGTTCTCGAAACCGTCAAGCTCTTGGGCTAGAAAGGTTTTTAAGAATGGCGGCGTGAAACCTTTGCAATGAACATAACCGACGACGACAGCCCAAATGGCGGGCACAACGCCATGTTCACGCCGCCCGGAGATGGCGCCGGCGTCGAGCGGGCAGGGCGCCCGCGCAAGGCGCTGCTGTCGTCCTCTATGGTCGGCTCGACCAATCGCGGTCGCGTGCTGCAGGCGCTGTTCGATCTCGGTCCGACCAGCCGCGCCGATCTGGCGCGTCTCGCCGGCGTCAACCGCACCACCATCTCCGGCATCGTGCAGCCGCTGATCGACGACCAGGTGCTGATCGAGAGCGATCCGATCCCAGCCAATCCCGGCGGCGGCAAGCCGGCGCGGCCGCTGTGGTTCTCGCCCAAGGCGCGTCCGATCTGCGGCGTGCTGTTGATGCCGGACGCGGTTCATGCCTGCGTCTCGACGCTCGACGGCAAGATCGAGGCGGAGCGCAAGATGGCGCTGCCCGATGGTCGGGGGCCGGTCGGGCCGATCATCGAGACCATCGCCGAATGCGTCGGCGACACGCTGGCCAAGGCGCGACGAACGCCCTTCGGCATCGGCGTCGGCGTCGGCGGCATGGTCGACACCGATCGCGGATCGATCGTCACCGTCAATCTCGCGCCGGCGCTTGACCGCTATCCGCTCGCCGAGGAGCTCGGTCGCCGCTTCGGCCTGCCGGTCAAGCTCGACCACCATCCCCGCGCCCTGCTGCTCGGCGACCGTTGGTTCGGCGCCGGGCGCGGCGTCAGGCAATTCGCCGTCGTCTACACCGGCGAGGTGCTGGGCGGCGCGCTCTATTTCGACGGCCATCTCTATCGCGGCACGGCAGGGGCAGGAGGCGAACTCGGCCACACCTTCGTACAGCTCGACGGCGAGCTCTGCCGCTGCGGCCGGCGCGGCTGCTGGGACACGATCGCGACGCTGAGTTGGCTGCGGCGCGAGGCAGCCGGTGCAGGTCTGCCCGAGCCCGAGCTGATCGATTCCGGCCGCCTCGCCGACATGGCCGCGCGCCAGGTGCCGGGCGCTGAAAAACTGCTCGATCGCTACGCCCGCAACGTCGCCGTCGGCATCGCCAATCTGCAGCAGACCGTGGCACCCAACATCTTCATCCTGCACGGCGATGTCGTGCTCGGCGGCGACCGCCTGCTCGAAGCGATCGCCAGCCACGTCCGCGCCATGGTGCCGGCGCGGCCGGGCGGCCAGATCGAATTCATCGCTGGCGACGCGGGCGATGGCGCGGCGCTGCTCGGTGCAGCGGGGCTGGTGATTTCGGAATTGCTGCAGCTGCCTATTTAGGGCGACAGCGCCGACGCTGCTTCCCTTCTCCCACAAGGGGAGGAGGGAAAACCCGCGCCCCGCCTACCGCCCCACCAGCCCCGGAAAACTCTGAAACCAGGGCCGCATGCGCTCGAAGCGCGCCGCCATGGCGAGCACGCTTTCGTCGGCATGCCGCCGCCCGATGATCTGCATGCCGACCGGCAGGCCCTCTGCCGTCAGCCCGGCCGGCACCGAGATCGCCGGATGGCCGGTGTAGTTGATCGGGTAGGTCATGCACCAGCCGATCAGCGGATCGACCGCCTCGCCATTGATCGAGGTCGGGCCGATCGTGTTGCCGTCTGTCGCGTTCTTCACCGGTGGAACCGCGAGCGTCGGCGAGACGATCAGGTCATGCGTCTCGAACACGTCCTCCAGCCCGTCGCTGACACCGGTGCGCAGAAGGTCGTCGAGCGCGTGCTCGACCGCCGACACCTTGTAGGCGCCCTCCAGCATGGCGAGGAATTGCGGCGTCAGCGCCGCGGCGTGTTCGCCCACCAGGTCGATGCCTTCCTGCTTCCAGTAGACGGCGATCGCCGCATAGTGGATCGAGATCGTGCGCACCCAGAGTGCCGCCAGTTCCTTGTGGTCGGCCTTGAAGTCGAGCTCGACCTCATCGACCGCGACGCCGTTCCGCCGCATCGCCTCGACCGCGTCGGCAATGACGGCTGCGACCTGGCGGTCGACCGGAAAATTGCCGAGGCGCGGGCTGTAGGCGACGCGCAGCTTTCGCGCCGGCGCCTGCACGGCGCCGACATAGTCGACGCCGTCATCGGGCAGGCTGAGCGGGTCGCGGCTGTGCGGACCGGCCATCACCTTGGCCATCAGCGCGGCATCGGCCACCGTGCGCGTCAGCGGTCCGATATGGACCAGCGGATGCCCCCACAGGAAGCCGTCGGGACGCGTTACCGAAGGGATGCGGCCGAAGGACGGCTTGAAGCCGACGCAGCCGCTGAACGAGGCGGGGATGCGCACCGACCCGCCGCCGTCCGTGCCTTGCGCCAGCGCCGCCATGCCGTCTGCCACCGCCGCCGCACTGCCGCCCGACGAGCCGCCGGAATTGTAGCCGATCGCAAACGGCGTGCTGGTCGGACCGAAGCGCAGATTGTCGGTGATGCCCTTGTGGCCGAACTCCGGCGTGTTGGTCTTGCCGAGCACGATGGCGCCGGCACCGAGCAGTCGCTCGACCGCCACCGCACTGGTCTTCGGCACCCGGTTCTTGACCGCAAGCGAGGCCATCGATGTCGGCACGCCGGCAACGTCGTCGAGATCCTTGATGCCGACGGGCACGCCATGCAGCGGACCGAGCGGGCCGCCGGCCATCACCGCCTTTTCGGCGACGCGCGCGGCGTCCATCACCTCGTCGCCGAGCACCAGCGTGTAGGCGTTGACCACCGGGTTGCGCGCTTCGATGCGGCGCAGATACACCTCGGTCACTTCGACAGGCGACAGGTCGCGGCGGCGGATGCGCTCGGCCAGTTCCGTGGCCGGCAGGAAGCAAAGCTGCGTTTCTGCAGAAGTCATGAAGCCATTTCCGTCTATTTGATGAACACTGGATTTGCCGAGCCGCCGGTGCCCTTGCTGACCTTGGCGGGGCTCGCGCAATAAAAACCTTCGTAGCGGCGGTCGGCGTCGCAGTCGGCGGCTAAAGCGTCGAGCGACGCCATCTCGGTGAAGACGACGCCAAGGTTGCGCATCAGCGCCGCGTGCAGCACCAGCATCAGGCCGGTTTCGGGTTCGTAAGTGGTCTCGTTGGCCAGCGTGTCGGTGACCAGGCTGGGGATCTGCATCTCGTCGAACCAACGCACCAGGTCGAGGCTGAAGGTCAGGCCGGGCTCCCAATAGTTTTCACCAACTGTCTGACTGCCCGCCGCCAGTGCGCCGACCCAGCCGGTGCGGACAAGCAGGATGCTGCGCGGCAGGATGTCGACGCCTTGCGCCCGCGCGCACTCCATCAGGTCCAGATGCGTGAACGTCTCGGCGCGCGCCAGCGCCGGCTTGCCGCGGAAGCGGGCAATGTCGAGCAGCACGCCGCGGCCGACGATGCCGCGTTCGGCGATCGGCATGATACCGGCCCTGGTCATGCCGCCATTGGTGCTCGATGCCGGGAAGCCGTTCCACAGCGTGTCGTCGAACCACATATGGCCGAGCGCGTCGCAATGCGTGCCGGCTTGCGCGAAGCCGGTGACATAGTCGTCGGCGAATTCCAGTCCGCCGGGCAGCGGGTGCCAGTGGCCGTTCTCGAAGCCGGCCTTGTCGGCGACCATAAAATGCTTGGCTGGCCAGCGGCCGGGAAACACCGCATCGCCCTCATGGGTGGCAATCGGCACGCCGAGCGTGAAGGTGCGGCCGTGCCGCACGCTCGCCAGGCCGCGCTTGACCTCGTCGGCGGTGAGATAGTTGAGCGCGCCGATCTCGTCGTCTGCGCCCCAGTGTCCCCAGCGGTTGGGAGCGTCGGCGAGCAGCCGGCGCAGCGTCATCGTGTCGGTCGCGCTCATGCGCCGGCCTCGGCGATGGCTGAGCGGGGCGTCATCGCCTCCCTGGCGCCGGTGATGTAGGCGACGACGTCTTCCATATTGGTGGCGGCGCTGGCGAGGTCGGTAACCTTGCGGCCGCGGCGCATCACCACCACGCGGTTGCACACCTGCCAGAGGTGATCGAGATTGTGGGTGACCATGACGATGGTCAGCCCCTGGGCGCCGAGCCGCCTGATCAGGTCGAGCACCTCGCGCGATTCGCGCACGCCAAGTGCGGCGGTCGGCTCGTCGAGCAGCAGCAATTTGTGGCCCCAGAAGGCGCCGCGCGCGATCGCCACCAGCTGGCGCTGGCCGCCGGACATGCGGTCGACCGGCTTGCTGCGCACGCCGGGAATGTCGATGTTGAGTTCCTCGAGGCCGCGCACGGCGGTGTCGCCCATCGATTTGCGGCGGATCCAGCGCAGCAGCGCCGGGCCGCGGCCAAGCGCCAGCTCGCGGCCGAGGAAGAAATTCTCGGCCGCGGTGAAGGTGCCGATCAGCGACAGGTCCTGATAGACCGTCTCGATGCCGAGCCGTTGCGCCTCGGCCGGTGGCGACAGTTTCTGCGGCCACCCTTCGAGGATCACCTCGCCGGAGGTCGGATCATGCGCACCGGCCAGGATCTTGATCAGCGTCGACTTGCCGGCGCCATTGTCGCCGACCAGGCCGATGATGTCGCCCCTGGCGATATCGAGCGAGACATTGTCGAGCGCCTGGATGCCGCCGAAGCTGCGGCAGATGTGGCGGAGCGAAAGCAGCGTTGCCTGTGCCATCTCGCTCACCCCCGTCCGTAGCGGCGGCCGATGCCGCCGAGCGCTACCGCGACGACCAGCAGCGAGCCGGTGAACAGGAACTGGGTGAAGATCGGCGCACCGATCATGGCCAGCCCATTGTTGCCGACGGCGACCGTCAGCACGCCGATCAGCGTGCCCAGAATGTGGAACTGGCCTTCCCTGAGTGCTGCCGAGCCGAGGAAGGCGGCCGAGAACGAGGTCAGCATGAAGCTGTCGCCCGCCGTCACCTGTCCGGAGCCGAGATTGGAGGCCATCAGCACGCCGCCGATGGCGGCACAGGTGCTGGCGATGGCGAAGGCGACGATGCGGCTGCGGTCGACGGCGACGCCGGCGCGCCGCGCCGATTCCGGGCTCACCCCGATCGCCTTGATGTGCTGGCCCTGCACCGTTCGGTTGAGGATCACCCACAGCAGCGCCAGCACCACGGCCATGATGATGACCAGATGCGGCACGCCGGCGATGCGGCCGATGGCGATGTTGGTGAATTCCCGGCTCTGCGTGAGCTGCAGCGGGATGCCGCCTGAATAGGCGTAATTCAACCCGACGACGATGGTGCCGGTGCCGAGGGTTGCGATGAAGGCATTCACGCCGATCTTGGAAACGACGATGCCGTTGACGATGCCGATCAGCGTGCCGAGGCCGACGACAAGCATGATGGCGAGCGGGATCGACAGGCCGCTGTAGCTCAAGAGCCCGACCACGAGCAGCCCGCAGAAGCTCGCGACATAGCCGATGCTGAGGTCGAAATCGCCGGCCACCAGCGGCACGGTGAGGCCGGCCGCGACGATGGTGCCGATCGCCATGTCGTTGATGATGTTGCGGAAATTTCCGATGGTGGCAAAGGTGCCCGGCTGCAGGACCGAGAAGATCAACAGCATCGAGCCGAGCACGATGATGGTGCCGTAGGTGCCGAGCAGGCGCATCAGTCCCGCGCGCCGATCACCGGCGACGACCGGACGGGACTTCACCTCTGCCGACGGCAATGGGCGAGGGGCCTCCGCCATGGCGGAGGTTTCAGGCAGGGAGTGATCGGCGGGCATGGCGGCTCTCATGAAGGGGCTCCGGTGCGGCCGGGCAAGGCGGCCGCGCCGTCATTCTGCAGAGCTTACTGCGGATTGTCCTTCATGAACTGGTCGACATTGTCCTTGGTGACGAGCGTGTAGCCCGGCACGAAGGATTTCGGCAGCCACTTGTCGCCGGCTGCAAGAATGTCGGGGATCTGCTCGACAAGCATCTTGCCGGCCGAGGTCAAATCGACGCCGAGCGTGGCGGTCATCGTGCCGTCCTTGACCGCCTGCACGGCGGGCGCGGTGGCGTTGAAGGAATAGACCTTCACGTCGCTGCGGCCGTTCTGCTTCAGCGCCGCAATGGCACCCATGGCGTTGTCGTCATAGCAATTGAAGATCGCGAACGGCCCCTTGGCATCGGCATTGGCGGCGAGCCAGGCGCTGGTCGCGGCCTGCGAGGATTCGGCGGCACCCGGAATGCTGATTTCGTGCGAGGTCGCCTGGAGCCCCGGCTTGGCCTTGACCGCCGCGTCGAAGGCATCGGCGCGCTCGCGGCACGGGATGCCGGGGTGATAGGTGAGGTCGAGCAGGGTGCCGGTGTCGCCGACATCCTTCAGCATCAGGTCGATCAGCGGTGGTGCGGCGCCCGTGCTGGCCGAAAGCGCAATGCCGTCGGCCATGCCGCCGCCGGCCGAAAGCACCGGGATCTTCGCATCCGCCGCCGCCTGCAGACCGGCGGCCAGGCCAGTCGAATCGAAGACGGTGACGATGATGGCGTTCACCTTCTTGGTCGCCAGCTGCTTGATGCTGGTGATCGCCTGCGAGGGATCGCCATTGGCGTTGAGCGTTTCCACCGTCCAGCCCTTGGACTGGGCCTCCTTGCTCATCGTGTCGACCATCTGGTTGGTGTCGACGTCGGAGGTCGAGAAGGTGACGATGCCGATCGTCAGCTTGTCGTCGGCGTGGGCAGCCGGCGCGAGGCATGCCGCGACGAGTGCCGCGGCCGAAATTTTCTGAAAGCGGTTCACGTTCCTATCCCCTGTTTGACCGAGTGTTCCGGCTCGCCTCCCGCGCGCGTCGGCCCTTGATCTCAGGGCTTTCCACCGGTCGTCACAGCTAAGACTGTTTGTTCGTGCGAGCCACGTACTAACTATAGGCACAAGGCGAGAAGCGGTGCAACGGGTAATTTGGGGCTTCCCCTTCTCCACAAGGGGAGAAGGAAGAGACGGCATCGCGCCAGGCACAAAAAAAGCCGGGCGCGAGGCCCGGCTTTTTCGTGTCGTGGCTTGACGACAATCAGAACTTCATACCGACGCCGAAGGTGACGCGGTTGTCCTTGACCTTGACGTTGCCAAGAGAGCCGAAGTCCTTGTCGCCGTAGTCGGTGTAGCGGTACTCGACGCGGCCGAACACGTTGTCGGTGATCTTGATGTCGGTGCCGACGCCGGCGGTCCAGCCGAACATCGCATTGCTGTCGTCGGTGCCGGTGACGCTATCCGTGATCTTCTGGTTCCTGCCGGCGAGACCGCCGGTGCCGTAGAGCAGGATCTCCGGGGTCACGGAATAGCCGAGGCGGGCACGCAGCGAGCCTTCGAAGCCGCCCTTGGCCTCGATGCCGTCGCTGTCGCCCTTGACGCCGTTGTAGCCGAGATCGGCTTCAGCGCCGTAGACGAAGTTCTCCTGCTGCCACTGATAGCCGCCGAAGACACCGCCGACGAAGCCCTTGGTGCCGACATTGACGCCGACGTCACCGGCGTCGGCATGGCCGCTGAAGCCATAGCCGGCGCTGATACCGGCATAGGGGCCGGCCCAGGAAGCGACCGGAAGTTCGGCAACCGGGGCGGCCGGTGCCGGCGGCTCTTCCGAGACCACGTCCGCCGCATAGGCGGTTCCACCGAGGGCGAAGAGCCCGAGCACAACAGCCAGCGGCCGTGCGAATTTGAGATTGGCTTGCATTGTTCTTTACTCCTTAAGCCACAGGACACAGGCTTGTTTTTCACGATCGCCATCGACCCGTCCGGGGGGTGAAACGGATCTGGCGTTCGTATGTTCCAAATGTCGTGTCGAAATGCGGCTGAAGCGAACCTGAACTTGGGTCATTCCCCGGCGCGAATGAGGCTGAACCTTGACGTTGCATCTTCGCAACAGCGAGATGTCAGCACGTTTGCCATGCTGCACCGCACTCGGCTTGGTGCAAGGAGTCCAGCGCCCTATATTGCGGTCCGGTTGGCCGAGTCTCGGCCGGAGCCGAAATGCCGATCGGGCCGCTTTGCCACAATCCTGCCCCAGGTGGAAACGGCACTTAACCCGTGGGCGCGTCATAATTTGCCGGCGGCCGGAATCGAGGCCGCGATTGAGGATTGACAGGATGAGCGAAGCCGCCGGAACGGCGCTGGTGACAGGCGGGGGAAAACGGATCGGCAAGGCGATCGTCGAGGATCTCGCCAGGCACGGTTTCGCCATCGCCATCCACGCCAACCGCTCGCTGGCCGCAGCCGAGGCGCTTGCCGGGCGGATCCGGGACGACGGCGGCCGCGCCGCCGTGGTCGGCGCCGATCTCACCGACATGGACGCGGTCGGCGACCTCGTGGGACGCGCCGAGGCAGCGCTCGGCCCGGTCACGCTCCTGGTCAACAACGCCTCCCTGTTCGTCGACGATAGCATCGAGGATTTCGACTGGGCCGTTTGGGACCGCCACTTCGCCATCCACGTGAAGGCCCCGGCGCTTCTGGCGCAGAACTTCGCCCGCGCGCTGCCGCAGGGGGAGGAGGGGCTGATCGTCAACATCATCGACCAGCGCGTCTGGCGACCGACGCCGCGATACTTTTCCTATGCACTATCGAAGTCGACGCTGTGGAGGCAGAGCGAGATGATGGCGCAGGCGCTGGGGCCACGCATCCGCGTCAACGCCATCGGCCCCGGACCGACGCTGAAGAACGCGCGCCAGGAAGACAGCGATTTTGCCGCGCAGGTCGACGGGCTGATCCTGAAGCGTGGCCCTGAATTGCCCGAATTCGGTGCCACCATCCGCTATCTCTGGGCGGCGCGCTCGATCACCGGCCAGATGATCGCGCTCGATGGCGGCCAGCATCTTGCATGGCAGACGCCCGATGTGACAGGCATGGTGGAATGAGTCCCGCAGACCACAAACACAAGCGAAACGGTGCCGCCGACGATCTGCCGCCCGACATCGACCTCGAGGACGAGGCCGCGGAAGAAATCGTCGAGCCGGAAGCCCTTTCGGCCGCACCCGACGTCGGCTTCACGGCAATAGACTGGACGCCGCATGCCGGCGATGCCGATGGCATGGTCGGCGCCGAGGTCATCCAGACCTTGGTCAAGCGGCTGCCCAATGCGCCCGGCGTCTACCGCATGATGAATGCGGCCGGCGACGTGCTCTATGTCGGCAAGGCGCGCAGCCTGAAGAAGCGGGTGACCAACTACGCGCAGGGGCGGTTCCACACCAGCCGCATCGGCCGCATGGTGCGCGAGACGGCGACGATGGAGTTCGTCGTCACCCGCACCGAGATCGAGGCGCTGCTTCTCGAAGCCAATCTGATCAAGCGTTTGCGGCCGCGCTTCAATGTGCTGATGCGCGACGACAAGTCGTTTCCCTATATCCTGCTGACCGGCGACCATGTCTCGCCCGGCATCTACAAGCATCGCGGCGCGCGCTCGCGCAAAGGCGACTATTTCGGCCCCTTCGCCTCGGCCGGCGCCGTCGGGCGCACCATCAATTCGCTGCAGCGCGCCTTCCTGCTCAGAAGCTGCACCAACTCCTTCTACGAGAACCGCACAAGGCCTTGCCTGCTCTACCAGATCAAGCGTTGCGCCGGCCCGTGCACCGGCGAGATCTCGCATGGCGACTATGCCGATCTGGTCAGCGAGGCGAAGGATTTTCTGTCCGGCCGCAGCCAGAAGGTGAAGACGGAAATCTCCGCCGCCATGCAGCAGGCCTCTCAAGATCTCGATTTCGAGCGCGCCGCCATCTATCGCGACCGGCTCGCCGCACTCTCGCATGTGCAGAGCCACCAGGGCATCAACCCGCAGACGGTCGAGGAGGCCGACGTTTTCGCCATCCATCAGGAAGGCGGCCAGGTCTGCATCCAGGTGTTCTTCTTCCGCACCGGCCAGAACTGGGGCAACCGCGCCTATTTCCCCAAGGCCGATCCGGCGTTGGAAGCGGCTGAGGTACTGGGCTCGTTCTTGGCGCAGTTCTATGACGACAAGCCGACGCCGCGCGCCATCCTGCTATCGCATGGCGTCGAGGAGCAGGAGCTCTTGGCGGAAGCGCTCTCCACCCGCGCCGGCCGCAAGGTGTCAATCTCGGTACCGCAGCGCGGCGAGAAGAAGGACCTGACCGACAACGCGCTGCAGAATGCGCGCGAGGCGCTTGGCCGCAGGCTGGCCGAAACCTCGACTCAAGGCAGGCTGCTCACCGGTTTTGCCGAGACCTTCGGCATGGCCAAGCCGCCGGTGCGCATCGAGGTCTACGACAATTCGCACATCATGGGCACCAACGCCGTCGGCGCCATGGTCGTCGCCGGGCCGGAAGGGTTCGTGAAGAACCAGTACAGGAAATTCAACATCCGCTCGACCGAGATCACGCCGGGCGACGATTTCGGCATGATGCGCGAGGTGATGGAGCGGCGCTTTTCGCGGCTGTTGAAGGAGCATGGCAATGCGCCGCCAAGCACCGAGGCCGAGGGCGAGACGGAAGACGACATTGAGGGCAATGGTGGCTTCCCGGCCTGGCCCGACGTCATCCTGATCGACGGCGGCCAGGGCCAGATGAGTGTGGTGCGCAAGATCCTGTCCGATCTTGGCATCGAGGAGCGCGTGGTGGCCATCGGCATCGCCAAGGGCCAGGACCGCGACGCCGGCCGCGAGCGCTTCTTCGTCAAGGGCAGGGACTCGTTTTCATTGCCGGTGCGCGACCCCGTGCTCTATTTCGTCCAGCGCCTGCGCGACGAGGTCCACCGCTTCGCCATCGGCTCGCACCGTGCGCGGCGCAAGAAGGAGATGGTCAAGAGCCCGCTCGATGAGATCAGCGGCATCGGCCCCGGCCGCAAGCGCGCGCTGCTCCTGCATTTCGGCACCGCCAAGGCGGTCAGCCGCGCGGCGGTGGAGGATCTCGTCAAGGTCGACGGCATTTCCGAGCAGGTGGCCAAGCTGGTCTACAATCATTTCCACGAGAGTTGACGAGGTGTATCGCTATTCAGGTGATGTCGGCCTGACCTGAGTTTCGATACGCCCCAGGTCTTTTCGACTGGCCAATCGAAATTGTTCTGTTGACCCCCCACATTCGCTTCTGATTTGAGTACGCAGGCAGAAAGAGTCCCAAAAATATGGCCCAGCGCGCGTTCAACCTGCCCAACATGCTCACCTACGCCCGCATCCTCGCGGTGCCGCTGGTCGTGCTGTGCTTTTTCCTTGAGGGCCATCTGAAGTCGAGCGACTTCGCCCGCTGGTTGGCTCTGGCCATTTTCCTGCTCGCTTCGATCACCGATTACTTCGACGGCTATTTTGCACGCGCCTGGCAGCAGACCTCCAACATCGGCAAGATGCTCGACCCGATCGCCGACAAATTGCTGGTCGCCACCTGCCTGCTGCTCTTGGCCGCCGACACCGACCGCCATGCCGGCATCGCAGGCTGGTCGCTATGGGCGGCGATCATCATCCTGTGCCGCGAGATCCTGGTCTCGGGCCTGCGCGAATATCTGGCGGCGCTGAAGGTCTCGGTGCCGGTAACCCAACTCGCCAAATGGAAGACCACCATCCAGATGGTCGCCATCGCCTTCCTGCTCGCGGGCCCGGCCGGCGACAAGATTTTCCCGCTGACCACCCAGACCGGCCTGGTGCTGCTGTGGATCGCCGCGCTCGTTACGCTCTACACCGGCTATGACTATTTCCGCGCCGGCTTGAAGCACATCATGGACGAGTGAGATGTCAACCAAGCTCATCTATTTCGCCTGGGTGCGCGAACGGATCGGCAAGCCGGAAGAGGATGTCGAATTGCCCGCCGGCATCGAGACGGTCGCCGACCTTCTGCGCTGGCTGAAGTCGCGCGGCGAGGAATACGAGCACGCGTTGCAGTACCCCGACGTGATCCGCGTCGCCATCAACCAGGAACATGTCGAGCACCGCGAGAAGATCGCCGGCGCGCGCGAGATCGCGCTGTTCCCGCCGATGACCGGGGGCTGAAACCATGTCCGGCGCGGTGGTGCCTGTCGTGCGCATCCAGGCGCAGGATTTCGACGTCGCCGCCGAGATCGCCAGGCTGACCGAAGGCCGCGCCGACATCGGGGCGGTGGTGACGTTCTCCGGTCTCTGCCGCGACGAGCAGGGCAGGCTGTCGGCCCTCGAGCTCGAACATTATCCTGGGATGGCCGATGCCGCGATCACTCGCATCGCTGGCGAGGCAATCGAACGCTGGCCGCTGCAGGGCCTCACCGTCATCCATCGCCACGGCAAGGTCGCTCCCGGCGAAAACATCGTACTGGTGGTGACGGCTTCCGCGCATCGCCACGCGGCATTCGAGGCGGCGAACTTTTTGATGGACTACCTGAAATCGCGCGCGCCTTTCTGGAAGAAGGAACACCATGCCGACGGCTCTGCGGGCGGCTGGGTCGACGCCAAGGAGATCGACGACAAGGCTGCCAGCCGCTGGAAGCGGGCTGCGCGGAAACGAACTTGAGCCTTCGCGTCACCGCAGAGGTTACCAAATGGTTCGCCCCTTTGCGCGGAAGAGGTGGTCAGTTCAGCCTTTATGAGTCCCGATCCAGTTATCGAGCGAAATCCGGCCCGGTCCCCACGCCATGATGCCGAGTGCCATCGCCGCCCAGGTGATGTGTAGTGGCCAGCCGTCCGGCACGGTGAGTTCTATGACCAGCGTCATCAGCAGCAGCCCGAATGCCGTCAGCCGTGTCGCCAGGCCGAGAACAAGGAGAATTGGCAACAGGATTTCCGCCGACCCTGACGCAAACGCCACGAGCCCGGGTGCGGGAAAATCGTAAGGCCCGCCCGGCAGATGCAGCTTGAACTCCGAACTGAAAAGCAGCACCGCGACATCGTTCAGCTGCAGGAAACCGTCCCATTTGTTGATGCCTGACCGCCAGAACGGAACGGCGAGTGCGCAGCGCAGCACAAGCTGCGTCAGCGACGGCGTGGCAATCGTGCGCAAGGTGGCGTTCACCCTCCCGACGAGGGCGGTGACACCTCGCCGTCCGGCGTCGCCGGCAGCGTTCCGCCCTTGGTTCGTCATGATCACTCTCCCTGGTGTGCAGCTGTGAAGGCACCTGCCTGCAGCGCGCCGGCAATGTTCGCGGAGAGGTCGAATTCGAGACTTTCCGCAAATGCTGCCGCCGCCGCCGCGCCGAGCGCCTCACCCGAGATCAGATGCGCGATAAACACTGCGCCACCGGGCGGCAGGTGGCGAACGAAGACCTCGAGGCCGGGCCGCGTGACCAGCGCATCTTCAGGATCGACCGCCTCGATCCGCCCGACGGGAGCGTCTCTCCGGTTTGCTGCGATGATGGTGACTGCCGGGAAACGGGAGCGCACGATTCGCGTTGCCGGGTGCGGCTCAAAGACGGTATCGGCCAGTCGTTCGGGCGGGATCGATGCCAGTGTTGCCGAAGCCAACGGCTCCGCGTCGGCAGCATGATAAGCGTCGAGCCAGGCCCGCTCGATCCGTGCGACATCGGCGAGCCACGGCATCGGCTGTGCGTATTCGTAGCGCCCGATGAAATCGGGAAAGTCGCGGCCGTATTCGAATAGGAGTGGCGAGGTGGGCGGAGTCTCGCGGATATGGAAGCGAGCCATGGCGCGAAAGAAGTCCGGGCCAGTGATGCGCAGCGTCGCTGGAAAGTTGGCGGCCAGCGCATCGATCAGGCTGACCGTGACGTTGTTGCGATAGACGGCATATCGCTTGACCGCAACCTTCCCGTTCGGCCCCGAAACGGCGTCGGGCGGGGCACGGTCAGGATCGAGCAGGCCGGCGGTGAATGCCGCGGCATACTCAAACCTGCGGCCGAGATAGCCCGACTGGAGCTCATCCTGCGGCATGGGCTTTTCCGAGCATTTGGCTGGCATGGCGGTCGAGGATCGCCTGGGCGGCGTCGGCCTCCGCCTTGAGTACTGGCCAGTCGGGAATATTGCTGTCCCATTCGATGAGCGTCGGGAGCGGCCCGCAACTGCCGATGATAATATCGAAGAGCTTCCAGACCGCGTCGGCGACCGGGCCGTCATGGCTGTCAATGAGCAGCAGATCGCCCTCGTCATCCTCTTGCTTGGCATGGCCGGCCAGGTGGATTTCGCCGACATGTTCGAGCGGAAAATCCGCGAGGTAGGAAAGGGCTGAATAGCGGTGATTGGTGGCCGAAACGAAAACGTTGTTGACGTCGAGTAGCAGGCCGCAACCGGTACGCTGCACCAGCGCACGGATGAAATCCGTCTCGCTCATCGTTGATTCCAGGAAAAGGACGTAGGTCGAGGGGTTCTCGAGCAGGATCGGGCGGCCGATCGCCCCTTGCACTTCGTCGATGTGATCCGCCACGCGTGAAACCGTTGCCGGTGTGTAGGGCAGGGGAAGCAGGTCGTTGTAGTAGGTGCTGTCGTGGGTCGACCAAGCTAGATGCTCGGAAACGAGCGCCGGCTCATAGCGCTCGACGAGCGCCTTGAAACGACCGAGGTGCACTTTGTCGAGCGGCTGCGGTCCGCCGATCGACATGCACACCCCGTGCAGTGAAACAGGATAGTCGCGGCGGATCTTGGTCAGCGCGTCGTGCGGCGGGCCGCCGGCGCCCATATAGTTTTCGGCATGGACCTCGAAGAAACCGCCGTTTGCCTGGTCGGCGAGGATCGCGGGTAGATGTTCGTGCTTGAAGCTGGTGCCGGCAAGACCGAGGACCGGTAGCGCCGGAAAGCGTGAGGTTTTCGACATGCGGGATGCCAGGTGGGTGGCCAGTCCGTTCATCTTTCCCCCGCTTTCCGGGCAGGTTGCGTTGCTTATGACGGGATGTCGCGGGTCAGTTCCGTGGACGAGCCTTTGCGGCCGTCCGGCAGATCCATCGTCGTGCAGGTGCCGCCGTCGACAAACTTCCAGGCGTTACCCTGATAATCGACAGTCGACGTGCCTTGGCATGTGGTTCCCGCACCTGCCTTGCAGTCGTTCTGTCCCTTCAGGGCGACGCCAAAGCACTTCTCCTTGCCGGCATCCATCGCCGCCTTGGCCTGTGCCTCTGTCAGCGGCGCGGCTGTCGCAAAGGAAGCAAGAGCCGTGGCAACGGCGCTGGCCAGTAAGGCCGCGCTCACGGTTGATCTCGTTGACATGATTTCACCTCCGATTGGGTTGTTGAGCACGCCGTTCCTCAAGCGCGCATTGGTTAGTTCGGCCAGGAGGTTGGCTGCGTTACCTCTGCTTGGGAACACGACTTCGTGATCGCCCTGAAGCTTGGCCCCTGCCAGACCTTGCCGCTCACGCCAAGGAGACCGACGGTGAGGCTGCAAGCCGCTGGAAGTAGCCGCCGATTGAACGATGCAGTGCCACGGAACCACCGCAATCCTGCGAGACTTTCAGGCCGGTTAGGAGCAGGATCATGCTGGACAGGATCGCCGAATTCTTCATCTTCGGTTTCGTGCCGCTGGTGGTCGGCATGCTGGCCGTGCCGGAAATGTCCAATGCCGCCGAAAAGACCCTGAAGGGCGAGGTGATGTATCGCGAGCGCATCGCGCTGCCGCCCAATGCCGTGCTGTCCGTCCAGCTTGCCGACGTGTCGCTGGCCGATGCGCCGGCGGCGATCATCGGCGAGCGCAAGGTGGCGCCGGCCGGCCAGGTGCCGATCAAGTTCGAGATCAGCTTTGATCCCCAGGTGATCCGCCCGAACATGACCTATGCGCTGCAGGCGCGCATCACCATCGACGACAGGCTGATGTTCATCTCCGATACGCGCCATCAAGTCGATCCGCTGAGCGATGCGCCGCAGACGATCATGCTGAAGATGGTGGCGCCGGACGCGGCGGCAGCGCTGCTCGGCCAGAGCTGGCTGGTCGAATATATCGACGGCATTGGCGTGATTGCGGAGCCGCAGGCGACGTTCAGGATCAGCGAGGCCGGCAAGGCTGGCGGCAGCGGCCCTTGCAACGTCTATTTCGCCACCGCGAAGGTCGATGGTTCGACGATCGCCATCAGCGAGATCGGCTCGACCTTCAAGGCTTGCGCGCCTGAAGTCATGGCCGAGGAGAAGGCGCTGTTCGAGGCGCTGGCCAGGGCGGCGTCCTACCATGTCGATGCCGGCAAGCTCACCATCACCGACAAGGACGGCAAGGACATCCTGCGCTTCAACGCCGCGAGCTGACCGTCGGACGATCTTTGCGCTGCCGAGGCAGCACCTCCTCTGAGCGAATGCTGGGGCTGGTGAAAAAAAGGCCGGCGAAACGCCGGCCTTTTGACTGCAACCTGGTCCGTCGGCTCAGCCGACGATCTCGGTGTCCGAGAACCAGTACTTGATCTCCTGCGTGGCGGTCTCCGGCGCGTCCGAGCCGTGCACGGAATTCTCGCCGATCGACAGCGCGTGCACCTTGCGGATGGTGCCTTCGGCGGCGTTGGCCGGGTTGGTGGCGCCCATCACTTCGCGGTTCTTGGCAATCGCGTTTTCGCCTTCCAGCACCTGAACGATAGTCGGCGCCGAGGACATGAACTCCACCAGCTCGCCGAAAAACGGACGCTCCTTGTGCACGGCATAAAAGCCTTCCGCCTCGCGGCGGCTCATCCACACCCGGCGCGAAGCGATGACGCGCAGGCCGGTATCTTCCAGCATCTGGGTGATGGCGCCGGTGAGGTTGCGCCGCGTCGCGTCAGGCTTGATCATGGAGAAGGTGCGTTCGATCGCCATTGGGTCGTCCTTGCTTTTCGAGAATGGGAATTGGAGTGGCGGGCTCTATACAAGCCGCTTCGGTCCTTGCCAAGGGGAGGCGGCTTCTGGCCAAGGCCGGAAGTTTGCAGGATAATTAGACGGCTGCACGGGCCCCGGGCGCCAAGTCCTGGAGCATCGCGGCAGCGGAGCCGAAGGCGATGAACTGGCCTTACCTCAAACGCGGCGACATCACCGGCATCCTCTTTGTGGCCGTTCTTTTCACCGTCATCACCCTGGTCCTGCTGTTCCTGCCCCAGTTGAAGCAGGATTTCGGCTTTGGCCCGGAATGGCAATGCGCGCCTATGGAGGAGGGCGATCCAATCTGCGTCAGGCTGGTCCTAGAGGATGAAGCGAGGTAGCCGGCGCTACCGCCTGATCACCAGCGGTGGCCGCCGCTGCTCCCAGCCCTCGCGCTGCAGCGTCGGTACGTCGTGCTCCTCGCTCGGATAGCCGACGCAGAAATAGCCGATCAGCGTCCATTCCGGCGGCGTGTCGAGGATCTCGGTCATCTCGGCTGGATCGAGGATCGAGACCCAGCCGACGCCGATGCCTTCCGCGCGCGCCGCCAGCCACAGCGTGTGCACCGCCATCACCGCCGAATAGTCGATGGTGGCGGGCATGGTCAGACGTCCGAGACCGTGGCCTTGCCCCGTTGTGCGGTCGGCGAAGACCGCGAACTGGCAGGGCGCCTCGGCAAGCCCGGCGAGCTTCAGGCGCGCGTAGAGCGCGGCGCGCTCGCCCGAAAAGCATGCGAGCGCCTCGGCATTGCAGCGCTCGAAGCAGCGTTTCACGGCGTCGCGTCGCTCCGGGTTTTCGACGACGACAAAGCGCCAGGGCTGGCTGAGCCCGACGGACGGCGCGATGCTGGCAAGCTCCAGAAGCCGCTCCAGCGTGCCTTCGGCAAGCGGCGTCGGCTTGAACCGCCGCACATCCCGGCGCCAGCGCAGCAGCGTCTCCAGCCCGGTGCGAAAGTCGTCGGGAAAATCTGGGCCTGACGTCATCGCGCCGCGTTGCCTTTGCTGTAGCCGCCCGGCCACGCCGGATTTGCTCTTCTGTGCCCCGATCAGGGTGGCGATGAGGCGCGCGAAGCGACGCTCGCGTGTCCGCTTTGTCGCATTTCGGAGTCGGCTACGCCGCCGCGACCGTGCGGCCCAGGCCTTGATGCAGATCGAGACAGCGTTCGAACCATTGCGCCACGACGTCGCTGTCCTCCAGCAGCCGGTAGGGCGAGGCGATGCGTGCCCATTGCAGCGCGCCGAAGACGATGTAGTCGGTAAAGAGCGGTGAAGCTCCCCCGATGAATGGCTGGTATCCGAGCATCGAGCGCAATGGCTCCAGCGAGGCGCGGAAGCCGGCAAGGCCTGCGTCGCGGGCAGCCATCACCTCTTCCAGCCGCTTGCCCAGGCGCTGTTCGCGGCTGGCGCGGAAATAGGCCGCGTTGTCGTTGTCCTGCATGGCATGCAGGTCCATCAGCGCCGCCGTCGTGATGTAGGGATGGATCGTCAGTTGCGACCAGCGCTCGATGAAGCGCGCCATCGCCTTGCCGCCTTCGCCGCCAAACAGTGTTGGGCGGTCCGGATAGGCCTCGTCGAGATAGAGCGCGATGCTGAAGGAATCGGCGACCACCTTATCGCCGTCGCGGATCACCGGCACGGTCTTCGACACGCCGCCTTCGACAGCAGGCACTTCGAGGAAGCGCGTCGGCATGCTGGAACTGGTGAGCCCCTTGTGGGCGAGCGCCATCGCGATCTTCCAGCAATGTGGGCTGAACGGGCGGGCGGTGTCGCGTCCGACGAGCTCATAGAACAGAATGGTCATTGGCGCGAATCTTCCAAGGGTTTAGGTAGGCCGAATTCGATGCAAGCGAGGCCGGAAAGATGAAACAGCATTTCATGATGTTCGCGGCCTACAATCAATGGGCCAATGGACGCATCTACGAGGCCGCCGCCGATCTCGTCGACGAAGAATTCGAAAGGGATGTCGGCGCCTTCTTCGGCTCGATGGCGGGCACGCTCAACCATCTGCTGGCCGTCGACCGTGTCTGGATGAAGCGCTTCACCGGCGAGGGCGATGCGCCTTCGAGGACCGACACGATCCTTCACCGTGCTCTGCCTGTCCTTGGGATGGCGCGCGAGGCGGAAGACAAGAGGATCGTCGACTGGGTCGGTGGCATGAGCGACAAGGCGCTCGCCGGCCGCTTCTCCTACATGACGCTTACCGACATGCGCACCGTCTCGCAGCGGCTGGCGCCGGCGCTGGATCATTTCTTCAACCATCAGACCCATCACCGCGGCCAGGCTCATATGATCCTGACCGTGCTCGGCCGGCCCTCCGTGCCGCTCGACCTGATGCTGTTCCAGCGCAGCGAGGAAGGCCGCGCTTACGCCTGATTTCGGGATCGGGTATGTGGCATATTAGGAACTTCTAAATTTTTAGAATAAAGCATGCTTTGTTTTAGCGCATTAATGAAATATTCAAAGACCAGGATTCGTCGAAACAGAAAGAGCGATGAAACTGGAATGCATCTCCAAGCGTAGCCCCTGATGCATGAGCAATACAATGGATTTTTTCCAGGAAATTGCAGTGCGGAAACTGGAAGGGCAACAAGGGAGAGTGTCATGTCTAGTATCATTCGGAAAATCGCCAGAACATTTCTAAGCGGAACGATTATCGTTATTCTTGCGGCTCCTGCAAGTGCGGCCGAGGTTGGCCTAGGTGGCCTTGGCGGCGTTTCCATCGGCGGCAATTCAGCCAACGGCAATGTGGGCGGCGCCAATGGGGCCAACGCGGATGCCTCCTTCGGCGGCAGCAGCACCAGCGCCAGCGCTTCGCTCGGCGGCTCGGGTGCCGCCAATGCCGACGCCACCATTGGTGGCGGCGGTGCCGCGGCTACGGCGTCCCTGGGCGGGACCAACGGCGTAGGGACCAATGCGTCCCTGGGCACCGGCAATGGGGTCAATGGAGCGCTGGGAACGACGCTCGGCGGCACGAGCGCCAATGTCGGTGTCGGCACCGGGGTTGGAACACCAGGCATTCCTGGCACTCCCGGCACTCCGGCAACTCCCGGCGCGCTCGGCCTGCCGGGCGTGGTCGCCCAGATGTCGACCAGTCAGCTGACGCGGTTGAAGAAGCGTTGCGTCGACGTGCTGAGCAGCGAAGGCACCTATGACCGCGAGCTGCGGCAGCTTTGCCTGCTGATCGCGCGCCGGTAGCTCGCCTGCCACGCGTTGACGACAACCTTCGGCAGTCGGAAGGCCCGCCAGATGGCGGGCCGGCCAATGAATATTAGCGCATCGAACATTAGTGTCTCTGCGGGGAAAAGTTTAACCATGTTCGGATTGCAACTCCGATCTTAGGACTTCATTTGCCTTCCCTCTTCAGGATAATATGACGTAGCGGGAGCAATGGAATGAGGATCGATTTGTCCCCGACAAGCTGGGGCAGGGTTGTCGTGGTGACGGTCGTCGGCACGGCGATCTGCATTGGCGCTGCCTTCTTCGTCGATTCCTTCAATTTCCCCCATCTGTCGCCCGAAGCGCTGTGGCACGCGCAATTGACCGACCTGTTCCTGCCGCTGGTGCTGGCGGGTTCGTTCTTCTTCTTCCTGATGTACAAGATGCGCCAGCTGGCCATCGCCCAGAAGGAACTGAGCATCGTCGCGGCCACCGACAGCCTGACGGCGGTGTTCAACCGCGGCGCCTTCTCGATGCTCGTCGAAGCCTATCTCGATCAGGCCCGCAGCCAGGCGGTCGTCAATGCCGGCGCGTTCCTGATCGTCGACGCCGATCATTTCAAGACCATCAACGATCGTCTCGGCCACGATTGCGGGGATCAGGCGCTGAAGCTGATCGCCAGGACGATCCAGGACCAGCTGCGCGGCGCCGACATTGTCGGCCGCATTGGCGGCGAGGAATTCGCAGTCTTTCTTCCCGGCGCCGACTCGTCTCAGTCCTGGCTGGTCGCCGAGGGCATAAGGCGGCGGATCCGCGAGGTGGAATTCGCCCCTGGCGGGCGGCCTTGCCCGCTTTCGGTAAGCATAGGCGGCATCGCCTTCAGCGGCCCAACCACCTATGCCGACATGTTCCGGGTGGCCGACGAGCACCTCTACAAGGCCAAGTCGAACGGCCGCGACCAGGTCAGCTTCGAAACGACCGGGCTGCGCGGCCCGGCGGTCGGCGACGCCGCGACAGTCCATTGAACAACAATCCTCTGGCAGCGTTCCGGCTGACGCCGGCAGGAAAGCGTCCCGATTCAGGCGGCGTAGCCGCCAAAACCGCGCGCGACCGGCTTGACCGAGACGGCGGGCTGGGCGGCCGGCCAGAGGACACCGGCGGTCACCGCAAAGGTGATCAGCGCATCGCGCGCCGCCTCGGTGGAGATATCGCCGGCACGTGCCGCTTCGCAGGCCTTCACCGCTGCGCCATAGCTCAGGCGGCGCCGCGACGGCGGGAATTCGGTCAGGAATTCGTGCATGTCGAACAGCGACGCAATCATGCGCTTGTGGCCGGCGCCAACGGTGACGGCGACCGGGGTGAAGAACATCCTGTCGTGCATTCTGGCCTCTCGGGTTGGGCGAAAAGGCGGCGGCCGCCGCTCTTCCGGTTGGGGTCGAGCGCCAGAGAACGCGGCTGGCGGCAACAGGTTCCACGGTGAGGGATTTTTTGAGGGCAGTAAGGCAGTAAGGCGCCGATCGATGCGTCAGCGTTCCCCTGGTGCGCGTGCTAGCCGACTGGTGCCCGCCCTTTCCCGGCTACGACCTCTATTGTCCAAGCCGCAGGCAGTCCTGGCCGGCCGTTTCGGTGCTGGTCGAGGCGCTGCTACAGGTGTGAGAAGGGATAGTTCCTGGGCCTATGGAGCGAAAGCGGTCGTCGTCATGTGGCCCGGAGCGAGTGGCGGCCCCTCAAAATGCGCCGACAGCAGCAGGAAAAGGATGGCGATGCCGGCGATAAGGGCGGCAACGACATTGACGAACAGCCTCCCGGCCAGTTGCCCCAATCTCTGCCGCCAACTCATGGCGGATGGTACGAAACGCATCCCTGCCTCCCTTTGGCGGATGGCAATGCAGCTTTCAGGCGTCCGCTACGCGCCGAGGTCACGGCGCGAGCGGTGCCAACCGGTCTCAGTCCCAGCCTCTGTGCAAGCCACAACTCCAGACCCTCTTGATGACCAGGCGGTCGTGATGCCAGCGCTTGTGCACTCTCACGCCGCAGTCGCGGTGATGGCGCCAGTAACGCCGGTCGTCAAAGGGCATTGATCGAGGAGCTGTTTGTCGCGACGGCGGCGGTCGGATCAGTCAGTCTCGTCGGGGGCGTGGAGGACCAGATAGTCGGTGGAAACGGCATTGGGCCCGGTCCCTCGGGTGACGCGAACCGTGGCAACCCTCTGCCCCGGCGTCGCCGAGTCGACCGGCCGGCACTGGCCGATCATGTCGGTGCCTTGCAGCCTGCCGGGCAGGGCTTCGATGCATTCGGCGATGTCCGGATAGACGACGGGCTGTGTTTGTGCCGGACGGCAGAAAACCATGTCCGGGCTGCATGAAAGCAGGATCATTGCCGCCGCCACAGGATCCATCGTCGTGCTCCGCCTGAACGCGGATCAACGCAAGGCGCGGTCTTTGGTTGCCGGCACGGGGACAGACGGCGGCTGGCGGCGGCCTATTTCCACATGCCGCGCATGCGCGCGCCGAGGTCGACGCGCACCTGCGGCTGGCGGCGCGGATCGTCCTTGGCCTGGACGCTCGCCCACGCCGTCTGTTCGAAGGCAGAAAGGATCGAGGCCGGGATGAAGCGCGTGCGCGAGGCATAGACGTGGCGGTCGCCGCGCGCCGCCTGGCCGTGGACGAAGAAGCGCTGCGGCATGACCAGGTGCAGGCTGTCTCTGGCCCGCGTCATCGCCACATAGAGCAGCCGGCGCTCCTCCTCGATATCCTCCTTGGTACCGACGCCGAGATCGGCCGGAATGCAGCCGTCGACGGAATTGAGCACGAAGACGTTCTTCCACTCCTGGCCCTTGGCCGAATGGATGGTCGACAGGATCAGGTAATCCTCGTCGCGATGCGGTGGCCCGGCCTGGTCGCTGGTCGCGTCCGGCGGATCGAGCGTCAGCTCGGTGAGGAAGCGCTCGCGCGATGCGTATCCGGATGCGATCTGCTCGAGCTGCAGAAGGTCGGCCCGCCGCGTCGTCGCGTCCTCGTGGATGCGCTCCAGATGCGGCTCGTACCAGAGCCGGACCTGCTCGAGCTCGGCCGGCCATTTCGCGCCGGCCCGCAAGCCGGAATAGAGCGCGATGAAGGCCGGCCAGTCTTCCGCCGCGCGCTGCGGCGGCCGGTAGCGGGCAAGCCCCATCGCCTCGTCGAGCGACGTCGCCATGGTCTCGACGATCTGCGAGGCGGCCGAGGGGCCGATGCCGGGTAGAAGCTGCAGCACGCGAAACCCGGCGACGCGGTCGCGCGGGTTCTCGGCAAAGCGCAGCATCGCCAGCATGTCCTTGACATGGGCGGCGTCGAGGAATTTCAGCCCGCCGAACTTGACGAAGGGGATGTTGCGGCGCGTCAGCTCGATCTCCAGCGGCCCGCTGTGATGCGAGGCGCGAAACAGCACCGCTTGCGATTTCAGCACCGTGCCGGCCTCGCGTTCGGCCAGGATCGCCTGGCAGACATAATTGGCCTGCTCGGCCTCGTCGCGCACGCTGACCAGTTTCGGTTTCTGCGAGGATTTGCGCTCGGTCCACAGGTTCTTGGTGAAGCGCTCCGATGCTTGAGAGATCACCGCATTGGCGGCGGCGAGGATGGTCTCGGTCGAGCGGTAGTTGCGCTCCAGCGTGACGATCGCGGCTGCTTGAGCGAACTGTCTTGGGAAATCGAGGATGTTGCGCACTTCGGCGGCACGGAAGGAATAGATCGACTGCGCGTCGTCGCCGACCACCGTCAGCCCCGATCCGTCCGGCTTCAGCGCCGTCAGGATCGAGGCCTGCAGGCGGTTGGTGTCCTGGTATTCGTCGACCAGCACATGGTCGAAGCGCGCACTGAGATGCGCCGCGATCTCCGGCTCGGCCGCCATCTGCGCCCAGTAGAGCAGCAGGTCGTCGTAATCGAGAACGTTCTGCGCCTGCTTGGCCTCGACATAGGCGGAAAACAGCGCCTTCAGCTGCTCTGCCCACCCCGCGCACCACGGAAACGCCGAACCCAGCACCTCGCCGAGCGGTGCCTGCGCATTGACGGCGCGCGAATAGATGGCGAGGCAGGTGCCTTTGGTCGGAAAACGGCTTTCCGTCTTGGAGAACCCGAGCTCGTGGCGGGCGAGGTTCATCAGGTCGGCGGCATCCTCGCGGTCGTGGATGGTGAAGGCCGGGTCGAGGCCGATCTCCAGCGCATAGTCGCGCAAGAGCCGCGCACCGATGCCGTGGAAAGTGCCTGCCCAGGTCAGCGCGTCGGTGATGACCGAGGCATCGCGGCCCAGCACCTCGCCGGCGATGCGCTCGACCCGCTTGGCCATCTCGGCGGCGGCGCGGCGTGAAAACGTCATCAGCAGGATGCGGCGCGGGTCGGCGCCTTTGACGATCAGATGCGCGACGCGATGCGCCAGCGTGTTGGTCTTGCCGGATCCGGCCCCCGCGATCACCAGCAGCGGCGCGGCAACCATGCCGTCGCCATGCTCGACCGCCAGCCGCTGCTGGTCGTTCAGCTTCGCGAGATAGGCAGGCTGGAAGGTCGAATCACGGGCAGCGAGGTTCATTGCCCATCAAGCATCGTTTCCGCTTTGTTCGCAACGGGTCGGCCGAGGTCGGTCGCCATAATCAAATGAGCTAGTGCCAGCTTCTCTCCTGCTATGTTATTCTCTAGTTTAAAGGCGAGAAATTCTTGTTATGAGTTGAAAGTTATCGACCTATTTTTGGTTGGCAAAAAGATAATAAGTATATTTCTCGTTATGTGAAAATCATGGGCAATCAAAATGCACGCCAAGTCATGGCGGTGGTGTCGTTAGTTTTGACCTCGGACCCAGGTCTGTCCCAAGACCTGCTGCATGACAGGCAGGTTTCAGAAGAAGCGGTGAGAATGGTCAGCGCCCAGTCGTATTCCGACATCCTGAGTCGAGCTTGCCTCAATGGGTGGCGGTACTCTCGAAGTGCAATCGAAAGTGGCTTTGAACGGCACTTTCAGGAAATGAAACTGGTGATGGTCGGTGAGGGTCACGTGATCAAGATTGACGTGACAGCGGACAAATCTCCGATGGTCCAGCTAGAATTCGATGCCAAACGGCGACTCAGTCTGCCGCGCCAATTTGGCTGTTTTCGACCCTATTGGCTCGACGACTGAAGTTTGAGGTACCGGCCCGCGACTGGTGCTCTACCGCCTCGGCTCCACGCCCATCGCTGCCGACTGGCGCCGCAGCGCACGGCGCTCGTCGCCAGGCATCGGCAACGGATCGAAATCATCCGGCACGTCGGCGATGATCTTTTTGGTGAAGCGATAGGTCGCATAGGCGAACAGGCCAACAATCAGCAGACGGATCATGATCAAATCCTCCTTCGGCGGACCAACCGGGGAGAGAGCATTTTGTTCCGCCCTCCCTGCGGCCCGGCTTGCCGTGCAACCAAACCGGCACCGCATCGTTTGCCCCTGATGAAAGGGGGCGAACGAGAGGAGGTTGTCATGAAGAAGCTTCCGATGCTGCTGGCCCTGGCGGCAGGGCTCGCGCTCGCTGCTTGCGACAACAACATCCCGCCGACCAAGGCGCCCGTGGACCAGAACCCGCAGGCCGACAAGAACCCGGTGCCGAAGTCGACGACGGGTGGCGATCAGCCCGGCACGCCGCCGGCGCAGTAACGATGATGCCTCTCAGGGCAAGGGCGTGTGGCCCGATCAGGACATCGGGCGGGAAATCACGCTGGCCACAGAAGAAGGCCGGCGCTGCTTGGGAGGAAGCTGAAAGCGCCGGCCAAGCGGGAAATCAGGCCCGCCGCACAAGGAAGATAGCTGAGTCTTGCCGTTGCGTCATTGTACGAATGCGTACGGCCGTCGGGCTGTTGCAAACGTGCATCGCGTAAATGGATTACTCGAGGAAACGTCTCGAAATTCAGTGGCTGGCTTGGACTATGCGAGTTGCAAACCTGAACATACGCCAGCAGGCAATCGAATTGATGTATTTGCTTTGATGTTCGTTCGGCGGTTCTGGTGAGCCGCCCTCACTGCTGGCGTTCGCCGCTCATCTCGATGTCGAGCTGGCGCTGCGTCAGCGCTGCCTCGGCCATCACCCATTGCTTGAACAGCACCACCTTGCGTGCCGCCAGCGCCGTGTCGGGGCTGACGAAATACCAGCCGGCGGTGTTGGGATGGTGAACCGCAAACGGCGCCACCAGCCGCTCGGCGCGGATGTCGCTCGCCATATAGGCGCGGTTAGCCACGGCAAAACCCATGCCGGCATTGGCCGCCTCGTAGGACATCATGCAGGAATCGAAATAGATGCTTTTCGTCTCGCCGAGCACGAAGCTGGCGCCGGCAAAGCCCAGCCACGACTGCCAGTTCTGGGTGCAGGTGTCGGAATGCAGCAGCGTGAAATGCTGCAGATCTTCCGGCGTCACCTTGGACAAGGGCTTGTCGCCGAGAATTTCGTGGAACAGCTTGCGGCTGCATACCGGCGTCAAATCTTCCTTGAACAGAAGATCTGCCTTCAGGTCCGGGAAGTGGCCGTCGCCATAGCGGATTTCGAGATCGAAATCGGACGCCGCCAACTCATGCGTGGCATAGGAGGTCGAGACCCGCATCTCGATATCGGGATATTGCTGCTGGAACGACGGCAGGCGCGGAAACAGCCAGCGTGCCGCGAAGGTCGGCAGCACCGAAATCTTCAGCACATGCGCCTGCGACTGCCCGGTCGCCTCCATGCTTGCCGCCACGATCCGCTCCAGCGCTTCGCGCACGCGCGACACATAGGTCTCGCCCTCAGGCGTCAGCGACACGGCATTGCCGCCGCGCTGGAAGATCTTGAAGCGCAGCTGGTCCTCGAGGCTCTTGACGCGCTGGCTGACCGCCGAGGCGGTGATGAACTGCTCTTCGCCGGCGCGCGTGAAATTCCGGTGCCTCGCGGCGCTTTCCACGATTTTCAGCGAATTGAGGTTGACCTGACTGAGCAGACGCACGGTTTCGACCTTAAGCTGGGCTTAGGGTAGCACCAGCATTCCTAATTTTACAGGGGGTGCTAATTTAATTGACTGTCGTTCAAGTGTTGTCCCCAATCCTGGAGAAGTACAATGAACGCACATACCATCCCGGAATTGCGCTATGCGATGAGCCGTGAAGCCATCATCGGCCACGAGACGGCCTGGAAAGTGTCTAGTTTCGGCGTCGCGCAGTATCGTCACGGCTATGACACGGCGCTGCTTGCCGCCATCGAGGTGGCCGCGCTGAAGCTCAAGGCCAGCCACGCCGTGCACAAGCACCTCGACCTCACCTTCATCACCGGCGCCGACCGCTTCATTCCCGAAATCAAGGAATTGCTGCACGACAAGCTGCGCCTGGAGCGGCTTTCCGATATGATGGGCACCAAGCTCGAACCCTATCCGCTGTCGATCGTCGGCTCGACCGTTACCTTCATGAATCCCAGGGATGGCGCCGTCGATTGGCATTGCGACGGCGTTCCGGTCACCGAGCTCATTCCGCTGTCGATCAGCGATCCGCTGGTCGGCGGCCATCTCGAAATCTATTGCGACGATTCAGAGACCGGCCGCGCCATCCTGGAATCCGGCCGCGAGATTCCGCGCAACCGCGTCATGCGCATCGACCACAAGATGAACTACGCCACGCTTGGCCAGTTTCTCGGCGTGCTCCACCGCACAGCACCCATCCAGCTCGGCGAGCGCGTCACGCTGGTGCTCAACCAGCGCTCGGTGTCCAAGCCCTATGTCGACGACAACCGCATGTTCTACCTCGCTGCCGACAACGACCAGGATCGCGAATGGGTCAACGAGTTGGCCGAGGATGTGTGGACCAACCAGCTGCCGGCCTATCGCCGCCACGAGGAGGAGCGCCCCGTGCCACAGCCGGTCGACGCGGCTGTGCCGGGCGGAGCAAGGGAATCATGGTAAGCAGGCCATGGGCGGGAACCGGTTTTTGCTGAGCTGACCTTCGATTTCGGAACCGATCATGGTCAAACAGGAGCATATACTCCCGTCCCGGTCCGCCCTGGGCGGGTCGGGTTCGAGATCCGCGCTGGTCTTTGCCGCCGGCGCGGTCGCGCTGTGGGCGACCAACGCGCTGGTCGGCAAATCCCTGCTCGCAAGCCATTCGGTGTCACAGGTGCAGTTCCTGCAATTTGTTGGCGCCGCCCTGGTCTTTGCCTTGATCCGGGTGATCGGCCGGGATGGCGGCAGGCGACGGATGCCGCAAGATGGCGGGGCGGGGGTGAGTGCTGCTCTGGTGCCGTTCGCCGTCGGCATCATCGGCCTGGTCGGCACCATGGTCTTGCAATATGTCGCCTTCGCCTCGATGCCGGTCATCGAGGCCAATCTCGTCGCCTACACCTGGCCGCTGATGGTCGCGGCGGCGATCATCGTCCTCGACAGGCCGCGCCGTCCGGCGCTGCTCGGCATCACAGCTGCGCTCGGCTTCGTCGGCGTTGCGCTGGTGATTTCGGGCGGTCGCGAACAGTCGTGGTTCCAGGGCAATCTCGCCGGTTATCTCGCCGCCTTCGGGTCGGCGCTGTGCATGGCTTTCTATTCGATCGTCGTCGGCCGCCTTGCCACGTCGCCGGACCGCCTGCTGCTGCCTTCGGCGCTGGTCGGCGTGGGGCTGACATTCCTGTGGTGCGTCCACGACGGTGTCGCCTGGGACACCGGCCCATACCTGCTTGCCGGGCTCTATCTCGGCGCCGGTCCGATGGGCCTCGGCTACTATTTCTGGTCGCGGGCGCTGAAGCTCGACCAGGGCGGCAAGGTCGCGGTCGTCGCCTATCTCACGCCGATCGCCTCGACCCTTCTGCTGACGTTTTCGGGTGAAAGGCTGACGATCACGGCCATCGCCGGCGCCGTCCTCGTCATCGGCAGTTGCATTGCGGTTGGCATCGAAGGCTCGGAGGCCGAAAACCATGCTTGACGAGGATGAACGCCGCGCTAGACAGGAAGCGCACTGGCTGGTCAGGGAGTTCGGCGCCGAAGCGCCGCTCTATGCCGCAATGAAGGCAGAAAAGGCGATTGAGCAGAAAGATTTCGGTCGTTGCGCCCGCTGGAAGCGTATTCTCGAGATTTTGTCCGATTCCGTACACTCAAAGTCGACCGCCTCCAAGTATTAGATTTTCTAATTTGCACCGCCGTAGGCGGTCATGAAAATATCCAGCTGTATCGATTCTGCATGGGTTACTGATTTTTAACGGTCCGTTGGGGAACGGGGTGAAATCGATACATCGAAAGATGTATCCAACAGAGCTGGCGACTTGATCGCCAGCAGAGGAAAAAAAATTGAACAATATCGATGACAGGACAGCAATCGAACTCACTGCCGACATTGTCTCGGCCTATGTCGGCAACAATCCGCTTCCGGCCGCCGGCCTGCCGGACCTGATCGCCAGCGTCAGCGCCTCGGTGCGAAAGCTGGCTGGCGCCAGCGCCGTCAAGGAGAGCGCGGCGCTGACGCCGGCCGTCAATCCGAAGCGGTCGGTATTTCCGGACTACATCGTCTGCCTCGAGGATGGAAAGAAGTTCAAGTCGCTGAAGCGACACCTGAGCACCGACCACGGGCTGACGCCGGACGAATACCGCGCCAAATGGGGCCTTGCGCCCGACTATCCGATGGTCGCGCCCAGCTATTCCGCCACCCGCTCGGCGCTGGCGAAGTCTTCCGGTCTCGGCCGCAAGCCTGCCACGGCCGCGCCGGCCAAGGCGGCGAAGCGCAAGGCCAAGAGCTGATCGCGGACTGCACGATATGTCGCCCAAAGTGCGCAGCAGTTTGGGCGACATGCAAAAAACAAAGACTTGAAGCGCGTCGCGTGAATCCGTTTCAGAGCGACGCGCTTTGACGTGCTCTAACGTTGCCCTATCAGTTTCTGGGTTCCGGCGGCGACTGAGCGCCCTTGCGTTTCGGATCTTGCGCGTTCGCCAGATTGTCGGCTTCGACCGCCGTCATCTCGAGCAAATAGACCAGCATGTGGTAGTGCGTCCGCGAGAGCATCTTCGCCAATTTCCGGGTTATAGCGGCGACATATCTGAGCGCGCGCAGATCGTTCGCTGCCTCGTCCATGGTGGGCTCCTGACCAGGTAAAATTCTTCTTGGCGCCCAAGTCGAATCGAGGCGCAATGACAAGGTCACAGCATCGGCGCAAAAATTGAAATCAATTCTTCGAAAAAATATCGTGGCCGGATCAAAAGTTTTTCTGGTCTTTGCGCATCCAAGGCGCACGCGCCGCGCTAGTATATGTTGAGGATGAACTTCAAGTTGTCTGCTGCATCGATTTTTTGCTCGGCAACGAAGGTCGGCCGATTGAGGTGAAGCAGTCTGGCCGTCAGACGTCGGCAACGAGGCCTATTCGACCAACCCAGCCGCAAGCTCTTGCGAAGCGCCGCCCTCCCGTGCAAAAGCGCGGCCATGCTTGTTATCAACGACCTTTCGCTCCGCATGGCCGGACGCCTGCTTCTCGACCATGCCTCGCTGACCTTGCCGGCGGGCACCAAGGCCGGCCTCGTCGGCCGCAACGGCACCGGCAAGACGACGCTGTTCAAGGCCATCACCGGCGATTTCCCCTCCGAGACCGGTTCGATCAGCCTGCCGAAGAGCACCCGCATCGGCCAGGTGGCGCAGGAAGCGCCGGGCACGGAGGAACCGCTGATCGAGATCGTGCTCAAGGCCGATGTCGAGCGCCAGGCACTGCTCGAAGAGGAGAAGACGGCGACCGATCCGCACCGCATCGCCGACATCCACATGCGGTTGGCCGATATCGACGCGCATTCAGCCGAATCTCGCGCGGCCACCATCCTGGCCGGCCTCGGCTTCGACGATGCCGCGCAGCGCCGCCCGGCCTCGTCCTTCTCCGGCGGCTGGCGCATGCGCGTGGCGCTCGCAGCCGTGCTGTTTTCCGAGCCCGATCTGTTGCTGCTCGACGAGCCAACCAACTACCTCGACCTTGAAGGCACGCTGTGGCTGGAGAACTACGTCTCCAAATATCCGCACACCGTGCTTTTGATTTCCCACGACCGCGACCTGCTCAACCGCGCCGTCAACTCGATTGTCCATCTCGACCAGAAGAAGCTGACCTTCTGGCGCGGCGGCTACGACCAGTTCGAGCGCCAATACACCGAGCAGCGCGAATTGCAGGAGAAGGGCCGCGTCAAGCAGGAAGCTGCGCGCAAGCACATGGAGTCCTTCGTCGAGCGCTTTCGTGCCAAGGCTTCCAAGGCCAGGCAGGCGCAGTCGCGCATCAAGGCGCTGGAGAAGATGAAGCCGATCGCGGCAATCGTGAACGACACGGTGCGGCCGTTCTCCTTCCCCGAGCCGGTCAAGACTGTGGCTTCGCCGATCATCGCGCTGAACGGCGTCAATGTCGGCTACACCGAGGGCCAGCCGATCCTGAAGAAGATGACGCTGCGCATCGACGCCGACGACCGCATCGCGCTGCTCGGCGCCAACGGCAACGGCAAGTCGACCTTCGCCAAGCTTTTGTCCGGCCGCCTGAAGCAGGAGACCGGCAGCATGACGGTGGCGCCTGGGCTGAAAGTGGCGATCTTCGCCCAGCACCAGCTCGACGATCTCAGGCCGGAGGAGAACGCCTATGAGCATGTCCGCCGGCTGATGCCGGAGGCGCCGGAATCGAAGGTGCGCGGCCGCGTTGCTCAGTTCGGTCTCACCACCGAAAAGATGAACACCGCCGCTAAGGACCTGTCGGGCGGCGAAAAGGCGCGGCTCCTGATGGGCCTGTCGGCCTTCGAGGGGCCGAACCTGTTCATCCTCGACGAGCCGACCAACCACCTCGACATCGACAGCCGCGAATCGCTGATCCATGCGCTGAACGAGTTTCCCGGCGCCGTCATCCTGATCTCGCACGACCGGCATCTTTTGGAAGCGACGGCCGACCGGCTGTGGCTGGTCAAGGACGGCGCGGTCAACCCGTATGACGGCGACCTCGAGGACTACAAGACTTTGGTCACCGGCGTGTCGGGCGACCGCCGCGAGCGGCGCGAAGCAGACAAGGCATCCAAGGCCGACCGCCGCCGCGAGGCGGCCCAGCGCCGCGCCGCCTTTGAGCCGCTGGCCAAGGAAATCCGCGCCACCGAAGCGCTGATGGACCGCATCCGCAAGCGCATGGACCTGATCGAGGACGAACTCGCCAATCCGGCGATCTACGAGAAGGATCCCTCGACCGCGACCAGGTTCGCCAAGGAACGCTCCCAGCTCGCCCAGACACTGGCCGGTCACGAGGAAAAATGGCTGACCATGTCGGCGGAGTATGAGGAAGGCACCGCGGAGTAGGGGAGAGCAATTCTTCCCTTCTCCCACAGGGGAGATAGAGAGGCGCTGCTGGCCCTACACGCCGCCCTCGCAACCCGCTAGACAGCCCCCATGAACCAGCACGCCAAGCTCCGCATCGGCCATTCGGCCTGTCCGCATGATTGTCCGTCGACCTGCGCGCTCGAGGTCGAACTGCTCGACGAAAAGCGCATCGGCCGCGTCCATGGGGCCAAGGCCAACAGCTACACATCAGGCGTGATCTGCGCCAAGGTTGCGCGCTATGCCGACCGCGTCCACCATCCCGACCGCCTGCTGAAGCCGCTGGTGCGCGCCGGCGGCAAGGGCGAGGGCGCCTGGAAGGAATCCAGCTGGGAAGCCGCGCTCGATCTCGTCGCGGAGAAGTTCATCGCGGCTGAGGAAAAGTACGGCTCGCAGACGGTCTGGCCCTATTACTATGCCGGCACGATGGGGCTGGTGCAGCGCGACGGCATCGACCGGCTGCGCCATGCCAAGAGATACTCGGGCTTCTTCGGCTCGATCTGCACCAATCTCGCCTGGACCGGCTGGATGATGGGGGCAGGCGCCTTGCGTGGTCCAGACCCGCGCGAGATGGCGAAGTCGGACTGCGTTGTGATCTGGGGCACCAATGCCGTGGTCACCCAGGTCAACGTCATGACCCACGCCATCAAGGCGCGCAAGGAACGCGGGGCGAAGATCGTCGTCATCGACGTCTACGAGAACGCGACGATGAAGCAGGCCGATCTTGGCCTGGTGCTGAAGCCCGGCACCGATGGCGCGCTGGCCTGCGCGGTCATGCATGTGCTGTTCCGGGATGGCATGGCCGACCGCGCCTATCTGGAAAAATACACCGACGATCCGCGTGGGCTGGAAGAGCATCTAAAGGAGCGCACGCCGGAATGGGCGGCTTCGATCACCGGTCTGACCGTGGCCGAGATCGAGGTCTTCGCCCGTCTCGTCGGCACGACCAGGAAGACTTACTTTCGCCTCGGCTACGGCTTTGCGCGCCAGCGCAACGGCGCGGTCAATATGCATGCCGCTTCCTGCATCGCCGCCGTCACCGGCTGCTGGCAGTATGAGGGCGGCGGCGCCTTCCATTCCAATTCCGGCATCTTCAAGCTGAACCAGGATGTGCTCGAAGGCACCGCGATGCGCGACCCCAACGTCCGCCATCTCGACCATTCGCGCGTCGGCCCCGTGCTGACCGGAGCGGCAGACGCGCTCTATGGCGGTCCGCCGGTGACGGCGCTGCTGATCCAGAACACAAATCCGGTGAATGTCGCGCCCGAGCAGCGGCTGGTGAAGCAAGGCTTCCTGCGCGGGGATCTCTTCACTTGCGTGCACGAACAGTTCATGACCGATACGGCAAAACTTGCCGATGTCGTGCTGCCGGCAACGATGTTTCTGGAGCATGACGACGTCTACAAGGGCGGCGGCAACCAGCACATCACGCTCGGCCCGAAGCTGATCGATCCGCCGGAAGGGCCTCGCACCAACCACTTCGTCATCGAGGAACTTGGCAAACGCCTCGGCGTCGCCGACCGGCCGGGCTTCGGCCTCACAGAAAGGCAGCATATCGACATCATTCTCGGCAAGCGTGGTCTGGGCAGCTTCGACAGCCTGAAGGCGCAAAAGTGGGTCGACCTGCAGCCGGACTTCGAGGCCGCGCATTTCATCAATGGTTTTGGCCATCCGGATGGAAAATTCCGCTTCCACGCCGACTGGACCGGGCAGGCCGCTCCCAACCGGCCGCCGAAGAGCATGGGCCTGTTTGGGCCGGTGGAACGGCTGCCGGAATTCCCTGATCATGTCGACCTGATCGAGGTGACGGATGAAGCGCATCCGTTCCGGCTGACGACATCGCCGGCGCGCAACTTCCTCAACTCGACCTTCGCCGAGACGCCGGTGTCGAAGGCCAAGGAGGGCAGGCCGGAACTGCTGCTGCACCCTGATGACGCGGCCGCTCTCGGACTAGCTGATGGCGACCGCGTCGAGGTCGGCAACCAGCGTGGCGAGTTGGTGCTGCACGCCAAACTCTTCGACGGCATCAAGCGTGGCGTTGTGATCGCAGAAGGCATCTGGCCGAACAGCGCGCATGAGCGCGGCGAGGGCATCAATGTGTTGACCGGCGCCGATGCTCCGGCGCCCTATGGCGGTGC
Organism: Mesorhizobium sp. LjNodule214; assembly: GCF_964252735.1. Lineage (NCBI taxonomy): Bacteria > Pseudomonadati > Pseudomonadota > Alphaproteobacteria > Hyphomicrobiales > Phyllobacteriaceae > Mesorhizobium > Mesorhizobium sp. LjNodule214. Next base: position 103,069 of record NZ_CAXUPE020000007.1, read on the forward strand.
GGCGCTGCACGACAACAAGGTCTGGCTACGCAAGGCGGAAGAGCTGGGCGCCTAGCGGTGGCTTCCAGATTTGGCATCTGGCCCAAGTGCCTGCCGTCGCGGCTGCCAGCTCCCGCGTCTATAGAGGCTTCCCTCGGCTGAGACGAGGGAGGATGCCATGACCGGGATTTCGCTTCTGGGAATACCGCATGACGAGAATTCGTCCTATCTGCGCGGTGCGGCGGCAGCGCCGGCACTGATCAGACGCGAATTGCACAGCGACGCCCACAGCTCGTGGAGCGAAACGGGCTTCGATTTGACGGATTGCTTCGTCGACCATGGCGACATCGACTTCGCAGGCGCCGGCGACCCGTGGGAGCAAATCGAAAGCGAGGTCGGCCGCGCGCTGGATGCCGGCAATCCCCTGATCAGCCTCGGCGGCGACCATGCCATCGCCTGGCCAATTCTTCGCGCCGTGCGTCGCCACCACCCCAGCCTGACGATCGTCCAGATCGACGCCCACCCTGACATCTATCCTGCCTATCAGGACAATTTGCGCTCGCACACCTCGTCCTTCGCCCGCATCATGGAGGAGCGGTTGGCCGACCGGCTGATCCAGATCGGCCTGCGCACCCTCAATGACGACCTTCGCGACCAGGTCAGGCGGTTCGGCGTCGAGGTGGTCGAGGCGCGCCATTTCAACGAGGGCTTGCGGCTCGACCTCAAAACGCCCGTCTACCTCTCGGTGGACCTCGACGGCCTCGATCCGGCCTTTGCGCCCGGCGTCTCGCACCGCGAGCCCGGCGGGCTGTCGACCCGGCAGGTGATCAGCCTCATCCAGGGCATCGACCAACGAATCGTCGCCGCCGATGTCGTCGAATACAATTCAAACCAGGATGTCTCCAACCTGACGGCGCTGGTCGCCGCCAAGCTGGTGAAGGAGATCGCCGGCATGATGCTGAAGACCAACAGCGCGACTGCGGGCTGAATCAATTTGGCAAGGCGGCGTG
>NZ_CAXUPE020000008.1:0-98542 GCF_964252735.1 Mesorhizobium sp. LjNodule214
ATCATAGCGCTTGTACTCGCCAAAATACTTCGTGATCGCCGCCGTCAGCGACGTCTTGCCATGATCGACGTGGCCGATCGTGCCGATGTTCACATGAGGCTTAGTGCGCTCGAATTTACCTTTTGCCATAGTCTCTTTCCTTGGACGGCCTGGACCTTCAGTTCAGTCGAATGCGGGGCGATTAGCGACTACGGCTGAAAAACACAAGTGCCTTGTGGCTGAGCGCTCTCTCAGTCGGTCCGAACCTGCGATCCGATTTTCGGGGGATATGGTCCCGATATAGGAACGCCGGCCTGGAAATGAAATAGGGCGGGAGCCCGGCCCGTCAGGGGCGCAATCCCCCTGCTCTTGCCGGATGTGCAGCGCCAGCCTGGCCCATTGCCGCCACGGCATCGCTCTGATTTGTTCGGCCGATGCAGTTCATTCCCACAAACATTCGCGGCCCGTTGTTCATGATCGTTGCCACCGGGTCCTACCTGGTCAACGACACGATGATGAAGCTCGCGACGTCGGGGCTGCCGTCCTACGAGGTGCTGTTCCTGCGCGGCATGGCCGCCACCTTGTGGGGGATGCCGCTGTTGCTGCTGCTCGGCTATGGCAAGCAGGTGCCGTTGATCCTCGACAGAAGAGTGTTGCGCAGAAACCTCCTCGAACTGGCGGCGATCCTTTGCTACGTGGTGGCGCTGGCCAACATGCAGATCGCCGATGCCACCGCGCTCGGGCAGATCACGCCGCTGCTGATGCTGGTCGGCTCCTCGATCCTGTTCGGCGAACGGATCGGCGGCGCGCGCATGGCGCTGATCGGGCTCGGCTTCATCGGCGCGGTGATGGTGGCGCAGCCGACGATGCAAGGGATATCGGTCTATGCCTTGCTGGCGCTCGGCAATGCGGCGCTGTCGGCCGCACGCGATCTCGCCGGCCGCAAGGTCGGCGCCGACGTGCCGGGGATGATCGTCGCCATGTCCGCGGTCCTGGTGGTGCTGGTCGGCGCCGGCGCAGCACATCTGGCTTCCGAGCCATGGGTGATGCCCGAGGCCCGTCACCTGGCGCTGATCGCAGGCGCCGGTTTCTTCCTGATCTTCGGCCATTTCTTCATCTTCATGGCCTACCGCGTCGGGCCGACGAGCGCGGTCGCGCCGTTCTACTATTGCTTCACCGTCTGGGCGGTCATCTCGGGCCTGCTGGTGTTCGGGCAGTTTCCGAACACACTTGCCGTCTGCGGCATCCTGCTGGTGGTGGCAAGCGGCCTCGCCATCGTATCGCTCGACGAGCGCAAGCGCCGGCTGACCGTCGTCGCTTGATCTCTAGACTAAGCCGCGTTCGACCAGCGGTCGCTTGGACATGAAGAGCAGGAAGTTGCGCGGCGTTCTGGGGAAAATGAGGCGACCGTCGCGCCCGGCTGCCGGATCGCCGTAGACATGCAGCGTCGAGGGTTCGCCGGCATCGCCTTCAGGAATGCCTCCCCATCTGCCTGGGTCGTAATAGTCGACCAGAAAGCCATAGTCGTAGCGGCAGAACCGCATTGCCTTGGCGAGCGCCTCGGGTGACATATCCGATGGCCCGAATTTCGTTGCAGCCGCCTGTAGCCGAGGCAGTTCCAGAGCCCGTCCGCCGAGAGCGGAGAAAAACGCGCCGACCTCGCCCATGCGCTCGAACCTGAAGACCCGCTCGAACTGGAACAGGTTGCTGCCGGTGAAATGGCGCACCGACGCGACGTGGAACCGGACCTCCCACGAACACGCACAGTATTTTTCGATGTTCAGGATGAACGTATCAAGATCCGGATCGACCGGGATGCCGAAGCCTTCGAGCTTGTCTTTCTCAGCCGACGGCCTGGCCATAACCCGGGCATCGCGGATCCGGTTGGAATAGGCCGAGAGAAGCCGCTCCAGCGGATCGCGAACGATGGTGAACCGGCGCCTGTGTGCGTCGCGAAGCGGATGGAAGGGATCGACATGATTTGTCGGCAGATGGCTGTGGACTTCGTTGTCCGGGTCGGGAAAATCGATGTCCTTCCCGCCAAGTGCAATCAACGCATATTTGACGCTGCTGCTGCCGCTTTTCGGGATCGGATAGTAGGTGACCGCAAGCTCTTTCGATTCAATCGCCATTGCCGGTCCCCCTGCATCTGTTTGCACCCAGCGGCCGACCCGAGGCCTGCAATGATACCGCCAATCGCGGCGGCGTCGCGCAGCCTCTACAGGCGAGGGCTAGACCTGCCAAGTGCGGGCGGGATGCATTTCAAGCGGCGGCTAGAAGAGCCAAGGGCTCGCCGCCGGTCTCGACGCGCAAGATGGCTGGTCATAGCACGACCAAGACCACGCAGGGCCATGTCCGCAACGGCGACCTCGACAACAATCGCAAGGTCGCCGACGCGAGGGCCAAACTGCGGTCGTGACACGGCCGTGACACGGCGCATTTTTCAAGGAAGCGATTTTGATAGTGACTTCAACAGCATGCTTGGAGCGGGTAGCGGGAATCGAACCCGCATATTCAGCTTGGAAGGCTGCTGCTCTACCACTGAGCTATACCCGCATCGTCTCAAGGCTCACGGGCTGGCAGTGGTGGAGAGGGTTGGATTCGAACCAACGTAGGCTAAGCCAACGGATTTACAGTCCGTCCCCTTTAACCACTCGGGCACCTCTCCAGCCTGCCGTCGAAGCCTTGCAACGAGGCATTCTCGCCGATCAGGTCGAAACCTAGGTCTTGTCCGAAATCAGCGAAGCGCCTTATGGCGGCAAGGCCAGTGGGTGTCAACCGCAACCTCTCGGCAAAATGCGCTGAATTTGACAGCCTGCCCGGCAAGCCGGTTTTCTGCCAGTATCCATGGCCCGGCGACACGGCTATAGAAGCCGGCCATGAGCAACGACAACAAGCCCAAGACCCCGAAAGATACCCATTACGCCAAGCTGCGCCGCGCCCACCGCGACGAGAAGGCAGGTGGCGCCCCGGCCTTCCGGCCGCGCCAGCCGGTGCCGCCCGGCGAGAACGCGGCCGACGGGCTGGTGCGGCTCTACGGCCTGCATACGGTGCGGGCGGCTCTCGACAACCCGCGACGCAAGATCAGAAAGATGCTGGTGACGCGCAACGCCGCCGAGCGGTTGGCGATCGCCGATCTCGCCGCCCTGCCGTTCAAGGCCGAACTGGTCGAACCGAAGGAGATCGACAGGGTCACCGGTTCGGACGCCGTGCATCAGGGCGTGCTCATCGAGGCCGAGCCGCTGAAGCCGAAGCGTCTCGACGCGCTTGGCGACACAAAACTGGTGCTCGTGCTCGACCAGGTCACCGACCCGCACAATGTCGGCGCGATCCTGCGCTCGGCGGTCGCCTTCGGCGCCGGCGCGCTGATCACCACGGCGCGCCACAGCCCACAGGAATCGGGCGTGCTGGCGAAATCGGCCTCCGGCGCGCTTGAGCATATCGACCAGATCGAAGTGAAGAACCTCGCCGACGCGCTGGGACAACTGCACGAAGCCGGCTTCCACACCATCGGCCTCGATTCGGACGGGCCGGCGGAGCTCGAAAACAGTTTTGCCGGCGACAAGATCGCGCTGGTGCTGGGCGCCGAAGGCAAGGGCCTGCGCCAGAAGACGCGCGAGACGGTGACGACGCTGGCCCGCCTCGACATGCCTGGCGCGATCAGATCGCTCAACGTGTCGAACGCAGCCGCAGTCAGCCTTTATGCGGCGAGGAAGTTCTTAGTGAGTAGTGAGTAGTGAGTAGTGAAAATTGCGACTACTCACCATTCACTACTCACTAACTTCATGCCCCGCCATCCGCTCCAGCGCCCTGACCAGTGCCGAATGGTCTTCCTTCGCCCCGCCATTGGCCGCGCAGGAGTTGAACAGCTGCTGCGTCGTCGAGGTGTTGGGCAGCGCCACGCCGAGCGCCTTGGCGCCTTCCAGCGCGAGGTTGAGATCCTTCTGGTGCAGTTCGATCCGAAAACCTGGCGCGAAGGTGCGCTTGACCATGCGCTCGCCATGCACTTCGAGGATGCGCGAGGCCGCCAGCCCGCCCATCAGCGCCTGCCTGACCTTGGCCGGGTCGGCGCCGGCTTTTGATGCAAAAACAAGCGCTTCGGCGACGGCTTCAATGGTCAGCGCGACAACGATCTGGTTGGCGACCTTGGTCGTCTGCCCCACGCCGTTCGGCCCGACCAAGGTGATGTTCTTGCCCATCTTTTCGAACACGGGTTTCGCGCGCTCGAAGGCCTTCTCCTCGCCGCCAACCATGATGGTCAGCGACGCCGCCTTGGCGCCAACCTCGCCACCCGACACCGGCGCGTCGAGATAGTCGCAGCCGAGATCGTTGATCTTCTTGGCAAACGTCTTGGTCTCGATCGGCGAGATCGAGCTCATGTCGATGACCAGCTTGCCCTTGCTCAGGCCGGATGCAACGCCGTTGTCGCCGAACAGCACATCGGCCACCTGCGGTGTATCGGGGACCATCAGGATGACAATATCGACCTCTTTCGCCACGGCGTCATGGCCGGTGACGGTTTTCAGCCCCTGGTTGACGAGATCGGCCGGCGGCTTCGAGCGATGGTCGCTGGCGATGACTTTGTAGCCGGCATCCAAGAGGTGCCCCGCCATCGGTGCGCCCATGATGCCGAGGCCGATGAAGCCGATGGTGTCCATTGTTGTTCTCCGTATTTTGCCAGAGTCGCGAAGGAACGCGGCTCAATTGCAACCGCTACGCCGCCGCGCTCCCCTGCCCGGCCAGATCGCGAAACCACGCCAGCCCAGCCTCGGTCCCGGCCTTCGGCTTGTATTCGGCGCCGATCCAGCCGGAATAGCCGATGCGGTCGATATGCTCGTAGAGGAAGGGATAGTTGATCTCGCCCGTCCCCGGCTCGTGACGGCCGGGATTGTCCGCAAGCTGGATATGCGCGATGCGGCCAAGGTTTGCCTCGATGGTACGGGCGAGATCCCCCTCCATGATCTGCATGTGATAGATGTCGTATTGCAGGAACAGGTTTTTTGAGCCGATGCGTTCGATCAGCGCCAGCGCCTGGTCGGAATTGGTGAGGAAGAAGCCGGGAATATCGCGCGTGTTGATCGGCTCGATCAGCAGCCGGATGCCGGCCTGTTCCAGCTTCTCGGCCGCGAAGGCCAGATTCTCGGCAAGGACGTTCTCCAGCACGGAGCGATCCGCACCTTGCGGCGCGATGCCGGCGAGGCAGTTGATCTGCTCGCAGCCAAGCGCATGCGCATAGCTGATCGCCTTGGCGACGCCCTGGCGGAATTCCGGCACGCGGTCCGGCAACACGGCGATGCCGCGCTCCCCCTTGCCCCAGTCGCCCGCCGGCAGGTTGAACAACACCTGCGTCAGGCCGTTCTTCTTCAGCCGCGCGGCGACCACCTCGGGCGCATGGTCATAGGGGCCGATATATTCGACCCCCTTGAAGCCGGCGCGGGCGGCCGCATCGAAGCGGTCGAGGAAATCATGCTCGCCAAAGAGCATCGACAGATTGGCTGAAAAACGCGGCATTCTTTTTCTCCTTGTTCCCGCCCGAGCCTAATCAAGCATCACGATGGCCGTCGGCGCATCCTCATGGCTTTCGGCAAGCTCCTCGAATTCGGTGATCTTGTCGATTTCCGTGCCCATGGAAATGTTGGTGACACGCTCGAGGATGAATTCGAGCACGACCGGCACCTGATGTTCCTTCATCAGCCGTTGCGCCTGCTTGAAGGCGCCGGCGAACTCTTCGGGCTTCCTCACCCTGACCGCCTTGCAGCCCATCGCCTCGGCAACCGCCACATGGTCGACACCGTAGCCGGCTTCCGGATCGCCGGCACGGTTGACGTTCTCGAAGGCGAGGCTGACCTCGAAATCCATCGAAAAACCGCGCTGCGCCTGGCGGATCAGGCCGAGATAGGCATTGTTCACCACGACATGGATGTAGGGCAATTTGTGCTGCGCGCCGACCGCCAGTTCCTCGATCATGAACTGGAAGTCGTAGTCGCCGGACAGCGCCACGATGGTGCGGTCGGGATCGGCGGCGCGCACGCCGAGCGCCGCCGGCAGCGTCCAGCCAAGCGGGCCGGCCTGGCCGCAATTGATCCAGTTGCGCGGCTTGTAGACATGCAGGAACTGCGCCCCGGCGATCTGCGATAGCCCGATCGTGGTGACATAGGTTGTGTCGCGGCCGAACGCCTTGTTCATCTCCTCATAGACGCGCTGCGGCTTCAGCGGCACCTGCTCGAAATGCGTCTTGCGCTTCATCGTCTTCTTGCGCTGCTGGCATTCCTTCGCCCAGCCGGACCAGTCGCGCAGCTTGCCCGCCGTCCGCCACTCGGTGGCGACATCGAGCAAGATCTTCAGCGCGGCACCCGCATCGGAGACCACGCCCAGGTCCGGCGCGAAGACACGGCCTATCTGGGTAGGCTCGATATCGACATGGATGAACTTCTTGCCCTTGGTGTAGACGTCGACCGAACCGGTGTGGCGGTTGGCCCAGCGGTTGCCGATGCCGAAGACGAAATCGGCCTCCAGCATCGTCGCATTGCCGTAACGGTGCGAGGTCTGCAGCCCGCACATGCCGGCCATCAGCCGGTGGTCGTCAGGGATCGCACCCCAGCCCATCAGCGTCGGGATGACCGGCACGCCGGTGATCTCGGCGAATTCGATCAAGAGATCGGACGCGTCGGCATTGATGATGCCACCGCCGGCGACGACCAGCGGCTTCTCGGCCGCATTGAGCATCGCCAGCGCCTTTTCGGCCTGGGCGCGCGTCATCGCTGGCTTGAACGGGGCAAGCGGCTCATAGGCGTCGATGTCGAACTCGATCTCGGCCAATTGCACGTCGACCGGCAGGTCGATCAGCACCGGGCCCGGCCGCGACGAGCGCATCAAATGGAACGCCTTTTGCAGCGCCATCGGCACCAGATAGGGTTCCATGACGGTAACCGCCCATTTGGCGACAGGTGCTGCGATCGCGGCGATGTCGACGGCCTGGAAATCCTCCTTGTTCAGCCTGGCACGCGGCGCCTGGCCGGTGATGCACAGGATCGGGATAGAGTCCGCGGCCGCCGAATAGAGCCCGGTGATCATATCGGTGCCGGCCGGCCCCGAAGTGCCGATGCACAGGCCGATATTGCCGGCCTTGGTCCGCGTATAGCCTTCGGCCATGTGCGAGGCGGCCTCGACATGGCGTGCCAGGATATGGCGGACTGTGCCCCTCGCCTTCAACGCCGAGTAGAACGGGTTGATCGCCGCGCCCGGCACGCCGAAGGCGCAGGAAATGCCTTCCTTTTCGAGAACGAGAACCGCTGCGTCGACAGCGCGCATCCTGGCCATGTCCAGCCTCCGCAAATGTGTTGATGGCCCAAGGATGGCAGCGTTCTTGCCATTTTTCAATTTTTTCAGAATATTTTTTCATTTCTAGAAAGCGGCGATTGTGAACTGATTTCATTGAGTTTTCCGTTTTCCAGAATCTGGCCACACAAAAAGAGTGAAAAACTTTTTCATTGCTTGTTTGGCGAAATCGGCAAGAATGACGCCATGGAAACGACCGAAAAACGCCAGCGCGGCCGTCCCCGCGCCTTCAACGGCCCCTCCGAGGCCGCTTCGGTGCAGTCGCTCGACCGGGCGCTTCGCATCCTGGCCATCGTTGCCGAAGGCAGCGGCCTGTCACTGAGCGAGATCGCCGCGCAGAGCGGCCTCGCTGCTTCCACCGCCTACCGTATGCTGACGACGCTGCAGAACCACGGCATGGTCGAGTTCGAGAGCACCGATCAACTGTGGTCGATCGGCGTCGAGACCTATCGCATGGGCGCGGCGTTCCTGCGCCGCCGCAAGCTTGTCGACCGCGCCCGCATCGTCATGCAGGAATTGATGGAAAAGACCGGCGAGACTGCCAATCTCGGCGTCGCCGAGGACGATTGCGTGGTTTTCGTCAGCCAGGTCGAGACGCATCAGGCGATCCGCGCCTTCTTCCGGCCGGGCACGCGCAGCTCCTTCCATGCCTCGGGCATCGGCAAGGCGGTGCTGGCGCATCTGGAACCCGAGCGCGTCGGCGCCATCCTGCGCAAGGCGGGGCTGGAGCGCTTTACCGAAAACACGCTGTCCGACATCTCGGCGCTGGCCCACGATTTGGTGAGGATCAAGCTGCGCGGCTGGTCGGTCGATGACGAGGAGCGGCATCCCGGCATGCGCTGCGTCGCCGCCGCCATCTTCAACGAGTTCGGCGAGCCGATCGGCGGCGTCTCGGTGTCGGGGCCGACGGTGCGGGTGACGCAGGAGCGGCTGGCCGAGATTGGGCCGTTGGTGCGCGAGGCCGCGACGGAAATCACCAGGATGATCGGCGGCCTTTCGAACCCTTCCTCACAAGGCAGCACCGATGCATCGGGATCACTCTTCGACATCACCGCCGCGCGCTCGCCTTGACACGCGGCCGGCGACGGCCAAGTCTGCGCCAACCTTCCAAAGCCGACAGTCCCCACCTGAAGAGAATGAGCCTCCAGTCCGTCAAAGCCTTCTTCGCCGAACATGCCCCCGACATCGAGGTGATCGAAACGCCGACAAGCTCGGCGACCGTGACCCTCGCGGCCGCGGCGCACGGAGTCGAGCCGGGGCAGATCGCCAAGACCATCTGCATGCGCGTCGGCGACCGGGTTCTGCTCGTCGTCGCCCGTGGCGATGCGCGCATCGACAACCGAAAGTCGCGCGATGCCTTCGGCGGCAAGCCGCGCATGCTCGATGCCGAACAGGTGGCTGACATCACCGGCCACCCGGTCGGTGGCGTCTGCCCTTTCGGCCTCGCCTCGCCGCTGCCGGTCTATTGCGACGTATCGCTGCGCACCTTCGAAGAGGTCGTGCCGGCAGCCGGCGCGACCAATGCGGCGGTGAGAATAGGCGTCGAGCGCATGGCCGGACTGGTCGGCGCCGAATGGTGCGACATCTGCCAGGATGCCCCAGAGGCCGCGGCGGCCGGCTAGACTAGTGCATGTCGCCCAAAAGTGCGCAGCGGTTTTGGGACAACGACATGCACAAAAAACAAGGAGCTAAAGCGCGACGCGCTTTAGCCACTCGGCAGCGCGCTTTTGCCCGCAACCTCGAAGACATCGAGCAGGATCGCCAGCCCGACGCCGCTTGCGGTGAAGATGAGACCCGCAATGAAGATGCGGTTGGCGCGCTCGTAGATGCGCCTTTGCAGCGACTGGACATCGAGCAGTATGGACAGTGCCCGCATCTGCAATGCGATGCCGATCAGGATCGGCACGACGGCGAGCAGATGGTAGGTTTGCCAAGGGATCGGGTTGGCGGCCCAATGGGTGATGAAGCCCAGCGAAAACGCCAGCAGGATGCCGACGGTGGTGACCGTGCCGTTGCGAAAAACGGGCTCGATCAGGTCCTCCTTCGGATCCTGTTCGTCCAAGGGTCCCTCCTCTCCGTTGGCCGTGGAGGGGAGATTAGACGTTCGGAAAATCGCTGTATACCGCCGGTCGCAGGCGGCGCCGACATTGGCAGTCGACCAATTCAACAACAGCGGAAAAAGGGGCCACGGAGGAGCCCCTTCTTCCGTTTGCCTGAAGCGGTTCACCTCCTCTCAGAGCCGGCAGTAATGGCGATAGCCGTCATAGCCGACATAGGTGTCGGAGTACGGGTCGTAGCTGGCATAGCGGGCGAGGCAGCGGCGGACGTGCCGCGAGTCGCCATAGTCCTCGACATAGACCGGGCGCGGCTGCTGGGAGAGCAGGCTGCCAAGGACAAACCCGCCGACGCCGGCGGCGATGCCGATGCCGATTTCGCGGTGGTGATGATGGCCGTGGGCGGCCGAGGGCTGGATGGTGCCAGCCAGCGTAGCGGCGGCGACAGTGGTGGCGATCAGGCCGGAAACGAGTGTGCGCTTGAACATGACGATCTCCTGGTTTCGTTGGAGAGGCGATCCATCCGCCCCTTGATCGTCAGTCGCAGCGAGCCGGAAAAAGGTTCGACGGATTTTCGATTTTTTCGCCAAGGGGACGCAGGCGTTCTTTGGGCCGTCGATGGACCGCCTGTCGACCTGCCGGCGCAGATGTCAGCGATTTAGTGACACCGCGCACGACAGGCTGCGGTTCACTACCGACTATTCCACTACACCCCTATTCTACCCCATGCCGGTGATATGGCGCAGCCAGAAGGCCAGAGCGATGAATCCGATGATCGTGGTGACGCCGGTCCAGTCGATGTTGGCGTTCTTCACATCCTTGACGAGCCTCACGAGGAGAAGAAATGCCACCACGACAAGCGGAAGAATGATGACGAATCTGATCATGCGACACCCTCGCTAAGGCGATTGCACCTCCATCATATGTAGGAAACGGGATGGCGGTTTTCAGCATGCCTGCCCTCCCGCCTCGACAGGGTTCATTGGCAACCAACAATGGAGTTTTGACTTTACTGGCGCACGAAATATGCTACCGGAGCGCCGTGCCCTTGTAGCTCAGCTGGTAGAGCAGCGGTTTTGTAAACCGAAGGTCGGCGGTTCGATTCCGTCCGGGGGCACCAGTTTCCACCCGACAATCCCCATAAATCAAGGAACCCAAGGGTTTCAACGTCCCCCGAGGTACACCAAAAGGTACACCGAGGGGTCCACCGAGGATGAAAATGGCACTGGAGCATGTCCAGCCGCGCGGCAATCGCAGGGTCTATCGACGGAAGGTGCCCAAGGCACTTCAAGGCATTCTCGGCAAGAAGGAGATGGTCCTTCGCCTCGGCAAGACCGACGCCGAGGTACGCAAGCAGTATGACGCCACACACGCCAAGGCAGAGCAAATCTTTGCCCAGGCGTGGGACGAGCTGCGCGGGGTGAAGGCACCGGCAGCGAAGCTCACAGCGCCCGAACTGTTTGACCAAGCGACAATGGCATTCGAGAGTTCGACCTCGTCCGTGTAAAGAACCAGTTTGAGAAACTGGACGTTGCCGATAGCGGACGCGAGCCGGACAAGCGGAAGAGGCTTCCGTTCTCGCCTGATCAGTTGGAAGCGGCGCGGGCGCGAGTGATGGACTGCCGATGACCTCAAACAGATTTGGCGGCTACTTGAGGGCGCCGGCTGCCGCCCATCCCCGGCACAATCCACCATGCGGACCCTTCCGCGCTTCCACCATGCAAATACGGAGAACATGGAGTGCATGTCTGTTAACATGACATGGGTTTCGAGAGGTGACGTATGTCCAAAGCGCGACGCCGAATGGCGCTGACTGCAGATTTGGTCGAGCGCGCCTATCGGGCGATTGAGAACACCGGCCCGGCCCCGGATATGGTTCGTAATACCGAAACCGAGTGGAACACCACCGTTCGGGAGATGCTAGCGTCGCGTCCTGCAGGACAGGATGTGTGGATCTTCGCTTATGGCTCACTTCTCTGGAAGCCGGCTGTGGAGCACGTGGAGGAGCGTCCGGGCGTCGTGCCGGGTTGGCACCGTTCGTTCTGCATTCGCATGAAAGATTGGCGCGGAACCGTCGACCAGCCAGGCCTCATGATGGGGCTCGACAGGGGTGGGCAGTGCGGGGGGATGGTTTTGCGGCTGGCCGAGGGTACCGTTGAGGCCCAGCTCGGAAAACTTGTCCGGCGCGAAATGCCCGTGAGACCCTCCAGCAAGCCGATCACCCAAACCTCGCGATGGGTGCATGTACATACGACCCAAGGGCGCTTTCGAGCACTTGCCTTCATCGTCAATCGAAATGGGGTCAACTATGCGGGAGGCCTTACGCCGGATGAGACTGCGGGTATTTTGGCCAACGCATGTGGCCATGGAGGGTCGTGCGCAGAATATCTTTACAACACAATCTCGCAATTGGAGGCTTTAGGCATTCGGGATCGCAACTTGTGGCACTTGCAGTCGCTTGTCGCAGACAAGCTTGTTTCATTGCATCCGTGACAGGCCTCTGGCGGCCTATAACAGTTGACAGAAGGTACACCGCTCGGGCACAAAGAGGTACACCGAGCTTAACCGCTTCGGGGGAAGAGCCCCTTCTATCCCCTTGATTTTTCTTCGGAAGTTCGGGTGGAACGCTCCAGTTGGATTTGGCCTTTAGCGCCGTCCGGGGGCACCAGTTCGCAGCTAGAACGTCAATCTCTTGTTTTCGATGTGCCGGCATTCCTGAAATACGAGATGATCCATGTCACGTTGTGGAGACGTCTACGAGAACAAGGTGACCGGCGAATTTGCCGTGATCCTGCGTGGCACCGAAGACCGCGGCCAGGGACCAGGCATCGTTCATTTGACCGCTCGGCCGGGAGCAGCTGTCGTGAGCGAGCACTTCCATCCGAACATGATTGAACGGTTTACCGTCTTCAAAGGCCGGCTCGACGCCTCCATAGCCGGGAAGACATTTTCTCTGGGACCCAGCCAATCCGCAACGGTGGAAGCCGGCGTGGTGCACGATTGGTGGAACAGCAGCAAGACCGACGAGGCGCACGTCCTCATCGAAATCGAACGCGCGCGCGGCGCGGACCACATCGATCCGAACCGCTTCGAGCTGCTGATCGGCATCCTCTTCGGCCTCGCCAATGCCGGTCGGGTGGACAAGAAAGGAAAACCTTTCCTGCTTCAGGCGGCAGTCATCGCCAGGGAATTTGCCGACGTGATTGTCTTCACGCAGCCTCCACCAGCAATTCAGCGGGTGGCGCTCGCAATCCTGGCGCCACTCGCCAGTCTGCTCGGATATCGGGCGATCGACCCTGATCTCTGCAGACCCCACGCACATATCACCCCGGCCCCCGAAATCCTCGCTTTGGTGGCGGAGCGCTGACAGATATATCGGAATTCACGACCCTGAAGTAGGGGCCTTCCGATGCGCTCGGCGGCACTGCGGCTTCGATCGATCCGACAAGTACGGTTCCCCACTGATGGGGTTTACCGACTGGCACGAAGGCATCAACGCGGCAGCAGGTAGGCCCGTTTGGAAACGAGAACGGACTCATGGGAGTTTCGTCCGACGGCGCCTGAAGAGGAAGCCGAGGCTTTCTGGTGTCATCCACCGTATTGAGCGCGCCGCCCGTCTCTATCGCGGCCTGCTGCGAGACGATCTAAAGGGGTAACATGCGTATGACGGAGATTGCGACAGTCGCGGCAGCAATGACGAGCAAGATCGCGGCAATCCGGCCGTTTTCTTCGAAACGGTCGCTATTTGGGTAGCCCCTTCTGGGCTTGGGTCGTGGTCGAAGTATTTCCATGGCGCCCTCCCGCAAGATTGCCGACTATAAAAGAGCATCTTGATCATATTTTACCCCGCCGAAAACGCCGCACTCAGGCACAGTTCCTAAGCAAAAAGCCGTAGTGCGGCCCGGCAGGGACGTGCGAGCGCTGTTCGGCGCCATCGCACTTCGATCTAGCCTGCTTTGCAGACGTTCGCTGAGCCTTGCTGCTCCCATATATTAGCGAAAGCCAGGTGAGAGCATGCTTTGGCCACTTGTCGCCGGTCATGGTCGACGTGATTCACACCCCAATCGCCGTTACCAATATCCGGTTCTGCCGCCGGATCGCCGCGCGCAATTCCGGTATCTTCGCCTCGTCGCGCTTCACGAACTCGATGAACATCATGTTCATGTTGTTGAAGATCAGTTCGCCCAACGCCGGTCCGTCGATGTCGGCGCGCACCAGGCCGATCTCCTGCAGTCGGGCGATCAGCGCGCGGATCTGCTCGGTCAGCGCCCGGTCGAGCCCGGTGTAGGCCTGACCGAACGGGCTGTCGGGCAGCTGCGTCGAGATCGCCATCGCCTGCCGCCACATCTCCTTGCTGAGACAATGCAGCGAGTGCTCGACATAGATGCCGAGCACCATCCGATATTTTGTATTTTGTTAGATTTTGTGATTTGCGCGATACCCCCAACGGGGCTTTGGTGGGTGCAGGCCTTTCTGGCTTCAGGCATTTGGGCGGAAACGGCGGGGGTGTGAAAGGTGGCCAAGCATGGCCCTTACAAGCACCATTTTCTTGAGCGGCGACTATGGCTACAGCAGCTATAAACCATCCAGTCTGGCCGCCGACACCATTATCGATGCCACTAACGCCTCGTGGATCGTCGCCAATCAGGGAAGTCCCACCAACCGCTATCCCTTTTCGGTCACCGGCCCCGGCGACAACCTCCTAGTTTTGGGCGGCACGATCAACGGCACGGTTTCCCAAACCGGCGACTGGGAGAGCATTTACGTCAACTCCGCCGCAGTCCGTGTAAATTCAGCCTACAGCTTTGTCATCGACGACTGGACAATCACCAAGCCCTGGGATGGCATCCGTGTCGGCGGCACTGGCACCTTCCTCATCGACGATTGCTATGTCGGCTACTCCCGAGACGACGCGGTCGAGGACGACGACGTCATCGGCGGCACCATCCGGGATTCCCTGTTCGACAACGTGTTTTCCGGAGTGAGCCTTGGTGACGGTGACATGGATGGGTCTGACAACACGGTCATCATGGAGGGCATGCTTCTGGGCATGAAAGAGTACCTTCGCAAAGGCGAGATGACCCACGGCTCGCCGTTCAAACTCGACAAGGGCACAGGCTCTGACGATGTCGTGCCCAGCCTGCACTTTATCGATTGTGTGGTGGCGATCACCGACGTCAACCACAACGGCATGGAGCGGCTGCAGCGGGCCTGGGACAAGACGGTCGAGTCGCACGGCAATTACTACCTCAACCTCTCTGACACGCCGCTGCCCTCCGATTACCCAATGCCGCCCGCCGGCTGGACGGTCTTAGAAGGCCAGGCGGCCCGCGATTACTGGGCCAACGCCAAGGCAGTCTGGCATGCTGCCCATGACGGGACCGACCCGCCACCGTCACCGCCGACACTGCCGACCGACCCGGCCAAGGGGACCACTGGGAACGACACTTTTGTCGGCACTGGCGCGGCCGATAACTATGATGCCCTGGCTGGCGACGACATACTGTGGGGTGGGGGTGGCAACGACGTGCTGACCGGTGGCGCCGGCGAGGACACCTTCGTGTTTGACACGGCCTATGGCCCCGGCAATGTCGATACACTCACCGACTTCCACGCGGCTGATGACGCGCTTTATCTCGACAATGCCGTTTTCACCAAACTCGGCCCCGGTTCCCTATCCAGCCCGACGCGGGTGAACTCGTCGTATTTCGAGTTGCGCGAACACGCCACCAGCAGCAACGATTACCTGCTCTACAACCAGAGCACGGGCATTCTGTACTATGACCCCGATGGCTCGAATTCGACCGCCCAGGTGCAAATCGCCCAACTGGTGGCCGGGGCGGCCCTGAGCTTTCACGACGTGTTCATCATATGATCGCTCATGCGATCGCACATGGCACTACGAAGCGCGAGCGCGTCGCACGACGACGCCTTGCGTGTGGTGGCCCGAATTCCCGTTCCGTCCGAACAGGTCGCTCTGGCGGTCTGTAACCGATGTGGAATTCGTCCACTATGGCCGATCCGGTGCCATGTCTCTTCGGCAAGATCGCGCGGAACCTCATGGCGGTCTTCAACATTCCTGTGTCAACCAGTTCGCTGGAGAAGTCATAGATTTCTCCTCTCTGCTCCTGACTCTCACACCGCAATCGCCGCCACCAATATCCGGTTTTGCCGCCGGATCGCCGCGCGCAGTTCCGGTATCTTCGCCTCATCGCGCTTCACGAACTCGATGAACATCATGTTCATGTTGTTGAAGATCAGTTCGCCCAGCGCCGGTCCGTCGATGTCGGCGCGCACCAGGCCGATCTCCTGCAGCCGCGCGATCAGCGCGCAAATCTGCTCGGTCAGCGACCTGTCGAGCCCGGTATAGGCCTGACCGAACGGGCTGTCGGGCAGCTGCGTCGAGATCGCCATCGCCTGCCGCCACATCTCCTTGCTGAGATAGTGCAGCGAATGCTCGACATAGATGCCGAGCAGCGTATCCAGCGCATCGCCGACATTGGCCGGCGGGTTGGCGACCACGTCGCTCCCGGCGTTTAGCACCTCGTTGACCTCCATCGAGACGATGGCGCCGAGGATATCGCCCTTGTTCTGGTAATAATTGTAGATCGTGCCGATCGACACTTCGGCCTGCGCGGCGATGGCCTCGATCTTGGCGCCCTCATAGCCGGCCTCGCGGAAAAGTGCCGCCGCCGCCTCGATGATGCGGCGGTGCCGATCCGCCTTTTGCCTTGCCCGCAATCCGCTCATGAAAGCCTCTTGCCATAAAAACAGAATTGACTCAATTTTAGAATTGGCTCAATTTTTTGCAGGAAGCCACAAAGGCAAGGGAGAACACTCAATGTCCGCTGGCGTCGGCGCTATCGATCATCCTGATGGCTGTCGTCACCGTTGCGACATCATCCTGCTGACGGACTGAGCATGGACACACTTGCGGTCATCGACGCCCCCGACTGGTACGAAACGATCCGCATGAGCGACGGCGTGACGCTGATCCACGAGCCGTGGATAAAACCACTCTTCCGCTGCAACATCTGGCATGTGCGCGGCCGCGATCGCGATCTGCTGTTCGACACCGGCCTCGGCCACTTCAGCCTCAGGCGCCACGTGCCGCTGGTGACGGAGCGCAAGCTAATTTGCGTCGCCAGCCACACCCATTTCGACCATATCGGCTGCCATCATGAGTTCCCGGACCGCTGCGTGCATTGGGCCGAAGCAAAAATCCTCGCCGATCCGCGCAACGAATGGACGGTCGCCGACCGCTACGCCACCGACGCGATGTTCGATGGCACGCCGCAAGGCTGGGATGCGGCGCGCTACAACATCCTGCCGGCGCCTGCCAGCCGTCTTCTCGAACAGGGTGATGTTGTCGATCTCGGCGACCGCGCCTTCGAGGTCATCCACACGCCCGGCCATTCGCCCGGCGGCATCGCGCTCTACGAGAAGAAGACCGGCATCCTGCTCTCCGGCGACATCATCTATGACGGCCCGCTGATCGACGATGTCTATCATTCGCTGGTCGATGACTATGTGGCGACGCTGCTTCGCATGCGCGACCTCGACGTCTCGGTCGTCCATGGTGGCCATTTCCCGAGCTTCGGCAAGGTGCGCTACCGCCAGCTCATCGACGAGTATCTGGCGCAAAAGCGCCAGGCCGGCTGCCACCTGCTGCAGGCCCGATAGGTGGCTGCAACCCGATCCGTCACTCCAGATCGAAATGGCGCGGAAACGCCTGATGCAGCAGCATCAGCATCGTCTTGCGCAGCACATCGGATTTGCCCGCCGGTGGGTTGAGGTGGTCCCAGAACCATGCGCCATGCACGAGATAGTTGAGGCTTTCCGCCAGTGTGTCGGGGTCGACATCGGTGTAGCCGCCGCTGCGCTTGATTTCGATCAGCAAATCGCGCGCCTCGGCATTGTAGCTGAGATCGCTGGGCAGGCCGATCTCGTTGTAGATCTGCATGCTCTTGCGATCGCTGGAGAACACGACAAAAACCGAAACCCATTTCGGATGCTGCCTGGCGAAGCGCTGCGCGCATTCGACCGCGCCCATCAGCCGCTCGACCGGCGACAGGTTCGGCGCGCGCACCAGCGTCGCCCAAAGTTCGTCGTACCGGTCGCTGAGATACTGCAGCACGGCCCGAAACAAATTCTCCTTGCTGCGAAAATGGAACACCACCAGCGCATTGGACGAGCCGACATGTTCGGCGATGCGCTGCATGGTGACGCTGGCCAGGCCTTCCTCGGCGATAAGGTCGATGGTGGCGTCGATGATGCGCTGGACGCTCGCCTCGCCACGCTCGCGCCGGCGGTCTTTCGGGGCGGCATCGTTCGCCGATCCCCTGCCCTCAGCCATCGCAATCTTGCGCTTCTCCGCTGCCGCGGTCGCCTTGCGTTCTGCCATTCTCATTCGGCCTTTTCGAACTTGCGGCCCCGCGTCAGATATCAAAGCGACGGGCGTGTCTCGGCACTCTCATACCATTGTCCCTGCGCCGTTTCATAGGCGAGCGCCGCCCGGAACACGTCGGCATCGCAATAGGTGCGACCGACAATCTGGATGCCCGTCGGCACGCCATTCGCGGCCCTGCCCGAAGGGATGGAGAGAACCGGACAACGGCTCATCATGTTGAACGGGGTGGTCATCACCCAGCCAAGCGACGGGTTCACTTGCTTGCCGTTGATCTCGACGGTGTCTTTGGTGTGGTCGAACTCCGCCGGCACCGCGGGAATGGCGTTCGTCGGGCAGATCAGCACATCGTACTTTTCCAGCAACGGGCCCAGTGTCTGGTACATCCTGGCGGCGACCTCCAGGGTTCCGACAAAATCCGCGGCTTTCGATTGTTGACCGTCCACGGCGAACTGCCGCGCATAGCTGGTCATGTCCTTGCCGTGCTCCTCGAGCAGTTGCGCCAACGAGGCGCCGAACAGATGCTCGAGATAGGCGATGCCGGCCTTCAGCACCTCGTCGCCCCAGCCCAGATCGACTTCCTCGACAGTGGCACCCAGCGACCGGAACACATCGCATGCGGCAAGCGTGTTCCTGCGCACATCGGCATCCACTTCGAAAGAACCGAGGTCCATCGAGAAACCGATCTTCCAGCCCTTGATCGGCTTGTAGTCGAGCGGCAGGCGCAATTTCGGGCGCAGCGTGGCGATGTCGAGCGGGCTCGGCCCCGCCATGACGTTCTGCAGCAGGCTCGCATCCCTGACGTTTCGCGCCAGCGGCCCGGTGTGGCAGTAGAAATCGAGATTGAACGGTGGCTCGTCCGGATTGCGCCCGTAAGGCGGCTTGAAGCCGACGAGACCGCAGGCCGACGCCGGAATGCGGATCGACCCGGCAATGTCCGAGCCGGTGGCGATCGAGGATGTGCCCGAGGCCAGCGTTGCCGCGGCACCTCCGGACGAACCGCCCGGCGTGAAGTCCGGATTCCACGGATTGCGCGTGACGCCCCATCGCCTCGACCAGGTAACTCCGGCGCAGCTGAACTCGGGCGTCGCCGTGCGGGCGTGCACGATGCCGCCCGCCTTGATGACACGCTCGTTCATCGTCGACGTATGCCCGCCGATGGCGTCCTTGGTCAGCAGCGAGCCATGCGATGTCGGCTTGCCCTTGATGTAGCTCTCGTCCTTGATGCCGATCGGCAGGCCCTCGAGCGTGCCGGTCCTGGCGCCCCTGGCGTATTTTGCTTCGGCCTTCCTGGCCAGATCCATCGCCTCGTCGAAATGCGTGAAGGTGAAGCAGTTGATCGTTGCCTTCGTCGCCTCGGCGCGATCGATGGTCGCCCGCATCAGCTCGACGGGCGAGAGTGTCTTCGCCTTGAACTGCCGCAATGCCTCGCTGGCCGGCATGTAGCAAAGGTCGAGATCGGTCATGAAAGTCTCCTGCGATCGCCAGGATCGCCTTTTGGCTTGATGGTCGGGAGATGGCCGCGCCGCATCTCGCGGCGCGGCCAGATTCCGGGACGGCTATTTCTGCAGGTCGGTCCAGATCTTCGTGTAGAGCGCCTGCACATCCGGCGAACAGGTCGGCATGAACTTGCCCTTGGCGGCGAATTCGGCCGGAACATCCACCTCCGGCGCGCCCTTCATGTCGGCCGGCATGAAGGCTTCCGACCCCTTGATGCCGTTGGCGTAGCGGGCGAAAGCCGAAATCAAAGCGGCATTCTCGGGATCCATGATGAAGTTCTGGAACAGCTTTGCGTTCTCGACATTCTTGGCGTCTTTGAGAACCGCGACATTGTCCATCCAGATCGGATAGCCCTCCTTGGGATAGCCGTAGACGATCTTGTCGTTCTGCAGCCGCTGGCGCAGCGAAATGCCGTTCCAGTTGACACCGGCCGCGATGTCGCCCTTACCCAGCCCGTCGACGGCGCCATAGTCGAAGGAGAGCCATTTCGCCTTGGCCTCGACCAGCTTGTCGCGCACCTTCTTCAGCACCTGCTTGTCGTCGGTGCAGTAGTCGCCGCCTTCATAGGAGATGGCGAGGTACATGATATCGCCCATCTCCGGCACGACATTGATCTTGCCGACGAGCTCGGCGGGTGGATCCAGGAAGATCGCCGATGTGTTCGGATCGCCGGAATAGACCGACTTGTTCACCGACATGCCGGTCGTGCCCCACTGCCACGGCACGGTGTATTTGCGGCCCGGATCGAACGGCACGTCGACCCACTTCGGATCGACGTTCTTGAAATTCTCCATTGTGTTGGGATCGGTCTCCAGCAGCAGACCTTCGCTGATCCAGATCGGAACGACGCTTGCCGACGGCACGACGATGTCGAAACCGGCGCCGCCCTGGCGGATCTTGGCCAGCGCGGTGTCGTTGGAATCGAAGTCGGTGACGGTGACCTTGACCTTGTAGGTCGCCTCGAATTTCTTGATCAGGTCGGGGCTGGTGTAATTGCCCCAATTGTAGATGTTGAGCTCGCCGTCGGCGCGGGCCACGCCCGTGGCAGTCAGCAGCGACAGCCCGACGGCCGTCGCGGTCAGTTTCCAGTTCATGCTTCTTGCTCCCATTGTTGGGACCGTCGGCAATGCGGCCTCAGGTCCGTTTCCTGCTGATGAAGAAGAAAGCCGTGACGATGCCGATCGACAGCGCCAGGAAGACGGTCGAGATCGCGTTGATCTCGGGTGTCACGCCGCGGCGGATTTGGCCGAGCATGAAGGTCGGCAGCGTGTCCTGGCCGCCCGATTTGACGAACTCGGTGATGACCACGTCATCCAGCGAGACGACGAAGGCGAGCATCAGCCCGGCGAGGATGCCCGGCCAGAGCAGCGGCAAGGTCACATGGCGGAAGGTCTTCCACTTCGTTGCATAGAGATCGGCCGCTGCCGTCTCGAGCGACAGATCCATGCTTTCGAGCCGCGCCCGGATCGGCAGATAGGCGAACGGCACGCAGAAGGCGGTGTGGGCCGAGATCAGGTAGCCCAGGCCCGAATAGCCGGTCCAGATCTTGATGCGCGAGAACACGATCAGCAGCGCCACCGCGGTGACGATCTCCGGCACCATCAGCGGCTGGTTGATGAAGGCGTATTTGAACGTCAGTCCCCGGTAAGGCTTGGTCCGGGTCGTCGCCAGTG
Organism: Mesorhizobium sp. LjNodule214; assembly: GCF_964252735.1. Taxonomy (NCBI): domain Bacteria; kingdom Pseudomonadati; phylum Pseudomonadota; class Alphaproteobacteria; order Hyphomicrobiales; family Phyllobacteriaceae; genus Mesorhizobium; species Mesorhizobium sp. LjNodule214. The sequence goes on from NZ_CAXUPE020000008.1 coordinate 20,952, forward strand.
CAGCCATCGTTGCCGAGATCGTCGCCAGCACGGCGGCGATGGCGGCGATCTGGAACGAGCGGATCGACGACTCGATCACCAGCGAATTGTTCCAGGCGGCGTGGAACCAGCGCAGCGAAAAGCCTTTCCAGATCGCGAGCGAGTCGTTGTCGTTGAAGGCGTAGACGACAAGTGTGGCGATCGGCAGATAGAGCAGGAAGAAACACAGCATCGCCATGGTGACGAAACCGGTCTGCCGCCGGACATCGAAGCGGTCAGCCATGGCTGCCATCCGATCTGGTTGTGTTGCGGACGTAGAACAGCAGCGCGATCATCACGATCGCCATCAGCGCAATCGACAGTGCCGCGCCGAGCGGCCAGTTCCGGCCCTGGCCGAATTGCAGCTCGATCAGATTGCCGATCATCAGATTGGTGCCGCCGCCCAAGACGCGTGGCGTCACATAAGCGCCAAGCGAGGGAATGAAGACGAGGATCGAGCCGGCGACGATGCCCGGCGTGACCAGCGGGATGATGATGCGCCTCAGCACCTGCAGCCGCGTCGCATAGAGGTCATAGCCCGCCTCGACCAGGCGGAAGTCGATCTTCTCCATGCTGGCATAGAGCGGCAGCACCATCAGCGGCAGGAACACATAGACCATGCCGAGGAGGACGGCGAAGTTGGTGTACATGAGCTGGACGGAGTGATCGGAGATGCCAAGCAATTGCAGCACCGAATTGATGATGCCGTCATTGCGCAGCACCTCCTGCATGGCGAAGGTGCGGATCAGAAGGTTCGTCCAGAACGGAATGGTGATCAGGAACAGCCAGATGTCGCGCCGGTGTTCGGGCCGCGTCGCGATGAAGTAGGCGGTCGGGAAACCGAAGATCAGGGTCAGGATGGTGGTCATCGCCGACAGCGACACCGAGCGCCAGAAGATCGACAGATGCGCGCTGGCGAGCGACAACGTGTCGTCGAAGACGTCACGCTCGAGCAGCACGCTCACCCAGGCGTCGGTCGAGAACTGCCACTTCACGTCGCCGTAATTGCCGGGGGTCAGGAAGGAATGAACGACCACGATCAGCAGCGGCCCAAGGGCCGCGAGGAAGACGATCAGCAGCGCCGGGGCCGAAAGCAGCCAGCGTGACCTGATATCGTCGCGCTCGGCCTTGTCGGCGATCTCTTTCGCGCTCGCCATCGGCCCTAATCCTTCAGCAGTTGCGCGGCGTCGTCGCCGATCGAAATGCCAACCTTGTCGCCTCGCTCGAAGCCGCAACTGGCGCAGCGCGAATTCTGCTGACGCACGATGAAGGCTTCGCCACCGTCCAGCCGGACATGGATGTGCGTGTCGGTGCCGAAATAGACGACGGTCTCGATTGTGCCGGCCAGATCGCCAGTGCCCTTGACGAGCCTGGCATGCTCCGGCCGCACCATCAGTGTTGCCTGGCTGCCCGGTTGGAAATCCCTGGCGGCGGTCGCAAGGATCTTTGCCCCCGAGCGAAGAGCGACCTTCGCCTTGCCGCCCTCGGCGCATTCAACCGTGCCGGTCAAAAAATTCGTCTCGCCGATGAAGTCGGCGACGAAACGTTCCGCCGGGCGGTCGTAGATGTCCCAGGGCGTGCCGACCTGCAGGATGTTGCCCGACGACATCACCGCGATGCGGTCCGACATCGTCAGTGCTTCTTCCTGGTCGTGGGTGACGAAGATGAAGGTGATGCCGGTCTCGTGTTGCAGCCGCTTCAGTTCGATCTGCATCTCCTTGCGCAGCTTGCTGTCGAGCGCCGAGAGCGGCTCGTCGAGCAACAGCACCTTCGGCTGCGGCGCAAGAGCGCGGGCCAGCGCCACGCGCTGCTGCTGGCCGCCGGAGATCTGGCTGGTGCGGCGGTTCTTCTGCTCCTGCATGTGGACGAGTTTCAGCATCGCATCGACACGGGCAGCGATCTCCACCTTCGACTTGCCGAGCATCTTGAGGCCGAAGCCGATGTTCTCGGCCACCGTCATGTGTGGGAACAAAGCGTAGGATTGGAAGACCGTGTTGACCGGCCGCTTGAACGGCGGCAGCGGCGCGATGTCCTCGCCGTAGAGCAGGATCTCGCCTTCGCTCGGAAAGTCGAAGCCGGCGATCAGCCTCAGAAGCGTCGTCTTTCCGCAGCCCGACGGCCCAAGCAGCGTGAAGAACTCGTTTTCGCGGATCGAGACGGAGACATCGTCGAGCGCCTTGACCGCGTCCTGGCCGGTTCCCTGAAAAATCCTGCTGACGCCCTTCGCCTCCACGGCGGGCCGGATGGCTACCAAGATGTTCCCCTTTTCTTGGTGGCCATTCACCGGCGGACGCCGGCTGGCCAACTCAGTTCTCACCGTTAGGGATAACTATGACTAAACATACAGTCAATATCTTTTTGAAGTATGCGCCTGTGCGCAATCCTAGATGACGTGGGTCCTTAGCCGGGACGTGCGCGCCCCGAGGGCACCTCGTTGCCGCCATGACCGCAACCCGAAGCACTCGATGCGCCGGCCAACCCGTCATGATATGCTCAAGGACGGGGCCATTGATAAATTGGGGCGGCGTGATCGTCGCGGCCTAAAGGCTTGGATCAGGATCATGCGCCTTCTTCTGGCGGCCGTGCTGCTGCTGACTATAGCGCTCTCCTCCGCCGCGCGCGGCGAGGAGCGTATCGCGCTGGTTATCGCCAACCCGGCCTATGACAATACCCCGGCCATCGCCAACGCCGAGATGAGCGCCGAACTCGTTGCAGCATGCCTGCGGTCGCTTGGCTTCACCGTGAGGCAAGTGGCCGACGGCGATCGCGCCGATGTGGCGCACGCCATGTACGATTTCGCCAAGTCGCTGAGTGCCGCCGATTCCGTCGGCGTCTTCTACTATGTCGGCCACACGGCTCAGGCCAATGACAGGAACTATCTGCTGACGCGCGGCGCGCGGACCAATTCAAAGGAAGCGACCGACGAGACGGCATTGCCCCTCGATCTGTTCATGCAGGCGCTAGAGGCCACACCGACCTTCAAATTGGTCTTGCTGGACAATCCTGGCGACGGACACAATCCGACGGCGGCCGTCACGCGAGGTCTGGCGGCAGTCACTCCGCCGTCCAATGCCATCGTCGCCTTTTCCGCCCAGCCGGGAGCCGTCGCCCTGAACGAAAACAGGCCAGTCACGGCATTTGCCGATGCGCTCACGGCCGCGCTGACCGGGCGGGGCACGAACATCCGCGCCATGCTCGCTTCGGTCACGCAAACCGTTGCGGACAAGACACTCGGTGCTCAGCGGCCGTGGGTGGCATATGGCCTTTCGGCGGACGGCAATTTTGTGCTGATACCGAATGTGCCGGCCGCTGCCGCACCGGCGCCCGTCGAAGCCCCACCGGAAGCGGCTGCACCCGAACCCGTTCCGCCACCGATAGCAGGCTTCGGCAGCGGCGGTGGCAGCTACGATTCCGGGGGTGGCGGCTGGGGCGGCGACGGCAGCGACCATGGCTCCGGCAGTTTCGATGGCGGCGGGCAGGAGCCCTATCCGATGGACGTTGCCCCTGGCAACTCGGAAGCCTGGATGAAAGGCGACGCTGAAGAGGCCGCAGCCTACGAGGAATACAAGCGCCAGGAACAGGGGCGCCAGGAACAGGAGCGCCAGCGGCAAGAGGAGTTAGCTCGACAACGATACGCGGAAGAAGCTGCCAAGGCTGCCGCCGCGGCGCAGAACAATCTCGGCGGCGCCTATCAGCAGGACGGCCAGGCCAGCGGCACAGAGCCGGCACCACCGCCTGCCCCGATGCCGAAGCCCGCCCCATTGCCTGCCATCGAGCCGCCTTCCCCGCTACCCGATTTGCCGACGACTGCCGACGCGCCTTCTGTGCCGCCGCTTGATGCACCTCCCGGCGCAGTTTCCCAGCCCGCCGACAGCGGTGAGGTCGAAGTGGTGCGCCATCCGACCATCGATGCGCCGGACGAAATCATCGCCGGCGAGACGGTGACCGTTTCCATCGCGCTGACCGAGGAGCAATTGTCGCCGGAGGTAAAGGTGAAAGCCGCCCCCGGCTCGTCGGTCACGGCGGACGGCGCGCTGGCCATGGCAATGCCGGCTGGAGCCGACGCTTGGCCGATCGACATCGATCTCTTCGCCACCGGTTTCGATCTCACCGATGGCGGCAAGTGGAGCCGGCAGACGACGCTCTATCGCCAGGGCGATAGCGATTTTGTCCGCTTCAACCTGAAGGCGCGGCCGATCGCCAGAGATAGCAAGCCCAGCCAGTTCATCGCCCGCATCTACACCGCCGGCCGCTTTCTCGGCTCCGCGTCGCGGCCCGTCACCATCAAGCGATCGCAGCCGGCCGCACCGTCTGTCGAAGCGACCGCCGACACAGCCCCGGCCATGTTGCTGGTCTCTACGCTACCGCAGTCGGCCGTGACCGGCAGTGTCGAACTCGGCCCCACCAGAACCGGTGACGTTCCCGATCTCGACGTAACCGTCCTCTATGACGACCCGAGTGGGCTGGGCGCAGGCCAGATCATCATCCATTCGCCGCACCTGGCTGGCCCGGTGACCGATACGTTCTCGACCCCACCGGAAATGGCGGCATGGCTGGACTCCGAATACCACCGCCTGCTGCAGCTCGGATTGAGCCTGCGCGGTGCGACCTCGCTGCAACAACCAGCCGCAAGCAGCGACCCGGACGCGCAAAAGCGTTTTGTCACGCTCGCCGCCGAAGGCTTTGGCGACACCCTCTACCGGAACTATGTGCCGAAGGCGTTCAAGGACGTGTATTGGTCGCTGCGCGACAACAGCAAACTGCATTCGATCCAGATCACCTCGAACAGCCCCACCCTGCCCTGGGAATTGATCCGCCCTCAGAGGGAGGGGGACGCAAGCAGAGACGGCTTCCTCGGCATGAGCTACCGGCTGGCGCGCTGGGCGCCACGCAGCACGTCCTCGCAGGTCGACAATCCGCTCGACCGGATGGCCTTCACCGGTGTCGCGGCTATCGCTCCCTCCTATGTCGACAAGCAGTCGCTGCGGTTCCAGCAGGTCGAGATCGCAGCGCTGAGCAAGCTCGCCGGCTACCGTCGCTTCGACGGCGATTTCGTCTCCTTTGGAAAACTGGTCGGGGAGGTCTCGACCGGATTCATCCATTTTTCCGGCCATGGCGAGGTCAACCAGCCAAGTAGCGGCCGGCCGGTCTTTGCCATCGACCTCGTCGACCAGGCGCTCGACCCTGACACCTGGCGCGCGCTGGTCGCTGGCGCGCACGGCAAGGGTAACCCGTTCTATTTCTTCAACGCCTGCGACACCGGGCGCTCGCAGATGCTCGGCGGCTTCGTCCAGGGCTGGGGTCCGGCGGTGTTGGCCGGTGGCGCGTCCGGCTTCATCGGCGGCATGTGGCCGCTGACCGATCGCGCGGCCGCCGATTTCTCGACCGATTTTTACAGCGGCATCACCGGCCGGCTCGAGCACGGGCCGGTCTATCTGGCCGAAGTGCTGGCGACGGTGCGCAAACGCTTCTACGAGACCGGCGACCCGACCTACCTCGCCTACACATTCTACGGTAACGCCAACCTTCAGGTCGTGACGCACTAGACATGATTGACCACGGGCGACGCGCCGTGAACGTTTGACGCATGCCCATAGCAACATCAAACGCTTTACAAGCGACTGGAATTCCGGAAGCGGTCGGCAACGTGGCTCGACCGGATGCGCCCGCTTCGGAAATGAGGATAGGTGATGGCACGAAAAATTCTGAAGAGAACCGTCGATGCGATCAACGCCAGCAGCTTCGTCGGCAAGGCGAAATCGATCCGCGACCAACTATCCTATCGAATCTATCAGGCCAAGGGAGCCAGCCGCGGGCGGGAATTCGCGCGCCATTTGCAAAAATCCGGATTGTCCAGGGTTTGCTTCACCATCGCTTTCAACACGCCTTGGGTCATCGATGCATTGACCAAGGCATGGCAGATCTATGCGCCGGGATTGTCGCTCGTGGTCGTGGACAATTCGTCCAGCGATGCAGCGAGAAAATCGATTGAACGCATCTGCTCGGCAAGAGGCGTACCTTACCTCGGCTTGCCCAACCGTCGTGAGCGCCATTGGTCGCGTTCGCATGGGACGGCCCTGACCTGGGTGTTTGACAACATCGTCAGGCACCTTCGGCCGGAATTCTTTGGATACATCGATCACGATTGCTTCCCGGTCGCCCCCTTCGACATTCCCGCGCGGATGGAAGGAAAGGTCGTTTATGGTCTTAAGCTGCCTGCCAACGAGAATTTCCGCTACAAGCCAAGCAAAGACGATCCCAAATGGCATCTTTGGGGAGGCTTCTGCTTCTTCCGCTTCGCGGCCGTCGAGGGACTGGATCTGGATTTCGGGCCGCGCATGGAACTCGGCCTGGACACCGGCGGCGGCAACTGGCTGCCGCTCTATTCGCGCCTGGCAAAAGCAGACATTTCAGCTGCGGTCGAAGAACCCGCTGCTGTCGTGCTGGCTGGCGAACGCAGTGAGCATCATCAGATGTTTGACGCCGCTTTCTTTCATGTCGGAGGCTCCTCCTACGCCGACCAAAAAACCCGCCATCACCGCACACCGCAGCATCGCGAATTGTTGCGCGACTATGTTTGGGAAACCTACCTCGGCGGCGCCCAGGAGCGGATTGCCAGCGATTCCTGATCCGCCACCGGTATCGACTGCCGCGGGTGCAATGCATAGATGGCGCCTCTGGATTTTCGAGACCTGCAACATTACAGACGCACAATGCAAGAGTTCCCAACCGGCAAGGTCTTTGTCCGCGTATGCCACGTCAAACAAGGCTACGAGGACCGGGAGCGTCATATTCTGAAGGAGTTCGGCCGGCGCGGCGTGCCAGTCCATTTCTTTCTCGACTGGGACGTTGCGGATATCACGGAGGAAGTCCGCACGTCCTTTGTCGGATCGGACAAATTGCGGCCGTCCGAAGTCTCGCTTGCCCTGAAGCAGGTCGGCATATGGCGGGAGTTTCTCGAAACGGACAAGCCGTTTTGCCTGGTGTTCGAGGACGATGTGTTCCTTGACGCCGACTTCGTTGTCAAACTGGGCGAGTGCATTGCCGAGTTCGGCAGTCCAGACCGGAAGGCTGTCGTCTATCTCGGCAGCGGCAGCAATTATTATGTGCCTCGATGGAAGTTGCGGAAGGGCCAGAGACTCTATCCGGGGCTCCATGCGCGCTGCGCCGATTCATACCTGATCACGCGCCCGGTCGCCAAAGCTAGGCTCGATTGGTTGGCCGAGCACAAGCTGTCAAAGCCGATCGACCATCAGATTGAACATATCGATGAGAAGTTGGGCATAGAAATGCTCTGGTTCGAGCGGCCGATCGTTGAACAGGGAAGCCAGAACGGTGCGTTCCAAAGCTCGGTCGCAGGCTCGGCTCGTCACCTTTGGCTGAAACGGATCAGCTGGAGTTGGAAAAAGGCCAGCCGGCGTTTCTTCGGTCACAACGCGCGCGACTAAGTGCGTGCCTGAGCAGGATTGCGCTCGTCATGGCCATTCCTTTGGGATTCCGAATAGTATCAGCACCAACGCTGGATACCGCTCTGCGGCGCCAAACTTATAGTCGTTTGTTTTTTGGAGATTCCCTTTGTCGAAACTATCCAACTGGTTGCGCCAGCATCGCATCCTCGGAGCAAGGCACCCGTTGGCAGCGCACGTAACTGTTGGACGCCACACCTATGGCATAACGAAGCACACGGTTTCCATGCAGTCCGCAGAGGCACCCTTGAATGTCGGCTCTTTTTGCTCGATCGCCGGCCAAGTCGTCATCATGTGCTCCGGCAATCACTCGATGGACTGCGCGACATCGTTCCCGGTCCACATGCAGCTGCTGAAAGGGCCTTCGCCGGTCGACAATGGCGGAAAGCGAGCCGGCGTGAATATTGGCAACGACGTCTGGGTCGGTTTCAGAGCGACCATATTGCCTGGCGTAAGCATCGGTCATGGTGCCGTCGTCGGCGCGGGCGCAGTGGTCACCAAAGATGTGCCACCCTATGCAATTGTCGCTGGGAACCCTGCGAGAATTATCCGGTTCCGCTTCGCCGACGAGATTATCTCAAAGTTGCTCGCAATCCGCTGGTGGGAATGGGATGACAACAAGATCAAACAAGAGGCCGACACGCTAACCGGCCCGATAGAAATCTTTGTTGCGAAGCATTTTCAGACTGCACCCCGATAACAATTCTCTTGTTTCTCTTTCGACCACTCTTGGGCTTGTGGGACCTGAGAGGAGCCAGTATGTGCGGCTCAAGCGAGGTATCAGCCATGTTCAATTTTAGAAAAAAGCGTCCCGAGCTTGCTCCCATGGAACAGGCTTTGCTGCGCACTCCGGCGAGACATAAGCTGGAGTCGATAATTTTAAGCTCCGACGACGAGGCGTGGCAGCCAACGCGACGCCTGGTTGATCTAGCCATTAGAGCGGCGAGTCGCGCTGCCGATATTTCTTTTCCCGACCTCGACAGTCGAAAAGCCAAGGAGCGGCGCTGGTACCGCACTTGGCCAGGAGAACACTACCGGCTTCTCGCCGCGTTGGTGGCTGATCTGGAAGCCTTGACCGTTATCGAGATTGGAACCTGGACGGGCATGGGAACGCTGTCGATCGCCTCCGCGCTCCCGCCAGGCGGTAGGGTTGTTACTTTCGACATCGTGCCATGGAATAGCCTTAAGCGATCCTGGTTTCGCCAAGCTGATTTCGCAGATGGGCGCATAGTTCAGCATCTGGCTGACGTTACAACGCCCGAGGGGATGGCGCCCTATCGAAGCCTTTTTGCAGAGGCCGATTTCATTTTTATAGATGCCCCGAAAGACGGCGTCACCGAACAGAATTTCATCGACACTTTGGGTGCTCTAACCTTGCCGAAGGACCCAATCGTCATGTTCGACGACACCCGGGTCCTGAACATGATCCATATATGGCGTCAGTTGAAGCGACCGAAGCTGGACATAACATCGTTTGGCCACTGGAGCGGGACTGGTCTGGTGGACTGGAATGGAAAAGCGGGCGCCAAGAAAAGTCTCGCCGCCGAATAAGGTGCAAGGCGGAACGTCTTTCGTCACATTGCTTCCTGCGGCGTGCCCTGCGCAGTGGCCAATCGTGACACCCGAGAGGACGAAAGCACAGACTCCAATCTCGGAGTCGGCCGCTTATCTGGCGTCAATGATCACCGGATTTGCGAACCTACAGCGCCTTTTGCGGACAGGGCATGCCGGCTGCATCGCCGCAGCGCGAGGCGGTGGGCTGCGGCCGGATGCTCATTTCTTCGGACTGGCGCACCAATTCGGAAAAGAGGAGGGCAAAGCTTCCCAGCATCAGGAAGACGATGATCATTCGGGTCACAGGCAATAGACAGGTCTCGACTGGCTGGCCCCCACGCCGCCCATCACTGCCGGCTAACATGATCGATCCGGCTTTACGAGAGCTTAAGTCCCGTCTTAACCATCACATTCCCTTGTTCTGCGACAAGATGCGCGAGCGGCCATGCCCCCGGTGCCGTATCGAGGCCCGGCCTCCCTTTGCAGATGCGGGTGGCCCATGCTACCCCGGCGCAGGCGCGGCCCGGCAAACCGGTCGCCGCCAATCGGTCGTCATCGGGGAACCATGAGCAAAGCCGCCAGCCGTCTCGCCTTCGTTTCCTCCGACACAGCCGACGCCAAGGCAGCGCTGGAAAACCTGTCGGCGCGCTATGGCCAGTCTTCAGTCGAAGACGCCGAGATTGTCGTGGCACTTGGCGGCGACGGTTTCCTGCTGCAGACCCTGCGCGACACGATGAGTACGGGAAAGAAGGTCTACGGCATGAACCGTGGCACCATCGGCTTCCTGATGAACGAATACCGCACTGGCGGCCTCGTCGAGCGCATCACGGCGGCCGTCGCCGAGACCATCCGTCCGCTGGAGATGCTGGCGCTCACGCATGCGGGCGAAACGGTTTCGGCTCTCGCCATCAACGAGGTCGCGCTGTGGCGGCAATCCTACCAGACGGCCAAGATCCGCATCACCGTCGACGAGCAGGTGCGGCTGGAGGAATTGAACTGCGACGGCGTCATGATCGCGACGCCCGCCGGCTCGACCGCCTACAATCTGTCCGCGCACGGGCCGATCCTGCCGCTCGATGCGCCGCTGCTGGCGTTGACCCCGGTCAGCCCGTTCCGCCCGCGCCGCTGGCGTGGCGCGTTGCTCTCCAACAAGGCGACGGTTCGCTTCGACATTCTGGAGCCGGAAAAGCGGCCGGTGAACGCCGCCGCCGACCATACCGAGGTGAAGGCGGTGGCCTCGGTCACGGTGCGGGAATCGACGACGGCGACAGCAACGTTGCTGTTTGACCCCAATCATTCGTGGAACGAGCGCATCCTGGCGGAGCAGTTCCGCTATTGAGCCGGCGCAACGACAGGGCCTCGATTAAGCATCGCGATTAAGCTTACGATTTCACAATCGTAGCATTCCGGCCCGTTTCTGTTGACAAATCGCGGGCTTGCGCCTAATCGCATTACCGATCTTGCAGGCGCGCAGCGCTTGCCGCGACGGATGCCGTTGCGCTTCCCCGAACCAGCCAAAGACAGCAAGACTTGTCCTCAGACACTCAGACCGCTCAAGAAGCGTTGACTTTTTCGGACCTCGGCCTGTCGCCGAAGGTCCTTTCCGCAGTCACCGACGCCGGCTACACGCAGCCGACTCCGATCCAGGCCGGCGCCATTCCGCACGCCTTGCTCGGCAAGGATATTTTGGGCATTGCCCAGACCGGCACCGGCAAGACGGCATCCTTCGTGCTGCCGATGCTGACCCGGCTGGAAAAGGGCCGCGCCCGCGCTCGTATGCCGCGCACGCTGATCCTCGAGCCGACGCGCGAACTCGCCGCGCAGGTCGAGGAAAACTTCATCAGATACGGCAAGAACCATAAGCTCAACATCGCGCTCTTGATCGGCGGCGTCTCCTTCGACGAGCAGGACAAGAAGCTGGAGCGCGGCGCCGACGTGCTGATCGCGACGCCCGGCCGCCTGCTCGACCACCGCGAGCGCGGCAAGCTCTTGCTCAACGGCGTCGAGATCCTCGTCATCGACGAGGCCGACCGCATGCTCGACATGGGCTTCATCCCCGACATCGAGCGCATCTGCGAGATGATCCCGTTCACCCGGCAGACGCTGTTCTTCTCGGCGACGATGCCGCCCGAGATCACCAAGCTCACCGAAAAATTCCTGCACGCACCGGTGCGCGTCGAGGTTTCCAAGGCAGCCTCAACTGCCACCAGCATCATCCAGCGCCTGGTGAAGTCCGGCTCAAAACCCTGGGACAAGCGCGAGACGCTGCGCAATTTGATGAAGGCCGAAGACGCCGAGCTGAAGAACGCCATCATCTTCTGCAACCGCAAGGTCGAAGTGTCGGAACTGTTCCGCTCGCTGCTGAAGTATGATTTCGACGCCGGCGCCCTGCATGGCGACATGGACCAGCGCGCGCGCATGCAGATGCTGGCCAATTTCCGTGACGGCAAGCTGCGCTACCTCGTCGCTTCTGACGTCGCCGCGCGCGGCCTCGACATCCCGGATGTCAGCCACGTCTTCAACTACGACGTGCCGATCCATGCCGAGGACTATGTCCACCGGATCGGCCGCACCGGCCGTGCCGGACGCTCTGGCAAATCCTTCACCATCGCCACCAAGTCGGACACCAAATACATCGACGCCATCGAGCGGCTGATCGGCAACAAGATCGAGTGGCATGACGGCGACCTGTCGACGGTGGTCGCCAGCGAGGACGAAACGCCGCGCCGTGGCCGCGGCGCGCCGCGCCGCGCCGGCCGCAAGGACGACGACCGCAAGGAAAAGGGCGAGCGCAAGCCACGCGAACGTCACGCCAGGCACGCGGAAGACGCAGCGCCGGAAACGGTGACCGCGGAGCAGCCGGCCGAGGCCACGGTCGCCGACATCGGCGAGCGGCGCGCGCGCAAGGAAGCGATCCGTTCGGAAAACACCGAGCGCAAGGCCGATCGCAACGAGAGCCGTACGCCGGAGCGCGGCGATTCGAGGCCGCAGCGCGACAACAATCGCCCTGCCCGTCACCGCCAGGAAGACAACGACGCCACCGTCGGCTTCGGCGACGACATGCCGGCCTTCATGCGGATCGTCGCCAAAGTCTGACGCCGCCAAGGTCTCACACCGCGTTCGCCACGCGCTGGGGCATTCCTGCATTGCCATAAGAAAACGGCCCCTCGCAGGGCCGTTCGCATATTTGGTGCTGCCCTTGCTCAGGTGAGCGGCGAGAGCTGGATCTCGACGCGCCGGTTCTGGGCGCGGCCGGCCGTTGTCGCGTTGGACGCGATCGGGCGGGTCTTGCCGAAGCCGGTGACGGCGAAACGGCGCGAATCGACGCCCTGCCCGGACAGATAGTTGGCGACCGCCAGCGCGCGGCGCTGCGACAGATCGAAATTGTGCTCGTCGCCGCCGGTCGAATCGGTGTGGCCGAACACATCGACCGTGGTCTGGCGGAACTTGTTCAGCACCAGCGCCACCGAATTCAGCACCTGATAGAAGCCCGGCTTCACCGCGTCCTGGTCGACATTGAAGGTGATGTCGGACGGCATGTTGAGGATGATCTGGTCGCCGGTGCGCGTGACGCTGACGCCGGTGCCCTGGAGCTGGCGGCGCAGTTCCGCCTCGTTCTGGTCCATGGTGGCGCCGATGGCGCCGCCGGCAAGCGCGCCGATGCCGGCGCCAATCAGCGCGTTGCGGCGGTCGTTGCCGCCGGCAAGCAGGCCGATGCCCGCACCGGCCAGCGCGCCGAGGCCGGCGCCGGCTGCCGTGTTGGAGACCTTTTGCTCCCCGGTGTACGGATCGGTTGTGGTGCAAGCGCTCACGAGCACAGCCGTCGCCACGACGACGAGCACAGTCTTTTTCATAGGATCGTCCCTCTTCAAACCGCAGCCGTTGCAGCCGCGCATATAAGCCCTTCCCCGGGACTTGTAGCATGAAATACGGCGAAAAAGCGGAACGGGAAAAGCGCCGGCCAAGGCTTTCCAGACGCAATCGCGGGCCGCTGCGCCAAGCTGTTCGAGACGGTTTACCAGAGGTTCCTGCCGTCGATGACGACCACCTCGACCTTGTCGAGGTCGAAATCGTCGAACAGGCGCGAATTCACGCTGATCTTCGGATTGTCGAAATCGGGCTCGCCGCTCGACCAGTCCGGCGTTTCGGTGAAGGTGCCGCAACCGCACGTAGCGCAAAACCCGTGCTTTATGGTTTTTGACCCCCAGCGGTAGAAAGAGACGTTTTCAGGCGGGCTGGTGAGCTTGAATTGCGAGGGAACGTAGTAGGCCCAGAGCGAGCCGCGCTTCGAGCAGAAGGAGCATGTGCACTGCGTTACGGTTTCAGGCGCTTGCGAAACCTCGAATGTCGTCGCCTTGCAGTGGCAGCTTCCCTTGATGGTCATGAACGAGCTCCTCTCCGTTGCCCGCCGCCCCCGCGGCAAAAGGCAACATAAAGAAGCGCTCCTGACAACCACCTGTCGGCAGGCTTTACATACCTGCCGCACCCAAGCCGAACCTCAAAGCCAATTCCTCGCGCCGATCCCGGGACGCGATTGCCTCAATATGAGCGTGGCGGCACGAACAGGCAGATCGTCTTGCCAGCGTCGAGCCCAGCCTGGTGCGCACACCAGTGGAAATCGCCGTCAGGGCTATCCTTGACGCGCTTGTCGCTCATGGGGACAACCTCACCCGTGCCGGCGATCACATAGCCCTCGGGCCTTTCCAACACTTCGCCCGTATGCGTGGTACGGCAATCGTAGTTGGCGCAGCAGGCGAACGGATAGCTCCAGCCCTGCGGCAGCGCTGCGGTGGGCTTGGCATCGTGCGCGAGAGCAGGTGCCGTCAGCACTGCGATCACGGCGGTTGCGAACAGGGAACATAGAAGTCGGCCAGCCGGTTGAACGGCAGCGGCCGATCGGATTGTGGCAGCAGGCATGGAAATGTTCCTTTCAAACGAGCCCCAAGCGTTTCGCTTGCCCGTTCCCAGAACGTGTCTTCCCAGTGGCCGGATCGTCAGGTCGCAGATATGCCGCGTCCGGCCATAAATGCTTTTGGTCCCTCAGCCCGAATGCTGGGCTGATTCCTTGGTCGGCGCAAGGAGTTGCTGCGCGCACAGTGCCGCAGCCCGCACGCCGACATCTGCCATCCGAAATGGTGCGCCGGCTTGGTTAACGAGCAGTTAACGCAGCCTGCGGCCAGGGATTGCACTCAACGAAGTACGAGCCGCTGGTTCCACCTACGCGCCTGCGGAAGCCGAGCCATCCGCCCGCGGAAGTTTAGGTCACATGCCCCTTATACTGCGGCAGGTCGTCGGTGACTGTGAACCATTTCGCCTTGGAACCGACGAAGATGTGGGCCGTCGGGCGGATGCTCGGGTCGTCCACCAAAGTGCCCATGGCGACGTGGACGAAAGCGCCGTCGCGCACCACCGAATAGAGCAGCGAGCCGCAGTGCCCGCAATGTGCGTCGTGGCCGCTTTCCTCGCCGAAGACAAGCAGTCTGTCGTCGCCTGCTGTCAGGCGGAACTTCTCGCGCTCGATGCCGGCAAAGGGCTTGAAGGCCGAGCCCGTGGTGCGCCGGCAGTTCGAGCAATGGCAGTTCGCGGCATAGACGAACTCATCCGCCACCTCGTAGTGAACAGCGCCGCAAAAGCATTTTCCGGCTAGCGTACGAGTCACCGGCTCCTCCTTCGCCCAACGCTTGGGATATGTTCAGATTCAGGTCAGGCCGAGCCGAGAGTGGTGGTTTCCGAGAACCGGAGCGGAGCGTACTTAAAGTACGTGAGCACCGGAAGCGCAGGAAACCGCCGTTCGCAGGCCGGCCTCACCTGGATATGGACATATCCTAGTCGAGGTCCGCCACGGCTTCACCCGCCCCACCCTCGATGCGCTGCGACAGCGAGGCCTCCATGAAATCGTCGAGATCGCCGTCGAGCACGCTCGACGGGCTGGTGCTCTCGACACCGGTGCGCAGATCCTTCACCAACTGGTAGGGCTGCAGCACATAGGAGCGGATCTGGTGGCCCCAGCCGATGTCGCTCTTCGACGCCTCGGTGGCGTTGGCCACCGCTTCGCGCTTCTTCAACTCTTCCTCGTAGAGGCGCGAGCGCAGCATCTCCCAGGCCTTGGCCTTGTTCTTGTGCTGCGAGCGTTCGGCCTGGCAGGCGACCGCGATGCCGGTCGCAAGATGGGTGATGCGGACCGCCGAATCGGTGGTGTTGACGTGCTGGCCGCCCGAGCCGGACGAGCGATAGGTATCGATGCGGACATCGGATTCGGAAACGTCGATCTCGATCGTGTCGTCGATGACCGGATAGACCCAGACGCTGGCGAAGGAGGTATGGCGGCGCGCATTGCTGTCATAGGGCGAAATGCGCACCAGGCGGTGGACGCCGGATTCCGTCTTCATCCAGCCATAGGCGTTGTGGCCCTTGATCAGCAGCGTGGCGGACTTGATGCCGGCCTCTTCGCCGTCGTGGACTTCCAGCACTTCGACCTTGAAGCGGCGCCGTTCCGCCCAGCGCGTGTACATGCGCAAAAGCATCGAGGCCCAGTCCTGGCTCTCCGTGCCGCCGGCGCCGGCGTGGATTTCGAGATAGGTGTCGTTGGCGTCCGCCTCGCCCGACAGCAGCGTCTCGACCTGGCGGGCCTTGGCCTCCCCCTGCATCGAGCGGATCGCTGCTTCGGCCTCGGCGATGACGCCCTCGTCGCCCTCTTCCTCACCGAGTTCGATAAGCCCGATATTGTCTTCCAGCGCCTGGGTCAGGCCCTTGACCGCCGCGATGCCTTCGTCGAGGCCCTGGCGCTCGCGCATCAGCTTCTGCGCTTCCAACGGCTCGTTCCAGAGGCTGGAATCCTCGGCCCGCACATTCAGGTACTCAAGCCGCTTTATGGCCTGGTCCCAGTCAAAGATGCCTCCTCAGCAGGGTTATCGCCTGCCTGATCTCGTCGACAATGTTCTGCGTTTCCGCGCGCATGGCTGAAAGTCTGATCCTGTTGCTGAAAATGGCGCTTGGTCGGCGCGATACATAGGGACGGCACCGCCGCCTGTAAAGCGAAATGGACCGGCTCGTAAGCCGGCCCAGGCTCTGCAGGCTGTTCGTCAGTAAAGGCCGCCGCCGCCCGACTGGATGGCCTGCGTGGCCTGCGGCGACAGCGCGCCGCCGGCGCCGTTGGAACCGTCGGCACCCATGCCGATCACCCAATAGCTGTCGGCCGGGCCGGTGCCGGGCTTGAAAGCTTCGATGATCGTACCCGCCTCGCCTTCACCTGCCTGCATGCCCGTCTTGCGGTTGATGGCAATCAGCTTCATGCCTTCCGGAACCTGGAAGTCGACATTGGGCGTGCCGTCCAGCGCCACGCGCATGAAGTCCTTGAAGATCGGCGCCGCCAGACCGCCACCGGTCGCACCCTTGCCAAGGCCGCGCGGCGTGTCGTAGCCCATATAAAGGCCGACAACGAGGTTTGGCGTATAGCCTATGAACCAGGCGTCCTTCTCGTCGTTCGTCGTGCCGGTCTTTCCGGCGATATGACGGCCGAGCTCGGCGATGGTGGCGCCGGTACCGCGCTGCACGACACCTTCCATCATCGAGGTGATCTGGTAGGCGGTCATCGGATCGAGCACCTGCTCGGCATTGTCGACCAGTTCCGGCTCGGGCTGGTTCTTCCATTCGTTGGCGTTGCAACCTTCGCAGCCGCGCTCGTCCTGCTTGAACACCGTCTTGCCGTAGCGGTCCTGGATGCGGTCGATAAGCGAGGGTTTGATCGACTTGCCGCCATTGGCCATGATCGAATAGGCCGACACCATGCGCATCACCGTCGTCTCGCCGGAACCCAGTGCCATCGGCAGATACGGCGCCAGATGGTCATAGACACCGAAGCGCTCGGCATATTCCACGACCAGCTTCATGCCCATGTCGTTGGCGAGCCGCACCGTCATCAGGTTACGCGATTTTTCGATGCCGGAACGCAGGGTCGCCGGACCAGCCACGGTGCCGTCATAGTTCTTCGGCGTCCAGGTCGTGTTGCCGCTCTGGATGGTGATCGGGCCGTCCATGATCACCGAGGCCGGCGTGTAGCCATTGTCGAGCGCCGCCGAATAGACGATCGGCTTGAACGAGGAGCCCGGCTGGCGCATCGCCTGCGTCGCCCGGTTGAACTCCGACTGCGCATAGGAGAAGCCACCGACCATGGCCAGCACGCGGCCGGTGTGCGGATCCATGGCGACCAGGCCGCCTTCCACTTCCGGAACCTGGCGCAGGCTGTAGGCGCTGTCGGAACCTTCGTTCTTCTGCACGTAGATGACGTCGCCGGGTTGGAGCACGTCGGCCGGCGACTTGGCCTTGACCGTCTTGCCGTCGACCACATGGCGCATGGCAAAGCCCATGTCTTCCTTGCTGATCGTGCCTTCGACCCGCTCCTTGACGATGTCGCCGGAAACCTGGCGCGCCGGTTGCAGGCCGATGGTGAGGCCGGCCTCGGAACTGTCGAGCACGACGGCCAAAGACCATTCCGGCACGTCTTCCAGGCCCTTGACGTTGCCGAGCGGCACGCCCCAGTCGCCGGAGACGTCGATGTTCTTCACCGGGCCGCGATAGCCGCGCAGCGTGTCGTATTTCAGCAACCCGTTCTGCATCGCCTTGCGGGCGATGAGCTGGATCTTCGGATCGAGCGTCGTGCGGACGGACAGACCGCCTTCGTAAAGCGCATTCTCGCCGTAGCGGGAGATGATCTGGCGGCGCACTTCCTCGGTGAAGTACTCGCCGGCGAACAGATAGGTGCCGTTGCGGCGCGGCGTGACACCGAGCGGCTCGGCCTTGGCCTTGTCGCCCTCTTCGCGCGTCACATAGCCGTTCTCGACCATCTGATCGATGACCCAGTTGCGGCGCTCGAGCGCGCGGTCGGCGTGCTTGAAGGGATGGTAGTTGTTGGGGCCCTTCGGCAGCGAGGCCAGATAGGCCGCTTCCGCAACCGTCAGCTCGTTCACCGACTTGTCGAAATAGGTGAGCGCGGCACCAGCGACGCCATAAGCGCCGAAGCCGAAGAAGATCTCGTTGAGATAGAGCTCGAGAATGCGGTCTTTCGAATAGGCCTGCTCGATGCGGAAGGCCAGGATCATCTCCTTGATCTTGCGCTCGTAGGTCTGGTCCGAGGTGAGCAGGAAGTTCTTCGCCACCTGCTGGGTGATCGTCGAGGCACCGACCTGGCGCCTGCCCGAGCCGGCGTTCTGCAAATTGACGATGACCGCGCGGCCGAGGCCGGTCACGTCGATACCGGGATGGTTGTAGAAATTCTTGTCCTCGGCCGACAGGAAGGCCGCCTTGACGCGATCCGGAACCGCCTGGATCGGCAGATAGAGGCGCCGCTCGCGTGCATATTCGGCCATCAGAGATCCGTCGGACGCATGGATGCGCGTCGTCACCGGCGGCTCGTATTTGGCCAGCACTTCGTAGTCGGGCAGGTCCTTCGACAGATGGCCGATATAGATCGCCACGCCCGCCGCCACCAGAAGGGCCAGCGTCGTGCCGATGCCAAAGAAATAGCCGATGAGACGAATCATGCCCGCTCCAGTCCGTGGTCCGGGAATTTCCTAAACGAAGCCGCCTTCCGCGCAAGCTTCCGGGACGGTCCCAATCCGCAATGGAAAACCCATGTCGCCACCATGTGGACAAAATACGGCAACGCTGGGACTTCGGCTTCCCGTGCGGGAAATAATAGCGCCGGGTGTTGTCGTCGTGCAACGCTGCCTGTGGTTGCAGGCGGCCGCCATATCAGCCTCCGGCTCCCGTCCCCATCTTGGCCGAGGCGAACAGCGCGACGGCATTGGTGATGCTCTGCGCCGCCTTGCTGCGCCAGTCGGCATCCAGCAATTGCGCCTCGTCCTTGGCGTTCGACAGGTAGCCGAGCTCGACCAGCACCGAAGGCACGTCGGGTGCCTTCAGCACCTTGAAGCCGGCGGAACGCTGCGGATTGTTGATGAGCCCGACACTGGTGGAGAGCTGGCCGACGAGCGTGTGGGCAAAGCTCATCGAGAAATTATGCGTCTCGCGGCGGATCAGGTCGATCAGGATGTCGGTGACTTCCTTGTTGTCGTCCTTGATCTCCATGCCGGCGAACTGATCGGAGAGGTTTTCGCGATCGGCCAACGCCTGCGCCTCTGGATCGGATGCCTTGTCGGATACGGTGTAGACTGTGGCACCCCGAATGCCCTTGACGCTGATCGTGTCGGCATGGATCGAGATCAACAGGTCGGCCTCATGCTGGCGGGCGATGCGCACCCGGTCGTCCAGCCGCAGGAACTCGTCCTTCTCGCGCGTCATGAACACGTCGTAGCTGCCGACCGCGGAAAGCCTTTCGCGTAATTCGGTGGCGAAGGCGAGCGTGACGTTCTTCTCGATGGTGCCGTGGAGCCCCTCGGCCCCACCGTCGATACCGCCATGGCCGGGATCGATGACGACCGTGAAGCGGTGGCCCGGATTGGAGATCGGCCCGGTGCCGACCCTGGAGCCCTTGTCGGTCGAGACCGTCGAACCGGTGGTCAGCGCCTGATTGGCGAGCGCGGCGTCGAATTCCCGCGCCGAGGCCGCCGACATGTCGATGGCGATTCGGTAGCCGTTGCCGTCGTCGTTCTTGAGCACGTCGAGCTTGTCGACCGAAAACGGCCCCTTGCCGGTGAGGATCAGCCGCGATCCCTGGCCGAGATCGCCGTAGCGCACGGACTTGACCAGGCCGCGGGCCTTCACGTCCCTGGCATTGATGGCGAACCTGGTGCGCGGCAAATCGACGACCAGACGATTGGGGCCGCGCAGCAGGAACCATTTGATGTCGGGCTCGCGATCGAAATTCATGACGATGCGCATCTTGGTGGCATCGCCCGCCATCTTGTAGCCGGTGGCGCCGAGCGACGCGTCGGCGGCGTCAGAAACGGTGGCAAAAGCGAGGAAAATCACCATCAGCAAAAGAGTGCGGACGGCATGCAAAGGCCCAGCGGCGCCATGACCCTTGTTTGCGGTGCCTGCCAGTCCCATTTCTTTCCAGTCGCTCCCGGTTTGGCGCCAGGCGCCGGGTCGTTTCGTCGAAGTGCCGGTTAGGCCGCGGACTCGATTAACGATTGGTATCCAGAGAAGGTTAACCAAGCCTTCTCGGACAAGGATTTGGAGCCTGTGCTTCCCCAAGGGAACCGCTTTTTGCCGGCATCCTAAATCGGGGTTGCCTTCCATGCCGCCAAATCATAAAAGCGATAGTGGATCACTGCAATCCTGGAACCGCTTCCTCCGCAGCTTCCTGCTACAGGTCAGATGAAAAGCGGCTCCTTTCGCTTCCAGCGAAAAGGCTTCAGGTGATCGCGACGAATTTCGCAGGTGCGCGCCCGTGGCGGGGGAATCGCCTGCGTGAGGAAAACGGCCGGGTTTGTCCCGCGCCGGCTCTGTATGAGCAAACAAGCTGGTCCGGTCTTTCCGGGCTTTGGTTCAAAAGGTTCTGCTGGTGACGATGGCTTCAAGCGCAATCATGGAAAGGTCCGCATCAAACCGCGCCATTATGGCTGCGGGCGGCACCGCCATGGCGCTCAAGCGGCGGCCGGCGGACGTTCAATTGTCCGGCACCCACACTGCAGACACGCAGCAGCAGGCTTTGCCTCGCAAGCTGCGGCTGACGGCTGCCGGGGGGAAACGAAATAATGCCCAACAAAATGCTGATAGACGCCTCCCACCCGGAGGAAACACGCGTTGTCGTCGTTCGCGGTAACCGTATCGAAGAATTCGACTTTGAATCACAGGACAAGAAGCAGCTCAAAGGAAACATCTACCTCGCCCGCGTAACGCGCGTCGAACCCTCCCTTCAGGCAGCCTTTGTCGAATATGGCGGCAACCGTCACGGTTTCCTCGCCTTCAGTGAAATACACCCCGACTACTACCAGATCCCGGTCGCCGATCGTCAGGCCCTGCTGCGCGCCGAAGCGCAGGAAGCCCAGGACGAAGAGGACGAGGACAATGAAGGCGAGGATCGCCAGGGCCGCGATCGCGGCCGGCGCGGACGCCGGCGCGGCGGCAAAGGCCGCGAGCGCGGCGAACACAAGCGCGACGCCGGTGCCGCCGAGTCCGATGAAAGTGGCGAACATGGCGACACGGGCGGCGATGCAATTGCCGAAGACTCCGCCGCCGAAGCCGATTTCACAGCAGAAAATGCCGACACCCCGCCCGAAACGGCCGGGCACAACGACGAAGCCGCCGATCACGGCGAAGCGGAAGCGTCCGAAGACAAGTCCGGAAACGGCCCCACGTCGATCGCCGCAATTGTCGAAGCCGATGTGGTTTCCGAGGCTGCCCCGCAGCCGGAATCGGCCTCCGCCGACGCAAGCGGCGAAGCCTCGTCCAGCGACAATGATCGCGGCATGTTGGAAGAGGTCCAGTCCTCCCATCTGGACGATCACGAAGTCGAATCGGTCGGCGCCGAGGATGCGCTGGAAGAAGTGCGCAACCGCCGCAAGCCGGTGCGCCGCCAGTACAAGATCCAGGAAGTCATCAAGCGCCGCCAGATCCTGCTGGTGCAGGTCGTCAAGGAAGAGCGTGGCAACAAGGGTGCGGCGCTCACCACCTATCTGTCGCTTGCCGGCCGCTATTCGGTGCTGATGCCCAATACGGCGCGCGGCGGCGGCATTTCGCGCAAGATCACCAACGCGCAGGACCGCAAGCGGCTGAAGGAAGTCGTCGCCGATCTCGAAGTGCCGCAGGGCATGGGTGTCATCCTGCGCACGGCCGGCGAGAGCCGCACCAAGGCCGAGATCAAGCGCGACTACGAATATCTGATGCGGCTTTGGGAAAACGTCCGCAACCTGACGCTGCAGTCCACGGCCCCTGCCCTGGTCTATGAGGAAGGCAGCCTGATCAAGCGCTCGGTGCGCGACCTCTACAACAAGGACATCGACGAGATCCTGGTCTCCGGCGAGGAAGGCTATCGCGAGGCCAAGGACTTCATGCGCATGCTGATGCCGAGCCACGCCAAGGTGGTTCAGCCGTTCCGCGACACGACGCCGATCTTCGTGCGCAACGGCATCGAGGCGCAGCTCGACCGCATGCTGCAGCCGCAGGTGACGCTGAAGAGCGGCGGCTACATCATCATCAACCAGACCGAGGCGCTGGTTGCCATCGACGTCAACTCGGGCCGCTCCACCAAGGAGCACTCGATCGAGGACACGGCACTTCACACCAATCTCGAAGCGGCCGAGGAAGTCGCCCGGCAGCTCAGGCTGCGCGATCTCGCCGGCCTGATCGTCATCGACTTCATCGACATGGAGGAGAACCGCAACAACCGCTCCGTCGAGAAGCGGCTGAAGGATCACCTCAAGAACGACCGCGCCCGCATCCAGGTCGGCCGCATCTCGCATTTCGGCCTGATGGAGATGTCGCGCCAGCGCATCCGCGCCAGCGTGCTGGAATCGACCATGAAGCCCTGCCCGCATTGCGGTGGTACCGGCCATGTGCGCTCCGATTCCTCGGTGGCGCTGATGGTTGTTCGGGCGATCGAGGAATTCCTGCTCAAGGATTCGCGCAGCCACATCACGGTGCGGACCCCGGCGGCGACCGCGCTCTACGTGCTCAACCACAAGCGTGGCACGCTGGTCGAACTCGAAAGCCGCTTCGGCCTGACCATCACGATCGAGGCCGACGACGCGGTCGGCGCGCAGCACTATGCGATCTTCCGCGGCGCACTGGCGGAAAAGCCGGAGGGCTTCGTCGAAGTGCGCAGCCTGCCGACCTATGTCGAGCCGGAAGAGCCTGAAGACGAAATCGTCGTCGAGCAGGAGGACGAGGCACCTGCCCAGGCGGAGCAACCGCGCCATCCCCAGCAGCAACAGCCGAGGTCCGGCGAGGACGGCGAAGGCCGCGACCGCAAGCGCCGCAAGCGCCGCAGGCGGCGTGGCGGCAAGGATCGCGATCGCGAACATGGTGACCGCGAGCACGGCCCGGCGGAAGGTGCCTTGGTCTCGGCGCCGGCGGATGTCGACGCCGCTGTCGCAACGGATGAAGCCGCCGCCGAGGGCGGCGAAGCGCCGGTCGATGCCGTCGCAGTGGACGCGTCGGACGACGGTCAGGGCAAGAAGCGCCGGCGCGGCAAGCGCGGCGGCAAGCGCAATCGCCGTGAGGACGGCGAGGACGGAGCCGAGGCAGGCGAGACTGCCGATGGCGTCGAAGCCGATGCGCCGGCAATTGAAGCCGCGGCCATCGAGCCTGTGGCCGAGACTGTCGCCGCCGTATCGGTGGAAGAGCTTCCCTCTGCCGCCAACGACGATATGCCGAGCGCCGAGAAGCCGAAGAAGAAGCGCGCGTCAAGGTCCAAGAAGGCAGCAGCAGAGGTTGCCGCCGAGACGGTAGCCGAGGAACCTGCCGAGGATGCTACACCGGCCGAGGCGGCGACGCCTGCGCCTGTGCCGGCCGCCCCGGCTGCCGAGGAGGAAGCGCCTGCTAATGCCCGCCCGACCCGGCGCAAGCCCGTCGCCATCGATGCTCCGGTCGTACCGGTGGTCTCGTCGACCGTGCCCGAAGAGGCTAAGGCCGAGGAAAAGCCGAAGCGCGCCGGCTGGTGGCAGCGGAAAGGCTTTTTCTAAGCTTTTCAGCCGCTTGTGCTGACTATCTGATAGAAAAATCCCGCGCCGTCGAAAGACGGCGCGGGATTTTCGTATCTACGCCAGCCCCGATCCGAGGGCTGCTGAGATTCAGGTCAGGCCGAGTCGAGAGCGGTGGCTTTCCGAGAACCGGAGCGGAGCGTACTCAAGTACGTGAGCCCGCGCATGACCCCGAAATCGAGATTGATTTCGGAAAGGATCATGCGCAAAATCAATGAACTACAGCGTCCTTTGCGCGCCCAAGAGGGCGCGCGGCGCTGTAGGCAAGCGCAGGAAGCCGCCATTAGCAGGCCGGCCTCACCTGAATATCAGTAAGTCCTAGGGCGCGAAGATCGACCAGTTCATGATCTTCGCCAGCCTTTCCAGCGCGATCGAGCCCAGCTTGGAATTGCCATTGGCGTTGAGCCCGGGCGACCAGACGGCGAGCGAGGCGACGCCCGGCACGATCCCCAATATGCCGCCGCCCACGCCGCTCTTGCCTGGAATGCCGACACGGAAGGCAAAGTCGCCGGAGCCGTCATAATGGCCGCAGGTCAGCATCATCGCGCCGATGCGGCGCGCCCGCTCGGCCGACACCACCGAATGTCCGGTCGCCGGGTTCTTGCCGCCATTGGCAAGGAAGCGCCCGGCCATCGCCAGTTGCCGGCAACTCATGGCGATGGCGCAATGGTGGAAATAGACGCCCAGCGCCAGTTCTGGCGCGTGATGAAGATTGCCGAAGGATTTCATGTAGTTGGCCAAGGCGAAGTTGCGATAGCCAGTGGCGCGCTCGGAGGCGGCGACCTCGCGGTCAATGATGATTGTCTCGTCATCGGCGAGGAACTGGATGAAGCGCAGGATCTCGCCGATCGCCTCGCGCGGCTGGTGACCGGCGAGCAGGATGTCGGAGACGACGATGGCGCCCGCATTGATGAACGGATTGCGCGGAATGCCGTTCTCATGCTCGAGTTGGACGATCGAATTGAACGGATTGCCCGACGGCTCGCGCCCGACACGCTGCCACAGCGCGTCGCCGACATTGCCGAGCGCCAGCGTCAGCGTGAACACCTTGGAAATGCTCTGGATGGAAAAAGCCTCGTCGGCATCGCCCGCCACGAGCACACGGCCGTCATTGGTGACAGCGGCAATGCCGAACTTCTTCGGGTCGACCTTGCTGAGCTGCGGGATATAGCTGGCGACATCGCCGCGATCCGTGCGCTCCGCCATTTCGGCGGCGACTTCCGCAAGCGCCTGTTCGAGTTCTGGCATGACGTCCCCGCTATTTCAGCCAGCGCTCGATACGCGCCATCGCCTCGACCATTTCGTCGTGACTACCGGCATAGGAAAAGCGCATGGTCCGGTGTCCAGCGAGCGGATCGAAGTCGCGGCCGGGCGTTGCCGCCACATGCGCCTCGGCCAGCATTTTCCGCGCGAAGGCCATGCTGTCGTTGGTATGCCTGGTGACATCGCAGAAGGCGTAGAAGGCGCC
Organism: Mesorhizobium sp. LjNodule214; assembly: GCF_964252735.1. NCBI lineage: Bacteria > Pseudomonadati > Pseudomonadota > Alphaproteobacteria > Hyphomicrobiales > Phyllobacteriaceae > Mesorhizobium > Mesorhizobium sp. LjNodule214. The sequence goes on from NZ_CAXUPE020000008.1 coordinate 46,061, forward strand.
GTCCATGGGTGCCGCCAGCGGAAAACCGAGTTCCGGCAGGCGCTTCATCAGAAGCTCGCGGTTCCAGGCATAGCGCGCCTTCACCGCCTCCAGCTCCTGCGTCGCCTTGAACGCCTCGATGGCCGCGATCTGCGACAGCTCCGGCGGCGAGATGTAAAGGCTCTGGGCGATACGCTCGACCGGCCGCACCAGTTCTTCCGGCAGCACCATCCAGCCGATGCGCCAGCCGGTCATGCAATAGTATTTCGAAAACGAGTTTATGACCGTGACGCCCGAACCGTAGGCCAGCGCCGTCGTGTCGGGCGCCGCATAGGCCAGCCGGTGATAGATCTCGTCGGAAATCACCGCGATACCAAGCTCTTCGGCCGTTCTCACCAGCGCTGCCATCTCGTCGGCGGGAATGACCGCGCCGGTCGGATTGGCCGGGCTGGCGAAGAGCACTCCCTTCAGCGGCTTTTCCGCGTGCGCCATCTTCAGGTGCTCGGCATGCAGATAGGCGTCAGTGCCGAGCTCGATCTCGACGATTTCGATGCCGAGCGCGGCCATGATGTTGCGGTAAGCCGGATAGCCGGGCGCGGCGATGGCGACGCGGTCGCCCGGGTCGAACATCGCCAGGAAGGCCAGGTTGAAGGCGGCCGAGGATCCGGTGGTGACGGCGATGCGGCCGGGTGGGACATCGATCCCGTAATGGTCTGCGTAGTGCCCGGCGATCGCTTTGCGCAGGTCGGCAAGACCGAGCGCATCGGTGTAGCCGATGCGGCCGCGCTTCAGCGCGTTCGCTGCAGCTTCTCTTACCCCGACAGGCGCCGGGTCGGACGGCTGCCCGACGGCCATCGAAACCACCGGCACGCCTGTCGCCTTAAGCCGGTTGGCCTCGGCCAGAATGTCCATGGCATGGAACGGCTCGACCTCGCCGCGGCGCGAAAGTGAAACGACCATCTTCAAATCCATCACACCGGGATCGGTCCCGGTCAAAGCTGCTAGCCCTTTTGGCCGCACAAATGCCCGATTGGTGTGGGGATCACAAGCGCAGGAAGTTTTCGGTGCCGACTTTTCATCTTTCGCCCGCTCGTCTACCAGTGGACCTGTCATGTTGAGCCGAACCAGATCGATGTTTTCCAGACCTTCCATCGGGAGGACCACGCGCGCAGTCGCGACGCTTTTGCTTGCCGCCGCTGTCTTGGTCTCCGGCTCTGTCAGCGCCTTGGCGCAAAACGTACCGGTGGTGCGCGATGCCGAGATCGAGGCGCTGGTGCGCGACTATGCGCGGCCGATCTTCAAGGCGGCCGGTCTCGCCAATGACGGCGTCAATATCGTTCTGGTCAACGATCAGAGTTTCAACGCCTTCGTCACCGGGCGCCGGCTGTTCATAAATACCGGCGCGCTGATGATGGCCGAAACGCCCAACGAGATCATCGGCGTCATCGCCCATGAGGCCGGCCATATCGCCGGCGGCCACCAGCAGAAATTGCGCGAGCAGCTCGAGCGCGCCAAGACGATGGCGATCATCGCCACCCTGCTTGGCGCCGGCGCCATCGTGGCCGGCGCCACCACCAACAGCCGCGGCCTCGCCGGCGCCGGCATGGGTGTTGCCGCGGGCGGCGGCGAGATGGCGCAGCGCAGCATCCTCGCCTATCAGCGCACCGAAGAGACGACCGCCGACCGCTCGGCGATCACCTATCTCAACGCCACCGGCCAGTCCGGCATGGGCATGCTGAAGACCTTCGGCCGCTTCCAGAGCGCGCTGTCCCTGTCCGGCGCGCAAGTCGATCCCTACCGGATCAGCCATCCGATGCCGCAGGAGCGCATCGCCAATCTCGAAGTGCTGGTCAAGCAGAGCCCCTATGTCGACAAGGTCGATACGCCGGCGCTGCAGCAGCGCCACGACATGATGCGCGTCAAGATCGCCGCCTATATGGGCGGTCAGGCCGCCGCAACGCGGCTGATGCGCAAGAATCCGGGCAGTCTTGCCTCGCGCTATGGCGAGGCGCAGCTCGCCTATCTCTACGGCAATCTGGCCGCAAGCCTCGCCAAGACCAACGCGCTGATCAAGGAACAGCCGAAAAACCCCTATTTCCAGGAACTGCGCGGCGACATCCTGATGAAGGCGAACAAGCCGAAGGATGCAGCGGACGCCTACGCCAGGGCGGTCAGCCTCGATCCGGCGCGGTCCGGGCTGCTGCCGGTCTCCTATGGCCAGGCGTTGATGGCGGTCGGCACACCCGAATCGCTGAAGAAGGCGGTGGTGCAGATCAACAACGGCCTCGGGCGCGACAAGGAAAACGCCGAAGGGTATCGCTATCTGGCCCAGGCCTATGGCGAGCTCGGCAACATTCCGGCCGCCGAACTCGCGACCGCCGAAGGTCATTTCTATTCCGGCGACTACAGGAACGCGAAGATCTTCGCCATGCGCGCGCAGCAGAAATTGAAGCGCGGCGAGCCGGGCTGGCTTCGCGCTCAGGATATCATAAACTACACGCCATCAGGCAAAATCAAGAAGTGAACCTTCCGGCGGCATACTGCGACAAAAGCGGACGGAACAGGCAAGAGGATAAGGGATGATGAACAAGGCAATTCTGCTCGGCACGACGGGAGTGGCAGCCGCTCTCGCCATGCTGGCTTTCGGCTTCGTCGCCGGCAGCCCGCAGGCGGCCAAGGCCGATGCGGCGCAGGTCGTGCAGGTAGCGTCCTCGGACACCAAGATCGACCGGGCCGAGGTCGAGGGCATCATCCGCGACTATCTGCTGAAGAACCCTGAGGTTCTGCTCGAAGTGCAGGACGCGCTCGAAGCCAAGCAGAAGGAAGAACAGCGGATCGCCGCGCTCGGCGTCATCAAGAATGCCAAGGACGAGATCTTCAACTCCACCTTCGACGGCGTCGTCGGCAATCCGAACGGCAAGGTCACGATCGTCGAGTTCTACGATTACAATTGCGGCTTCTGCAAACGCGCCATCGACGACATGCAAGCGCTGACGAAAGCCGACCCGGACCTGCGCTTCGTGCTCAAGGAATTCCCGATCCTGGGTCCGGATTCGCAGAAGGCCAGCGTCGTCTCCATGGCCTTCCACCTGATGAAGCCGGAGAAGTACGGCGAATTCCACAACGCCCTGCTCGGCGGCCCGGGTCGCGCCACCGAGGCCGCGGCCATCAAGGTTGCGCTGTCGCTCGGTGCCGACGAGGCTGCGCTGCGCGAGAAGATGAAGGACCCGAGCATCCACGAGGCGATCTCCAAGACCTACGATCTCGCCACCAAGCTGGCGATCACCGGCACGCCTTCGTATGTGGTCGGCAACGAGGTTGTGTTCGGGGCACTCGGGCAGGACGTTCTGGCCGAAAAGATCGAGGCGGCGAAGGCCGCGCTCTGATCCATGGCGGCAGGCGGTTTCCCGCCTGCTGTGGACAGCAAAAGAACGCACTTGCGCTCTTTTCGCAGGCGTCTATGCCCATTATAGAGGGGCCCAGCGCGCCGGCTGAGGCCGGCGCCGGGAAAGGTCGGCATTCTTGAAAACGGTTTTCGTTCTGAACGGTCCCAATCTCAACGCGCTCGGCAAGCGCGAGCCGGGGATCTATGGCGGAAAGACGCTTGCCGCCATCGCCGACGACTGCAAGCAGGCCGGTGCAGCACTTGGGCTCGAGATCGATTTCCGTCAGTCGAACCATGAGGGCGACCTCGTCGACTGGATCCAGGAAGCTGGCGACAAGGCAGCCGGCATCGTCATCAATCCGGGCGCCTACAGCCATACCTCGATTGCCATCCACGACGCCATCCGCTCCATCGCGCCGCTGCCGGTCGCCGAAGTGCATCTTTCCAACATCCACGCGCGGGAACCGTTCCGCCACGTCTCCATGGTCTCGCCGGTCGCCGTCGGCATGATCTGCGGATTCGGGCCGCTCGGCTACACGCTCGCGCTGCAGGCGCTGGCGGCACGCCTGTGACCGGCCAACAAACAGAAGGCTCGAAAATGTCGATAAAGAAGACCGGTGTTGACCAGCAGCTGATCCGCGACCTGGCGGGCATACTGAACGACACCAACCTCACCGAGATCGAGGTCGAGCTGGGCGATCTGAAGGTGCGCGTGTCGCGGCAGGCACCCGCCGTCCATGCGATCGCTGCACCCCAGCCCAGCTATGCCCCGGCGGCAGCACAGCCGGCGGCCAGCGCCGCACCGGCTGCGGCCGAAATCTCCAAGAACGCTGTACCCTCTCCCATGGTCGGCACCGCCTACTTGGCGCCCTCGCCCGACGCCAAGGCGTTCATCGAGATCGGCCAGAAGGTCAAGGAAGGCCAGACGCTTTTGATCATCGAGGCGATGAAGACGATGAACCAGATCCCTTCGCCCCGCGCCGGCACGGTGACGGCGATCCTGTTCGAAGACGCCCAGCCGGTCGAATACGGCATGCCGCTCGTCGTGATCGAGTAGAGCCGGGAACAGCCAAAAATGTTCCAGAAGATCCTCATCGCCAATCGCGGCGAAATCGCCCTCCGGGTGCTGCGCGCCTGCAAGGAGCTCGGCATCCAGACGGTGGTGGTGCATTCGACCGCTGACGCCGACGCCATGCATGTCAGGCTCGCCGACGAGAGCGTCTGCATCGGCCCGCCGCCGTCGCGCGACAGCTATCTCAACATCCATCAGATCGTCGCCGCGTGCGAGATCACCGGCGCCGATGCGGTGCATCCGGGCTACGGCTTCCTGTCGGAGAACGCCAAGTTCGCCGACATACTCGCCGCCCACAACATCACCTTCATCGGCCCGTCGGGCGACCATATCCGCATCATGGGCGACAAGATCGAGGCCAAGCGCACCGCCAAGCGTCTCGGCATCCCGGTCGTGCCCGGCTCTGACGGCGCAGTCACGGAAGAGAAGGAAGCCAAGCGCATTGCCGCAGGGATCGGCTATCCCGTGATCATCAAGGCGTCGGCCGGCGGCGGCGGTCGCGGCATGAAGGTGGCGCGTACCGAGGCCGACCTGGAAGTTGCGCTGCAGACGGCGCGCTCGGAAGCCGGTGCTGCCTTCGGCGACGACGCCGTATACATCGAGAAATACCTGGAAAAGCCGCGCCATATCGAATTGCAGGTGTTCGGCGACGGCGCCGGCCGCGGCGTGCATTTCGGCGAGCGCGACTGTTCCTTGCAGCGCCGCCATCAGAAGGTCTGGGAAGAAGCCAATTCGCCGGCGCTCAATGCCGAGGAGCGCGCACGCATCGGCGGTATCTGCGCCAGCGCCGTCGCCGATCTCGGCTATTCCGGCGCCGGCACCATCGAATTCCTTTACGAGAACGGCGAGTTCTATTTCATCGAGATGAACACGCGCCTGCAGGTCGAGCATCCGGTGACCGAGGCGATTACCGGCATCGACCTCGTGCATGAGCAGATCCGCGTCGCCTCGGGCGGCGGGCTTTCGGTGCGCCAGGAGGACATCAAGTTCAACGGCCACGCCATCGAATGCCGCATCAATGCCGAGGACCCGCGCACCTTCACGCCCTCGCCCGGCACGATCACCCATTTCCACACGCCGGGCGGGCTCGGCATCCGTGTCGATTCCGGCGTCTACTCGGGCTACAAGATCCCGCCCTACTACGACAGCCTGATCGGCAAGCTGATCGTGCACGGCCGCAACCGCGTCGAATGCATGATGCGGCTGCGCCGCGCCCTCGACGAATTCGTCGTCGACGGCATCAAGACGACGCTGCCGCTGTTCCGCGACCTGGTCGGCAATGCCGACATCGCCAATGGCGACTACGACATCCACTGGCTGGAGAAATACCTGGCCAAGGGTGATGAGGTCGCGAACTCGTAAGCTATAATGCGGCGATGACCCGCCCTTACGCGCCCGGCTATCGCATCCCGACCGACCTTTTGCTGAAGGCCTATGCGTCCGGCGTGTTTCCGATGGCCGAAAGCGCCAGCGACCCCGAAGTGTTCTGGGTGCGGCCGGAGACACGTGGCATCATCCCGCTCGACGGCTTCCACACGCCGAAGAGCCTGAAGAAGACGATCCGCAAGCACCCGTTCGACATCCGCTTCGACTTCGATTTCGAGGCGACGATCGACGGCTGCGCGGAGAAGCGGGAGGAGCGCCGCTCGACCTGGATCAACGCGCCGATCCGCGAAGCCTATGTCGAACTGCATCGGCTGGGCCATTGCCATTCGGTTGAGGCATGGCGCGAGGAGCGGCTGGTCGGCGGCCTCTACGGCGTCTCGCTGGGCCGCGTGTTCTTCGGCGAGAGCATGTTCGCCAGGGAGACGGATGCGTCCAAGACCTGCCTTTTCTATCTCGTTGAGCGGTTGAAGGCGCGCGGTTTTGCGCTGCTTGATACGCAATTCACCACCGAACACCTCAAGCGCTTCGGCGCCGTTGACGTGCCGCGCGGCAAGTACGAAAAGATGCTGGCCGACGCGCTGAAGGGCGAGGCGACCTTTTTTCCGTGATGGGCTGTTTCGTCAGCCTTTCGCAGTCTCCATCGGCGTCTGCGAATGGAACATCATCTTCCAGCCATTGCTGCGATGCACGTAGCCGGTGCTGACCAAGGCCGCATAGGCTTCGCCGTTCTCTCTTGTGGCGTGGGCCTCATAGGTGAGCATGACGATGTCGCTGCCCGGTTCGACCATCCCCTTGACGTCGATGTCAAGATCGCGCCAGCGGTTTGGTTTGCTGGCGGTTTTGGCGAGATCGGCGTTGCTGATCGCCTGCGCCATCTCAGGAAAGGCGACGAGGCATTCGGCATCGGCATTGGCGGCATAGTAGGCCGCATCGCCGGTCCAAAACCCCTTCTCAAGGTCAAGCAATTCCTTCTTGTTGACCGTCATATGCTTGGTTGCTGACATCGCGGGATCCTCCATGCGCGTTCTTTGCCAACGTGTGGCGAGCGCAGCGGTTCCCAGAGATCAGTTAGGGTATTGGAGATCAGTTGGCGCTGTCGGTGCCCGACTCGGTCGTGGCCGGAGCAGCGGCGGCCTTGGGCTTGGACGTATCGACCTGTGGCGCACCGCTCTTGGCGGCGTCGGGTGGCGGTACGTCCGACTTCTGCTTGCAGGCTTTCAGCCAGACGTCATAGACGGCGTGCTCCACGGCGTTCAGGCCGGGGCTTTCGGCGAACATCCAGCCGGTGAAGATACGGCGGATCTTGCGGTCGAGCGTGATCTCGTCGACCTCGACGAAGGAATCGGTCTTCGGCTCTTCGGTCTCCGGCTGCGAATAGCAGATGCGCGGCGTCACCTGCAGTGCGCCGAACTGCACCGTCTCGTCGATATAGACATCGAAAGTGATGATGCGGCCGGTGATCTTGTCGATGCCGGCGAATTCGGCGACGGGATTGGTGATGCGCTCGGCCACCGCAGGCGCTGCCGGCGCTGCCGGCGTCTGCGCCGAGGCAAACGTCGTGCTGGCGGCAAGAGCGGCCGCCGCCAGTCCGGCCATCGAGATTCGGCTGAAGATGCTCATGCAGGGATACCGGTGGTTGCGCCCGGGTGATTCTCAATCGCCAAGGCTAGTCGCCGTTTTCAGATCAGCAAGCAGCTAAACGTCAATTGTGGCGACAAAGGACCGAGCGGCGGTGATGGCCGATTACGAACCGGGCGTCCAGGCGTCGTAGTCGCCGGTCACTTGCGGGCGATGCTGATTGGTCAGCACCGAACCCTTCGGCCTGTAGGCCGCGGCACTGCCGGTGAGGTTCGGCTGATGCGGTTTCTGCCACTCGCGCGGCCGGTAGTCTTCGCTCGGCGGCGCGGTATCGACGCGGTGATGGATCCAGCCGTGCCAGCCCGGCGGGATGGCCGAAGCTTCCGAATAGTCGCGGTAGATGACCCAGCGGCGGGTGCGGCCTTCCGAATCGACACCGCCCTCGTAATAAACGTTGCCGGCCTCGTCCTGTCCGACCTGCTTGCCGTGACGCCAGGTGTGGAAACGGGTTCCGAGCGTCTGGCTGTTCCACCAGGTGAAAAACTGCAGAAGGAAAGTTTTCATCCAGATCCTCGCGGCGGCAGCGGCGGCGCCTGTTTCCTGCTTATGGCGTCCGGCCTTCGCGAAGGCAAGGGTTTTGCGGCGCGCGCGACGCAAATGGTCCGTGCGCTAAATCGATGCAGCCGAACGGTTGGCGGAAGCCCGGCTTGCCAAGCACCGCTTGTCTTTCTAAAGCTCGGCTCGCCCGGCAGCGGGCGGCCGGCCCGGTGCCGGCTGAGGGAGGTGAGGATTGGCCCCAGAAATGTCCGCCGATGTCCGGATCGGCCCTGACGACATTCGCCGCCGCAAGGGCGGCGTGCCGATCGTCTGCCTGACCGCCTATACCTACCCCGTCGCCCGCCTGCTCGACGACCATGTCGACCTGCTCCTGGTCGGCGACAGCGTCGCCATGGTGCTGCATGGCCACAAAACCACGCTCGGCGCTTCGCTGGAGATGATGATCGCCCATGGACAAGCCGTGATGCGCGGCTCGGCCAAAGCCTGCGTGGTCGTCGACATGCCGGCCGGCAGCTATGAGACCTCCGCCGCGCAGGCCTTGGCCTCGGCACGACAGGTCGTCGACGAGACCGGCTGCCAGGCGGTCAAGCTGGAAGGTGGCACCGATATCGCCGAACAGATCGCGGCAATTGTCGCGGCCGGCATTCCTGTCATGGGCCATATCGGCCTGCAGCCGCAATCGGTGGAAAAGGACGGCGGCTACAAGATCAAGGGCCGGACCGAGGAGAATGTGACGGCCCTGTTTCGCGACGCCGAGGCGGTGGAGAAAGCGGGGGCCTTTTCTGTTGTCATCGAGGGCACGGTCGAGACCGTCGCCGCCGAACTCACGCGGCGCCTCTCCATTCCAACCATCGGCATCGGCGCCAGCGCCGACTGCGACGGCCAGATCCTGGTCATCGACGACATGGTCGGCCTGACCGTCGACCGCGTGCCGAAATTCGTCAAGGAATATGCCGCGCTGCGCGGTGTCGTCTCCGATGCGGCGGCACGCTATGCCGCCGAGGTGCGCAGCCGCGCATTTCCCGGCCCGGATCACGTTTTCCCCGCCACGTCAGGCAAGGACAAGGCATGAGCCGGCCGATCGTCACCGACAGCGTCGCCGCCCTGCGCGCGCAAATCCGCGCCTGGCGACAGGGCGGCCTGCGCATCGCCATGGTGCCGACCATGGGCGCGCTGCATGAGGGCCACATATCGCTGGTCAGGATCGCGCTCGAAAAGGCCGATCGCTGCCTCGTCTCGATCTTCGTCAATCCGACCCAGTTCGCCCCCACCGAAGACCTCGACAAATACCCGCGCCAGTTGGCCCGCGATCTCGAGCGGCTGGCCGAAGCCGGCGCGCATGTGGCATTTGCGCCGACTGTGTCGGAGATGTACCCGGCCGGCTTCGCCACAAAAATCTCGGTCGGCGGCCCCTCTTCCGGTCTTGAATCGGATTTCAGGCCGACCTTCTTCGACGGCGTCGCCACGGTCGTGGCCAAGCTCTTTCTGCAGGCGCTGCCCGACTATGCGATCTTCGGCGAAAAGGACTACCAGCAGCTTTGCGTCGTCAGGCAGCTTTGCCGCGACCTCGACCTGCCGGTCGAAATCATCGGCGCGCCGACCGTGCGCGACGCGTACGGCCTCGCCATGTCGTCGCGCAACGCCTATCTCGGCGAAGCCGAACTCGAGGTAGCGCGAAAACTCAACGCCATCCTTCGCCGGACAGCGACAGCGCTCGCGGCCGGCGTCGATGAAGCCGGCGCGACCGACGAGGCCGGGCGTGCCCTTGTCGAAGCGGGCTTCCAGCGGGTCGACTATGTCGCCGCACGCGAAAGCCTGACGTTGGCCCCCTGGAGGCGCGGCCGCAACGGCCGCCTGCTCGCCGCCGCCTGGCTCGGCAAGACCAGACTGATCGACAATGTGGAGATTCCCGCCGGTTAGTTCAGAGAGCCCTCGCAAACCAAGGCTTTTGCGGCCGGCCCTGCACCCTTGCGAGCGCCTTATTCCTCGCTCCGCATGTGCTGCAGGCCGCCTATCCGATCGTCTTCTCGAAGATCAATGCCGGCAACCCTGAACCGCCGCCGCAGTCGGCGGTTTTGCCGGCGGGCGAAAACCCCTGCGCGCGGTAGAAGCCGATCGCCGCTGTGTTTGCTTCCTCCACGTCGAGGCGCAGCGTATGCGCTTCGGGAAAGCTGACCTCGACCTCTTCCAACAATGCCTGGCCGATGCCTTGCCGCTGGCACGATGGATGCACGTAGAGCTGGTTCAGCAGGATGATCTTCGGGTCCGTGGTCGCAGCGGCAAAGGCCATGCCACCGAGACGCTTGCCGTCATCGGCCACCAGGAATTCGGAATTCGGCCGCGTCAGCCGCGTCTTCAGCGAGGCGATCGAGTGCCAGTCATCGGTGATTTCTGTGACCCGCTCGATGCCATAGATGGCGTCGTAGGTGGCGTGCCAGGTCTCGACCAGCAAGGCCCGCACCGCGGCAAGATCGCGCTCGCTGGCGGTACGGATGAACATTGCCTATTCGATGCCGAGCTTGGCCTTGACGAGGTCGTTGACCGCCTGCGGATTGGCCTTGCCGCCGGTCGCCTTCATCACCTGGCCGACGAACCAGCCGGCCATGGTCGGCTTGGCGCGCGCCTGCTCGACCTTGTCCGGATTGGCGGCGATGACGTCATCCACCGCCTTCTCGATGGCGCCGGTGTCGGTGACCTGTTTCATGCCGCGGCTTTCGACCAGCTGGCGCGGATCGCCGCCCTCGTTCCAGACGATCTCGAACAGGTCCTTGGCGATCTTGCCGGAGATGGTGCCTTCCTTGATCAGGTCGATGACAGCGCCCAGCTGCTCAGGCGAAACCGGAGCATTTTCAATATCTTTTCCGGCCTTGTTGAGGGCGCCGAGCAGGTCGTTGATGACCCAGTTGGCGGCGAGCTTGCCGTCGCGCCCCGAGGCCACCTTCTCGAAATAGTCGGCAATCGGCTTTTCCGATACCAGGATCGAGGCGTCGTAGGTCGAGAGCCCCAGCAAGGCGATCAGCCGCGCCTTCTTGTCGTCGGGCAGTTCCGGCAGGTCTTTCGCCAAGGCGTCGACATAGGCCTGGTCGAACTCCAGCGGCAGCAGGTCGGGATCCGGGAAATAGCGATAGTCATGCGCTTCTTCCTTGGAGCGCATCGAGCGCGTCTCGCCCTTGTTGGGGTCGAACAGCCGCGTTTCCTGGTCGATCTTGCCGCCATCCTCGAGGATGGCGATCTGGCGGCGTGCTTCGTACTCGATGGCCTGGCCGATGAAGCGGATCGAGTTGACGTTCTTGATCTCGCAGCGTGTGCCGAATTCGCCGCCCGGCTTGCGCACCGAGACGTTGACGTCGGCGCGCATCGAACCCTCATCCATGTTGCCGTCGCAGGTGCCGAGATAACGCACGATAGTGCGCAGTTTGGTAACATAGGCCTTGGCCTCGTCGGCCGAGCGCATGTCGGGCTTGGAGACGATCTCCATCAGCGCCACGCCCGAGCGGTTCAGGTCGACATAGGACATGGTCGGATGCTGGTCGTGCATCGACTTGCCGGCATCCTGCTCCAGATGAAGCCGCTCGATGCCGACCTCGATGTCCTCGAACTCGCCCTGCCTGTCCGGACCGACCGAGACGATGACCTTGCCCTCGCCGACGATCGGCTGCTTGAACTGCGATATCTGGTAGCCCTGCGGCAGGTCCGGGTAGAAATAATTCTTCCGGTCGAAGACCGACTTGTGGTTGATCTCGGCCTTGAGGCCCAGGCCGGTGCGGATCGCCTGCTTGACGCATTCCTCGTTGATGACCGGCAGCATGCCCGGCATCGCCGCATCGACCAGGCTGACATTGGCGTTGGGCGCGGCGCCGAACGCCGTCGAGGCGCCGGAAAACAGCTTTGCTTCCGAGGTCACCTGCGCGTGCACCTCGAGGCCGATGATGATTTCCCAGTCGCCGGTGGCGCCGGAGATCAAGCGTTTGGCGTCGGGCGTGCGGGTGTCGATGATGGTCATGGGAGCCTGCGAATTTCGATGACTGAACTCACGTTTGAACGTGAGTTTCACGTCGGGCGTGAAAGTCATTCGCTAGTGCAAACCGCCAAAAGAGACAAGCGCAAAGCCGCGCACTGGCGTTTTCCGCCTTCCCGGCCGAGCAGCAAGGTCCGCCGGCCGGCATCGGCCGGCGGTCCTTCACCGCTCAGGCGGTGGCGATATAGGCCCTGATTTCTTCGGCCTCGCGCTCGACATCCTCGATGCGCCGCTTGACCACGTCGCCGATCGACACGATGCCGTAGAGCAGGCCGTCTCTTTCCACCGGCAGATGGCGGAAGCGGCCCTTGGTCATGATTTCCATGACCTCGTTGACCGTGTGGTTCTCGTTGCAGATCTTCACCTTGGGCGTCATCGCCGAGCGCACCGGGATATCGAGTGCTGCCGCTCCTTCCCTGGCGATCACCCGTACGATGTCGCGTTCGGAAAGAATGCCGACGATCTTGTGATCGCCATTGGTGATGACCAGCGCGCCAATCCTGTGTTCGGTCAGGATGCGAATAGCTTCGCTCAGCTTTTCGTTCGGCCCGAGCGTCAACACGTCATGGCCTTTCTTCTCGAGAATTGCCTTAACAGTCATGGCGTCCTCCTCAGCTTTTGCTTGCCGGTTCCTGCCCTGACCGGCATTCACGTTCCGGTGAACATCGTGCGCCGTGATTGGTTGCATTTCAAGTGCGGCGGTCATTGCTCGTCTGCGTGGACGTCCTGCTGGCGCCGATCGAAAAGGCGCACGCCGAAGAAGCCGGCGACAAAGCCGCCAATATGGGCTTCCCAGGCGATCTGGCTGTCAACGCCGGGCGCAAAGCCGATAAGGCCGGTGACGAGATTGATCACCATCCAGACGCCGAGAAAGGTCATGACACCGCGCGAGCGCAGCACGTCCGCGATCGGCAGCGGCGCACCGGCAAAGGCGGCCTTGCCCGACGAGCGGTCGATGCGGAAGCCAAAGCGCGCCGCCGCCCCCATCATGCCCGAAATGGCGCCCGAAGCTCCGACCAGAGGCGCCTGGCCGAGCGGATGCACGGCCCAGAACAGCCCCACCGCCGCCAACCCGGTCGCGGCGAAGAACAGCGAAAACCAGAACGTGCCGAAACGGTTCGCCAGCGGCGAGCCGAAAGCCGCGAGCCACACCATGTTGATGGCCAGATGCGCGAAGCCGCCATGCAGGAAGGCATAGGTGAAAGGGCTGGTGAATGCATAGACATCGAGATCGAACTGGCCGGAATATCGGATCGGCACAAAGGCGGTCCGCACCAGCAGGGCAAAATCCTGGTCGTCGGTGAGCCCGTAGACGCGGATCAGATGGACGGCGACGCAGACGCCGATCACCGCCAGCACCACCGGCGGCAGGTTGAACACCGGCTCGCGGCGCGGCTCCGGGGCCTCGTCCTGCTGTTCGGTTTCGGAAGGACTTGCCGGTTCGCTCATTCACATCTGTTCCAGGGATTCGGATGTAGAGCATTTAGAGCAAAGCGGGTCTGAGCGGGAATTTTTCTCTCCGCCCCGCCGGACGAGCGCTCTCCCTGGCGAGTGCCACGGGAACCCCACTTGGCCATATGGCCGCGGGCAAACTTGTTTTCACGGCAGGCTTGAGCGCCGCCAGGTTGCTCGATTGGCGACTACATTGGCGCGATTTCGCCGCGTGTTCAAAGAGGCTGCTTTTCAAAAGAGGCTGCTTGGCGCCCTAGCGCAACTCCCGCTTGACCGGTTTCGGCAAGATGTCGTCGACGACGTTCGGCAATACGGTCTTGACCTCGGCGCTCTCGAGCATGGCGCCTATGGCGTCGGGATCTCCGCTCACGGATGCGGAGTTGGCCGAAGGGCGGACCTTTCCCAGTGTCACCGCGCCAGGCTTTCCCACGCTTTTTTCGGCCTGCTCGATCACGCGCGAAACGGTCTCCGGCAATGCTGCGCCGGCGACGTCGTCGTTGAAGAAAACCTGCGCACTCACCGGCTTGCCGGAGCGCGCCTGACGTTGCAGCTCGACTTTGATCGCCGCCGGGCTCCATTCCTGAGATGTCTTTTCATCGGCCATCTTGCCAGCCTCCGGTTTCCCTGCAGCAATATATAGGCTCGATTTTGCGAATGACAGGCGGCAGGGTTCGGCTCTGACGGCCATGGGTCCGAAATTCGCAGCCCTTTCGGGATGATGCGAATTTCGGACTACCACACTGCAGCACCGCGCATCATTTGGGACGCGCAAAGGTCTAGATTCTGGCGGCAGCAACTTTCTTGCCGGTCGATTTGGTCGCGTGTCTGGTGACCGGCTTTGCTTTCGAGGCCTTCCGCCGCGAAGCCACGACCACGGGACCAGCCACTGGCAAAGGCGAACCCGTCAGCAACTGGAAGGCGCGCCGCAAGTCGGGCAGCCCTCGGTTGCCGCGTGCCTTCAGCATGCCCGCCGGCAATGTGCAGGAGCCGATGATCGCCTGCTCGATCTGGTCGATGCTCGCTGCCGGCTTTGCCTGCTTGAGCAGCACCGCCAGCCCCGCGACATGCGGCGTCGCCATGGACGTGCCGTCCATTTCGGCAAACTTTCCGCCTGGGATGCAGGACAGGATCCCGACCCCAGGCGCCACCAGATCGGGCACCAGCGGATCCGCCGGCCGGTCGAATTTCTGACTGCTCGAGAACGACGCCACCGCGTCCGCCTGATCCATCGCCCCGACGGAAAGGACATTGTCATAATTGCCCGGGGAACGGCTGGTCAGCGGCCCTTCATTGCCAACCGCGAAAACCGGCAGCACGCCGGCAGCACGCAGCGCATTGATGATCTGCTGGAATGCGGGCGTAAAGCCCCGCAAGCCCAGCGACATGCTGAGAATGGGACACTTCTTTTCGATGATCCAATCCATCCCGGACAAGATCCGATCGATCACCTGGCCGCCTTCGATCACCATGGCGCTGGCGATCTGCGCTCCCGGCGCGACGCCGAAGGCACCCTTGTCTCCCGCCCGTCCGACGATGGTGCCGGCCGTGTGGGTGCCGTGCTCGTCGCTGTCATGCGGCTTGGCGTCGGGGACCTTGTCGCCTGCCAGGTCGAACTCGGCGAAATCGAAGATGGCCCCCTTGAGCGACGGATGGTCGCCGTCGATGCCCGTATCGAGATGGCCAACGACGACACCCTTGCCGTCGAACCCTGCATTCCACATATCCTCCACGCCCAGCCGGCGCAGCCCCCAGCTCATCGTTTTCCTGGGCCGTGCCGCCCTGATGCTCGTCGGCCGGATAAGGCTCAGTTCCGGCGCCTTGACGATGCTCCCCGCAGTCGGGCTCGTCTCCAGGGCAGCCATGCCGGCTGCATCGACAAAGCCCGTGGCGAGGCCCAGATGAGGATAGACGCGCATGCGGCGCGTGGCCGGATCCACGGCCCGCCGGAAACTGCGGCTGGCGGAAGCCCGCGCGTCGAGCGCCAGGCTTTCCTGCTGTGCTTCGCTGGGGACGATGAAGTGATCCTGCAACTGCGCTTCGGCGGCGCGAGACGTCGAGCTGTCGACGCCCCCTTGCGCCGCTGCGGCAAGACCGGCCCCGAGCCCAACCGGGGTCAGCGTTACGATGACCTTCGCGTAGCCGACCGACGCGATGGTTTCTGCGATGTCCTGGTTGGCCATGATGTCCTCCCGTCTATGGTTCAAGCTGCGTTGCACTGCTGCCATGCGCCGACGCCATCCATGGCGGCCGGGTCGAAACCGGCCGCCATGCCGAAGCAGATGCCGGGGACCGTGGCCGACGATTGTTTTGTGGAGGCGCCCACCTATTTCGATTTTGAAAATTCGGCGGCATTGCAAACATTTTTCGATGCTTGTCTTGTTTCGATTCTTGTCTTGCGCCGTCGGCAATCTTAGTTGGTCGACCCCTCATGATCTGTGAAATTATTCACAGAGGAAAATATTTGTCGAAGCAACGGTGACTCAACTTGTACGTCAATGCTTTGGGGACACAACGTCGAGCAAATAATTCATCGACCATGTTTGAGGGAGGCGGTCATGCAGTACATGCGAAAGAACGTCTGGGAACTCGGCAATGACTGGGCCGCGCCGATCCTGTGGTACGCACGAGGCGTTGCGGAGATGAAGTCGCGAGCGCTCGCCAAGCCGACGAGCTGGCGCTTCTTGGTGCCTTCCACGGGATCGATGTCAAACGGCGTTGAAGATTGACCCCCTATCGGCGCCCAATATTGCCCCCCCTGAGAGCGACGCGGGTTGCGTTCAGGCGCGGTTCTTGAAGCGCCAGCTGTCGTTGCCGGTCTCGACGATGTCACAGTGGTGGGCGAGGCGATCGAGGAGCGCGGTGGTCATATTGGCGTCGCCGAAGACCGATGGCCATTCGCAGAAGCCCAGATTGGTGGTGACGATGACCGAGGTTTGCTCGCTTCGGCCACAATGTCGTAGACCCGCAAATAGACCCTCGTATTTTGATCTGCGCGAAGCGGCCAGTTCCCGTCAGCCATAGCAGGAGACCTATTCAATGACGCTCGAATGCATAAATCCCAATGATCTGCCGATACCGGAAATGTACACCCAGGTCGTCGTCGCGACAGGAAGCAAGCTGGTGTTCGTCTCGGGCCAGCAGCCAGAAGACATACACGGCAAGCTCGTTGGCCATGGTGATTTCGCAGTCCAGGCACGCCTGGCGTTCGGGAATCTTGGCCGTGCGCTTGCTGCCGTCGGCGCTCGGCCTGAGCAAGTCTGCAAGATCACAATTTACATCGTCGATTACAAACGCGACGAACACGTGCCGATCATCGAAGATGCCCAGATCGAGCTGTTCGGGGATCACAAGCCAGCAAACGTTGTGGTCGGGATAGCGGTGATGTCTCCTGGCTACCTGATAGAGATCGATGCGATCGCGGTCATCGACCACACCGCCGTAGGCTAAGCGAGGACGCGCCAAGTCGCCCGACCGACCGATGCCACCGCGCTGGAGCTGGCGCGGCCCGGCCAAGGCCATCCGCATTGCGGTTGCGCAGGCGGGGACGCGACCGCCGCGCAGCTAGCAGATCGCACGGCGGCGAATCGCCGAAACGAATCATCCGGCGCGAATCAAAAAAGAAGCCGTTCAAGGTCCCCCCTTGAACGGCTGGTCGAGTCCCCTGCTCCCCTGAACTCTTGACTGAAGTGCTGCCGATCGTTGCGAAACGACCGTTTTTGGAGTGGTTTTTATGTGCCACAGCCGCCGCCGGACAGCAACGTAAACCACTTGTTAACCTTAACGGTCCCGACCCGTGAACAAGTGTTAACGATGCTGGCACGCATCCTGCAACGCAACGCATGTAGTCATCGGAGGGCGCCCTGTCTGTTCGCCGATGGGACATGAAAAGACAGATTGCGCGGAAGAGCACAAAATGAACCAGAACGGATCAATCACGCTGTTCCATTATTGGAACCGGCTGCGTGATGGGCGCCCCGCCCCGAAGCGTTCGGACGTGGAGCCCGCCGACATCAAATCGCTGCTTGCCGACACGTTCATCCTCGAAAGGGATACGCGTGGCGAAGCGGTGTTCCGGCTTGCCGGCACCAGGCTTTGCGCCGGATATGGCCGCGAACTCAAGGGGTTCTCCTTCCCCTCCCTGTGGCGCGAGAAGGACCAGCGGCTCGTCGCGCGGCTGGTTCACGGCGTCTTCGACCAGAAGTCGGTGGTGCTCATCACCTATGAGGGTTTTAGCCGCAACGGCCGTTCCAACAAGTTCGAACTGCTCGCCCTGCCGCTCGACGGCGGCGTCGAGAATCCGCGCTGCCTGGGCGTCATCAGCGCCGCCGAACGACCATTCTGGCTGGGCGCCGACCCGATCATCGATGCGCTGATCGATTCGATCCGCGTCGTCGATCCGGACAAGGAGCCGATGTTCCTGAAAAACCGGCCGGCGATCAGCGTTCCCTCGCTCGTTCCGTCCGAATACGAGCCGCCCGAAACGATTTCGGCGCTTGGCCGTGCGCGCCGCATCCGCCATCTCGTGGTGTTCGACGGCGGGCGTGGGGAATAGTTCAAATCTGAAGTCGTATCTTAAGGTTGACGGCGGACTTTTCCCCTTTGTTAACCTGCATGGCTGTACTTTTCCGGATGAAATTCCTCGCATCCACGCGCGGGAATGCCAACGGGGTGTAGGCAGTCATGAGGTCAGCGGCGGTCGACTACGCACCGTCCCACGCCGAAAGGCGTAACTTTCAGCGCGTCCGGGTCAAGATCTATGGGCGCTTCATGCTGGAAGACCGCACAGAGCACCCGTGCCAGGTGATCGACATGTCGCCTGGCAATGTTGCGCTGCGCACCGATCGCATCGGCATGCCCGGCGAAAAAGTCATCGCCTATATCGACCACATCGGCCGCATCGAAGGCGTCGTCACCCGCACCTCGCAGGACGGCTTCGCGATGACGGTCATTGCCTCGGAGCGCAAGAAGGACAAGCTCGCCGCGCAGCTGACCTGGCTCGCCAACAAGCACGAGCTCGACCTGCCGGAAGACCGCCGCCACGAGCGCGTCGCACCGCGCAATCCGATGAGCGTGCTCCAGCTTACCGACGGGCGCCAGTACCAGTGCCGCATCATCGACCTGTCGCTGTCGGGCGCGGCAATCGAGATCGACGTCAAGCCGGCTATCGGCATCCAGGTCATGCTGGGCACGATGCGCGGCCAGGTGGTGCGTCACTTCGAGGATGGCGTCGCCGTCGAATTCGCCGTCATCCAGCGCCCGGAAACCCTGGACTCCGAATTCAACGCGCCGCGCTCCTGACGGGACGGCGTTACGCCAGACAACCGAACCGGCCCGTCGCGGCCGGTTTTTTGTTGTTCGCAGCGACGCCCGCAACGCAAAATGACCGGCGACATGACCCGCACTGGAGACACAGCGCCCGCCGGCAAAAATCGGCTCCGGAGAAGGTCCAAGCAATTTTAGGTCAAGCTAATTCAAATTTTATGTTTATTCTATTGGCGTTTTACTCAATGTCTACTTCGGGTTTTTGCGTCAAATAAATCCGCCTGTGACAAGGTCTCCTCAAACGGGGAGACTAAAACAATGAAGAAGACGAGGGGCTCGCTGTTGCTCATGGCAATGGCGATGCAGCTTTCCGCTTTGGCTACAGCCTATGCAGGCCCGGTTTTCATGCACACGGGCGGCCGCACCACCCAGCCGGTCGGCCACTACGAATTCTGCCAGAAGCTTCCGGGGGAATGCACCAAGAGGACGCCGAAGCAGGCGCCGATCGAGCTGACCCGCAAGCTCTGGGCGGCGATCGTCAGCATCAACAATTCGGTCAACACCAGGATCACGCCGCGCACCGACATGGAAATGTGGGGCAAGGAAGAGGTCTGGTCCTATCCCGACAGCGGCTTCGGCGACTGCGAGGACTATGCGCTGGAGAAGCGCCGCAAGCTGATGAACATCGGCGTTCCGGCCGGCGACCTCCTGATGACGGTGGCGCGCCAGCCCAATGGCGACGGCCATGCGGTGCTCACCGTGCGCACCAGCCTCGGCGAGTTCATCCTCGACAATCTGCAGCTCAAGGTACTGGCCTGGACCGACACCGACTACACCTACCTGAAGCGCCAATCGACGGAGAATTCGGGCGTTTGGGTGACGATCAACGATGGCCGCGAGGACGCGGTCGCCAGCGTCCGCTGAGGACGCCGATGCATGTCGCCCAAAAGTGCGCAGCGGTTTTGGGACAACGACATGCATAAAACAGGTTAAGCGCGTCGCATGAATGCGACGCGCCTAGGGAGAAAACCCGGTCGAGTCCCCACCCTCCCCGTCCCCAACGACCGGGTTTTAGGAGCCGGCCCCGTCCCCGGGCCGGCTCCGCCATTTCTGGCCTATGGCCAGCGGCACCATCCGCAGACCGCGCCCGCTGATGAGACTTTCTGGCGGCGACGGATGGGAGCAATATAGGCGATCATTCCGCCTTCGGATCGCTGCAATGCTGGAAATCCCGGAAGACCGATGCGAGCGCCATAGGCTGTTCAAGGCCATCGACGATGCGTTCAAGGCTGGCAAATTCGAAGGCCTTGCCAAGGCCCTCGGCGGCTCGCCGCGCTGGTTCGACGAGGCGATGCCGTTCGAGCTCGGCCTCGGCCATCCGCTGGAGTATGCGATCTACTGGAGTCCTGCCGCCTTCATCTCGATCCTGCTCGATGCGGGTTCGAACCCGGACTACGAGGACCATGCCGGATTTCCGTCGATCATCGCGGCATTGTCCACCGAACGGACGGACAAGCTCGACATCATCCGCATCCTGATCGATCACGGCGCCGACCCCAACATGCGGGGCGTGAACGACTGGACACCGCTCCACTACGCGGTGGCCAAGCGTGACGCCGAAGCGATCCATCTGCTTCTGGCGGCGGGCGCCGACCCGTCGCTCAAGACCCGCATCGATGACTATACGACAGCCCTAGGGGAAGCCGACGCGGCCGGCTTCGAAGCCGGCGCTTCATTGCTGCGTGATGCGATGCGCAGCCGCGGTTCCGATTGACGCTCGATCGTGGTGCGCAACTATGGTGGAAGAGCCGGAGACCTATCCGGATTTGCCTCAGGCCTTCCTCAGCCCTGCCTTGAACCGCTTGCCGTTGGCGACATAGTGCGCGGCCGAGCCGCGCAGCCTGGCGACCGCAGCTTCGTCCAGTTCCCTCACCACCTTCGCGGGCGAGCCGACGATCAGCGAATTGTCCGGGAATTCCTTGCCTTCGGTGACCAGGGCGCCGGCGCCAACCAGCGAATTCCTGCCGATCCTGGCGCCATTGAGCACGATCGCGCCCATGCCGATCAGGCTGTTGTCGCCGATCGTGCAGCCATGCAGCAGCGCGCGGTGGCCGATCGTGCAGCCCTCGCCGATGGTCAGCGGAAAGCCCGGATCCGTGTGCATGACCGTATGTTCCTGCACATTCGAGTCGGCGCCGATGACGATCGGCTCATTGTCGCCCCGGATGACGACGCCGAACCAGAAGCCGGCATTGCGGCCGACGCGGATGTCACCGATCAGCGTCGCGTCCGGCGCGATCCAGTTGCTGTCGGCATCCTCGAAGCTGGGTGCTTTCCCGTCGATCGCATAGGCCGGCATCTCGTCTCCGATTCGTCTCAAGCGGCATGGTCGATCGAGATTAGTGCAATTCCAGGCAGCGATTCCATCAAAAGCTGAACTGCTCCAGGGGAGTGTTCGCCCAGGACGCAATGGCGATCAGCACAACGCCCAGCGCCAGCGCCCAGGCGACCGCGGTGCAGCCGCAGGAGATCAGTGCCAGCATCGAAATGCGACCTTGCTTGCGGGCATCCAAGGCAGCGTTGACGAGCATGAACGGCCCGGCGCAAGCCGCCGCGGCCAGAGAACGCAGGATACGCGTTGGCGAAACATAGGGTTCGGCAAAGGCAAGCCGGCGACCCGACATCAGCTCCATCGCCGATCCGGCCAGGCCGCATGCTGTCAGGCCGACCGCAAAAGCAAACAGAACGAGCTCCACAGCGCCCATCTTTACCTCCCGTTTACCATGAAATCGCACAGTCGATTCCGAAATGGGCGCTGCAAGAGCCATGCCGCGCCATATGTGCCGCCCCAGGACACATCCGGGGTTTCGGGCGAACGACATCGGGGATTTGCGATGAAGCAGGCAGCGGCCGCGAACGGTCCGGAATTCGACATCGTCGATTCCACGCTGATGAGGCGGGTGTTCTATATCTTCGCGGCGCTGGCGCTGTTGTCGGTGGTGATCAGCCTGGGCGGCAAATGGCTTGGCCGCTCGATCGCCATGGCCGGCTACACCGACGACACGACGATCCATGAGGCGGTGATCGGCAACAATGTCATCGCCGTGCCGGCAAACATGATCCGGTTCGAGCAGGCGCGGCGCGACGGCATCGCCTCGCGGCTCGACCTCTATCTGCGCTATCCCGAGATGGACGGTTACAGCGCCGCCGCCCGCGACGACTTCAATCACACCGGATCGAGCAGGGACATCGTCTTCCTGTCGTTCGAGCAGCAGATGATGTCGCGCGACATGAGCGGCCGCTTCGCCCCGATCTACAGCGCCTTGATCGCCCAGCCGGGCACAGCAGGACCAGGCGGAACGACGCTGTATCGCTTCACCGAAAAATCAGGCTACCTCAACGAGGTGCTTGCGGTCGCCAAGCGCCCAGGCAAGGACCCGTTCGTCGCGCGTTGCCTTAGCGGACCGACTGCCGAGGAATCGCTGGCGCCCTGCGAGCGTGATATCCATGTCGGCGACGGCCTCAGCCTCACCTATCGCTTTCCGCGGGAGTTTCTCGGCGACTGGCAGGCGCTTGACGACGCGATTGCCGCCCAGACCGCGCATGTCCTGAAGACAGGGCGCTAGAGCTCTTCGTTGCCTATTCACAAATGCAAACGGCTGGCCGGGCCGCATCGCTGCAGCACCGGCCAGCCGCGATTTCCGGCTCAAGCCAGGTCGATGTCGAGGATCGCCATCGAGAAATTATAGTCGCCGTCATCTTCGTCCTTGAAGACGATGCCGAGGAATTCGTCGCCGACATAGACCTCGGCCGAATCCTCCTTGCGCGGACGTGCCTTCACCTGGAGCTTGGGATTCTGGAAGACGCGCTTGAAATAGGCGTCCAGTTTTCTGATTTCGTCCGGCTTCAAAAGTCTTCTCCGATCGTCGGGCTTGCGAGTTTGAAGGCGCTTCTGGCACGCCGACAATGGCGATGTAAAGGCAAGCCGGCGACAGAACGGAACACCGCCCGGTGCGGGCAGCCGAAATTCAAGCCAGGCGCCCGGCCTCAGATGTCGAAGCTGACGACGTGGTCCATCGTCTGCGACGGCAGAAGTTGATCCATCTGCCGCGAAGGCTGGTCGCAACCGGTCTCGCCGACGACACGCGCCGGCACGCCGGCAACCGTCTTGTTGTGCGGCACCGGTGACAGCACCACCGAGCCGGCCGCGATCTTCGAGCAATGGCCGACTTCGATGTTGCCGAGGATCTTGGCGCCGGCGCCGATCAGCACGCCACGGCGGATCTTCGGATGGCGGTCGCCACCGGCCTTGCCGGTACCACCCAGCGTCACGCCGTGCAGGATCGACACGTCGTCCTCGATCACCGCGGTCTCGCCGACGACGAGGCCCGTGGCATGATCGATGAAAATGCCTTTGCCGATGCGGGCGGCCGGATTGATGTCGGTCTGGAACACCGAGGACGAGCGGCTCTGCAAATAGAGCGCAAAGTCCCGGCGGCCCTGGTTCCACAGCCAATGCGCCAGCCTATGGGTCTGGATGGCGTGAAAACCCTTGAAATAGAGCACCGGCATGATGAAGCGGTCGCAGGCCGGATCGCGATCGTAATAGGCCTGGATGTCGACGCGCACCGTCGTCGGCCAGTCCTTGTCATCGGCCAGCATCGATTTGAAGGTCTGGCGGATGAGGTCGGAACCGACGTCCTGGTGGTCGAGCCGCTCGGCCAGCCGGTGGATCACCGCTTCTTCCAGGCTCTCCTGGTTGAGGATAGTGGAATAGAGGAACGCCGCCAGCAGGGGATCGCGGTTGACCGCTTCCATCGCCTCATCGCGGATCGAGCGCCAGATCGGATCGACCGGCTGCACCACACTGGGACGGGCAATCGTAATGCTGTTCATCGACGGTCTCCGGCCTGCCGGCTATTCTCCGGCCGCACATATAAGCCAGATCATAGCAGGATTGAACTCAATTTTCCTTAGTGCTCTGTCAAATGGATTTGGTTCATGGAAAATCAAGCAGCCATGGAAAACGAACCCTTGATCGACGAGCCGCTGAAACGCGAGCTTTCCCTGCTCTACCAGGCAGCGGATCGGCACTACCACAACCTCGTCCATATCGAGGCGATGCTGGCGCTGGCCAGCGACTATCGCGCCTCGCTGCATGACCCCGAGGCCGTCGAAGCGGCGATCTGGTTCCACGACGCAATCTATGACAGCCGGGCCAAGGACAATGAGGCCAGGAGTGCTGCGCTTGTCGAGGAAAAACTCGCAGGCCGCGGCGATGCGGAGCGCCTCGGCCGCATAGCGGCGATGATCGTCGCCACCGCCACGCACGAACTGCCCGGCCTTCAAAGGCTTGGCGACGAGCACTTCATCCGCGACGCGGCGCTGTTCCTTGACATGGACCTTTCGATCCTCGGCGCCACACCCAAGGTGTTCGACGCCTATGAACAGGCGGTCCGCCGCGAATATGGCTGGGTCGAGGAGCCGATGTGGCGCGCCGGCCGCTGTGCGGTGCTGAAGACATTTCTCGCCCGCCCGCATATCTATCACACTGAGGAATTCCGGCAGCGGTTCGAACCGCGGGCCCGGCGCAACATGGCGCGGTCGATCGCGGCGCTCGAAGCCTAATCCGGAAACGTCTCCATGCGTTGCGCATAGGGTTTGAAGCCGGCGCGCCTGTAGACCGACTGCGCTCCGGGATGGTCGTATGTGTCGGTGTGCAGCCACAGCCTTTCTGGCCGATGCGACCAGGCGGTGCGAAGCGATCGGTCGAGCAGGAATGGACCGAGCTTGCGGCCCTGGAAAGCGGGGATGAGCCCGAAATGGGTCAGCTCGACGTCCGCCTGGCCGACGCCGTTGAATTCGCACAGACCCGCCGCCTCGCCATCCACACGCAGGACATGGACATGCGTCGATGCAAGGGCGAGCAGCCGTTCGAGTTCGCTTGGGCTCATGCGCAGCCGCTGGTCCCACTGCACAGGCTCGCCGACGGCGCGATAGAGGCTGACATAGCCGGCGATATCGAGCGTTTCGTGCGCGACCATCGCACCCGGCGCCGGAGCCATAAGGGCGTCGCCGGATGGCGGCGCGGTCATCTCCATATAGGTGACGAGAAGGTCGACCATGGCAATTCGGGTTCGAGGCTGATAGGTGCGGCGCCAGATTGCGGCCGCGCAGGATGATATCGAGGTGGCTGCTGCTCAGAGCGGGTTTTCGGCGTAAAACTCCAGCACGCGTTGCTTGAAGCTCTTGTCGCCGACGGCCAGCATATGGTCGCGGCCCTCGATGTGAAAAGCCCTGGCATTCGGCATCAGCGCCGCCAGCTCGTCCGGCGAGCCGCCAATGTCGTCCTTCGTTCCGACGGCAATCAGGGTCGGCTGGGCAATGCGCGCCATGTCGTCCTCGCTGAGCAATTCGCGTGACGTGGCAATGCAGGCGGCCAGCGCCCGGCGGTCGCTGCGCGTCTGGTCGGCGAAGGCGCGGAACGAGCGGCCACGCGGATGGGTCGTGGCATCGGGCTCGTCGGCAAGCAGTGCTTCGGCGATCGGATCCCAGTCGCCGACGCCGTCGACCATGCCGATGCCGAGACCGCCGAACACCAGCGTCGCCACCTTGTCCGGGTCGGACAATGCCAGGAATGCAGAAATACGCGCGCCCATCGAATAGCCCATGACATGTGCGCGCTCGATGCCGAGATGGTCGAGCAGCGCTGCCCCGTCCGAGGCCATTTTCGCGGGCGTGTAGTCGGCCTCGTTGTAGCTCTTCGATGACGAACCGTGGCCGCGATTGTCGAACGCGATGGCGCGGTAGCCGGCATCGTTCAGCGTCTTGAACCAGCCGGGCGACACCCAGTTGACATAGTGGCTGGAGGCAAAGCCGTGGATCATCAGCACCGGGTCGCCATGGCCCGACGCCGGATGGCGATCGAGGAACGCAAGGTCGAGGCCGTCATGGGAGAGAAATTGCATCGGTAAGTCCGGAATGCTCAGTTGGAATGGACGTTCGGCGCGTCACCCTTGTCCGCCGGCGGCATCGCGGACCCCGGTTCGGTGCCGATTGCCGGGTGACGCAACAGGTCGCCATACGCGATGCCGTCCCTGGCGGCGGTGCCCGCCTTAAGTTCGAGCACGAAGCGCACCGGCAGGCCGGACGAGATGATCGCCTCGGATTCCGGTTCGCCTCGCTTGATTGAGCGGACCTTGCCGTCCTGGCCGACAAAGATCAGGTCGAGCGGCATCGGTGTGTTCTTCATCCAGAAGGTCAGCGGCCCGGAGCTCTCGAACACGAACAGCATGCCGTGGTCGTCAGCCATGTCCCTGCGGAACATCAGGCCGGCCTCACGTTCGTCGGACGTGTCGGCGATCTCAATGGAAAAGGAACGCTCGCCCGACTTCGTCACCGCGATCAGCGGCGTCGGATCGACGGGCAGGATCATTGCCTGGCCGTCCGCCGAGGTCGGTTGCTGCGAATAGAAATAGGCACTCGCTGCGGCGGCGAAAGCCAAGGCGGCGCAGACCGCGCCCGCTGTCAGCCATTTCGTTGGAGCCATTCACTTTCCTCGGCCGGAATTCGTCCCGGGCCATAATCCAGAACTTCGGTTCGGAAAAGGTGATGGTCAAGTAAAAGATAGAGCGCCATCCCGATTCAGTCGGGATGGATCAAGCTCTAATGCGAGACCGGCAACGTGCCCACATCCGGGTGGATTTCGGCAGCCATAAGGCCTTTGTCGCCACGCCCGAAACGGACCAGAACGACCTGACCGGGCCTGAGCTCGGTGATGCCGTAGCGGCGCAATGTCTCCATATGGACAAAAATGTCCTCGGTGCCCTCACCGCGGGTCAGGAAACCGAATCCCTTGGTGCGGTTGAACCATTTGACCAGCGCCCGCTCGAGACCGCTTTCCGGCGTCACCGTGATGTGGGTGCGCTGCTCCTGCATCTCCGCCGGGTGGACCGCCGTGCTGGCATCCATGGACAGCACCCTGAAGGCCTGCAGGCCGCGCTCGCCCTGCTTGACGAGGCAGACGACGCGCGCGCCTTCCAGAGCGGTCTGGAACCCGTCCTTTCGAAGGCATGTCACATGGAGGAGGATGTCGCCGGATGTACCATCGTCCGGAAGAATGAAACCGTAGCCCTTGGCTACGTCAAACCACTTGATGGCACCGGCGATTTCGACAAGATCGGCGGTGTCGCCGCCACTGTCTCGCGTCAAGGCGTCGTCAAGGCTTCCGTCCCGCCCCGTGAAAGAGGCCTTTTCCCCCATAAGAACGCCCCCTTTTTTCAAGAACACCGCAACTGATTCTTGACATCAGATTAACACCGGGGATTCCGGTCTGTGCAAGGCCTGACGTGCCTTTTTTCACGGTTCAATACAGGAAAACCGGAATTGTCCTTTGCCGGTGCGTCCGGATACGGCAATTGCCCTTTGGTGGGGCGGCCCCTATGTTGCGCCGCACCCCAACATATCGAGGAAATCTCATGCGCTATCTGCACACCATGGTTCGCGTCGCCGACATCGATGCGTCGCTCGATTTCTACTGCAACAAGCTCGGTTTGAAGGAAGTGCGCCGCTATGAAAACGAGCAGGGGCGCTTCACGCTGATCTTCCTTGCCGCATCAGAGGACGAGCAGAGCGGCATTGCCGACAAGGCGCCGCTGATCGAACTGACCTACAATTGGGATCCGGAGGACTACAAGGGCGGCCGCAATTTCGGCCACCTCGCCTATGAGGTCGACGACATCTACGCCACTTGCCAGCATCTGATGGACAATGGCGTCACCATCAACCGGCCGCCGCGCGACGGCAACATGGCCTTCATCCGCTCGCCGGACGGCATTTCGATCGAGCTCCTGCAGAAGGGCCCGGCCAAGCCCAAGGCCGAGCCCTGGGCTTCGATGCCGAACACCGGAAGCTGGTAACCGATCACGCTATCTTGAGCGGATACCGCCAGGCGGAGACGCCCGGCGGCCTTTGCCGTTTCGCCTGACGGCACCTATCTACCCGGCTATTGCGCCAGCTTTGCAAGGCCGGCGCGATGTCAAGCAATGGGCGCCTGCCCTCCAGGAGAAGTCATTCATGCCGACCAGCCGCGCCGAAGTCGCCACCGAACACGCCAGCCGCTATCTGCAGCAGCTTTGCAAACATTGGGCGCACAAATTCCCCGTCGAGTTCGACCCAACCCACGGCACCATCGACCTCTCCATGGGCCGCACCGTCATGGACGCCGACGCAGCCGCCCTCCACATCGCGGTGACGTCGGATGAGGCCGGTTCGCTCGAGCGCCTGGAAGCGGTCGTCGCCGACCACATCAAGCGCTTTGCTTTCCGCGAGGAACTGACCTTCGACTGGAAACAGGCTCCGGCGGCCTAGGCCGCGCCTCAGCCGGAGCTGCTCGCCCGCCGGCCAGTTCCAGCAGCGCCAGCACCGAGCGCCAGTTGCGCGCGGTACCGGGCACTTTGAGGGTGTGTGGGATCAGTCCGGCAAACACCGATTTGCCGAGCCCGTCCGGTGCATGGAGGTAAAGCACGTCGCCCTTGATCTCGAAGCTTTCCGGGCCGGTGCATTTTTCAGCAAGCCGCTCGATCTCCTCGGCGGTCGGCTCGCGCTCCAGCACATAGGCATGCAGCTTGGTCGGATCGCCGGCGATCTGCGGATAGGGATTTTCTTTCACCAGCCGCTCGAACCAGCCGAGGTCGCGCACCATGATGCGCGAGTAAAAGCCCCATTTCATCTCGAAGGCTGCTTCCAGCTGTTTGGTCAGGCTGGCTGCGTCGCCCTTCTTCGCCCAGAAGACGGCGTTGCCGCTCTGCACATAGGTGGCGACACCGGAAAAGCCGAGTTCCTCCAAGAAGGCTCGCAACTCCGCCATCTTGACGATGCGGTTGCCGCCGACATTGATGCCGGAAAACAGCGCGACGAAAACCGTCCCTTTTTCGCTCATTCTGGCCCACTCATATGATGAACCCGGCAAGCGTCTCGTTGTCGGTGATGTCCTGATACTGGACGCCCTCGGCGTCGAAATTGGCCTTGAGCAGGTCGAAATTGCGGCGGTCCTTGGTTTCGATGCCGATCAGCACCGAACCGAAATTGCGCGCCGATTTCTTCAGATACTCGAAGCGGGCGATATCGTCGTCAGGCCCAAGCATTTCGAGGAAGTCGCGCAGCGCGCCCGGCCGCTGCGGAAAGCGGATGATGAAGTATTTCTTCAACCCCTCGAAGCGCAGCGCCCGCTCCTTGACATCGGGCAGCCGCTCGAAGTCGAAATTGCCGCCCGAGACCACCGCGACGATGGTCTTGCCCCTGATCTCCTTGCGCGAAAAATCCTTCAGCGCGTCTATCGCCAGCGCGCCGGCCGGCTCCAGCACCACGCCTTCGACGTTGAGCATCTCGATCATGGTCGCGCAGAGCCGGTTTTCGGGGATCAGCCGCACGGCATCGGCGGCAAACTCCTTGAGATGGCGCAGCGGCTCGCGGCCGATCTCGGCGACCGCGGCGCCGTCGACGAAATTGTCGACCTTGGCGAGCTTGATCCGCTTTCCGTTGGAGAGGCTCTCGCTCAGGCTTGGCGCTCCGGCCGGCTCGCAGAACACGAAGCGCGTGTCGCGGTTCTGGTCGGCGAAGTAATGCGTGACGCCAGCGGCCAGACCACCGCCGCCGACCGGCAACATGATGATGTCGGGCATGCGCGCGCCAGGCATCTGATCGGCGATCTCGTAGGCGACGGTCGCTTGCCCCTCGATGATGTCCTTGTGATCGAATGGCGGCACCATATGCGCGCCGGCGCTTTCGGTGAATTCGAAGGCGGCGCGGTAGCAGTCGTCGAAGAAGTCGCCGACCAGCCTGATCTCGACGAAGTCGCCGCCGAATAGCCGTGTCTTGTCGATCTTCTGCTGCGGCGTCGTCACCGGCATGAACACCACGCCCTTCTTGCCGAAATGGCGGCAGACAAAGGCAAAACCCTGCGCATGGTTGCCGGCCGAGGCGCAGACGAACAGCTCGGCATCGTTGCCGGCGGCGAGCGCCTTGCGGAAAAAGGTGAAGGCGCCGCGGATCTTGTAGGAGCGCACCGGCGTCAGGTCCTCGCGCTTCAAGAGCACCCGCGCCCCGGTCTTCTTCGACAGATAGTCGTTTTCCTGCAGCGGCGTTTCCGGAAAGATCTGGCGGATCGCGGCGGCGGCGGCGGCGACGCGGGAGGAGAAACTGTTCATCGGAAAATCACCTCAGGTGGCATGTTGCCGGCGGCCGGCGCGGTCGACGGATTGCCGTGGCGCGGCTCTACCTCGCCTTGGGCAGCACCCGCCATGACGGCAGCGGCCCGTGCCAGAAAGGTTCGTAGTACACGCTGCCCCTCGACAGCAAGCCGGCGACGTAACTCAGCGAGCTCTTGGCCATGATCAGGCAGTCGGCCTCAATCAATCCCGAGATCGTCGCAAAGACGTCCGAATACAACTCGAACTCGCAGATCCCGGCCAGTGGCTGAAAATCCGCTTCGACGCCTTCCGAGAAAATGACGACACGATGCCGAGGATGGTCGCGCTGCACCCGCTGGATGTTTCGCAGGACGATGTCGTTGCCGGTCAGGCGCATTGCATAGGCGGGATCGCCGACGATGTCGCCGCGCCTGACATGAACGGCGATGGTGGCGGTGGCAAACGTTCGCCGCGGCAAGGCAAGCCTGGCGCGAAATTCATCGGCCAGCGTGGCGTAGAGGTCGAGCTTTCCTTCGGCAAAGCCGTGGAAATGCGGCTCGGCGACAATCGCCGGTGCGCCACGATAGCCATTGTTGAACGTTTCTCCGGTGATCACAGGAACCCCTTCGGGCAGGCCGGGAGACCCCAGCCCGAGATTGAAGGCCGCCTCCCACCGGTTGGCGAAAGCCTCAGGCTGATCACCGTGAGGGACTGATCTGAACGGCGAATGGAAATATGGAACCTTCGTCGCCCGCGAAAACAGCAGCGCCGACATGACGGCATGGACCTGGGCGCCGCCGCCATCGTGCTTGCCGGCACAGGTGATGCCGAGCAACGAGCCCCTTTTGCTGCCGGACAGGTCCAGCACGCCACGATTATTGAACTTGCGACGCTTGAACCCGAACATGAGCCGAAGCCTATTGCATAATTCGCTGCAAGCGGCCACCGATGCCGCACCGCCAGCACAATGCATCGGAGCCGGTCGCAATGCCCGTTTCAGCCGTGTCCCTGAAAACCATGTCGTTGCCGGAATTCGGCGAGCCGACGGTGATGCCGCTCGTCCCGCGCACCACCTATTTGGCAAGCATCGGAGCGTTGGCTGTGCGCGGCTCAAGAGCGGGCTTCGATGCTTTCGTCGTCTACGGCGACCGCGAGCATGCCGCCAATGTCGCCTATCTCTCAGGCTACGATCCCCGCTTCGAGGAGACGCTGCTGGTCATCCTTCCCGGCAGAGCGCCGAAGCTGCTGGTCGGCAACGAAGGCTGGGGCTACGCCGAGATCTGCGACGGGCCCTATGAACGTGTGCTCTACCAGACCTTCTCGCTGCCGGCGCAGCCGCGCGACCGCTCCGACGCACTGCCCGACATCCTTGCCGTTTGCGGCCTGAAAGCCGGCCAGAAAATCGGCGCCATCGGCTGGAAACCATTCGGCGCCGGTGACGCCGGCTTCGGCGAGACGACGCTCGACCTGCCTTCCTTCATCGCCGACACGCTGCGCGCGCTTGCCGGCGACAAGGGCGCGGTGTTGAACGCGGCGGATCTGCTGATGAACCCGGCGGACGGCCTGCGGGCGATCAACGAGGCCGACCAGCTCGCCGCCTTCGAAATCGCCGCGACTTTTTCCTCGCAAGGCCTGCGCAACGTCCTCAAGGGCATCGAACCCGGCATGAGCGAATTGCAGGCGGCGCGGCTGATGGGCATCAACGGCCTGCCCCTGTGCTGCCACCCGATGCTGTCCGCCGGCAAGCGGGCGCCCTATGGCCTGCCGAGCCCCCGCCTCGACGTCATCAAGCGCGGTGACCCGATCACCATGGCCTATGGCATCCAGGGCTCGCTCAATGCCCGTGCCGGCTTTCTGGCCGAGAGTGCCACCGATCTGCCGCCTGCCATCCGCGACTATGTCGAAAAACTGGTCGCGCCGTATTTTTCCGCCGTCGTCGACTGGTACGAGACGGTCGGCATCGGCGTTCCCTGCGGCGCTTTGTGGAAGGCGGTGCATGACCGCATCGGCGATCCCTTCTTCGGCGTGTCGCTCAATCCGGGTCATCTCGTCCATATCGACGAATGGATGCATTCGCCGGTGTTTTCGGGCTCGCAGGTCAAGCTGCAATCGGGCATGGCGCTGCAGGTCGACATCATCCCGGCGACCGGGACGGACTATTTCACCACCAACATCGAGGACGGCATCGCGCTCGCCGACGAGACGCTGCGCGAGGAGATCGCCGCCCGTTACCCGGAAGCCTGGCGTCGCATCGAGGGGCGCCGCGCGTTCATGGTGGATGTGCTCGGCATCCGGCTGAAGCCCGAGATACTGCCCTTCTCCAACATTCCGGCCTTCCTGCCGCCGTACTGGCTTTCGCGCAACACTGCGATGGCCGTCGAGCGGCGCTGACCACATTTCCGTTGGACACGACTTACTTCTGCCGCACTTCGCCTGCTGGGGAGGTGTCGCGGAGGTTGGGTCGGAGTGGAATTTCAAAAAGTGCGTTTGAAGACGATTTGCATCTTTGCCCTTGCCTTGCTGATTGCCGGCTGTGGCGGCCGCAAGACCGAGGAAATTCTTGGCAGCGCCATCGTGTCCACTCCGGTGACGGAAATCGCCGGCAACCACTCGATCTTCATCGCCACCACGCGCAAGAAATCCGACGACCCCAACAAGGTGTTCGACGGCGAGCGCTCGGCCACGCTGAACTATGCCCGCGTCAACGTCACCGTTCCGGGAATCCACGAGACCGGCCAGATCGAGCGGCGCTCGCGCGGCAAGTCGAACGACCCGGCCAAATATTTCATGGCCTCCGAGGTTGTCGGCTACGATACCCAGCCGAAATTCTCCAGCGCGCTGAGCGCCGACATCGCAGCGCGCGGCGGCCGCGTCATGGTCTTCGTCCATGGCTACAACACCGGCTTCGACGACGCCGTCTACCGTTTGACCCAGATCGTCCACGATTCCGGATATCCGGGCACACCGGTGCTGTTTTCCTGGGCGTCAGGCGCCAAGACCACCGACTATGTCTATGACAAGGAGAGCGCCAGTGCGGCCCGCGACCAGCTGGAAGTGACGCTGAGGATGCTGGCGCAGACCGGCGCCCGACGCATCGATATCGTCGCGCATTCGCTCGGAACCTGGGTCACCATGGAGACATTGCGGCAGCTCGCCATCACCGGCGACCGCGATCTCGGCGGTAAGCTGGGTGATGTCGTGCTGGCCTCGCCCGATATCGACGTCGACGTGTTCAAGAGCCAGATGCGCCGCTACGGCAAGCCGGACAAGCCATTCATCCTGCTGCTCTCCGACGACGACCGGGCGCTGAGGCTGTCCGGCCTGATCGCCGGTGCGCGGCCGCGCGTCGGCGACTACAAGGACGCAGCCGATCTCGCCACCTACGGCGTGACGGTCGTCGATCTCTCAAGCGTCAAGGGATCGGACAGGTTCAACCACACCAAATTCGCCGACAATCCAGAACTGGTGAAGATGATCGGACAGCGGCTGCGCGCCGATGACGGCTTCGCCAGCGACCAGGAAGTGACCGACCGCATCAACCTGCTCGGGCAATGAGGTGGCCACCTGCTCGGCTGCAGCCCCTCGGATCACTTTGAACTGGACCGGGCTGCACTCTGCCTTTATCGAACGGGCACAGACGTCATGAGCATGGCGTCACCAGCGGGAGCCGGCGTGTGACCGTGCGTTCGAAGAGCTTCCTTGTCGTGGCGTTCGCGCTCGCTCTCGCAGGCTGCGCCGGCCGGAACACGCACGACCTGCTCAACAAGACGACGGTCGCAGCACCCGCCTCCGACATTGCGGCCACGCATGAGATCTTCGTTGCCACCACCCGTCAGAAGGCGACGAAAGACCCACGCCAGGTGTTCGACGGCGACCGCTCGTTGACCACCAGCTACGCTCGCGTCGACGTGACCGTCCCAAAGGTCCATCATGTCGGTGCCATCGAGCGCGCCAAGGGCTCCGCCGACAGCAACCCGGCCAAACAATTCACCGCGACCGGCGTCGTCCACTACCAGGACGCGGCGCAATTCGGCAAGGCGGTCGGCGCCGACATCGCCATGCGCGGCGACCGCGCCCTGGTTTTCGTGCACGGCTTCAACAACGGCTTCGACGACGGCATCTACCGGCTGACGCAGATCGCGCACGACACCAAATATCCGGGCACGCCGGTGCTGTTCTCATGGGCGTCGAGCGGCAAGACCACCGGCTATATCTATGACAAGGAAAGCGCTAACGCGGCGCGTGACGACCTTGAAGCGACGCTGCGCATGCTGGCGAAAACAGGCGTCAAGAGCATCGATATCATTGCGCACTCGATGGGAACCTGGGTGACCATGGAGGCACTGCGCCAGCTCGCCATCACCGACGACCGCGACCTCGACGGCAAGCTCGGTTATGTCATCCTCGCCTCGCCCGATATCGACGTCGACGTGTTCAAGAAGCAGATGATCCGCTACGGCAAGCCCGACAAGCCATTCGCCATCCTGCTTTCCGCCGACGACCGCGCGTTAAAACTGTCTTCCATCATTTCCGGCGACAAGCCGCGCGTCGGCGACTATGGCAATGCCGCCGACCTCGCCAGCTACGGCGTGTCCGTCGTCGACCTCAGCCAGACCAAGGGCGGCGACCGCCTGAACCACGCCAAATTCGCCGACAATCCGATGCTGGTCCAACTGCTCGGCGACCGGCTGCGCACACCGGCCGGCCTGGCCTCGGACGAACCCGACCCAACGCAGCTCAACAATCTTGGCCAGGGCCTCGGCAAGGCCGTCGGCTCGGTCGCCGAAATCGTCATCACGACGCCGTTCAAGGTGCTGACCATCGCCACCGGCGGATAGTAAAGGCACGCCGCCTGGTTCTCAGATAAAAAGGTCGACCTTCTGGAATGTCGTGACATCGACCAGGCCGACATCGGAGATTCTGAGTTCGGGGATCACCACCAGCGCCAGCAGCGAGTGCTGCATATAGGCGTTGTTCAACGAACAGCCCATCTTGCGCATCGCCTCAGTGAGTTTCTCCGCCTTGGCCGCGACGATTTCCGCCCTCTCGTCTGACATCAGGCCGGCGATCGGCATTTCGACCAGCGCCAGCTCCTTGCCCTTGGAGAACAGCACGACGCCGCCGCCGACTTCGCCCAGCCGGTTGACGGCCAGCGCCATGTCTTGCTTGTTGGTGCCAACGACGATGATGTGATGACTGTCATGCGCGACACTGGAGGCCATGGCGCAGTCGGCCATATAGCCGAAACCGGAGACGAAGGCGTTGGTGACGCCGCCCGTACCCCGGTGGCGCTCGACCAGCGCGATCTGGCAGACATCGTTGCGGCGGTCCATGGCGACCAGCCCGTCCTCGACCGGAAGATCGGCTTCCAGCGCCCGCGTCGGCGCCTGGTTCTCGATGACACCGATGACCCGCACCCGCACCTCGTTGGCGCCCTTCGGCGCCACCACGTCGAAATCCCTCGCCTTCAGCTTCTTGCCGAGCTTGACGGTGTTCTTCGCCGTCTTCGGATAGTTGTAGGCGGGAATGTCGATGTCGAGCTTGCCGCCTTTGGCCAGCCTGACGCCGCGAGCATAGACCTCGTCGATGGTCATCGCGGCCAGATCCGAGACGATCAGCAAATCGGCGAGCCGCCCCGGCGCGATCGAGCCGATCTCGCGCTCCAATTTGAAATGCTGGGCGGTGTTGAGCGTCGCCATCTGGATCGCCGTCACCGGCTTCAATCCCTGCTGGATGGCATGCCGCACCACCCGATCCATATGGCCTTCCTGGACCAGCGTGCCGGAATGGCTGTCGTCGGTGCACAGGATGAAATTGCGCGGATCGACCCCGCTCTCGGTCACGGCCTTGATCTGCGAGGCGACGTCATACCAGGCTGAGCCCAGCCGCAGCATCGCCTTCATGCCCTGGCGCACCCGAGCAATGGCGTCCTCGGCGCGCGTGCCCTCGTGGTCGTCCTCCGGTCCGCCGGCGACATAGCCATGGAACGGCAGGCCGAGGTCGAGCGAGGCATAGTGGCCGCCGACCGTCTTGCCCGCCTTTACCGTCGCCGCGATCTCGCCCGACATGACTGGATCGTTGGCGGCGACGCCGGGAAAATTCATCACCTCGCCGAGCCCAATGATGTTTTCCCATGTCATGGCTTCGGCGACATCGGCGACCGTCAGTTCGGCGCCGGCATGCTCCAGCCCCGGCGCCGAGGGCACGCAGGACGGCATCTGCACATGCACATTGATCGGCATGGCGACGGCCTCGTCATGCATCAGCCTCACGCCTGGAAGCCCGAGCACATTGGCGATCTCATGCGGATCGATGAACATCGAGGTGGTGCCGTGCGGGATGACGGCGCGGCAGAACTCCGTCACCGTCACCATTCCGCTCTCGACATGCATATGCGCGTCGCAAAGGCCTGGCACCAGATAGCGCCCGCCGGCGTCGACCACCTTGGTGCCCTGGCCGATGGCGTGACCGGCATTCGGCCCGCAATAGGCGAAGCGGCCGCCGGCAATGGCGATATCGGTGCCGGCGATGATCTCGCCGGAATGGACGTTCACCCAGCGCCCATTGCGGATGACGAGGTCGGCCGGCTTGCGCCCCATGGCGACATCGACGAGATGCGTCGCCATCTCGGTCCAGGGCTTTGGTCTCGTGGTATTCGCGCTGCTTGCCATTGGGGACTCCTGTTTGCCCACTGTGCCAATCCGGCGCGGTTTTGACCAGTTGGCAAAGCCGGATTGTGCTTGATGCAGAACCGTCTCATGAGCGGCTCCTCCGGCAAGGCGAAATGCTCTAGGCTCACATCTGGCGACTGTCTGGATTGGTGAGGACGATGGCACAGACGATGCGATTTGCAGTTTTCGCGCTGTCGGCATGCCTGGCCGGCCTGGCCTTTTTCACCCTGCATTCGTTCTGGATGTGGCTGACGCCGATCCTGATCTTCGTCGCCGGCTCCATGCTGGCCGAATATGCTTTCAACCGGCTCGCATCGCCTCTGGAGAAACAGCGCGACCTGGAGGATCGGACGCGCAACCCGCCGGCATGAGCCGTCGCCGGCTCGGCCGTCGGCGGCACCCGCCGGGCAGACCCGAGCTTGTTGACTAATGTGGTTAGAACGCAATGCTGACTGCGAACCGAACCGTAAGAGGGAACCATGATCCGTTTCTGGAAAGCGTTCGCCATCGTCATCTTGTTCACAGCCTCAACCGCTTTTGCCGTCGCCGAGGAACGTTGGCAGACCTTGCCGGAGCCGGCGGCCATGCCCAAGCCTGATCAAAGCGGATATGCGCCGGTCAATGGCATCCACATGTACTACGCCGTTTTCGGCGCGGGCGACCCGGTGCTGCTGATCCATGGCGGCCTCGGCCACGCCGACATCTGGGCCAGCCAGGTGGCGACACTTTCCAAAACCCACAAGGTGATCGTCGCCGACAGCCGTGGCCACGGCCGCTCGACCCGTACCGAACAGCCTTATGGCTACGATTTGATGGCGTCGGACTATCTGGCGCTGCTCGACTACCTGAAGATCGACAAGACCGCGCTTGTCGGCTGGAGCGATGGCGGCATTATCGGTATCGACATCGCGCTGCATCATCCGGAACGGCTGACGAGGCTCTTTGCACAAGCCGCCAACGTTACCACCGATGGCCTCGATCCGGGCGTGATGACCAACAAGACCTTTGCCGCCTACATCGACCGCTCCGGCCGCGACTACAAGAAGATGTCCAAGACCCCGGACCAGTATGATGCCTTCGTGGCGCAGCTCAGCCACATGTGGGAGACGGAGCCGGCGTGGACCAAGGAACAGCTCGGCAAGATAACCACGCCCACGGCGATCGTCGCCGGCGATCACGACGAGGCGATACAGCGCGAGCATACCGAATACATGGCCTCCGCCATTCCGGGCGCCAAGCTCATCATCCTGCCCAACGCCAGTCATTTCGCCATGCTGCAAGCGCCGGATGAATATAGCCAGGCGGCGCAGGATTTCATCGACGCCAAATAGGCACTCTTGTGCGCGACGGGCGGATTTGCAAAGGGATTCCGTTTTGCGGCGAATAAGGTTACCCTGCAACCTAGGGATCTTCTGAACCGCCATTTCGGAGAACTCGATGCGTCGTCTGACGCTTGCCAGTGCCGGCTTTCTTGCCCTCATGTGCGGGTCGGCTTTCGCCGCGGACATGGGCGCCGAACTGCCGATGACGGCGCCAGGCTTCGACTGGACGGGTTACTATGCCGGTCTGCAGGCCGGCTATGGCTGGGGCAGCTCCGACATATCCGGAACGGAAGTCGAGCCATTTACGGCCTCGCCCGACCTCGACGGAGGCTTCATTGGCGGTCATGTCGCCGGCCTCTGGCAGTTCGACCAGGCGGTGGTCGGCGCCATGGCCGAACTCAACTACTCTTCCATTGACGGCTCGACTGAACTCGGCCCTGGAAACACATTCGGCACCGACATCAAGTGGCTCGGATCGGTAAACGCCAAGGCCGGCTACGCCATTGACCGCTTCCTGCTATACGGTGTTGGCGGCATCGCCTTTGCCGGCATCGAAACGTCGCAGAACGCAGCCACGTCATTCGCCACGACGCGCACGAGTGTCGGCTGGACCGTTGGTGCCGGCGTCGACTACGCGCTGACCGACCAATTCGTCGTCGGCGCCCAGTATCGCTACTATGATTTCCGCTCCGAGCACTTTGACGCGCCGGACGCCTTTGTCGACCGCAATCAGAATGTGAAGCTGAACACCGTCGGCATCAACTTGAGCTACAAGTTCTGAGCGCGGCCGCAGCCGCAATACCAGACACAGAATTCAAAGCAGCCTGAGCCGCGACGTACGACGGCAGCGGCCCGACAGTCCGTTGGGGTGAGATTGACCGACTGCCGGGCCTAGCCGGCTTGGGGGGCAAGCCGGCTAGGCCAAGCGTAATATTAGCAACCGCGCAACAAAACCCCGACTTGGCGTTTTCCCCTTGTTATGCGCATCCAAGTGCAGCGCGCATCAACTCGCTTCCAGAGTCCGACCATTGGGGCTAACCGCCAGGAATTGGTGCGGACGACGGGAATCGAACCCGTACGATCAGAGATCGAGGGATTTTAAGTCTCTTTCTAGGCGTCTACCCTTGGGTATCCAAAGGCACTGAAGGCCTTGTGAATAAAGGAAAGACCGAGGGTTTACAGTCCCTGTTTGTTCCGATACGTTCCTTTGAGTGGACACGTCGCGGCTACCCGCACGGCTACCCAAAGGGAGACAGGCAATGCCAGTGCTTTCCGACAATTTCGTCAATTCGGCTGTTCTGCCCCGCGACCGCGACGAGCTGGTGATACGCGACAGCAAGCTCGCCGGCTTCGCTCTCAGGCTCCGCCGCAAGGCCGATGGCAAGGCGTCCAAAACATTTCTCGTGTTTCGGGAACTGCCCGGCCGAGACGGCGCCCGCAAGCGTCGCAAGATCATCATCGGCGATCATGCGACCTATCCGGCCGAGAAGGCGCGCGCCGAGGCTCAGAGCATGCTCCAGGCGATCGATCGGGGCGACGATCCAGCAGCGGCTCGCGCAGCGAAAAAGGCGCAACCGATATTCGAAGATCTCATCAAGGATTTTGAGACGACGCACATCGAGAAGAAAAAGCCCGAGACGCGCAAGGATTATCGCGGACGCATCCGGCGCAACATCTTACCGGCGTTCAAAGGCCGGCGCGTTGTCGACATTACGGCCGAAATGGTGCGGTCATTCCATGCCAAGAAACACGGCAACCCGACTGACGCAAACCGATCACTGGCGGTGCTGTCTGTCATGATGAGTCGCGCCATGGAGCTAGGATGGCGCGAAGATAACCCTTGCATCGGCATTCGGAAAAACAAGGAGACGCCGCGCGAGGAATGGCTCGACGAAATGGATCTCCCCAAGTTCGTCAAAGCACTCGCCAGCGTCGCCGGTCCCCATGCCGATCTAATCCGGTTCCTTGCCGTCTCAGGCTGGCGTGTCTCAGAAGGCCGCTTGATGACATGGGATATGGTCGACCTGCCGCGTCTCGTCGTACGCCTTCCCTATACCAAGACCGGCGCGTCTAACCGCGCGCTCTCGACCGATGGCGCGACCATCATTGATCAGCAGACGCACCGCGTCGGCTTTGTATTTTCGGGAAGAAGCGGAAGGCAGCCCGTTTCCTACAAGCGCCTGCGCGAGATCCTGACCGGGGTTTGCGAGACGGCAGAGATCAAGGTCATCACGCCTCACGCATTGCGGCACACAGCCGCTACATGGGCCGCTGTGTCCGGCGCCGAGGCGCACGAGCTACGGGAGGCATTCGGCTGGAAAACGTTGGCCATGACCGGGCGCTATGTGGCGAAGGCCGAGAGCCTTGGCCGACGCGGTGCGCAACGTGCCGCCGATGCAATGAACGTGCTGCAGAAGCCAGTTACCGCCGAAATCAGGGAGATCACCAAATGAACACCGCAGACAATTCAGACCTGATCGAGTTGGAACGTCGCGCCTTCATGACCACCAGCAACGCCATGCATGTTTGGGCCGCCTACAGCTTGGCGCGCGTCGTCAAGGCGCCCGTTCCTGATTGGGTGTTGACCTACCTAGACCTATGCGCGCGCCGGCTCTTTGCCTTCACTTCTGCACAGGACGCCAACGACGCCGAGGATCACGAGTTCGCGAAAACGGTTGCCAGCGCATTCATGCTGAACAGCAAGGGAGCCGGGACGGCGGCAAGCAAATACTTCGGGGCGAAATGGCTGGAATATGGAATGAGCGTCCACATCAAAGTCAGAGCCAACACCAAGCCCGATTTTGCCATTGTCGAGGTAGCAAGCGAAGCAAACGTCAGCACGTCGACGGTACGACGCGCCTGGAACACCTACAAGAAGGCTTACCCGAATGGTGACCTCACGGCTTTGAAGGCCATAATTTCATAAAGTCACCGACTTCCTGACAGTCACTTTTTCCTAGAAATACTGAAACAAGAACTTGTGGCGCTGCGGCGATCCATGAGTAAATTGGGCGTCACCCGAAACAACCCAAGGGTGACCCTATGGAACGAACCGACACTGCTAATGTATTCAATGCCCGGCTTAGCTTTTGGACTGCGGCCGGATTTTCAGGCGCCGCACTCTACGAAGCCCTCGCCACAGACGACACGCTGCCTGCTTTCTTTGATCCCGAAGACCTCGCATCGATCCAAGGCGTCAAGCCTTCGGCGGTGAAGAAACATCGACATCGCGGCACCGGCCCGGCTTTCCTGAAGCTCTCCTCGAAGATCGTGAAGTACCCGCGCGGAGACTTTTGCCGTCATCTCGCGTCGCGTTTCGTCAAGAGGGCCGCATGATGAGCGCCCTCTCCTACGCCGCATCCGCAGCTGCGTTGTTGTTCTTGGCCGCCATCCTCGCCGGATGGGTGCAACCATGAGCTTCGATCTCGAACCCGACTTTCAGATCCAGGCAATCGCAAGATGGCTGATCGAAACGCCCAAGGCTGAACGTCCACGGCCGGCGGTCGTTGAAATCCGCAAAATCAGGGCGGGAGGCGCCGATGCGAGCGCTTAACAATCGAAACCCGGCGCCGCCTGCCAGCGGCCACCGGGCAGATTTCGAAGCAAGCAGTGCTCAGGAAAATAGCGGTAATCCCGTCGATTTTCAAGCAAAAGGCGTCAAGTTCCGCAACCAGGCAAAATGGCGCCAGAACCACCCGAAACAGGTGTGGGCGCAGGCAGCGCTTCGCTCTGCGCTCAATCGCGGGCTGATCATCCAACAGCCGTGTGAAGAATGCGGCGACGCCAACGCCGAAGCTCACCACGATGACTATGACAAGCCCATGTGCGTGCGGTGGCTTTGTCGGCTGCATCATAAGGCTGAGCATCGTCGGCTTCGGCAAGGCGGTGACGCATGACCGAGCAAATTCAACCGGGATTGAAAAAGGTCCGTGGCATGGCGCAAGCCTCGCTCGACCTGATCGGGGCGATGCACAAGATTGCCGAGGAGATGCAGCCGATAACCGGCCGAGGCGTTGGCTACAAACTGTTCACGGCCGGGCTGATCTCGTCGATGTCGACCAACGACATGCAGAAAGTCTATCGGCTCCTGCGGATCGCGAGAGAACAGGGCGACATCCCTTGGGACTGGATCGTTGATGAGACGAGAGAACTGGAGCGGGTTTCGACCTGGGACGATCCTGCTCAGTACGCTCGCGCCGTAGCGCGGTCTTACCGTCGCGACTTCTGGAATCAGCAGCCGTATCGCGTCGAAGTCTGGTCTGAGAAGGGTACTGTTCGCGGTGTCCTGAAGCCGGTGCTCGATCACTACGCAGTCGGCTTCCGTGTCATGCACGGTTTCGCCAGTGCGACCACGGTCAACGACATCGCCACGGATGATGATGGGCGGCCTCTTATAGTCCTCTATGCCGGCGACTTCGACCCGAGCGGCATGTACATGTCAGAGGAAGATCTGCCGCGGCGCCTCGCCGAGTACGGTGGTTCCCACGTCAGGTTCCGGCGCATCGCTCTGACGGTTCAGCAGGTAGACGGACTGCCGTATTTCCCGGCTTCGGACAAGAGCAGCGATAAACGGTACCGCTGGTTCATCCGCAATCACTCGCATCATTGCTGGGAACTTGACGCCATGGACCCGCGCGATCTGCGCGAATGCGTCGAGCAGGAAATCCAAGGGCTAATCGAGCCGGAAGCGTGGGCGCGCTGTGAGACGGTAAACGCGGCCGAGTTGGAATCTCTTCAGTCAATCCTTTCAGGCTGGAGGGCGTCATGAGCAAGCACGTGTTCTCCAAGGTCGCGCCGACCTTATGGCGATCGAAGCGCTTCAACGCACTGGGCACCGATCGCGCCAGGCTGCTCCACCTGTATTTCATGACCTGCCAGCACCAGAACTCGGCCGGCTGCTATCACCTCCCGGAAGGCTATGCGGTGGCCGATCTGGGGTGGTCATTGGAGGAATATCGAGCCGAACGAAATGTGCTGCAG
Organism: Mesorhizobium sp. LjNodule214; assembly: GCF_964252735.1. NCBI lineage: Bacteria > Pseudomonadati > Pseudomonadota > Alphaproteobacteria > Hyphomicrobiales > Phyllobacteriaceae > Mesorhizobium > Mesorhizobium sp. LjNodule214. The sequence continues at coordinate 88,913 of NZ_CAXUPE020000008.1, forward strand.
GCGGCCGAGCTGATCGCCTACGACGACGACACCGAGGAGGTGTTCATTCGGCGCTGGTATCTGGTCTGCCCGCCGCAGAACGAGAAGCACGCCGCCGGCATCATCTCGCGGATTGCCGAGATCGAAAGCGACGCAATTCGAGAGATCCTGGAGGTCGAATTTACCGAGGCCAACAAGGGTCGATGGGCCGCGAAGGCGAAGAAGATGGTGGCTGAAGATGACGACAATCGCAGCCCGTTCTGAAACCCTTTCGATAGTGTCTGCATACGGTATCGATACCCTATGGATACATAAAGAAGAAGACACAGACGCAGACATAGACGGAAGAGGCAGAAAGAAAAAAAAGAAGAAGACGTCAGACGGAAGAGCGCAGACGGTAGACCCAGATAAAAAACCTCTTCTTCCGGGCGTTCTTTGCGCTTCCTCCGCGCGCGCGAGACACATTGGCTTTGCTGTAGCATTGCTAGAGCTTTGCTGGCCGCGCCGCGTCACCCGTAACGTTACAGCAGGGCGCCGAACCCGAACCCATCGGAGAGATCAGCACAGCCCTTGCTCGCTCTCTGAAGCGGCGCGGCTGGTCATCGGGTGGCCGCACATGAGCCAAACCGGAAAAAAACGCGTGGAGCGCTCCGCCCGGAAAGTTTCATCTCCAGAAATTTCTATAGAAAGACGCAACCCGGGGCCGCCGGCCATGGACCGGCTGGCTCAGTATGGGCTCGTTTGCTTCAGCCAACCTGGCCAGCGCTTCTTCGACTTTTTGAGCCGACGCGTCCGTGCGCTTGATGTGCCGGACAACTTGCCGCCTCAGCATCGCGAGCATTTCGGCGCGATATACGTCCCCGTATCTCGCAGTTTCAAGGTGGAGGGTCGCAAGCCGCATGGGCGACGATTCCAATTAGCTAGCAGTAGAATTCGCGAATCCGCCTTTCGTTCCGTTGTCCGACCATACGCTGTAGGGCCGCGAATGATTGTCCTACATATTGCTACACGGACGGATCGGCGGTTTCGGTTTGAACGGAAGTGGCTGGCGCCTAAGAGGAACGTCGGCGAGCGACGTTCGGATCGGCTTGACAGCAGCAGTGGATTGAGCGGCGGCCGCACGCATGGCGAGCAGCGCCGCCGACATTTTGGCGAGCTTCGATTTTATACCCAAGGACTCCTCCCGAGAGACCTACTCCAGCAGTTCGTTTCTACCACAGGTGGCGCCGCGCTAGCATTTAGATTTGCTAATTCAGGAACGCCGTCAGTGCCGGGGATCGATCTTCGTCAATCGCTCCTTGGCCTCGATCAGACGCCGTTGCGCAGACCGTACGCTGTCGCACAATGCGACACCGACGACGGCGCCGCAGTCCTGATCCAGCAACTTGTTCGTACGTTTGAGAGAGGTCTCAGCTCGTTTGACGCGCAGCCGAGCCTTAGCCCGTTCCAGGTTATAAAAATCAAGCATCATCCTGCCGCTTCGTTTGCAGTCCCTTCAATGGACCAACCCCTGCAGATCGCTTTTGTTCCTGTGACGTATTGGCCGATCACTGCGAGGCTCGGCCGACATGGGTGAGCGAAACAACCTCGCCAGCGCCATGCGGGCAATGTCCACCAGCCTGGAGCGGACACCGCTCGATGCCAAGATCGACGTCGTCGAGACGGCATGCCTCAAGCGCGGGATCTTGGTGACGGCAGATGGCTATGTCCGCCAGCCCGCCGCTGCATCTCTGCTCGGCATCGCGCCAACGACCTTGCGCAATCGGCGCCTCAACGGCGGCGCGGCCATCGCTTCCCGTTCGAACGGGCGAATCGTCGAGTACGCCATCGCCGGCATCGCTGCGGCTCTGCTAGCCCGAGAAAAGTGCGTTTGAGCGTACCGCGTCGAACCTTAGCGAACTAGCCCGCCAGCGTCTCCAGTGGGAGAATCAGACCAGACCAAATCAGGAGCCCGGCCCGATGCTTGCCCGCCTATCTAAGCCCGCCACCACAGACTTCGAAAAGGTGTTGGTGATACCGGATCGCCCGGCCGCGATCGGCGAAGCCGAAGCAACCTTGCAGGGCGCTGCAGCAGCCCGCCAGGCAGCGCAGCGCCGCCACATCGAGGCAGGCCAGCGTCTTGCCGCTCAGCGTCTTGGCGAGCCGCCTGTGATCAGCCAGCGCGAAGTCGACGACATCGGCGCCGAACTGCAGCCGCTGTTTGCTGCCGAGGCCGAAGCCAGGGCTCACCGCGACCAGGTCGTTCAAGAATACGAGGCAGGCCTGGCGCCAGCATTGGTCGAACCGCTTCGCCAGTATCGCGACGCCATCGCCGGAGCGCTCGACCATCTCGACGCGCTGTTCGCCGAAGGGCTGCGGTTCAATGCAAGGGCCAAGTATGCCGGCGTCGACCTGAAGCGGTTCGGCCATTTGCCAGGGTGCGTTCCTCCCCTGGTCCAGCATCTGGAAATGGTCCGCAAAGTCTTCAACCACGCCAACCGGACTTGATGCCGCGATGAACCCCGAAATTCTCGACAGGCTCGCAGCTCTTGAACAACAGGTCGGCGAGTTTTTGCCGGCGGCACTGGAGCGCAAGCGTGGCGCGTTGGAACCCTGCAACTGGCTGATGGGCGACATTCGGGCCAAGGCTGCAATTGACCGAGACCAAGCCCGTATGTCCGTTGTCGAGATGGCCGAAATTTATGTGGTCGGCGACATCGACGACGCCCTGGCGCTGAACGTGCACGACCAGTTGGAAGCGGCTCGGCTCTCACCCGGCATTAGCGTTTTTATCGACAGCCCAGGCGGTGATTTCGATGCCGCCGTCCGCGTCCATCGCAGCATCCGATGGCATCCCGGCACCAAGCTGGCAAAGCTCGGCAAGCGCTGCCAGTCGGCCGGCGTACTCGTCAGTCTGGCCTGCGACCAGCGCGTCGCATCATCGGACACCGCGTACATGCTTCACCTGACCGCCGACCTTCCCGATCCGCGCGATCGCTGGACGATGTTCAGGCACATCGAAGCAGCCCGCCGGTTGCGGATGACTGACAACCTGTACCTCAACGTCATCGCCGATAGGTCGGGCGCCGATCTCGCTGCATTGGCGATCGAGGCCGCAAAGGACGAGCAGCAGTCGCTTGAGTGGTGCCTGGCTCACGGTCTCATCCACGAGATTGAGGCAGCGAAATGACGAAGCGACCCGTCATCGTCGACCAGCGCCAAGCCGATCTTAGAAAGATCGACGGCGAGATCGAGCGTCTTGAGAAGCAGATCGCGGACAAGCGCGCCGCCGTCGATGCCGACCAGGCGAAGCACGCGCTCGACCAAAACGAGGAGATGCAGCGGCGGCTCGAAACCCAGATCCGTGCGCTTCGCGGTCACGTCGACGAAATGCACAAGAAACGGTTCGACGTAGAGCTAGGCGACCTCGCCGAGCCCAAGCGTCAGCCGGCAGCAGCAGCGCCAGCGGCCAAGGTACGTAAGCAATGGGACCTCAAGCCCGTACAGGCAGTTGGGTATCCTGACCTACCCAGGACCGAGGAAAATCAGAAGACGTTTGCCGAGACCTTCGAGCGCTTTACGAACTACATGATCTATCTGAAGCAGTTGGGCCTGAAGGAAGCTGACTGCCACCCCGACAGCATCGTTCACCTGGACCTGCTCGCGATGATCGCGGCCCAAGCTGAGGCCGGCGAAGTCTGGAACGCGCTTCGATTGGCGGCCGTCGAGGATCGGTTGGCCGAGTTGGAGAGCCGCCCGACGCTCAAGTACGCCGGCGTCTGGAGTGCATCCACCACGTACATTCCCGGCGAGATCGTCAGTCATGGCGGATCATCCTGGCACGCCAACATCAAGTCTACCGGCCTCCAGCCTGGCGAGGGCAACCCCGCGAGCTGGACCCTGATGACGAAGCGTGGCCGCGACGGAAAGGACGCGAGAACATGATCATCAACATCAACATAGACGGACTGACGCCAGAGCAGATTGCTGAAAAGCACGCCGCTGCGCTCGACTTCGCCATCGAACATCAACTTGAGCGGGATGGATTGTTCCTGTTTGACCATGGCGACCCCTCTGAACAAGAGGTCGCTGACTTCCTCGCATACCGCCGCAGCGTCTTGGCAGAGTGGAAGGCCGAGTGCTTGGCCGAGGTCATACGCTTCGACAATGAACCCTCGGCGCCGTCGCACAGGGTGCAATGATGATCAGCGAGAGCACCCTCCGGGGGGGGAGATGTCGACACGGGCCGGCAACTTCCTAGACCGCCTGCGATACCTGAGCATTGCGTTCCGGACCTCCCGTTCAACCCGCGCGCATATGGGTGGCGCTGATGGGCGCTCGTGGTCCGAAGTCATCGGCACAGCTTGCCATCGTGAGCCCGGCGCTACCCGGCACTGACTACGCGGCATCGGTGAAGGCACCGGCCGCTCCCAGCCATTTGTCGGCAGCGTCTCGCAAGTGGTGGGACGAGATCGTCCGGGAATACCAGCTTGAGAGCCATCATCTCCGGCTTCTGCAGGCAGCCTGCGAATCCTGGGAGAGAATGCAGCAAGCGAGGTCCGCAATCGCGAAGCACGGCCTTACGTTCGTCGATGCGCAGGGCTGTCCGAAGGCTCGGCCGGAAGTGGCGATGGAACGAGATGCAAAAGTCGGCTTTGCCCGGCTGATCCGGGAACTCGACCTTGATTTTGAGGCGCCGGCCGAGAGCCCAAGATCGCCGGCCATTCGGAGCAACCGATGAAACGGCGCCCCCGCAAAAAGCGCGTCACCATCTCGGCTGCGGCCGTGGAGGCCTTCAAGGCTGGCAACCGGCAGGCGCTTGGAACAGCGCTAGGCGTTCGTCCGTGGGAGCCGAACCCTCTCGATGTAGATGGGTCGCTGGCGCCGGAATGGGCAAGGCACGGTGGCACCGCATGGAGCCAGGCCTGGCCGGCATCCTGGGAATTGCGCCAGCAACTCGAGGCGGCGGCATGATCACCAGGGCCGCGCGCAATATCCAATGGATCGAGGACTTCTGTCGGGTTCCTGAAGGCAAGGACATCGGCAAGGCGATCCGGCTTCGGCCTTGGCAGAAGGAGGACCTTCGCAAGATCTACGACAACCCGCACGGCACCCGCCTGGCGATCATTTCCTTTGGCAAGAAGAACGGCAAAACCTCGCTGGCCGGCTGCCTTTTGTTGCTGCAACTGTGCGGACCCGAAGCCATCCCCAACACCCAGCTTCCCAGCACGGCGCAATCGAAAGAACAGGCTGCGGTGCTGTTCAACCTTGCCGCCAAAATGGTGCGCCTCAATCCGGAAATGGACGCATCCATCGTCATCCGCGACACGATCAAGCAACTCTATTCGCCAGGGCTCGGCACGCTCTACAAGGCGCTTTCCGCCGATGCTTCTACGGCGCATGGCCAGTCGCCTATCTTCGCGGTGCACGACGAGCTGGGCCAGGTGCGCGGCCCGGTCTCGGAACTGTACAACGCCATTGAGAACGCGATGGGCGCGCATGAAGCGCCGATGTCGGTGATCATCTCGACGCAGGCGCCGAACGACGCGGACCTGCTCTCGATACTGATAGACGACGCGCTGGCAGGGCACGATCCCCATACCGTCATCAGCCTCTACTCGGCCGATATGGCGGTCGACCCGTTTTCGGACGAGGCGCTGCTGCAGGCAAACCCGGCCTTTGACGACTTCCTCAACGCCAGCGAGGTGCGCAAGCAGGCCGAGAACGCCAAGCGTCTTCCCTCTCAGGAACCGCTGTTCCGAAATTACACGCTGAACCAGCGCGTCGAGGCCAGCAGCCCATTCATTTCGAGGGGCGCCTGGCAGGAATGTGGCGCCCCGGTTGAGCAGGACTTCAAAGACCGGCCGGTCTATGGCGGGCTCGATCTGTCGGACGTGAACGACCTGACAGCGCTGGTGCTGGTCGCGCCTTTCGATGGCGTCTGGAACGTCAAGCCAACATTCTGGCTGCCTGGCACGAGCCTTCGGGAGAAAGCTCGATCAGACCGCGTTCCCTACGATCTCTGGGCCAAGGAAGGCCACCTCACGCCGACGCCGGGACCGACTGTCGATTACGAATACGTCGCGAAGGCTCTGGAGGTGCTGTTCGACCGTCTCGACATTCGAAAGATAGCCTTCGACCGTTGGAATTGGCGGCACCTGAAACCCTGGCTTTCCAAGGTCGGTTTCACCGAGGCTCAATTGGAAGGCGACAAGGCCGTTTTCGAGCCGATGGGCCAGGGTTTTCAGTCGATGTCGCCGGCCTTGCGGGAACTCGAAAGCGCCATCCTCAACAAGAAGATCGCGCACGGCAATCATCCGGTGCTCGGCATGTGCGCGGCAAACGCGACGGTGCACATCGACCCGGCGGGGAACCGGAAGCTTTCGAAGATGAAGTCTCACGGCAGGATCGACGGCATGGTCGCGCTCGCCATGGCAATGAGCGTTGCCGGCACCCACAAAGAAGCGCCGAAACCGACCTATCAAATCATGTTTGTGGGGTAACGGAGATGGCCAGGAAAGACCGCCGCAGCCCCGAGGCCGAAGCGTATCGCAAGCTGTACCGCACCGCGCGCTGGCAGGCCATCAGGGCGGCGCAACTGGCGAAGCACCCGCTGTGCCAGAAATGCCTGCAAAGGGGTCACATCGCGCGCGCCACTGTGTGTCACCACGTCGACCCGGAGTCCAAGAAGACGAACTTCTATGGCGGCCCGTTCCAGTCGGTCTGCCAGCCTTGCCATGACGGTCCGATCCAGTCGGACGAGAAAAAGGGTTTCAGCAACGAGATCGGCATCGACGGCTGGCCGGTCGATCCTTCCCACCCGGCGAACCGCCAGCCCGGAACGAGGACGTAATGGACACTGTAGCGATCAACAACAAATTCGCCCTCGACATGAAGTTCGGGCCGGTCTTTCAAACGACCGTCATCCAGCTCATGGGCGGCTATGAGGATCGCAACCAGGATTGGCCTATCGCGCTGTGGAAGTACGAGGTCGAGCTTCGAAACCGACCGATTGCGGAGATACGAGCATTCCAGAGGCACGTGCTCGGCCGGCGCGGTTCAATGCATGTCTTCCCGTTGCGCGATCCAATCGACAACACGCTCACCGATGAAAACATCGGGACCGGCAACGGCGTCACGCTCGAATTTCAAATCAAGAAAACCTATGCTGACGACGATCGCCCATATCGGCGGCCGATTGCCATAGTTTCCAACCTCGTCGTGAAAGTTGATGGCGTCACGCAAGTCGAAGCCGTCGATTTCAACACCGAAGATGGTTGGATCGGTTTCGCGAGCGCGCCGACAGCCGGACAAGCGATCACAGTCAGTTGCGATTTTCTGATTCCGGTCAAATACGAGGCCGACCAGAATTTCCTCACGCTGCCGATCGGTCCAGGCACATCGAACGCCTTCGCGTCGGCTGGACCATTTGTTTTAGTGGAACGACACGTCCCCAAGCCGGATCTTGGTACGCCATCACCGCCCACGCCGATGGTCTACAGCTACGAGGGCTCGACGCTCAACAACTCAAATCTGACAACCTACACCTTCACTGGCAAAAATGTGGGCGCGGCAGGAGCTGGTCGTGTTATTGCCTTGGCGGTTCAAACCCGTACCAGCAACATTGGCACTCCAAGAAGCATATCAGGTGTCACCGCTGACGGTAATGCCATGACGGCTGGGTCATTTATTACCGGGTCGAATGCCGGCGAAGGCACAATTGGCTGGTTCTACCGCGTGATACCGACGGGGACTACTGTGACGTTTGTTGTCACTTTCAATAACGGTACGCAAAACTGCGCGATTGCAACCTATCGGCTATTTCCCGTAAGTGGCAGCCCCGTGGACACCACAACGGCAAAGGCCAGTAGCACCGCCACGTTGACCGATCTTGAAGTGAAAACTACAGGATTGGCGCTTATCCTAGCCGACACGGGCCGCGCCAACCCAACAATCGGCTCCTACTCGTGGGGGGGTGTAGACACCCCGGTTCGCGATCTGGCTGATCAGATAAATGATCAAAACGGCGGTTTGAGCCTTTTTTCCATACCGACGACCGAGAACGACACCACGCGAGATTTTTCGGTCACGGATTCCGGCGACGTGGTGATGATAGCCGGTATGGCATTCCAGTAGCTAACCGGCCAATGCCAGCCCAATGGCAATTCCCAGCCCGATGGCAAGGCCGCCTGTACACTGCTCCTGTCGTTGGCCTTGAGTCTTGACGCCCAAATATGTCAAAATGTCCTCGGCAGAACGCAACGAGGGGAATCAGCATGGACACAAAGCTTCGCACTCTCATTCTGTGCGCCATCATCACGACGCTCGCAGCCTGTACGTCCTACACGAACCCGACGCCCGAGCAGTCGGCTGAGGCAGCAAAGATCGCCTCGGAGAATCAGTCGACGGCCGACGACGGGGGGATGCAATGAAGTAGGTTGCGGCCCTTGAATAATTCAACCTCAATCATACAGTACAGCCATCACGCGGACGGCGGGGCGCCTGTTCCTACGGGGCTGTGAGAGAACTCTGGAGAGGTCGTCAAACACCGTATCCATGAGCCGTGTTTGTAGGACAGCGGCCAGCGAGAACGCGCGCTGGCGGGTACTAGCGGCCCAGCGGCCTGGCTGGGTGTGGGGGTCGGCCACCGGGCCTATAACCGGCAAACGGACTAGGTTCGCCGGCTGGCGAATTATAGGCCGGTCATGCGTCAATGCAACCTTGGCAAAACGGCGGCCTGCGTACACGTCAATGACATCGTATGAAAAGGCCGGTGCAGCGCCCTAGCCAAGCCCCAACTGCACCGGCCCTGCGAGACTAGCAACCTCGCTCTGGACGCATTTTATAGCAGATTAGCAATCTCTAAAATGAGGCCGAAGGCTTAAGGTCGCTAGGCACAAAGACGTAAGGCGAGCCAGCGCTACCCCGTAAGGATTGCGCCACGTACAGCGGCCCGGCGGGCTGGGGGCTGGGGCGCTTTGGCTTGACCGCCGGGCCTAGCCGGCAAGGCTAGCCGGCTGGCGAGGTTATAGGCCCGTCAATCATTGCTGCTACTTGGCAGAACGGTGTTCGGCTCCCCTCAAATCGGATGAGCTAGAGTCGATCCGGGCATAGCGCTTGGAGCGCCGAGTTCACCGCGGCCTGTAGAGCACCACTGCACCCAAGCGCTGTTTCCTGCTTGCAAGGCTCAGCCCTTTCAGGAATATAATCCTCTCCCGTTGCGGCGAACCCCTTCAACGGAGATCGCAATGCCCCAAAAGACCCTCGCCGATACACTGGCCGCCCGCGAAACCATGTATGTCAATTGCGGGCATCCGATGTGCTGCAAATCGACGAAGCTCGATATTCAGGCGCTGATCGACAGACTTGGTCCCGATCACGGTTCGATGCATCAGGATCTTGTCGGGCTCTTTGGCTGCTCAAAATGCAAGGCCGAGGGCCGCGAGCGCCGGCCGGTGTTCTTCACCTGCATTCCCGATTATGAGGGCCAACAGCGGGAGCGGAACCTCAACTGGAAACCGACTTTCGATAAGGCCTAGGCTGGCTTCTGGCGCAAAGGTTCGGTTCCTCGTGGCCGGCGGTACTTCGCCACCAGTTCGATCGCGCTGGGATCGACCGTGACGCGCCCCCAGCACCTGGACAGTGACCCGGCCGGTCTCCTCGTCGACAAAG
>NZ_CAXUPE020000009.1:0-21045 GCF_964252735.1 Mesorhizobium sp. LjNodule214
ACGACGCCGGCCTTAGCCGGAGTTTCGAATGGAAAGGGCGGTCCTCGGGGCCGCCCTTTTTTGTACCGACGTGTCGCCGGCCGGTCGCCGATTATCCGTGTTGTTTCAAAGCTGTTGCAAGCGCCGCTGCCGCAACTAGTATAGGTTGCATTGGGGAGCTTGCCGACAAGTGGTTCCAGGGCATCGTTTGAACAATCAGGCGTGGTGGTCGCTGGGGCTGGTTTGCCTGGTGTCTCTGTTTGTCATGGGGCATGCCGCGTTAGCGGCGGATGCGAGAGAATCCGATCTTGGCCCGCCGATGCGGTTTGTTGTCGTGCGCAGCAATGCGCCGGGTTGCGAGCCGACCTGTCCCGAATGGATTTCGGCGGAAGGCACGATTGAAGCCGGCACGCCGGCGCTGCTCAAGCGCGCGCTCAAGAAACTTGGCGACCGCAAGCTGCCAGTTATCGTCGATTCTCCCGGCGGCAATGTCGATGCGGCGCTGGCGCTTGGCCGGCTGATCCGCAAGAACAAGCTCGATATCGCAGTCGGCAAGACCCGGTTCGAGGGCTGCCTGCCGGATGAGAAGGACTGCACCGACAATGACGGCAGGGGCGCCCGCTATTTCGGCACCGCCTACGCCGACGGCTCCATTTGCAATTCCGCCTGTCCGCTGATGTTTTCCGGCGGGGTCCGCCGTGTGGTCGGGCAATGGGCCTTTCTCGGCGTCCACCAGATCACGACCACCTACGTCAAGACGAAATTGCTCTACCGGACCACCTATCGCGTGGTGAAGGGCAAGAAGAAGGTCATCAACACCAGGGTCGTCAGCCGCAAGAACGCCGGCAGCTACAAGACCTACGAGATGAGCAAGGCGGTGGAGAAGAGGCTGGCGGCCTATCTGAAGGAGATGGGCGTCGGCCAGGACGTGCTCACAACGATGAAGAACACGCCCGCCAGCGGCATCCACCAGCTGGTCCCGGAAAACATGCTGCGGATGAACCTCGTCACCAGCCTGGATTCCGTCGACCTGTTCACTGCGGGAACCATATGCCGCGCCAATCCGCTGCCCGCGAATTGCCGGGAGATACCGGCGAACAAACCGGCGATGCCGACGGTCCCGACGGTCGAGGCCCCGACGGCCGGGTCCGAGCCTACCGAGGTCACCCCGGCCCAACCCGAGATCGCGCAGCGCGAAGAGGATATGCGCTTTGTCGTGGTTCGCGGCAGCAATCTGCTTTGTGACCCCGACTGCCCGGAATGGATTTCGGCGGAAGGTACGATTACGGCCCGGACGCCGGAGAGGCTGCGCCAACTGCTCGACACGCTTGGCGACCGGCGATTGCCCGTGGTGATCAGCTCGCCCGGAGGCGACGTGCCCGGCGCACTGGCGGCGGGACGGCTGATCCGCGAAAGAAAGCTCGACGTCGCCGTTGCCCGCACCGAATTCGTTGGCTGCGAACCGGGAGAGGCGGATTGCGCGGCCGAAGACGGCGTCCTTGCCGGGCTGACCATCGACGCCGGAGGCGAGTGCGATTCGGCTTGCGCGCTCATGCTTGCCGGTGGCGTCAGACGGCTTGTCAGTTCCCAGGCGCGGCTCAGCGTGCATTCGTTGGGGCTGGAGCGGAAGGTCAAGGGCTACCTTGAGGAGATGTCGATCGGCTCCGGTCTGTTCTCGACGATGCAGTCCGTTTTGTATTCAAGCCACAGGCAGCTCGAACCCGACATGATGCTGAAGGTCGGGCTGACGACCAGGCCCCAATCGGTGGACGCGCTGACCGGCGCCACGATCTGCAAAGCGTCGCCGAAGCCTGACAACTGCCGCATGGTGCCGGCGCCCAACGCCCAGGCCGACGCGCCCGCCCGCCTGTAGCGCCGCCGATCCGGACTGGCCATCGAGGCAGGTTGAGCCCTGCTCGATGTTTCCGCTATCGTCGACGCCAATCGACAGGCGAGGATCGATATGAGCAAGGACGTCCCGACATTGTTCGAATGGGCCGGCGGCGCGGAGGCGCTGAACCGGCTGACGCAGACTTTTTACGACAAGGTGGGGCGCGACCCGGTCGTCGGTCCGGTGTTCAAACACATGTCGCCGGATCATCCGGCCCATGTCGCGGCTTTCATCGGTGAGGTTTTCGGTGGACCCAAGACCTACAGCGAAGAGCATGGCGGCCATCGCGAGATGGTGATGCATCATCTTGGCAAGCATCTGAGCGAAGAGCAGCGCCGCCGCTGGATCAACCTGCTGGCCGATGCCGCGGACGAAGTCGGCCTGCCGGACGATCCTGAATTCCGCTCCGCCTTCATGGGCTATGTAGAATGGGGTCGCGGCTGGCGAAGATGAATTCCAACCTCGGCGAGACCTGCGATCCGCAGACCGAGCCGATGCCGGCCTGGGACTGGGGCGTGCCCGGCGGGCCGTACAAGCCGCCGGCCAAGAGCTAGGGCATTGATAAGAGTCCGGATCGTGCGGGTCTATGGGGACGGGCTGCTTGTGACTTATCCGGATTTCTGGCGAAGGGTATGAAACGACATCACACGGCTCTTTACAGCGCGCGCGGAAGCTTTTAGGAAGCGCCTGCTGCGCCGACACGCGCACGGATACGGGCATAGCTCAGTTGGTAGAGCGGCGGTCTCCAAAACCGCAGGTCGTAGGTTCGAGCCCTGCTGCCCGTGCCATTTCCCGAAATGGCCAAGTTCGACGTCTTTGTTTGATGTCTTGGCGCGCCCTCCGCATTTGAAAACTGGCGGCAGGCTTGCCATATTGGCGCGATTGGGGCATAAGGCGCTCATAGCCGGGACGGAACGACTGGATGGTTCCGATGCGGCGTTTGGCCATAAAGCGGACACTTGCCACTTGCGTGGATCAAGAATCGGTTTTATGTAGACGAAACAGACACGCGACGCGTGGAGCTGGGAAGCCGGCTTTACGCGTCCGATTTGCATGGGCGAAATGGTTGCGCTGATTCGGCGCTGACATGAAGCCCAGGCGGCACGTCCCGGCCTGCGGGATCATCCAGGAGACCCGGCCAACGGGTCTTGAAGACAGAGCGGCATATGGCTTCGAAAACCACAAATCCATTCACCTTCCTCCAGCAGGTTCGCGCGGAGACCGCCAAGGTGACTTGGCCGTCGCGGCGCGAAACGATGATCTCGACGGTGATGGTGCTGGTGTTCGCGGTCATCGCGATGATCTTTTTCTTCACCGCCGACGTGGCCATGGGCTACGCGATCGAGTGGATTCTGGGGCTTGGACGTTAAGTCCGGCGATTACGGAGAAGTCGTGAAATGACTGCGCGCTGGTACATCGTCCACGCCTATTCGAACTTTGAAAAAAAGGTTGCCGAGGACATCGAGCACAAGGCCAAGCAGAAGGGCCTGTCCGCGGATATCGAGCAGATCGTGGTGCCGACCGAGAAGGTCGTCGAGATCCGTCGCGGCCGCAAAGTCGATGCCGAGCGCAAGTTCTTTCCGGGCTATGTGCTGCTCAAGGCCAACCTGACCGACGCGGTGTTTTCGCTGGTCAAGAACACGCCGAAGGTCACCGGTTTCCTCGGTGACTCCAAGCCGGTGCCGATTACCGAGACCGAGGCGCAGCGCATCCTGAACCAGGTGCAGGAAGGCGTCGAGCGGCCGAAGCCCTCGGTCACTTTCGAGATCGGCGAAGCGATCCGCGTTTCGGACGGCCCGTTCGCGTCGTTCAATGGTTTCGTCCAGGAAGTGGACGAGGAGCGGGCGCGGCTCAAGGTGGAAGTTTCGATCTTCGGGCGCGCCGTGCCTGTCGATCTGGAATTCGGACAGGTCGAAAAGGGCTGATCCGAAATCCTTGGCGCCTGACGGCGGCAAGGGAGGCGGCGCGGAATTTCGCGCGGCCATGAACGGGTGGGAGGCGAACGTGGGCTTAGCCGGCCGCGGGAACCGCACCACCAGACTGCAACCGCCGGTGTTCCCCCATAGTGGGGCCGGCATGAGAAAAGGCAGGAAGAGAGATGGCTAAGAAAGTTGCAGGCCAGCTCAAGCTCCAGGTTGCCGCGGGCTCGGCTACGCCGTCGCCCCCGATCGGCCCGGCGCTTGGTCAGCGCGGCATCAACATCATGGAGTTCTGCAAGGCGTTCAACGCGCAGACCCAGGAAATGGAAAAGGGATCGCCGATCCCGGTCGTCATCACCTACTACCAGGACAAGTCGTTCACCTTCGTCATGAAGACGCCGCCGGTGAGCTACTTCCTGAAGAAGGCAGCGAACCTGAAGTCGGGCTCGAAGGAGCCGGGCAAGGTCAAGGCCGGCACGATCGGCCGCGACAAGGTGCGCGCCATCGCCGAGCAGAAGATGAAGGACCTGAACGCGAACGACGTCGAAGCCGCCATGCGCATGGTCGAAGGCTCCGCCCGTTCGATGGGCCTGGAAGTGGTGGGCTGAGATCATGGCAAAGATTGCAAAGCGTGTATCGAAGACCCGCGAAGGCATCGACCCCAACAAGGCTTACGCCCTGGGTGAAGCACTGAAGCTGCTCAAGGAGCGGTCGTCGGTGAAGTTCGACGAGACCATCGAAGTCGCGATGAATCTCGGCGTCGATCCGCGCCATGCCGACCAGATGGTCCGTGGCGTGGTCAATTTGCCGAACGGCACCGGCCGCTCGGTCCGCGTCGCCGTGTTCGCACGCGGTGACAAGGCCGAGGAAGCCAAGGCCGCCGGCGCCGATGTCGTAGGTGCCGAGGATCTGGTCGAGATCGTCCAGAAGGGCACGATCGACTTCGATCGCTGCATCGCCACGCCGGACATGATGCCGCTGGTCGGTCGTCTCGGTAAGGTGCTCGGCCCGCGCGGCATGATGCCGAACCCGAAGGTCGGCACCGTGACCACCGATGTCGCCGCCGCCGTCAAGGCGTCGAAGGGTGGTGCGGTCGAGTTCCGCGTCGAGAAGGCCGGCATCGTCCAGGCCGGCGTCGGCAAGGTCTCGTTCGACGTCAAGGCGCTGGAAGAGAATGTGCGGGCCTTCGCCGATGCGGTGACCAAGGCCAAGCCGACTGGCGCCAAGGGCAACTACGTCAAGAAGGTGTCGGTCACCTCGACGATGGGCCCGGGCCTCAAGCTCGACGTCTCGACGCTCGCAGCGTCCTGATACGAATTATCCTGATCGGCCGCTAAAGAGCTGATCCGAAAAGAATTCCGGGCCTCCGACCTGTCGGCGGCCCGGTACCGGAAGTCGAGAGGCTTCCGGACATCCTGTCCGAGATTGCAGGCGGCCCAAACGCCTTAATTCATGTGGGCCTGCATGAGACGGGTGAAGACCCGACAACGGAGCGATTGCTCCAATGAAAGGTTCGAACCGTGTTTGCCTTTTGTCTGCGCATCGTCCGGCTTGCCGGCCGGTGTGGCGAAAGGGGGCAGGATCCTCGAGCGTCGTTCGGGAGATCCGTTACTGGATGGCCCGGCCGGCAAAAGGCAACCCGACGCCTGTCCTCGTGAATGGGAATGTTCCCGTTAACAGGATTGGGGTCAACTGGAGATAGGCAGTGGACAGAGCGGAAAAACGCGAACTCGTCACGGGCCTGAATGATGCGTTTACGAGCGCTGGTTCAGTCGTCGTGGCCCACTACGCCGGTATCACCGTCGCGCAAATGAACGACCTTCGGTCGAAAATGCGCGCCGCCGGTGGCACCGTCAAAGTCGCGAAGAACCGTCTCGCCAAAATCGCTCTTCAGGGCACGGACTCCGCATCGATCATCGACCTGTTCAAGGGACAGACGCTGATCGCCTATTCGGAGGATCCGATTGCGGCGCCGAAGGTCGCGTCCGATTTCGCCAAGGGGAATGACAAGTTGATCATTCTCGGCGGCGCAATGGGCACCACCTCGCTCAACGCCGACGGTGTGAAGGCACTCGCCACACTTCCGTCGCTCGACGAGCTGCGCGCCAGGCTGGTTGGCATGATCGCCACGCCGGCAACCCGGATCGCCCAGATCGTCAATGCGCCCGCGGCTTCGGTCGCGCGCGTCATCGGCGCTTACGCCCGGAAGGACGAGGCGGCATGAGGCCGTTCCTCGCTATCACAAACACACGTTCGAACCTTATGAAGGAATACAACAATGGCTGATCTCGCAAAGATCGTAGACGACCTTTCGAAGCTGACCGTCCTCGAGGCGGCCGAGCTGTCGAAGCTTCTGGAAGAAAAGTGGGGCGTTTCGGCTGCCGCTCCGGTCGCGGTTGCCGCTGCCGGCGGCGCTGCCGCTGCTGCTGCTCCGGTTGAGGAAAAGACGGAATTCGACGTCGTCCTCACCGAGGCAGGCGCCCAGAAGATCAACGTCATCAAGGAAGTCCGCGCCATCACCGGTCTTGGCCTCAAGGAAGCCAAGGACCTGGTCGAGGCGGCTCCGAAGCCGGTCAAGGAAGCTGTTTCCAAGGCCGACGCGGAGAAGTTCAAGGCCCAGCTGGAAGCAGCCGGCGCCAAGGTCGACCTGAAGTAAGCGTAGAATACCGGCGGGCGGCCTCGCGCCGTCCGCCACTCCCTTGGCTGCCAGGGGAGGGATGTATCGCGAGGCGTATGAGAACCTCTTTCCTGAGGGCCGAAACCGGCCTTCAGGAAACGGGTTTTCTCCCGTTCTAGCCGGCCGCCGACAGGTGGCGGGACAACAGACAGGGGCTGCCGCCGAGGCGGCCCGGAATTGCAAGGCGAGCCGCGGCGAGGCTCGTCCCGAGTTTAGAGCTAAGGAGCGACGATGGCCCAGACCCAGACTTTCAATGGCCGCAGACGCGTACGCAAGTTCTTCGGAAAGATCCCGGAAGTTGCGGAGATGCCGAACCTGATCGAGGTTCAAAAGGCATCGTATGACCAGTTCCTGATGGTGGACGAACCCAAGGGCGGGCGTCCGGATGAGGGACTGCAGGCCGTTTTCAAGTCGGTCTTCCCGATTTCCGATTTTTCCGGCTCCTCGATGCTGGAGTTCGTGAAGTACGAGTTCGAAGGACCGAAATTCGACGTTGACGAATGCCGTCAGCGCGACCTGACCTATGCCGCGCCGCTGAAGGTGACGCTGCGCCTCATTGTGTTCGATATCGACGAGGATACCGGCGCGAAGTCGATCAAGGACATCAAGGAGCAGGACGTCTACATGGGCGACATGCCGCTCATGACCTTGAACGGCACCTTCATCGTCAACGGCACCGAGCGCGTCATCGTCTCGCAGATGCACCGTTCGCCGGGCGTCTTCTTCGACCATGACAAGGGCAAGTCGCACTCGTCGGGCAAGCTTCTGTTTGCCGCGCGCGTCATCCCCTATCGTGGTTCGTGGCTCGACATCGAGTTCGACTCGAAGGACGTCGTGCACGCCCGCATCGACCGCCGCCGCAAGATCCCGGTGACGTCGCTGCTGATGGCGCTCGGCATGGACGGCGAAGAGATCCTGTCGACCTTCTACAACAAGATCACCTACAAGCGCGCCGGCGACCATTGGCGTATTCCGTTCAACGTCGAGCGTTTTCGCGGCCTCAAGGCCGTCGGCGACCTCGTCGATGCCGACACCGGCGAGATCGTCGTCGAGCAAGGCAAGAAGATCACCGCCCGCCAGGCCAGGGCGCTTGGCGAAAAGGGCCTCAAGGCGATCAAGGCGACCGACGAGGACCTGCTCGGCAACTATCTGGCCGAGGACATCGTCAACTACGGCACCGGCGAGATCTTCCTCGAGGCCGGCGACGAGATCGACGAGAAGACGCTGAAGGTGCTGCTCGGCACCGGCGAGAACGAGATCCAGGTTCTCGACATCGACCACGTCAATGTCGGCGCCTATATCCGCAACACGCTCAACGTCGACAAGAACGAGAGCCGCCAGGACGCGCTGTTCGACATCTACCGTGTCATGCGCCCGGGCGAGCCGCCGACGCTCGAGACCGCCGAAGCCATGTTCAACTCGCTGTTCTTCGACAGCGAGCGCTATGATTTGTCGGCTGTCGGCCGCGTCAAGATGAACATGCGCCTCGAGCTCAAGGCCGAGGACACCGTGCGCGTGCTGCGCAAGGACGACATCCTGGCCGTGGTCAGGACGCTGGTCGAACTGCGCGACGGCAAGGGCGAGATCGACGACATCGACAATCTCGGCAACCGCCGCGTGCGCTCGGTCGGTGAGCTGATGGAGAACCAGTACCGCGTCGGCCTGCTGCGCATGGAGCGCGCGATCAAGGAACGTATGTCCTCGATCGAGATCGACACGGTGATGCCGCAGGATCTGATCAACGCCAAGCCGGCGGCTGCCGCCGTGCGCGAGTTCTTCGGTTCCTCGCAGCTGTCGCAGTTCATGGACCAGACCAACCCGCTGTCGGAGATCACTCACAAGCGTCGTCTCTCGGCGCTTGGACCGGGCGGTCTGACCCGCGAGCGCGCCGGCTTCGAGGTGCGCGACGTGCACCCGACGCATTACGGCCGCATCTGCCCGATCGAGACGCCGGAAGGCCCGAATATCGGCCTGATCAACTCGCTGGCGACCTTCGCGCGCGTCAACAAGTACGGCTTCATCGAGAGCCCGTACCGCAAGATCGTCAGCGGCAAGCTGACCAATGAGGTCGTGTATCTGTCGGCGATGGAAGAGGCCAAGCACCATGTCGCGCAGGCCAATGCCGAGCTCGACAAGAATGGCGGTTTCGTCGACGAGTTCGTCATTTGCCGTAACGCCGGCGAAGTGATGATGGCGCCGCGCGAAAACGTCGACCTGATGGACGTCTCGCCGAAGCAGATGGTTTCTGTGGCCGCGGCGCTGATCCCGTTCCTCGAGAACGACGACGCCAACCGCGCGCTGATGGGCTCGAACATGCAGCGTCAGGCCGTGCCGCTGGTGCGTGCCGAGGCTCCGTTCGTCGGCACCGGCATGGAGCCGATCGTTGCCCGTGACTCGGGCGCCGCCATCGGCGCCCGCCGCGGCGGCATCGTCGACCAGGTGGACGCGACGCGTATCGTCATCCGCGCCACGGAAGATCTCGATCCCGGCAAGTCCGGCGTCGACATCTACCGGCTGATGAAGTTCCAGCGTTCGAACCAGAACACCTGCATCAACCAGCGTCCGCTGGTGCGCATGGGCGACCGCGTCAACAAGGGCGACATCATCGCCGACGGTCCGTCGACCGAACTCGGCGATCTGGCGCTCGGCCGCAACGTGCTTGTCGCGTTCATGCCGTGGAACGGCTACAACTACGAGGACTCGATCCTGCTCTCTGAGCGCATCGTGGCCGACGACGTCTTCACCTCGATCCATATCGAGGAGTTCGAGGTCATGGCGCGCGACACCAAGCTCGGGCCGGAGGAAATCACGCGCGACATTCCGAACGTCTCGGAAGAAGCGCTGAAGAACCTCGACGAGGCCGGCATCGTCTATATCGGTGCGGAAGTGCAGCCGGGCGACATCCTGGTCGGCAAGATCACGCCGAAGGGCGAAAGCCCGATGACGCCGGAGGAAAAGCTCCTGCGCGCCATCTTTGGCGAAAAGGCCTCGGACGTTCGCGACACCTCCATGCGCATGCCTCCGGGTACGTTCGGCACCGTCGTCGAAGTTCGCGTCTTCAATCGCCACGGCGTCGAGAAGGACGAACGCGCCATGGCGATCGAGCGCGAGGAGATCGAGCGCCTGGCCAAGGACCGCGACGACGAGCAGGCGATCCTCGACCGCAACGTCTATTCGCGCCTGTCCGACATGCTTGTCGGCAAGGATGCGATTGCCGGGCCGAAGGGCTTCAAGAAGGGCTCGAAGCTGTCGAAGGACACGCTCGACGAGTATCCGCGTTCGCAGTGGTGGCAGTTCGCGGTGGAGAACGAAAAGCTCCAGAGCGAACTGGAAGCGCTGCGCGGCCAGTACGACGATTCCAAGAAGGCGCTCGAGCAGCGCTTCATGGACAAGGTCGAGAAGGTGCAGCGCGGCGACGAAATGCCTCCGGGCGTCATGAAGATGGTCAAGGTCTTCGTGGCCGTGAAGCGCAAAATGCAGCCCGGCGACAAGATGGCCGGCCGGCACGGCAACAAGGGTGTCGTGTCGCGGATCGTTCCGGTCGAGGACATGCCGTTCCTCGAGGACGGCACGCATGCCGATATCGTGCTCAACCCGCTGGGTGTGCCGAGCCGCATGAATGTCGGCCAGATCCTGGAAACGCATCTGGGCTGGGCCTGCGCTGGCATGGGCAGGAAGATCGGCGAGCTGATCGACGCGTACAAGGCGGGTGGTGACATCAAGCCGCTGCGCAAGACGCTCGAGAGCTTCATGCCTGCCAACGACCGCAACGAGCCGGTCCGCGAGTATGACGACGAAAGCGTCGTTCGCCTAAGCGAGCAGATGCGCCGCGGCGTCTCCATCGCGACACCGGTGTTCGACGGTGCGCACGAAGCCGACATCAATATCATGCTGGAGCAGGCGGGCTTGCACACCAGCGGCCAGTCGCAGCTCTATGACGGACGCACCGGCGAGCCGTTCGATCGCAAGGTGACGATGGGCTACATCTACATGCTCAAGCTTCACCACCTGGTGGACGACAAGATCCACGCGCGTTCGATCGGACCGTACTCGCTCGTTACCCAGCAGCCGCTGGGTGGCAAGGCGCAGTTCGGTGGCCAGCGCTTCGGCGAAATGGAGGTCTGGGCGCTCGAAGCGTACGGCGCCGCCTACACGCTGCAGGAGATGCTGACGGTGAAGTCGGACGACGTCGCCGGCCGTACCAAGGTCTACGAGGCGATCGTCAGAGGCGACGACACGTTCGAGGCCGGCATTCCCGAGAGCTTCAACGTTCTCGTCAAGGAAATGCGGTCTCTCGGCCTCAATGTCGAGCTGGAGAATACCAAGCTCGACGACAACCCTGTCCGGCTGCCCGACGCGGCCGAGTAAGGCAATGGCGCGCCGCGGAAAGCCGCGGCGCGCCTATCGAATTCTTCGGCCGGTGGGCCGACCACTCAGCGGGCATTTGGCCCGCGCTAGATGCAAGGGGTTTTCGAGGACCCCGAAAAGGAGAACGGCATGAACCAAGAGGTCATGAATCTCTTCAATCCCCAGGCGCCGGCGCAGGTGTTCGATTCCATCCGGATTTCGCTCGCCAGCCCTGAGAAGATTCTGTCCTGGTCGTTCGGCGAGATCAAGAAGCCGGAGACCATCAACTACCGCACCTTCAAGCCGGAACGCGACGGCCTGTTCTGCGCGCGCATCTTCGGCCCGATCAAGGACTATGAGTGCCTGTGCGGCAAGTACAAGCGGATGAAGTACAAGGGCGTCATCTGCGAAAAGTGCGGCGTCGAAGTCACGCTGTCGCGCGTTCGCCGCGAGCGCATGGGCCATATCGAGCTCGCCGCGCCCGTCGCCCATATCTGGTTCCTGAAGTCGCTGCCGTCGCGTATCGGCACGCTGCTCGACATGACCCTGAAGGACATCGAGCGCGTCCTCTACTTCGAGAACTACATCGTCACCGAGCCAGGCCTCACCGCGCTGAAGGAGCACCAGCTGCTCAGCGAGGAAGAGTACATGATCGCAGTCGACGAGTATGGCGAGGATTCGTTCACCGCCATGATCGGCGCCGAGGCCATTCATGACCTTCTGGCCGGCATGGACCTGGAGAAGATCGCCGGCGACCTGCGTTCGGAGCTGGCTTCGACCACCTCCGAGCTCAAGCAGAAGAAGTATCTGAAGCGGCTCAAGGTCGTCGAGAACTTCATGGAGTCCGGCAACCGTCCGGAATGGATGATCATGAAGGTGGTCCCGGTGATCCCGCCGGACCTGCGCCCGCTCGTCCCGCTGGACGGCGGACGCTTCGCCACGTCCGACCTCAACGATCTCTATCGCCGCGTCATCAACCGCAACAACCGCCTGAAGCGGCTGATCGAGCTGCGTGCCCCCGGCATCATCGTGCGCAATGAAAAGCGCATGCTGCAGGAAGCCGTCGACGCGCTGTTCGACAACGGCCGCCGCGGCCGCGTCATCACCGGCGCCAACAAGCGACCGCTGAAGTCGCTGTCCGACATGCTGAAGGGCAAGCAAGGCCGGTTCCGCCAGAACCTGCTCGGCAAGCGCGTCGACTATTCGGGCCGCTCGGTCATCGTGACCGGTCCGGAGCTCAAGCTGCACCAGTGCGGCCTGCCGAAGAAGATGGCGCTCGAACTGTTCAAGCCGTTCATCTACGCCCGCCTCGACGCCAAGGGGTTCTCCTCGACCGTCAAGCAGGCCAAGAAGCTGGTCGAGAAGGAGCGTCCGGAAGTCTGGGATATCCTCGACGAGGTCATCCGCGAGCATCCGGTGCTGTTGAACCGCGCGCCGACGCTGCACCGTCTCGGCATCCAGGCGTTCGAGCCGATCCTGATCGAAGGCAAGGCGATCCAGCTGCATCCGCTGGTCTGCACGGCCTTCAACGCCGACTTCGACGGCGACCAGATGGCCGTCCACGTGCCGCTGTCGCTGGAAGCGCAGCTTGAAGCCCGCGTGCTGATGATGTCGACCAACAACATCCTGCACCCGGCCTCCGGCGCGCCGATCATCGTGCCGTCGCAGGACATGGTTCTCGGTCTCTACTATCTCTCGATCGTCAACCAGAACGAGCCGGGCGAGGGCATGGTGTTTGCCGACATGGGCGAACTCCAGCACGCGCTGGAGACCAAGGCGGTGACGCTGCACGCCAAGATCAAGGGTCGCTTCCGCACGGTCGACGCCGAAGGCAAGGTCGTGTCGAAGATCCACGACACCACGCCTGGCCGCATGATCATCGGCGAGCTTCTGCCGAAGAACGTCAACGTGCCTTACGAGACCGCCAACCAGGAGATGACCAAGAAGAACATCTCCAAGATGATCGACACCGTCTACCGCCATTGCGGTCAGAAGGAGACGGTCATTTTCTGCGACCGCATCATGGCTCTCGGCTTCAGCCACGCCTGCCGCGCCGGCATTTCGTTCGGCAAGGACGACATGCTGATCCCGGACGCCAAGATCAAGCTGGTGTCCGACACCGAGGCTTTGGCCAAGGAGTACGAGCAGCAGTACAATGATGGCCTGATCACGCAGGGCGAGAAGTACAACAAGGTCGTCGACGCCTGGGCCAAGTGCTCGGAAAAGGTCGCCGACGAAATGATGGCCCGCATCAAGGCGGTCGAGTTCGAGGACAACGGCCGTCAGAAGCCGATGAACTCGATCTACATGATGTCGCACTCCGGTGCGCGTGGCTCGCCCACCCAGATGCGCCAGCTTGCCGGCATGCGTGGCCTGATGGCCAAGCCGTCGGGTGAAATCATCGAGACGCCGATCATCTCGAACTTCAAGGAAGGCCTGACCGTGCTCGAGTACTTCAACTCGACCCACGGCGCCCGCAAGGGTCTGGCAGATACCGCCTTGAAGACGGCGAACTCGGGTTACCTCACCCGTCGTCTGGTCGACGTGGCGCAGGACTGCATCGTCAATTCGGTCGACTGCGGCACCGACAAGGGCCTCACCATGCAGCCGATCGTCGATGCCGGCCAGGTCGTCGCTTCCGTCGGCCAGCGCGTGCTGGGCCGTACGGCGCTCGACGACATCACCCATCCGGTGTCGGGCGAGGTTCTGGTCAAGGCCGGAACGCTGATGGACGAGCGTGACGTGGAACAGATCGAAAAGGCCGGCGTGCAGTCGGTCCGCATCCGTTCGGCACTGACCTGCGAGGTCAGGATCGGCGTCTGCGCGGTCTGTTACGGACGCGATCTTGCCCGCGGCACCCCGGTCAACCAGGGCGAAGCCGTCGGCGTCATCGCGGCGCAGTCGATCGGCGAGCCGGGCACCCAGCTCACCATGCGTACCTTCCACATGGGCGGTACCGCGCAGGTGGTCGATAGCTCGTTCCTTGAAGCCTCGTATGAGGGCAAGGTCGAGATCCGCAACCGCAACGTTGTGCGCAACTCCGACGGCCAGCAGATGGTCATGGGCCGCAACATGGCGGTGCTGATCCTCGACGAAGCCGGCAAGGAGCGCGCCACGCACCGCGTCACCTATGGTTCGCGTATCTTCGTGGACGATGGCGACAAGGTGAAGCGCGGCCAGCGTATCGCCGAGTGGGATCCTTATACCCGCCCGATCCTCACCGAAATCGAGGGCAAGGTGCAGTTCGAGGATCTGGTCGACGGCATTTCCGTCCAGGAAACGGCCGACGAGTCGACCGGCATCACCAAGCGCGAGGTAATCGACTGGCGTTCGACGCCGCGCGGCAACGACCTCAAGCCGGCGATCGTCGTTCATGACGCCAAGGGCAAGGTCGGCAAGCTGTCGAAGGGCGGCGATGCCCGCTTCCTGCTCTCGGTCGAGGCGATCCTTTCGGTCGAGCCGGGCGCGCATGTCCGGCCCGGCGACGTGCTGGCGCGTATCCCGATGGAAAGCGCCAAGACCAAGGACATCACCGGCGGTCTGCCGCGTGTTGCCGAATTGTTCGAGGCACGCCGTCCGAAGGACCACGCCATCATCGCCGAGATCGATGGCACGGTCCGCTTCGGCCGCGACTACAAGAACAAGCGCCGCATCATCATCGAGCCGCATGACTCGACGCTTGAGCCGGTCGAATACCTGATCCCGAAGGGCAAGCCGTTCCATCTCCAGGACGGCGACGTCATCGAGAAGGGCGACTACATCCTCGACGGCAACCCGGCGCCGCACGACATCCTGGCGATCAAGGGCGTGGAGGCGCTTGCGTCCTACCTCGTCAACGAGATCCAGGAGGTCTACCGCCTGCAAGGCGTGTCGATCAACGACAAGCACATCGAGGTGATTGTTCGCCAGATGCTGCAGAAGGTCGAGATCACCACGCAGGGCGACTCGACCTACATTCCGGGCGACCACGTCGACGTGATCGAGCTGGAAGAAGTCAACGAGCGGCTGATCGAGGACGGCAAGAAGCCGGCCGAAGGCCAGCCGGTGCTCTTGGGCATCACCAAGGCCTCGCTGCAGACGCCGTCCTTCATCTCGGCCGCCTCTTTCCAGGAGACGACGAGGGTGCTCACCGAAGCAGCTGTTGCCGGCAAGACCGACATGCTGCAGGGCCTGAAGGAAAACGTCATCGTCGGCCGTCTGATCCCGGCCGGCACCGGTGGCACGATGAGCCAGATCCGGCGCATCGCCACCTCGCGCGACGAGCTCATCATCGACGAGCGCCGCAAGGCCTCGGGTGTCGAGGTCGCCGAGCCGATGCTGACCGACATGGTCACCGCCGCGCAGTAGGGCGGGATATAGGAAAGAACAGAAAAGGGGCCCAAGTGGCCCCTTTTCGCGTTTTGGTTTCCACGCGCGCATCGGAGAAGTAGGCGATGAGCAAGAAGAGCTGGGCGGCCGTCGACGACTACATCGTTGCCTCCCTGTTTGAACCGGACCCCGTCCTCGATGCCGTTCTGGCGGCTAACCACGATCAGGGCCTGCCGGCGATCGATGTCTCGCCGGCGCAAGGCAAGCTGCTCTCGCTGCTTGCGCGCATGCGAGGGGCGAAGAGAATTCTCGAGATCGGCACGCTGGGCGGCTACTCGACCATCTGGATGGCGCGCGGGCTGCCTGTTGACGGCAAGATCGTGACGCTCGAACTCGATCCGCACCATGCCAGCGTCGCGCGGTCGAATTTCGAACGGGCAGGGGTGTCGGGCCGCGTGGAGCTGCGGGTCGGGCCGGCGCTGCAATCACTCGCGGCGCTGGGTGCGGAGAATGCCGGGCCGTTCGATCTCATCTTCATCGACGCCGACAAGCCGAACAACCCGAACTATCTGTCCAGGGCGATGCGCCTTTCCAAGCCGGGGACTGTCATCGTCTGCGACAACGTCATCCGCGACGGCGCGGTGGTGAATGAGGATGGCCGCGACGCCAATGTCGAAGGGGCTCGCGCGGCGTTCTCGTTCATCGGCGGCGACAAGCGCCTGGACGGCACCGCCATCCAGACTGTTGGCGCCAAGGGCTATGACGGGTTCGCCATCGCGATCGTCGATTGAACCGATCTCGGTCGTAGCCGATATGGTCAAGCGCGCCGGTTGCCGGATCAAGGATTGAGTATCCGCCGGGTTCTCCGCGCCGCAACAATCCCGTCGCGGGACGGTCGGGGCTCAGTCGAAGAACGCTTCCACCACGTTGCGCTTGCCGAGCATGAAGGCATCGGCGACATGCTGCAGTGGCGCGAGATCGACGTCGGAGACTCCGGCGCGCACGATTTCGGCGAAGCGCCGGTAGAGCATCGGATACTCGGCCTCCGGCTCTTCATGGACGACCTTGCCGTCGATGGCGAGCTTCGAGCCGCCGCCGGAAAGCACCATCTTGCCTTTGTCCGTCTCGGCCAGGATGTCCCAGCTCTGCGGGCCGGTCTGCAGCCAGTCGAGTTCCATCGTCACCGGCAATCCGTTCGAGGTGCGGAAGGTGACATGGGCCGCGACCGGGGCGGCGCGATTCTCCGGAAAATCGAGCACGGCCGAGGTGATGAACATTGCCGGCAAGATGTGGGTCGCGATCGACAATGCATTGATGCCGGGATCGAAGACGCCGAAGCCGCCCGGGGCCCAGATCCATTCCTGGTTCGGGTGCCAGCGGCGCACGTCTTCCTTCCAGTTGATGGCGGCCGACTTGATGCTGGCCGATGCGAGGAAAGCGCGCGCGGCTTCCACCGCCGGCGCATAGCGCGAATGCCAGCTGGCGAACAGCGAGACGCCGTTTGCTGCCGCCAGGGTCTTCAAATCCTCGACCTCGCTGACCGTGGCGCCAGGCGGCTTTTCCAGGAAGACATGTTTTTTCGCGAGCAGCGCTGTGCGCGCGGCGTCATAGCGGAATTGCGGCGGCATGCAGAGCGAGACCGCTTCGAGCTCCGGCACCGCCTCGAGCATCGCTTCGATGTCATGGAAATTCGGAATGCCGTCGACCTTGCCGTGCCGGCTGGCGGCGGCGATGAGGCGATAATCCCCGTCCTTGGCCAGAGCCGGCAGGTGTTGATCGCGGACGATCTTTCCGACGCCGACGATGCCGAGCTTGATGGGACCATTGTTCGAAGGCATGGGGACTCCGCAGATTGGAATTTTGCTTGGTTCTTAGCAGAGAACCAGTGTCGGACAAGCCGGGCGAGACGGGCGCGGTGACTGCGGCAAGGAGCAGCCGATTCTCTCGGTCAGATCGCCACGTCGAAGGTGACGATCGACACCTCGCCTTCGAGCGCGCCCTGATAGGCCGAAAGATGCGGCTCGTCGTCGGGCTCGCCGTCCATGTCGCCGATCTGGTCGAGTTCGGCTTCGGCGTAGCCCTCGGCCGCGAGCGATTCGAGTGCCCGGCGCACCGCCGAATCGTCATCGGGCGCGACCAACATCACATGGACGCCTTCCGGCTTGCCGCCCTTCTTCTTCCAGACACGGCCGGTGATGATGGTGACCGGGCGCTCCTCATTGTCGTTCACGGGCTGATTCCTCTAGAGACCGGGCGGCGAGGGGGATTTGCACCGCCCATGCCCGCCTTTTGGCATGAAGCCATGGCTGGCAACAGCCAAAAGCCGGTCACTTTCTTCCTCGCCCTTGCAAAATTGCGAAAGAAAATTACATGCGCTTTTCGCATGGCTGCCAAGCCCCGGTTGCGGCGCAATATTTGGTGCCGCGGGGTTGACGGCCATCGGGCTTGCGAGTAGAAGCCGCCCAGTCAGAACCGATGTGAGGCTCTCCCTTCCGAAGCGACACGCTTTGGAGTTTGCCTCAAACAGGGTTCGTTTTACGAGCGAAAAGACATTTCCGGCGCGCATGAAGCGGTTTCCGCTTCCTCTGCAATTTGTTCGGGCAGGACCGCGAGGCGCGGTTTGTGGCCCGAATTTGCGTATGGAAACGACGCTTTGAGCGGCCCTGACCGGGCAAGACACGGAATTGAGAGACAAGAGGGTTTAATGCCTACCGTCAACCAGCTGATCCGCAAGCCGCGCCTGGCGCCGGTGAAGCGCAACAAGGTCCCGGCCATGCAGCAGAACCCGCAGAAGCGGGGCGTCTGCACGCGCGTCTACACCACGACGCCGAAGAAGCCGAACTCGGCGTTGCGCAAGGTGGCCAAGATCCGTCTGACCAATGGTTTCGAAGTGATCGGCTACATCCCCGGCGAAGGCCACAACCTTCAGGAGCACTCCGTGGTCATGATCCGCGGCGGCCGCGTGAAGGACCTTCCGGGCGTCCGCTATCATATCATTCGCGGCGTGCTCGACACGCAGGGTGTGAAGAACCGCAAGCAGCGCCGTTCGAAGTACGGCGCCAAGCGTCCGAAGTAAGGTTTTCCGGCTTCGGCGCTTTTTTTGACTGCGCCGTGCCTTGAGATTGAGAGACAACAGCCATGTCCCGTCGTCACAGTGCAGAAAAGCGTGAGATCAATCCGGACCCGAAGTTCGGCGATCTGATCGTCACCAAGTTCATGAACGCCGTCATGTATGACGGCAAGAAATCGGTTGCCGAGACCATCGTCTACGGCGCGCTCGACCAGGTCCAGTCGAAGACCAAGCAGGAGCCGGTCACCGTCTTCCATCAGGCGCTCGACAATGTCGCGCCGCATGTGGAAGTGCGTTCGCGTCGCGTCGGCGGCGCCACCTACCAGGTTCCGGTCGACGTGCGCCCCGAGCGCCGTCAGGCTCTGGCCATCCGCTGGCTGATCGCGGCTGCCCGCAACCGCAATGAGACCACCATGATCGACCGCCTCTCGGGCGAGCTGATGGACGCTGCTAACAACCGCGGCACCGCCGTCAAGAAGCGTGAAGACACCCATAAGATGGCAGAAGCCAACCGCGCTTTCGCGCACTATCGCTGGTAAAGCGCGAACGAGACTGAGAGGCACCTCCCATGGCCCGCGAATACAAAATCGAAGACTACCGCAATTTCGGTATCATGGCGCATATCGACGCCGGCAAGACGACGACCACCGAGCGCGTCCTCTATTACACGGGCAAGTCGCACAAGATCGGCGAAGTCCATGACGGCGCTGCCACCATGGACTGGATGGAGCAGGAGCAGGAACGCGGCATCACGATCACGTCGGCTGCGACCACGACCTTCTGGAAGGCTCGTGACGGCAAGATGCACCGCTTCAACATCATCGACACTCCCGGGCACGTCGACTTCACCATCGAGGTCGAGCGTTCGCTGCGCGTGCTCGACGGCGCCATTGCGTTGCTCGATGCCAATGCCGGTGTCGAGCCGCAGACGGAGACTGTCTGGCGTCAGGCCGACAAGTACCGCGTTCCGCGCATGATCTTCTGCAACAAGATGGACAAGATCGGCGCCGACTTCTACCGCTCGGTCGAGATGATTGGCTCGCGCCTCGGTGCGCAGGCTGTCGTCATGCAGCTGCCGATCGGTGCCGAGACCGAGTTCAAGGGTGTCGTCGACCTCGTCGAAATGAACGCGCTGGTCTGGCGCGACGAGACGTTGGGCGCTGCCTGGGATGTCGTCGAGATCCCGGCCGACCTCAAGGCTCGTGCCGAAGAATATCGCGAGAAGATGATCGAAGCCGCCGTCGAAATGGACGAGACGGCGCTCGAGAATTACCTCGAAGGCAAGATGCCGTCGAATGACGAGATCCGCTCGCTGATCCGCAAGGGCACGATCGCGGTCAAGTTCTATCCGATGTTCTGCGGCTCGGCCTTCAAGAACAAGGGCGTGCAGCCGCTGCTCGACGCCGTCGTCGAATATCTGCCGTCGCCGGCCGATGTTCCCGCCATCAAGGGTGTCGACGCCAAGACCGACGCCGAGATCGAGCGTCACGCCGACGACAACGAGCCGCTGTCGATGCTCGCCTTCAAGATCATGAACGACCCGTTTGTCGGTTCGCTGACCTTTGCCCGCATCTATTCGGGCAAGCTGACCAAGGGCGTCTCGCTCGACAACACCGTAAAGGGCAAGAAGGAGCGCATCGGTCGCATGCTGCAGATGCATGCGAATTCGCGCGCCGACGTCGAAGAGGCTTTTGCTGGCGACATCGTCGCCCTGGCCGGCCTCAAGGACACGACCACTGGCGACACGCTCAGTGATCCGCTGCATCCGGTCATCCTCGAGCGCATGGAATTCCCCGATCCGGTCATCCAGATCGCCATCGAGCCGAAGACCAAGAACGACCAGGAAAAGATGGGCCTCGCCCTTCACCGCCTGGCTGCCGAGGATCCGTCCTTCCGCGTCAAGACCGACGAGGAAAGTGGCCAGACCATCATTTCCGGCATGGGCGAACTCCACCTCGACATCATCGTCGACCGCATGCGCCGCGAGTTCAAGGTCGAGGCCAATGTCGGCGCGCCGCAGGTGGCCTATCGCGAGACGATCACCCGCAAGCACGAGCAGGACTACACGCACAAGAAGCAGACCGGCGGTACCGGCCAGTTCGCTCGCGTCAAGCTCCTGTTCGAGCCGAATCCGGACAGCAGCGAATTCGAGTTCGAATCTAAGATCGTCGGCGGTGCCGTTCCGAAGGAATACATCCCCGGTGTCGAAAAGGGCATCAACAGCGTCATGACCTCGGGTCCGTTCGCCGGCTTCCCGATGATCGGCGTCAAGGCGACGCTCATCGATGGCGCTTACCACGATGTCGACTCCTCGGTGCTCGCCTTCGAAATCGCCGGCCGTGCCTGCTTCCGTGAAGCGGCGCCCAAGCTTGGCGTGCAGTTGCTCGAGCCGATCATGAAGGTCGAAGTCGTGACGCCGGAAGACTACGTCGGCAGCGTCATCGGCGACCTGAACGGCCGTCGCGGCCAGATCCAGGGCCAGGAAGCGCGTGGCGTGGCGGTGGTCATCAACGCGATGGTGCCGCTGGCGAACATGTTCAAGTACGTCGACAATTTGCGCTCGATGAGCCAGGGCCGCGCGGCTTACACGATGCAGTTCGACCACTACGAGCCGGTCCCGACCGCGGTCGCCCAGGAAGTCCAGAAAAAATACGCGTAACTCGGACGAGTTGCAGCGGTAACTTAATTCAAGGCCCGCACGGGCGAGCAGGAATGGAGACATCACATGGCAAAAGGTAAATTCGAGCGCACTAAGCCTCATGTGAACATCGGCACGATCGGCCACGTCGATCATGGCAAGACGTCGCTGACGGCGGCGATCACGAAGTATTTTGGCGAATACAAGCGCTACGAC
>NZ_CAXUPE020000010.1:0-11643 GCF_964252735.1 Mesorhizobium sp. LjNodule214
TGCCAGGAACTGCTGCTCGCTGAGCGACATAACTTTCTCCCAATTTTGCTCACCAGCCAGCCCGCCGGCCTGATTGATAACCTGGTCAAGGCCAAGCTCGTCGAGCACTCGGACAATCCGATCATCCAACCGCTTTTTACTTCTGAATGTACGAGCATCTCGCGCAGTACCCGATGGCAGATAGGACCCGTTGCGGCAGAAACATGACCTCATCAGGACGAATGATGCGTCCGGCGTCATGTGTGGGAATGCCAGCGGTCGCTCTGAACAGCGCCGCGCCCGGCGCGTGAGTGGCTCCGGTAACTAACACGCAGGCCCCAAATGGGATCGATACGGAGGGCGGAGAAACTCCAGCCGATTTGAGGACCGACTAGCCGGGAAAGATCGGTCCTGCCTACAACTCGGCGCCGAGCGCCTTCGGCGTCAACCCTCAAATTCGATCGGCTCTGATGGCAAATCAGGCCGGCCTCCGATTTCTAGGCTAGAGGGGAACCGAATCGAACAGTCCCCGCAAAATCGAAGCGCTTCGGTGGAGCGCCGCGCGCTCCTGTGCATCGAGTTCAGGATAAAGATCTGCGGTCACCCCTTCGCGCCCCACGACCCGAGGAATTGACAGCGCAACACCCTGAACCCCCTCCGTGTACTCGGTAACGATCGAAACAGAGAAGACCGCCTGCTCATCTTGCCTTATCGCGCCGATGAGCCGAGCGAGGCCGGCTGCGATGCCGTAGTAGGTGGATCCCTTTCCCCGGATAATTGTATAGGCAGCATTTCTGGTCCTGTCGTCGATCTCTGCTCGGACTAAGTCTGTGATCGGGGCTCCGACCTGTGTAGCGAAGGTCGCAATCGGAACCGCTCCTGCGCGGGCGCTGGACCAAGCCAGTACCTGGCTGTCGCCATGTTCTCCCAGCACATATGCGTGGATGGAGCGAGGCGAGACGTGGAGATGCGCTCCCAGCAAACTGCGAAACCGAGCTGAATCAAGGATGGTGCCTGATCCAATCACGCGGCCTGCCGGCAGGCCTGAAATCACCTGGGCGATCTGGGTCATTATGTCGACCGGGTTCGATGCGATCAAAAGGATCACATCGGGACAAACGCGCATGATTTCGCCGATGATATCGCGGAAGATTGCCGCGTTCCGCCCGAGAAGGTCAGTCCTTGTCTCGCCGGGGCGCTGCGCGGACCCCGCTGCAATGATGACTATTCCAGCATTTCGAAGCCGGTCGTAGTCGCCGCTCGTAATCGACATGCCCGAGGCAAACGGAAGGGCATGGGCGATATCCATAGCGTGTGCCTCGGCCAAAGCCGCATCCAAATCAACCAGCACAACCTCACTAGCCACCCCGCGAAGGCCAAGAGCATATGCAGCCGCACTGCCCACCATCCCAGCTCCGACAATGCCGACTTTCATCTTTTTTCCTCCTGTGCGGAACCCGGCCTATTCTAGACCATCGCTAGAAGACGCCAAATGGTCGTAGCGATAGTGACATTGTACGGAAGGTTCCCTTGGCTTGGAACCAAGATAGGGCCCAGTGGCACGCAAGCCGGCTCTTGTGTGACGGGTTCATGCTATAGCCACCTCCGAAGCGCGATGGTCCGCCAGCCGCAGGATCGCCTCCACGCGGGCGAAGCCCAAATCCCGTAGTGGGCCATGGTACGTCTGCCATGTCTCACCATAACCCGGATCCGTGTGCGGATCGTGCCAATCAGCCACAGAACGAGATCCGGATCTTTAGCCGTTCTCAAGCGGGATAGATCATCGTCGGGCAGACGGATGGTGCTTCGTTGCGACAGCCCTCGGTAACTACAGCTTACTGGCCTGTCTGAGGGTTTTGTCCGAGGGCGCTAACAAAACGTTGGCGATCGGATACAGTGGCTTCACTGCGGAGTGCAAGAGGATGGCATGCCGGAGACCACGGCGAACTTCGTCGCGCCAGACTTCCTGGCCCTTACAATTGGCATCGTCGTGTTCTTCGTAGGCGTACTGATCACGCAGCGCGTGTCGTTCCTCCGCACTTACAACATTCCCGAACCGGTCACTGGCGGCTTTGTCGCCGCCTTGGCCTTCTGGGCGGTGTACGAGGTCTTCGGCCTGCAGATCGGCTTTGAATTGACGACCCGCGACCGACTGCTGGTGATTTTTTTCGCCACCGTCGGAGTGAACGCACGCGTAGCCGATTTGGTCGCCGGTGGGCGGGTGCTGGCAATGCTCTGCCTGATCACCGTCGTCTTTGTGTTCCTGCAAGACGGCGTCGGTACGATAGGGGCGGTGGCGTTCGGTCTGCCGCCGTCGGCGGGGGTGGTGATCGGCTCGGTCTCGCTGATCGGTGGACACGGCACCGTAGTCGCTTGGGGGCCGACGATCGCTGCCGATCACGGGTTTCCTGCCGCCCTCTCGATGGGCATCACTGTCGCAACACTCGGTCTGATCATCGCCAGCCTGTTAGGAGGACCGATCGCGAAGTTCCTGATCGAGCGCAACAGTCTGGCGCCATTGGTCGAAGATTCGCCGCCCAGGGACCTGCCACCGGAGGCTGACGCAGTGCCCATCGACAAAATGGGGATCATGCGTGCAATGCTCGTTGTCAACGTCGCTGTCATCCTCGGCTATCTGGTGCACAGCTGGATCACGAGCCTGGGCTCGATCAAGCTGCCGCTCTTCGTGCCCTGCCTGATCATGGGCATCGTTCTGTCCAATACGGTGCCGATCCTCTTGCCGCGGCTCAACTGGCCGGCGCACACGGCCTCCCTTGAGCTGATCTCCAGCTACGCGCTGTCGATCTTTCTTGCGATGTCGCTCATGAGCATGCAGCTGTGGACGCTGGCAGGCGTCGCAGGGCCGCTGCTCGTCATCGTGGCCGTGCAGACGGTAGTGGCAGCAGCCTATATCGCCTTGGTGGTCTTCCCGACGCTCGGCCGAGACTATCAGGCGGCGGTCTTGTCTGGAGGGTTCACCGGGCTGTCGCTCGGCTCGACGCCTACCGCGATAGCCTCCATGTCGGCTATCACCCGGCAGTACGGGCCGGCACCGAACGCCTTCATAATCCTGCCGCTCGTTTCTGCCTTCTTTGTCGATTTGGTCAACATGGCAGCAATCACCCTCTTCTTGCGACTCTGACTAACGACCGATCACTGAGATGGGCTGTTCGCAATTCCTCGCGCTCGTCTGCGTGACGAGCGGCGTACCGACCTTCGCCACCCCAATAGATTCCTTCCACCCTTTTGGGTTTTCAGGTCTCTTATCGGGACCAAACTTCGACAATAGGTAAGAGGGGCAAAAGTCGTTGCGATCAGTTGGATGCGCAGCGGCTGCTGACTAGGTTTGGCAAGTATTGGACGTGTGAAGCCTCGGTGACGCCGAGCCGATCGCCGAGATAGTCCCAAAACGAGAGCCGGAGCTTTTGGCAGGCTTTCATTAGGCCCAGGAAGGTATCACGACAGGCGCGTCCTGCCTGTGAGCGGGTTCCGCCGGAATCTTGCGCCGGATCACCTGGCATCGGATGTCGTTCTCGGAGCCGTTGGCATGCAGGGGAATTTCGGGCCGACAATAGCTACTAACTTGTTGATGTTGCTGGTACGCCCAAGGGGAATCGAACCCCTGTTCCCGCCGTGAGAGGGCAGACTTTTGCAAGTGTTTCATGTCGCGCCCATGTCGCATGGACCTGCCGACAGCTGCTGTAAGCCATTGAAAATAAACGATAGCCATTTGCAACACGTTGCGACATAAAAAGAACAGAGGTGGCATTTAAGCCTTTGATTTTGTTGGTGAACCGAGCAGTCACTGGCGAACCAGTCTCCATTTGATATTCCCTGATAACAGGCAAAAAACAGGGTATTTGCGTGAAATGCCGCGCTCTGGCGGGCAGGCGCTCAATATTGAGCAGCGATTTCACGTACTTAGCGACATATTCCCTGCGCAGGCCATCTGGGAATTCGACCAGATATTCGCGGTTTCCCGTGAATTAACAGGGAAATCCGTTGCCGTTATGTGGGATGCGATTGCCGTTAGCTGGGATCGAATTGTCGATATCCGGGAATGCGCTGGCGTTCTGTGGGACCCGAATGCGCGCTACCGATTTCGAGTTGAGCTTGAGCGGGAACGAAATGCTCCTACCCGGAAATGCATTGTCATCAATGTGAGAGGCGATTGTCGAATTGCGAACATGGACGGCGAGACCCACTCCCGGTCGACCCACCACCGGTCCGCTGCATGCCTGGTCGATCTTTCTGGGTATAGGAACGGTGACCTGACTTTGGAAAAATCTCGGCGCCAGAACTGCGAATCACTGCCGTCCGATTTGGCTTCTTGTCATGTTTTCCAGCCATCTTAGGGTCAGAACAGCGAGCACATTGGCTGATTAATGAGTGCAATTATTGCACTCATTCAAAACGCCAAATCCTAAAACGGCTCTAAAACGGTCTTTGAACGGGGTTTGAACGGTCGAAGCTACCGAGCGTCTCGCAGTTATTGTAAGTGAACAGTTTTTTGAACGTAACCTGTTGATTTCTTCGTCGATGTTCATCCATCGTTCTGCACCTGACGCGCCTTGAGATCTTGCCGCGCGCTTGGAGAGACACGATGAACATCGCAATTCCCAAAGTCGAAATGCAGCCTGTCTCGGCTCTTAGACCCTACACAGGCAACGCTCGAACACATTCCAAAAAGCAGATCCGGCAAATCGCCGAAAGCATTTCGCGCTTCGGCTTCACCAATCCGGTCCTGGTCAGCGACACCGGTGAAATCATCGCCGGTCATGGCCGGGTTATGGCCGCTAAAGAGTTGGGTATTGCCAGTGTCCCGACGCTGAGACTTTCCCATCTCAGTGTCGAGGAGCGCCGCGCCTACGTTCTGGCCGACAACAAGCTTGCGTTGAACGCTGGTTGGGACACGGAGATCTTGGCGATCGAGTTGCAGGCACTGATCGATATTGAATTCGATCTAACGCTGACCGGCTTCTCGCTCGCTGAAACCGACCTAACGCTCGACCAGGCGAAAGAGGCTTCTGCGGCCGCGAATGATGCTGCCGATTTCATTCCGGAACTACCAGGCGAGGCGGTCTCGAAGCAGGGCGATATCTGGCTGCTCGGTCGGCATCGGTTGCTCTGCGGTGACGCCCGATCAAGCGACGACGTCGCTCGCCTAATGAGAGGCGAGACCGCGGATCTGATATTCACAGACCCACCATACAACGTCGCTATCGACGGCAATGTCGGCGGCCTTGGCTCGGTCAAACACCGCGAGTTTGCGTTTGCCTCCGGCGAAATGAGCCAATCCGAATTTACCGAGTTCCTGACGGTGACGCTGTCAAACGCCTCGCAAATTGCCAAGGACGGTGCAATCGCGTTTGTCTGCATGGACTGGCGCCATATGCGTGAGCTTATCGATGCGGGGCAGGCGGCATTCAGCGAACTCAAAAACCTATGTGTTTGGAACAAGTCGAACGGGGGCATGGGCAGCTTCTATCGCTCGAAGCATGAGTTGGTGTTCGTCTTCAAAATTGGCACTGCTCCGCACACCAACAGCTTTGGCCTTGGCGAGACAGGTCGATACCGCACGAATGTCTGGGACTATGCCGGCATCAGCAGCCTGGGCGCCAATCGCTTGGACGAACTCGCAATGCACCCAACCGTAAAGCCAGTCGCGTTGGTGGCCGACGCTATCAAGGACTGTTCGCGGCGCAACGAGATCGTGCTCGATCTGTTTGGCGGATCTGGCAGTACGCTGATTGCCGCCGAGAGCTGCGGACGGCAAGCCAGGCTCATCGAATACGATCCGGCCTATTGCGACACCATCATTGCGCGCTGGCAAACGTATACGGGAAAAAGTGCCACGCTCGCCGCCACGGGCCTGTCATTCGATTCTGTCGCTGAGGAACGGCATGACACCGGCAGCTCATCCGCCAGAAGGAAGCGCTGATGTCCGCGGAACATGACGATGAAAAGCAAAAGCGGCTCAACAACGACACAGTCGCCAGCATTCGAAACGAAGTCGTCTCAGGCGTCGGATACGGTCAGCCACCTCGGCAAACCCGCTTCAAGACGGGGCAGTCGGGTAATCCTCGCGGTCGTCCGCGGGGGTCGCCGGTAGGCCTTTCTCTCTCTGACCAACCGGTTCTCGCGGCCGCTCTGCGGGCAGGGAGAAAGAAGATCAGAGTCCGCGAGGGAGAACGGGTCAAGGAGGTGTCTGCCCATGAAGCGCTGCTCGACGCTATCATAACATATGGTCTTAAAGGCAACGCCCGATATGCAGGACTTGGTGTCGACCTGCTGCGGACAGCCGAGCAGGCGCATGCTTGGGAAGTCGCCGAAAAAATAGAGTTTTGGACTGCCTACAAGGAAACGTTTTCAGAGCAGATCGCTCACGCCCGCCGCAACGGCCTGCCCGAGCCTGTGGTCTATCCCCACCCTGAGGACATTCTGATCAGCGGCAAAGACGGACCGAAGTTTCTTGGACCATGGGACGAGGCGCAAAACAAACAGGTCCTTCATTCGGTCAAGACCTGCGAAGTTCTTCTCATGCAGGACGAACTCGATCGACGCTGCGACACACACCTGGACGGGTCTCCAGTCAAAGAGCCGGGGACCGCGCTCTACATGTTCAACGCTCTCAACGAGAGCCTCCCTCCGCGCTTCAAGCTTTCGGACAGCGCTATATTCCGACTGCAAATGCGTCTTGAGGGCATGACGAAGCGTGAGCTGCTGAAACAGCTCTATGCTGATTGGCGCAAACTTGGAAAACCGAAATCGCGAGGCTTTATCTCAGGTAACATGACCACGGTGGTGCCCATGTTTGCCGCTATGCAGGAGTTCGCGCTCAAAGTGGCATCAGGGGCGATCGATATCGCCGATGCATCGTTGCAAGAAATCGCCGACACTATCCAAAATAATGCCGCCGAGCGGGTGCCCCACTTCAGGGCATTAGTCAGTTCGATGCTGAGAAGCGGGAGTCACGTCTGACGCGTAAATCACGGCAGTATCGATCTGCGGTACTGATCTGCGTTTGGAATCTCCCCCACGGGGTGACCAGGCTTTCAATCGAACTCCGAGCAGGATGGGCAGCGTTCAGGCACCACACGGGTGTTGGCGACACCTAGGTTCAATAGATCAATCCCCTCAGCTCTGGTCTGATCAACTCAACATCCGCGCGGCTTTCGCGGGCCAGGCGCCATTTGCGATAGATCTGTTCAGGACGGCAGACGAAGCCCATGCTCGGGACATTCTTCAGCGCAATGAGCTTTGGCGTACAAGAATGCGGCGGCCGCTCGGCTTGCAGAGGCAAAGCAGAGAGGTGAACCTGAGCCCCCATTTCTGCCGCATCCAGACGACATCGTGATCGGTTCCGAAACCGGGCCGCAATTCCGCGGTCCGGTGACAATGACGAGCAGAAGGCGTTGGAACACCTCTTGCAGTTGCGCGAAATCCTGATCATGCAGGACGCACTCGATCGGCGATCGAGTTTCAGACCGGACGGAACCCCGTTCAATGATCCGGGTGGTGCTATGGTTTTGGCCATTTTTACTGAGAGGGGAGTTCCACCGCGGCTTCGGCTTTCGCACTTTGAGTCGTTTCGCAAGCAATCCAAATATCAGGCTACGCCGAAGCGACCTTTGCTGAAATTGCTATTTAGCAGCTGGCGGAAGATTGGGTGTCCGCGCCCGCGGGGCTATCTGTCCCTCGATCTAAGAATGATCAAACAATGGTTCGAGGACATCGCAGCGCTGCGACATGAAGTGGAGGCCGGAAACCTTGACCTCGATGAAATGACGCGAGGCGAGTTCAATGAGGTCGCGCTGGACTTTCTTGCCGAGAGAGGTCTGCATTAGAAACTTGTTCAGATATCCGCGACCTTGGGTATCTGAGTTGACGATTGAAGGCATTAGACACACAGAATGTATGTTTCATCGCCGGACGGCAACAGGCATGTTAAGGAAGAATAGTACGCCGTATACTTGCCACAAAAGCCGGCCATATAGACAGCAAATCTCACATTTATACGAAACCATCTATCAGAAATACATTGGAAAACTCTCGATTGCCCGTCTGATAAGGTCGAACATCGCCGCATTACCCATGTATATTAAGAAGGTAAGATTCCGTCTGCTATTTTTTAGGGGGGCTTAACAAGCTATTTCGGATATGTTACCGATTTGCTGCGGAGGGGCACTGCGGTGGCAATCACCGCCGACCTATAAAAACGACGAGAAATCTTTGATGGTGCGGGGCGCGCCACCCTTGATGCTGTGGCTTGAAATGGCAGCGGCGTTACGGTTGAAGCGCCTGCCTTGAGGGTAAATGCGCGAGTAGCGGGGTATGCTATCGGCGTACAAGTGCGAGGGATAAGTGACAGCACCATTTCTTAAGTGTCTGAAAAAGAGATAAGCATCGAGTTGGTCGTTTCGTTGCTTAAGCGCTGGGCGAAAAGGCATAGGACAGACGCGATACGTGAGGAAATTCTGTTGCCGTATAAATGTCATATAATGTCGTTGTTCAAGCGGGTGAACTTCTCCTTCTTCGCAATGATGCTTTTTTTGAATATTTGCGAATCCGCTCAAGCGAAGGCCCACGGCAATATCGATGTATCGCCCTGTCTATCGATGATCAGAGCCTTGAAGAATGAAGTTAACTTTCGTTTCGGACTCCTATGCAAACTTCAGATCCAAGGTATAGAAATTACGTCAAACGTAAGTGTTGGTCATCACAAACGTAGAAGTTTGCTGAGATCTCACTTGTCAGATTTTGTGACGATGTTTCCTAGCAATGAGTACGTCATAGAGTCGACCAAATCAAAAGGTGTGTACAGACTTGGTATGACGTCCCAAGTTCCGGGCGGACCTAGATTTGAATATGATATGGGTGGACTGTTTTCGTCCTACGCCGTGCTCACCGAAGGCAATATATATTGGATCAGATGTAATAATGATTCAAAGAAGTTGTGCATATTCTACGCCGATATATATCAATCCGACGTAAATAATCGCTTATGCGAGATTTATGTATCAAGTCAATTCGTCATTCCTGATGATTTGTCACTATTTACTTCGATCGTGTCTGCTCTGGACGAAATGGAGAGAGACATTTCTGGCGATGGTAAAATTTCCTCAATGCTTCCAGTCTTGTGTGGGTCGGAGAATAAGCAATGACTATTTCTGAGGGTGCAGGGTTGCAGATTTCACCTAGCGAGTTTAACGCACTTAAGGCTGCAGTTGCTGCTGGTAACTATACTTTGTACCACTATCTTAAGGCTGAATATGGGTCGAGCTTATCGGCATTGTATGTTCCTGGCCCCACTGGACAAGGCGTTTTCGGAACACTTTCCCATTCCTTTTCTGAGGAGGCAATGGGAACAGAGCAATTTCTGAGTCTGCAGGAGGCTATTTCACATCAAATTGCGAGCAACGAACTTTCTTACATCGAGAGCACGTTTGTTGACGGATACTATTATCTTCCGGATATCGCCGAAACTATAAAACTCGAGATCGAGAGCTGGAGTCAACTTGGGCTTGAGCCCAATTCGTACGCGGGGCACGCATTGGCTTATGTTGTTGGCGCAAAGGTGGATGGGTCGATAGGATCTCTTTCAACCGTAATTGGAATGCTGAATAACCTAGCAGTGAGTCTGTACGAGGTATACGTTAGTGGTGATTTTATCAGATATCACGGAATAACGTACGATCCGAGTGAACTTATAGAAAGGGATGGTTATTATTTTATAATGCAAGACGGCATGCCAATTCCTATCGGAATAACAGATCAGATGGCTTTTCAGTCTTTTTCGGAAGTAATGCTGACAGCTTTTATGGAGGCAAATGCGGAAATATTTCTTGCCGACGGGAATACGGTTATTCTGCCTGACGGCACTGTTCTCGATGTCACGGCATTTCAGGCGTTCGCTCATTATGTGCTAGGTGACGAGAAGTATGATGCCGTTACTGATGCGTTAAGGCGAGATAATGACGGATTCGACTTGCCAGACCCGTCGCAATCCACGGATCCGAACAATCCAGGCGGCGCTGGTGGTGGTTCATCCGGTAGCGGCACAAGTGGTGGGAATGCAGCCAGCGGGGGTGGGACGAGTATTCACCCGCATTGGGCTCCACACAACGGCCCGATGACCCATCCTCCCATTTCGCCGCTTGTCTTGGACCTTGACGGCGACGGGGTCGAGCTCACCAGCCTAGATGGGTCGAACGTGTATTTTGATCTGGACGCCGATGGATTTGCCGAGCGCACGGGGTGGGTGACTGGCGGAGACGGCATGCTCGCCCACGATGCAAATGGAAACGGACGGATCGACGACATCAATGAGCTGTTCGGGAACGCGACCACAGACGGCTTCGCGGTGCTACGCAATTTCGATTCGAATTCGGATGGGATCATTGATTCCGCTGACGCGAGTTTTGGCGAGCTTCGGATCTGGGTTGATACGAACAGCAACGCAGTCGCAGATGCGGGGGAACTGAAGTCCTTATCAGAGATGGGAATCGTTTCCATTCAGGTCAACGCACAACAAATAAACGAGACTATTGCCGGCAACACGGTAAGCCATATCGCCTCGTACCAACGGGCGGACGGCTCCGCAGCAGAGGTGGTTGATGTCTGGTATTCCAACGATCAGATGGCGTCCCACAAAATTGTCGATGACGGTTTTTCTGTCGATCCCGATGCTGCGCTTCTGCCCGACTTGAGAGGCTGGGGCAATGTTGCGGATCTCCAGTATGCAATGTCGATGGACGTTCAACTGCGCGAAGCGGTCAAGGATCTTGTCATCAACGGGGCCGAATTGGATCCCGGTTCGTTTCGTTCGGCATTCGAAACGATACTGGCCGAATGGACCGGTACGACGGACGTTAGCCCCGATTCTCGTGGCGCCTACATGGATGCGCAGCATCTCGCTGTTCTTGAAGCATTTTATGGCATCCAGTATCAACAGCTCGCTGGAGCCAATGCAGGGACCCCGAATCCCGGCCCAAACGCTACCGCGGAGTTGGAAGCTCTTTATCAGGATCTTGTCGGGTCAATGCTGACCCATTTTGTTGCTCAGCTGGCTGTAGCCAATTTCAATCTTGGGGCAAGCACTGCCGATCTGAT
Source organism: Mesorhizobium sp. LjNodule214 (assembly GCF_964252735.1). NCBI lineage: Bacteria > Pseudomonadati > Pseudomonadota > Alphaproteobacteria > Hyphomicrobiales > Phyllobacteriaceae > Mesorhizobium > Mesorhizobium sp. LjNodule214. The sequence continues at coordinate 11,092 of NZ_CAXUPE020000010.1, forward strand.
CGACACGCCCTGGCTAGCGCTCGGAACGCTCAACTACGACATGAATTCGGATAGCGTCGGGGGCACCGTGGATGGGGTTGCTTTGCTAGCCTCCCTGCTGTTGCCTGAAGATTTTGCCGGAAAAGTAAGCGCAATCTCGACGCTTGTCCCGTACCTGGAGGGAATTCGCATTGATTCTTTCCAAGGCGATAATTTTGCCTTCGCTTTGGCGATTACGAATGCGTTTCAGATTGCTGGTGACGAGACACTTGCGGAGTTTGCAGGAAGCATTGCTGCCGCCACGGCCCACACACTGGTGGGTGGCGCCGGAGACGACACGCTCAATGGCAGCGCCGGCAATGACATGCTGACCGGTGCCGCCGGCAACGACGTCCTCAACGGCGGCACTGGCAGCGACTACTATATGTTCAATTCGGGCGACGGCAGCGACACTGTCAACGAAAGCAGTGGTGCCGACACCCTGGTGCTTGGCGCCGGGCAGACCGCCGCCAACGTGATTTTCAGGGTCTCCGGCAGCGACCTGCTGATCAGCGACGGCACCAGCGGCGACCA
>NZ_CAXUPE020000011.1:0-10220 GCF_964252735.1 Mesorhizobium sp. LjNodule214
GGGGCATGAACCTTTAACATGGTCTTGTTAGCGGGCTGGTTTATCCGGAAAATGCACTCGCTCTGCCGTCGGTTGCCCGACGTATGCGCAGCCGTCCACCGCGCTTTCAAAGGCACGCGTCAGCACTGCTAGGAGTTGCCGCGGCCTCGAGACAGCATTGGCGAAAGGCGGGCCACTGCATCGGCTTGAGTTCCACCAGCAGCAGTTGACGAAATGCGAAGACCCGAAATGGGTGGAAAGAGTTAAAAGACGACGCACCGGATTTCCTGCCGCTCATCGGGCGGATCGAAACTCTTCCCGCATGGCGTCTGACAGACTTCGTTAACGCCTTCAAGCGGAGGGAATTGGCTCCCTTCGTGGGTAGTTCAGCGTGTTTCTGCGGAATTTGCAAACAATCGCCGCTTTCGCGCCGAAAGGCGGTTTCATTCGCAGATCTTCGCTTCAACATTGTGCTAGCCTGCAGCCACAGGATGGGGAGGAATAGTTGCTCTTTGACTATATAATTGTAGGTGGCGGCTCATCTGGATGCGTCATGGCGAACAGGTTGTCGGCCAATGGCAGTCGGGTGTTGCTCATCGAGGCTGGGCCTGACTTCCCCCCGAACGAAATTCCTGACGATATTCTCGACGGCAACCCCACGCGCGCTTACTACAATCAGCGATATCAATGGCCATCGCTTACTGCAGCCGTCGCCCGAAATGGCAACCGCGTGCACTACGAGCAAGCTCGGGTCATTGGGGGAGGCTCCAGTATCAACGCTCAGGTCGCCAACCGGGGTGGCCCCGCCGACTATGATGAGTGGGCGTGCACCGGGGCAACGGGTTGGGACTGGGAAGGCGTATTGCCATATTTCCGCCGACTCGAATGCGATCTGGATTTTCGCGATCACTTCCATGGCAATAGCGGGCCGCTGCCGATTAGCCGCGCCGACAAAAGAGAGTGGTCAGGATTCGTCAATGCCGTCTCGACGGCTCTAGAGGATGAAAATATACCCTTTCGGCCAGACTTTAACGGTGAGTTCCGCGATGGCCACTCAGTTGTTCCACTCACAAACCTCAACCGTCGCCGCGTATCAGCCGCGATGGCCTATTTGCCAGAGAGTGTCCGTGCTCGGCCGAATCTCAGAATTTTGTCAGAGACTGCGGTCATAAAACTCGCCTTTTCAGGTCGACAAATAACGGGCGTCGATACTGAGAGTAAGGCCGGTCACCAATCTTATAGCGCCCCAGAGGTTGTTCTATGTGCGGGCGCTATTCATTCGCCTGCGATACTAATGCGATCCGGTATTGGTCCGGGAAGAGTGTTATCAGAGGTCGGCATTCAAGTTGTCGCAAATGTTGAAGGGGTTGGAAAAAATCTCCAGGAGCATGCCGGGGTCGCCATATCGGCTTACTTGAGACCGGAGGATCGGATGTCGCCGACCGCGACCGGATATATCCAGATGCATGCCCGGTATTCTTCCGGTCACGACGGTTGCCCGCCTACCGATATGGCCATCTCAGTTCTTGCGAAATCTGCGTGGCATCCCGTTGGCAAACGTTTAGGGACGCTGAATTTCTGGGTTAATCGTGTCTATTCGACAGGAACTGTCTCGCTCAAGAGTTCGTCTCACCTCGTTGAGCCAGAAGTGAATTTCGATATGTTGAGTGATCAACGCGACGCTGAGCGGTTGAAAAACGCATTTCGATTCGTTGCGAGACTGGTTAATCATAAGGCCTTGGCGGATACGGCCCTTGACCCCTTTCCTTCCACCTGGACTGGACGAGCAAAGCGAATCGGCAAGTACAACCGTTTGAACTACGGTCTCACCTCTTTTCTCGCAGCCCTTATGGATGGTTCCTCTTCGCTTCGGCGAAGCCTGATCAGGTTTGCAATCACTGATGGTCGCAGCATCTCGGACCTTCTAAATAGTGAGGAGCTTCTTGATAGCTTCGTACGACAAAACGTTTTTGGAAACTTTCATCCCACTTCAACTTGCAGAATGGGATCTGCTCGTGATCCAAACAGCGTGACCGATCCAACCGGGCGCGTTCATGGACTATCGGGTTTAAGAGTCGCCGATGCTTCGGTGATGCCATTCTGCCCGCGAGCAAATACCAACATCCCAACGATTATGGTTGCCGAGAAACTGTCTGACGCCATACTTCGTGAACGGGGGCGGCAATGAAGGTGACGTTTTGTCAAGGAGGTTCTGCAAGTTCAACCCGCCGCGGGGTACCTCGGTCAGTTCAGGGAACCTTGCCGAATAACCAAGACGACTAGCCGACCGCCGATAATCTAGAGGTCCTTTGCGAACGAGGGGATTTTGCCTCATCTCGAAGCGAGATGGGGTCGATACACACAATGCATTTGACTGTAGAGGTTCATCCCTGGAAGCTTTCCAGCGATAGAACAAAATACGCGGAACCGCGCATCTAGGGTGCCCCTGAGAGCCGGCGGCGCAGATGTGGTTCGAGCTGGCAGACCCGAGGCACGGGTCTGCTCATTTTGGTGCAGGAGACAAGAATGCGCAGCGTCGATGATTTCCGGGATATTCATGGTGAGGCTATCGCTTGGCGCCATCACCTCCACCAGAATCCGGAACTCGGATACAACGTGCACAACACCGCCCGCTTCGTCGCCGAAAAACTTGCTTCCTTCGGGATAAACCATATCGAGACGGGCATCGCCGAGACCGGTGTCGTCGCGGTAATCCAAGGTGCAGGCGGGGACGGACCGACGATTGGCCTGCGTGCGGATATGGACGCACTGCCGATCGTCGAGGCTACCGGCAAGCCCTGGACTTCGCAGATCGAGGGGAAGATGCACGCCTGCGGTCATGACGGCCACACCGCCATGCTGCTGGGTGCCGCTAAGCATCTCTCCGCCACTCGGAACTTCAAAGGTTCGGTGGCGCTCATTTTCCAGCCCGCAGAGGAAGACGGGCAGGGCGCCGGCCGAATGGTACAAGAAGGCTTGATGGACAGGTTCAATATCTCCCAAGTCTTCGGTATGCACAACATGCCAGGCATTGACGTGGGCAGGTTCGGTATTCGCGACGGATCGATTATGGCGGCACTCGACGAGTTTGACATCATTGTCACGGGCCGGGGCGGACACGCTGCAACGCCTCATTTTACCATAGATCCGGTGGTAGTCGGAGCACAGATCATCACGGCGCTCCAGACCTTGGTTTCCCGAAACCTCGATCCGACGGAAGCGCTCGTTGTGTCCGTGCCGAAGTTCACCGGTAGTGAATCCTACCACATCATACCAGACTCTGTGACGCTGGGCGGAACGGTTAGGAGCCTATCGCCGGCATTACGTGATTTTGCGGAAAAACAAATCAAGGTCTGCGCTGAAAATATCGCGGCAGCTTTCGGGGCTAAAGTGGAATATCGACACCGGCGTCTCGAGCCGTTGACGTTCAACCATACAGCGGCGACCGAATTGGCAGCCGCAGCCGCGCGGGCTCTTGTCGGGCGAGAGGCGGTCAACGAACAGGTCAAGCCGGTGATGGTCTCGGAGGACTTCTCTTACATGTTGCAGGCGCGACCTGGCGCGTTCCTATTCCTCGGCAACGGACCTACCGCGGGCCTGCACAATCCGACCTACGATTTTGATGACAATGCAATCCCTTACGGGATCGGCTACTGGGTAAACTTGGTGGAAGGCGGCTTGGCCTAATAACGCTGCATAATCCCGTATCCCGCGCGCCCATTGGGATAGGTACGCAGCGTTGCTAGCTTACTAGCCGCGCATCGCGAGACATGACAATCCGGCATCTTGTGCTGTACAAATTCAAGAGAAGTAGCCAGTTTGCTCCACGCACCTGGCCGAGCATGGTCAGCGTGCGATAAGGCCGGTAGACTACCGTTCGACCTATGCAAGCCAGAGCACAGTACCGTTCCCCTCTAGCTGAGGCTGTTGAGTCCTTTGCGATAATGTGCGTCGTTTCTATTCGGCCTATCAGGATCCGATGCCAGCGAGGCCAGCATTAAGCTGGCCTGTAGCACAACAACATCCTTGCCGAGAGGCACGTGTGGGCATCTTTATCCCGCGACCCGATGCAATGCGCGCCCTCGACCAGAAGCGCAGCTCGGTCGTCCAAGATTGCGTAGTCTAGTCTCAGGCCTTGAGGAGCTCTTTGGTGACCAGCTCCTCCGCGGAGCGCCGCTCGCCTTTCACGCGGCTGCGTCCGGCGTCATAGAATGGCCGCAGAGAAGCTATGGCGGAATAGCGCTTGCCAGCGATCTCGATTTCGAATGACCCTTCGGACAGCCAATCAGCCGTCACCCCGGCTTCTGCCCTGAGATACCCCATGCCGAGGCCACAACCGACAGTATGGCCAAATCCAGCCGAGCGAAGGTATCCGACAAGGCTGCCGTTACGCCAGACAGGCTCGGTCCCGAACATCAACGATTTGGCATCCGGGGCAGCGAGTTGGACCAGCCGTCGGCGCAAGGGTTTGCCCCGCTGGGCCTCCAGTGCAGCGCGTCCGATGAAATCCTCACGTTTATCCCACGCAACCGTGAAGCCCAGTCCCGATTCCAACGGCGTGTCCTCATCACCGACATCTGCACCCCAGTCACGGTAGCCCGCTTCCAGGCGAAGCGTGTTGAGAGCGACATATCCGGCGTGGCGTAGGCCGAGATCGGCACCGGCGGCCACCAGGGCGTCATAGACCCCTAGCGTCTGTTCGGTCGGGATGTGAAGTTCCCAGCCCAACTCGCCGACAAAGGTCATCCGGAATGCGAGTGCGAGGCTATACCCGACCTCGATTTCACGAGCCGTTGCGAAGGGAAATGCCTCGTTGGAAAAATCCGCAGGGCTGACGCGCTCCAGTAATTCACGCGATCGCGGACCCATCACCGAAAGAGTCGTGTAACCGGATGAGACGTCGGCAACTGAGACGTGGCCAGCTCCCTTGGCATGCAAGCGCAGCCAGGCGAGATCACGGGTGCGTTGGACGGCCGCTGTCACGACAAGAAATTCCTCGTCACTGATGCGCGCGATCGTGACGTCGGACTCCATACCGCCTCGCTCGTTCAGCCAAGGCGTATAGACAACGCGGCCGACGGCGACGTTCACGTCGTTCGTGGACAAGCGCTGTAGCAGCGCAAGGGCATCCGACCCCTGCACCAGAAGGTGCGCGAAGGAGGTTTGGTCGAACAGAGAGACACTGGAGCGGGTGGCCGTATGCTCCGCGCCACTTCGCTCGAACCATTCGTCCCGGCCAAACGTTGCATGATTTTCATTCGGTGATCCAGGCGCACCAAACCATTGAACGCGTTCCCAACCGGCGCTTTCACCGAAATTCGCGCCGACTGCGGACAGGCGGCCGTGCAGGGGGGACACGCGAACGTTGCGTGCCGTCTTCGCTGACTTATGCGGCAGATGAAGTGCCCAGAGGTTGCCTACCGCCTCCACCGTGCGGTCGTACAGATACCGCCTGTTCCGCTGGAAGGGCATTGATCGACGGACGTCCATTTCCCAGCAGTCTCCCGCCGGCAATCCTGTCGACATCCATTCTGCCATGACCTTGCCCGCACCACCCGAGGATTCGATACCGCAGGAATTGAATCCAGAGGCGACATACAGACCTTGAATTTCAGGTGATGGCCCGAGGTGGAACCGGTTATCAGGCGTGAAGCTCTCAGGGCCATTGAAATTCAGCTGAAGGCCGACATTTGCCAGGATAGGCATGCGCTCGATGGCCGCAGAGAGATATGGTTCGATGTGGTCGAAATCTTCGGGCAACGAATCGAAACTGAAATCCTGCGGTATGCCATTCATGCCCCAAGGTTTGCCATTGGCCTCGAAGAAGCCCACGAGCAGTTTGCCGGCGTCGGCTTTTGCATAGACCCGCGCGTCCATATCGCGGATCGTCGGCAGATCATGGGGCAGGTCGGAAATTGCCTCGGTGACAACATAGAAATGCTCGGCGGCCTGCAACGGCACCGACCAGTTAAGTTCAGCAGCCACATTCCGCGTCCACAGGCCGGTGCAGATGACCGCGTGTTCAGCACGGACCGTTCCTTGACTGGTTTCCACGCCGACAAAACGGCCCTTCTCGACGAGGATGCGTGTGACAGGTGTCCGCTCAAGGATCGTTGCTCCACCCTGCCGCGCCCCAGTTGCGAAAGCACGGGCAGTATCGATAGCGTTGGTCATCCCGTCGGAAGCGATCCATGCCGCCCCAAGGACATCACTGACATTAAGCATTGGAACGCGGCGTTGGGCTTCCGCAGCGCTTATCATCTCCACGTCCAGGCCAAACGAGCGGCCCATCGAAGACCCGCGCTTAAGCTCTTCAAGGCGGTCCTGGGTCGCGGCGACAGTGATGGAGCCGGTTTGCCGAAAACCAGTTGCCTGACCGGTTAGATTTTCTAGGTCCCTGAACAGATCCGCAGAGTATTGGGCGAGCTTGGCCATGGTTTCGTTGGCGCGGAGTTGCGTTACGAGGCCCGCAGCATGCCAGGTCGTGCCGCATGTCAGTTGGTCGCGCTCCAGAAGCAGAACGTCCCGGTGGCCGAGACGTGTCAGGTGATAGGCTATCGAGAGGCCGATAATGCCGCCTCCGATGACAACGTATTCGACATGCGATGGTAGTTTGCTGGCCATTTGAAACCTGTTGGAGCTTGGGCGAAGGGGCTAAGGCGGACTAATTGTGGCCAATAAATTATTGTCAGATATGCTCTGATTTCCGCTGATCTGCATACCATGGCCGCAGTATTTCTGCGCCGTCAGGTGGTCTAATGCAGCGTTGCTCCAGCAGAACGCACTACGGGAATGTGACCATTACTGGAAGGGTCACCGACCGACGCATCAGAATGATCGTGATGGTGACTCTGTAGCGGGAACGCGCCGAGATCGGCACCCGAGATTGCGACCGTGATAAGCGGCGAGGCGAAGGTAGTGCTCTATTCACCGCGCGGAGCCTGGAGGATTAGTAGAACCATGGTGGGGCGTCGAACGACCGGATCAAGGGAACGTCCGGTTAAGGATGCAAGATCTCTCAGGCGGACATACACATCAAAGTGCAGCACCTGGCGACACCTGGCTGGCCGAAGGACATCGTGATCTCGGGCATCTTCCCTTTGCGCGTAGATCGGGACACCCAGCGACGGCAGGGGGGAGATTGAACAAGTTGAGCGACCTCGGCCATTGTCTTCGCCTGGTAAGCGCTGTGGCTCGAGAAGGGCCTCCTGACTCCGCCAGGGCAAGGGCTTTTCCTCCACCGGAGCCAGCACGTGCGGACAGGGGTGAAAACATCACAACGCGTCGACGGTGAGGAGGCTTATCGGGCCGGCGGGCAGCAGTGCCCCGACATACAAGCTGTCGCGCGCCGCCATGATTGTCGTAACAGAATGCGCCGGTGCCCAGCGCCCAACGTGTCTCTGATTATAACCTGATTTTTCGCCCTGACATCAGCTCGGCGCCCAAGCCGAAGAGGAATTCCATATGTGCACGATCGGGGTCCAGATGGTCCATATTCCGGTGTTTTGGGCGCCCTTAATCGAATCCAGCGGCATTCTTCAACGCACAATTTCATGTGCGGGGCCCCGGCATCTCGAAGCGAGATGATGCCGATATAAACACTGCATTTGACTGAGAATGACTTGAGACAAATGCTCGCCTGAGCTCCCGCAACACAAGCAAAACTGGGAAGTAAGGGATGCCAGAGTGAGAATGGGCATCAAGATTTCCGGGCGTCGCCTGCGGTTGCCCTTGGCCGCACCCTGGGGCGAACTCAAGAGGGCACATGCTCAATTTCGAGAAGGATCCTATGCATGAGCTACCAAAAACCTTTTCTGCGTGAGGAGTTCGACCGACGCGTCCAGGACACCAAGAAGCGGATGCAAAAAGCTGGTCTGGATCTCCTCATCTGCCAGGATCCAGCCAATATGTACTGGCTTACCGGCTACGACAGTTGGTCCTTCTACACGCCGCAGGCAGTGTTAATCCATGTCAACGAGGATATGCCTCTTTGGTTCGGGCGCCCGATCGACGCAAAGTCGGCTACTGTTACAACGAACCTGCCGGCCGACAACATCGTCGGATTCTCGGAGGCTTTGGTTCACCATCCGGAAAATCATCCTTTCGATGATTTGTGCAGGCTCATCAATTCCAAGGGCTGGGGTTTCGACCGCATCGGCGTCGAGCTCGACACGCACTACTACACCGCGCGGGCCCATCAGCACCTCGTTAGAGGCCTGCCCAATGCGAAGATCTCGGACTGTCGGGAGCTTGTAAACTGGGCGAGGCTCGTCAAGTCAGAAGCCGAGCTTGTCTATATGCGAGAAGCGGGCCGCATCATCAGCAGAACAATGCGGGAGGCGATTGCGAAGCTCAAGCCCGGGGTACGCGACCATGAGGTCGTAGGGGATATTTACCGCAATCAGATTTTAGGCGAGGGCAAGTTCGGCGACTACACTGGTCTGTGTCCACTAATCCAAATTGGTGAGGGGACAAGCACTTGCCACCTCACATGGACCGGCCAGGCGATCCCCGAGTCAGCCCTAGTGGTGATGGAGCTTGGCGCGGCACGCCGCCACTACAACACGCCGCTCACCCGCACGATTCACGTCGGGCAGCCGCCACAAGAAATCTCGCGTCTAGCATCCGTGATCGTTGAGGGAGGCGATCTCGCACTCGAAGCGGCCAAGCCGGGCGTTGCCGTCGAAGAGGTAGCCGCCGTGTTCCAACGTATACTGAAACGGAATGGCTACAGCAAAGACAGCCGCGTCGGCTACTCGATCGGTGTTGGTTACCCGCCGGACTGGGGCGAACGCACTATCAGCATTCGCGCGGGTGAAACAACGCAATTGCAGGAGGGAATGTGCTTCCACTTCCAGTCCGGAGTGTGGCTCGACGATTTTGGCGCAGCGGTCTCAGAACCGTTCGTGGTCACAGCGAAAGGTGGCCAGCGCTTCTGCGATGTGGAGCGCCGCTTGGTCGTCATCGACTGATGATTTGCGCCCATTGACCTTGGGCAAGAAACGCTTGGCGGGCCCGCAGCGTGCGCAATCGCTCGACACCGGTTTGTATACTCAACCAAATAGGAGATCAGCTTCTGCAAAAAACGCTTCTACAAAGCTTGAAACGTCCATCTCGGGCGTTGCTCGATAATTCAACGAAACAAGAAGGGAACGAGAAATGAAAAACAGACTTTCATACATTGCGGCTGGCTTCGGCCTCGCCGTCGCGGCTGCCACGTTACAGGTCCACGCAGGAGAATTGACCGACCGCATCACCAGCGGCAAGTCGATCCGCATCGGGTTCGCGAACGAAGAGCCGTTCGCCTTTCCGGACAGTAATGGTCACCCGGTAGGATTCGTAAACGCGATTGCTCTCGGCGTGCTTAAGCAGATGGGTTACGAAAACGTAGAGACCGTCGTGACAGATTGGGGCGGACTTATACCGGGACTGCAGTCTGGACGGTTTGATATGGCTACGGGGGGTCTCTACATCCTTAAATCAAGGTGCCAAAGCGTTACGTTCTCCGAGCCTTTGGCGAAAGTGACAGACGCGCTTATCGTCAAAGCTGGCAACCCTAAAGGGCTGCACAATTATGGAGATATTGCTGCCAAGAGCGCGACTATGGTGACTGGCATAGGATATAGCAATATAGAGCAAGCGAAAAAGGCAGGTGTTCCGGAAGCTCAGATCATGCAAGTGCCGGGACAGACGGAAATTCTTGCAGCGGTCGAGGCGGGACGAGCAGATGCCGGGGCATCGGGATACCTCTTGTCTCGCTCTGTGGCTGGAAAATCGGGTGGAAAACTTGAGGTGACAGACCCGGATGCAATGCCGGAATCAACTCAAAACTGGGTGAGCATAGCCTTCCGAGGGTCAGACAAGGACTTTGTGGAGAAGTTCAACGAGGCTCAGAAAAAGTACATCGGTACTCCCGAGATGATGAAGGCTGTCGAGCCTTATGGCTACGACGCAAAGCTGCTGCCAAATGACAAGAGTGCGGAGTGGGTTTGCGCCAACCGCTGACCGCGCAGACACGGCCGGAGGCTTGCCTCCCGGCCGTGTCTGACGCAGGATGGCGAATGTCAATCTTGGAGTTTCTTCAAAGCTATGGCCAGGCGCTCTTACAGGGGACCTTGGTCACATGCGCCCAATTCTTGCTTGCTACGCTTGTCGCTCTAGCTGCCGCCGGGTTCGCAGGTATCGGCAAGCTGTCGAGCAACTGGGTTATCCGGAGTATAAGCGTTGTTTATATAGAGATC
>NZ_CAXUPE020000012.1:0-3601 GCF_964252735.1 Mesorhizobium sp. LjNodule214
AACGATGCGCTGGGCGGAACGCTTGGTTGCCCGGAGGCTTGGAAGGGCATGACATTCGAGCGCTGGGACTTTACGTGGGAGATCCTGCTGTGGGCTACCCTCAATACGTTGATTGCGGCCGGGGTGGGGTCCGACATCATCCCGCGATGGGTCCTGTGCCGGCAGGTAGCCACGATACCGTAACGTCAGCCGCCCAAATCTTTCCGTGAGACACCGATGCGTCGAGCGGTGTTGACCGGCGCGCAGATGCATCGACGGCCGCAGAGGCATCGGCCAGGCCAACAGGAGGCCTACAAGAGCATTGCTCCTGGATTACGCATGCGACGAAGGCCGCCTACTGACGCCTACCTTGAGGCATTAGTGTCCGCTTAGATTTAAGTGGACGCTTGGCGAATGAAGTATCTGGCTATGGAGCAGCCGTCGACGGTGGAAGCGAGCACGCCTGCGGCTGTGCCGCTGCCGCCGGATCCGGGTGCGGGCCGACAGCGGACGCGCCGCTCCTGGACGGTCGAGCAGAAGCTGGCGATCGTGCGTGAGGTGCAGGAGTCCGGTGATCCGGTGTCGTTTGTGGCGCGACGTCACGACATGAACGCGAACCACTTGTTCATCTGGATGAAACAAGCCCAGGAAGGGCGATTGGGCAGATCCAACCCGCTGTGCGAAACCCCACCGATCGCCTTCGCGAGCGCGATACCCTCTCGCGCTCTTCCGAAGTCCTGAAGCCAATCAACTACATGCTCAGGCGCTGGGCCGACTTCGCCCGCTTCATCGACGACGGCAGAATCTGCCTCAGCAACAACGCGGCCGAAAGAGCGCTGCGCGGTATTGCTCTGGGAAGGCGCAACTGGACCTTCGCCGGTTCCCAACACGGCGCCGACCGCGCCGCCGTTATGCTTACCCTCATCACCACGGCACGCCTCAACGACGTCGACCCGAAAGCCTGGCTCGCCGATGTCCTGGTCCGCATTGCCGATCTTCCCGCCTCGCGTCTGCACGAACTACTGCCCTGGGAATGGAAGCGCCTGCGCGAAGCCGAAAAGCCCGCCGATCAGCAGGCCGCCTGACCTCACGCAACGTCATCATAGAGCCCGCCGCGCGCACACGCGCGTGCCAATCATGCGGCCTTCGTCGTATGCGTACCTCCTGGACCACCGCCTTCAGGATCAAGATCCAGAGATTGTTCTCCTGCGCGGCTAAAGGCATCGGGGACACGAAAATGCCGCCTGAGCTCAGGTCTTCTCGCCTTGCGAAGATGCCCTTTGCGGCTTCCGCAACGTTCCAGCGATCCACTCAGCCGTATTAAGTCTTTCCTGTCGATGGGTGCTTGCGGGCGCAGGATCTCTGCGCTTGAGAGGAACTTTTTGCAGCTGCAACGCCCAAGCTTTGCGTTTTTCGCCAAAAGGAGCACTCAAAATGCCCTATCATACCTGATGCAAGCGTTTCTTGCTCGAAGTGTTAGGAAGACGCCCGTCGCCGCCGAGAGGCGCGCGCTCAACAGAAGAAGAAAGGGGAACAAAATGAAACGTATGATCAAGGTTTTTCTGAGCATTGGGCTCGTCGTGGGTCTAACGGCGCCCGCTTACACGGGTGAGCTCGCTGATCGCGTAGCAAGCGGCAAGACAATTCGTCTCGGCTTTGCATCTGAGCCGCCACAGGCATATCCTGGTGAGGGCAACAAGCCTCAGGGGTACGTAAACGCTATCGCCGAAGGGGTCCTTCGCTCAATGGGTTACACCAATATCGAGCCTGTGGTGACCGATTGGGGCGGGCTGATCCCGGGGCTGGAGGCCGGCCGGCTAGATCTAATTTCAGGCGGCATGTATATAAATAAGAAGAGATGCGATAACATAACATTCTCAGAGCCTGTTTCAAAAGAAACAGACGTTTTTATGGTGAAATCCGGAAATCCGGAACAGATCACTACTTATAAAGATTTAGTGACGAAGAGTGCGACAATGGTGACTGGGGCAGGCTATGCCGGCATCGAGATCGCTAAGAAGCAGGGCCTGCCCGCATCGCAAATTATGGAGGTTCCAGGGGGCACCGAAATTCTTGCGGCGGTTATCGCTGGTCGGGCGGCGGCTGGAGTGACGTCTTATACAGTCGTCCAGGATATCGCGAAAAAGTCTGGAGGAAAGGTAGAGGCCACCGATCCCGCCTTGATGCCTGAGGAGTCGTCCGCTTGGATCGGTATTGGTTTCAGGAACTCAGATAAGGATTTCGTGACAAAATTCAACGCCGAACTGAAACGCTATCTTGGAACGCCCGAGATGATGAAGGCCGCGGCAGAGGATGGTTACGACGAGAAGGCGTTGCCAGGCGATACAACAACAGAATGGGTCTGCACTCATCGCTGAAAACTTGTTGCATGCTAGGGGCGGGCAACTGCCTCTAGCACAGCTGTTCAGCCGCAGCCGCTCTGCGAAAGTTTTTTGGTGCCGCCCTGTAAACCAGTGATGACGTATCGGAAAGTATGAGTTGGATCCGGAACCGGATCGTACGCACGGGGAACTTTGATCAGATGCCTAGTCAGACTGCGTTCTACACCACTCACGTGGAGCCTTCATATCCTGCTGTGACGAGTGAGACCGTCATCGGATTGATAACCCCGTCCAACGACGTCATTACAGAGCTTGAATTGCGCAGAATGATGCATGATGACAGCATCGGCTTCGCGGCCGCTCGGATGAAGCATCACGAGCCCAGTACGGTCGAAAACCTCTACCGCCATGTTGATGAGATCGCTAACGCTGGGGACCTATTCGACCCGCCAGGCGTGGTCAAAGTATTCGCCTACGCCTGCACATCGGGATCAGCCATTATTTCGCAGAAAAGGCTGGAAGATGAGCTACAGAGAACCCGACCGGGGGCTTCCTTAACCTCCCCGATGACAGGAGCTTTGCGCGCCTTCGACAGGCTCGGCGTAAAACGCATCGCAATGCTCACACCTTATATCGACCAGGTAGGCGCTGTTGTCACTGAGGCCCTCAGCAGGTCGGGTATTTCAGTCTGCGCGTCTGCTTCATTCCACTGCAAAAGCGATTCCGACATCGCCGGACTCTCCCCGGAAAGTATCTTCGAGGCCTCTTGCTCGTTCAATTCCTCAGAGGCTGAGGCTCTTTTCATCCCGTGTACCCTCCTTCGGACTTCTAGCATAATCGATCGCCTGGAGGCCCGCCTCGGCAAGCCAGTGATAACTGCAAACCAGGCTATGCTGTGGGACGCATTGAGGCTCGCGCAATATGGAAAGCCTATAGTCGGCCACGGCCAGCTTCTGATGCTGTAATCAAGGGTGAGCTGCCACCTCTAATAGGTTCTCAAACCGCCGACCCGCCCTTTTGACCACCCGTGCGATCACGACTGGCATCGGAGCCGCGGTCGATGTTGCCGTTCGGGGCGTCGGCTCTGGAATAGCTGAGTTCGGCTCACAAGCGGCTAATGTTACTTAGGCCCGAGATTACTTAGGCCTAGCTAATGCTTTGCAGGCCCGAAATGCGCAAATGAGTCTCCCCTAATGACTTACCAAGAGCGAAAGCGCGGCTCTTTTTTGACCGGCTCGGTTCGGATATCGGGTAAACTGGAGGACTTCGATGCCTGGCGC
>NZ_CAXUPE020000013.1:0-3029 GCF_964252735.1 Mesorhizobium sp. LjNodule214
CGGCAGGCGCCACTACGCGGAATTTGCACAATGTGCAGGTAGGTAACGTGTAATCCAGCCGTCGCCCCCAATCCCGCGCGCCTGCTCCATCGCAGAAGACATTTCGTATTGCGTTGCACTAACTGGGAGATGCTTCAGCTTGTTGAGGGAGCGCTCGACGAGGTTCGATGTTGATGCAAGCCAGCGACCGCACGGGAATCGATATGCGTCGTTTGGATGCCAGGCGCATTGAGCAGGACTATCGCCGCACTGTATCAACTGCACGTCCGGCCTATGCCGGGGTCTAAAGCCCTTCATGGCAGCAAGCGCCACGCTGGCGAATAACGAAAGGCGATAGGCGGCCAGGCCGTTTGACTTCAATCCGGCTCCGACACTGAAAAATTCGAAGCAATCGCTGCCTGAATTGGGTCCGTGGTGGCCTGTCATTCGGCCAAACGAGATTTTGCAACGCGACCCCCAAAAAGAGCGTCATGGATTCTCGGGTAGCACGGCAACCTCCAAGGTCATCGGGGTCATCAGGCTTGTCAGGTGCTTGCTGCTTCTTCGGTGGACCTCCCCGAAAGCCAGTCTGGCAGAGCGAGCCAAAACTTCTCGAATGGCTCGCGGGTCCCTGATCGACGCGTCCACTTGGCGCAACGTGTCCAACACTCTGCGGTGTCGGCCACTGCCAGAAAGTATCTTCATCGCGCGGAATTCCGGTTAGCCGTCCGGGATCAGACACTCTTCAAGCCTGCGTCCAGCGCCTGCTGGACACGGGATTTCGCGGCGACTATGTCGGACATCAAGCCGCTTCCTCAACCATGATCTACGCCAAGGTCCATGTCGATGGCTTGCGTGAAGTGACGGATGGGGAGGATCTGCAATGAGAACCCGTCTTCCCGAGCCTTCAAGCCCGATCGCGCCCCACATCGTCGCTTTCGTTCGCCACAAGCGCGCGCTCAACCGGTGCTACAACGTCGAAGACAAGGCGCTGCGGATGCTCGACGGGGTATCTGAACGTTCAAGGTGTCCCGAGTATGACCGACATCACCCCGGCGCTCCTCGATGCTTCTTTCTTGAGCCGTCCGCGCATGCGACCGTGAAGCTCCAACCACCGTGTCGGTGTCGCCGGCGGCTGTTCGAGTGGATGGCAGAAAATGACTTTATCGATTGCTCTCCTGTTACGATGAAGCCGCGCCGCCGAAGTTAATCCAAGACCGCCCTGCGTCCGGATCTACGGACCGCTCAGCAGCTCATCGATCGCGCCGGCGAGCTTCCGGATCGTAACAACGCCCGGCTTCGCACATGGCTCGAGACGCTCCGTGCCACACCGCGACAACCAAAATGTGCAACAGATCTTTCACCCAAGTTTACAAAATCTTTGCAACTGTAAAGCGCCGACAGTGGTACCTTCATCGCAAGTGTGAGCGAAGGCACGGCTAAAAAGCTGATGCCGATCTACTCTCTGAACGCCGCACAGCTCGCAACTGAGGGTCAACAACAATGCGAAGAAGAGCTTTCATTTTTGCTCAAGAAAGTGAAGGGTGGTCCGGCTTGGCTGCTTACTTTCTGAGTAGCGCCTGAGATCGAAATATCTGTTTCCCAGATCGGGCGAGTAAGGTAGCACGGCAGCGGGCAGGCACCGGACCGGCGACTATTTCGGGGCTCGTTTCTTACAGTAGGCGCATCGCCTGATTCTAAGTTCTAGTGCATTTCGAGATCGCCGAGACATCAGGACGCCGGCCATATTTGGTGACATTAGCCTCGGCCCGGAAGGTTCTTCATGCCGAACGTCTATCCAAGCGGCATCTCGGTCAAGATCGTCTGTGAGCAAGGATCGAGCGAAACACCGGATGAGCCAGGGTCGCTGAAATGGACGAATGAGGATCTTCGTGCTGCGTATCTTTTACCTTCGACAACGCTCGAGGTTCTCGTCGTCGCCATCACCTGTCCTGAGACCGTCCTCGGCGATCCGGCGTTGCGGTTCCCTTCCGGAATGAATAATTCAGTTGGCCGCCCCCACGGGAGCATGGACGGTGCGAACCTTGCGTGGCGGAGGTCGGTAAGTGTCGCATAACCAAATCGTTTTCACCGCTCATGCCTCCGAGGGTCGCCCGAGCTCCGCTCAATAGTCGGCATTGTGCACGTCAGCAGCCTCACAGGCGGCGACATACTCGCCGATCGCGATCAGCGGAACTTTTGCCTGAAGGATAGTCGCCTGAAACGCTGCATTGACAGCTCATGGCGATTGAGCATTTCAGGTATCCGGCGTTGGTTCCCATAGGAGCGCAGGATTTAACCGTGGATCGACATTCCCAAGGCGCCACGTCGGGAACGCTTTTGCGCTGGCGGCTCAAGGGTGCGCGACTTACCGGTTCTGCCCGTTTGATGACGAGAAGACAGGCTTTCCCGGCAGCCGTCTCATTGCTTCCTGAGCGCGGCCATCAGACTCAGCTTTTCAATCTCCCCTTTTTTACCCTGAAGGCGTCCGCAGGTCAGCATGTCACCGGTTTCATGCACATCTCGGCGCGCAACGCTGATCTCCTGCGTGGAGAAGGGATGATTCGCAGAAATCGGCCGATTAGATACGTTACAGTCGCCAAGCTCGATCCTGTTATCTTGTGCTGGCCTGAATGCGGTTGAATTTTTCCAAAGGATTCGCAACTACGCCTCCTCCCAAGGCGCACCGGCCCGGCAGCGAGCTCAGCCTCCTGCCGGGCGCTGTGAGTGTCTGCGCACATTCAGCCAACGTCGAGCCGTCAACTGGTCTAACTCCGTCTTAGATATGTCGGCAAGGTTTCCCTCACAGAGTTTTGCGCTGGTCGGGCACCTGACGGAAAGTGAGTCGGATTTGAGTCCGACTTTTGGCCGAACTTGAAAAGCGAACGGGCGTCCAATGCGAGCTGTTCGCGCCGAGCTAGTGAAGGCATGATCAAGGGTCTTTCCGACGGCAAGAGTCATAGAGGAATGTTTGAAATGGCGGCTTGCGCGCGGGACGTGCCCGATCGCGCGTTTTTGCTCGTTGGCGAAGGTAAGCCCCGCCAAGTGTT
>NZ_CAXUPE020000014.1:0-2394 GCF_964252735.1 Mesorhizobium sp. LjNodule214
GTTGCACAGCCTGATCGGGTGCGGCTGATTGGCTTTTCGACTTCAGCTTTGAGATCGGCTTTTGAAGCGCCAGGATTCGTTGCCAGTCTCGGCGATCTCGCAGTGATGAGTGAGGCGGTCGAGCAGCGCGGTTGTCATCTTGGCGTCGCCGAAGACGCTTGGCCATTCCCCGAAGGCGAGATTGGTGGTGATGATGACACTGGTGCGTTCGTAAAGCTTTGAGACCAGATGGAAGAGCAACTGCCCGCCGGCCTGGGCGAACGGAAGATAGCCGAGTTCATCGAAGACGACGAAGTCGAGCCGGGTAAGATGATCGGCAATGCGGCCCTGCCGGCCGGCACGGGTCTCGGTCTCGAGCCTGTTGACGAGGTCGACAACGTTGAAGAAGCGCCCGCGTGCGCCGTTGCGGATGAGAGAACGGGCAATGGCGATCGCCAGATGCGACTTGCCGGTGCCTGTCCCGCCGACCAGGACGACATTGCGCTGATCGGCGACGAAGGCGCCGGCGGCGAGGTCGCGGATCAGGCTCTCGTTGACCGGCGTGCCGGCAAAATCGAAGTCCTCGATATCCTTGGCCAGCGGAAGCTTGGCGACGGTGAGCTGGTACTTGATGGAGCGGGCCTGCTTCTCCGATATCTCGGCCTGCAACAGATCGCCGACGATCTTCGGCGGTTCGTGCTGCCGCTTAATGGCGACGCCCATGATCTCGTCATAGGCCGAGCGCATCCCGAAGAGTTTCAACGCCCCCATCAGTTCCAGTACTTCGGTGCGTTCCATGGCTGTTCGTCCTCCTGAGGCTGTCATAACGGGCGCAGTCGGCGATCGGCTCGTGAGCCAGCTTCAGCGCCTGTGGAATGGAAAGGATCGTGCCCGGCGCCGGATCGCGGCTGCGGGCCAGGATGTTGAGGATCACCGCCGCCGACGAGACGCCGTGCTCAATGGCTTCCTGGCAGGCGGCCTCGACCGCGCTCAATCCGTCGGTCAGCACGCAGGTGAGGATCGACACCATCTGCCGGTCGCCGTCATCAACCGCCTTGAGCTTGCGGCGCACCTTCTCCATTGCCGACGGCAGGACCCAGCCAAGGAACGGCGCGCCGTTGCGCAATCCGCCCGGCTTACGGGCCAGCACCGGCACGTAGTGCCAGGGATCGTAGATGACCTCGTTGCGGCCGAAGCAGCGGGCATGCTCGCCCACGACCACGCCGTCCTGGCGGATAATGATCCGGTCGGCATAAGCATGGATCTCGACCGGCCGGCCGACGGCACTCGACAGCACCGAGTATTTGTTGTTGTCGAAGCGCACCGTGCAGGTCTTCGACACCGACGCGGGAATGCAATGGAAGCCGTCGAAGCGACCGGCATAGGGAATGAAGCTGGCGCGCTCTTCTTCGAATACGTCCCAGACCGTGCGCTCGCCCTGTTCGGGATGCCGATGCGCCTTGGCATAGGCAACGCATTTGTCGGCCAGCCAGCCGTTGAGATCCTCCAGCGTCTTGAAGCGCAGCCTCGGTGTGAAGAAGCGCTCGCGCACCAGCCCGACCTGGTTCTCGACTTGCCCCTTCTCCCAGCCGGCCGCCGGCGTGCAGGCCTCCGGCTCGACAAGGTAATGCCCGCACATCTGCGCAAAGCGGCGGTTGTAGCGGCGATCCCTGCCGATGAAGATCGCGTCCACCGCCGTCTTCATGTTGTCGTAGATGCCGCGCGTGCAGGCGCCGCGGAAGAAGCTGAACGCCCGGTCATGGGCGTCGAACACCATCTCCTGCGTTTCGCGCGGATAGGCCCGCACGAAGAACATACGGCTGTGGCAAAGCCGCATGTGCGCCACCTTCACCGTTACCGTCACGCCGTCGAGTAGAACGATCTCGTGGCTCCAGTCGAACTGGTAGGCCTCGCCCGGCGCAAAGCTCAACGGAATGTAGGCTTCGGCCGCGGCGCTGCCGCGATCCGCCTCCCAGCTCTGAGCATGTCGCCACACCGAACTGTAGCTGCCGTCATAGCCGAGGCCGCGAAGCTCCTCAAAGATGCGGATCAGTGTCAGCCGCTCCCGCTGAGACTTGGCCGCATTCGCCGACAGCAGCCGATCCAGCTCGTCACGCCAGGCGCCCATCCGGGGATAAGGCTGATGCTTGCGCTCGTAGCGGAACTCTGTCTCCTCGGAACGCAAAACCTTGCGCACCACCTTCCGGGAGATCTTCAGCTCCCGGCAGATCGCTTTGATCGACTTCCCCTGCACCAGCGACAGCCGGCGTATCTTTGCAATCGTCTCCACAACCAACATCCAAAACACAAATGCCTCCGACCAAACCGGAGGCATCTTGATGACCCCACGTTAAGGGGTCCCGTTTGGACGAAAATCACCCCTTAAACAGGGTCCTCATTCCACGAAAAATCACA
>NZ_CAXUPE020000015.1:0-1333 GCF_964252735.1 Mesorhizobium sp. LjNodule214
GAGACGGTAGGAGCGGAAAGAATGCTGAACGATCGACGGTCGCATGGGCTTTGGGAGCGGACAGCTCCGCCGCCGCCTTCAACGGAGAAGGTGGTAGGCAACATCGTTGCCGATGTGGCGATCGTCGGCGCCGGCTACACCGGGTTGTCCACAGCGCTGCACCTTGCCGAGCGGGGCCTGGACGCTGTTGTGATCGAGGCAGCCGAAATTGGTTTTGGCGCCGCCGGGCGAAGCAGCGGGTTGGTGAATGCGGGCCTGTGGGTGATGCCCTCGGCGCTCAAGGAGACGCTCGGTCCGGTCTATGGCGATCGTTTGCTTAATTTGCTGCGCGATTCTCCACGCACTGTCTTCGAGATCGTCGACAAGCACAACTTGCAGTGCGAGTTGAAGCGGGCCGGCACTATCCACTGCGGAGCCGATAGAAAGGGCGTTGCCGAGATCGCGGAGCGAGCGCGGCAGTGGCAGGCGCTCGGCGCCCCGGTGCACATGCTCGATGCCGGGGAGACTCGTGACAAGACAGGCACCTCGGCCTTCGCCGCAGGTCTGCTCGACCTGCGTGCCGGGACGATCCAGCCGCTCGCCTATGTACGCGGCCTGGCTGGCGCGGCGATTGCCGCCGGTGCGACCGTCTTCACGGCGAGCCCGGTCGAGCACATCGCGCGTGACGGCGGCGTCTGGCGGCTCGACACGCAAGGTGGAAGCGTCCGGGCTAAGTGGGCAGTTCTTTCGACCGACACCTACACATCGCGCATTCTCCCCGAGCTGCGTGGGGAGCAAGTGGTGCTGCCCTTCTTTCATGTCGCGACTGCGCCGCTCAGCCACAGAATCCGGCGCACGATCCTGCCCGAGGGGCACGGCGCGTGGGACAGCCGCACCGTGCTCACCGCCTTTCGCACAGACAATGCAGGCCGCCTCATCGTCGGCAGCGTCGGGGCGCTCCGCGGCACCGGAATCGCGATCC
Source organism: Mesorhizobium sp. LjNodule214 (assembly GCF_964252735.1). Lineage (NCBI taxonomy): Bacteria > Pseudomonadati > Pseudomonadota > Alphaproteobacteria > Hyphomicrobiales > Phyllobacteriaceae > Mesorhizobium > Mesorhizobium sp. LjNodule214. The sequence continues at coordinate 962 of NZ_CAXUPE020000015.1, forward strand.
ATCGTAGCTGGGCGCGGCGGCGTATCCGCGCGCTCTTCCCGCAAATCGGTGAGGTCGAGTTGGAGCACGAGTGGTACGGTCGGATCGGAATGACGAACGACCATCTGCCTCGCCTTCACCTGCCAGCGGAAAACATGATCGCGCTGACGGGTTTCAACGGACGAGGCATCGCGCCTGGCACAGTGTTCGGCCGCGAGCTCGCCCGCCATATCAGCGGGGAGCTGCCGCTCGACGGGATGTTCCTACCCGTATCTTCGGCGCGGAGCGCCCCCTTTCGGGCCATCAGAGAAGGCTATTATGAGCTAGGTGCGCAGATCGCGCATTTGCCACCGGCCTGCTGATCTAAGGGGCGGGGCACGAGCCTCGCGACCT
>NZ_CAXUPE020000016.1:0-445 GCF_964252735.1 Mesorhizobium sp. LjNodule214
GCGAATAGCGTTTTTTTTGAAGCTCAGGCCCTCGCGCCTCAAGAACATCCAGACCGCATTGTGCGAGACCATCACCCCGCGTGCGGCCAACTCATCCTTCAGCCGATGCAGCGTCAGATCAGAGGTCTGGTTGATCCGCTCCACGATGAAAGCTCGATGCGGCTCCAGAACCCGCTTGCGGTGCCCGCCCATCTTGCCCGGCGCAACCGAGCCGGTGGCGCGGTAACGCTGCGACCACTTCACCACCGAGGATACTGCGACGCCAAAACGCGACGCCACCACACGGCAGCTCTCGCCGGTGCCGACGGCTTCAACAACACGTTCACGAAGATCGTTCGAAAGGGCTCGTGTCATCAGACGCTGGCCTCCGTCCAGCCAGTATCTTGAATCACAAACCAGCTGCTTTGGGAATCCTATGATTCTCTCAAAATATGAACTGCTCTAG